>NZ_FXBL01000004.1:2400000-3600000 GCF_900177325.1 Mesorhizobium australicum | reverse complement strand
CGCATCGATCGAAGACGCGATCGTTACGGTCATAGTCGTCCGCATCGGTAATCGCCGTGAAGTCTATCGTTGAAGCTCAAGGTGTTCGATGGGTGACTGGTCCGCCGCGCAGTATCTCAAGTTCGAGGACGAGCGGACGCGCCCGTCGCGCGATCTCTTGGCGCAGGTGCCGCTTCAGGCGCCGCGCCGGGTGGTGGATGTCGGTTGCGGGCCGGGCAATTCGACCGAACTTCTGGCCGAGCGCTGGCCCGACGCCGACGTGTCGGGGTTCGATACCTCGCCCGACATGATCGACAAGGCGCGCAAGCGGCTTCCGGGCCTCTCCTTCACGCTGGAGGACGCGGCCGGCTGGACTCCGGCCGAGCCGGTCGACGTCATCTTCGCCAATGCGGTGTTCCAGTGGCTGCCGGACCATCCAGCGGTGCTGGTGCGGTTGATGGGCCAGCTTGCGCCGGGCGGCGTGCTGGCGGTGCAGATGCCGGATAACATCGCCGAACCGTCGCACCGCCTGATGCGCGAGGTGGCCGCGGAGGAGCGGTTCGCGGCGAAGCTGGCCAACGCGGCCCGCCAGCCGCTGCCGCCGGTATCATTCTACTACGATCTGCTCACGCCGCATTCCGCGCGGGTGGATATCTGGCACACCTATTACAACCATCCGCTGGCGGACGCCGCCGCGATTGTCGAGTGGGTCAAGTCGACCGGCCTCAAGCCGTTCCTGGATCCGCTGGATCAACACGAGCAGGAGGATTTCCTCGTGGCCTACCAGGCGAGGATCGCGGCGGCCTATCCGCCCGCGGCCGACGGCAAGGTGCTGCTGCGTTTCCCGCGCCTGTTCATGGTTGCGCAGAAGCCGCTCGACGCCTGACGGGTCGGCGTCGTCCGGCAGGCCGCGCAGCCAGCCGCCGGCCGGTTTCGGGCAGTGCGCAGGCCCAGTGGTGCCGGATGGTTTCCGTTGGAAACCAAAATTGTAGCCGGACCGCGTCTGATCCTTGGCAGCAACCGGCTTTTGGCGTATTCGGCTCGGCGCAATGGCCAGCTTGCCGTGCCCCTGGGTGCGTCGCGACGCAGGTCGGGGCGTCAAGGAAAACCACCAGCATGCAGCGCGTCATCATCAGCGGTATCGGCGTCGAGATACCGGACTCCACCATCACGAACGAAGAACTGGTCGCCTCGTTCAACGAGTGGGTGGATCTGGAAAACGTCAGGCGCGCCGCGGCCGGCGAGCCGCCCCTGGCGAAATCCGATACCGATTTCATCGTCTATGCGTCGGGAGTGAAGAACCGTCATGTGCACACGCGCGAGGGCATCCTCGACGTGACTCGGATGACGCCGCGCATTCCGCCGCGCGGCGACGACGAACTGTCGGTGATGGCCGAGTTCGGCGTGGTGTCGGCGAAGCGCGCGCTGGAGCACGCGGGCGTGACCGATCCATCGACGGTCGACATGGTCATCTGCGCTGCCTCGCACCAGCAGCGGCCTTATCCCGCGGTCGCAGTGGAGATCCAGAAGGCGCTCGGCGCCTCGGGCGCGGCCTTCGACATGAACCTCGGCTGTTCCTCGGCCGCCGCGGGACTGCACATCGCCACCAATCTGGTGCGCACCGGCGCGCAGAAGCGTGTACTGGTGGTCTCGCCCGAGATCATCACCGCGCATCTGAACTTCCGCGACCGGCAGACGCATTTCATCTTCGGCGACGCCTCTGCCACAATGGTGGTCGAGGCACTCGGCGACGACGAAACCAGGCCCGGCCGCTTCGAGGTGCTCGACACACGCAGCTGGACGCAGTTCTCGAACAATATTCGCTCGAACTTCGGCTTCCTGATCCGGGCAGGGCAGGAGGACACTTCCGTGGTCAACATGGAAGGCAACATGATCAAGCAGGTCGGCAACAAGGTCTTCAAGGAAGTGACGGTCGCCGCCCACCGCTTCATCTCCGCCTTCCTTGCCGACCACGGCATGACGGTCGAGGACGTGCGGCGCTATTGGCTGCACCAGGCCAACGGCCGCATGAACGCGATGATCATGAAGCTCGCGCTCGGCTACGAGGCGGATGCCGACCGCGCACCGATGGTGCTGGAGAGGCTCGGCAACACGGCCGCCGCCGGCGCGGTGGTTGCGCTGAAGCAGTATCACGAGGATATGGAAGCCGGTCAGTTCGGCATGCTGTGCGCCTTCGGCGCCGGCTATTCGATCGGCGGGGCAATTCTCCGCAAGATGTAGGCGATGCTCCGGGCACGCCTTTCGGAAGTTCGGTGGGAGAATTCGCATGCGCGAGGCGACATTGCCGTTCGGCCATCCGCTCGACCCCGACCCGGACATCGTCCCGGCGCGAAAGCTGTCCGCCCGTGTCGCGGGCCTCTACGCCGCTGTTAGGGACGATTTCGAGACGCGGGAGGTCGAATCCCTCGACTTCGGCTTCGACGGCATTCAGGGCGACTATCACCAGGGTCCGACGCGCCGTTCCGGCGGGCGCGAGCCGTGGTATGCGCGCGGTACCGAGATCAGGAACGAGCGACAGGTCTCGATCGTGGCACCGGACGAACTCGCGCGCATCGCCCGCAACATGGACCTTGCGGCCATCCGTCCGGAATGGGTCGGCGCCAACTTGCTGATCGACGGACTGCCGATGCTTTCCTTCCTGCCGGCCGGAACGATGCTGTTCTTCAAGGGCGGAACGACGCTGAAGGTCGACGGCCAGAACGCGCCATGCCGCATCGCCGGGCGGCGCGTGGCGGAGCGGGGCGGCATCGAGGACCGCGAGGTGGGTGCGCTTCTGTTCCCCAAGGCGGCGAAGCGGCTGCGCGGACTGGTCGCCTGGGTGGAGAAGCCCGGACGGATCGTCAGGGACGAGGAGATTTCGGTGCGGGTCCCCGAGCAGTGGATCTATCGCGCCTGAGAGCCGTCTCCCGAGAGGAAGGCTTCCGGCCTACCCGCCGATGGCTTCCTCGTCCCCGTCCGGATCGAGAAGCCGGCTTGCACGCCACCGCGTCAGCACCTCGTTGATCTCGTCGACGACGAAGAAGCGCGCCGAGTCGCGGTCGTAGCCGTCAGCGAGCAGCGCGTCGTAGGAGGTGTGCTGGTGGCGGATATGCGCGATCGTGGCGAGCCAGAGCGCGACCGAGGGCGGCAGAGCCTTCAGGTGCTTCTGGCCGGCCGCCTCGCGGATCGCCTCCGCATCCGCCCAGGGCGCGAGCGGGATCAAGAGGGTGAGACCCTTTGCGATCTCCTTCTGGCGCTGCGTTCCGGCCATCAGGCGCTGACGGGCCGCGTGGCGTCGGGCACCGAATCGACTGAGGCGAAATAGGGCTTGATGTCGATCACCGGCGTGCCGTCGAGGAGGTCGATCGCCTCCAGCTCGATCGTTCCGGCCTGTTCGTCCACGGCGAGCAACCGCACGACATGGACGCCGACTGGGTTCGGCCTAACCGGTGAGCGCAGCGCGAAGGTGCCCCTGGCGACCTCGGCGTGGCGGGGTTTCTGCACGATCAGGTCGCGCGGCGAGCGGTTGAACCAGGAGAGCAGGATGGCGTGGCTGCACTGGCCAAGGCCGCGCAGGCCGTCGCGATAGGCCGGATCGAGCGCGATGCGGGCGCCGCCGCCCTTCTCGCGCGCCTCGCGCATGTTCTTCGGACATTGCGATCGCTCGGTCCAGGGCGAGGAGACGCGGCCGATGAAGACGAGCCCTGCATCGGGCGTCAGGTTCGCAGGGTCGACCTCAAGGCGCACTTCGCCTTCGCGCACCTCGAATTCCGGCCGGTCGTTGAATGGAAGCGCCATTTTCTTTCCCATGTGCGACATTCCGCTTGCGTCCCCGCCGCTCCTCACATAAACATATCTTTATGTCTCTTCGAGGTCGATCGTGGCGCAACCGAAAGTCAATCTGAACCGGATGGTCGATACGCTCAAGGCGGCGGGCGAATCCAGCCGTTTCCGTATCCTCGTGCTCCTGTCGCGGGGCGACCTCACCGTTTCCGACCTGACCTCGATCCTCAACCAGTCGCAGCCGCGCGTCTCGCGGCACCTGAAGCTGCTTCTCGAGGCCGGCCTGATCGGCCGATACCAGGAGGGCTCCTGGGCCTTCTTCCGCCTGTCCGACAACGATTCGGCGCGCGAATTCGTGCTTGGCCTGGTCGGACGCGTCGACGCCGCCGATCCACTGGTGCTGCGCGACATGGAGCGTCTGGAGGCAGTGAAGCGCAAGAACCGCGAGCGGGCAGCGGAGTATTTCAGCGCCAATGCCGCGCAGTGGGACCAGCTGCGCGCGCTGCACGTGCCGGATGACGCGGTCGAATCTGCGCTGCTGAAGCTCGCCGGGGGGACGCCGTTCAATGCCATGCTGGACCTCGGCACCGGCACGGGCCGCCTGCTGGAGATCTTCGCGCCCTGGTATCGCCGCGCCGTCGGCCTCGACATGTCGCGCGAGATGCTCTCTGTCGCGCGCGCCAATCTCGACAAGGCGGGCGTCGCGCATGCTCAGGTGCGGCAAGGCGACATCTACGCCCCGCCGGTCGACCGGGACGCCTTCGACCTCGTGACCATCCACCAGGTGCTGCATTACCTCGACAATCCCGGCTTCGCTATCGCCGAGGCGGCCAGGATGCTGCGCCCCGGCGGGCGGCTGGCGATCGTCGATTTCGCGCCGCACGACTTCGAGTTCTTGCGCGAGGAGCAGGCGCATGCGCGCCTCGGCTTCTCCGACCGGCAGATCGCCGACTGGATGAAGGAGGCCGGTCTCGAACAGGAGGAAACGGTGACCTTCGCTCCCTCGGTGGAGGGCGGGCTCACCGTGAAGCTCTGGTCCGGCCGCGATCCGCGCATCCTGCTTGCCCATCCCACCCAAGAACGACGCCTCGCCACGGAGACCGCGTAATGTCCCAGTTCCGGCTTTCCCGACGTCCCGACATCGGCGACAAGGTCCGCGTCTCGTTCGAGTTCTTTCCGCCCAAATCCGACGACATGGAGGCGCGGCTGTGGGATACGGTGAAGCGGCTCGAGCCGCTGCGGCCAAGCTTCGTCTCGGTCACCTACGGCGCAGGCGGCTCGACGCGCGAACGCACCGCCCGCACGGTGCGCCGCATCCTGACCGAGACGTCGCTTTCGCCCGCCGCGCACCTGACCTGCGTCGATGCGAGCCGGGAGCAGTCCGATGCGGTGATCGCGGACTTCCTCACCATGGGCGTGAAGCGCTTCGTCGCGCTCCGCGGCGACCCGGCCGAAGGTGTGGGATCGCATTACCGGCCGCATCCGCACGGCTATTCGAACGGCGCCGAACTGGTCGCCGCCCTGGCCGCCCAAGGCGCGCAGGACATTTCCGTGTCCGCCTATCCCGAGAAGCATCCGGAAAGCCCGGATTTCGCGACCGACATCGAGATGCTGAAGCGCAAAGTAGACAATGGTGCAACCCGCGCCATCACCCAGTTCTTCTTCGACAACGATGTCTACGAGCGCTACGTCGAGCGAGCGCGGCGGGCGGGAATCTATATTCCGATCGTTCCGGGCATCCTTCCGGTGCACAGCTTCACGGCCGTCGCCAATTTCGCCAGCCGCTGCGGCGCGCATGTGCCGGCCTGGCTCGCCGAGCGCTTCGACGGCCTGCAGGGCGACCCGCAGACGCATGCGCTGGTGGCGGCGGCGGTCGCGGCCGAGCAGGTGCTCGACCTGGTCGAGCGCGGGGTCGGCGACTTCCATTTCTACACGATGAACCGCGCCGACCTTGCCTTCGCGATCTGCCACATGATCGGCATCCGGGCGACCGAGGAAGTGCCGATGGTCAGCGCGTCGGCTGCCTGACCGCTTGCGACTGCAATGAAAAAGGCCGGGTTGAACCCGGCCTTTTTGCATTGTCGTCTCAGGTTGGAGGAATGCCCCCGGGTCCCTCAACTGCCTATGGCAGCACTCCCAGGATCATGGCGCCGATAAAGGCGAACGCAGCACAAATCACAATCGTATTGATCGGCCGTGTCAGTCCCATAGGTGTACCTCCTCTGCGGACTATGACAGAAGTGTATGCGCATCTGGGCCAGTGACAAGGGGTTTTGTTGCTGCGCCGCAACAGCCTGTGTAAAAACGGTGTCTCCCAAACGCCCAAACACAGGAAAATGCTTCCGCTTTCGGCGCTGCCTTCAGTTCGACATTTTTTCGCCGGGTGGGCTTCGGCGGCCTGAATTCAGGCTGGCGCGGCCGCCTTGCGACGCGAAAACAGCCGCCCGTCGATGGTGACGAGGCCAAGGCCGATCAGCGCCATGCCGGCCAGCTCGAACAGTTCCAGCCGCTCGCCGAGGAAGACCGCGCCGAGGAGCACCGCGCTGACCGGTGTGATCATGGTCACCAGCGAGGTGTTCGACTGGCCGGCCGTCCGGATCAACTCGAAGAAGATCAGATAGGCGAAGGCAGTCGCGACCAGCGCGAGCGCGAGCGTTGCCGTCCAAGCGCCGGCGCTGGCGTGCAGGAAGCCGTCGAACCCGTCCGAATAGAGCGCGATCGGAATCATCATCACCGTCGAGGCCGTCAGCTGGCCGGTCGCGACCAGGATCGGCGGCAAGGCGGCGAAGCGGCGGGACACGATGAACGAGAAGGCATAGGACAGCGCGGTACCGATCAGGGCGAGTTTCGCCCAGACCGGGCCGCCGATGCCGGCTGCGAGCCCCGGACCGATCATCACGGCGGTGCCGGCAATACCGATGACGACGCCCAGGAGTTTGTTCAAGCCGGGCTTTTCCATGCGGAAGACGAGACCGACCAGGATCAGCGTCCAGAACGGCGTCGTCGCGTTCAGCACCGAGGCAAGGCCGGCGCCGATCGCCGTCTGGCCGATGAACATCAGCGAGAACGGCACGACATTGTTGAGCAGCGCAAGCAGTACAAACCAGCCCGCATAGGGACGCGCGAGCGCGAAGGAGGGGCCGCGAGCCAGCAGATAGAGGTGAAGCGCCGCCGCTGCGATCGCCACGCGGAGTAGAACGAGCGTCAGAGGCGGGATCTCCTTGACCGCGATGGAAACGCTGAAGAAGGAGCCGCCCCAGATGATGCCGAGAAGGAAGAGCAAGGCCCACATCCGGGCCGTCATCGAGGGGGCCTGCGGTTTGGCGGGGGAGGCGAGACTCATGCGGTGCATTCCATGTCGTGCCGTACCGATAGGTCTTCCGCCGCGTTTGCGCCACCCGTTTCCCGCTCGTTCTTGTTGCCACCGCTTTCGCCGGTCATGTGCGGCTGATAGTTTCGCAAGCGAAAACGGGGACCGCCCATGCAGAGATTCGAAACGGCAAAGGCCGCCGCGCTGGAACTGCGTCCGGATGAGCCGGTCTACTGCTTCCATCCCGAGGTGCTGAAGGCCGACGCGCGAGACTTCATGGCGATGTTTCCGGGCAAGACCGCCTATGCGGTCAAGACCAATGGCGAGCCGATGGTGCTCAAGACGTTGGCCGAAGCCGGTGTGAAGGCATTCGACGTGGCTTCTCCGGGCGAGTTCGCCGCCGTCCGCGCGGTCGCGCCGGACGCCGAGATGCTCTACATGCATCCGGTCAAGGCGCAGTCGGACATCCGGCTGGCGCTGGAGACCTACGGTATTCGCGTCATCGCAGTCGACCACGAGGACGAGATCGTCAAGCTGACGCGCATCGTGCGCGCGCTCGACATCGATCCGGGCTCGGTGGAGGTCTATGTCCGCATCCAGACCAAGGGACACGCGGCCTACGAATTGTCGAAGAAGTTCGGCGCCGGTCCGGCGCAGGCGGTGGAACTGCTGCAGCGGCTGGCGCGCACCGGCTACAAGGTCGGCATCTGCTTCCATGTCGGCAGCCAGATCGAGGACCCCGACACCTATGACAGGGCATTGAAGACCGCCGACTGGGTGCGCAACCGCGCCGGCGTGGAACTCTGCGGTCTCGATGTCGGCGGCGGTTTCCCGGCCGAATACGGCCACGACCCGAACCGCAAGGCGCCCGAGATGCCGTCGCTGTCGCAACTGATGTCGCGTTTCCGCGGCGACTTGCGCGAATGGGGCTTTGGTGACACACCGCTGGTGGCTGAGCCCGGCCGCGTCATCGTCGCCCGCGCCTTCTCGCTGATCGTGCGCGTGCTGTTGAGGAAGGGCCGCCGGCTCTACATCAATGACGGCATCTGGGCGTCGCTGTCGGACAGCTGGACCGGCAAGATCACGCTGCCGGCCCGTTTCATCCCGGATCCCGCGATCCGCAGCCGCAACGGCGACGTGTCGAACATTGTGCCGTTCAAGGTCTGCGGCGCGACCTGCGATTCAGTCGACATCCTGTCGCGTCCGTTCTGGCTGCCGGAGACGGTCGATACCGGCGACTGGATCGAGATCGGCCACATCGGCGCCTATTCTTTGTCGTTGCGCACACGCTTCAACGGCTTCTATCCCGACACCTTCGTCGAGGTCGCGACGCCGTTCCACGAAGGCGGCAAGCCGGAAGGCTTCGCGAGCCTCGAGACGATGGCCGCAGGGTGACGACAGGACAAAACGGCTGTCCGGGCCGGACTAGTTCCGTTCTTTCGGAATGAAAATCTATCCGCCGGCTCCCATCGGAAACATTTTTCTCGACACATTGTAGTGCGCGGTTGCCCGTGCCGTGAGGGTGGTGTCCGCACGTGATAGAACCCGATCGCATTCCATTGGGAGTCCCGTCATGCGCCTCGTATCCGCCACCGTTGCACTCGCCCTACTGGGCGCCGCCGCGCCCGCCATTGCCCAGGAGGCGATCACGCCTCTCGTCGATGCCGCCTGGGTCAAGGAACATTCCGGCAAGGACAACGTCGTCATCATCGACATCCGCGACAAGATCGCGGAGACGGACCTCGGCGACAAGCCGTATCTGGCCAACGCGGTCGTCGCTCCCTACGCCACGGCCGGCTGGCGCACCGAGGTGCAGGGTATTCCCGGCATGCTGCCGCCGATCGAGAACCTCGCCAAGCTGATCGGCGATCTCGGCATCGACAATGACGACCATGTGGTGATCGTGCCGTGGGGCACGGATTCGACCGAGTTCGGCGGCGCGACGCGCGTCTACTGGACGTTCAAATATCTCGGCCATGACGAGGTCTCGATCCTCGACGGCGGCTGGCGCCACTATGATGCGGCCGGCGGCGAGCGCGTGGCGGAAGCCGCGAAGCCCGAGGCTGCCACCTTCACCGTGTCGCTGAACGACAAGATCCGCGCCACCACCGCCGATGTGGAGGCCGCGCTCAAGGCCGGCACCAAGCTGATCGACGGCCGCCCGACCGAGCAGTACGAGGGCAAGTCGAAGAGCCCGATCGTGCGCGCGGAAGGCACGCTGCCGGGCGCCGTGAACATCAAGCACAGCGACTTCTACAGCGCCGAGAACGCGGAATATGCGACGCCCGAGACGATAAAGGCGCTGTCGGAGGCGGTTGGCCTCGCCAAGGACCAGGAGAACATCGTGTTCTGCAACACCGGCCACTGGGCCTCGGTCGCCTGGTTCGGCCTGAGCGAAATCCTCGGCAACAAGAACACCCGCATGTATGACGGCTCCATGGCCGAGTGGGCCTCGGACCCGGCGCGTCCGCTCGAGGACAAGACCGGCTCCTGAGCGACTTGCCCGCACTTCATTCCCGACGATAAGGAAAGGATGTCCGGAGCGATCCGGGCATTCTTGTTTGAACTGGACTGTTTCGCATGACCGATATCGCGGCCGCGCCGCCCAAGTATCTTCCGCCCGTCACCATCGACGGCGCGCCGGCCAAAGTGGCGGGGGCGGCCTTCGTCATCGGCTTCCTTGCCATAGTCTGGCTGGTCGACCTGCGCCAGGCGGCGCTGTTTCTCGTCGGCGGCGGCCTGGGCATGGCGCTCTATCACGGCTCGTTCGGCTTCACCGGCGGCTGGCGCCGTTTTGTCGTCGAGGGCCGGGGCAGGGCGATCCGTGCGCAGATGCTGATGATCGCGGTGGCTGCGGTGGCGATGATCCCGCTCCTGTCGGCCGGAAACCTCGGCGGTCAGCCGCTTGTGGGAGCACTGGCGCCGGTCGGCGTCTCGGTATTGGTGGGAGCGGCCATCTTCGGCCTCGGCATGCAACTCGGCGGCGGCTGCGGTTCGGGCACGCTGTTCACGGTCGGCGGCGGGTCGGCTCGGATGCTGGTCACGCTCGCCTTCTTCGTCGTCGGCGCTGTAATCGGCACCGCGCACCTGCCGTGGTGGCTCGAACTGCCGTCCTGGCCAGCGATCAGCCTCGGCCAGACCTTCGGCGTCGCGACGGCGGTGCTGATGACGCTGGTCGGGCTCGGCCTCGTCGCGCTGGTCTCGGCGCTGGTCGAGCGGCGCGTGCATGGCGACATCGAAAGCGAGCCGGCGCCGAAGCGGCCGGGCTGGATGTGGCTTGTCCACGGTCCGTGGCCGCTGGTCGGCGCCGGTCTCGTGCTGGCGATCCTCAATATCGTGACGCTGCTGCTTGCCGGCCATCCCTGGTCGGTGACGTTCGGCTTCGGCCTTTGGGGCGCCAAGATCTCGCAGGGCATCGGCGTACCGGTCGAGACTTGGGCGTTCTGGAACTGGCCGGGTCCGCAGAAGGCGTTGAATTCCAGCGTGCTGGAAGACGTCACCTCGGTGATGGATTTCGGCATCATCCTTGGCGCTGCGCTTGCCGCAAGCCTTGCCGGCAGCTTCGCGCCGAAGGCCAAATTGCCCATCGGCTCGCTGATGGCGGCGGTCATCGGCGGCTTGCTGATGGGCTATGGGGCGCGGCTGTCCTTCGGCTGCAACATCGGCGCGCTGTTCAGCGGCATCGCCTCGGGCAGCGTGCACGGCTGGGTGTGGTTCGCGGCCGCTTTCGGCGGATCGCTGGTCGGCGTCTGGCTCCGCCCCGCTTTCGGTCTCGACGGGTTCCGCAAATGAGCGGGCGCAACACGATCCTGTTCGGCGCGGCGCTTGCAGTGGCGACCGCGGCGGTCGCCGTCGACCATTACAACCATCCGGTCCAGCGCGCGGCAGCACCCGCTGCCGCGAGTTCGGGCGCGGCTCCCTGCGCTGCTGGCGCGCCGTGCGCCGCCGCCGCACCGGCTGCAGCCCCTGCGGCTGCGCCCTGTGCGGCGGGCGCGCCATGTTCCGCCGCCCAGCCGGCAAAGCTCGCACCGCCGCCGCCACCGGCCAAGAAGCTCGCTCCGCCTCCGCCGCCGGCGAAGAAACTGCCGCCACCGCCGCCGCCGGGCGTCCAGCCACCGGGGACATCCGGATGAGCGCGGAAGTGCGGGACCGGGCGCTCGCCGAGATCGCCTTCTGCGAGGGCGTGCTGGCCAAGGCGGGCCTGAACATCCTGTCGGAAACCTTCCGCGAGGTCGACGGCATCACGGCGTGGGAGCACTACCCGCCGGGCGACGTGTTCGACCCCGCGACCGGGTCGCAGTGGTTCTACCATTGCCATCCCGCCGAGGAGGGCGCCGCCGAGCACGGACATTTCCATTGTTTTGTGCGCCCAGATGGAGTGGGCGGCCCGATCCATCATCTCGCGGCGATCGGCGTAGATGCCTACGGAAGGCCGTTGCGGATCTTCACCGTCAATCAGTGGGTGGTCGGCGACGATTGGCTGGACGCGGAGCCTACGATCGCGCTGCTGCCGCGCTTCGACGTTCAGATGCCGAGGCCGTCCTATCTCGTCAATCGCTGGCTGACCGCGATGTTCGTCGCGCACGAGGAACGGATCGCGGGCCTGATCCGTGCTCGGGATGCGACGATCTCGGGCCATCGGCCCCAGGACGACACGCCTGCACGCCAGGATCGGGCGCTGGAAGTGACGTCGGAGTTCGTCCTTCAGCCTGCTGCGGCCTGACGCCTCAATCCCGCCGCACGGCGATCTATCCTGCACCCGCCTCTCTGGTCGCCGAAGCGCGGCCGCGAATCCCTGGAGTGCCCATGCGCCTGGCCCTTGCCGTTCTGCTCGCCTTCGCCGCGTCGCCCGCGCTCGCCGCCACTTGCGCGCCGGTGTCCACCGAAGCCCGAATCCTCGCCTCGGTGGACTATGACGACATCCATCCGGACTGGAGCGACGGCAGCCGGATCGGCCTCTCCTGGTCGCTCGATCTTCTCGGCGAGGAGGAAGGCGAGGACGGAGACTATTACCTGATCGGCGATCTCGTCGATCCGAGCGGCGACGTCGTCACCGAAAGCGTCTTCGTCTCGGCCATGGAATGGGAGTGCGACGCCGACTGAGGCTCAGCCGAGCAGCGCCAGCCAGATCAGCACCAGGAGGCTGGTCAGCGCGCCGTTGAGCCCCATGGCGATGCCGGCGAAGGTGCCGGCGATCTCCGAAACCTGGAAAGCGCGCGCCGTGCCGATGCCGTGCGAGGCGACGCCGACGGCGAAGCCGCGCGCGGCGTAGTTCGTGATCTTCAGCGCGTTCATCAGCGGTGTCACGACGACGGCGCCGATGATGCCGGTCATCACCACGAGCACGGCGGTCAGCGCGGGAATGCCGCCCAGGCTTTTCGACAGTTCCATTGCGATCGGCGCGGTGGTCGACTTGGGCGCAAGCGAGGCGAGCACGTCGGTCGGTGCGCCGAACGCCCAGGCGATGGCGACCGCGCTCGCGGCCGCCGTCCCCGACCCGGCGAGAAGTGCCGCGGCCATCGGCAGAAGGGCGCGTCGGACCATGGCGAGGTTGCGCCAGAGTGGGATCGCGAGGGCCACCGTCGCGGGTCCGAGCAGGAAATGCACGAACTGCGCGCCCTCGAAGTAGGCGGCGTAGTCGGTGCCGGTGGCGATCAGCAGCACAGCGAGGATCGCCGCCGCTATCACGACCGGATTGGCGATCGGACGCCTGCCGAGACGGACCGCGATCCAGTCGGCCGCCACGTAAGCGGCGAGCGTCGCCGTCAGCCAGGTCAGCGGCGAGGCGGAGAGATAGACCCAGATCGAGACGATGTCGGGCGTCATTCGCCGTCCTTCCCCTGCATCCGGGCGACGAGCAGGAAGACGCCGACCGTGACCAGCAGCGTCAAAACGGTCGACACGATGAGGGCGACGGCGAGCGTGAGGCCGAAGTCGCGCAGCACCGGGCCGTATTGCACGATGCCGACCGCTGCCGGCACGAAAAGCAGTGACAGGTTGCGCAGGATTGCACCCGACGCCGCGTCGAGCCCGTCGTCCGGTCCCTTGCGCCAGACGAGCAGGACGAACATCAGCGCCATGCCGACGACCGGGCCTGGGAAGGCGATCGCGGGATAGATCGAGCGGGCGGCGAGAACGATGGTCTCGCCGGCAAGCTGACACAAAAGCAGCGTGAGGATCGCGCGGGGAAGGTTGAGCGGCGCGGCGGGAGGAAGGGAGGGATCGCCGCCGCCGGTCATCGCGCCGTTTTCAGAGCAGGACGAGGAGCTGTTGCGTCGGCCAGCCGTCGGCGGGCAGGCCGAGCTCGGCCTGGACCTTCTGCAGCGCCGTGCGCGTGCCGGTGCCCAGCACGCCGTCGATCTTGCCGACATCGTGGCCGCGCGCGGCGAGCTTCTCCTGCAGTTGCTTCATCTCCTCGATGGTCAGCGCCCGGTCCGGATTGCGCTTGTCATAGGCGGGTTCGCCGGCGAAGCGGGCGGCGAGGTGGCCGGCCGTCAGCGTGTAAACGAAGGACTGGTTCCATTCGAGATAGACGTCGAAGTTCGGATAGATCAGGAACGCCGGGCCCTTGCGCCCCATCGGCAGGACGAGGCTCGACGGCTGGCCGTCGGACGGCAGCGGCGAGCCGTCGCGAGCTGTCACGCCGGCAGCGGCCCAATGCGAACGAGGATGCTGGTTCTCACGGCCGGAGTCGGCCCAGTCCATCTCGGCGGGAACACGTACCTCCTGCATCCACGGCTCGCCGGCGCGCCAGCCCATCGACTTGAGGAAGTTGGCCGTGGTCATGATCACGTCGGCCGGATCGTTGCGCAGGTCGACCAACCCGTCGCCGTCGCCGTCGCGGCCCTTCTCCAGATAGTCGGAGGGCAGGATCTGCGTCTGGCCGAGCTCGCCGGCCCAGGCGCCCTGCACGTCGGCGGGCAGCACGCCACGGTCGATCAGGGTCAGCAGCGGCACGACCTGCGGCCGGAAGAGCTCCGGCCTGCGGCAGTCATGCGCGAGCGTCGCGAGCGCGCTCAGCGTGTGGAAATCGCCCTGCACGGCGCCGAAATCCGTTTCCAGCGCCCAGAAGGCGGCGATGACCGGGCCGGGCACGCCGTGTTCAGCCTCGGCGCGGGCGAAGACGTCCGCATATTTCTTCAGGTTCGCGGCGCCCTGCTTGAGGCGGTAGCCCGAAACCATGCGACTGGAGAACTCGATGAAGTTCTGCGCGAACACCCCCTGCGCGCGATCGCGCGACAATACCCTCGTGTCCATCTGCACCCCGGCAAGCGCCTCGAGCCCACGCTCGCCGACGCCCGCCGTTTGCGCTTCCGCACGCATTCCGTCCAGCCAGGCGTTGAAGTCGCCGCCACAGGTCTGGGCGAAGGCAGGGCCAGCAAGAATCGTCAGGGCGGCGGCAGCAGCGAGGGCGTGTTTCATCGTTGGTGGTCTCCGGGTCACTGCGTGCGTGACAGCATGCGGTCCGGGCATAAATGCGGCACGGCCGCCAATCAATGCGCATTCTCCTGGAGCCATTTGCGCCAGGAGGAGGCCGAGCCGTTGAAGACGTTGATGTCGGCGTCTCCCGGGATACCGGGCACGGTGCCCGTGCCGGTATACTGCCAGAAGACGAAGGGATGGTCGCCGTATTTTTCCGTCGGATGGCCGGCGGTGGAGCGCAGCCAGAACGGATAGCCACGGAAGGCGGAGAGGCCGTTGCGGTCGAAGAAGGCGGGGTCGGTATAGATGATCGGCCGCTTGCCGTAGTGCTTCTGCACCATGTCGAGGAAGACGCGCATCTCCGCGCGCACGGTCTCCGGTGGTGGGCGGAGCCGGCAGGTGGGTGAGAGGTGGTTCCACTCCATGTCGAGCACGGGCGGCAGCGCGCCGCGCTCCTTCGGCACGTTGCGGATGAACCACTCCGCCTGTTCGGAGGCCGGGCGACAGAAATAGAAGAAGTGATAGGCACCGCGCGGTACGCCGGCCGCGCGCGCATTCCCCCAGTGCTCCTGGAACTTGTCGTCGACGCGGTCGCCGCCTTCCGTCGCCTTGATGAAGGCGAAGGAGATGCCTTTTCCCCTCGCCGAATGCCAGTCGACCTTGTTCTGGTATTTGGACACGTCCGTGCCGTGAACCGCATAGTCCCATGGCTTGCGCGCCTGCCAGTCATGCGGGTCGCGGTCGCCGAAGCGCGGGCCGGACACGACCGGCGTATCCGCGGACCCGGGCGCGAGCTCCTGCAATCCGCCGCCTGAACAGGCAGCGAGCATTCCGATCATGAGAAGGGCCGCGAGACGGCGCATGGACACTCCAAACCAGGACGGCCGCGACTCGGGCGCAGCGACCGGGACAATGGAGAACCGGGATTGTGCGAAACTGGCCGGGAGGAACTCGGCCGCTCGGCCCGATCCGCACGCCATTGATTTTTCCCCGCGCCGCGCCCAAGACTTGCCGCCGACGGATCGGGCGAGAGTTCGGCAAATCCAAGGCGGGGGACACAGATGAGGCTGATCGGCAAGCTGCTCAAATGGTTGGCGATCCTCGCCGCCGTGATCGTGGTGGTCTTCGCCGGCTGGCTCTATGTCGCGCCGCCGGCGCTGATCCAGGTCGCGGCGGGCTATTCCGCCAAGATTGTCTGCTCCAATGTCTTCATCGCCGACCGCGACCAGCACGAGGTGCTGAAGGTCGACGTGCAGGCGCCCGGCCATCCGATCCTCGGCCTGATCGCGATGAGTGTCGACCGCGAGGCAAGGACCGCGCATGCGAGCCTTCTCGGTATGTTCGGCGGCGGACTTGCCGTGGCGCGCGAAGGTGCCGGTTGTGCCTCGGTGCCGGACGGCGACGAGGCGGCGGCGAAACTGGCGCTGGTGCCGGCAGCGACGGGCGAGGCCTCGCAGGCGCTGTGGCCGGAAGGCGAGACGGTGGAGCCGTCGCAGGATCCGGCCGTCGCGGCGATCCTCGACGATCCGGGTATGCTGGGTTCTGGTATGCGTGCCGTGGTCGTCGTCAAGAATGGCCGCATCGTCGGCGAGCGCTACGGCGACGGCTTCTCGGAGACGACGCCTCTGCTCGGCTGGTCGATGACCAAGACTGTGACCGCCGCGATCATCGGCACGCTGGTGCGTGAGGGGAAACTGAGCCTCGACGACACTGGTCTGTTCGAGGCCTGGAAGGCCGATGGCCGTGGCGCGATCAAGGTGCGCGACCTGATGTCGATGTCGAGCGGGCTGGAGTTCAACGAGGATTATGGCGACGTGACCGACGTCACCCGCATGCTCTATCTCGAGCCCGACATGGCCGCCTTCGCCGCCGCCAAGCCGCTGGCGCACGAGATCGGCAAGGTGTTCTCCTATTCGAGTGGCACGACGGTGACGCTGTCGCGCATCTGGCAGAACGCGGCGGGAGCCGATGCGCTCGCCTGGCCGCGGCGCGAGCTGTTCGATCCGATCGGCATGCGCAGCGCCGTGCTGGAGGCCGATGCGCGCGGCACCTATGTCGGCTCCTCCTACCTCTATGCGAGCGCGCGCGATTGGGCCCGCTTCGGCCAGTTCCTGCTGCAGGACGGGCTGTGGAACGGTGAGGCGATCCTGCCGGCAGGCTACGCCGCCATGATGCGCGCGCCGTCGAGTGCCGCGCCGGACGCCTACACGCAAGGCCAGATGTGGCTGAACGGTCCCTCGGCCGGCACGCCGGACGGGCAGGATCCCGACGCCGGCTTCGACCTGCCGGCCGATACGGTCTGGGCGCTCGGCCATGACGGGCAATCGATGGCAATCGTCCCGTCGAAGCAACTGGTTGTGGTGCGTCTGGGGCTCACGCCCTCGAAGCTCGGCTACAAGTCGCAGGCGATGGTGGCAGCGCTGGTCAAGGCGCTGCCCTAGACTTCCGGTCAGCGGGGCAGGCACAGAATCGCATGCACCGCATAGCCGCGGAAAAGCGATTCGTGTTCGAGGCTTGCGCCGGTTTCCCGCGAGATCGATTCAAGCACTTCGCGCAGGTCGTCGCGCGGCGCGACGTGGAATCTCGCCAGCCAGGCCCGGAGCGCCGCCTTGAACCATCCCGGCAGGCGCTCCTGGCGGCCGAAGTCGACGATATGCAGCGAGCCGCCGGGCGCGAGCACGGCCATCGCCTGACTGACGCAGCGCTGCCAGTCGGGGATCATCGACAGCGAATAGGAGATGTAGACACGGTCGAAGGCCGCGCGGCCGAACAGCGCTTGGGGATCGAAGCTCGTCGCGTCCGCCTCGGCCAGCCGTACCTTGTCGCCAAGGCCGACGCGGGCGAGCGAGGCCTGCGCCGTCGCCAGCATCTGCGCGGAGATGTCGAGGCCGAAGAGCTGCGCCTGGCGGTGCCGCCCTGCAGCCAGCGCGAGGTTGCGTCCGGTGCCGCAGCCGAGTTCCAGCACCGTGGTGCCTGGCCCGGCGTCGAGCCGATCGATCATCCGGTCTCGGCCGAGCAGATAGTATTTGCGCGTCAGGTCGTAGACGTGCCGCTGCCAGCGATAGACGTCGTCCATCAGCGCGGCGTGGGTATCGGTCACGACCATGTCAGCGTTTCGCATAGAGGTGGAAGCCGCCATAGATCGCCGAGCGGTCGCGGGCGGAGAGCTCGCGCGACTGCTCGTCGCGATACTCCCACTGATCGAGGATCGCCGGCGAGACGCGGCCCGGCAGCAGCGTCGGCGCGGCCGCCGTGCGGAAGATGACGCGGGCGCCGGGAGCCGCGGTGCGGGTGATCTCGCTCCAGAGTGCGTTGAGCTGCGCATCCGTCATCCAGTCCTGCGCGTCGAGCAGGATGTAGCGGTCGACGCTGCCGGCCGGCTTGCCTGCGAGCAGATCGATATAGTTGGCGTGGTGAACCGTGACGCGGTCGGCATTGGCGCGGATCGTGGCGAAATGGCGCGGTTCGAGATAGCGGGGCAGGGCGGCCTCGCCCTGGGTCGGATAGCGACGGGCGAAGGCCTGCCAGGCAAAGTAGTTGTCGGCGAGCGGGAAATGGCAGGCGAGTTTCTCCAGCCGGTCGCGCAGCACGCCGGCCATGCCGTCATTGCCCGCCGTCACCAGCGCATCGTACTGCGCCGGCGGAATGCCGAGGCCGAAAAGCGAGGCCTTGCGCGCCGTCGCCATGCGGATCAGTCGCCGGTCGAACAGCGGCGCCAGCTGCTCGCGGAAGAAACGCTTCTGGTCGGCGACCGTCTTCGCCTGCATCAGGCCTGCCGGGTCGACGCCGTGCAGCTTCGCCGCGCGGTGGCCGAGCGCGATGCAGAAGCCGAGCAGGCCGGTGCGATAAAAATTGCGGTCGAAGACCGAGATGCGGCGGCGGCCGAGGAGATCGCGCTTTTCCCAATAGGCGCGGCTTGCCACGTCGAGATGCGGCGCGACGAAGCGGTCGTAGGCGAGTGCGTTGTGGTCGACGCCCGAGGCCCCGAAAAAGCGGGAGAAATCCTGCTGACCGGGCAGATGACGCGCGGCTGCGAGCTTGAGCCGGTTGAGCGCCACATGGGCGGCGTTGAGGTCTACCACGTCGATATGGGCGGGCGAGGCGGTGAGATAGGCCAGCATGTTGCAGCCGCCCGACGCGATCGTGACGACGCGGTGGCCGGCGCCCAGTTCCATCGCCTCCATGTCGATCTCGGGGTCTTCCCAGATCTGCGGATAGACGAGGCCGGAGAAGAGCAGCGCGAACAGGCGCTCCGACAGGCCGTCCTTGCTGAGTGCCTTGTGCTGGTAGACGGCGCGGCCGACATGGCGCCGCGTGGCGAGCCCGGAACCTGCGGAAATGTCGGTCATGGCGCGAATCCCCTCGTGAGCGGTGATACCGTGCCTATGAAGGTCCGATGACGCGCGGTTGACGCCTGGATGACGCGACGATGACGGTGCTGTCGAAAATCGCTTGACGATAATCAGTCTTATATATAACAAGATTATTATATAAAGGAGATATTCTGGATGAAGGATCTCGATGCGGGCTTCGCCGCGCTCGCCGATCCGACCCGGCGGGCGATCCTCGCTCGGCTGGCGAGCGGGGAGGCGACGGTGATGGAGCTGGCGAAGCCCTTCGCGATGAGCCAGCCGGCCGTCTCGCGGCACATCAAGGTGCTGGAGGATGCCGGCTTGGTTATGCGCCGGGCGGAGGGCACGAAGCGCCACTGCCGCATCGCGCCGGAGGCGATCGACGAACTCGACCGCTGGCTGATCGGCCTGCGCGACGCGCTTTCGCGGAATTACGCGCGGCTCGACGCGCTTTTAGCAACGATGGACGACGGAAAGGGAGAGAGATGAGCAGACTGACTTTGAAGACCGAGGGCGACACCCATGTCGTCGTCACCCGCCGCTTCGCGGCCGCGCCGAAGGCCGTGTTCCGGGCACATACCGAGGCGGAGCTGATGCAGAAATGGATGCTCGGGCCGGAGGGCTGGACCATGCCGGTCTGCATCAGCGAGCCGAAGCCGGGCGGGAGGATCCGCTGCGAGTGGAGCGACGGCAAGGGCGGCGGCTTCCACATGACGGGCGAATACATCGCCGTCGAACCCTACAGCCGCACCGTCCATGTCGAGCGGATGTTTTTGCCCGACCCGACGCCCGACAACCATGTCGAGACCGACTTCAAGCCCGACGGGCAAGGGACCCTGCTCACCATGCGCATGACGCTGCCCGACGCCGACGCCCGCGCGGCGATGCTCGCCTCCGGCATGGAGCACGGCATGGAGGCAAGCTACGCGCGGATGGAGGAGATGCTGGCGGGCGCCCCGACATAAGCCTCCGCGCCTTGCATCCACGCGAGGTCTCGACCATCCTCCCGTTCGACAGGAGGAGCAAATGGTTCGACGCGACTTCGACCCCGCGACCGTCACGCCTGACGGTCGCCCGCCCGCCAAGGCGCGCCTGTTCGACGGCACGATGGTCGGCCCCTATCGCGGTTCGGTGAACGGCGAAGCCCTCGGCGCAGCAGTGACCGTGCTGACCTATGGCAATGACGAGCCGGGCTTCGGTCCGGTCCTCCACGTCCATCCCTATGACGAGGTGTTCGTCATAACGCAGGGCCGGGCGCGCTTCTTCGTCGGCGACGAGGTGGTCGATGCCGAGGCGGGCGATACGGTGCTCGGACCCGCCGGCGTGCCGCACCGCTTCGTCAACCTCGGCCCAGGGCGGTTGCAGACGATCGACATCCACCACTCGCCGAGGTGGATCCAGACCAATCTGGAGTAGGGGCGATCCTATGCAATGATTTCGATATGCTGTGGGCCGTTCTGAACGGCTTCCGTGCGCAGGCGTCGGTCGAACGTCGCTAGTTTTCCATCGTGAGCTGCCGCAAGCCCGAGCAGATACATGTCCGTGACATGGTGGGCTGACGACAACGCCTGCAGATCGAAAAGGGTCGAACTCGTCAGCGACAGGCCGTCAGGCCAGAATTCGTGTGCCGGAAGCCGGCAAAGTTGCTGGAGAGCAGCCGCGACGACAGCGGGCGACGCCTGAGCGTTCGGATACGAGGACTGGCTCATAATCCGGACGACGCCGTTCTCCACGATCGGGCAGGTCGCCCAGCCACGCGGGCGGGCATCCGCGAACCAGAGATTTGCGGCATCGTGTCCGATATGCGTTCGGTCGATCAGGGCGATGACCACGCTCACGTCGAGCAAATACGCCATTACGGCATTTCGTCACGTAGGCGGTTGACCAGCTCGGTCGTCACCGGCAGGCTGCCTTTCTTCACCGGGACTAGCGGAACGCCGTTGCGTGTCTCGAATGCGTACTGGTCCCGAGGAGCCCGCAAGGCCTGCCGCGCAAGGTCAGAGATAACGTCCCCAATTGTCCTGTCGTCGCGCTCGGCAAGGCCGCGCGCGATCATCAGCACGTCGTCGTCGATCGTCAATGTGGTGCGCATAGACGCCTCCTGCATCAAGCATCAGATGCAGATATAGTCTGTTGCAGGGCAGACCTCAACGTTCCCCAAATCCCCCCGGCGTCGGCGTGGTGACGATGACTGCCTCGCCGGCTTCCAGCACCGTCTGGTCGCAGGCGCGCAGCGTTTCGGTGCGGCCGTCGGCGCGGCGGACCTGGGTCATGCCGACCTGGCCGTCGCCGCCACCCGCCACGCCGCGTGGCGGGGCGCCGCGGTGCGAGGAAAGGATCGCGCATTCCATCTTCTCCAGGAAGCGGATCGTGCGCCTGGTGCCGTCGCCGGCGTTCCACCTGCCCTTGCCGCCGGATCCCTGGCGGATGTGGAAGTCCTCCAGCAACACGGGGAAGCGCAGTTCGAGGATTTCAGGGTCGGTCAGGCGAGAATTCGTCATGTGCGTGTGCACGCCTGACGTGCCGTGGAAGCCCGTGCCGTTGTTGAAGCGGCCAGCGGGCGAACCGGAACAGATTGTCTCGTAATACTGATAGGTCTCGTTGCCGTAGGTCAGGTTGTTCATCGTGCCTTGCGCGTTGGCCAGCGCGTCCATGGCGCCGAACATCGCATTGGTGACATGCTGCGAGGTCTCGACATTGCCGGCCACCACGGCGGCCGGATAGGTCGGCCGCAGCATGCAGCCATCGGGGATGATGATGTTGATCGGCCTGAGGCACCCGGCATTCATCGGGATGTTGGCCTCGACCATGACGCGGAAGGCGTAGAGCACGGCAGCCCGCGCGACCGGCTCCGGCGCGTTGAAATTGTTCTTCATCACCGGCGAGGTGCCGGTGAAGTCGACCGTCGCCTCGCGACTGTCGCGGTCGACGGTGATCTTCACCTTGATCGTCTGGCCGGTGTCGGTCGGATAGTCGTAGGACGACTCGTCCGGCAGCGACAGCAGCACGCGGCGCACGCTTTCGGCCGCATTGTCCTGCACGTGGCCCATATAGGCTTCCACCACGTCGAGCCCGAAATGCTCGACCATCTTGCGCAGCTCCGCCACGCCCTTCTCGTTGGCTGCGATCTGGGCTTTCAGGTCGGCGACATTCTGGTGCGGGTTGCGGGCCGGGTAGGGATGGTCGGTCAGGAGTGCGTGCAGTTCCTTCTCGCGGAAGCGGCCGCGCTCGACGATGCGGAAATTGTCGAACAGCACGCCTTCCTCATCTACGGTCGTTGCCAGCGGCGTCATTGAGCCGGGCGCCGTGCCACCGACGTCCGCATGGTGACCGCGCGAGGCGGTGAAGAAGAGGATCTCCTTGCCCGCCGGGTCGAACACCGGCGTCACCACCGTGATGTCGGGCAGATGCGTGCCGCCGTTGTAGGGCGCGTTCAGCGCGAAGACGTCGCCCGGATGGATGTCGCCCTCGTTGAGCCGGATGATCGTTTCGACCGAGCGGTCCATGGAGCCGAGATGCACCGGCATGTGCGGCGCGTTCGCCACCAGCGCGCCGGTGCGGTCGAAGACGGCGCAGGAGAAGTCGAGCCGTTCCTTGATGTTCACCGAATAGGCGGTGTTCTGCAGCGTCACGCCCATCTGCTCGGCGATCGCCATGAACAGGTTGTTGAACACTTCCAGCATCACCGGGTCGGCCTCGGTGCCGAGCGCGGCCTTGCGGCGCTTCTTGGTCGTGCGGCGCAGGAGCACGTGGTCCTGCGCCGTGATCTCGGCCTGCCAGCCGGGCTCGACCACGATGGTCTGATGGGTCTCGATGACAAGGGCCGGCCCCGACACCTTGTTGCCGGGCATCAGGTCAGCGCGGAGGAAAATACCTGCCTCGCGCCATTCGCCGTCGGCGAAGATGCGACGGGTCTGTGTGGCGGTCGCATTTGAATCGACGGTCGGCCTTGTGGTCTCGTCGCGGCCGGCTACACGGCCGTCCTGACCCTGTACGTCGATAGATTCGACGATCATCGGCTTGTCGTCGTAGACGAAGCCGAACTGTGCCTTGTGCGCCTTCTCGAATTCGGCGCGCGCCTCGGCGAACGAGCGCGCGGCAAAGTTGACCGGCAAGGTGGTGTCGGTGCCGTCATAGCGGATCTGCAGGATCGGCCGCCAGAACACGTGATCCTCAGGCACGCCCTGGGCGCCCAGTTCCTCGAACACCTTGTCCCGCAGCGTCTCGATCATCGCGTCGATCTCGAGAGCTGAGCTTTCCTGCAGCGGCTTGATCAGCGCCTGCTGGCGCGAGGCGAAGACCGATGCGAGCCCGATGCCGTAGGCCGACAGCAGGCCGGAGAAGGGATGCACCAGCACCGCCTCCATGCCGAGCGCGTCGGCCACCAGGCAGGCATGTTGGCCGCCCGCGCCGCCGAAGCAGTTGAGCAGATATTCGGTGACGTCGTAGCCGCGCTGGACGGAGATTTTCTTGATCGCGTTGGCCATGTTCTCGACCGCGATGGTGATGAAGCCCTCGGCGACCGCTTCCGCCGTGCGGCCGTCTCCGATCGTGGTCGCAAGGTCGGCGAACTTCGCCCGCACCACGTCCGCATCGAGAGGTTCGTTCTGATCAGGGCCGAAGATTGCCGGGAAGAAGTCCGGCTGCAGCTTGCCGAGCATGACGTTGGCGTCGGTGACGGCGAGCGGCCCGGCGCGGCGGTAGCATGCGGGGCCGGGATTGGCGCCGGCGGAATCCGGGCCTGCCTGGAAGCGGCCGTCGGCATAGTGGAGGATCGAGCCGCCGCCGGCCGCGACCGTGTGGATTCGCATCATCGGCGCGCGCACCCGCACGCCCGCCACCTCCGTGTCGAAGGCGCGCTCGTATTCGCCGTCGTAATGCGCGACGTCGGTCGAGGTGCCGCCCATGTCGAAGCCGATCACCTTGTCGAAGCCGGCGAGCTGCGCGGTCTCGACCATGCCGACCACCCCGCCCGCGGGGCCTGACAACAGCGCATCCTTGCCCTGGAACATGTCGGCGGCGGTCAGGCCGCCGGACGACATCATGAACATGAGGCGGGGCGATTGGCCGATCTTCTCCCTGGTGTGGGAGAGGGAGCCCGCGCCCAGTTCCCCCGCCACCCTCTGCACGTAGCGCGACAGGATCGGCGACAGGTAGGCGTCGACCACTGCCGTGTCGCCGCGCCCGACCAGCTTGATCAGTGGCGAGACCTTGTGACTGACCGAGATCTGCGCAAAGCCGATCTCGCGACAGAGCACTTCGGCACGGCTTTCGTGGTCTGGATATTTCCACGCATGCATGAAGACGATGGCGACCGCATCGATCCCGTCGGCCTTCGCGGCGGCGATCTCGTCGCGCACGGCATCGAGATCAAGTGCTGTTTCCAGCGTCCCGTCGACGCGCACGCGCTCGGGCACCTCTACGACGCGCTCGTAGAGCTGCTCGGGCAGGATGATCTCTTTGGCGAAGATGTCGGGGCGGGCCTGGTAGGCGATGCGCAGCGCGTCGCGGAAGCCTTTCGTGATGAGCAGGAGCACGCGGTCGCCCTTGCGCTCCAGCAGCGCGTTGGTGGCGACCGTCGTGCCCATCTTGACGTCGCCGATCAGGCCGGCGGGGATTGCCTCTCCCGATTTCAGGCCAAGCAGGTCGCGGATGCCCTGCACGGCGGCATCGCGATAGGCCTCTGGGTTTTCGGAAAGCAGCTTGCGCGAGTGCAGCGAGCCGTCGGGTGCGCGGCCGATGACGTCGGTGAACGTGCCGCCGCGGTCGATCCAGAAATCCCAGCTCTGCTGCATGGCGGCATTCTCCCTCGGCTGCGCTTGCCATCCTATTACAGTGAGAATACCATCATGTCATCGATATTTTATCGATATATTCTCAATGTGAGGGTCGAATGACAGCACGCAAGCAGACCATCGGTCCCGTCGTATCAGCGGCCCATCTCGCGGATGGCGCACTGCCGCCGCTCTCCGAGGTCGAATTCGCGCTGACCATCGTCTCCAACGCGTTCCAGCGCTGGATGGTGCGCGGCATGGCGGCGGCCGGCGTGCCGGGGCTGACGCCGATCGAGGTCTTGATCCTGCACGCGGTCAATCATCGCGACCGCGAAAAGACGCTCGCGGATCTGTGCATGATGTTCAACATCGAGGACACGCACATCGTCGCCTATGCGCTGAAGAAGCTCGAGGGTCTCGGCCTCGTCGCGGGCGGCAAGCGGGGCAAGGAGCGGACGGCGAGCGTGACGCCCGCGGGTGCCGAGACCTGCCGCCGCTACCGGGACATCCGCGAGGCCCTGCTGGTCGACAGCGTCCAGCGCCTCAATGTCGACGGCGGCGAACTCTCGGGCATCGCAGCACTGATGCGCGCGCTGTCCGGGCAATACGACCAGGCGGCGCGCGCCGCCTCCAGCATGTGACGACAAGCGTTACCATTCGTCACACAACGTTACGAAACCTCATTCCGCGACCGCCGTTCCCATCTCGACTGCCCGAATGGGCGTCTCACCGAAAGAAAGTCGTTTTCTGAAGGAGATGGACGATGAAGAAACTGATCCTTGCTTCCGCCGCCGCTGTCGCCCTGTTCGGCGTTGCCGCCTGCAGTGATACCGACACCACGACGACGCAGAGCGTCGATCCGCCGGCGCAGACCACCCCGGCTCCGTCCGATCCGGCTGCAACGCCGACCCCGGCTCCGCAGGCGCCTGCTGAAGAGATGCAGCCTGTGACGCCCACCACGCCCGCTCCGAGCGAGTAACGCCGGACGGTTGAACGACAGGGCCGGGGTTCGTCCCGGCCCTTTTTCGTATGGCGGGTTTGCGACACTGGGTCGCCGTCATGCCGGCCGCGGGGTCTCGCCTCAGGCGAGGTTTCGTCGTATTGCAGCGCAATGTCGATCTGGTCGCGCCTTGGCGATTTCGTCTCGCGAGTTTCGGGCACAGCCTTTTCGGGTGTGATCGAAGCACTTCGCACGGTGTTCGAAGGCGACCCGGCGCTGCGCCGCAAGGTTGCCTTCTCCATCGCCATGATCGCGCTGTCGGCCAAGATGGCGAAGGCCGACGGCATCGTCACCCAGGACGAGGTGCGCGCCTTCCAGCAGATTTTCTCCGTTCCGGCCGAGCAGGTCCGCAACGTCGCGCGGCTCTACGATCTCGCGAAAGAGGATATCGCCGGCTTCGAGGCCTATGCGGCGAAGATGGCCTCGCTCTTCAACGAGGACTCCGACCGCGCTGAGGTGCTGGAAGACATCCTCGATGGCCTGTTCCACATCGCCAAAGCCGATGGATTCGTGCACGAGCGCGAGGTCGGATTCCTGAGGCGCACGGCCGAGATCTTTGCCTTCAGCGAGCGTGAGTTCGACCGCATCCTTGCGCGGCACACGCTTGCCACGGGCGCCAACCCCTATCAGGTGCTTGGCGTGCCGACGTCCGCGTCGCTGGACGAGGTACGGCGGCGCTACCGGACGCTGGTGTCGCAGAATCATCCCGACCGACTGATCGCCCGGGGCATGCCCGAGGAATTCATCGCCATCGCCACGCGGCGGCTCGCCGCGATCAATGTCGCGTTCGAGGCGATCGAACAGACGCTCGCACGGGTATGAGCGGGTTCGTCGCCGATTTCGTGGGCGCGGAGGTGAGGGTCTCCCCGAATTTCGGTCCGCGGCGGGGCGTGTCGCGCGCCGATATCATCATCCTCCACTATACCGGCATGGAGACGGGTGGGGCGGCGGAGGAATGGCTGTGCAACCCGGCCAGCGAAGTCTCCTCCCATTACCTGGTCCATGAGGACGGCAGCGTCGTCCAGATGGTGCGCGAGGCCGACCGGGCATGGCATGCCGGCCGCAGTTCCTGGCAGGGAGCGACCGACATCAACTCGCGCTCGATCGGGATCGAGGTCGTCAATCCGGGGCCGCTGGCCGGCCATCCGCCGTTTCCCGACGTCCAGATCGAGGCCGTCATCGCACTCTGCCGTGATATTTCGGCTCGTCTCGACGTCCCGGCCGCGCAAATTCTCGCCCATTCCGATGTTGCGCCGGGACGAAAAATCGACCCGGGCCCCGCGTTTCCGTGGGAGAGGCTCCACGCGGGGGGAGTGGGGCATATGCCAGGGGCAGTTGCGGTTGCCGCCGCCGATCCGATCGCTCCCGGCGACGAGGGCGCGCGGGTAGAGTGTGTACAGTCCATGCTGAACCTCTACGGTTATGGAATTGAAATCACTGGGCGTTTCGATGCGGCCACCAAGACGGTCGTCGAGGCTTTCCAGCTGCATTTCCGTCGCGGAAAGGTCGACGGCGTTGTGGATGCGGAGACCCACGCTTTGCTGACGGCGCTGGTCGGCGAACTGCCAGAACTGCCGTTGGGTTAGAAAAAACCAACCCTGCCGAAATATTTCTCTCTGTTTTCAAATGTTATTTCCTGGACCAAATTGGCGGCGCAATGGGCTGCGAGATCGCCTCCTGTCCAGCCGTCGAAGCATGCGAAAATGACTTCGGCAATTTCAACTATATCGGCGCGATCAGGCAAAGGCCGATATCTGTAAAGAGAACAACAATACATGATGAAGGTGACCATTGCGGCAGCTGTTGCTGCCAGCATGATGAGTTTTTCTGTGTCCGCGCAAGAGGCGCCGGGAAATGCATATACGACCTCTCAAGTGGCAGTTTCCGCCAAGGAGAAGTCGCGGAAGGGTGAGGTGACACGCGGCGTAGCCGCTGCGCCGGTGGGGCGCGGTCGCATGTCGGCGGTTGTCCCGCATCAGTCGGCCTCCGCCGCGAAGAAGGTCGCGTTCGACGGCAAGGGGCGCACCGTCGTCAGCTTCGACGATCGCGGCCTGTTCTCTCCGCGCGAGGTCGACGGGCAAACCACTGGCTCCATCCCGGTCGGCAAGCGGCCCGAACTGGTCGCCAAGGCGCGAAAGGGGGAAACGGTGACGGGCGGCCGCGCCTCGGGCAGCTATGGCGATATCATCGCCCGCTATGCGTCAACCTATGGCGTACCGGTGTCGCTCGCGCACGCCGTGATCCGCGTGGAGAGCAACTACCGCGTCAACGCCCGCGGCAGTGCCGGAGAGGTCGGGCTGATGCAGATCAAGCCGTCGACGGCGCGCGGCCTCGGCTATTCCGGCTCGCTGAAGGGGCTCTACAATCCCGAGACCAACATCAAATATGGGATGAAATATCTCGGCATGGCGCACAAGCTCGGCGGCGGGACCACCTGCGGTACGATCCTGAAATACAACGCCGGCCATGGTGCCAAGCGCATGAACCCGGTCTCGGCCGCCTACTGCTCGAAAGTGAAGCGCCATCTGAACGGTTGATGACGCGCCGCTGGCCGGCGGAAATCCCGTGAGCAGCCTTGCAATTCGCGCGGGGAACGCCTTTATGCGCAACGCCAGCCGGCCGGGTGGCCGCGACCGCGAGAGCCGAAAGGCTGCGGTCGAGGAAAGTCCGGGCTCCATGGAAACACGGTGCCGGCCAACTGCCGGCGGGGGCGACCCCAGGGAAAGTGCCACAGAGAGCAGACCGCCTCGCCTTAGGGCGCGGCAAGGGTGAAAGGGTGGGGTAAGAGCCCACCGCGCGACCGGCAACGGGAGCGGCATGGCAAACCCCACCGGGAGCAAAACCGAATAGGGACGACGCGCGGGGAAACCCGCAGGCTGTTTCCGGCCCAGTCGTCCGGGTGGGTTGCGTCAGGCGTCCAGCAATGGCCGCCGAAGATGAATGGCCACCGCGTCGCGCGGTCCGCAAGGATCACGCGGCCATACAGAACCCGGCTTACAGGCCGGCTGGCGCTTTTTCGCCGGACAATGGCGGTTTTCGAGCCAATAGCGTGATCCTTCGTCACGCGGACTTGAGGATCGGCGGCGTCGGCAGGGCGTTCCGGTTTAATCCGCGCCCTGCGACGATGCCTGCACCATCGATCTGGGGAATTCCCGCGAAGCTATTTCAGTGTCCCTATGATCACGCACAGCATGCTGCCGTTGGCCGCATTGAGGTATTCGGCAAGGACGAACGGGTAGCGACCTTGGCCTATCATGAACTTGATCTCTTCGTTCGTGTTGTAAAAACGATAGTTTGTGGTCTGGAGCGTTTGCGGGAAGGCGAGCGGAAAAACTCGCTTCGGCGGGCCTCCCGGAGTGGTCGCAACGCCGATCGACGCCGAGATCACCGGTTCATTGCTGACCTGGAGATGGCAGCCGACCCGTTCGAGGGTCAGTTCCTTGCCAGCCGGAGTCGCCGAAAAATCCAGCCGGCAAAATCCGCCATAGTCGGGACAGGTCGCCGAGACCCTTTCCTCGTAATACTCGCCGTTGACAGTGGCTGCGGAGAAGGCCTGCGCCGTCAACAGCCAGGCCGACGAACAGAGCGTGAGGAAAAAAGCCGGTCGTTGCATCGAGAAGACCTTTGCTGATGGCTGCCTAGTCCGGTGACGTTGAGGCCCATTTGCCGCTTTGTCCTCGTACCAGGATCTCCGCTCGTGCTGCAGGACTACTGATCGATCAGTGTGCCCGCGATCAAGCAGGTCCGGAGGCAGTGTGTCGTTGCCATGACGTTGCGTCAAGAGCGCGCGCGGCCGCCCTTCATCGGTGCCTCAAGCATCGCCCACACGCTCCACGACAGGCTCGCAGCTACAGTCGAGGATAATCCTCAGGGTCGTCGATCTGCCACACCGTCGGACCGCGGCACTGCCTGCAACGGCCGGTAAGAGCCGGGAGAATCTGGGCAATAACGGTTCGTTAGCCTTAATCGCTCATAAACGTTCGGAAGCTTGACCGAAGCTGTCGTTCGACATCTCGGGTCCGGTGGAAACGGCCATTTCCCTTTGACGCCCATTCTGTCCCATGCTATCCCATGAGTGCAATCAAGACTTCGTTTCGGTGACGGGTTCCATGTGTCCCGAACGCGCGGTGGCAAGGTCCGCGCGCGGAGGAACGCATGTCCTGATTTCGAGCGGCGGTGGGGCTCTCGAGGGACTGCGCGCAAGCGCGGACGGCGAAATGAACGGAAGCGGGACGATACCGGCGCATGGATCGTTTTTTGTCGAGCGCGGTGAACAGGATCGATGCCAAGGGACGGGTCTCCGTTCCCGGCGCCTTCCGCGCGCTCGCGGCAAAGCGCGGCTATCACGAGCTCTATGCCCTGCGGGCGCTGGACGAGCCGGCGCTGGACGTCGGCGGAATGGACCTCCTGGAGCGCTACGAGCGGCAGCTGGAGCAGACGAACCCGTTTCTGCGGACTGCGGACGACATGTCCGCCTATGTGCACGGGGAGGGGACCTTCCTGAAGCTGGACGGGGACGGGCGCATCACGATGAGCGATTTCATCCGCGAGCATACGGGGATCACCTCGGAAGTCGGGTTCCTCGGGCGCGGACAGTTCTTCCAGATCTGGGAACCGGAGCGCATGCGGCAGAATCTGGCGCAGGTAAGGGCCCGGCTCACCTCTCTTCGGCAGGCCGCTCAGGCGGGCTCGTCCGGAGCCTCGGAATGATGGCGGACCCCGGCGTTTCCGACGCCGGTGGCGGACCGGTCCGCCACATTCCGGTGCTTCTAGACGAGGTGCTGGCGGCGCTCCAGGCCGGCCCCGGCATGCTCGTGGTCGACGGAACCTTCGGGGCGGGCGGTTACACCAGGGCTATCCTCGATGTCGGCGCCGACGTCGTGGCGATCGACCGGGATCCGAACGCGATCGCCGACGGTCGTGCGCTTGAAGCCGCCTCGGCCGGCCGGCTCAGGCTGGTGCACGGGCCGTTCTCGCGCCTTGACGAGCATGCGGGCCAGCTTTTGGATGCCGTCGTGCTCGATATCGGCGTGTCGTCGATGCAGATCGACGAGGCCGAACGCGGCTTCTCGTTCCGGAATGATGGTCCGCTCGACATGCGCATGGCGCAGCGCGGCGTCACCGCCGCCGACGTGGTCAACACGTACAAGCCGGGCGACCTCGCCCGCGTCTTCGGCTTCCTCGGCGAGGAGCGGCATGCCGGCCGCATCGCCCGCATGATCGAGAAGCGGCGTGCGGCAAAGCCCTTCGCAACGACGCTCGATCTCGCGCAGGCAATCGAGGCCCTCGTCGGGCGCAATCCGAAGGATCGGATCCATCCGGCAACCCGCGTCTTCCAGGCGCTGCGCATCCACGTCAACGACGAGCTCGGCGAGCTTTCGCGGGCGCTTATGGCAGCCGAGCGAGCGCTGAAGCCCGGCGGGCGGCTCGCGGTAGTCACCTTCCATTCGCTCGAGGATCGCATCGTCAAGCGCTTCCTCGCCGATCGGTCGTCGCAGGGCGGCGGCTCGCGCCACCTGCCGCAGGCGCAGGTGATCCCGGCGACATTCGAGAAGCCGGCGCAGGTGGTCGCGGCGTCCGACGCCGAGGCCGAGCGCAATCCCCGCGCCCGTTCCGCTAAGCTGCGCAGCGCTGTGCGCACCGGAGCCACACCGCGTCGCGAGGATCTTTCGCTGTTCGGGCTTCCCGACCTTCCCGACATTCGCCAGCCGGACGAGAGGTAGTTCCTGTGTTCCGTACGACCGACATCGTTCTGATCGCGGTGATGGTGGCGGGAGCCGCCTTCACCTACAACACCAAGCACCAGGTCGAGGCGCAGCTCTCCGAGGTGCGCAAGATCGAGGCGATGATCCGCTTCGAGCAGGATTCGCTGACGATCCTGAAGGCCGACTGGAGCCTGCTCACGCAGCCGGCGCGTCTGCAGAAGCTGACGGAGATCTACCAGGACGAGCTGCAGCTCGCGCCGCTCGACGCGCACCAGGTGGTGGGCGTCGACGAACTGCCCGCAAAGCCGGTCGAGATGGAGATCATGCCGTCTCCGCGTGTCGACGGCATGGCGGAAGGCAGGACGGACAAGGTGACAACGGGCGGAGTCGTGCGGTGATGATAAAGCGTCTCTTTGCCTCGAAGCCTGATGCCGCCCCGACCGCTCCCGCCGCTTCGATCGTGGTTGACGCGCGCCGCAAGGCCGGCGGGCGCACGAGGAACCGCGTGCTGATGACGATGGGGATCTTCTTCGGCATCTACGGCGTGATCACCGGCCGCCTCGTCTATCTCGGGCTGCAGGAGCCCGGTGCGGCCGTTGCGCCGACCGTGCGCGGCCTCGCCGCGCGCCCCGATATCGTCGATCGCAACGGCGAAGTGCTCGCGACCGACATCAAGACGGCGTCGCTCTATGCCGAGCCGAAGAACATCATCGATCCCGATGAGACGCTGGAGCTTCTCTCCACTGTCCTGCCCGACCTTGAGCCGGAGCAGACCTACAACAAGCTCAAAAGCGGCGCGGGGTTCGTCTGGCTGAAACGGCAGCTTTCGCCGAAGCAGCAGGCCAACATCATGGCGCTCGGCCTGCCTGGCATCGGCTTCCGCACCGAGACGAAGCGGTTCTATCCGGGTGGCGAGACCGCCTCGCATATCCTTGGCCTCGTCAACATCGACAACCAGGGCATCGCAGGGCTTGAGAAATACATCGACAGCCAGGGCCTCGCCGACCTGCGCGAGCTTGGGCTCGCCACCTCGGGCAACCTCACCCCCTTCCGCACCACGCTCGACATCCGCGTGCAGCACATCGTCCGCGACGAGGTGAAGAATGCGCTGGATCGCTACCATGCGATCGCCGCCGGCGCGGTCGTGCTCAACGCCAAGACCGGCGAGATCGTCGCGATGGCCTCGGTGCCGGACTTCAACCCCAACAATCCGGTCGGCGCCCACGACAAGGACAAGTTCAACCGCATGACGGCAGGAACGTTCGAGATGGGCTCGACCATCAAGAGCTTCACCACAGCGATGGCGCTCGATTCCGGCAAAGTGACCCTGCAGAGCCGCTTCGATGCGACGCGCCCAATCACCATCGGCCGGCAGACGATCCGCGACTTCCACGGCAAGGGCAGGGTGCTCACCGTGCCGGAAGTGTTTATCTACTCCTCCAACATCGGCTCTGCCCGCGAAGCCGACGTGGTGGGCGTCGAGGGGCATCGCGAGTTCCTTCACCGCATGGGCCTGCTCGACCGCATGACGATCGAGCTGCCCGAGGTCGCCAGGCCGTCCGAGCCGAAGGTCTGGAAGAAGGTGCATTCGATCACGGCGTCGTTCGGGCACGGCTTTTCCACCACGCCGCTGCAGACCGCCGTCGGTGCCGCCGCGCTGATGAACGGTGGCTACCTGATGAACCCGACCCTCCTGCCGCGGACGGAAGAGCAGGCCAAGGCCGGCGCCACCAAGGTGGTGAACGACAAGACCTCCGCCGACATGCGCTATCTCTATCTGCTGAACGCGACCGCACCAGGCGGCTCGGGCAAGCGCGCCACCGTTCCCGGCTATCGGGTGGGCGGCAAGACGGGCACCGCCGAGAAGGTGGTCAACGGACGCTATTCCACAAACGTCCGCTTCAACGCCTTCGTCGCTGCGTTCCCGATGGACGATCCGCAATACATCGTGCTGTCGATCGTGGACGAGCCGAAGCCGGAAAAGCCCGGCATGGGCGCCACCGCTGGCCTCAACGCCGCACCGATCGTCTCCAACATCATCCGCCGTTCGGCGTCACTGCTTGGCGTGAAGCCCGAATTCGGTCAAACAAATGAGGCGTTGCTTGTTTCTTCACAGTGATTCCCGGGGGATCGGGGGCAACGTTTCTTGAACAGGCATTTGATGCATCTGAAGGATTTTGCCGGAATTCTGCCGCTGGGCGACGGCTCGACCGCGTCCGTCGAAGTGCTTGGGCTGACCGCGGATTCCCGCGCCGCCGCGCCCGGTTTCCTCTTTGCCGCCCTGACCGGGACGAAGGCTGACGGCGCGTCCTATGCTGCCGATGCGGCCGCGAAGGGCGCGTCGGCCATCATCGCCGCGCGCAACGCCGCGCTCGGCGACCTCCCGGTTCCGATCCTGCGTGTCGACGATCCGAGGCATGCGCTCGCGCTCGCCGCCGCGCGGTTCTACGGCGCGCAGCCGGCGACGATGGCCGCCGTCACCGGCACGAGCGGCAAGACCTCGGTCGTGTCCTTCTTGCGCCAGATCTGGGCGCATGCCGGGCTTCAGGCGGCTAGCATCGGCACGACGGGCGTCGTGGCGCCCGGCCGTGACGACTACGGCACGCTGACGACGCCCGATCCCGTTGCTCTGCACCTCCTGCTTAAGGAACTGGCCGACGCTGGCGTCACCCATGCCGCGATGGAAGCTTCCAGCCACGGGCTCGACCAGCGCCGCCTCGACGGCGTGAAGCTCTCGGCCGCCGGCTTCACAAATCTCGGCCGCGACCACATGGACTACCATCCGACGGTCGAGGACTATCACCGCGCCAAGCTGCGCCTGTTCGACACGCTGCTGCCCAAGGGCGCGCCGGCGGTCATCTTCGCCGACGACGCGTGGTCCGAGCCGACGGTCGCCGCGGCGAACAAGGCCGGTCGCATCGTGCTCACGGTCGGTCGCAACGGCGATTTCCTGCGCCTTAAGCGCCTGGAGCACGAACGTCATCGCCAGCGCGCCGAGATCGAGTTCTCCGGCGCGCTCTACGAGGTCGACCTGCCGCTCGCCGGCGATTTCCAGATGTCGAACGCGCTGGTGGCCGCCGGCCTCGCCATGGCGACCGGCATCAAGGCCGAGACTGCGCTCGCCGCGCTCGAACATCTCAAGGGCGCGCCCGGGCGGCTCGACCTCGTCGGCACGACGCGTAGCGGTGCGCCGGTCTATGTCGACTATGCGCACAAGCCCGAGGCGCTGGAAAACGTGCTCCTGTCAGTGCGGCCGTTCACCACCGGCAAGGTGGTCGTCGTGTTCGGCTGCGGCGGCGATCGCGACAAGGGCAAGCGTCCGATCATGGGAGGCATCGCCACCCGCCTTGCCGACATCGTCATCGTCACGGACGACAATCCGCGCTCCGAGGTTCCTGCGACCATCCGCGCCGAGATCCTCGCCAACGCGCCCCGCGCGATCGAGATCGGCGACCGCCGCGAGGCGATCCGTCATGCGATCGACCTGCTCGGCGCCGGCGACACGCTGATCGTCGCCGGCAAAGGGCATGAGGAAGGCCAGACGGTCGGCTCGGTCACACATCCCTTCTCCGATCATCACGAAGTCCGCGTCGCGCTGACGGGGAGGGCGGCATGAGCCTGCTCTGGACGGCCCAGGCGATGGTCGAGGCGATGGGCGGACGGCCGATCGGCGTGCTGCCGCAAGGCATCACCGGCATCTCGATCGACAGCCGCACGCTCAAGCCCGGCGAAGCTTTCTTCGCCATCAAGGGCGATGCGCTCGACGGGCACGACTTCGCAACTGCCGCTGTCAAGGCGGGGGCCGCATTGCTGGTGGTTGCGGAAGGAAAGCTGCCGGCGCTCGGACGCATCACCACACCGATGATCGTCGTGGACGACGTTCTGGAGGGCCTTGTGAAGCTCGCGATCGCCGCGCGCGCCCGGGCCAAGGGAAAGATCATTGCCGTCACCGGCTCGGCCGGCAAGACGACCACCAAGGAGGCGCTCCGGCACGTCCTGTCGGCTGTCGGTTCGGTGCATGCGTCGGAAAAGTCATTCAACAATCACTGGGGCGTGCCGCTGACGCTCGCCAGGCTGCCTGAGGACACTGACTATGCGGTGTTCGAAATCGGGATGAACCATCCCGACGAGATCCGGCCGCTGGTCAAGCTGGTCAGGCCGCACATCGCGATCATCACGCTGATCGCCGCCGCCCATCTCGGCCATTTCCGCAAGATCGAGGAGATCGCCCGCGCAAAGGCTGAGATATTCGAGGGGATCGAGCCGGGCGGATACGCGCTGCTCAACCGCGACGACGCGCAGTACAAGCTGCTGGAAAAGCTTGCGAAGGCGGCGGGCGTCGCACATGTCGTGTCCTTCGGCGAGCAGGAGCGTTCGCACGTGCGCCTGCTCGGCTGCGAGCTGTCGGCGGATCATTCCGACATCGCCGTGGGCATCGGCAGCGACCGGATTGCTGCGAGGGTCGGCGCACCGGGTCGTCATATGGTCCAGAATGCACTTGCGGTGCTGGGAGCCGCGCGGCTCGCCGAGGCGGACCTCGCGGCAGTCGCGGAGGCGTTCGCCGGGCTTCAGGCCGAGGTTGGCCGCGGGCGGCGGCATCGCCTTGCCGGTGGCATCACGCTGATCGACGAGAGCTACAACGCCAATCCTGCCTCGATGAAGGCGGCGATCGACCTGCTCGACCGGACGGAACCGGCCAAGGGCGGCCGTCGCATCGCGGTGCTGGGCGACATGCTGGAGCTCGGCGCGCATGCCGAGCAGTTGCATGGCGCGCTCGCCGACCTCATCGCGCCGACCGCGACGGACCTCGTCTTCCTCGGCGGCGCGGAGATGGCCGCGCTCGCCGCAAGGTTGCCGCCGCAGCGGCTGGGCGCACACGCAGCCAATGTCGACGAGCTGAAGCCGATCGTGCTCGCCGCGCTCCGGCCCGGCGACGTCGTGGTGGTCAAGTCATCCAAGGGCATCGGCTTCTCGAAGCTGGTCGATGCGCTGATCAAGAACTTTCCTGTCGAAGGCGAGAGCCAGAGACGCGCCTGAATTCCGTCCGTTGGGGGGCGAACCGCATGCTCACGCTACTCGTTGATTTCGCCGACCAGGTCTCGGCGTTCAACGTCTTCCGCTACATCACCTTCCGCGTGGGAGGGGCGCTGATCACGTCCGCGCTGATCGTGTTCATGTTCGGGCCGACGATCATCAATTCGCTGCGCATCCGCCAGGGCAAGGGTCAGCCGATCCGCGCGGATGGTCCCCAGACCCACTTCAAGAAGGCCGGCACGCCGACCATGGGCGGGCTGATGATCATGAGTGGCATCATCGGCTCGACGTTGCTGTGGGCCAATCTCGCCAGCGTTTATGTCTGGGTGGTGCTCTTCGTGACGATCTCGTTCGGCGCGATCGGCTTCTACGATGACTACATGAAGGTGACGAAACAGTCGCATCTCGGCGTTTCCGGCCGGGTGCGCCTCGCGATCGAGTTCACCGTTGCCGGCATCGCAGCCTATGTGATCATGCGGGCGGGCACCGCGCCGTTCTCTTCGTCCCTGACCTTCCCGTTCGTGAAGGACTTCATTGTCAATCTCGGCTGGTTCTTCGTTCCGTTCGCAGCGGTGGTGATGGTCGGCGCGGGCAACGCGGTGAACCTGACCGACGGTCTCGACGGGCTTGCCATCGTGCCGGTGATGATCGCCGCCGCCTCGTTCGGCGTCATTGCTTATCTCGCCGGCAACGCGGTTTTCGCCGACTACCTGCAGATCCACTTCACCCCCGGCACGGGCGAACTAGCCGTGGTGCTCGGCGCGGTGATCGGCGCCGGCCTCGGCTTCCTGTGGTTCAACGCGCCGCCGGCGGCGATCTTCATGGGCGACACGGGTTCGCTTGCCCTGGGAGGCCTGATTGGCTCGATCGCGGTGGCCACGAAACACGAGATCGTGCTCGCCATCATCGGCGGTCTCTTCGTGATGGAGGCGATGTCGGTGATCATCCAGGTCGGCTACTTCAAGATGACCGGCCGGCGCGTCTTCCTGATGGCGCCGATCCATCATCATTTCGAGAAGCTCGGCTGGACCGAGAGCCAGATCGTGATCCGCTTCTGGATCATCGCCGTCATCCTGGCCCTCATCGGCCTCTCGACCCTGAAGCTGCGCTGATGATCCCGGCCACCTCCCTCTCCGGCAAGAAGGTCGCGCTGTTCGGGCTCGGCGGCTCGGGCATCGCCACCGCGCGCGCGCTGATCGAGGGCGGGGCGGACGTCACCGCATGGGACGACAATCCTGAGAGCGTAGCCAAGGCCGGCGCGCAGGGTATTTCGACCATCGATCTCAGGCATGTGGACTGGTCGGGCTTCACATCCTTCGTCCTGTCGCCCGGCGTGCCGCTGACCCATCCGAAGCCGCACTGGACGGTGGACCTGGCGCGCGGTGCCGGCGTGGAGGTCATCGGCGACATCGAGCTCTTCGCCCGCGAGCGCCGGCGCGCCGCGCCCGACGCGCCGTTCATCGCCATCACCGGCACCAACGGCAAGTCCACGACCACGGCGCTGACCGCGCACATGCTCTCATCAGCCGGGCGCGACACGCAGATGGGCGGCAATATCGGCCGCGCCGTGATGACGCTCGATCCGCCGACGCCCGACCGGCACTATGTGGTCGAGTGCTCGTCCTACCAGATCGATCTCGCGCCGTCGGTCAATCCGACCGCGGGCCTGCTGCTCAACCTGACGCCTGACCATCTCGACAGGCACGGCACCATGCAGCACTACGCATCGATCAAGGAGCGGCTGGTGGCGGGCAGCGAGACCGCGATCATCGGCGTTGACGACATCCACTGCGCCCAGGTCGCCGACCGGCTGGAGCGTGCGGGCCACGACGTCATCCGCATCTCCAAGCGGCTCGCCGTCACCGACGGCTACTTCGCCGACGGCTTCGCGCTGCTAAGGGCACAGGGCGGGCGGATCACGCAGATCGCCACGCTTGAGGACATCGGCTCGCTGCGCGGCCAGCACAATGCCCAGAACGCACTTGCCGCGGTGGCGGCCTGCCTTCGGGTCGGCCTCGACCTGAAGGACATTCAGCACGGGCTCGACAGCTTTCCGGGCCTCGCGCACCGGATGGAGCAGATCGGCCGCAAGGGCAACGTGCTTTTCGTCAACGATTCCAAGGCGACCAATGCCGATGCGGCCGCGCCGGCATTGTCGAGCTTTCCGCGTATCTACTGGATCGCCGGCGGCCTGCCCAAGGAAGGCGGTATCGAGCCGCTGCGCTCCTTCTTCCCGCGTATCGCGCGCGCCTATCTGATCGGCGAAGCGGCCCCCGCTTTTTCCGCCACGCTCGGCGAGGCGGTGCCCTACGAGATTTCGGGCACGCTCGCGGCTGCCGTGGAGCACGCCGCGGCGGATGCCGCGAAGGACGAGGCCGGCGATGTGGTGGTGCTCCTGTCGCCCGCCTGCGCCAGCTTCGACCAGTTCAAGAATTTCGAGGTCAGGGGCGATGCGTTCCGCGCCGCCGTGCTGGCGCTCGACGGCATAGAGCCCATCGGAGGGACACGCTGATGACCAGCCGCACCGATCGCGGACTAGTTTCCAACTGGTGGTGGACCGTCGACCGCTGGTTCCTGTCGGCCTTCCTGGCCTTGATGGTGCTGGGCATCGTGCTCTCCTTCGCGGCGAGCCCGGCGGTGGCCGAGCGTATCGGGCTGGAGGAATACCACTTCGTCACCCGCCAGATCGTCTTCATGCTGCCGGCGCTGGCGGTGATGCTCGGAGTCTCCTTCCTTGAACCGCGACAGATTCGGCGTCTCGCCATCCTGCTGCTGATCGCCTCGATCGTGCTGATGGTGCTGGCGCTGTTCATCGGCGTCGAGATCAAGGGCTCGCGCCGCTGGGTGTCGCTTGCCGGCGTCTCGCTGCAGCCGTCCGAGTTCCTCAAGCCCGCCTTCGTGGTCATCTGCGCCTGGCTGTTCGCCGAGCATGCGCGCCAGCCGGACATCCCCGGCAACCTCTTCGCCATGATCCTGCTCGGCGTCGTGGTGACGCTGCTGGTCGCCCAGCCCGACCTCGGCCAGACCATGCTGATCGTCGGCACCTGGGGCGTGATGTTCTTCATGGCCGGCATGGCCTGGATCTGGATCATCGTGCTCGGCGCGCTCGGCGCGGGCGGAGCATTCATGGCCTACACCGTCTTCCCGCATGTCGCGGCCCGCATCGACAAGTTCCTGACCGGCGAGGGCGACACGTTCCAGACCGACATGGCGCGCGACGCGATGATCAGCGGCGGCTGGTTCGGCCGCGGGCCGGGCGAGGGCGTGTCGAAGCGCATCCTGCCCGACAGCCATACCGATTTCATCTTCTCCGTCGCGGCGGAGGAGTTCGGCCTGGTGCTGTGCTTCCTGCTGGTCGCGCTGTTCGCGTTCATCGTACTCCGGGGCTTGAAGATCGCGCTGCGGGAATATGACGACTTCACCCGCTTTGCGGTCGCCGGTCTCGTCATCCAGTTCGGCCTGCAGTCGATCATCAATATGAGCGTGAACCTGCACCTGATGCCGGCCAAGGGCATGACGCTGCCCTTCATCTCTTATGGCGGCTCGTCGCTGGTGGCGATGGCGCTCTCCATGGGCATGGTGCTGGCGCTGACCCGCAAGCGGCCCGAAACGCGGCGCTCCAGCTTCGGCGCCTTCGACAGCCGCATGATGCCGGCCGAGTAGCCGATGTCGAAGGGTGTGATCCTGCTTGCCGCCGGCGGTACCGGCGGACATCTCTTCCCGGCCGAGGCGCTGGCGCACGAGCTGACGGCGCGCGGCTGGGAGGTGCATCTGGCGACCGACGACCGGGCCGAGCGCTATGCCGGCACTTTCCCGGCGAGCGCGATCCATCCGATCCGCTCGGCGACGTTCGGCTCGAAGAACCCGGTCGCGCTGGCGCGCGCCTTCTGGCGCATATGGCAGGGCGTGCGGCAGGCTTCGGCCGTGATCGCGAAGATCAGGCCGAAGGCAGTCGTCGGCTTCGGCGGCTATCCGACGCTGCCGCCGCTCTACGCGGCGACGCGCCGGAACGTGCCGACGCTGGTCCACGAGCAGAACGCCGTGATGGGCCGCGCCAACAAGGCGCTGGCCCGGCGCGTCACGGCCGTCGCCGGCGGGTTCCTAAAAGCCGCCGGACCGAATGCGGCGAAGATCGTCGAAGTCGGCAATCCCGTGCGTCCGGCCGTTCTGGCGTTGCAAGGCGCCGCGTACGATCAGCCTCGCGACCATGGGCCGATCCGGATGCTGGTGTTCGGTGGCAGCCAAGGCGCGCGGTTCTTTTCGGACATAGTTCCGGAGGCGATTGCAAAGCTGCCGGATGGCGTAAGGTCCCGCATCGTCCTGACCCAGCAGGCGCGCGCCGAAGATCAGGCGCGCGTGAAGGCGCGCTATGCGGAACTGGGCGTCGAGGCAGATGTCGAGCCGTTCTTTTCGGACCTGCCGCAGCGCATGGCCAATTCGCATCTCGTGCTGTCGCGCGGCGGCGCATCGACCGTACTCGAACTGTCGGTGATCGGCAGGCCGTCGATCCTCGTCCCGCTTCCCCATGCGCTGGACGACGATCAGGGGCACAATGCGCAACTGCTCGTGGATGCCGGCGCGGCGGTCCTGAGGCGGCAGCCGACGATCGATGCCGACAATCTGGCGGCTGATATTGCAGCGCTGGTCGGCGATCCGGATCGCCTGGCGGCCATGGCAGCCGGTGCGCGTACGGTTGCGCGAACGAACGCTGCCGAGTTGCTCGCCGACCTCACAGAGGCTATTGCCTCCGGCAAGACCATCCAGGCGATCAAGGGAGGTGTCGGCGCATGAAGATGCCGCAGACCATCGGCCTCGTGCATTTCATCGGCATCGGCGGCATCGGCATGAGCGGCATCGCCGAGGTGCTGCACAATCTTGGCTATCAGGTGCAGGGCTCGGACCAGGCCGACAGCGCCAATGTCCAGCGCCTGCGCGACAAGGGCATCCCGTGCTTCGTCGGCCACAAGGCCGAGAACCTCGGCAAGGCCGAGGTGGTCGTCGTCTCGACCGCGATCAAGAAGTCGAATCCGGAGCTCGCCGCCGCGCGCGAAAAGCTGCTGCCGATCGTGCGCCGCGCCGAGATGCTGGCCGAGCTGATGCGCTTCCGCCAGGCCATCGCCATCGGCGGCACGCATGGCAAGACCACGACGACCTCGATGGTCGCGACACTGCTGGAGGCCGGCGGGCTCGACCCGACCGTGGTCAATGGCGGCATCATCAACGCCTATGGCACCAATGCGCGCATGGGCGAGGGCGACTGGATGGTGGTGGAGGCCGACGAGAGCGACGGCACCTTCCTCAAGCTGCCCGCCGACATCGCGGTCGTCACCAACATCGACCCCGAGCACCTCGATCACTACGGCACCTTTGACAAGGTCAAGGAGGCGTTCCGCCTGTTCGTCGAGAACGTGCCGTTCTACGGCTTCGGCGTGATGTGCATCGACCATCCCGAGGTGCAGTCTCTGGTCAGTCGGATCGAAGACCGCCGCGTCGTCACCTACGGCGAGAACCCGCAGGCCGATGTGCGCTTCCGCAATCATCGCATGGACGGGGCTGCGTCGCTGTTCGACGTCACCATCCGCAACCGCAAGACCGGCGAGATCGTCGCGATCGACGGCCTGCGCCTGCCGATGCCCGGCCGGCACAACGTCTCGAATGCGACCGCCGCGATCGCTGTGGCGCATGAACTCGGCATCGCGGACCGCGCGATCCGCGCCGGCATCGCCTCCTTCGGCGGCGTCAAGCGGCGCTTCACGCATACGGGCTCGTGGCACGGCGTCGAGGTGTTCGACGACTACGGCCACCATCCGGTCGAGATCCGTGCCGTGCTCAAGGCTGCGCGCGAATCGACCAAGGGCCGCGTCATCGCGATCGCGCAGCCGCACCGCTATACCCGCCTGCGCGACCTGTTCGACGAGTTCGCTTCCTGCTTCAACGATGCCGACACGGTGCTGCTCGCGCCGGTCTATCCGGCTGGCGAGGACCCGATCGAGGGCGTGAGCTCCGACGCGCTGACCGCGCGCATCCGCTCCGGCGGCCACCGCGACGCCCGCCATATCGAGGGTGCCGCCGCCGTCGCTCCAATCGTGCGCGAACTGGCGAAGCCGGGCGATTTCGTCGTCTTCCTCGGCGCGGGCAACATCACCCAGTGGGCCTACGCGCTGCCGAAGGAGCTGGCGGCCGGCGGCTACGGAGGGCCTGCATGAGCGGCGCCGACCTCCTGAAGCGTCTCGAGGGGCGGCTGGAGGGCCTGCGCGGCCGGATCACACCGGACGCGGAGATGGACAAGATCACCTGGTTCCGCGCCGGCGGGGTGGCCGAGGTGCTGTTCCAGCCGGCCGACGAGGACGACCTCGCCGCCTTCCTCAAGGCGGTGCCGGACGATGTGCCGGTGATGGTGGTCGGCATCGGCTCGAACCTGCTGGTGCGCGACGGCGGCATACCCGGCTTCGTCGTGCGGCTTTCGGCGAAGGGATTTGGCGAGGTTGAGGCGATCTCGCCGACGCGGATCCGCGCCGGCGCTGCCTGTCCCGACAAGCGCGTCGCGGCACTTGCTTTGGAGGCCGGCATCGGCGGCTTCCATTTCTACCACGGCATTCCCGGCGCGATCGGCGGGGCGCTGCGCATGAACGCGGGCGCCAATGGGGTCGAGACGCGCGAACGCGTCGTCGAGGTGAGGGCGCTCGATCGCAAGGGCGAGCTCCACGTGCTCTCCAACGAGCAGATGGGCTATTCCTACCGTCACTCCTCCGCTGCCAAGGACCTGATCTTCACCTCGGCGATTTTCGAGGGCGTTCCCGAGGATCGCGAGGCGATCAAAGCGGCGATGGACGCCGTGCAGCATCATCGCGAGACGGTGCAGCCGATCCGCGAGAAGACAGGCGGCTCGACGTTCAAGAACCCGCCGGGCACGTCCGCCTGGAAGGAGATCGACAAGGCCGGCTGCCGCGGCCTGATGATCGGCGGCGCGCAGATGTCGCCGATGCACTGCAACTTCATCATCAACACCGGCACGGCGACCGGCTACGACCTCGAATTCCTCGGCGAGACCGTGCGGGCCAAGGTGCTGGAGACCTCCGGCATCCGGCTCGAATGGGAAATCAAGCGACTCGGAAACTTCAAGAAAGGCAAGGAAGTGGACGAGTTTCTGGGACAGTTGCTTTAATGCGGCTTCGGCCCGACGAGTCACTCCGGCTGAGTGTATGCGAGGCTGTCGTTGTTCTCGCCTGGCTAGAGCGAGAGCTAGGCGACCATGGGGGACGTCGGCTCGAAAGCGCAATCGCGCATGCTGCCGAACTCCGCTCGCTCGATACGCTTCGGCGCCACCTCGCCGTGTCCTTGCCACGCGCTCAAGGCGACCGCTGGATGGACGCGGTTGCGGCAGCGCGAACGATCCTCACCCCCGAGGAGACATTCATCCCGATCCGACCCTTGGGCTTCGAAACGCGCGCGTTGAAAACAGGCGTCCCCCCGATCGAAGGGGACCTCCATTTCCAGATGCCCGCCGCCGATACGCTCGTCTTATTCGAGTTCCTGTGCCGCGAAATCGACGAACGCGATGGCGCCAATCTGCTGGAAGCCTTCGTTAGCCCGGCCGAATTCTGGGCGTTGAACAACCTGCAATGCGTGCTCGAGAAGGGCGACTTTTACTCGGTGTTGCGCGATTACCAGCCCCAGCTCGACGACGCCCGCTCACTTATCATGAAACGGAAATCTCCGTGATTTCCGCGACTTGGCAGGCGCGGCTCGTCAGCCCGACGCAAGCTTCGCGACCCTCTCCACAATCTTGGCTTGCCAGCGAATCCCAGTTCTGATTCCTTGGGTTAAAGCGTTTCCTGATTTGAGTCGTTCGACGCGTAACCGCGTTTTCCGTCTGGCGGGGGAATCCACCGGAAGACTCGGACTCTGAATTCTTGGAACGTCATCGCCAACCCGACCGGAGAGGGACACCGGGGCATGACAGGTAAGCACGTAGCTGTTCTGATGGGCGGATTTTCGTCCGAGCGGCCCGTGTCGTTGTCGTCCGGCAATGCCTGCGCGGATGCTCTGGAAAAGGTCGGCTATCGTGTGACGCGGGTGGATGTCGGACGCGACGTCGCGCGCGTGCTTGGCGATCTGGCGCCCGATGTCGCCTTCAATGCGCTGCATGGTCCTTTCGGTGAGGATGGCACCATCCAGGGCATCCTCGAATATCTCCAGATTCCCTATACCCATTCCGGCGTGATGGCGTCCGCGCTTGCGATGAACAAGGAGCAGGCAAAGCGGATCGCCAAGGCGGTCGGCATTCCGGTGGCCGAGGCGAAGGTGCTCGACCGGCATGCCATCGGTTCGAAGCATCCGATGAAGCCGCCCTACGTGGTGAAGCCGGTCAGCGAGGGGTCGAGCTTCGGCGTCGTGATCGTCCAGGAGGATCAGTCGCATCCGCCGCAGGTCATCGGGTCGAGCGAGTGGCGTTACGGCGATGTAGTGATGGTCGAACGCTACATCCATGGTCGCGAGCTGACCTGCGCCGTCATGGGCGATGTGGCGCTCGGCGTCTGCGAGATCGTTCCGGTCGGCCATTCCTTCTACGACTACGATTCGAAATATGTGAAGGGCGGGTCGAAACACGAAATCCCTGCAAAAATTTCACCGAATATTTACCAAAAAATACAGACACTGGCGCTCAAGGCTCATCAAGCAACCGGCTGCCGGGGCGTCTCTCGTTCCGACTTCCGCTACGACGACCGCTATTCGGAGAATGGTGAGCTCGTCTGGCTCGAAGTGAACACCCAGCCGGGCATGACGCCGACATCGCTTGTGCCCGAGATCGCCCAGCATGCTGGTCATGACTTCGGCGAGCTTCTGAGTTGGATGGTGGAGGACGCTTCGTGTTTGCGTTGAAGTCGTCACAGGGTGCGCGGCAGGTTGCGGATCGCTCCGCGGCGTCCCGCGCGGCTGCGGCGTGGGACGGCATCGTGCTGCCGCGCTGGCTGCGCAAGCCTGCGCGTGTTCTCGGTCGCCTCGTCTCCGGTGATGTCACGGCGCCCCGCTATGCGGCGACGATCATGACGGCTGTCCTTATGTCGGCGACCGGTGTCTACGGCGCGATCGTCGGCGGCCACGCGCCGGCCGTGATCCAGGCTGTCACCGCGCGCAGCGGCTTCGCGATCGAAGACGTCCGCATGGCCGGCAACAAGGAGACGTCGGAAATCGACGTGCTGCAGGAACTCGGCCTCGACGGCTGGACCTCGCTGGTCGGCTTCGATGCCGACGCGGCGCGCGAGCGCATCGCAAACATGCCCTGGGTGTCCGACGCTTCTGTGCGCAAGATCTACCCGAACGTGCTCGAGGTCGAGCTTGCGGAGAAGAAGCCGCTGGCGATCTGGCAGCATGGCCAGCAGCTGTCGCTGATCGACGATGCCGGTCGCATCATCGTGCCGTTCAACCATCCGCGCTATGCCACGCTGCCGGTTTTTGTCGGCGCTGGCGCCAACGAGCGCGCCGCCGAATTCATGTCCCGCGTCGCCAGGACGCCGGAGCTGTCCGCCCGCGTGAAGGCATTCATCCGCGTCGCCGACCGGCGCTGGGACCTGCGGCTGGAGAATGGCGTGACCATCCGCCTCCCCGAGCACGGTGAGGATGCCGCGATCGCCGACATCGCCCGTCTCGACCGCGAGCAGGGCATCCTGTCGCGCGACGTCGCCACCGTCGACATGCGGCTGGAGGACAGGGTGGTCGTGAAGCTCACCCCGGAGGCCGCGACGCGCCGCGAAGCCGCGCTGAGCGAGCAGGCCAAGAAATCCAAGGCGGGGAAGAAGATATGAGCTGGCTCGTCCCCAATAAGTCCAGCGGCGCCCCCAAGTCGGGCGTCATCACCGTCCTCGACATCGGGTCGAGCAAGGTCTGCTGCATCATCGCGCGTCTGAAGCCGCGTGAGGAGAGTGCGCGCCTGCCGGGGCGGACGCACAAGATGCAGGTCATCGGCATCGGCCATCAGAAGTCGCAGGGCGTCAAGGCCGGCATGATCGTCGACCTCGACAAGGCCGAGCAGGCGATCCGCTTGGCGGTCGACGCCGCCGAGCGCATGGCAGGCCTCACTGTCGAATCGCTCATCATCAACCTCTCGTCAGGCCGGCTGAAGAGCGAATCCTTCCAGGCGTCGATCAATCTCGGCGGTCATGAAGTCGACGCCAATGACATCAAGCAGGTGCTGGCCGCGGGCTCGCGCCAGGCACTCAGGGCCGAGCGCGAGGTGGTTCATTCGCTGGCCGTCGGCTTCTCGCTTGATGGCGAGCGCGGCGTGCGCGATCCGCGTGGCATGGTGGGCGAGACGCTGGGCGTCGACATGCATGTGCTGACGGGCGACGCCGCTCCGCAGCGCAATCTGGAGCTTTGCGTGAACCGTGCCCACCTGTCGGTGGAGCGCATGGTCGCGACGCCCTATGCGAGCGCGCTCGCGGCTCTCGTCGACGACGAAGCCGAAATGGGCGCCGCCTGTATCGACATGGGCGGCGGCACGACCACGATCTCGGTGTTCTCCGAAGGCAAGTTCGTCTTCGCGGATGCGATCCCGATCGGTGGCAGCCACGTCACCCACGACCTCGCGCGCGGCCTGTCGGCTCGGCTGGAAGACGCCGAGCGTCTGAAGGTGATGCACGGCTCTGCGCTGCAGACTGGCGCGGACGACCGCGACATCGTCACCGTGCCGCCGATGGGCGGCGACGATAGCGACGTGCCGCTGCAGATCCCGCGCGCTGTCATGACGCGCATCGTGCGCGCCCGCATCGACGAGACGCTCGAACTCGTGCGCGACCGGCTCAACAAGTCCGGCTTCGGCAACACCGTGGGCAAGCGCGTGGTGCTGACGGGCGGCGCCAGCCAGCTCTCCGGCCTGCCGGATGCCGGGCGGCGCATTCTCGGACGCAATGTGCGCATCGGCCGGCCGCTTGGAATCCAGGGCTTGCCGGAAGCGGCGAAAGGACCGGCCTTCTCGGCGGTGGTCGGCCTGATGATCTATCCGCAGGTCGCAAGCTTCGAAACGAGGCGGGTCGGCGGATTGCGTATGAAGAGTACCGGCACAGGGGGACGGCTCCAGCGTGTCGGCCAGTGGATCAGGGACAGTTTCTAGTTTGGGTGGGGCTGCGGCCCGAAGAACAGCAGCCGCGCGGCGAGGCGGCAGGAAAGGCAAAGGACGAGGACAATGACGATCAATCTCAAGAAGCCGGACATCACAGAGCTGAAGCCCCGGATCACCGTGTTCGGCGTCGGGGGAGGCGGCGGCAACGCCGTCAATAACATGATCACCGCCGGTCTGCGCGGTGTCGAGTTCGTCGTGGCCAACACGGACGCCCAGGCGCTGGCCATGTCCAAGTCCGAGCGCATCATCCAGCTCGGCGCCAACGTCACCGAGGGCCTCGGCGCCGGATCGCAGCCTGAAGTCGGTCGCGCCGCGGCGGAAGAATGCCTCGACGAGATCGTCGATCATCTGAACGGCACCCACATGTGCTTCGTCACCGCCGGCATGGGCGGCGGCACTGGTTCGGGTGCTGCGCCCGTCGTGGCGCGTGCGGCGCGCGAGAAGGGCATCCTGACCGTCGGCGTCGTCACCAAGCCGTTCCACTTCGAGGGCCAGCGCCGCATGAAGACGGCGGAATCGGCCATCGAGGAGCTGATGAAGAGCGTCGATACGCTCATCGTCATCCCGAACCAGAACCTGTTCCGCATCGCCAACGACAAGACCACCTTCGCCGACGCCTTCGCGATGGCCGACCAGGTGCTCTATTCGGGCGTTGCCTGCATCACCGACCTGATGGTCAAGGAAGGCCTGATCAACCTCGACTTCGCCGACGTCCGCTCGGTGATGCGCGAGATGGGCAAGGCCATGATGGGCACGGGCGAAGCGTCGGGCGAGGGCCGTGCGATGGCCGCGGCGGAAGCAGCGATTGCCAATCCGCTGCTCGATGAGACCTCGATGAAGGGCGCCAAGGGCCTGCTGATCTCGATCACGGGCGGCCGCGACCTCACCCTGTTCGAGGTCGACGAGGCTGCGACCCGCATCCGTGAGGAAGTCGATCCGGACGCCAACATCATCCTCGGCGCCACCTTCGACGAAGAGTTGGAAGGCGTCATCCGCGTGTCGGTGGTCGCCACTGGCATCGACAAGACGGGTCTCGAAATGTCGGCCCCGCCGCTGCGCCAGATGCCGAAGCAGGTCGCCAAGCCCCAGCAGCCCGCCGAGGTCCGCCCGGCCGTCCAGGCCGCTCCGCAGCAGCCGGTCGCCCGCGTCGCCGAGGCTCCGCGGATGGAGGAGCGTCCGCTCGATCCGATCGCCGAGGCCATCCGCGCCGCCGAGGTTCACGTCGCTCCGGCTCAGCCCGAGCAGGACTTCCGTCCGAAGAGCACGCTCTTCCAGCAGCCTGTTGCCGAGCAGGTCGTGCGGCAGGTCCAGCAGCCGGTGGCCCCGGCCGCTCCGGTCGCCCAGGCTCCGGTTGCTCCGCGCATGCCGCGGGTCGAGGACTTCCCGCCGGTCGTGCATGCCGCGCTCGAGGCGCAGCAGGCTGCCCGCGCCGCAGAACCCGACGAGCGCGGCCCGATGGGCCTGTTGAAGCGCCTGACCTCCAGCCTCGGCCGCAAGGAAGAGGAACCGGCCCGTCTTCAGCCGGCCCAGCCGCGCGAGCCGAAGCTGCAGCCCGCTCCGGAAGCCCGCCGGCTGCCCAGCCAGGACCCCTCGCTCTACGCGCCGCGTCGCGGCCAGCTCGACGATCACGGCCGTGTCGTCGCCCAGCCGCGGGCGATTCACGAGGACGATCAGCTGGAGATTCCGGCCTTCCTGCGCCGGCAGGCCAATTGACGCTCGGCGCCTTTTGTTACATGTGATGCGAAGGAGGGGTTTCGACCTCTCCTTTTCACTTGTGAAATGCAAGCTGAAATAAAGGCTTAGGCAGATTTCTTGAGAGGTTTGTGCGGTAACAGCGAGTAAGAAAGCGTGATTTGGCGACTCTCTGCGCACAAACTATCTTCCGGGCGTGAATTTGGTTGGATCGGGCCTATTTGGGGATGGTGACCCGGTCTGTGCTGGCAGGACGAAAAGGAAGCTCCGCGAGACGGAGGCATGCCAGCCAAGGCGGGTTGTATGGGGCTTAGTTTGCAGGAATATCAGACGACACTGAAATCGCGCGTGACGCTTTCAGGAATTGGCGTTCACAGCGGCAAGGCGGTTTCGATTCATTTCAGTCCTGCCGATCCCGATACCGGGGTCGTCTTCAGCCGTATCGATCTGGACGGGACGCCGCGCGAAATCCGCGCGCTCGTGTCGGAGATCGGCGCGACGGACCTGAGCACCGTGCTCGGCGACCCGTCGGGCGCCTATGTCGCGACCGTCGAGCACCTGATGGCAGCGCTTTTCGGCCTCGGCATCGACAATGTCGCGATCGAGATCGATGGTCCCGAGGTTCCGATCCTCGACGGCAGTGCGGCGATGTTCGTCGACGCGTTCGAGCAGGCGGGCATCGAGGAACAGGATGCGCGCCGCCGCTACATCCGCATCGTCAAGCCGGTGCGCATCGAGAGCGGGTCGTCCTGGGCCGAGTTCCGCCCCTACAACGGCACCCGATTCGAAGTCGACATCGAGTTCGACAGTCCTGCCATCGGCCGTCAAGCGTTTGCGGCCGACATCGATGCCGCACGCTTCCGCAAGGATATTTCGCGCGCCCGCACCTTCGGCTTCATGCGCGATGTCGAGCGGCTTTGGGCGGCGGGCTACGCGCTCGGCTCTTCGCTGGAGAACTCGGTCGTCATCGGCGACGATCACCGCGTGATCAATGTCGAGGGTTTGCGCTTCGGCGACGAGTTCGCCCGGCACAAGACGCTCGACGCGATGGGTGACCTCGCGCTAGCGGGCGCCCGCTTCATCGGCTGCTTCCGGTCGTGGCGCGGTGGCCACAAGCTCAACGCATCGGCGCTTCGTCGCCTTTTGTCCGATCGCAGCGCTTTCGAGATCGTCGAGACGGTGCGGCAGGGTCGTGGGCGTGTGGGCGAGATGGTCGCCGTGAACGCGCCTGTGTATGCGCCCTGGATGATTTGAGGCGTCGCCTTTTCCGCCACAAAATTGCGCCATTGAATGGGCACAGCGTTGCCCCGTTCGGGCGGTTATGATTTATGAACCGTTCCGGGCCAAAGTCATTTCGCCCATAATTTTCGGGTGCACCGGAGAGGCAAGTCCATGTCGAAGCTGCCGCATAAAGCGAGCATGATCTCGCGAATGCCGATGCTGGTTCTTCCGGTTCTCCTTGCGCCCGTCGCGTTGTCGGGCTGCATGGGCTTTGGCGGCGAAAAGGACCTCGACCTCTCGACCTATGTCGAGGAAACCGATCCGGCCGACAAGCTCTACAATGAAGGCCTCGCCAACATGAATGCGGGCCGCATGGGCGAGGCGATCAAGAAGTTCGAAGCTGTCGACCGTCAGCATCCCTATTCCGAGTTCGCCCGCAAGTCGCTCGTCATGGGCGCCTTCGCAAACTACCGGCAGGGCAATTACGACGAGGCGATCTCCGGCGCCAAGCGCTATATCAGCCTCTATCCGACCTCGCCCGACGCCGCCTATGCGCAGTACATCATCGGACTGGCCTGGTATCGCCAGATCCGCGACGTGACGCAGGACCAGAAGGAAGCGCGCCGCACCGTCGAGGCGATGGACGAACTGGTCCAGCGCTGGCCCGATTCGGAATATGTCGAGGACGCCAAGGCGAAGATGCGCTTCGCGCGCGACCAGCTCGCCGGCAAGGAAATGCAGGTCGGGCGCTACTATCTCGAGCGGCACGAATACATCGCGGCGATGAAGCGGTTCCGCGTTGTGGTGGAAACCTACTCCAGCACCCGCCACGTCGAGGAGGCGCTGGCGCGCCTGGTGGAAGGCTACTACGCGATGGGCCTCACCTCCGAGGCGCAGACCGCCGCCGCCGTGCTCGGCCACAACTATCCTGACAGCCAGTGGTATAAGGACTCCTACGCCCTGCTGCAGAAGGGCGGCCTGGAGCCGCGCGAGAACGCCGGCTCCTGGATTTCGAAGGCCGGCCGCGCCATCATCGGCACCTGATCCGCCGTTCATGCTCTCGCGCCTGTCGATCCGCGATATCGTCCTGATCGAGCGGCTCGACCTCGACTTCGGGTCGGGCCTGTCGGTGCTGACCGGCGAGACGGGCGCCGGCAAATCCATCCTTCTCGACGCCCTGTCGCTGGCGCTCGGCGCGCGCGGCGATGCCTCACTTGTGCGCCAGGGCTCGGCGCAGGGCCAAGTGACGGCCGTGTTCGACGTGCCCGGCAACCATCCCGCCCGCGAACTGCTCGAGGAGAACGCCTTCGACACCGACGGCGACATCATCCTGCGCCGCGTGCAGACGGCCGACGGCCGCACGCGCGTCTTCGTCAACGACCAGCCGGCGAGCGTCGGGCTGATGAAGGATGTTGGCCGGCTCCTGGTCGAGCTGCACGGCCAGCACGACGAGCGCGCGCTGGTCGACCCGGCGGCGCACCGTGAGCTCCTCGATGCGTTTGGAGGGCATCTCGGCGAAGTCGCCGCGACAGCTGCCGCGTTCCGACAGTGGCGCGCGACCGAGCAGGAGCTTGCCCGCCACCAGGCCAAAGTCGAAGCCGCCGCGCGCGAGGCGGATTACCTGCGCGCTTCCGTGGCCGAACTCTCCAAGCTCGACCCGCAGCCCGGCGAGGAAGAGGAACTGGCGGAGAAGCGCGCGCGCATGATGCGAGCGGAGAAGACCGCATCGGAAGTCAACGACGCGGTCGAGACGCTCTCCGGCTCCACCTCGCCGGTGCCCGCGTTGTCGAGCCTGCTGCGCCGGTTGCAGCGCAAGGAGGCCGAGGCGCCGGAACTGCTCGGCGAGATCGTCCGGACGCTGGACGAGGCGCTGATCGCGCTCGACGCCGCGCAGGAGGCCGTGGCGGCCGCCGAGCGGGCGCTTGAGTTCGATCCCCGCATCCTGGAGCAGACGGAGGAGCGGCTGTTTGCGCTGCGGGGGGCCGCGCGCAAATTCTCCGTGACGGTGGAGAATCTGCCGGCGCTGCGCGATTCGATGGTGGCCGACCTTGCCGACCTCGATGCGGGCGAGGGGCGTCTCTCGCTGCTCGAAAAGACCGCGGCGGAGCTGCGCGGCGTCTTCGACCGGCAGGCCGAGCACCTGTCCGCGTTGCGCCACGCCGCAGCGAAGGGCCTCGCTGGCGCGGTCATGGCCGAACTACCGGCGCTCAAGCTGGAACGCGCCGAGTTCATCGTCGACATTTCGACCGAGGCCGCGGACCGGACGGAGGAGGGGATCGACCATGTAGAGTTCCAGGTGCGGACCAATCCCGGCACCCGTCCGGGCCCGATGATGAAGGTCGCGTCCGGCGGCGAGCTCTCCCGCTTCCTGCTTGCGCTCAAGGTGGCGCTGGCCGATCGCGGCTCGGCGCCGACGCTGGTTTTCGACGAGATCGACACCGGCGTCGGCGGCGCGGTGGCGGATGCGATCGGCAAGCGGCTGGCGCGATTGTCGGCGCGGGTGCAGGTCCTGTCGGTCACGCATGCGCCGCAGGTGGCCGCCCGTGCTTCGACGCACTACCTCATCTCCAAGTCAGGCGTCGATCGGGTGACAACGGCGGTTGCCGAACTTGCCCACGCCGACCGTCGCGAGGAGATCGCGCGGATGCTCGCGGGCGCGACCATTACCGAGGAAGCCCGCGCCGCCGCGCGCCGGCTGCTGGCCGAAAGCGCCGGCTGACAGGAACTTGTCAGCAGCCTGCGCCGCTCGGCACAGGGCGATTTACAAATCCCGCCGTTTGGCCGAAACCTTGCCGCCTCAATCGCCGAAACGGATGCCCTCATGACGATCGAGAACACGCCCGTCGAGAAGCTCACGGAAGAACAGGCCGCCGAGGAACTCGCGCGGCTGGCGGCCGAGATCGCCGGACACGACCGGCGTTACCACGCCGAAGATGCCCCAACGATCTCCGACGCCGCCTACGACGCGCTGAAGCTGCGCAATGCCGCGATCGAGGCGCGTTTTCCTGAGCTGATCCGGGAGGATTCACCGTCGAAATCGGTCGGCGCAGCACCGTCATCGGCCTTCGCGCAAGTCCAGCATTCGAAGCCGATGCTGTCGCTCGACAACGTCTTCTCGGAAGAGGACGTCACGGATTTCGTTGCCTCGGTGCGCCGTTTCCTCAACCTCGGTCCCGAGGCGCCGCTGGTCTTCACCGCCGAGCCCAAGATCGACGGCCTGTCGATGTCACTTCGCTATGAGAACCGCCGCTTGGTGACGGCCGCCACTCGCGGCGACGGCACCACCGGCGAGAATGTCACCGCCAACATACGCACCATTGCCGACATTCCCGAACGGTTGCCGGCGGACGCACCCGATATCGTCGATGTGCGCGGCGAGGTCTACATGCGCCGCGACGATTTCCTCGACCTGCAGAAGCGAATGGCAGAGAGCGGCCAGACCTTCGCCAATCCGCGCAACTCCGCCGCCGGCAGCCTGCGGCAGAAGAACCCGGAGGTGACGAAGTCGCGGCCGCTGAAGTTCTTCGCCTATGCCTGGGGCGAGACGTCCGAACCGCTGGCCGACACGCAGTACGACTCGGTGCTGCGTTTCCGCGACTGGGGTTTCCCCGTCAACGAGCGGATGAAGCGCTGTGCCTCGCTTGCGGAGATGCTGGCGCAGTATCGGGCGATCGAGGCCGACCGCGCGAGCCTGCCCTACGATATCGACGGCGTCGTCTACAAGGTCGACCGGCTCGACCTTCAGGAGCGCCTCGGCTTCCGCTCCCGCTCGCCGCGCTGGGCGACGGCGCACAAGTTCCCGGCCGAGAAGGCGACGACCGTGCTCAAAGCCATCGACATCCAGGTCGGCCGCACCGGTGCGTTGACCCCCGTCGCCCGGCTTGAGCCGGTCACGGTTGGTGGCGTGGTGGTGGTCAACGCCACCCTGCACAACGAGGACTACATCCGCGGCATTGGCAATGACGGCAATCCGATCCGCGAGGGCAGGGACATCCGCGTCGGCGACACGGTGCTGATCCAGCGCGCCGGCGACGTCATTCCGCAGATCCTCGACATCGTGCCTGAGAAGCGGCCGGCCGATTCCAGGCCCTACGAATTCCCGCATCTCTGCCCTGCTTGCGGCAGCCATGCCGTGCGCGAGGAAGGCGAAGCGGTGCGCCGGTGCACCGGCGGTCTGATCTGCCCGGCGCAGGCGGTGGAGCGGCTGCGCCACTTCGTGTCGCGCAACGCGTTCGACATCGAGGGGCTGGGCGAGAAGCAGATCGAGTTCTTCTTCAATGCCGAGGACCCGGCGCTGAGCGTGCGCGAGCCCGCCGACATCTTCACGCTGAAGGAGCGCCAACGCGCTTCGCTGAACAAGCTCGAAAACATCGAGGGCTTCGGCGCGGTTTCGGTCAAAAAGCTGTTCGACGCGATCGATGCGCGGCGAGCGGTGGAAACGTCCCGATTTCTCTTCGCTCTCGGCATCCGCCACATCGGTGAGACCAATGCGAAGCGCATCGCGCGTCATTTCACCAGCTTCGACGCGATCCGCGCCGTCGCCACCGAGGCAGAGATCCCGGCCGGCAAAGGCGACAAGGGCAACTCTGCCTGGCAGGAGTTGAACGCCGTCAACGGCGTCGGCGACGTCGTGGCCGAGGCGCTGGTCGAGTTCTTCAACGAGGCGCACAACCAGAAGGCCGTCGATGACCTGCTCGAGGCCGGCGTCACCCCGCTCGACGAAGAGAAGGTCGGGCAGGTTGATACGCAGTTCACGGGCAAGACCATCGTCTTTACCGGCGCGCTGGAGCGCATGTCGCGCGACGAGGCAAAGGCGATGGCCGAGCGTCTCGGTGCCAAGACCGCGGGCTCCGTGTCGAAGAAGACCGATCTCGTCGTCGCCGGCCCCGGCGCCGGCTCCAAGCTCAAGGCCGCCACGGACCTCGGCATCGAGGTGATCGACGAGGACGAGTGGTTCAGGCGCGTTGAAGGGTGATTGTCCTACTGAACGCTGGCTCAACAGAATTCAACAGACACGCCCGACAGACAAACCTACAACGCCCGCGACGATCAAACCCAAGACGGGCGTGGAGACTCCCATTCCTCCGAATACTTCGAGCCAGTTCTGGTCGGGCATGCGGGCCGCAATTCCCGCGACGTTTGCGGCAGGGCCGTTCGGGATCCTCTACGGGGCACTTGCCGCGAAGCTGGGGCTCTCGTTCTTCGAGATCGTCCTGATGAGCGCCACGATTTTCGGCGGCGCGTCGCAGATGGTCGGCATCGAACTCTTCGGGCAGCGCCTTCCCGGCTGGATGGTCGTCCTGTCGATCTTCGCCGTCAATTTCCGCCATGTGCTCTATTCCGCCGCCGTCGGCCGGCGGATCACGCACTGGCGTCCCTGGCAGCAGGCCATCGGCTTCTTTTTCCTGGTCGACCCCGTCTATGCGGAGAGCGAGCGGAAGATCGAGGCCCGGCAGGAGATCGGCTTTGCGTGGTACATGGGCATGGGCCTGGTGGTCTATGTCACCTGGGTACTGCTCTCTGCGGCCGGTGCGGGATTTGGCGCGCTCATTCGCGATACACATGCGATCGGGCTCGATTACCTGCTGCCGATCTACTTCCTCGGCCTGGTCATGGGCTTCCGCAACCGCCCCCTCTGGCTGCCCGTCGTCATCGCCTCGGGCGTCGTCGCGATGATCGCCTACCGCTATGTCGGCTCGCCCTGGCACGTGTCGATCGGCGCGGCGGCCGGCGTGCTGCTCGCGGCCGCGCTGGCGAAGCCGCATCCGCCGGCCGATCCGGAGCCCGACGAGGCAGGAGCCGCGCCATGAGCGGGACGGTCTGGATCATTCTCGCCGGGGCGGCGATGACCTATCTGGCACGCGCCGGCGGCCATATCGTCCTGTCGCGTTTCGAGCGCATTCATCCGCGGGTGGAGGCGGGGCTCAACGCCGTGCCCGCCGCGGTCCTTACCACGCTGTTCGTGCCGGCCCTGTTCAGCGGCGGTCCGGCTGAGATCTCGGCGATGGTGGTCGCGGGCCTGGTCGCACTGCGCTTCAGCTTCATCCCGATGTTCATCGCCGGCGCGGTCGTGCTGTTCGCGCTGCGCTATCTGCTCGGATGATGGTGGTCGGCGAAGGGCGAGGTCGCGGCCTCCAGCCAAGCCCGCTCCTCGCCAGACAGCAGCGGCCCGACCTCGTCGCACACGCGCGCATGGTAGGCATTCAGCCATTCGAACTCCTCCCGCGTCAGCAGTTCCGTCGCGATCATGCGCTTGTCGAAAGGCGCCAGCGTCAGCGTCTCGAAGCCGTGCATCGGCAGGTCGCCGCCTTCGATCGGCTGCGCCTCGGTGACCACGATCAGGTTCTCCAGCCGGATGCCGTAGGCGCCCTCCTTGTAGTAGCCCGGCTCGTTGGAGAGGATCATGCCCGGCAGCAGCTTCTCGGTGCCGGATTTGGCGATGCGCTGCGGGCCCTCGTGCACCGACAGGAACGAGCCGACGCCGTGGCCGGTGCCGTGGGCATAGTCTAGGCCGGCCTTCCACAGTGCGGCGCGCGCGAAGGCGTCGATGTCGGCGCCGCGCGTTCCCGGCGGAAAGCGCAGCATCGAGATCTGGATCATGCCTTTCAGCACCAGCGTATAGCGCTCGCGCATCTCCCTGGTCGGCTCGCCGATCGGCAGCGTGCGGGTGATGTCCGTGGTGCCGTCCTGGTACTGGGCGCCCGAGTCGACAAGGTAGAGCTCGCCCGGACCCAGCGTGCGGTTGGTCGCGTTCGTCACGCGATAGTGGATGATCGCGCCGTTAGGGCCCGCGCCGGAGATCGTGTCAAAGGAGATGTCGCGCAGCGGCATCTGCAACTCCTTGCCCGTCTCTGTGCGGCAGTTCTCCAGAGCGGTCACCGCCGCGATCTCGTCCACCGAACCAGCTGGCCGCGTCTCGATCCAGCGGACGAAGCGCGACACGGCCGCGCCGTCGCGCCGGTGCGCGTTGCGGGTGCCCGCGAGTTCGGCGTCGTTCTTGGTAGCGCGGGGGAGGCGGGCCGGATCGTTAAAGGACACGACCGTGCCGCCATTCTCCTCGACGATCAGGCGCAGCTTTTCCGCGGCGAGCGACTGGTCGAGGCCGACCTTGGCGCCGGCCTTCGCCAGCGCTGCGATCTCGCTCTCAAGCGACGACGGCGGCCGGATGTCGGACAGTTGGGTCAGATAGGCCTCGGTCGTACGCGGCAGCTTCCGCTTGTCCATGAAGAGCAGGTGCTGGCCGTTGGCCGAGATCGCCGCGAAGCCCAGCGCCAGCGGCGTGTGCGGCACGTCGCGCCCGCGGATGTTGAAGGTCCAGGCAAGCGAGGAGGGGTCGGTCAGGATCGTGTGGGTTGCGCCTTCCGCCTTCAGGGTCCCGGCGATGCGCGCGAGCTTGTCCTTGGCGAGTTCCCCCGCATAGTCGAGCGGCTGGATGTCGACGGGCTCCAGCGGAGCCGCCGGCTGGTCGTCCCAGATCGCATCCACCGCGTTCTTCGCCACCGCGACCAGTTCGGCGCCGCGCTTCTCGAGCGCGGCCTTCAGCGCCTTGGCTTCGGCGATGGTGTGCAGCCACGGGTCGAAGCCGATCCGCGCGCCCTTGGCGGCATTGTCGCCGAGCCACTTGGCCGGTGGCGTCTCGACGAGGTTCTGCACCGAGAAGATAGACGGGTCGACCTGGCCGCGCACCTGAAGCGTGTAGCGGCCGTCGACGAAGATCTCGGCGCTGTCGGCGAGGATGATCGCGGCGCCCGCAGATCCGGTGAAGCCGGTCAGCCAGGACAGCCGTTCGGCGCGCGCCGGCACATACTCGCCCTGATGCTCGTCGGCGCGCGGCACGATGAAGCCGTCGAGCTTCTTGCCGGCAAGCCATTCGCGCAGGCGCTTGATGCGCGCGGCGCCCTGGGAGGGATCGGATGTGACGTCGAAGGACTGGAACATGCTCGGCACCGGTTTCGCGGAGGCGCGACGGTAACCGCAGCGACCGGCCGTTGCAATCTCGATGCCCGGCGGGGCATCTATGAATATTGCATTGCACAATCTTGTCTTCGCATATGCAAAATTGCATATCGCACATGCGAGATGATCCATAGTGAATCAGGTCGATGTCTCATACATTGCATGACGTGGAGGATGGATAGTCCGACCGAAGGAGACCATCATGACCAAGACTGCGAAGCCCGGCTTTTTCCGCAACGCGCTCAATGCGTTGATCGAGGCGCGTGCCCGTCAGGCCACCCACTATGTCAACGGCGCCCTGCTGATGCTGGACGATGAGACGCTGGCGAAGAACGGCTACAGCCGTGACGTGCTGCGCCGGAATGCGCGTGCGCCTTACGCCTACTGATTTCCTCAACATACCGGTAGAGCGCGCCTGTCGCGCTGGCGAAGGCGGCTGGAGACAGCCGCCTTTTTCGTGCCTGCGAGAGACTACCGCTTGAGGTGGATCGCCACCCAGCCCTCGCGGTGCAGCGTCCTGACATGGCGGAAGCGCTGGCCGGCATAGGCCGCCACCACCGCGTCGCGCTGGCTGTCGAGGATGCCCGACAGAACCAGCGATCCGCCCGGCGTGACATGCCTGGCCATCTGCGGCGCGAGCCGCATCAGCGGGCGCGCGAGGATGTTGGCCACGATCAGGTCGAACGGCCCCGCCGCCGCGAAAGCCGGATGATGGAAGCCGGGGGCCGTCACGCAGGTCAGCCAGGCGGCGACGCCGTTGATGGCCGCGTTCTCCTTCGCCACCTCCGTCGCGACCGGATCGATGTCTGTGGCGAGCACCGGGATATGAGCCATCTTCGCCAGTGCGATGGCGAGCACCGCGCTGCCGGTGCCAAGGTCGAGCGCGTTGCGCGGGTGCTCGCGCCGCACCACCTCGGACAGCACCTGCAGGCAGCCCGCCGTCGTGCCGTGATGGCCGGTGCCGAAGGCCAGTCCTGCCTCGATCTCGATGGCGAGGTCGCCGATGCGGCGCTTGTCGCGGTCGTGCGAGCCGTGCACCAGGAAACGGCCGGCGCGCACCGGCTTCAGCCCTTCCAGCGACTTCGTTACCCAGTCGATGTCCGGAACGGCTTCGACCTCGAAACGGCGATTCTCCAGGTCGTCGGGAACCAGCGCGGCGAGGCGCTCGGCGACGCCGTCCTCCGCCTCGTCCACATAGGCCGAGACTTCGAAAATAGCCGCTTTCTCGTCCACCTCGAAGATGGACAGCGGCCAGCCCTCGTCTTCCAGGCCGAGTTCGAGCGCGGCGTAGACGCGTTCCGTCTCGGCCTTCGGCCCGCGGAGGTGATAGCGGATCTGGCCCATGGTCAGGATCCGGTCGCCAGCCGCTTCAGCTTGGCGACCGCCGTCTGGCCGTTCTCGCCATAGGCGATGGTGCCGGCAAAGGCGCCGCCCTTCTCGAGCAGGAGCACCGAGGCGGTGTGGTCCATCGTGTATTCGCCCCCGCCCGTCTCGACCTTGCGCGAGTAGATGTTGAACGACTTCGTCATCGCCGCCACCTTGGCCGGGTCGCCGGTCACACCTGTGATGCGCTGCGAGACGTTGCTCACATACTGGTCCATGATTTCGGGCGTATCGCGCTCGGGGTCGACCGACACGAAGAAGGCGCGGATGTTCTCGCCTTCCGGGCCGAGCTGCTTCAGCCAGCCGTCGAGCTCGAACAGCGTGGTCGGACAGATTTCGGGACAGTGGGTGAAGCCGAAGAAGACGGCGGAGGGCTGCGCCCTGAATTCCTTCTCGCTGATTGGCTGGCCCTTCTGGTCGACGAGTTGGAACGCGCCGCCATAGGCCTCACCGGAGCCGACTTTCGCATACCAGTCAAAGGCGACGTAGCCGATGCCCGCCGCGACGAGGAAGAGAAGCCCGTAGAGGATCGCGCGCATCGTATTCACCTGAGGCTATGCGAGAAAGGCTGCGGCGTCAGAAACACCAGGAGAGACCCGACGCGGTCAGCGCCATCAGCATGGCGGACCCGTTCCCGATCCATGCGGCGAACGCCGCGCCCGTGAAGCCGCCCACCGCGACCGCGGCGAGCGCGACGCGGACAAGCCAACTCCTTCCGGATGTCGATCTGCCAGACATGCCGCAGATATAGCGGGCGGCGTTCGGCTTCGCAAAGGGCATGATGCCGCGTTGGCAGCTGTTCCGAAAAGCGCGAAGCTCCTCGAACCCACGCAATGCCAGGAGACACGCATGGCTACGCAGGCACCCAAAGGCTATTCCCGCCTCCAGATCGCCCTCCACTGGATCATCGCGCTGCTGATCGCGGTGCAGATCCTCTACCATGACCCGATGGAAGAAGCCTGGGACGCCGTCCGCGACGGGCTTGCCGTTCCGGCGGAGGTGACCTTCGGCGTCACCGTGCACGTCGTCGTCGGTGTGTCCGTCCTGCTGCTTGCCTTGCTGCGGCTTGGCGTCCGCTTCACGCGCGGCGCGCCGGCCCTGCCTGCGGAGGAGCCCGCGCCGCTGCGCCTCGCCGCGAATGCGACGCATGTCGTGCTCTATATCCTCATGATCGCGATCCCGCTCGGCGGCCTCGCGGCCTGGGTGGGCGGCGTGAAGCCCGCCGCCGGCATCCACGGTCTTGCGGCGAACGTGCTGTTCTGGCTGGTCGTGCTGCACATCCTCGGCGCGCTCTACCAGCGCTTCGTCCTGAAGTCGGACGTGATGACCAGGATGGTGACGCCGCAGAAATAGCGGCGCCCGGCGAGGCCGGCATTGCAAGGCGGGCGGCCGGACCCTACCTCTCGCGCTGTCGTCCAAGGAGATCCGACATGAACCGTTTCGCCGCCGCAGCCCTGTTCCTCGGCCTCGCCGCATCGCCAGCCCTGGCGCAGGAAGTCGGCGAGGTTGGCGTCGACTGGCTCGGCAACGACATCATCGTCGAAGCCTTCAAGGACCCGAAGGTCGACGGCATCACCTGCCACGTCTCCTATTTCGAGCGCGGCGTGATCGACCGGCTGCAGAAGGGCAACTGGTTCGAGGACCCGTCGGATTCCTCCATCGCCTGCCGCCAGACCGGCCCGATCGCGATCCGCGACATCGACCTCTCCAAGGGTGGCGAGGAAGTGTTCAACCAGGGCATCTCGCTGATCTGGAAGCAGCGCGTCGTCAACCGCATCTACGACAAGACCAACGACACGCTGATCTACCTGTCGCATTCGCGACAGGTACAGGACGGCTCCGCCAAGATGGCGATCTCGAGCGTGCCGCTGTTCAACCAGCCCGTGACCTGGACCAACGGCAAGCCGCAGTAACTTGCGGCAGCGGGAGCGGGCGCGTATTGGCTCGGCCATGTCCGACGAGCGCTTTCCCTCCGACGAGCCGCGCATCCATCCGACCGCCGAGATGAAGGGCTGTCGGCTCGGCCGCCACGCGGTGGTCGGCGAGCGCGTGATCCTGCGCGATGTGATCGTCGGCGACTATTCCTACTTCGAGCGCCACAGCGAGGCGGCTTATGCCGACATCGGCAAGTTCTGCTCGATCGCGGCGAACACGCGCATCAACGCGCTGGAACATCCGATCGAGCGGATCACCCAGCACAAGATCAGCTACCGGCCGAACGAGTTTTTCCGCTTCCTCGGCGTCGACCAGGATTTCCGCGCCCGCCGGGCCGGCAAGCGGGTCACGGTCGGCCACGATGTCTGGATCGGCCACGGCGCGGTGATCATGCCGGGCGTGTCGGTTGGCAACGGGGCGGTGATCGGGGCGAATGCCGTCGTGACGCGCGACGTCGAGCCCTTCACGGTCGTCGCCGGCTCGCCGGCCAGACCGGTGCGCAGGCGCTTTCCCGACGAGATCGCCGCGCGCATCGCGAAACTCGCCTGGTGGGATTTTTCGCGCGAAAGGCTGTTCGAGGCAGTGCCCGACATGCAGCGGCTGTCGGCCGAGGCGTTCCTCGACAAATGGGAAGGCGCCGGTGCGTGAGGCCGGCCTGTGCATAGGAGACAATCCATGACCAACGTTCCGACGAAGCGGCTCAATTCCGGCGCGGACATGCCGGTGATCGGGCTGGGCGTGTGGCAGGTCGCCGATGATGTCGCCGCCGACGCCGTGGTGACCGCCATCGAGGCCGGCTACACCAGCATCGACACCGCCGCGGTGTATCGCAACGAGCGCGGGGTGGGCGAGGGGATCAGGCGCTCCGGCGCGGAGCGCGAAAAGCTGTTCGTCACGACCAAGGTGTGGAACGATTCGCAGGGCTACGACACCACGCTCCAGGCCTTCGACAAGAGCCTCGGCAGGCTTGGCCTCGACTATGTCGACCTCTACCTGATCCACTGGCCGGCCGCGTCGCGCGGGCTCTATCTCGACACCTGGAAGGCGCTGGAGAAATTGAAGGCCGAAGGACGCGCGCGTTCGATCGGCGTGTCGAACTTCCACATCCCACACCTGAAGCGGCTGTTCGAAAGTTCAGATGTCCGTCCGGCGCTGAACCAGATCGAATTGCATCCCGGCCTGCAGCAGGCGGAGCTTCGCGCCTTCCACGCCGCGAACGACATCGCCACCGAAGCCTGGAGCCCGCTGCAGCGCGGCGCGGTGGACAGATCGGAAATCGTCGCCATCGCGGCAAAGCACGGCCGCACCCCGGCGCAGGTGATCCTGCGCTGGCACGTCCAGCTCGGCAACATCGCGATCCCGAAGTCGGTCACGCCCTCGCGCATCCGCGAGAACATCGCCGTCTTCGATTTCGAACTGGACGACGCGGACATGGCGGCGATCGCGAAGCTCGATGCGGGCGTGCGCACCGGGCCGAACCCCGACACATTCGCCTGACGGAACCGCACGAACTTCTGCTGCGTTTCCGGGCGTCGGTCCGCGGCAGGAGGGGTTCATGCAGGAAGAGATCGTTCGCATCGTGTTCGGCGAGGCGGAGACGGCCAATGTCTGGTTCTACGTCGAGATCGTCTTCCGCACGCTGGTCATGTATCTCTACACGATCTTCCTCGCCCGGATGGTCGGCCATGACGCCATCGGACAGATCGGGCCGTTCGAGTTCGTGCTGGTCATTGCCGTCGGCTCGGCTGCCGGCGATCCGATGTTCTATCCCGATGTCGGGCTGTTGCAGGGAATCCTGGTGATCACCGTGGTCGTCTTGCTGCATCGGGCCACAGGCGCGCTGTTGGCACGATCGAGCAAGGTCGAGAGCCTTGTCGAAGGCGACCCGGTACTCGTGATCAAGGATGGACATATCATCGAAGACGCACTCGGCTCGGGCGCTCTCAGCCTGCGCGAGCTTCTGGCGTTGCTGCGCGTCGAGGGCGTGCGCGACACCGGCGAGGTGGAGGCGGCCTATTTCGAGAACAACGGCAAGCTGAGCGTCTTCCGCTATCCCGCCGAAAAGGCGAAGCGCTCTCGCTCGACGGAACCGCTCAGGACACAGCGCTAGCTTTCAGCCTTGATGGACCGCGCCTTCTCCAGCAGCAGGTCCCGGTCGCGACCGTGGCGGGCGATCAGTTCTTCCGCCTGGTTTGGCGAGAGGTCCGTGTTCTCGGCGAGGAATTTCACGTCCTCGTCCAGCAGTTTCTCGCGCTGGTCCGTTTTCACCGCGCCGGGCATCAGTTCGGCCTTTCGATCAGTTTGTTGAAGCGGCTCACCTGGCCGTTGTCGAGCATGTCCTGATGCAGGAAAGCCAGCTTGCGGTCTTCGAAGATCTCGAAGAATTCGTCCCACTCGATCTCGCGGAACCCGTCTTCGGGACTGCCGAAATCGATCCGCAGCACGCCTTCGCCGACCACGGCCGGACGGCCGTCACGGCTTTCGACCCATTTGCGGATCACCTTGTGATTGGTGGTTGCAACAGCTTCGGTCATTGTCTTGCTCCTCGGCTTCTTGCTGGCAACGGAAAGTCGGATGGATTGTTCCGCTCTTCGCGGACCCAGGCGTAGGGGAAGTGGTCGCGGATGCGGGCGTTGAAGAAACGGCCCTTTGAAAACGCGCGGCGAAATTCATGCGCCGTTTCGGGCGGGACGTTCCGGTAGTCGTAGCGTCGGCCGTTGGCCAGGAACCAGACCGACAGGATCCGGCTTGCCTCGTCATACTCGAAATGCCGGATCGACGTGGACGGCATGATCACTCTCCGGTGTCGCTGTTCGACGCGGCCAGTGGCTTCGATTCGGGCGATCCGCGATGGCGCAGGAAGATCGACAGGACGACGAGGACCGCGGTCGAGAGAAATTCGGACTGCCAGTTCTGGAAGGACTCGAACCAGAAGCTCGGATCGGCCAGATAGGCGAATGCCGGAGCGGCCGGCTGGCCGTGCGCCAATGCGTCTGCATTGTGTGCCGCCGCGCTCGACATCCAATGCAGCAGGAAGGAGAGGATGAAAAGCAAGGCCAGTGCGAGGCCGAGTCCGTGAGCATAGAGCCATCCGCCCAGCTGGCTGACAGCACGCCGGTGAATCGGCACCTCGTCGCCGGGGCGATAGGGCTGATCCGGATCGCGGGATTCGGCCGAGCCGCGCTGGAACAGCATCGCAGTCAGCACGACATAGGCCGACATCTGCAGGAATTCGCTTTCCCAGTTCTCGAACAAGGCGGAGGAGAATGGCGCGGAGAGGAAGTAAGCGCCGAGCGTCAGGGCCGGCTCGCCATGGACGGCGCGCATCTCGTTCTCGTGCGCCAGCCCGGAAAGCAGCATGCCGGCGAGGCTCAGGGCGAAGGCGCCCAGCAGTGCGATGGTGAGGCTGTTGTCGCGCAGGAACCGCATGGCCGAACCGCTCCGTGATCGATGGTCGAGCAGAACGATCAGGAAGGACGGAAGTTGCGGCGCGTTGCAGGGAGGGACGCGATCGCTCCGTGGCCTCCCGCGGCGTGGGTCCCAAGGCCACTCGCGATTTCGTGAACGCACAACATCGCCGCGTGCTTTTCAGGTCTGCCGATGCGCGTATCATCATAGCATGTCTCGCCTGCAAGCTCGACTGGCCTCATGCTTCGGAGCAGCGGTGATGCTGGCGTTCGGACCATCCGCGGCGCCGGCCCAGGATCAGGTCGTCGACGTCGAGCTGGTGCTTGCGGTCGACGTCTCGCTCTCGATGTCGCCCGACGAACTCGTTATCCAGCGCGACGGTTATGCAGCTGCCCTTACCGACGATGCCGTTCTGCGGGCGATCGCCGACGGCGCGCATGGCAGGATCGCCGTCACCTATGTCGAATGGGCTGGCTCCAGCGTGCAGCAGGTCGTGGTGCCCTGGTCGGTGATCGCGACGGCCGAAGACGCGCAGGCCTTCGTCTCGAAGATGACCGCGCTGCCGCCGCGCAGTGCGCGCCGTACCTCGATCTCGGCCGCGCTCGACTTCGCCGCGTCGCTGTTCGACGCGAGCGGTTACAGGGGCATGAAGCGGGTGATCGACGTGTCGGGCGACGGTCCCAACAACCAGGGCACGCCTGTCGATCAGTCGCGCGACCGCATCGCCGAAAAAGGCATTACGATCAACGGCCTGCCTTTGATGACGAATGGCAGTGGCCTGTCCTCGGCCTTCGACATCGCCAATCTCGATGCCTATTATTCCGACTGCGTGATCGGCGGCCCCGGCGCCTTCATGATCCCGGTCAACGGCTGGGCGCAGTTTCCCGAAGCGATCCGGCGCAAGCTGGTGCTGGAACTCGCCGGCCGGGAACACCCGCTCCGCACGGCGATGGAAGCGGACTCCCCGCCCGTCATCAAGGCCGCCACGATCTTCACGACCGACTGTCAGATCGGCGAGAAGATGTGGAACAATCGCGGCTGGATCGACATACAGTAGACGGCTCTCACTCCTCTCGGGATTCGGGACCGCCCGGCCGCGGCGCGAGATAGATTACCAGCGACCCGAGCAGAGCAGCGACCACCGAGCCGAGCAGGATGCCGACCTTGACGTCATCCTGCAGAGTGGCGTTGGTGGCGAAGGCGAGCAGGCCGATAAAAAGGCTCATTGTAAAGCCGATGCCGCAAAGCAGCGACACCCCCAGCAGGTGCATACGCGCGGCGTTCGCGGGCATGTCTGCGAAACCGAGCCGGATCGCCGCGTAGGACGTGCCGAAGACGCCGACGAGCTTGCCGATGACAAGGCCGGCCGCGACGCCGAGCGTCAGCGGATCGACGAGCGTGTCGGTCGACATGCCGGAAAAGGAAACGCCGGCATTGGCGAAGCCGAAGATCGGCACGATGACGAAGGGGACGACGCCGTGAAGGGCGTGTTCCAGGCGGTGCAGCGGCGAATGGTCGGCGTCGTCGCGAAGCGCGGGGCTTGCCCGCAGCGGGATGGTCAACGCCAGCGCCACGCCCGCAAGTGTGGCATGCACGCCCGACTGAAGCACCAGCACCCACAACACCACGCCCAGCGCGAGGTAGGGCAGGAGGCTGCGCACGCCGAACCTGTTCATGGCGACGAGGATCGCCAGCACGCCCAGCGCGCCTACGAGATACGCCATCTGCAGATCGGCCGTGTAGAAGATCGCGATGATGATCACCGCGCCGAGGTCGTCGATGATCGCGAGTGCTGTCAGGAACACTTTCATCGAAGCGGGGACGCGGCTGCCCAGCAGCGACAGAACGCCCAGCGCGAAGGCGATGTCGGTGGCGGTCGGGATCGCCCAGCCGCGCATGGTTTCCGCATTGCCCCAGTTGAGCGCGGCGTAGATCAGCGCCGGCACCGCCATGCCGCCGGCCGCGGCCAGCCCGGGCAGGATTCGCCGCGGCCAGGTCGAGAGCTGGCCATCCAGCACCTCGCGCTTGATCTCGAGGCCGACCAGCAGGAAGAACACCGCCATCAGCGCGTCGTTGATCCAGTGCGACACGCTCAGAGGACCGACATAGGCCTTCAGCGCAGCGAAGTAGGTGGGCGCGAGAGGGGAGTTTGCGACGATGAGCGCCAGCGCCGCGGCTGCCATCAGGATGATGCCGCCCGAAGCCTCGCTGTCGAGGAATTCGCGGAAGATCGATTTCTGGCGGGTGCTCACGTCCGGCCTCCTTTTGGTTGGTCGGCCGCAAGGGCCATGATGGTCGCGCCGGATGCCCGGATGCGCCCGTCAGACATAATCGATTGGAGATGAAATTCCAGCGCCACGGGTCGAAAATCCGCAGCTTTGTATGAGAATCGCCTACGCTGCCAACAGCTGCTTGCGGTCGGCGCGCTCCTGCTGGGGCGAGCGGGCGTAGAGCTCGCGGTAGCATTTCGAGAAATGCGAGGCCGAGACGAAGCCGCAGGCCACCGCGACTTCCACCACCGGCAGCGACGACTGGATCAAGAGGTGCCGCGCCCGGTCGAGGCGAATCTCCAGATAATAACGCGCCGGCGAGCGGCCCATCTCCTGCTGGAACAGGCGTTCGATCTGCCGGCGCGACAGGCCGACGTGGTCGGCGATCTCGATCAGCGACAGCGGCTCGGAAAGGTTCATCTCCATCAGTTCGATGATCGACAGCACCTTGCCGTTCTGCACGCCGAGGCGGGCGCGCAGCGGCAGGCGCTGGCGGTCCGTCGGGCTGCGCACCCGGTCGGTCAGCACCTGCTCGCAGACGCGGTTGACCAGCATCTCGTCGAAATCGTCGCCGATCAGCTTCAGCATCATGTCGAGCGCGGCGGTGCCGCCGGCGCAGGTGTAGATGTTCTGGTCGACCTCGAAGAGGTCGGCGAAGACGTTGGCCTTGGGGAACGCCTCGGAAAAGCCCGGCAGGTTCTCCCAATGGATCGCGCAGCGCTTGTTGGAGAGCAGGCCGGCCGAGGCCAGCACATGCGCCCCGGTGCAAAGGCCGCCGATCGCCACGCCGCGGTTGTATTCCTCCCGCAGCCAGGCGAAGGCGGAGCGGTTCTGATATTTCTCGACATTGACGCCCGAGCAGACGATGACCATCGAAGGACGGTCCGGTCCGCTCATCTTGCGGCGTTCGTCTTCGAGGGAGGTTTGAACCGCGATCTCGATGCCGCTGGAGGCCTTCACCGGCCTCCCGTCGGCGCTGGCGAGCCGCCAGCTATAGGCGTCGTAGCCAAGCATGCGGTTGGCCAGCCGCAACGGCTCCACTGCCGTCGAAAAGGCGATCAGTGTAAAATCGGGGACGAGGAAGAAGACGATCGAGCGTTTGATGGCTGGCTTTACGGTCACGAAACACTCCCGGAAACCTGGCTATCGGCGAACGGCTTTCATCGTCGCGATGGCAAAAGTGTCATCCGGAACGTCTGGAAATGTCAATGTGATTGCGGCAGCGGCTGATCCGAAAGCGACATGGCTCTCTTTTCGTGTCGCAAAAAGAAAAAGCCCGCGAAGCTTGGGCTGCGCGGGCGAGGAGGTCTTGACTGGAAGAAGACGGAGCCGCGGGAGGGAACGGCTCCGGTTGGGCCTACATCAGGAGACCGCCGAGGCGGTTGGCTGCGAGCGCAGCGGTCTGGCCCGGCATGGTCCGGCCGAGGCGCGCACGCTCAAGGCTGGTGATGAGGTTGCCGGTGCGGCGGCCGCGGAAGAAGGTCGACAGGAACTTCATGGTAGCTCTCCAAGCAAATCGTGCGTTTTACTCGGAGCGGCCGGCGCGATGTCTGCGTCAAGCAGCTCTTTTCATGGCGCGGATATAGGCATCTGCCGCGATCCTTGCAGTGACAAAAGCGAACAGGTGCGTCGCAAAAGCGATATCGCGACATTCGGCGACATTCGCCGATCCAGGGTAATGGATTGAATCGACAGGGATTATCCGGCCTTCACGCCAGTCATGCGGCTGGTTCATATGCGTCATGCCGCCATTGCATGGCTGCGCGGCATCTGCCCCTGTCGTAGGCAAAACAAAAGTCCCGCCGCAAGCTGCGAGCGGGACTTTTCGGTTCCGAGCCAGTGCGCCGTCGCAGCGCCGTCAGCGATCAGTACCAGCCGCCGGTCACGACCTTGTTGACCGTGTTGTGGCGGTAGGCTTCCGGCCAGCCGATGTCCTTCTGGATCTCGACGGGCAGGGCGCGGATCGAACGTTCGGTTTCCTGGCGGGCGCGGGCGGCGCGGTAGTCGGCCGCGAAGCGGCTGAGGGTGGTCATGATGGACATTTCTCTCTCCTTGAGTTCGCAACGGACAGGCTTGGGAGGAGCCTCTCGATTGCGTGCCATTTAGGCAGCTCTTGTTTCAAATTTATTGCGGGCGGATGGCTGACCGTTTCGACTTGCGAATCAAGTCGTCACGGGTCGCCGAATTCGTCGGCAATTGCCTTGTTGCGGTGCAACATGCAAGCCGCGCCCGTTCACCGTATCATTGCGGCGTTTCGGTGGCGGATTACGACCGGGCGCGAAATTCACGATCGAAATCGAAGCCATCCGGCCAGCCGATGTCCTTCTGCATACCGTGCGGCAGATCCGCGATACGCATGGCGGTGCGGATGCGCAGCCGGCGAGCGCGCTGCGTTGCGACGAACCGGGCAAATGCTGTGTAGATCGACATGACTTTCTCCATTCGTTGGGCGAAGGGCGTCTCGTCCTTCCATGTGGTTGACTATGGGGCAGGGATGATGTTCAATCAAACGAAATGGAATGATCGATTGGATCAAGAAAACTGAATGGTGACGCCATGAACGCCCCCCTGAACCATCCTCTGCCGCTGCTGGAACTCGACGTGCTGCGCACCTTCGTGGCGATTGCCGAGACGGGCAGCTTCACGCTCGCCGCCAATGCGGTGTTCCGCACGCCCTCCGCCGTGTCGATGCAGATCAAGAAGCTGGAAGAGACGCTCGGGCGCGCGCTCTTCACGCGCGACGCGCGTTCCGTCTCGCTGACGGCCGATGGCGAGATCCTGATCGGCTATGCGCGCCGGCTGCTTGCGATCAACCGCGAGGCCGTTTCCAAGTTCGTCATGCCCGACATCCAGGGCGTGGTCCGGCTGGGTTCGCCGGACGACTATGGCGAGCGCGTGCTGCCCGACGTGCTGCGCCGCTTCGCCCAATCGCATCCCTCGGTCGCGGTCGACGTCGTCATTGACCAGAGTTCCAATCTGCGCCGGCGCATGGATGACCGCGAGCTCGACATCACGCTGATGACCTGCTCCGGCAAGGTCATCCCGATGGACGCGGAGATCCTGCTGACGGAGCAGATCGCCTGGGCGGGCGCCAAGGGCGGCTGCGCGCATATGCGCCAGCCGCTGCCGGTGTCGCTGTGGGAGGAAGGCTGCGCTTGGCGCATCCGCGCGCTCGATGCGCTCAGCACCAGCGGGCGTGACTACCGCATCGCCTATATGAGCGCACACACCTCCGGCCAGCGCTCGGCGATCCTCGCCGACCTCGCGGTCGCGCCGCTGCCGAAGTCGTTCATCGGCGAGGATCTTGTCGTCCTGGGGCCGAAGGACGGCCTGCCGGAACTCGGCACCTACAATCTGGTGATGATCGTGCGTCCGGACGCGAGCGCGCCGGTCAGGGCGGCGGCCGACCACATCCGCGCGACGATGGAAGCGTTCAAGGAAAGCGGCCGCTTCGCGCTCGCCGCCTGAGCGGCGGAACTTCCGCGCCCGACCGGGGTTTTTGATGCGGCGGCCTGTCCAGGCCGCCGTATCCGTATGGAGGGGTCGTAACACACCATGGCGCGGCCGGTCGTCGACGAATTGCTCAGGGAATACCGGGCGAAGCGGGATTTTTCGAAGACCGCGGAACCCGACGACAGGCCCGCGCCGAAGGCCGCCGGCGAGGGGCTCGCCTTCGTCGTCCAGAAGCATGATGCGACACGGCTGCACTACGACTTCCGGCTCGAATGGGCGGGCGTGCTGAAGAGCTGGGCGGTGACGCGCGGCCCCAGCTATGATCCGGCCGAAAAGCGGCTGGCGGTGCGAACTGAAGACCACCCGCTTGCCTATGGCGCCTTCGAGGGCACCATTCCCGAGAACGAGTATGGCGGCGGCACAGTGATGCTGTGGGATCGCGGCACCTGGGAGCCGGTCGGCGACTTCGATCAGGGCCTTGAGGAGGGTAAGATCGTCTTCCGCCTCGACGGCGAACGCCTCAAGGGCGAATGGACACTTGTCCGAATGAAGCCACGCGCGAAGGAGAAGCGCGAAAACTGGCTGATGATCAAGCATCGCGAGGAGGGCTTTACGCCGCCTCGCGGCGACGTGCTTAACCGTTTCACCAAGAGCGTCGCGTCGGGCCGCACGATGGCCCAGATCGCCAAGGGCGGCCGTGGCTTGGCGAAGAGCGATCTCACGGCGAAGCGGCCCGCCGGCGGATTGACAGGCAAGGCGGACAAGAGAGGCAAGGCCGCCGGGACAAAAGCCTTGCCTCTGCCACGCTGGCGCGAGGTGCAGCTCGCGACGTTGGTCGCTGATGCGCCCGAAGGCGGGGAATGGCTGGCCGAGATGAAATATGACGGCTACCGTGCGCTGATCGCGGTGGCCGGAGAGAAGGCCCGGATCTACACGCGCAACGGCCTCGACTGGACCGGCAAGTTTCCCGGCATCGCGGCGGCGGCCGCGGCACTCGGCGTCGGCTCCGCGCTGATCGATGGCGAGATTGTCGCCGTCGATCGCAACGGAAAGACCGATTTCTCCACCCTGCAGAAGTCGATCAAGGCCGGCGGCAAGGATCTGTTCTGTTTCGTCTTCGACCTGCTCGAACTTCACGGGAAGGACCTGACGCGCCTGCCGCTCATCGAGCGCAAGTCGAAGCTGGAGGCGCTGATCGGCGCCGGCAGGGAGCCACTCCTGCTTTCCACCCATGTGCTGGGCAAGGCCGAAGAGGTCTTCCGCCAGGTGTGCTCGGCCGGACACGAGGGCATCGTCGCCAAGCGCGCGGACGATCCGTACATCTCCGGCCGCGGGCGGAGCTGGCTGAAGATCAAGTGCACGAAGCGGCAGGAGTTCATCGTCGGCGGCTATGCCCCGTCAGACAAGCGCGGCCGCACCGTCCGCTCGCTGCTCATCGGCGTGATGGAGGACGGGGAACTCGCCTACAAGGGCCGGGTCGGCGCCTTCGAGGGTGACACGCTCGGCGAGGTGGAAGATCTTGTCGGCTCTCTCGAGCGCAAGACGTCGCCTTTCGTTTCGGTCCCGCGCGAGATGGCGCGCGGCGCGGTCTGGCTCAAGCCGGAACTCGTCGTAGAGGTCGACATGGCGGAGTTCACGGCCGATGGTGTGGTTCGCCACGGCGTGGTGCGCGGGATCCGTGGCGACAAGCCCGCGAAGGACGTGGTGCTGGAGATACCGAGGGAGACGGCCATGCAGCATGAGACGCGCGACATCTTCGCAGGCGTGAAGCTCTCCAGCCCGCAGAAGGTGCTGTTCGAGGAGCAGGGCGTGACCAAGGCCGACCTCGCCGCACATTACGAGCGCGTCGCCCGGCGCATCCTGCCGCATGTCGAGCGCCGGCTGCTCAGCCTGGTGCGGTGTCCGGACGGGGAGGGCGGCCAGTGCTTCTTCCAGAAGCACGATTCTCGCGGCTTTCCTGACGAGCTGAAGCGAATGGAGATCGAGGAGAGCGACGGCAAGCGCGACAATTATCTCTACGCGGAAGACCTGTCGGCGCTGATCGCCGGCGTGCAGATGGGCACGCTGGAGTTCCACATCTGGGGCTCGCGCATCGATGACATCGAGAAGCCGGATCGGCTGGTGTTCGACCTCGACCCGGACGAGGGGCTCGGCTTCGCCGATGTCCGCGACGCCGCCTTCGACCTGCGTGACCGGCTGGAGAAGATAGGCCTGAAGACCGTCCCGCTCGTCACCGGCGGCAAGGGCGTGCACGTCGTCGCGCCGATCGCGCCGCGCGTGGAGTGGCCGCAGGTGAAGGAGTTCGCCAAGGGTTTCGCGAAGATGCTCGAGGAGGAGGCGCCGGACCGCTATGTCGCCAATATGTCGAAGGCCAAGCGCAAGGGCCGAATCTTTGTCGACTATCTGCGCAACGAGCGCGGCTCTACCGCGATCTGCCCTTACTCGACCCGCCGCCGCAAGGGCGCGCCGGTGGCGACCCCGGTGTCGTGGGACGAATTGAAGGATCTGGAGGCGGCGAACAGCTTCCACATCGCAGACATGGAGCAGCGCCTGACGCAGGCCGACCCGTGGAAGGAGGCCGACGGCTGGAGGCAATCGATCACCAAGGCGATGATGGCGAAGGTCGCGGACGGATAGCAACTGCCGACGGCAGGAGACGGACCATGCAAGCCCCGGACTACGACGCTTTCTTCGCCTCCTATGTCGACTTCTACAATGCGGCGCTGGCGGACAAGCCTGTGATCCGTGACCTGCGCGCCTGCTACGCCGAATATCTCGTCTCGGCCTCGGGGCAGGCGGTGATGGGCGGCGAGAACGGTGACGACTACGAAAAGGTGCTGGAGAAGGGGTTCGGCTTCTACCGCGCCATCGGCGTCGTCGAGATGTGGCTCCGCGGCGTGGAGGCACGGGAGATCTTTGCCGGGCACGACGAGGCGCGAGTTTCCTTCACCGCGCAGATGCGGCGCAAGGACGGATCGGAGTTCCCGCTCGATTTCGAGGTCGTCTATTTCCTGCAGCGCCGCGACAGCGGCCCGAAGATCTTCGCCTTCCTGTCCGAGGACGAGATGGAGCTGTTCCGCAGCCTCGGCCTGGTCGATGGTGAGGGCAAGCCGGTCGGGGCCTAGGCCGCCCGCGCGGCAGCCCGTGCCGGAGCCTGTTCCAGGAAGGCCACCATCCTGTCGCGTGCGGGCCGCGCTTCGGGGATGTCGAGCAACGGCCAGACATGGAACATCCCGTCTCCCCGCACGAGCTCGATGTCGACGCCCGCCGCGCGTGCCTTGTCCACGAACAGCACCGTGTCGGGATAGAGCAGGTCGCGCGTGCCGGAGAAGATCAGTGTGCGCGGCAGTGCCGCGACGTTGCCGTAGATCGGGCTGATGCGCCAGTCGTCGAGCTTCAGGGTGCCGGCATACATGTGCATGGCCGCCAGCGCGCCGGGGATGTCGAGCCAGGGATCGCGCCTGGCATAGTCGTGCACCTCGGGATTGGCGAGCGAGGAATCGACGCTCGGCGACAGCAGCGCCAGCGACGAGGCGATCGGATCGCCCCGTTCCGCCGCCATCAGCGTCAGCACAAGCGCCATGTTGGCTCCGGCGGAATCGCCGACGATCGCGGCATGCGGCGCCTCGGCGAAGACCTGGCGGTAGACCTCGCCGGCCATCCCGTAGATCTGGTCGAACTGGTGTTCGGGGGCCAGCGGATAGACCGGCACCGTCATCTGCGCCGAAAGGCGCTCGGCGAGTTCGGCGATGAGCAGCCAGTGGAACGGCGTCAGCTCGAAGCAATACGCCCCGCCGTGCAGGTAGAGGAGCCGCCGTCCGGCCGTGCCCGCCCTAGGCCGCGCCTCGTACACCACGTGGCCTTGCACCTCGCGCTGTGTAATCTCGAGGCGGTCTTTCACCTTCTCGGGTGGGCGGTGGTCCTCGACAGGCCGCATCTTGGCGAGGCGCTGCCGCAGCCCTTCCTCGGACATGAACGCCTTTTTGCGCGTGTGCTTCAGCACGAAGGCGTAGAAGTGTGATTTCAGGCTGGCCATGGCGTCCTCCCAGGCGCGGGAGTAGAGGTGCGGCCACCCGCTTAGTCAATACGCCCGCAAGCTGGCGGCCTCGGTCATTCGCCGGCGATCACGGCCCGGCGCGTCGCTGTTCAGGAACTCGACGATCAGGTTCCGCGCGCGGCGGGCCTCGGGCATGTCGATCAGCGGCCAGACATGCATCATGCCGGGCTCGACCACGAGCTCCACCTCGACGCCCGCGCGACGGGCGAGGTCGGCGAAGCGGATCGTGTCCAGCGTCAAAAGGTCGAACTCGCCGGCGAGGATAAGCATCGGCGGCAGCACCGAGAGGTCGCCCTTGATCGGGCTGATGCGCCAGTCGGCGCGGTCGAGATGCGGCGCATAGTGGCGGATCGCCTCCAGGCCGCCCTCGATGTCGAGCCAGGGATCGAGCCGCGCTGCCTGTGCGACGTCGGGATTCTCCAGCGTCATGTCGAGGCCGGGCGAGATCAGCACGTGGCGGTCCGGGCCGGGCAGGCCTTCTTTGGCCGCCATCATGGTCAGCACCACGGCCATGTTGCCGCCGGCGGAATCGCCCATGAAGACGATCTCGCCGGCCGGCTCCTCCGCCAGCATCCTGCGATAGGTCTGCATCACCATTCCGAACATCTCCTCGAAGCGATGTTCGGGCGCGAGCGGATAGACCGGCACGGTGATGCGGGCGTCGAGACGTTCCGCCATCTCGGCGATCAGCCGCCAGTGGAATGGCGTGATTTCAAACACATAGGCGCCGCCGTGCAGGTAGAGAATCCGCTTCTCGACATGGCCGCCGCGCGGCGCGACATCGTAGACCGGAGAGCCGAACACCTCGCGGCGCGCGATGTCCAGGCGTCGCGCAACAGAGGCGGGCGGTCGGTGGTCCTCGAGGGTGCGGGCGCGCGCGATCCAGCGGTTCATTTCCGCCGCGCTGGCAAAGGCCTTCTTGCGGGTGCTGCGAAGATAGAGGGAGACGATACGGGACTTGAGGCTGGGCATGCGCGCAGAACCCACTCGACGGATGTTCGTTCCTCCCCTTGCGCAAAGATCGATCCGTTTGCCGGCTGGGTCAAGAGTCCGGCATGCCCCAGGCATAGGGCGGCCGACGCCTGCGTTTCCTGCGCCAGCCGATGTCGCGCCTGATCTCGGGATCGAGCGCGTCCAGCAGTTCCTCCATGCGGCGTCGTCTGCGCGCGTCGCGGCGGCGCTGTGCGTAGCGGGCAATCATGTCGAACGGGAACATGTCAGCCTCCTTTGAGGGGAGGCGGATAGCGGCGGCCGGTTTCATCTCCACGCCGCCGGGCCGGCCTTTCGTAACCGCCTCAGTCGCGGGTACGCCTTGCCGCGCGTTCCTCGCGCGAGCGCCGGCGCGGTGTTCCGTCGCCCGCTTCGCCTTCGGCAAGCAGCTTTTTCGGTGGAAGCTTCACCGCGGCGGCGAGCTTCGGGAACGGGTCGACCTTGTTCGGCAGCGCCATGGCGTCGATGAACAGCTGCTGGAAATGCGGCTCCAGCGCTGTCTCGATCTTCTCGATCCTGGCGACCTCGCGCTCGATCTCGCGGCGGTGCTCGCGGTTGAGAAGCGCCATCAGCGCGCCGGTGCCGGCCGCGTTGCCCACGGCCTTGACCTCGGCGAGGTCGCAGTCGGGTATGAGGCCCAGCACCATGGCGTATTTCGGGTCGATGAAGGAGCCGAACGCGCCGGCGAAGCGGATCGTGTCGACATGGTCGACGCCCTGCTTCTCCATCAGAAGCTTCACGCCGGCATAGAGCGCCGCCTTGGCGAGCTGGATCGCGCGGACGTCGTTCTGGGTGACTGTGATGCGCGGCTCTCCGTCGCGCAGCAGATAGGAGAAGGTCCGGCCGTTCGGAATGATGCGCGGCGAGCGGGCGGCGAGCGACCCGTCCACCACGCCGTCCTCCGAGATGACGCCCGACAGATACATTTCCGCGACCACCTCGATGATGGCCGAGCCGCAGATGCCGGTCACGCCGGTCGCCTTCGCCGCTTCCTCGAAGCCGCCCTCGTCAGACCACTTGTCGACGCCGATGACGCGATACTTCGGCTCAAGCGTCGCGGGATCGATCCGCACGCGCTCGATCGCACCGGGCGCGGCGCGCTGGCCGGAGGAGATTTCCGCGCCCTCGAAGGCGGGGCCGGTCGGCGAGGAGGCCGCCACGACGCGGGCGCGATTGCCCAGCACGATCTCCGCATTGGTACCCACGTCGACCAGGAGCATCATCCGGTCCTGCCGGTAGGGGCCTTCGGAGAGCGTGGCGCCAGCCGCGTCCGCGCCGACATGGCCGGCGATGCAGGGCAGCATGTAGATGCGCGCGCCGTAGTTCATCTTGATGCCGATGTCGCGCGCCCAGGTATGCACGGCGCCCGAAACGGCGAGCGCAAAGGGCGCCTGGCCGAGTTCGGTCGGATCGATGCCGAGGAACAGGTGGTGCATGATCGGGTTGCCGACGAACACCGCGTCGAGGATGTTGTCCGGGTCGACACCACCCTCCGCGCAGACCTTGCCGATCAGGTCGCTGATCGCGTCGCGCACGGCCTTGGTCATCGCCTCGCGCCCGTCCGGGTTCATCATGACGTAGGACACGCGGCTCATCAGATCCTCGCCGAAGCGGATCTGCGGATTGGATGTGCCGGATGACGCGACGATGCGGCCGGACAGGAGCGAGACCAGATGCATCGCGATCGTGGTCGAGCCGATGTCGCAAGCGATCCCGTAGGCCTCGTTGTGCAGGCCCGGCCACAGCGCGATGATGTTCGGGCGCGAGGCCTCGAGGTCGCGATGGATGGCGGCCGTGACCCCCCAGTTTCCCTTGCGCAGGATCTTCTGCACATCGGGAATCAGGTGCTGCGAGACGAGCAGGTTGTCGAAGCCCCAGTCCTTGCCGAGCATGATCTTCAGCCGGTCGAGGTCACCCAGCGGCTTGTGCATGTCGGGCTCTTCGATCTCGACATAGCAGAGCTGGATCGCCGGATCGCGCTCGATGATCCGGTCGGACGCGGCCTTGCGCACCACCTGCGCATTGACCACCGTATCCTGCGGCACGTCGATGACGAGGTCGCCCTGGATCGTGGCCGAGCAGGACAGGCGCCGGTTCTCGGGCAGGCCGCGCACCCGATCGTAGCGCTCCTCCTTCGGCCCGCGTGGCGAGATGTGGTCATTGGACGAGACGATCTTGTGCTTGGCGAAATTGCCTTCCTGCACCTCGATCTGGCAGCGGCCGCAGGTCGCCCGTCCTCCGCAGACGCTCTCGACATAGACGCCGAGCTGGCGCGCCGCATCGAGCACCGGCGTGCCGACGGGGAAGCGGCCACGCTTACCCGAGGGCATGAACAGGACGAGGGGATCGGTGGGCGAGGCGTTCATGACAATACGCAAGCGATGCGGGCTCGATCTTTAGCCCCGCGACCGCCGCCCTTCGCGGTTACGACCACGAGGCGCTGCGCCCGGATCACGATTGAAATTGATCCATGCCGCGCCGCCCGTGTCCTGATTGAGCAGGAAGTTGGCGGCGCGGATCGCCTCCATTTCCTTGCCGGGCCGAGGCTTTGTCGAGCCGAGGCCGAACAGCTTGACAAAAGTCTCGTCGTCCATGTCCGGCGGCAGCACGATACCTGCTGCCTCGACCTCGGCCTTCTTCTCAGCGATTTTGGTCGGGCCGACCGGCAGCGCCACCGGATTCATGATCGCGCTCGTCATGCCGGCGGCATAGGCCATTGGCAGGAAGGCGTTGTTGATGCCGTGCCTGTTGGGCAGGCCGAACGAGATGTTCGATGCCCCACACGTCGTGTTGACGCCGAGCTCCTCGCGCAGGCGACGCACCAGCGTGAAAACCTGATGGCCGGCAGTCGCCATTGCGCCGATCGGCATGACCAGGGGGTCGACCACGATGTCATGGGCGGGGATACCGAAGTCGGCGGCGCGCTCGACAATCTTCTTCGCCACCGCAAAGCGCACGTCCGGGTCTTCCGAAATTCCGGTGTCATCGTTGGAGATGGCAACCACGGCGACATTGTATTTCTTGACCAGCGGCAGCACTTTTTCGAGCCGCTCTTCCTCGCCCGTCACCGAATTCACGAGCGGGCGGCCCTTGGCGGTCTGAAGGCCAGCTTCGAGCGCGCCGGGAACGGACGAATCGATGCAGATCGGCGTGTCCACTGCCGCCTGCACTGTCTCGATGAGCTTCGGCATCAGCATCGGCTCGACGAAGTTGTTGTCGGCATAGCGCGGGTCCTGCGCCATCATGTTGGAGAAGACTGCGCCCGAATTGACGTCGAGAACGGTCGCACCTGCCTCGGTCTGGGCGACGGCGTCGGATGCCACGCGCGAGAAATCGCCGCGCTCCAGCTCCTCGTTCAGCACCTTGCGGCCGGTCGGATTGATCCGCTCGCCGATCACGCAGAAGGGCTGGTCGAAGCCAATGACGATTTCGCGGGTCGCCGAAGCGACGATCGTGCGGGTCATTCCTGTCTCCTCAAAGGATAGCGGGACTTGTCGGTCGTTCTCATCTGCTGTCAAGCGGCCTCAGTGGCCCACCCGCTCGACGATCTTCTGCGGTGCCTGGTCGGGCGCGTCCTCGCGCAGATGGCGCATACGCTCGGCCACCACGAGTTCGTCGCGCGCGGCCTCGCGGTTCCACGGACGGCGCCCCCGCAGCACGCCGGATTCGCTGACGATCTCCGCGACATATTCCTCCTGCCGGTAGGCCATCACGTGGATGCCGGAGACGCCGGGGATCTCCTTCACCTCGTTGATGATGTCGATGCAGAGCTGCTTGCCTTCCTTCTTCTGGTCCTGCGCGCCTTCCAGCCGCTGGATCACCGTGTCCGGAATATGGATGCCCGGCACGTTGGAGCGGATCCATTTCGCCGTCTTGGCAGAGGCGAGCGGCCCGACGCCGACCAGCAGGAACACCTTGTCCAGCAGGCCGAGGTCGCGGGCCTTGGCCATGAAGGTCTTCATCATCGGCACGTCGAAGCAGTACTGCGTCTGGATGAACTGCGCGCCGGCGGCGATCTTCTTGCCGAGATGGATAGGACGGAAATCGTAGGGTGGTGCGAACGGATTCACCGCGGCTCCGAGAAAGAGCTGCGGCGGTGTCGTCAACTTGCGGCCCGACAGGAACTTGCCGTTGTCGCGCATGATGCGGATCGTTTCGAGCAGCGAACTGGAATCGAGGTCGAACACCGGCTTGGCGCCGGGCTGGTCGCCCGCCTGCACGCCGTCGCCGGTCAGGCACAATATATTGGCCACTCCCATGGCGGCGGCGCCCAGCACGTCGCCCTGGATGGCGATGCGGTTCTTGTCGCGGCAGGCGATCTGCATGATCGGGGCGTAACCCATGCGAGTCAGAAGCGCGCAGATGCCGACGGAGGACATGTGGCAGTTCGCGCCCGACGCATCGACGGCGTTGATGCCGTCCACCCAGCCGTCGAAGATTTTCGCGCGGTTGTAGACGTCCTCGGGATCGGCCGAATCGGGCGGGTTGAGCTCCGTCGTGACCGCGAACTCGCCCCGGCGCAGGATGCGCTCCAGCCGCCCGCGCGAGGTGTGGCCGGGCAGGGGCTCCAGCGGCAGGTGCACGCCGGCCGGGTTCTCGTCGGGCTGCAGGGGCAGGATCGGCGTCATGCGCCGGCTCCCGCGCGGGCCTGGTCCTTCGCCGCGCCTGCCTGCGCCGTCACCCGCAGCCACGCCGAGGTCTCGCGCAGCGACTGGTCCACCGGCTTCTGCAGGTTCAGGATCGCGTCGCCATGGACCATGTTGCGCGAGCCTTCCCAGGCTTTCACCCAGACACAGGGCATGTCGGGCTCGACCTCGCAATTGCCGTTGGCGCGCACGCCGCCGCAGGGGCCGTTGCGCAGCTGCTTGGGGCAGTTCATCGGACAGGACATGCCGGTCGAGGACAGGATGCACTGGCCGCACATGCGGCAGTCGAACATGAAGCCTTTCACCCGCTTCTCGACGAACTTCACCGGCGCCTCGACCCGGCTGTAGCCGATGCCCTTCCACACCGGATGCAAAAGCAGGAAGAGGTCGGCAAAGCGGGCATAGAACCATTCGAGCCCGCGCGAATGGCGGATCGACCAGAGGCGGATCGCGTAGGAGCGCTGCACGCGGCGCTGCGGCGACACGTCGGCTGGCTTGTAGTCGCTCTTCGGCGCCGATTTCTTGACCACGGTCGCCTGCGTGACGCCGACCGGCGCCGAGGGCGGGGTCGCGGCGGCTGCGTCGGACGGCGTTGTCGATGTCAGGGTTTCAGGCATTGTCCCGGCCCCCAGCTTTGGCGAGGGCCACCAGACGGTCGCGGTCGTAGGCGGCTTCGAGCGCGGCCGTCGCCTTGTCTGCCTCGGCTTCCAGCTCGTCGCTGACGGGCACGGGGTCGGCCTTGCGCCATTCGGCGAGATAGGCGTCGGTGTCGCCGGCGCCCGAGCGCATCGCGGCCAGGTCGATCGCTTCCGTAAAGCGCAGCGACAGCTCGCGCTTGGCGGTCTGGCGACCCTTTTTCACGATCACCTGCGCCGGAATGTCCCGCCAGTAGACGACGATCAGATCGGCCATAGGCCTTCCTCCTCGATTGCATCGCGAGCATTGCCGAAAGCACGGACGGGCTGCTTGTTGCGGCACGACGCGGGTGCCTTCAAAAGCGACGCCGTGTTCAGGACGAGTGTCGAGAAGGCGAAACTACCAGATCGCGCCCATGTGCGACCAGACGAAGCCGAGTGCCGCACCCGCCGATCCGATCACCAGCCCGATCACGAGAAGAGCGAAGAGGCCGGCCAGCGCGCCGACGCCCAGCATGACGCCATCGCGCTCCGAGAGCGCGAAGCCGAGCAAGGTGATCGAGAAGGCCGGAAACCAGTTTCCGAGCGGGATAGGCAGCGTCACGATGATCGCCAGGAACAGCGAGATCGCGCCGACGACGCGCTCGCCCTGCTTTGGCCAGAACGGCCAGTAGCGCGGCCGGATGTATTTCTCCAGCCTGGTGAGCCACGGCACGATGCGGTCCATCGCACCGCGGAACTGCGGGCGCGTCAGCGAGATGTTTAAGATGCGCTTCGGCAGCCAGGCGCTGGTCGAACCGTAGAGCATCTGCGCGGCGACGATCAGCAGCGGCAGTCCCAGAATCGCTGACGAGGGCGGCGGCAGCGGGATCAGGTTGATGACCGCGAAGAAGATCAGCAACGTCGCCAGGCTGCGATCGCCGAGCGCGGTGCGGATCTCGGCCACGGTGATCGGGCCGTCGCCCTCCGCCGCGAGGCGTTCGAACAGCGACGACAGGCGTGCCGGCTGCGGGCGCCGCGGCGTCCCAGGCAGAGCCTGCTGCTCGTGTTCGTCCATGCCCTGTCTCACGCCATCCCTCTTGGCACACCCTGTCACAGAATGTGCAAACAGCCGTTAATCCTTGATGACATAGTGCCTCGACCGCCGGAAAAGAACCTCAGCGGCGGAATTCGAGGATGTCGAGCTTCGATTCGTAATAGGGCGCCGGAAACTCGATGCGCCAGGATGTCGGCGACATCAGGAAAGCGTAGCCCGCCTGATCGGTCTCCGGACCTTTGCCGTAGGCCGGAAACGGATCGTCGTTCACAGCAAAGGTGCCGAGATAGGTCTGGCGGAAGTCGCTGTCGGTGAAGAAGCGGCCCTTTGTTTTCTGCGAGCCGGTCAGCTTCGTCAGCGTCCAGCCCGAACCGTCGTCGGTCACCCGGCACTTGAACCAGCCGTAGACGATCAGTTGCGCAAAGCCGCCGGCCTTGATCGTGCGGCACTGCCAGTCGCCCGTCATGTCGAAGCCGGACCAGGACTGCTGGCGCGCGTCGACGACCTTGTCGAGGATCGCGATCTCCTCCGCGCTGCCCCCCTCGCGCGCCTCCTTCAGCGCGTCCGCCCGCGTCGTCTCATAGTTCGCCAGCCTCTCGCGGTCTGCCTTGGTAATCAGGCCTTCGATCTCGCCGGTCGCCCAGGAGGCGGACGGGACGAGGAAGGCGAGGGCGGCAAGCACCAGTCTGCAGCACGTCATTCATCTGCTCCGTTGGGCTGTCCAACGACCAAGGACGAACAATCCGGCGCTTTCATGTTGCCGCGACCGCCCTTGCCAGTGCCGGCGCGAGGTCGCCATATCCCGTCCGCCGCTTTTCATAAGCGAGCCCGAGCATCTTTGCCGCTTTTTCGGCCACCTGCTCGAGCGCCGGATCGTCGGTCTGCGCGAGATAGACCAGCTTCTCGTAGTGGCCGAAATAGTCCTTCGCCAGTTCCGGATGGCGGTCGAGGCCGAGCGGCTTCATGAAGAAGGCGTCGAACTGCCGGCACAGGAAGTCGGTCATGTAGAAGGTCGTCATGTCATCGTCGCCGATCGCCTCGAAGGCGGCCATGCCCTGATAGAAGGCGAAGCAGTGCGGCCCCGCCACCCGCTCGACGCCGTGCTTCTCCAGCACCCGGTCCAGCATTCCACCGGTGCCGCAATCGGCATAGCCGGCCAGGATGTGCTCGTAGCCCTCTGCCTTGGCCTCCACGATCGCCTTGTCCATGGCGGCGGGGATGCGGTCGGGCGTGTAGTGGAAGTCGGCCGGCAGGCAGGTCAGGTCGAGATGATCGAGGCGCAGCTGCGCCTTCACCGCCAGCACCTCGCGGGCGATCATCCCGCAGGCGATGACGAGAATGCGCTCGGCCCTCTTGCTTCTGTCCGTCGCCACCGTAGGGAACCCAACGCCCTCGCGATCATTGCACAACGGCAGATACATAAGCCAAGCGAGAGTGGATTTCCATGAATGCCATGATGAGAGTGTCGATGCTCGTCCTGATCTTCGCCGTCGGCCTGTCCGCCTGCGCCAATACCGTGCGCGGCGTGGGCAGGGATGTGCGGGAGACCGCTGAGGCGGTCGAGGACTCCGTGGACTGACGACAACCCCGGCTGCCTGCGTCGCTCCGGTAGTCGCCTTCAGGTTGCCGGTCACGCAAATCGTTAACAGCTTCTCAAGCAACGCCCCTTAGTCTTGGCGGCGTGAAAAGGCTGGATGCGATGTCGTCTCTGGATGATACGGGCCTGACCAAGGCTTCCGTCGCGCACCGCTGGCTGGTGGCTTTCGCCGTCGTCGGGCTGATCGTCTGTGTGGCGGCGCTGTTCGGCATCCTGACGCGACCCGTAGGCTTCCTGGCCGCATTCTGGCCGGCAAATGCCGTCCTGCTCGGCCTTATGGTGCGCAAGCCGGAATTCGCGACCCCGGCCGGCTGGATCGGTGGGTTCTGCGGCTACATGGCCGCTGACCTCGTCACCGGCGGCGAGATATTCATCACCTTCTGGCTCACCGCCGCCAACCTGACCGGCGCGATAACCGGCGTGCTTTTGTTCCGGGTAATGGAGGAGGACGACCGGCAGCTGAGGCGCCCTCAGGCGGTGCTGTTCATGTTCGCGATCTGCGTCATCGCCGCGGCGGCGAGCGCGCTGGTCGGGGGAGGGGCGGCACGGGTCCTGTTCGACCGTGATTTCTTCACCGGACTGGAGTTCTGGTTCACCACCGAACTCGTCAACAGCCTGCTCATTCTGCCTCCGATTCTGGCCTTCCCCGACCTCGGAGGCCCTACGCCCCGCAGATCATTCCTGAAACTCGTCCGCCGGGCGAATTTCTGGACGGTCGGGCCCCTCGCGGCGGTCGTAGCGTCCGCGCTGGGGGAAATGGCCGTCGGCGGGCCGGGCGCGATCGGCTTCGCGCTGCCTGCGCTCCTGTGGTGCGCGCTGACCTACAGCGTGTTTGCCACCGCCGTCATCTCGCTCCTCTTCTGCTCGGCGCTGCTCATGGGCGTGTCGGCCGGCCTGGTCGTGGTTCCCATGGCCGGCGACCTCTTGTCGTCCATGTCCTCCTTCAGGCTGGGCGTTGCGATCATCTCGCTCGGTCCTCTCACCGTCGCCTCCGTCGATGCTGCTCGCAACGAGCTGGTGACAAAGCTCTCGCACCTGGTCAATCACGACGTCCTGACCGGCGTGATGTCGCGCGGCGCCTTCCTCGCGCGCGGCAACCAGCTCGTCGCGCAATGCCGCGCCAGCGGGCGCCCGGTCTGCGCGCTGATGATGGACATCGACCACTTCAAGAGCGTGAACGACCGCTTCGGCCATTCGACCGGAGACCGCGTCATCGCCCACTTCGCCTCCACGGTCTCGGAGCAGCTGGGGGAGGGCGCCTTGCTCGGGCGCCTGGGCGGCGAAGAGTTCTCCGCGCTGCTTCCAGATGCGACGATCGCCGAGGCGGTCGCGATCGCCGAGCGGGCGCGAAAGGCGGTCGCGGCGGCCTTCCAGTCCGACGGTCTCGGCGTTCTGCCCGACATATCGGCCAGCTTCGGTGTGTCCGACGGCGGCGGGCAGGCCGATCTCGCGCACATGCTCGCGGCGGCGGACAACTCGCTCTACGTCGCCAAGAGCGACGGCCGCAATCGCGTCGTGGCCGGAACGGCAAACGCCACGCTGCCCGCGCCGAAGCGCAGGCGCCATCGCACCTAGCGGGACAGGACGGCGCGGAGGGGCCCGCTCACGCCGTGGCGCGCTGGTTGTGCTTGCGCTTCATGAAATCCTTGGCGGTCTCGACCGCCACGGCAGCGTCGCGGCAGTAGGCATCGGCGCCCACGGCCTTGCCGAACTCCTCGTTGAGCGGCGCGCCGCCGACGAGCACGACGTAGTCGTCGCGGATGCCCTTTTCCTTCAGCGTGTCGATCACGACCTTCATGTAGGGCATGGTGGTGGTGAGCAGCGCCGACATGCCGAGGATGTCGGGCTTCTCGCGCTCGATCGCTTCCAGATATTTCTCGACCGGATTATTGATGCCGAGGTCGACGACGTCGAAACCGGCGCCCTCCATCATCATGCCGACGAGGTTCTTGCCAATGTCGTGGATGTCGCCCTTGACGGTGCCGATCACCAGCTTGCCCTGCTTCGGCGCGCCGGTGGCGGCCAGCAGCGGGCGCAGGATATGCATCCCGGCCTTCATCGCATTCGCGGACAGCAGCACCTCCGGCACGAACAGGATGCCGTCGCGGAAATCCTCGCCGACGATGCGCATGCCCTCGACCAGCGCCTCGGTCAGCACCTTGTAGGGCGCCCAGCCGCGCTCGAGCAGGATGTTCGTGCCTTCCTCGATCTCTTCCTTCAGCCCGTCATAGAGGTCGTCATGCATCTGCTGCACGAGTTCGTCGTCGGAAAGCTCGGAGAGAATGATCTCGTCGTCGGACATTGCCGGGGCTCCAGGTGAGATGCGAACGAAGGGACTTCCGTCCGCTCGAACTTCGTGAGCATATCTATTCCGCAATCGGCGTCGCCGCATAGCTGATTTGCGACGCCGTGCAAAACGAAAGCGACTGGAATTCAGCAGCTTGCCGTGTCGATTTTGCGACACGGTCCGGCGTTTGCAAGACGGTTCGTCCAAGGACCATGATTACGATCCGCCGACAAGCGGCGTTGCGGCCGCAGCCTTCATTCAGGGAAGAACGACGATGAGCGATCCGGCGGCAGTTGAGCTCGGGACGGGCGAGCAGGAGACGGGCGGACCCCGGCGCGGGCGCGGCGATCGCGCGGGCGGGGGTGCTGCTGCCCGCCGCGCGGCACGCTCCGGCGGCGGCCCCGGCCAGCAGCTCACTTATATCAGGCGCGAGATTCCGCTCTACGAGGTGCTGAACGAGGAAGGGCTCGCCCTCATCGAGAAGAACGCCGACACGGTGCTCGAAGAGGTCGGCATCATCTTCCGCGACGATCCCGAGACACTCGCGCTCTGGAAGGACGCCGGCGCCGACGTGCGCGGCGACCGGGTGCATTTCCCGAAAGGCCTGCCGCGCTCGCTGCTCAAGACCGCGCCGTCGGTCTACACCCAGCATGCGCGCAATCCCGAGCGCTCCGTCCAGATCGGCGGCAACGCCACCGTCTTCGCGCCGGTCTACGGCCCGCCCTTCGTGCGCGACCTCGACGGCAACCGCCGCTACGCGACGATCGAGGATTTCCGCAATTTCGTGAAGCTCGCCTACATGGCGCCGTCGATCCACCATTCGGGCGGCACGGTCTGCGAGCCGGTCGACGTGCCGGTGAACAAGCGCCATCTCGACATGATCTATTCCCACATCAAGTATTCCGACAAACCCTTCATGGGCTCGGTCACCGCGCCCGAGCGTGCGGAAGACACGGTGGCGATGGCCAAGCTCGTCTTCGGCGACGACTTCGTCGAGAACAACACGGTGCTGACCTCGCTCATCAACGCCAACTCGCCGATGGTGTTCGACGACACCATGCTCGGCGCTCTCAAGGTCTATGCCCGCCACAACCAGGCCTGCATCGTCACGCCCTTCATCCTCGCCGGCGCAATGAGCCCGGTGACGGTCGCCGGCACGCTGACACAGGTGCTGGCCGAGGTGCTGGCGGGTGCATCGGTGACGCAGCTCGTGCGCCCCGGTGCTCCGGTCCTGTTCGGCACCTTCGCCTCGTCGATCTCGATGCAGTCGGGCGCGCCGACCTTCGGCACGCCGGAGCCGTCGCTGGTCTCCTATGGCGCCGCCCAGCTCGCCCGACGTCTCGGCCTGCCGTTCCGCACCGGCGGCTCGCTCTGCGCCTCCAAGATCCCGGACGCGCAGGCGGCCTACGAGAGCGCCAACACGCTGAACTCCACCATCCTCGCCGGCACCAATTTCGTGCTGCACGCGGCCGGCTGGCTCGAGGGCGGGCTGGCCTCCTGCTACGAGAAGTTCATGATGGACATCGACCAGCTCGGCATGCAGCAGAAGTTCGCGCAAGGCGTCGACCTGTCGGAGAACGGCCAGGCGATGGACGCGATCCGCCAGGTCGGGCCGGGCAGCCACTATCTCGGCTGCGACCACACGCAGGCCAATTTCCAGACCGCGTTCTACCGCTCCTCGATCGCCGACAACAATTCGTTCGAGCAGTGGGAAGCCGAAGGCTCCAAGCCCGCCCACCAGCGCGCCAACGAACTCGCCCGCCGCTGGCTCGAAACCTACGAGGCCCCGGCGCTCGACCAGGGCATCGACGAGGCGCTGCTGGCCTTCATCCGCCAGAAGAAGGAGTCGATGCCCGACGCCTTTACGTGAAGCGAGCCCGATTCAGGCGGGGCTAAAGTCGCCAAGATCATCCACGACGAAGTCTGGCGCAGCGCGGTCAGGGGCTGAGCTGGGCGGTCTTTCTTGTCGCAATAGATGCGCCGAAATTGACCACCTCTTCGTGGAGGCTTAAGCTGATTGATGAGGTGATCCATGTCCGACCGCATCAATGCCCGATTGTCAGCACCGCTCGCAGAGTTTGTCGACCGGATGGTCGGCGAGGACGGTCTCTATGAGACGCCCAGCGAATATATTCGGGACCTCATCCGTCGAGACATGGAGCGACGCGAAGGTCAGATGGCGCAGGACGCGATCCTGGCCGGCTACCATGATCTTGCTGCGGGTCGCGTCTTCCGGTCTACGGGAGATTTCGCTTCCGACATGGATGTTCTGGATCGAGCTGAGGCCGACGGCTGGCGATGACCTCGCGGCCTGCGGTCCACCTGACGCGTCGCGCGGCGCTGGACCTGCAGAAAATCTACCGTCGATCCTTGGCCGAATGGGGCCAGGACGTCGCCAAACGCTATATGCACGATCTCTACCTTGCCATGAATCGCGCCGCTATCGAACCGGAAAGCGGCCGACTGCGTCATATCCGCTCCGCTCCATTCATGATGGTCGCCGCACGCAGGCACTTCATTGTCTACGACCCCCTGAACGACGGCATCGTCGTACTGACCGTTTTGCATCAGGTGCGTGATATCGAAACCCTAATTCTGGAAATGTCGCCGTCTCTTTTCCTTGAGATCAGTCGGCTGAAGAGTGGTTCGTGAACCGATTGCCTGCTGGACGAGTCGTCCGGCATTGCTTCGAATTTCCCCCGTAGTCGATAGGAAGAATACCGAAATGCCCACACGTCATCTTTCCATAACGACCACCGGCGGCGCCTGCCAGGCGACGCTGTTCGCGCCGGCCGGAGCATCTTCCGGTCCCGCCATCATCCTCTACATGGACGCCTTCGGGCCACGCCCCGCTATGGACCTGATGGCGGAACGGTTGGCGGGGCAGGGCTATGCCGTGCTGGTGCCCGACCTGTTCTACCGCTTCGGCGCCTATGGTCCGTTCGATGCGAAGACGGCCTTTTCCAACGCCGAGACAGCGCAGTTGCTGCGCAGGATGATCACCGAGACGACGCAGGCGATGACGGCGGCCGACACCAGCCATTTCCTCGACGCGCTGGCGGAGGAGGGGTTTTCCGGCAAGGCCGGCACGGTCGGTTATTGCATGGGCGGCGGCCGCGCGCTCAACGCGGCGGCGGCCCATCCCGACCGCATCGTCGCGGCGGCGAGCCTGCATGGCGGCAACCTTGCCAGCGACGCACCCGACAGCCCGGCCGCCAACGCCGCGAAGATCAAGGCGCGCGTCTATGTTGGTGTCGCCGGCGTCGACGGCAGCTTCCCGCCCGAACAGTCGGCCCGCCTGGCGCAGGCGTTCCGCGAGGCGGAGGTCGACCACCTGGTCGAGAACTATGTCGGCATGAAGCACGGCTGGTGCGTGCCGGACCATTCCGTCTACGACGACGCCGGCGCCGAGCGGCACTGGAAGCGGCTGGCAACGCTGTTCGACGAGACGCTGCGGGAGTAGGTCGGCGGGGGGAGACAGAGGTCTTGCGAGGTACGGATCAGCCTTCCGGTGGATCGATTTTCGCCTGCCCGTTCGTAACCCTTTGTCCAACTTAGAGATTCTCACAGCCGAAACTTTTTCCATCCCCACCCCTGCCAGCATGCCCGAAACTATGTCCGGTCAAACGGGAGCCGGCGATGGGCTGGAGGGCGAAGGCGGGGAGGCAACAGGCGTTAAAGGCGAGGATCGTCATGCGCCTGTTCTCGATCGCCGACATGGCCGAACAGGCCGCCGGCCGCTCGTTCTGGGTCCGCTGGTGCGTGCTGTGGGCCGCCTGGCAGGCGAATACGCTGCTGAGCGCCTATGTCGAAGGCACGCTCCGCAGCTTCGCCCGCAGACCCTGGACGCCCGTCCCGATGCCGGCCGGCTTCGGCAGCCATCCCTTCGATGCGGAGGACATCGCGGACTCTCTCAGGGCATTCGGGCTCTACATGCGGGCCATCGCGGCGCATCTGTGCCGCCTGTCGTTCCTGCATCGGGGGCAGGCGTCAGACGAGGCCGGGAATGAGGGCGCGACGCACTGCGCCGGTCTCCGGCGCTTGGCGAATGCGGTTGTCTCGCCGGTCGAGCTGCGTGACACGTCCTAAAAGGAGCGCATGTCCTTCTCCCCTTGTGGGAGAAGGTGGATCGGTTCGCCGGACGCGAATTGGAAGGTCCAGTGGGCCTTCCAAAGGGTGCGAACGCCCGGAGCCATGGCGGAGGGCTGGAAGGAATGAGGCGTCGTCGGAAAAATACCGGCCGCGCCCGCGTCCGCGCGCCATGATTCATGCAGGATATTCGTCTTCGATTCCGATATCGAATAGTCTCTGAGGAGATGCTGACACAGCATGATCGCCGAGATATCCAGCCAGCTCGCCGGCAACGGCCTGATCCTGCGCGGTGGGTTCGCCTTCGCGCCGGGAGAGGAGGCGTTTGCCGGGGCGCGGGCGGTGCTGCTCGTCGGGCATGGCGGGCCGACGATCTGGCCGCATTTCGACGCATGGCGGGAGGGACAGCCGCCGGACCTTGCTGATCCGCTCGACACCTGGTCGCGCGAGGTGATCGGCGAGGTCGCCGTCCGGCTCGGCGCCCGTGCGGTCTCGCCCTCCGACCGTCCTTATCTGCCATTCCAGCAATGGGCGATACGGGCCGAAGGGCTGAGGCCGTCGCCGCTCGGCATCCTCATGCATCCAAAGTTCGGCCTGTGGCATGCCTATCGCGGCGCGCTGCTGTTTACGGATCCGGACACGGCCCGGGAGATCGGGGAGGCCATGCGACCGGCTCATGCACCGATTCACCTGTGCGACGGATGCGACGGAAAGCCCTGCCTGAAATCCTGTCCGGTCGATGCCTATTCGAACGACGGCTTCGCCTATGAAGCCTGCCTTGCGCATGTGCGCTCCCCGCGCGGAGCGGCTTGCAGGCAGCATGGCTGCCTCGACCGAAACGCCTGCCCGTATGGCGCGGGCTACCGCTATCCGGCGGCGCAGCAGGTTTTCCATATGCGGGCCTTCATCGGCGATGAGGTCAACTGAAGTCAGTAGCCGCCAACGATCGGCAGGATCTCGCCGGTGATGTAACTCGACATCTGCGGCGAGGCCAGGAACACATAGGCCGGCGCGATCTCCTCGGGCTGCGCCGGACGTTTCATGGGCGTCTGCGACCCGAATTGCGACACGTCCTGCGCCTCCTTCTCCGACGGGTTGAGCGGCGTCCAGACCGGGCCCGGCGCCACGCAGTTCACGCGGATGCCCTTGCCGACCAGGTTGCCGGCGAGCGCGCGGGTGAAAGCGTGGATGCCGCCCTTGGTCATCGAATAGTCGACGAGTTCCTTCGATCCCTCGATACCCGTCACCGACCCGGTATTGATGATCGCCGAGCCCGGCCCGAGATGCGGCAGCGCAGCCTTGGCCATATGGAAATAGCCGTAAAGGTTGGTCTTCAGCGTCGTGTCGAAATGCTCTTCGGTCAGATCCTCGAAGTCGCTCGAATGGATCTGGAACGCGGCATTGTTGACGAGGATGTCGAGCCGGCCCAGTTCCTTGACCGTCTTCGCCACCGCCTTCTCACAGAAGGCGCGCTCCGACACGTCGCCAGGAATGAGGATCGCTCGCCGGCCCTCCTTCTCGACGGCGGCCTTCGTCGTATTCGCGTCCTCGTCCTCAGTGAGATAGGCAATCGCCACGTCTGCCCCCTCGCGGGCGAACAGCACGGCGACCGCTCGCCCGATGCCGGAATCGCCGCCAGTGATCAGCGCCACCTTGCCCTTCAATTTCTCCGAGCCCTTGTAGAACGGCGCGTCGTACATCGGCGCGGGCTCGATCCTGTGCTCCATGCCCGGCTTGGGATGATGCTGTTTCGGAAAGGGCGGAACGGGATATTCGCGCGCGCCGGCCTGCATCGGCCTCGGCTTGCCGTTCGACTTGGCGCGGTCGTCGGCGTCGACCTTCCTCTGGATGCTGCGCTGCTTTTCGGCTTCGTTTCGGGCGGCTGTCGCGGACATCATATGGCTCCTTTGGTTTGGAACCAGAACCCACAAGGGAGCGAAAGGTTCGCCGGAAATTCGGTCCTCGGTCGTCGATGCAGAAAATGCCGAAAAATTTCCCTGCTCACCCAAGGAATGCCCTATTGGCCTCGTCCAAGGAACAGACATGGCCTTGGCTACGGACGACACCGGCGCGCCGGATGAGGAGCTGATCGCGCACGCGAAAGCGGGCGACCGTGATGCATTCGCCGAACTGGTCGGGCGGCACTACGATTTCGTCTTCCGCGTCGCGTGGAAATGGTGCGGGCACAAAGCCGATGCGGAGGACATTGCGCAGGAGGTCTGCGCGCGGCTCGGCCGGTCGATCCGTTCCTTTGCGGGGCAGGGCGCGTTCACCACCTGGCTCTACGCGCTCACGTTGAACGTCGCGCGCGATCACGGCCGCAAGGTAATGCGCGAGAGCCGCAAGGCCGCTGCCTTCGGGGTGCATGCGGCGGCGTTCGGCGAGGCGATGCCCGAACCTGACGAGCGCCCCGACGCGCTGTGGGACGCGGTGCGCAAGCTGCCGGACAAGCAGCGCGAGGCGGTGCTCCTCGTCTATAGCGAGGACCTGTCGCATGGCGATGCGGCCGAGATCATGGGATGCGCCGAGCCGACGGTCTCCTGGCACATCCACGAAGCGAAGAAACGGCTGAAGGTGCTGGTCGCCCAGGCCGGGGAAGCGTGACGATGACGGACGACGATCTTTCGCGGCTCGGCCGCTCGAAGATGCCGATGCCCACGAAGGGCGCGCGGGAGCGTGCGCTTTCGGCCGCGCTGGAGGCCTTCGACGAAAAAATCTCTCCCGCTCCCCAAGGAACGCGCCGGGGTGCGCGTCTCACCGACAAAGCAGTCACGCTTTGGAGGTCTTTCATGTCGCGCAAACTCATCGCCAGCCCGGCCCTGGCCGCGCTCATCGCCCTGCCGGTCGCGGGCTATTCCGCCTTCTACCTGATGGAGACCTCGCCGCTGATGCTCGGCCGCGACGCCGGCGGGCCGGTGACGGTGCCGGCCGACGCGCCTAAGCCGAAGGCGGCGCCGCAGGCCGAGGCGCACAAAGAGATCGCGTCTTCGCCGTCCGTCCAGGAGAGCGAGGCCGCACCTCCGGTCGCAGCACAGCCCGCGCCGACCTCCGCCGAGCCGGCGATGGATCAGATGTCCAATCTCGGCGGTGCTGCGACCCGCCAGGCCCTGCCCAACCGTGCCGCGGCCCCGCTGGCCGCACAGGAACGCCTGATCGCGCCGCCGTCGCCGGATGCCGATGCCTTCATCGGCCAGACGCCGAACATGGAACGTTTGACTGAGTTTGACAGCAACCCGGTGAAGTCGGCACTTGAAAACCCGGTCTCGACCTTCTCGATCGATGTCGACACGGCGTCCTACGCCTTTGTGCGGCGCTCGCTGAAGGAAGGCATGCTGCCGCAGGCCGACACGGTTCGGGTCGAGGAGATGGTGAACTACTTCCCCTATGACTGGGCGGGGCCCGCCGACAGGGCGGAGCCTTTCAGGTCGACCGTGACCGTCATGCCGACGCCGTGGAATTCCGGGACGAAGCTGATGCACATTGCCATCAAGGGCTACGATGTGCAGCCGGCCGAGAAGCCGCAGGCGAACCTCGTCTTCCTGATCGACGTGTCGGGCTCGATGGACGCGCCGGACAAGCTGCCGCTGCTGAAATCGTCCTTCCGCATGCTGGTCGACAAGCTCGGCGCCGACGACACCGTCTCGATCGTCACCTATGCTGGCGACGCGGGGACCGTGCTGGAGCCGACCAAGGCGTTGGACAAGGCGAAGATCCTGTCGGCGATCGACACCCTGTCGCCCGGCGGCTCGACCGCGGGAGAGGCCGGGCTGCGCGAAGCCTACCGGCTGGCGCAGCAGTCCTTCATAAAAGGTGGCGTCAACCGGGTGATGCTGGCGACGGACGGCGATTTCAATGTCGGCCAGACAGATGACGACGACCTGAAGCGGCTGATCGAGGAGAAGCGCGCGAGCGGCGTGTTCCTGTCCGTGCTCGGCTTCGGCCGGGGAAACCTGAACGACCGGATGATGCAGGAGATCGCCCAGAACGGAAACGGCCAGGCCGCCTATATCGACACGCTCGCCGAGGCCGAGAAGGCGCTGGTCGAGGAGGCTTCATCGACGCTGTTCCCGATCGCCAAGGACGTGAAGCTGCAGGTGGAGTTCAATCCGCAGGCGATCGCCGAATACCGCCTGATCGGCTACGAGACCCGCGCGCTCAACCGCGAAGACTTCAACGACGACAAGGTGGATGCCGGCGAGATCGGCTCGGGCCATTCGGTGACGGCGATCTACGAGATCACGCCGAAGGGCAGCCCGGCGCAGCAGATCGACGACCTGCGCTACGGCCAGGCGCGGACGGACAATGCGGCCGGCATCGCCAATGCCGACGAGTATGCCTTCGTCAAGATCCGCTACAAGCTGCCCAACGAGGATGTGAGCAAGCTGATCACGACGCCGGTGACGGCTGCCGACGAGGTCGCGAGCTTCGATGCAGCGTCCGCCGACCAGCGCTTCTCGGTCGCGGTCGCCGCCTTCGGCCAGAAGCTGCGCGGCACCAGCCAGGTTGCATCCTACGGCTATGACAGGATTTCGGAAATCGCCGCCGCCGCCCGCGGGGCCGACACGTTCGGCTATCGCGGGGAGTTCCTCTCCCTCGTGCGCCTTGCCTCGGCGCTCGACGGCAGGCGGTAGCGGCGAGGGGCGGCACCTCTCGCGCAAAGGTCTTTCCGGGATCGTGCCGCCATGGGCGGGCGAGGCAGGCCGGCGGGGGGAAACCCCGCCGGCCTTTTCGTTTGAGGTGCCTCTTGAAAGATATATCTTTTGTACGATATGTCGTTCGCACGATATATCTTTGAAAGGAGCTTTCATGTTTGGACGACATCACAAGCGAGACTGTGCCGACTGGCAGATGGCAGGCCATGAAGGGCGGGGGCCGTTCGGCCGTGGACCCGGTGGCCGGGGCGTTCCGTTCGGACGCCATCATGGCGGCCCGTTCGGCGGTCGCGGCCCGCGCATGTTCGATCCCGGTGCATTACGGCTGGTTGTTCTCGGCCTGATCGCCGAGGAGCCGCGTCATGGCTACGACATCATCAAGGCACTCGAAGCCATGTTCGATGGAACCTACAGCCCGAGTCCGGGCGCGATTTACCCGATGTTGCAGATGCTGGAGGAGGCCGACCTCGTCGTCTCGGAGGCGGATGGCAACAAGCGGCTCTATCGCATCACCGATGCCGGCAAGGCCTATCTGGAAGAAAACGCCGCCGAACTCGAGCGGATCAGGGCGCAGATCCGCCACGTCTCCGGACGCATGGGCGGTGCTGCGATCGGCGAGGAGATGCGCGGCCTCGGCTTTGCGCTGCGCCAGAAGATGCGCGGCGACTGGTCGCGCGAACAGGTCGAGAAGGCGCGCGAGATCCTGAAGAAGGCCCGGCGCGAGATCGAGGACCTGTAAGCCCTGAGCGCAGGCGTCAGCAGTGAGAGCGCGGCCGCTTGAAGCTGCCGCGCCCTTCGCTCATCCTGCTCCGAGCACGGAGCCATACCTATGGAAGAACGCCGACACGAATGGGACCTGCCGGAGATCGGCCTGCGCCGGTTGGGCTCCCAGGATATCCAGCTCTTCTGGAAGCGTTTCGCCGCGGCGCGCGGCCCCGGCCTGTCTCATGGCAGCCTCTATTCGCGGTGGCGGGTGGTGAATGACGAGACCGTCATCTCGCTCTACCTGACCAACCACAGCGTTGGCCTCTTCGTTCGCGGCCATCGCGGAGAGCCCTATTCCGCGACGGCGCGCCGATTGTCGGCCTACGAACCGGAGCTGGGCACAGCGCTGGGGGCTGCGCTGCGTGGCGACTATCCGCTGTGCTACCTGACGGACCGGCCAACGGCGATGACCGACACAAAGGCATGGGGCGCGGCCTTCGACTGGCTGCGTGCTGCCGAAAGCCGATACGAAACGGTCCTGCGAAAAGTCCTGGAAGGCTCCGGGCGCGCTCGAGGACCGTAGTGCCGGTCAGCCGCGGCGCCGGCGCTCGCGGCGTTCGCCGGACGGCACGCCGCTTTCGTTGGCCGGCTTGTTGCGCATCGGGCCGATGCGAGCGACGACGTCCTCGACGGTTGGGCGGGCAGCCTTGACGTGGCTGTCGATAGCGTCGCGGATCGCCTTCAAGTGGACGAAGGAGGTGCCGCAGCAGCCGCCGATGATCTTCGCGCCTGCGTCGATGGCGAGGCGGGCGTAGTCGCCCATCAGCTCAGGTGTGCCGGAATAGTAGATCTCCGCGCCGCGGAATTCGGGTATGCCGCAATTGCCCTTGACAATGACGGTCGCCTCCGGAGCTGCCTCCGTCATGTCGAGCAGCGAGGAGAGGATGTCGGAGGCGCCAACGCCGCAATTGGCGCCGACAGCGACCGGCAACTCGGCCATGCCTTGGGCGACGCCGTGGATGTCTTTCGGATGCAGCCCCATCATCGAGCGGCCGGCTGTGTCGAAGGATGCGGTGTAGGTGTAGGGCAGACCGACGCGGATCGCGGCCTCGGCGGCCGCCCGGATTTCGTCCGGCGCTGACATGGTCTCGATCCAGGCCACGTCGGCGCCGCCAGCCTTCAGGCCCTCGATCTGTTCAGCGAAAGCCTCCACGGCCTCGGCATAGGTCATTGCACCGAGAGGTTCGAGCAATTCGCCGGTCGGGCCGATGGAGCCGGCGACGATGACCTTGCGGTCCGCTCTATCGGCGACACGGCGCGCGATCTCAGCCGCCGCCTTGTTCAGCTCGTGCACGCGTTCCTGCGCGTTGTGCAGCTTGAGGCGCTGGCGGGTGCCGCCGAAGGAGTTGGTCAGGATGATATCGGCGCCCGCGTCGACGAAGCCCTGATGGAGAGCGACGATCTTGTCCGGGTCAGCCGTGTTCCAGAGTTCCGGCGCCTCGCCGGCGGCGAGCCCCATGGCGAAGAGATTGGTGCCGGTCGCGCCGTCGGCAAGCAGCATGCCCTTCTCGGCAAGGAGCGCGTCGATCGGGTTCGTCATGGGAAGGCTTTCCGATTGGAAGATCGAATAATGATATAAAGAAGTCTTTATATGCGGTCAATCGCTCGGTCGCGCAGGCCTCGCGCAAAGGCGGCGACTTCGTGCGCGTTCACCTCGGCAGCACGTATCAGATTGTCGAAATGCCGAGTCAGCGTGCGGATCGGCGGGGTGGCGTTGAGGACCAGATACATGTCGCCGACATAGATCGCGGCGCGGATCGGGCCGAATATCGTATACGGGATCGAATAGCGCAGCCGCCCGTCATAGAGATAAAGGCGGAAGGCCGGGTAGAGTTCGTCGATCAGGTCGGCCATGTGATCGAGCTGACGGCGGCGCAGCTTGGCCGGAACACCGGACCAGATGCCGCGGCCATCAGCGAAGATTTCCAGCGTGTGCCGCGGCATGCAGACCTCCATGTCGGTCTCCGGCCGGCGATTGTAACCGATGCGGTACTGCACCTCATCGATCTTGGCCTCAAGATTGCGGTTGGAGATCTCGGCCTCGTAGGCGATCAGTTCGTCAGAGCGCAGCAGGTCGGGCAGGCCAGCCGGCACATAGCGGATCTTGGTGCCGATCGCCTCCGCATGCCATTTCGCCAGCAGCGTTCGATCATAGCCTCCCTGCTCTTCCTCGATCTCCAGGCTGGCGCGCAGATCGCCCGTCGAGCCGTCGTCCTGCGACAGACCCATCAGCCAGTCGAGCGATACCTTGTGCTCGGCGGCGATGTTTAGCAGCGTCTCTGCGCGGGGCAGGCGCGTGGTGGCACCCGAGAGGAGCTGCGACAGTGCCGAGCGGTCGATGCCGACGGAGGCCGCGAAGGCGGACTGGCTCGCGCCCGCACGGTCCACGAGCTTGCCAAGACGCTCGCGGAACAGGCTCGATAGGTCGCGCTTGTCCATGCCAACACTCCCGAATGGTTACAATTCACAACAATTGAAGTTTTTAATGCGCAATGTCAACGAATCCTGCGCATTGTCGCGTTGCAGCATCGAATCTCTGCTGACAGGATGTTGTCAGGAATCACGAGATTCCGGGGGACGAGAGGCTTGAACGGCGGCATGGCGGGTCGGGACACGGGGCGAAGGGGACGCGGGCCGGGCGTCGAATGGCCGACGGTGGCGCTGATCGCCGCCTGCTATGGCGCCTGGCTCGCGGCGGGGCTGTTCCTCTATCCGTCTTGGCCGATTGCTGCATTCGTCATTCTCGCGCTGAGCGTGGCGTTGCATTCCTCCCTGATCCACGAGGCGCTGCACGGCCACCCGACGCGGACGGGCTGGGTCAACGAGGTGCTGGTCGGCCTGCCGCTTGGCCTGGTCTATCCCTACCGGCGCTACAAGACCTTGCACCTCCAGCACCATGCCGACGAGCGGCTGACTGACCCGTTCGAGGATCCGGAGAGCTACTACAAGGCGCGATGGCAGCACGAGGCGATGCCGGGTTGGCTGCAGGGCCTGCTCAGGATCAACAATACGATGGTCGGCCGGCTGATCGTCGGTCCACCACTCGCCACGATCGGCTTTCTGACATCCGAAGCACGGCTGATCGCCGCCGGCGACAAGGCCGTGCGGCTGGCTTGGCTGCATCATGCGGCGGGCCTCGCCATTGTGCTGCCGGTCGTGATCGTCGCCTTCGGCGTGCCGCTGTGGCTCTACGTCCTGGTTCCCGTCTGGGCGGGGCAGTCGATCATTGCCGTGCGCACCTATGCCGAGCACCAGTGGTCGGAAAGGCCGGACGGGCGAACGATCATCGTCGAACGTTCGCCGCTGTCGTTCTTCTTCCTGAACAACAACCTGCACCTCGTGCATCACAAGCTGCCGACGGTCGCCTGGTACAGGCTGCCGGCGCGGTTCCGCGAGAAGCGCGACGAGTGGGCTGCGATGAACGGCGGCTATGTCTATCCGAACTATCTTGCGCTGCTGAGGAGCTACGCCTTCCGCGCCAAGGAGCCGGTCGTCCATCCGGTGCTGCGCCAGCGGCCGGAGCCGGGCAGGGCGTTCCGGCCGCGCGTGCGCCAGCACAATGTCGGCGGGCTGGGCAGCGCGCCGGTGCCGGCAGAGCCGCCCAAGGAGTGAGCGTGACAGGACGCTTGCGCGGCTTGCCCAAGCGAGGCATCTCTTCCGCATGACTTCGTTCATCGCCGCGCTTCCGATGTACGACTGGCCCGAACGACGCGAAGAGGTCGATGCCGAATGGGCCGTGATCCGCGACAGGCTTCGCGCGGCCGGCGTCGAGGCTCCCGAACGTCTCGTGCGCCGCAATGCCGATCTCCCGGCGGTGCAGGGCGGTATCCGCGACGCGGAGGGCCGTGTCGTCGCACCTGACCCGGCGACATTGCCGCCCGAAGGACTGGACCTTCCAACGCTCTGGCGGCATCCGGCGCTGCTGCTTGCGCAGACATGCTGGGGACCGATGAAAGAGACCGGGCTTGCCGCTCAGGTAACGGTCGTCGGCCAGTCGGACTATTCCGGCATCGCAGGGGGAGAAGGCCAATTCTATTCGAGCGCGATCGTGATGCGGCGCGGGAACATGTCCCATTCCGGCAGGCCGGAGGGCGATGCCGAGGCGCCGGCAGATGGCGAGGCCTCTCTGCCGCTCGATCTCCTGCAACGCGCACGTCTCGCCTTCAACGAGCCGCATTCCATGTCAGGACGGCTGGCGCTGAAAGCGGATCTCGAAGCCGCGGGCGCCGGGTTCTCGATCTTCTCAAACCTGCTCGAAACGGGGAGCCACCGGCTCTCCATCCGCGCGGTAGCGGAAGGCCGCGCCGACGCGGCGGCGATCGACTGCCGGAGCTGGAGCCTGGCAAGGCTCCACGAACCGGCCGCGACGGCGCTCCGGGTCGCCGGATGGACGAAGCGAAGGCTGGGACTGCCGCTTATCTCGGCGCCCGGCTTTTCAGCGCTGCACGGCGCTCTGCGCAATGCGCTCGGTGGCTGAGATCACGCCAGGAGGCGTTCGTCCAACGGATAGGTGGAAATCTGCTCGTTGCCGCTGGCGGTGATCAGGATTTGCTCCTCGATCTTGACCCCCTCGCGCCCGCCGAGCCGGCCGATATAGCTTTCGACGCAGAGCACCATGCCGGGCTCCAGCGCGCCGTCCGGCGTGTCGTCGGTCCAGTCGGCGGCGTGCGGTAGCGTCGGGTATTCGTCGGCCAGGCCCACACCGTGATAGAGCACGCCGTAACGGGTGGGGAAGCAGTCGGGCGGGGGATTCGTCGAGCGTTCGACGAGGTCGCGGAAGCCGGTGCCCGGCTGCATCAGCGCAGTGTTGTGCGCGATCTGATCGGCGGCGATCCGGTAGAGGTCGCGCTGCTCGTCGCTGGCCTTCCCGTCGCCGCAGAGCCAGGTGCGCGAGAGGTCGGCGCAGAAGCCGTAAGGGCCGATGAGATCCGTGTCGAAGGCGACGAGGTCACCCGCTTCGATGATCCGCGCCGAGCATTCCTGGAACCACGGGTTCGTGCGCGGCCCGGAGGACAGTAGCCGCGTCTCGATCCACTCGCCGCCGCGCGCGATGTTGGCGCGGTGCAGCTCCCCCCAGAGCTCGTTCTCGGAGATCCCTGGCTTCAGCGCCGCCTGCATCTCGCCCATCGCCGCTTCGCAGGCGACGATGGCGCGGCGCATGGCGAGAATCTCGTCGGGCGATTTGATCAGGCGGGCATTCTCCATCACGGCCTCACCGTTGCCGACAGAGATGCCGAGGCGGGCGAGTTCGGTCACGCCTTCCGGATTTAGATGATCGACGGCGATGCGGCTATTACCGCGGCCGTGCTCGCGCACCAGCTCCGCGATGCCGCCCGCCCAGCGCCGCACCTTCATCTCGGTCAATTCGCCGCCGTAGAGATACATCCACGAGACAGCAGGGCGCACTTCGTCGACGACACCGGAATGATCCGACAGGTGCTCGCAGGAGAAATAATCGAACAGGACGACCGGCCCCTCGGTCGCGACGAAGCAATGTCGCGTCGGGTTGTGGGCAACCCAGAGCTGCATGTTGGTCGAGTCGGTCGCGTAGCGGATGTTGACCGGATCGTAGAGCAGGGCGCCAGCATAGTCGCGACGTCGCAGCTCGGCGCGGATGCGATCGAGGCGGTAGCGGCGCATGGCAGCAAGGTCGGGCGTGGCGATGCCTGCCGCGGCCCACTCGGCTTCGGCCTGCGCGCCGTAGCCGAGCACGTGCTGGTTGAGGGATGCCGCCTTGGCACGGGCGTCCTTGCGCAACGCTTCGACCGAACCCGGTTCGAACGGCAAGATCTTGCGATGGCGAGAGAAATTGCCGCTCAAGCAGACTTTCCTGCCTTCTTGGGCGGAGACGGCTTGAGCCGGACCCGCATCACGCCGCCTTTCGGATGCTCCAACTCGAACGCGTTGGTCTTGCGCACGAGGTCGCTGAGTTTGCGAAAACCGAAAGTGCGCGGATCGAAATCTGAGGCGAGGTTGGCCAACTGCGTGCCGACGGCCCCCAGCGGTACCCAGCCATCCTCGCTGTCGATCTGAGCGATGATCTTGGAGATGGTCGGAATGGCGGCGCTTGGCGGCTGCAGCGGTTTCGTCGGCGTCCCCGGCTCGGGAGTGTCGGCCTGCGCTACTGGAAGCAAGTTTTCTGTATATATGAAACGCCGGCAGGCCTGCCTGAAGCTCTCCGGCGTCTTCTGTTCTCCGAAGCCGAAGACATCGACACCCTGCTCACGGATCCGTGCGGCGAGCCGCGTGAAGTCGCTGTCCGAGGAGACCAAGCAGAACCCGTCGAATCGTCCGCTGTGAAGCAGGTCCATCGCATCGATGACAAGCGTGATGTCGGAGGCGTTCTTGCCGGTCGTGTAGGCGAACTGCTGCTGGGGGATGATGGCATGTTTGGAAAGCGTGTCGGACCAACCCTTCGAGCGAGGATTCGAGAAGTCGCCATAGATGCGCCGGACGCTGGCCTCGCCGATCTTGGCAATCTCCTCGAACAGGCCGTCTGCGATCTTTGCCGATGCATTGTCAGCGTCGATCAACACGGCGAGGCGAGGGGAGCGGGGTTCCGATGGCATCTCAATTCTTCCGGGCCGGCGCAACCCGCCGGCCTTTATCGCCGCCAGCAGTCAATATGATCGGTGCCCCGTCGTCCACTATCCCCGCATCTTCTCGCCGCTCGGATCGAAGGGCGGCTCGATGGCGATGCGGGCTTTGCGGCGGTGGCCAAGGATCTCGATCTCGAACAGGCCATCGCTGTCGTCATCGGCGAGTTCGGCGGGCACGTAGCCCTGCGCCATCGACTCCTGCACGTAGTGCGCATAGCCGCCCGAGGTCACCCAGCCGACGACGGACCAGTCGCCGTCGTGCAGGCCGCGGATCGAGGATGCGCCGTGCGAGGCCTTGGAGGTGCGGACTTCCTTGCCGTCCGGACCGAAGCGCGGCGCGCCGAACTCATGCGTCCTGCCGACAGTGCCGTAGTCCTTGCCGTTGACCTTGGCCCAGATCGGCTCGTCGCCCATCACGTCGGCGTCGACTGCATCGACGATCAGCGAAACGCGGCGCAGCTTCGGTCCGTCGGCAAGTTCCTTCGCAGCGGCCTCGCGGCCGACGAAGTCGTTCTTCTCCATCTTGATGAAGCGCTCCATACCGCCCTCGAAGGGGCCATAGATGGGGCGCAGTTCGCGGAACCAGGTCGGGAAGTTCTTTTCGAGGCGCATCGACAGCAGCGCGCGCATGCCGAAATCGACGATGCCGAACTCCGCGCCGGCCTTCTTGATCTCGGCATAGACCAGCCGCTGATAGGCCGGCGCCATCCAGATCTCGTAGCCGAGGTCGCCGGTATAGGTGATGCGGTTGACCATGCAGGGCGCGCCGCCGACTGCCATCTCGCGGAAGTCCATGAATCTGAAGGCCTTCGACGAGACGTCGACGTCGACGAGCTTCTGCAGCAGCTTCTGGCTATCGGGGCCCGCGATGGAGAGGCCGACCAGCGTCTGGTCGAAGCGGTGGATACGCACGTCCTTCGGCTGGTGGGTCTCGAACCAGCGCATGTGATATTTCTGAGCGGCCGACGAGCCCCAGATCATGAACCTGTCCTCGCCGGTCTTGGCGATGGTGAAGTCGCCGATCAGCTTGCCGAACTCGTTTAGCATCGGCGTGAGCACGATGCGGCCGGTCTTGGGCATACGGTTCGTCATGAGACGATTCAGGAAATCCTCCGAACCCGCTCCGCTGACTTCGTATTTGGCGAAATTGGCGATCTCGGTGACGCCGACGCTTTCACGCGTCTTCCTCACCTCGTTGCCGACATGCTCGAAATCATTGGAGCGGTGGAAGGAGACGATGTCCTTCGGCTCCGAACCCTTCGGCGCAAACCAGAGCGGCGTTTCGAGGCCCCAGCTGTCGCCCATGACCGCGTTCTGCGCCAGCATCGTGTCGTAGAGCGGAGTCGTCTGGGAGGGACGGGCGGCCGGCAGTTCCTCGTTCGGGAAGCGGATCGAGAAGCGACGGGAATAGTTCTCGCGCACCTTGGCGTTGGTGTAGCGCAGGCTCGCCCATTCGCCCCAGCGGGCGACGTCCATGCCCCAGACGTCGAAGCCCGGATCGCCGTCGACCATCCAGTTCGAGAGCGCCAGCCCGACGCCACCGCCCTGGCTGAAGCCGGCCATGACGCCGCAGGCGACCCAGAAATTGGTCAGGCCCTGCACCGGGCCAACCAGCGGGTTGCCGTCCGGCGCAAAGGTGAAGGGGCCGTTGATCACCTGCTTGATGCCGGCATTCGCGATACCGGGGAAGTGCCTGAAGCCGATCTCCAGCGACGGCGCGATGCGGTCGAGGTCGGGCGCGAGCAGCTCGTGGCCGAAGTCCCACGGCGTGTTGACCGGCGACCAGGGCTTGCAGGCCTTCTCGTAAGTGCCGAGCAGGATGCCGTTTCGTTCCTGGCGGGTGTAGATCTCGCCCTTGAAGTCGAGCACGCCGACCATCTCGCGGCCGGTCTCCTTGTTGAATGCTTCGACCTCCGGCATCGGCTCGGTGAGCAGATACATGTGCTCCATGGCCAGCACCGGCAGTTCGAGCCCAACCATCCGGCCGATCTCGCGTGCCCACAGGCCGCCGCAGTTGACGACATGCTCAGCGTGGACCACTCCCTGTTCTGTGATGACGTTCCAGGTGCCATCAGGCTGCTGGGTCAGTTCCTTGACCGGATTGCGCAGCACGATCTCGGCGCCGAGTTTCTTTGCCGCCTTCGAATAGGCGATCGTCGTGCCGGAGGGGTCGAGATGGCCTTCGACAGGGTCCCACATCGCGCCGACGAAATGGCTCTCGTCCATGAACGGGAACATCGACTTCGCTTCCGAAGGCGTGATGAGTTCCGTATCCATGCCGAGGTAGCGGCCCTTGGCGTGCGCCAACCGCAGGAAGTCCATCCGCTCGGGGCTATCGGCCAGCATGACGCCGCCGGTAAGGTGCAGCGAGCAGGATTGGCCGGAGATTTCTTCCAGCTCCTTGTAGAGCTGCACGGTGTAAGCCTGGAGCTTGGCGACGTTGGGATCGCCGTTCAGCGTATGGAAGCCGCCTGCCGCGTGCCAGGACGAGCCGGAGGTCAGTTCCGAGCGCTCGATCAGCATGATGTCGGTCCAGCCGGCGCGGGCGAGGTGATAGAGCACCGAGCAGCCGACGACGCCGCCGCCGATGACAACCGCTTTGACGTGGGATTTCATGGGGATGGATCCGTTGGGTGAAATGGTGAATCAGAAGTCCGTCGGCGCGCCGCCTTCGGCGACGCGTCTGTCGACGAAGGCGTCAAGCTCTTCGCGGCGGGCAGGGTCCATGGCCGGGGCTTCGTAAGAGGCCAGCCGTTCCTTCCAGACGCGGTTGGCCTTTTCCACCGCCGTCGGCGAGCCGGCCTCGGCCCAGGTCTCGAAGTTGCGCCAGTCGGACAGGATCGGCGCGTAGAAGGCGGTCTTGTAACGGTCCTGGGTGTGCTGGGTGCCGAAGAAGTGACCGCCCGGGCCGACATCGCGGATCGCCTCGACGGCCAGCGCATCTTCCGACAGGTCGAGCGGCGACAGGAACTCCGTCACCATCTGGAGCAGATCGATGTCGAGGATTGTCTTCTCGTAGGAGGCACGCAGCCCACCTTCGAGCCAGCCTGCTGAATGAAGGACGAAGTTGCCGCCACCCTGCACCGCGCCCCAAAGCGAGAAGACGCTCTCATAGGCCGCCTGCGCGTCGACGGCATTGGCGGCGCAGGTGTTCGAGGTGCGGTAGGGGATGCCGTATCTGCGCGCGAGCTGACCGCCGAGAAGCTGCGCCTTCATGTATTCCGGGGTTCCAAAAGCTGGCGCGCCGGACTTCATGTCGACATTGGAGGTGAAGCCGCCATAGCCGACCGGCGCGCCCTTTCTCACCATCTGCGTGAAGGCGATGCCGGCAAGCGCCTCGGCGTTCTGCTGCACCACTGCGCCCGCCACCGTCACCGGCGCCATCGCGCCGGCGAGCGTGAACGGGGTGACGATCACCAGTTGCCCGTGCGAGGACATCTGGATGATGCCCTCCATCATCGGGATGTCGAGCTTCAGAGGCGAGTTGGTGTTGATGATCGTGTAGCAGACCGGGTTGTCGAGAAGCTGGTCCGCTGTCAGCCCGTTGGCGATACGGGCGATCTCGATGCCGTCGAGGTTGCGCTCGCGGCCGAGCGAATAGATGTGGAACACCTTGTCGGTCAGCGTCGCGAGGTCGCGGATGCATTCGAGATGCCGGATCGACGGATGCAGATCGATCGGCTCGACCGGATAGCCGCCCGTCGCCGAGATGACGTTGTGCATCTGCGCCAGTTTCACGAGGTTGCGGAAATCCTGCTGGTTGCCGGGCCGGCGACCGCGGTCGAGATCGGAGCAGTTCGGCGCCGACGCGACCTGGGCGAAGACGAGATTATCGCCGCCGAAATCGATCGAGTGGTCGGCATTGCGCGCGTGCACCCGGAACTCGGAAGGCGCGGTCGCAATCGTCTCCAGGATCATTGCAGGATCGAAACGGACGCGTTCAGAGCCTTCGCGGACATCGGCACCGGCTTCCTTCATGATCCTGCGCGCGTCCTCGTGCAGCACGTCGAGGCCGATCTCTGACAGTACCCGCAGCGAAGCGAGATGGATCGCCTCAAGCTGATCTTCGGAGACGATCGGAGTCGGCGGGAAGGGGCGCTTCAGGCGGCGAAAGGGCGGCTGCTCGAAGGCAGACGACGCCCCGGCGCGCTTACCGGCGCGGCCTCCGCTGCGGGCACGGACTGCCGGCGCGGCATCGGCTGAAGCTTCGGACATGCAATTCCCCGACAGACTGACGATTTCGGGGCTATATTGGACGGTGTCGACGATCGGGACAGCCGGAGCGGCGACCACAAGCATGAAGGATACGACATGCGCTGGCGCGGCGTGTGCGGTGGGAGATATTGCCCCGTCAGGTTTCCCGTCCTGTCAGAGCTACTCGCTGGAGCCCGCCGCCGGCATCGGCTGCCGTTCCCGAGTGACGGCCATGCGACCGTTCGCGACTGCGCGCCTGGCGCCGACCTCGTCACGGTTGGTGAACCGGTCGGAGGAGGCGCCGCGTGTCGCGTTGAGGCGTAGGGCGAAGGCGTGCAGATGCTCGGTATGGCGTATGCGAACCTGATAGCGCGATTGCATGGCTGCCTCTCGATTGTTTGCGGCCCGTCCTGACCTGTAATCACGATCCTCTGGCAATGTTTCGTGTCTGTGCCGCCGTGGGGGCGGCTTTGAAACATCGGGTTTCGACACGCGCCGTCGTGCCTGCGATTCCGGACCGAGATGCGGGGTGCTAGGGGAGGCGATGCAAGAGCGAACTCAACCCGATTCCCGTGACAGCCATATGCCGCTTGGGGTGCTTTCTGGCCTGACCGCGGCAGTGACCGCGTTTGCGCTGGCGCAGGGCCTGTCCTATCCGCTCTTCACCTTCCTCATGCAGCGGCAGGGCATGACGCCGGCCGAAATCGGCCTGTCCGCCGCGATGACGCCGCTCGGCCTGATCATCTCGGCTTTGTTCGTGCCACAGCTGGTGCGAAGGCTCGGCGGACGGCGGCTCGCCGTCACTGCCGCGCTCGCCGGAGCACTGCTGTTTTTCATGGTCGGACTGCTGCAGAACTGGATTGCCTGGTATCCGCTGCGGTTCCTCATCGGGCTGGCGATCAATCCGCTCTACATCCTCGGCGAGGTCTGGATGATGGCGCTGGCGCCCGACGCGAAGCGCGGGCGGATCATGGGGGTGTTCAACGCGGTGACAGGCATCGGTTATGCGGCGGGTCCGCTCACGTTGACCGCGGTCGGCACGGAGGGATGGCCGCCGCTCCTGGTGGCGATCCTCGGCTTCTCCGGCTGCGCGCTGCTCCTCTTCCTGACCACGAAGGGGTTGCGCGGTTTCGAGCCGGATCCTGACGGAAAGCCGGCCACCGGCGTTTTCGGCTTCTGGCTGCTCGCGCCGGCGCTGCTGCTCGCGGTCACGGTCTCCGCCGCCACGCAGCAGAGCGCCTATTCGCTGATGCCGGTGTTCGGCGCCGGCTACGGGCTGGTCGACGCGCGGCTCGCGGCGCTGATCACCCTGCTTTCGCTGGGCAACATCGTGCTGCAGGTGCCGCTCGGCTTCCTTGCCGAGCGGCTGGGCGCCCGCACGATGATGATCGCTTGCGCCGCGCTCAACGCCATGTGCGTGCTCTCGCTGCCGCTGCTGATTTCCGGGCCGTTCGTCTGGCCGGTGCTGCTGCTGATGGGCGGCGTCGGCTACGGCGTCTACACGATGTCGCTGGTCGAACTCGGCAACCGTTTCCGCGGCCAGGCGCTGGTGGCGGGCAATTCGGCATTCGCCCTGATGTGGGGGGTGGGCGGCATCATCGGCCCGCCCGGCTCGGGCGCAGCGATGCAGGCCTTCGGGCCGATCGGCCTGCCTGCCGTCAGCGCGGGACTGAGCGCCGTCCTGATCATTTTTGCGTTCTATCGGGCGACGAAGCGGCGGGCGTCTTGATAGGTTCAACGAGCTTCGACTAGATTTCCGGCATGATCCGTTGCCTCCGACAGTTTGCCGGGCCAGCTTCGACGCCTTCCAGGCGGACGCTGCACGTCGAACTGCTGCGGCTCTGCGCCCGCATCGGGTATTCGCCGCCTGCTCCGTGAATCACCCCGGCCTGCCGGATCGATTCAGCAAAGAGGCGCAAGACGATGAGCTACCAGAACTTTTCCCTGAAGCAGTTGCAGGAGATCGATGCGGGGCATCATCTCCATCCGTTCACCGACCACAAGGAACTACGGGCCGTCGGGTCCCGCATGATCGTGCGCGCGGACGGACCCTATATCTACGATTCCGAGGGTAACGAGATCCTCGACGGCATGGCGGGCCTATGGTGCGTGAATGCCGGCTACGGGCGCACGGAACTCGCCGAGGCGGCCTATGAGCAGATGAAGGAGCTGCCTTATTACAACTCCTTCTTCAAATGCTCGACACCGACGCCGGTGCTGCTGTCCAAGAAGCTGGCGGAGATCGCGCCGGCGAACATGAACCAGGTCTTCTACGGATCGTCCGGCTCCGAGGCCAACGACACGGCGCTGCGCGTCGTGCGCCGCTACTGGGCCTTGGAGGGCAAGCCGCGGAAGAACCGCATCATCTCGCGCAAGATGGCCTATCACGGCTCGACGATCGCTGGCGCGTCGCTCGGTGGGATGAGTCACATGCATGAGCAACTCGGCGGCGCGGTGCCGAACATCGTACATGTCATGCCGCCCTATTCGTTCGAGCTCGCGGAGCCGGGCGAGAGCGAACACGATTTCGGCATCCGCGCCGCGCGCGCGGTCGAGGACGCGATCCTGGAAGCCGGCGCCGAGAATGTCGCGGCTTTCATCGGCGAGCCGATCATGGGGGCAGGGGGTGTGAAGATACCGCCAGAGAGCTACTGGCCCGAAATCCAGCGTATCTGCCGCAAATACGACGTGCTCTTGATGCTTGACGAAGTCATCACCGGTTATGGCCGCACCGGCGAGTGGTTTGCCGCGCAGGCGATGGGCATCGAGGCCGACACGATCACCACCGCGAAGGCGTTGACCTCCGGCTACCAGCCGCTCTCGGCGCTGTTCATCGGCGACCGTATCGCCAGGACGCTGATCGACAAGGGCGGCGAGTTCTTCCACGGCTACACCTATTCGGGACATCCGGTGGCCTGCGCGGTGGCGCTGAAGAACCTGGAGATCATCGAGCGGGAAGGCCTGGTCGATCGGGTGCGCAGTGACACCGGTCCCTATTTCCGCAAGACGCTGATGGAGCGGCTTTCAGGACATCCGATCGTCGGCCAGGTGCGCACGGTCGGCCTGCTGGGCGCGATTGAGATCGTCGCCGACAAGGAAACGCGCGAGCGCTTCCAGCCGTCCGGCAGCGCGGCGGTGAAGGTGCGCGACCACGCGATCGCACAGGGACTGATGATGCGGGCGACCGACGACACGATGATCCTGTCGCCACCGCTGATCTGGACACGCGAGACCATCGACATCGCCGCCGCGCGGATCGAGAGGGCGCTCGATCTCGCCGCCGCCGACCTCGGGAGGATGTGATGGCCAATCCTCCGATCGTGCCGCTGGTCGAGTATGCCGATGCCTTGCCCGAGGTCCGTGCCGTCTACGATGACATCATGGCGACGCGGAAGACCGACTGGATCAACAATTTCTGGAAGGTGCTGGCGCATGATCCGGCGAACCTGAAGCGCACATGGGAGGCACTGAAAGTGGTGATGGGGCCGGGCGCGCTCGACCCTCTCACCAAGGAATTGATCTACATCGCTGTTTCGGCGACCAATGGGTGTGAGTATTGCACCTATTCGCACACCGCCTCCGCGCGGGCGAAAGGCATGACCGACGCGATGCTGATGGAGGTGCTGGCAGTGGCGGCCAAGGCCAACGAGACCAATCGTTTAGCTAACGCGCTGCGTCCGCCGGTCGACTCGCAGTTCCTGCCCAAGGGCTGAATGGCTCGATCCGGAAGGGAGCCCGAGTGCTCCCGCGAGGCTACTGAACGAGGACGGCGCGCTGGCAAGCGACGCCGTGTACCCGAACGTCGACCTCGCCGATCTTTATCCCCAGCGCCAGCAGGAGATTATAGACCAGCGAGTCCAGCGGTGCGGCGACGGCGGACAGCGTCTTTCCGAGCAATGCGGTGATCGTTCCCCCCAGGCCGAGGTTGAGTGGGCCGAGTTCCACCGAGAGATCGAGCTCGCCGAGCAGCGAGGACACGGCGGTTTCGAGGAGATTGCCTGTAGAGACCGACTTCACAGTCAGGTTCTTGATGTCGTTGTGGCTGAAGGAGAGATCGGTCGCCTTGACGTTCGTCGCCGCGACATGGGCGCTGGCGTTGACCTTGATGCCGAGGGCATTCACCACCGTCGCCGATCCGTTGACGGGGGACGACACGAAGTTGGCCAGGTTGGCCGCAGGGACGTTCGCGATCCACAATTGGGCCACGCCTGGCTTGGCGCTAACGGTGACCTTGGCGTTGTCGGGCGTGCCGGAAGGGCAGGAGATACTGGTCAGCCTGGCGTCGGCATAGGCCAGCTCGACATAGATCGGCAGCCGGATGGTGACGCCCGCCAGGAGACCCTCGCCGCCAACCTTCGCCTCGATCAGCAGCCGCGTCTGCGCGGTGTGGACGATCTCGCCGCGTTCGCCGATGGTCATGAAGGGCGTCTTCTGTTCGGGTTCGCCGATCGCGAGATGGACGCCCACGCTCGCGAGCCCCGGCACGTTGACGCCGAGCGAGACGGCGACCTGATGCTCGCCATTGGCAAGCGCCGCCGAGGCGGTCAGCATCTGCATCGCGTCGAACATGGCCGTCATGCCGCTGGGCTTGGTCCCAACGCGTACGGCGCCGAGCGTGCCGACCTCGATGATGCTTCTCAGCGGGATGGTGAGCTTCGCCGACGGGTTGCCGTTCAGGATCTTCTTCAGAGCAGCGGATGCGGTCAGGTCCCCGGAGCCAGTGATGTCCGCCATGACCTCGATGATCTGGCCGACGGTGACCGTCGTATCCAGCACGTCGTCATATGTCGCGGCGGTCAGGTCGAGTTCGGTGGCGAGGCCGTCGAGGAAGCTGAGCACGTCGATACGCGCATCCACCAGGGCGCGGTAATCCATCACGCTGAGCGAGACGTTCGTGCCGAGCAGCGCGTTCAGAAGCCCGTTCAGCAGCCCGCCGTCCAGGCTCGCCAGGCGCGAGCCGATCGAGAATGTGGCGGCCGAGGAGGAATAGGCGATGCCGCTGGCCGACACCATCGGCTTGTCCATGAAGCTGCCGGCGAAGAACAGCGAGCCGCTTTTCTGCACGGTGACCTTGACGGCGTTCGCCGGCTCTCCATTCGGTGTGAAGCGTTCGCTCGGCGTGATCGACGGGTCGGCGGTGTATCGACCGATGCTGAATTCATATGCGGCGCGGCGACCGTCGCCGACGAGCCAGGTCGGTATATTCTGGTTCTTGTCGCGTTGGGTCGCCTACGACATGCCGTTGTCCTTCAGGGCCTGTTCGACAAGCGTGGCCGCGTCAGCCGGCGCGCGCGCCGCCTGGATGGCCGCGATATCGGTGATGCTCTGCAGGCGACGCTTTTCCAAATAGAGCGCTGCCTCGTCGACGCTGAAGGCCGCCACGACGAGCGCCACCGAAAAGAATGCGGCGGCCATGATCGCGATGTTACCGCTCCTGTCCTTTCTAAACCCGGCGTGGGCCTTGTCGAGACGGGCGGAGAAAACTCCTAGAAGCCGCATGTTCAGAGCCCCCCGATGCGGATCGTCGCGGTCCTGCTGATCGTCTGTCCGGGCAAGGGCAGCGGTGGATAGAGGTTCCAGATCGGCAGGCTGCGCGCGTCGTAGGAGATCGAGACATTCGATTGCGACGGGTCGGTCGCATTGGCCGAAACGTCTGCGATAACCGCCTCGGTTCGAAGGAAGAGATAGTCGGCGGAGTTTTCCTGGATGTATTGCGCGACGAGTTGCTTGCGCTCCGCCTCGCTTATTCCGGCCAGTGCGACACGCGCGGCATCCGCCGAAAGTTGCTGAACGGAATGGGCCGCGCCGAAATAGATGCCGTAGGCAGTCATTCCGAGCATGAATGCGATGAAGATGGGCGCGATCATCGCGAATTCGACCGCCGTGGTTCCGTCCTCCGCCTCGGCCAGATCTCGCCTCATGATGTCGCCTTCCCCGTGAGCAGACCCAAGCTATGGCTATCGAGGCTATGATCCGGCTGTTAATCGATGGTTTATTTAGTAGTTGATTTTGCTTGATTATCTGAATTGTTGAACCGATCTCATTATATAAATCTTCGTATGCGAATTGATATGAAGTATTGAATATCGATGCGTACAAATGATATGGAGATAATCCTATATGTATGCATGCTAATGAGTGCGCCTTCCTTTTTATGTATGTGCGCAAACGTTCTTCAAGGGGCTCTGATCGGGTTTTTAGTGTGCATGCAAATTAACATGGAGTGACAGGGATCGCGCGGGCGATATCGGATCGCTGCGAATGCGACACCCCGAAAGCCCCATTCGACATGAAAGTAGATGCGCGCGCGTGCTCAGGTGATCCGCGTGGGTAATCTCGCCGCCGGTCAAAGCGCCTTGATCGAACACCCTGATCGTTCCTGTGATCCGGAACCGCGCTGGTCGTGTCTTTCCAGCGATCGGCGCGCAAGGCGAGTTCATTCAAGGGCGCAACAACGACGCGCCGAAAAATTCGGAAGTTTTTTTTGCAGAGGCGCATCGCTCTTCGGCCTCGCAGGAGCAGTTTACCGATCCGCGGCCGCCCGCATCGCTTCCTGTAGATCGTCGGACCGGTGCGATTGAGGTCTCAGGGCACAAGGCCTACGGTGAGATCTGAAGCCGAGACCTGGAGCAAGAATGGCAAGCCAACCGTTGAACGATCCGGCCGAAATCCCGCGCGAGCTCGATCGCTGGAACTGGGGCGCATTCTTCCTCAACTGGATCTGGGGCATCGGCAACAGCACCTTGATCGCGCTCCTGGCGCTGATCCCGGGTATCAACTTCATCATGATGATCATGCTGGGTTTGCGCGGCAGCCGCTGGGCGTGGCGCAATCGCTATTGGCGCGATGCGGACCATTTTCGAAAGACGCAGCGCAAGTGGGCGATCGCCGGACTGGCGATCTGGATCGTTGTGATCGGCGGGATGGCCGGGCTGTTCGCCAGCATCGTTCCGATGATGAAGCGCAGCGAGGCCTATCAGATGAGCATGGAACTCATCCGCGCGGATGAGCAGGTCAGGCAAGCGCTTGGCGACGACATCACGGCCGGCTTCTGGGTATGGGGCAACATCTCGGTCTCTGCGGGAGGAACCGGCAGGGCCGAGCTGTCTATTCCGCTCTCGGGCTCGAAGGCTGCCGGCAATGCCTATGTGCAGGCGGCTCGGACAGGGGGCGCGTGGGAGGTGCTGCTGCTGATTGTACGAGCGGAGGGCAAGGACGTTCCGATCGTGCTGCGCAACACGAAGAACATCCAGATCCCGAATGCGCCCATCGACCTTTGAAGGCCAGCATCGCTGCGCCCAAAACGCCAAAGCCGCGCCTCCGGTCTTCCGGAAGGGCGCGACTCAAGCCTAGGAACGCAGGAAACGCTACGCCTGAAACTTTCGGGCTCCGGTACGCGAGACCTGATCCGGAGCCGGGCGGTCTTTGATGTCCGCCTCGGGATCAAGTTCTAACGGGATATCGTTACCGCCCGGTTATCAGGCGCTTAGCAAAGGATGAATCGCGAACTTTTCTCGCGTCCTGTGGCGAAAATCTTCGTTAATTTCCGTATACTTACATTAATGACGTCGAAAGGTTCGTTCACTCACCGCGCAGGAAGCGGATAATTCCCGAGAAATCCGCGTCGCCGCCGCCCTGCGCCGCATAGAGCGCGTAAAGCTGGGCCGCTTCCGCGCCCAGAGGCGTTACGGCGCCGGACGAGGACGCGGCCTCCTGGGCGAGCTTGAGATCCTTGAGCATCAGCGCGGCCGCGAAGCCCGGCTTGTAGTCGCGGTTCGCAGGCGAGGTCGGAACAGGACCCGGGACCGGGCAATAGGTGGTGAGCGACCAGCATTGTCCGGACGACGTGGAGGCGACGTCGTAAAGAGCCTGATGCGACAAGCCGAGCTTTTCAGCGAGTACGAAGGCCTCGCCGACACCGATCATGGAAATGCCGAGGATCATGTTGTTGCAGATCTTGGCCGCCTGTCCGGCGCCCGCATCGCCGCAGTGGACGATCTTGCCCGCCATCGGCTTGAGGATCGGCTCGGCCATGGTGAAAGCGTCTTTCGAGCCCCCGGCCATGAAGGTCAGCGTGCCGGCCGTCGCACCACCTGTGCCGCCGGAAACCGGCGCGTCGATCGAAAGAAGGCCGTACTTGCCGGCGATCGCATGCGCCTTTCGCGCGGAATTGACGTCGATGGTCGAGGAATCGATGAAAAGCGCGCCGGATTTGGCCTTGGGCGCGATGTCCTCGTAGACGGAGAGGACGTGCTTGCCCGCCGGCAGCATGGTGATCACCACGTCGGCATCCTTCACCGCCGCCGGCGCGTTCGCCATCACGGTCACGCCGTTCTTCGTCGCCGCCTCAAGATTGGCGGGCACGAGGTCGAAACCGAACACGGTGTGGCCGGCCTTGACAAGATTGGCGGCCATGGGATTGCCCATGTTGCCGAGACCGATGAAGGCGATGGTGGTCATTGGTTTCCTCCGGAAATAGGGGGGTAGGGGAATAGGGTAGTGAGGCAGTAAGTCGGAGACTAGGAAGGGGAACGCGGCAGGGCTGCGACCGCGCTTCCCCTGGTGCCTTCGCCCTATTCGCTTACTCCCTACCGCCCGATCAAATGCCTCGCGACGATGACGCGCATGATTTCGTTGGTGCCTTCGAGAATCTGGTGGACGCGGAGATCGCGGACGAGCTTCTCGACGCCGTAGTCGTGCAGGTAACCGTAGCCGCCGAAGACCTGGAGCGCATCGTTGGCGATCTTGAAGCCGGTGTCGGTGACGAAGCGCTTGGCCATCGCCGACCATTTGCCGGCGTCGTGCGACTTGGCGTCCAGCTTCGAGGCGGCCGCGTAGAGGAAGATGCGCGAGGCCTGCAGCTCGGTCTCCATGTCGGCGAGCTTGAACTGCATGGACTGAAAGCGATCGATGGCCTGGCCGAAGGCCTGTCGTTCCGAGGCGTATTGCAGCGCCTTGTCGAGCGCGGACTGGGCGCCGCCCAGCGAGCAGGCGGCGATGTTGAGCCGGCCGCCGTCGAGACCTGCCATGGCGATGCGGAAGCCCATGCCCTCGGCCGAGAGGCGGTTCTCCGCCGGCACCTTGCAATCCTCGAAGATCACTTGCCGGGTCGGCTGCATGTGCCAGCCCATCTTGGATTCCAGAGCGCCGAACTTGAGCCCCGGCGCGTCCTTCGGGATCACGAAGGTCGACACGCCCTTCGGACCGTCCTCACCGGTGCGCGCCATTACGACGTAGACGTCGTTGTCGCCGGCGCCGGAGATGAACTGCTTGGTGCCGTTGAGGGTGTAGTCCGCGCCGTTGCCGGGACCGCGCACCGCGCGCGTCTTCAACGCCGCTGCGTCGGAGCCCGCCGAGGGTTCCGTCAGCGCATAGCTCGCCAGCCATTCCATCGACGTGATTTTCGGCAGGAAGCGCTGCCGCTGATCGTCGTCGCCGAAGACGTCGATCATCCAGGCTGCCATGTTGTGGATCGAGATGAAGGCGGAGAAGGCCGGGCACGCCCGCGCCAGCGCCTCGAAGATCAACACCGCGTCCATGCGGCCGAGGCCCGAGCCGCCGACGTCGTCGCGGACATAGATGCCGCCTAGGCCGAGCGCTCCGGTCTCGCGGACCACGTCGGAGGGGAAATAGCGCTTCTTGTCCCACTCCAGCGCATTCGGGGCCACGCGATCCCCGGCGAAGGCCGCCGCCATCTCCTGGATCGCACGTTGGTCTGCGTTGAGCTCGAACTGGCCCGAGGCCTGATCGACCGTCGCATCCATCTACGCCTCCCTGGCATCTTGTCTTGTTGGCGCGACAGTCTAGACCAATGAAAGGGTCGCGCAACCGGCTCGCTCGCACTCGATCTGGTGCAACCGGTGTGCATCAATTGCTGTTCCGAAGGGGTGGGAATGGGAAAAATCGCACAGGACCTTCTGATTGAAACGCGCGCCTTCCTGGCCGGGAGCGGGCCCCTGATCGCCGATTTCATCGCGCCCTGGGCGCTGGAGCTTCCCGAGCGGACACTGGAGGAGGCATCCCTGCCGTGCCTTGACCATCTCGATGCCTGTGCGGCGAGCGCCGAGGGAGGTTCGGGCGAGGAACTGGCGCGCCTGCTCGCGGAGAGGGGCCAGCGGCTCCGCTGGGGTCAGACCTACACGGCGAGCGACTTCGGCCAGGATTTCCTCGACAATTACGGCTGGCTGGAGCTGGTGGGCACGCGCGGCCACTTCGTCGACGACAACGTCGCCTGCGGCTTCCTGCTGCTCGGACCCGGCGTGCACTACCCGGATCATCATCACGAGGCGGAGGAGATCTATATTCCCCTGACCGGCGGCGCGTTGTGGCGAAAGGGCGATGGCGAATTCGCGGCGCGGGCGGCGGGTGAGATTATCCATCATCCCTCCCATGTGAACCACGCCATGAGGACCGGCGACGATCCGCTGCTTGCGCTCTATCTGTGGCGCGGCGGGCCGCTCGCCGCGCGCTCGATCGTCACCGGCAGGGCCGGCTGATGGCGAAGGCCATCATGCTTCAGGGCACTGGATCGGACGTCGGCAAGACGGTGCTGGTGGCGGGCCTCTGCCGCGCGGCGATGCGGCGCGGCATTCGAGTGGCGCCGTTCAAGCCGCAGAACATGTCGAACAATGCGGCGGTTGCTGCGCATCCCGACGGCGGTTCCGGCGAGATCGGCCGGGCGCAGTGGCTGCAGGCACTGGCCTGCGGCATCCGGCCGACCGTGGACATGAACCCGGTGCTGCTGAAGCCGCAGTCCGACATCGGCGCCCAGGTGGTGGTGCATGGCAGGGTTGCAGGAGAGGCCGGCGCGCGGGATTACCAGAACCTGAAGGGCCGGCTGCTCGGCGCAGTGATGGAGAGCTGGTCACGGCTTTCGGCAGGCGCCGACCTGATCGTCGTCGAAGGAGCAGGATCGCCGGCCGAGATCAACCTGCGCGACCGCGACATCGCCAATATGGGCTTCGCCACCAAGGCGGACGTTCCCGTGGTGCTCGTCGGCGACATCGACCGGGGAGGGGTGATCGCGGCGATCGCCGGCACGCACCTAGTCCTCCCGGAAGCGGACCGGGACATGATCGCAGGCTTCCTGATCAACAAGTTCCGCGGCGACCTTTCGCTTTTCGACGATGGACTGGCGGCGATCACCCGCTTCACCGGCTGGCGATCCTTTGGCGTCGTGCCGTGGCTGCGCGAGGCGGCTTTGCTGCCGTCTGAGGATTCCGTGGTACTCGACCGCCTGGCGCGTGGCGGCGACAAGGCCCTCAAGGTAGCGGTGCCGATGCTGCCGCGCATCGCGAATTTCGACGATCTCGATCCGCTGAAGGCGGAGCCGGAGGTCGAGGTGATCTTCGTGCCACCGGGATCGCGGCTGCCTTCGGATGCTTTGCTGGTGGTGATACCCGGCTCGAAGGCGACGATCGCCGACCTTGCAAGCTTCCGCGCGCTGGGCTGGGCGGATGATCTCGCCGCTCACGTCGCCCGCGGCGGGTACGTCGTCGGCCTCTGCGGCGGCTATCAGATGCTAGGGACCAGCGTTGCGGACCCGCATCGCATCGAAGGCGGAGGAGGGCGGGTGGACGGTCTTCGTCTGCTCGACATCGAGACGGTGCTGGAGTCGGAGAAGACCGTCGGTGAGGCGGACGGGTTCTCGCTCGCGTTCGACGCTGCCGTTCATGGCTACGAGATTCATCTGGGCCGCACCGGCGGGGCCGATTGCGCGCGGCCGCTGGTCGAGATCGGCGGCAGGCCGGATGGAGCCATATCGGGCAACGGGCGCATCATGGGAACCTATCTGCATGGCCTGTTCGGCTCGACCGCGTTCCGCCGGGCCTTTCTGGCGCGACTGGGCGTGGAGGGCGGGGCGTTCGATCATCGTCGCAAGGTCGAGGAGGCGCTTGACGCGATAGCAGAACATCTGGAGCGATCGATCGACGTGGATGGCCTGCTCGCTGTTGCGCGGTAGCAATTCAGCGGTGCTCTTCGTACCACGCCACGATCGCCGGCATGTTGTGCTCGAACGCACCCATGAAGACGTTGAGAAGTGCTGCCGGTTCGGTCGTCCGGTTCTCGAAATCGTGCACGGTTCCCGCAGGGATGCGGATGAACGAGCCGGCTGCGAGGTCGCGCCATGCATCTGCGACCATCACCGACATCGTGCCGGCGATCACGTAGAAAAGCTCGTCCTCCGTAGCGTGCAAATGTGGTCCGGGGCCTTTCCCGTGTAGCTTCACCCACCATTCGGAAACGCTGTAGCGCTCGCCCGTCTCTTCGCCGTCCGCTTTGAAGACGGCGCGCATGTCCGGCATCTCGTAGACGCGGCCTTCGGTGGGGCCGAGCACGATCGGGCCGCCGCTCACGCGGCATCTCCGTCCGCCTTCGGCCAGTAGGTGCCGAGCGACCAGACGACGCCTTCGGGGTCGGCGCAGATGAATTCGCGGCTGCCGTAGTCGCGATCGGTAGGTTCCTGGAGGATCGTTGCGCCGGCGGCTTTGGCGCGCTCGCAGGCGGCGTCGCAATCGTCGACGGCGATGTAGACCGACTTGCCGCCATTGTCGCCGGGCGCGCCGACCATGCGGCCATATTCGTCGTCGCGAACGCTGCCCAGCATGATCATGGACGAGCCGAAGGAGAGTTGCGCATGACCCACCTTCTCGCCGTCCATGAACTTCGCGTTGACGGAAAAGCCGAAGGCCTCGACCAGCCAGTCGATCATCCGGGCTGCGTCGCGGTAGCGGAAAGTGGGGAAGAGGCGAGGGGCTTCGATCGTCATGTCGGTTCTCCTGTCGGTCAGCCAAAAGGAGACTAGTGAGGCGGGTTCCACCGGTCTTGAAGATTTGTAACCCTCAGGCGGCTGCCTTCCATGCCGTCGGTGTCGAGCCGGACATTTCCTGGAATTCGCGCGTGAGATGCGCCTGGTCGGCATAGCCGCATGCGGCTGCGATATCGGCCCAGTCCTCGCCGGCGCGCGCCAGTTGTTGGGCGCGCTTGAAGCGCATGATACGCGCGAGCGTCTTCGGCGGTACGCCTATTGCCGCGCGGAAGCGTTCGGCGAGATGCTTGCGCGACAGGTCGAGCCGCGCTGCGAGCCGCGATATGCGCACATCGCCGTTGCGACGGAGCAGCAGTTCGTAGGCTGCCTCGGAAACAGGGTCGTGCGCGGCGGAGCGGAGCAGCCGGCCGGTGACGAAGCTCTCGATGAGATCGAGCCTGCGCACGGGGTCGGCCAGATCTGCAAGGCGTTGGCGCAGCTCGCGCATGTCACTCTGTGCGAGGTCATCGAGCGCGACCATCCGGGCCGCCAGTTCGCTCATCGGCAGGCCGAAGAAGCGCCAGGCACCGAGCGGCGTGAAGTTGACCTGGATACAGTCTGAAAGGCCCGTCGAGTGGATCACCACCTGCCCGGGAAAGAGCCCGGAGGCGAAACTGCCGTAGGTGTCGTCCGAGCCTGGGTCGCGGCCGAGCCCGATCGCGAACGGCGTGCCGAAGCTGATAACCAGCGGAACGACCAGGGATGCGGTTTCGACCTGCCTGAACAGGCCCGGAACCGTCTCGCGGTAGTGAATGAATTCGTGGACGCAGGACGATATGCCAAGGGCTGCGGGACGCCGCAGCATCTCGAACCCGTCGGGTGGAACGGGCGGGCCAGGCACGTAAGTGGCATGCATGTCCATCGGTCGATCATCGCCGCATTCCGATGGCGAATCCAGCCGCGATTTGCGCGCCCCGCCTGCCGGGGCGCGTCATGGATCAAGGGTGGTCAGGCCCCTTTGAACAGACAGCCGGCCGCGAGGACGACATAGGCGAGAGTCATCACCCAGAATGCCGCAATCGGAATGAAGGTGATGACGCTGACGGACATCAACACCGCGATGATTGCGATGATCAGCGCGATGATGAAGACCACCATGGTGGGCGCGGACAAATTCATCTTCTTCTCCTCTCCTCGTGCGTGCGAGTCGCACGCAAGGGAAGCTTACGACTTTGGTCGTAGAAACCAAGTGCGTTCGGCCGGCGGCTCTGCGGCCTGTGGGGGCCGTTTCGATGCGCGCGGATTCAAGCTAGACTGGCCGGATCACGGAAACGGGGAATGCTCATGATCGCTGGCCTGATCGAGAAAGTGCGGGTGCTGTTCGAAGGTGACCCGGCGGTCAGGCGCGTCGCCGACGATCCCGTGCTGACGGCCGAGCTGATGCTGCTCTTCAGAATGGTGCTCGCCGACGGCGAGGCGGCGGGGCCGGAACTCGAAGCGTTCAAGCGCATCTGCCGTGACGGCTTCGGCATCGGCGAGGAGAGCCTGAAGGAGGTGCTGAAATACCTCCAGGACTTCGGCTATGAGAACACGACGGCGCGTTCGCTCGGCGCGTTCGGCGAGTTGCCGCTGGCGCGCCGTATCACGCTCGCCCGCCACATGACGGAGATCGCGAAGGCGGACGAGAAACTGTCGGCGCAGGAAATCGATCTGCTCAAGCGCACCGTTTCGCTGCTCCATATCGATCCGCGCGAATTGGTACGGCCAGAATAGCTCGTTCCACGATGCTGTGCCTGCCTATTCGCCGGGGACTGACGATGTCCACGGCGTGAGGGCGGCAAAGTCCGGCTGATATAGGCGGTAGGCCGTCGCGCGCGTCGTCTCGTCATAGCGGGCATCAGAAGGTCTCGACGGGTTTGAGCGGGGGAATGGCGTCAGGCGTTCGACGAGCTCTTCCTGGACCCCGAGTTTTCTCAGCAAGGGCGGAAGGTCGGTGGACAGCCTGTCGACATCGATCAGCCGATCGTAGGAGAGGAGATCGTAGAACATGATGTCCGTCTGCCGCATGAAATGAATGTCGAAGTCCGTCCCGCTCTTTTCGAGCCCGCGGACGAACCTGTCGAATCCGATTCTGCGGAGTATCGCGTTCCGCTGCGTGGTCCGAGGATCGCGGCCCAGAACAAAGGCAGCCCTCTTGAACAGGCCCGCATACAGATAGGTCCTGCGGTCGAAGTACTTCGCATATCGGCGCACGTCGTAATTGTACATCGACACCAGGCGATCATAGGGATTCCGGATGACGGATATCCATGTGTAGTCGTCGAATTGGTGCCTGAATCTTCTGACGTATTTCACCGGAACGTAGAGCGTTTCGATGTCACGGCCGGATTTCCGGCCCGGCGTATAGCGGGCCGCGTGATCCGTATCGATCCGATACTCCGAATCCTCGATGCCGTGGATGATGTGCAGGACGCGGTCCATCGTCGTGGTGCCGCATTTAGGGACAGGAACATAGACGAACCCGTATCTGTGCGAGACGACGGCTCTCAAATCATGTGCCCGACCGCCGCTCTTGCCTGGATGCTGGGTGCTGGTCATCTAGAGTCACTTCAAAAAACAGGCCGTGCCGCAGGAATGCGAGAGCCCGCTGCATGTTCAGACATTCTGGATGCGGCTGAGGACGGTCGCAGAACCAACCGCACGACCTCGACGCTCTCAGCGCGCTGGTTCGCCCAACGTGCTTATGGGAGGTGTCCAAACTTCGGCCGAAATGTTTCCAAACATCTCTGGAGGGGTAACGTTTTGTTTTCGCGGGTAACGATGCCCGGTCAGGGCCTTCGCGCACGGCATTGCCCGGCGCAGGGACCGACGCCGATACGCTCAGCCGATCCGAGATGGATCGACGAGGCGGCGGAGTTCAGCCCTGTTCCTGCAGGCGGCGCGCGATGGCGCGATGGAGATCGGGGGCCGCGTCGACCAGCGCCTTGGCGGCGTCCGATTTCGGATGGTCGAGTATCTCGCCTGTGCGACCTTCCTCGACCATCCTGCCGTCATGCATCACCATCACTTCGTCGGTGATCGCACGCGCCACCGTGAGGTCGTGGGTGATGAAGAGGTAGGCGACGCCCAGCCGCTGGTTGAGGTCGGCGAAGAGGTCGAGCACCTGCGCGCGGATCGACACGTCGAGCGCGGAGACTGGTTCGTCGGCGACGATCAGCTTCGGACGGGTGATGATGGCGCGCGCGATCGAGATGCGCTGGCGCTGACCGCCCGAGAACTCGTGCGGATACTTGTCCATGTCGGCCGGCTTTAGCCCAACCTCATGCAGCGCGTTCGCGACCAGCTCGCGCCTTTCCTGCGGCGACGGCTTGTGGTCGAGGAGGTGAAGCGGCTCTGAGACGAGCCGCTCGACCTTGTGGCGCGGATTGAACGAACCATAGGGATCCTGGAACACGACCTGCATGTTGCGGCGGAACGGGCGCAGCTTAGCCTCGTCCTTGCCGACGAGGCTCTCGCCCATGAAGCGAATGTCGCCCGATGTCGGGTGGTCGAGCGCGAGGATCATGCGGGCGAGGGTGGACTTGCCGCAGCCGGAGCGGCCGACCAGCGCAATCGACTGGCCGGGTTTCATCGAGAACGAGACGCCACCGACTGCCCGGAAGGGTTCCCCCTTCTTCAGCAGCGAGATGCGTCGACCCGGATAGTCGCGGACGACCTGGCTGACCTCCAGCAGGTTGTCGGCGGTCGCGCTTGCAGCGTGCTTGTTCGGCCGCTCGGGCACGTGCATCGAGGCCTGGGCAAGTTGGCGTGTATAGGGGTGAACCTGTTCCGAAAGCGTCTGTGCGGTCTCGCCGTCCTCCATCACCTCGCCATGGCGCATGATGGTGACCCGATCGGACATGTCGGCCACGACGGCGAGGTCGTGGCTGATCAGCAGCAGTCCCATCTTCTGCTCGTCGACGAGATCCTTGAGCAGTTCGAGGATCTGCTTCTGCAGCACGACATCGAGCGCGGTGGTGGGCTCGTCGGCGATGAGCAGCTTTGGCTTCAGAGCGCAGGCGATCGCGATGACGACGCGCTGGCGCTGTCCGCCGGACAGTTCGTGCGGGTAGCGGGAGAGGGGGAATTTCGCCTCAGGCAGGCCGACGCGGTCGAGGATTTGGCGCGCGCGCGCCTCTGCGTCGGCGCGATTGGCGCCGGTGTGCCAGCGAATGCCTTCCGCCACCTGCTCGCCGATTGTCTTGACCGGGTTGAGCGCCGTCATGGGCTCCTGGAACACCATGCCGATATCGTCGCCGCGCAGCCGGCACATCGCGTTCTCGGTCGAGGAGAGGATGTCGATGCCGTCAAAGATGAGGCGGCCCGATGCCTTCGCGGCCTGGGGCAGGAGCTGCATGATCGCCAGGGCGGTCATCGATTTGCCGGACCCCGACTCGCCGACGAGGCCCATGACCTCGCCCTTGTCGATGGCGAGGTCGATGCCCTTGAGGATCGGCGTGCCGCCGATGTCGAGCTTCAGCTTTTCGATCTCGAGCAGGCTCACCGTTCGCGCCTCAGCTTCGGGTCGAGGACGTCGCGCAGACCGTCGCCGAGCAGATTGAGGCCGAGCACGGTGATGACGATCGCCATGCCGGGAAAGAGTGCGAGGTAAGGCGCCACCATCATGCGCGTCTGGGCGTCGAACAGCATGCGGCCCCAGGTGGGCATTGGCGGCTGCGCGCCGAGGCCGAGATAGGACAGACCTGCTTCGGCGAGGATGCCGAGCGCGAACTGGATCGTGCCCTGCACCAGGAGCATCGAGACGATGTTGGGCAGGATGTGCTCGATGGTGATCAGCGTCTTGCCCTTGCCGGAGGCACGGGCGGCGAGGATGAATTCGCGCGGCCACAGCGCCAATGCGCCGGCGCGGGCGACGCGGGCGAAGACCGGGATGTTGAAGATGCCGATGGCGATGATCGCGTTGACCGCGCCGGGACCGAAGATCGCCGTGATCATCACAGCGGAGAGCAGGGCGGGGAAGGCGAAGACGAGGTCGTTGAAGCGCATCAGCGTCTCGTCGACCCAGCCCCCGCGCGCTGCGGCCCAGCAGCCCAGCGGAATACCCAGCGCCATGCCGATGCCGACCGCGACGAAGGCGACGGCGATCGAGTTCCGGGCGCCGACCATGATCATCGACAGGATGTCGCGGCCGAAATGGTCGGTGCCGAACAGGAATTCGGACGAAGGCGGCTTCATCCGATTGGCGACGACGAGATCGGTGACGTCGTATGGGGTCCAGAAGAAGGAGACCAGCGCCATGGCCGCGATCAGCGCGGTGATGACCAGGCCGATGACGAAGGAGCGGTTGCGGAACGCGAGGCGGAGGATGCTCTCCTCCTCCGGCGCAGTGATCGGTTCGGCGCTCACGTCCGCACCCTCAGCCGCGGGTCGACGAGCGCATAGGCGAGATCCACAAGAAGATTGACGACGACCACCGTGGCCACGAGCAGCATGACGACGCCCTCGACCACGATCAGATCGCGCTGCGTGATCGCCTGGAAGATCAGGCGGCCGAGGCCGGGCAGGTAGAACACGTTCTCAATGATGATCGTGCCGGCGAGCAGGAAAGCGAACTGCAGGCCGAGGATGGTGAGCACCGGGATCATCGCGTTGCGCAGCGCATGCCGCCACAGCACCGTGCGGCGCGGCATTCCCTTGGCGCGGGCGGTGCGGATGTAGTCCTCGCCCAGCACTTCGAGCAGGGCAGAGCGGGTGACGCGCGCCAGGATCGCCGCCTGCGGCAGCGCAAGCGCCACGGCCGGCAGGATCAGCGACTTGATGCCGGGCCAGATGCCGCCCGCCCAGCCCGGAAACCCTCCGGCCGGCACGAGGCGCAGCCAGACGGCAAAGACATAGATCAGCAGCAGCGCGAACCAGAAGTTCGGGATCGCGACGCCGACCTGGGCGGTGCCCATCGCGATGGAATCGGCGAGCCTGCCGCGGCGGGCGGCGGAGAACAGGCCGACCGGAATGGCGATCACCGTCGACAGCGCGAGCGATATCAGCGCCAGCGGCAGAGAGACGGCGAGGCGCTCGCCGATCAGATCGATCACAGGAGAGGAATAAGTATAGGAGCGGCCGAAATCGCCGACCGCCAGCCCGCCGACCCAGTCGAGATAGCGGACGATCAGGGGATCATGCAGGCCCATCTGCTGTCTGAGCGTTTCAAGGGCTTCCGGCGCGGCGTTCATGCCGAGCATCAGCAGTGCGGGATCACCCGGCAGAACCTCCATGACGCCGAAAACGACCATGGACGCCACGAGGAGCGTCGCAAGGCCGATCAGCAGGCGTTTGAGAAGGAAGGCGGTCATGGGGAATGCCAAGCTTTCCCTTCTCCCCGTTCACGGAGAGAAAGTGGCCCGAAGGGCCGGATGAAGGGCGACGCGGACATATGAACGATGGCGCTGCCCCTCATCTGCCTGTCGGCATCTTCTCCCCGTGAGCGGGGAGAAGACATCCCGTCAATCCACCCACTTGACCTTGGTCAGGTCGAATGCCGGTGTGGGGGTGTTCTCCCACATGCCCTCGATCTTGGCGTCCCAAACACCGACCTTGGGCAACTGGAACAGGAAGCCGTTCACCGCGTCGTCAGCCAGAATCTTCTGTGCCTGGCCGTAAAGTTCGTTGCGTTTCGCCTCATCGGAGGTGACGTCCAGGTCGGCCATCACCTTGTCGAAGGCAGGATTGTCGTACTGGAAATAGTAGTCCTTGCGGGCATAGATGCCGATGTCGTTGGGCTCGACATGGCTGACGATCGACAGGTCATAATCCTTGTCGGTGAAGACCTGCTTCAGCCAGTCCGCCCACTCGACGGGAATGATCTCCAGCTCGATGCCGATCTGCTTCAGTTCGGAGGCGATAATCTGGCCGCCGTCGCGGGCATAGGCCGGGGGCGGCAGCTTGATGGTGGCCTTGAAGCCGTTCTCGAGCCCGGCTTCCTTCAGCAGTTCCTTCGCTTTCGCCACGTCGTGCGGATAGGTGCCGGTCAGGTCGACATAGGCGGCGTTGCCCGGCGAGAAGTGCGAGCCGATCGGGGTGCCGAGGCCGGACGAGGCGCCCTTGATGATCTCGTCGCGGTCCAGTGCATAGGAGATCGCCTGGCGAACCTGCAGCTTGTCGAACGGCGCCTTCTTGTTGTTGATGGCAAGGATCGTCTCGCCCTCCGTCGAGCCGATCACCACCTTGAAGCGGGGATCGGATTCGATCTGCGGCAGGGCGTCGCCGAGCTGCGCGTTTGCAAAGGCCTGCACGTCGCCGGAAAGCAGCGCCGGGACGGCCGCGGCGGCGTCGGGGATTATGCGGAACTCCGCCTTGTCCAGATAGACCGGCTCACCCCAGTAGTCGGGATTCTTCTCGATCGTGATCGAGGAGCCCTTGGCCCAGTTGACGAACTTGAACGGACCGGTGCCGATCGGCTTGTCCTTGTTGGTCTCGGCGCTCTCCGGCGCCACGATCACCGCGTCGCCCCAGCCCATATTGTAGAGGAACGCGCCCTGCGGCTGCTTGAGCGTGATCTTGACCGTCGCCGGATCAACGACCTCGACTGTATCGATCTGCGCGAACAGCGCCTTCTGCGCGTTGGTGGAATTCTCCGCGCGAGCGCGGTCGAGCGAGAACTTCACGTCCTCGGCGTCGAACGTGGTGCCGTCGTGGAACTTCACGCCGGTGTGGAGCTTGAACGTGTACACCTTGCCGTCGTCGCTGATCGTCCAGCTCTCGGCCAAATCCGGAAGCACCTCGCCCTTCGAGCCGATGCGCGTCAGCCCCTCGAAGATGTTGGCATAGCCGACCTCGTCGATCGCGGCGGCCGCGCCCGCGGTCGGGTCGAGATGCGGCGGCTCCAGCGGCAGGCCCACGACGATATCCGTCCGGGCGGCGAAGGCCGCCGTCGACGATGCGAGTGCGATCGCGGCAGCTGCGAGAATGGAAGACCAGGATTTCATGGAAGCAAGCTCCGGAATGGTGTGACGCGGGATTGAAGCCCGAAAAACGCCGCGAGTAAATCGGCTTTGTGCCAAGCCGCCGATCCGGAACGGAATTTTTTGCCGTCGCAACGGGTTGCGGCGGCGATTTATTGCAGTTTCGCAGGGCCGCTACCGTGCGGGCGCAAGCCTGCTGTGGCGGTCAGCGTCTCACCACGATCTTCATGTTGCGCAGCCCTTCGCGCTGCGCCATCGAGAACAGCACTGCCGCGTTGGCTGGGTGCAGCCGAATGCAGCCCGAGGATGCCGGGCGGCCGAGGCGGCTCACCTGGTTGGTGCCGTGGACCGCGTAATTGCCGGAATAGAAGATCGAATAGGGCATCGGCGCGTTGTTGTAGCGGCTCGAGCGGTGGTTCCTCGACAGCCACTTGGCCGACCAGCTTCCCGTCGGCGTCACCTTGCCCTTGCGTGCGGTGGACACCGGCCAGCGATACTTCACCACCCCACCATGCGTGACCGTCATCGTCTGCGAGGACAGATTGACCGTCGCCACCACCTTGGCCGCGGCCGCGGCCGATGGCTGGAAAGCGGCGACCATGGCCGCGAGCGAAAGACTTGCTATGAGCTTGCCCAACATATCGAAACCCCTGTTACGCCCCAAGGCAAACTAATTGCGGCAATAATCACGTGCAACCGATCCTCGCACAAAAGCACGAAGATTTCATTTCATGGTTTATGGGGAAGAACTTGGTCTCGCTTCGCGGAACCTAGGCGCGTGGCTCGCCATGCAGCAGGATATCCAGCCCGTACGCCATGACCTTCGCGCTTTCGACCATGTCGTCGATGCCGACCCATTCGTCCGGTCGGTGGGCAAGGTCGAGGATGCCGGGGCCGTAGGCGACGCAGTCGTGCAGCTTGCCGATCCGGGCGATGTGCTTCTGGTCGTAGGTGCCGGGCGAGATGACATATTGCGGATCGCGGCCGAAGACTCGGCGGATCCCGCTGGCGATCGCCCGCGGCACCGGCGCGTCTTCCTCGGTCATCCCCGGATGCACGATCATCAGGTCGCGCATGCGATAATCGAATCTCGGGCGCTCCCATTTCAGGCGGTCCAGGATCGACGTCACCTCGGTTTTCACCTCTTCGAGGCTCTCTTCCAGCAGGAAACGGCGGTCGATGACGATCTTGCAGGAATCGGGAACGTTGGGCGACGGCAAGCCGGGGAAATAGTCGTCGGTCTGGCCGCCATGGATCGAATTGATGTTCATGGTGGAGCGCCGCGCTCCTTCAGGCACCACGGGCATGCGCGTCTGCTTGCGGTCGAGCGCAGGGAAGAGTTCGTCCTCGAACGCGCCGAGCACGGCGCCCATGTGGCGAACAGCACTGTCGCCGAGGAACGGCATCGAGCCGTGCGCGATCTGGCCCTTGGTCTCGATCTCCGCCCACCAGACTCCGCGATGTCCGAGGCAGATGCGATCCTTGTTCAGCGGCTCCGGGATGATGACGTGGTGCACGCGGGGAGGCGAGAAATATCCTTTCTCGGCAAGATAGGCGACGCCGCCGAAACCGCCTGATTCTTCGTCCACCGATCCCGAAATCTCGATAGCGCCGGCGAAGTCCGGGTTCATGTCTATATAGGCTTCGGCCGCGATGATCGACGCGGCGAGCCCGCCCTTCATGTCGCAGGCGCCGCGGCCATAGACACGGCCGTCCTTGATCACGCCGCCGAACGGGTCGAGCGTCCAGCCTTCGCCTGCCTCCACCACATCGATGTGCGAGTTGAAATGCACGGTCTTGCCGGGGGTGCGTCCATCGAAACGCGCGATGACGTTGGTGCGCGGGTAGCGGTCGTTGTCGCCGGGCGTGCCGACTCCGCGGACATATTCGACCGTGAAGCCGCGCTTGCGCAGGCGTTCGCCGATATATTCGGCGCAGGGCGTGTACGCCTCTCCGGGTGGGTTGATCGTCGGGAAGCGGATCAGGTCGGCCGTCAGCGCCGCAAGCTCGTCCGCGCGGGAATCGATGGTGTCGAAGGTCTTTTCGTTCATGACGCGATTTGAGCGGGATGGCGAACGCGGCGCAAGCGGTGCGTTTCGTTTCAGGCGCGAAATGCGATTGGACCAGAACCGCGAAAAACCTGACCGCGCGGTGCGTTCACCTGTTTGTGTGCGCTTGTTCATACACTCTTCAGTCGCGGACGACTAGAAATCCTGGAGTGGGCATTCGGATGGGGGATTTCATGATGATGAGAACGACCATATTCGGCGCTTTCCTGGCAGCTGCCGTGACAATCGGTCTGCCGGCGGTCGCTCAGGCGGCGACGCTTGTTGCCAATGTCGATGTCGCAACGCAGACCATGACGGTCAGGAAGCACGGCAAGCTGATCTACACCTGGAAGGTGTCGACCGCGCGCGGCGGCTACGTGACGCCTGCCGGGCAGTGGAGGCCTTACCGCATGCACCGCATGTGGCATTCGCGCAAATACGACATGGCGCCGATGCCGTTCGCGGTGTTCTACCACGGCGGCTATGCGGTGCACGGTACAACGGCCGTGAGCCGACTCGGCACGCCCGCCTCGCATGGCTGCGTCCGGCTGGCCACAGCGAACGCTGAGACGTTCTACTCGCTGGTGCGCGAGATCGGGCCCGGCAACACCCGCATCATCGTTTCGAAATAGGATCTTCGGAGCGAACGCGACGATTTGCCGTCCGGACGGCTTTGCCGCGACTGCGGCTCGACTATAAGAGTCGGCCGTGGGAGCAATGCCTGATGAGTCCTGAACCACGCCTTGCGCTCTCCAAGCCCGTCTCCGACGAGGTGCGCAAGACGACCTGCTACATGTGTGCCTGCCGGTGTGGCATCGACGTCCACATCAAGGACGGCAAGGTGCGCTACATCGAGGGCAATCGAGACCATCCGGTGAACAAGGGCGTGCTCTGCGCCAAGGGTTCGGCCGGCATCATGCAGCACTACGCCCCGGCGCGCCTCTCCTCGCCGCTGCTCCGGACCGGGCCGCGTGGCTCGGGCGAGTTCAAGCCGATCTCCTGGGACGAGGCGCTGTCGCTCGCCGTCGACTGGATGGGCGAGGTGAGGGCGCGCGACCCGAAGAAATTCGCCTTCTTCACCGGCCGCGACCAATCGCAATCGCTGACCGGTTTCTTCGCGCAGCAGTTCGGCACGCCCAACTACGCCGCGCACGGCGGCTTCTGCTCGGTCAACATGGCGGCCGCCGGTATCATGACGCTCGGCGGCGGGTTCTGGGAGTTCGGCTCGCCCGACTGGGAGCGGACCAAGCTGTTCGTCATGTTCGGCGTGGCGGAAGACCACGATTCCAATCCGATCAAGATCGGCCTGTCGAAGCTCAAGTCGCGCGGGGCGCGCTTCGTCTCAGTGAACCCGGTGCGCACCGGCTATTCCTCAGTGGCAGACAGCTGGATCGGCATCCGGCCGGGCACTGACGGTCTCTTGGTCATGTCGGTGATCCACGAACTGCTAAAGGCGCGCAGGATCGATGTCGATTTCCTCGTGCGCTACACCAACGCGCCATGGCTGGTCGTCGATGCGCCGGGAACGGCGGACCACGGGTTGTTCGCTCGCGACGGCGAGGGCAAGCCGCTCGTGTGGGAAAGCGTGACGGAGCGGGTGGTCGCTGCCGGTACCAAGGGAGCCCGGGTGGCCTTGTCGGGTCGGTTCGAGCTCGAGGACGGTCGCGTTGCGGTGCCGTCGTTCCAATTGCTTGCCGAAAGGTATCTCGACCAGCGCTACGCGCCCGAGAACGTGGCGGGCGAGACGGGCGTTTCGGCGGACGTGATCAGGGGGCTGGCCTCGGAGATCGCACACGTCGCCTTCGAGGAGGCGATCGAGATTGCGCAGCCCTGGACCGACATGAACGGCGAGCGGCATCCGTCCTTCATCGGCCGGCCGGTGTCCTTCCACGCCATGCGCGGGATCTCGGCGCACTCGAACGGTTTCCAGACCGCGCGGGCGATCCACGTGCTGCAGGCGCTGATCGGTGCGGTCGACTGTCCTGGCGCCTTCCGCTTCGAGCCGCCCTATCCCAAGCCGGTCGAGGCGCATCCGACGCCACACGGAAGAGCGGAACATTTCGGCTCCAACAAGCCGCTGTCCGGCCCGCATCTCGGCTTCCCGCGAGGCCCCGAAGACCTGCTTATCGGCCCGGACGGCGATCCGGCCCGCATCGACAAGGCCTTTTCCTGGGACGCGCCGATCTCCGCTCACGGGCTGATGCATATGGTGATCGCCAATGCGCATGCCGGCGACCCGTACAAGATCGATCTCCTGTTCCTCTACATGGCCAACATGGCCTGGAACTCGTCCATGAACACGGCTGGCGTCATCAAGATGCTGGAGGACAGAGACGAGGCGACCGGCGAATACGTCATTCCCAGGATCATCTACAGCGACGCCTATGCGTCGGAGATGGTCGCCTATGCCGATCTCGTCCTGCCGGACACGACCTATCTCGAACGGCACGACTGCATTTCGCTGCTCGACCGGCCGATCTCTGAGCCTGACGCGGTTAACGACGCGATCCGCTGGCCAGTGGTGGAGCCCGATCGCGACGTGCGCGGCTTCCAGTCGGTGCTGATCGACCTTGCCGGCCGGCTGAAGCTGCCGGGGTTTGTCGACCATCGCGGCGTGCCGCTCTACAAGGATTTTGCCGACTACATCGTCCGGCACGAGCGCCGGCCGGGCATTGGGCCGCTGGCGGGATTTCGCGGGGCAGGCGGCGACCGCGTGGGGCGAGGAGCCTCGAACCCGGACCAACTGAAGCGCTACATCGAGAACGGCGCGTTCTTTTCGGCCCACATCCCGCTGGAGGCGCAGTTCTACAAGCACGCCAACCGCGCCTATCAGGATTTCGCGGTGAAGATGGGGTTCTTCGACACGCCGCAGCCTGTCACCTTCCAGCTCTACAGCGAGATCTGCCAGAAGTTCCGGCTCTCGGCGCAGGGCCTGCGCGAGCCGTTCGCGCCCGAGACGCATCGTGAGCGGCTGGACATGGCGTTCGACCCGCTGCCCGCCTGGTACCGGCCGCTGGAAGAGGCGGGTGTCGACCGCGAGGCTTATCCCTACCATGCGATCACGCAGCGGCCGATGTCGATGTATCATTCGTGGGGATCGATGAACGCCTGGCTGCGCCAGATCCACACGCGCAACGTGATGTATGTGCCTGGCGCGATCTGCGACGAGGTCGGGCTCGCCACGGGCGACTGGGCCTGGATCATCTCGCATCACGGGCGGATCAAGGTGGAGATCGCACGCTCGGACGCAGTCAACCGCGACACCATGTGGACCTGGAACGCGATCGGCAAGCGCAAGGGCGCGTGGGGGCTGGCGAAGGATGCGCCCGAAAGCAATCGCGGCTTCCTGCTCAACCATTTGATACACGAGCTTCTGCCTCCCAAGGGCGACGGCATGCGCTGGTCGAATTCGGATCCGGTGACCGGCCAGGCTGCCTGGTACGATCTCAGGGTCAGGATCGAGAAGGCGGAACCGGATCAAGTGTCGAGGCCGGCCTTCGCGTCTGTCGGACGAGCCGGTGCGGCCAACGACAGCCCGGCCGAACTGCGCTACGGACAGGAGTGGGATTGATGACTTCGCTCCCCGCGCTGCCGACGCCGAAGAAGCTCGGGCTCGTGATCGACCTCGACGTGTGCGTGGGCTGCCATGCCTGCGTGATCTCCTGCAAGGAATGGAACACCGGCGGCTACGGCGCTGCGCTGTCAGACCAGGAGCCTTACGGATCCGCGGTCTCCGGCACATTCCTGAACCGGATCCATACCTTCGAGGTCGTGCCGGAGGGGGGCGAGATCGTCGGAGAGGCGGGCGATGCGCGTATCGTCCATTTCCCAAAGAGCTGCCTGCACTGCGAGGACGCGCCCTGCGTCACGGTCTGCCCGACGGGCGCCTCCTACAAGCGCTCCGCCGACGGGATCGTGCTGGTCGACGAGGACAAGTGCATCGGCTGCGGTCTCTGTGCCTGGGCCTGCCCCTACGGCGCGCGCGAGATGGACCTGGCTGCCGGCGTGATGAAGAAATGCACCCTGTGCGTCGACCGCATCTACAATGAGACGCTGCAGGAGATCGACCGCGTGCCGTCCTGCGTGCGGACCTGTCCGGCAAATGCCCGGCACTACGGCGATTTCGCCGATCCGCAGTCCAATGTCTCGATCATGGTCTCAGAACGCGGCGGCACCGACCTAATGCCAGAGCAGGGCACGCGGCCCGTGAACAAATATCTGCCGCCCAGACCGCGAAAATCGCTCGCAAGCGCGATCCCGCTTGCCGAGAACACCGATGGCGCGCGGGGTTTCTTCGCCTGGCTCGACGGCATGCTGGACCGCATCTGAACATGCATCCCGCGCCGTCGATCATTCTCTTCACCACATTGTCAGGGCTGGGCTATGGCCTCGCGGCCATGCTCGGCCTCGGGCTGCTCGATCCGTCGGCTACCGCGACGAAGGCCGCGCATATCGTGGCGCTGCTGCTGATCGCGGGCGGGCTGTCCTCGTCGACGCTCCATCTCGGCAATCCGCAGCGCGCCTGGCGCGCCTTCTCGCAATGGCGGTCGAGCTGGCTGTCTCGCGAGGGCGTGATGGCGGTGCTGACCTTCATCCCGCTCGCCGTCAACGCGATCGCCTCGCTCTGGAGCGGGCGCTACTTGCTTCTGCCAGGCATTCTCGGAGCGCTCCTGTGCGGCATCACTGTCTACTGCACGGCAATGATCTATGCCTCCCTGCGCTCGGTGCAGGCCTGGAACACGGCATGGACGCCCACCTGCTACCTCGCCTTCGCACTGGCCGGCGGGCTTACGCTGGCGGGCTTGTTCTCCACATTCGGGGGAGGCGAGGCAGCCTGGCTAACTCTCCTCGCCGTTGCCGCACTGGTCGGAGCGTGGGGCGTAAAGCTGCGCTGGTGGTCGCGCCTGGGCGCACTTGAGCAACTGTCCACGCCGGAAACGGCGACGGGCCTCGGTCCGATCGGCAAGGTGCGCCTGCTTGAGCGCCCGCACATGAACGGCAACTACCTGACCAACGAGATGGGATTCCGGGTGGCGCGCAAGCATGCGGCCAAGCTGCGCCGGGTCGCGCTGATCGTCGGCGGCGCGGTGCCGGCGGTGCTTCTGTTGCTCACGGCGATTGCAGGCACGCCGCCGGGGGTCGCCGCGATCCTTTCGGCCATCGCGGCGCTGGCCTTCTTCGCGGGAACGCTGACCGAACGCTGGCTGTTCTTCGCAGAGGCCCGGCACGCCGTGATGAACTATTACGGAAGCTGATCGGCCGGCGACGTCGAGCCCGTCAGCCCCACCGGCGGTGGAACCACATCCACTGCCCCGGATATTCCCGCACCCAGCCTTCGACGATGTCGTTGATCATCTGGCATAAGGCGTCGGCGTCTATCTGCCCGCGGGCGTCGCGCGGCGGCTCGATCTTGTCGCACAGTTCGAGACGGTAGCGGTTGTCCGGCAGGCGTATGCAGCGGACTGGATAGATCTCGGCATCGTACTGCCGTGCGAGCCGCGGCACGAGCGGGCTCGTCTCGCAGCTGCGGCCGAAGAAGGTCGTCGGGATGCCCTTGCTGAACTTCTGATCGACGAGCGCGCCGACGTTGCCCTTGTTGTGGAGAATGCGCGCAAGCACATACGCCGCGCCCGCCTTCGAACGAACCATGCGGTTGCCGGAGATCTTGCGCCTCTGGCTGATCTCCTGGGCGATGAACGGGTTGTTGGGGGCGCGAAAGAGCGACGCGACCGTCATGCCCAGCGACGAGGCCGCGATCGGGAACATCTCGAAGTTCCCGGTATGTGCGGTGAAGAAGATGCGCGGTCTGCGTCGCTTGCGCATCTCCGTGAAAACCTCGCCGCCCTTGAATTCGACACGGCCGGGCGTCTGCTGTTCCGCGTCGAAGTCGTAGAGCTTGTCGAGGAAGACATATTCGACCCCAAGCCGGGCCATGTTGCCCCACATGTCGAGCGCGATTTCCCGGCATTCGGCCTCGCTCTTCTCCGGATAGGCCCGACGAAGATTGTCCATCGCAATGCGGTGGCGGCTGGTCCAGGGCCCGACGCGGCGCGCGAGGCGGTCTGACACGTTAAGCGCTCTGTCGGCCGGTAGTTTCTGTAGCAGTGCGAATGTCGTGAATACGATCTTGGCGACCAACCAGTGGTTGGCGCGGCGAGTACGAAAGGCAAGCGAGCGGGCGATGCGGCCGGGCAGGGCGGAGAGCTTCATGGGCTCAGGCGTTCCGCAGCAGGATCTTGCCGAAGACGTCGCGGCTCTCCATACGCGCCAGCGCGTCGTCGAGATGATCGAAATCCACCTCGGAATCGATGACCGGATGCACCTTGCCGGTGGCTTGCTTCGCCATGACGGTCGCCATGTTCTCGATCCGGCAGCCGAACGATCCGATGATGCGCAATTGCTGCTGGAAGAGCTGCATCAGGTTGATCGTGGTCGAGACGCCTGAAGTCGAGCCGCACGTGACGAGCCGGCCGCCCTTCTTCATCGACAGCATCGATCCGGCCCAGGTGTCGGCGCCGACATGTTCGAAGACGACGTCGACGCCCTTCTTTCCGGTCAGCTTGCGCACGACGCCCTCGAACCTGTCCTCGCGGTAGTTGATGACGTGGTCGGCGCCGAGCGCCCTGGCCTTTTCCATCTTGGCATCGGAGCCGACCGTCGTGATCACGGTCGCGCCGGCAAGCTTGGCGAGCTGGATCGCGGCCGTGCCGATGCCCGAGCCTCCGGCATGCACGAGTATGGTCTCGCCGGCCTCCAACTTCGCGTTGTCGAACAGCATGTGCTCGACCGTGCCGAAGGTGATCGGTGTCACGGCGGCAGCTGTTACGTCTACTTCCGCCGGAGCAGGAATCAGCTGGCGCGCGGCGATGTTCATGCGCTCCTGCGCAAAGCCGTCGAGGTGGAAGCCGTGCACGCCCTCGACGTTCTCGCAGAGATTGTCGCGCTTCTCGCGGCAGGCTTTGCAATGGCCACAGGTGCGCGCGCCGTAGATCGCGACGAGCTGACCGGGCGCCAAGCCTGTCACGCCTTCGCCGATCGCCTCGACAACCCCGCAGGCTTCGGCACCGACCACCAGCGGCATCTTGCGCTTGGCGAAGGCCATGCCGCGCCAGCCCCAGACGTCGATATGGTTCAGCGCGACGGCCTTGATCGCAACGGTCGCCTCGCCGGGGGCGGGCGGCGGGGGCGGGGCGATGTCGACGGCCTCGATGCGGCGGTCGGCGACGAGCTGCAATGCGCGCATGTCTTCGTGCGGTTTCCTGCGACGGTTCGGGACTTGACCGCGCCGCTTAGACGGGTTCGCGCGCCATGACAAGGCAAGCGTTCTGGCCACCGAAACCGAACGAGTTCGACAGCACCGTCGAGACATCGGCCTCGCGCTTGACGTTCGGCACGACGTCGAGATCGATCGCCGGATCGGGATGGTCGTAGTTGATTGTCGGCGGAAGCACGCCTTCGCGCATGGTCATGAGCGAGAACACCGCTTCGATCGCGCCGGCGGCGGAGAGGGTGTGGCCGATCATCGACTTGTTCGACGAGACCGGAACAGACCTGATCCTGGGCCCGAACACGGTCGACAGTGACAGATGCTCCATCTTGTCGTTTTCCGGTGTCGACGTGCCGTGCGCGTTCACGTAGCCGATCTCGTCCTCGGAAACGCCGGCGTCGTCGAGGGCGAGCTTCACCGCCGCGATGGCGGGCGAGCCGTCGGGCTTCGAGCGTGTGCGGTGGAAGTCGTCCGCCTTCTCGCCGCATCCACGCATGATGCCCAACACGGTGGCGCCGCGCGCGACGGCGCTTTCCAGCGACTCGAGCACCAGGGCCGCGCCGCCCTCGGCGAGCACGAAGCCGTCGCGATCGCGCGAGAAAGGCTTGGAGGCGCGCTCCGGTGTCTCGTTCTGCATCGACAAGGCCGACAGAAGCGAGAAGCGCACCATCGATTCCGCGCTCGCGGAGCCATCAGCGCCGATTGCCAGCGCCCGGTCGCATTCGCCGCGCCGGATCGCCTCGACACCGAGCTGGATCGCGGTCGCGCCGGATGCGCAGGCCGTCGAGGTGGTGATGGGGAGGCCGCGCGTGCCGAACAGGACCGCGAGGCGGTCGGCGACGGTGCCGAACAGCGCCTCGTCGAAGATTGAGGCGCCATTGCCGGCCCGCGCGGCTTCGAGCAGGCGCTGGTAGCCGCTGCCCTCGTTCACGCTTCGGTACATGGCGAGTCGGTCGGCCCACACCAGCTCGACGGGCGGCGAGGCCAGGAACAGCGGGCCGCCGAAGTCCGAGCCGATACCCGCCTCGGAGATCGCCTCTTGGCCGGCGCTCGCCGCCAATTCGTAGGTGAGGGCATACATGCCCTTGTCGCTGCCGGGCAGGAAATCCACCGTGCCGGCGATCGTGGTCTTCAGATGATCGACCGGAAACCGCGTGATCGCATGGATGCCCGACGCGCCGGCGGTCAGCTTCAACCAGTTTTCCGTCTTGCCGGCTCCAAGCGACGTGACAACACCCATGCCGGTGACGGCGATGAGCGGGCGCCCGAGATGATCCTTGTATCGGCTCATTGTGGTCCTCAAGCCTTTCGTAGGAGGGCAGCACCTTCCCCGCGATGATGGCCGATGGCCGTGGCAAGCACGACGTCCGGCGTCCCGTCATACGATGTTTCGGTATCGGATATCGCTCCCGGGGCGCGGCCGTTGGAGAGCGACAGTGCCGCGAGCGCGACGGCGAATGGAAGCTGGGCCTCCTTGAGATGACCGGTCAAGCCAGAGAAGCCGCGCAGGGCATGGGCCGCCAGCGCTTGTTGCTCGGCAAGCGTCGGTCTCGGGGCACCGGAAGCGCCCGAAATGATCAGGCGGCCGGGCTCTGCGCCAAGCGCCTCCACAAGGGCCGCTATGTCCCGCGCCAGCTTTCCGTCGGCGCGGGACGAAAGCGACGAGGCGACTTTGTCGACGACCGCATAGATGCGCGCGCCGCGCGCCTGCGCCTGCTCGCGCGTCTCCAGCACCAGAAATGCTCCGCCGGAGCCCGTAATCACACCGCCGCCCGCAGCATGCCGGTCCCACAGCGGCTGCCATGGGCCGCGGTGGAGGTATCCGCCCAACTCGTAAGCGAGGAGCTTGTCGGGGTGCTCCGTCTGGAACGCACCGCCGACGAGCGTGTGCGTCGACTGGCCCGATGCCAGCCGGGCAACTGCGGTCTGCAGGGCGGATACGCCTGCGCCTTCCTCTCCCATGAAGGTACGGGACGAACCGGTGATCTTGTGGACGATCGAGATGTTGCCGGCGAGCAGGTTCGACAGCTGGGCGAGAAAGAGCGTTGGCCTCAGATCGTTGGTCAGCTTCTCGTTGATCAACGCCTCGGCGTCGTTTCGCGTTAGCGTTGCCTCAAGGATGTTCTCGTCGACTTCCTTGTCGCGTTCGCCGCTGCCGGCGGCCACGATCATGTCCATCGTCGTGCAAAGTGTCTCGTTGGACTTGAGCCCGGCATCGTCGAGGGCCAGTCCCGCCGCATAGACGCCGAGCCTCTGCCACAGTTCCATCTGCCGCTGGTCGCCCTTCTTGGGGATCTGCAGCGTCCAGTCGATTTCGGGGAGGGCGTGCACCGTGTAGGGAGCGAATCGCTCCGAATCGATCGGCGGCGGCAGGGAAGGGGTCTCGAAGGCCTTCCAGTGCACCTCGGCGCCTTCGCCGAGGCAGGAGACCAGGCCAATGCCGGTGATGACGACGTCGCGAGCGCTCATTGTGCGCTCATGTGCGGCAATGGATGCGGCACCGTCAAGCTTTGTGAGGTCAGGCCGCCTTCTTGGCCGCAACCAGGGCGTCGATCTTCGCGCACAGATTCTTGAGAACGAAATATTCTTCCGTCGACACGCGGCCTTCGTTCACATCCTGCGTCCACTTCTCGAGCGGAATCTTGATCCCGAATTCCTTGTCGATCGCAAAGACCGTGTCGAGAAAATCGAGGCTGTCGATGCCGAGATCATCGATCGTGTGGCTTTCCGGCGTGATCTTGTCGCGATCGATCTCGGTCGTTTCCGCGATCAGGTCCGCGACCTTTTCGAATGTCGTCGTCAAGCTGTACCTCTTTGGGTCGGTCGATGGCGATAGCTTTGCAGGCTCTAGTCGTTTTCGCCCCAAAGTGGAAGGGCGAAATCGCCGCGCCTTGGGAACGTACGGGCCGACACCTGTTGGAAAAGGCCGCCGGATGGGACTTCGGGAACCCCCTCCCGCCTGTCGTCAGGCGTCACTCAGCCGGACGAGGTTCGTCCTTTCACGGTCCCGGCGGCACCGTAACGGTTCCGGCTTCTCCGCCCGTGAGCGGTTCCCATTCGATCCGGTCGTCCAGCCGGTATTCGATCGTGTGGATCACCACGGACGTGTCGCCGATCAAGGCGAGGTTGTAGCTCGGCTCGATCGGGCCATGCCCGTAGGCGAGGCGTCCCTCGAATTCCGGCCAGCCAGGATGGCTGGTCGAGCGCGGGGCGGAGAAGGGGACGCCCTCGATCGAGCCCGATAGCGACATGTGGCAGTGGCCGAAGAAGACGTGGCGGATCGTGTCGCGGTGGCGGCGCAGGACCGCGGCGAACTCCTTCTTCTGAACCAGCGCCAGGATATCGGTGGCGAGCACACCGATTTGCACCGGATGATGGTGCAGGAAGACGAGCGCCGGCTTGCGCTCCCGTTCGGCTTCCCCGAGTCGGGCCGACAGCCAGGCGAGGCGCTTCGGCCCGAGGCGGCCGCTGTGGTTGCCGGCAAGGTTCGTGTCGAGGAAGATCAGACGATGGCCGCCAATCTCTCGGACGTGCTGGATGTAGCCGTCAGCGTCCACTGGCGCGTCGGGGAAAATCTCCTTGAAGGTCTCCCGGTGGTCGTGATTGCCGATCATCAGGATCGGCTCGAGCGGAGACGCGTCAAGAATCTCGCGCAGCTTCAGATACGCCTCGCGCCTGCCGTGATGGGTGAGGTCGCCCGAGATTACCACCGCCTCGGCATCGGCATGCCGCTTCGCTACGTGGGCGAGACAGGCTTCGAAGGCGGCGACCGAGTTCTGTCCCGCGATCGGGTCGGCATTGATGTGAATGTCGGAGATGTGAACGAGTTTCATGTCCGGCTGCCCCTTGCCCTTGCCTCTTACCGGAGCACGGGCGACGGCGGAACCCGCCGACCCTGTTCCGCAGCGGGAGGAAATCGCTTCGCCGGCCGGCGCCAAAGAAGATAGTCTGGACCGGTCCGCGACGAGGCGGACGATCAAGCTGGCGGTTTCTCAATGACGACAATCCTGTGCGCGGGCGTCGCGGTCATCGATTTCGTCTACCAACTCGACGAGATGCCGCGCCGCGCCGAGAAATACCGGGCGAAGGACGCCTGGATGACGGGCGGCGGCAACGCGGCCAACGCTTCGGTCGCGATCTCGCGGCTCGGCGGCCACGCCCGCCTTGCCGCGCGTCTCGGCGACGACGCCGTCGCCGACATGATCGTGTCCGGGCTGGAAGTCGAGGGGGTAGACTGCGCGCTGGTGCGCCGCTTTGCGGGACGGAAGTCGTCTTTCTCGGCGGTCTTCATCGACGCGGCGGGCGAGAGGCAGATCGTCAATTATCGCGACATGGATATCTCCTTCGGCGCGGAATGGCTGGCAGCTGCCGACCTCGGCCTATTCGATGCCGCCCTGTCGGACACACGCTGGCCGCAATGCGGCGCCGCAGTGCTCGGCCGCGCGAGGGAACGCGGCGTCCCGGGCGTGCTGGACGCCGAGGCGCCGATCGCGCTGGCAGAGGAAGCGCTGTTGCTTGCCTCGCACATCGCCTTCTCGGCACAAGGCTTGCGCGACTATGCAGGTCATTCCGACCTTGCGAAGGGACTACGCGAGGCCGCGCGTGCCACCGGAGCCTGGGTTTGCGCGACGGACGGTGCGAAGGGTGTGTTGTGGCTCGACGGAGGCGAGGTGCGTAGCGTCCCGACGGTTGCCGTAGCCGCAGTAGAGACGCTCGGCGCGGGCGACGTCTGGCACGGCGCCTTCACGCTGAAGCTCGCCGAGGGCGAAAGCGAAGAGGCCGCGATCCATTATGCCAATGCCGCCGCCGCGCTCAAATGCGCCGGCAGTGGAGGCCGCGCCAGCTATCCGAGGCGGGCGGACGTCGACGCTCTCCTGTCGGGCTGAGCGAGGCGGTCAGAACCTGATGCGGCCGAGCACGTGCAGGCCTTCGTCACGCAACTGGACGATGACGGCCTCGCCTTCGCGCGCGTTTTCCCCGGTCAACGCCGCGATGTTCTCCAGATGGGTGACCATCACCATGTTGCCGGAGCCGCTCCAGGCGCGGACCTCGTCGAGAACCTCCCTCGACTGAGCGTCCTTTTCCGGAGAATCCGGGGCGAACGGGTCGAGAGCGTGGAATGCCTCCACATCGTCCGTGCCGAAGGCCAGTCGCGCCGTTTCCTTGGTGCGGCACCAGCGGCTGGTCAGCACGCGCTCGACGGGAGCGGCTCGTGCTGCGAAGAGCGCGCCCAGCTTGCGCGCCTGCTGCCGCCCGGCATCGGAGAGATTGCGCTGGGTGTTGCACTTCTCGATGTCGAAGTTGGCCGGCTCACCGGAGCCGGGAGCGAAGGCATGGCGCAGCAGCACCACATGCCCTCCATCCCGCAGAAGCGCCCACCCCGCCTCCGTCGCGCCGGCCGCGGTCGCTGCGAACAGAGCCAGCGCAAGTATCAGACATCTCAGCATGCAACCCCCTGTCGGTCCGCATCGATATAGGGTCGGACGGCCGGAATCAAAGACAATCGGCTCACCGCCGACCTGCGCCCGGCTCGCTGGACCAGCCGACACGGCCGGCTTGCGCCGATTGCGCCCGGCGGGCGGCTCGCCTAAACCCGGCCCATGTCCTCCGTCGTGGAAACCGTCCTGTTCGTCTTCGGCCTCGTCGCGGCCGGTTACCTGGCCGGCGTGACGAACTATCTGAGGGTCGAGGTCGGAGACGCCGTGGCCGAGTTCGCCGTTGGCGTGGCGCTACCACTGCTCCTGTTCCGCACCATGCTGGGGGCTGATTTCCACGGTGCTGCCCCTTGGGCCTTCTGGGGCGCCTATTTCTCGGCCGCGGTCGTGACCTGGGCGGCCGGTCAGATCCTGATCGTCAAGGGATTCGGGCGCGACGCCAGGGCGGGGGTGGTCGGCGGCGTCACCGCAGCCTTCTCGAATATCGCTCTGCTGGGCATCCCCTTCATGCTCGGCGTCTATGGCCAGGAAGGATTCGAGACCCTGTCGCTGCTGCTCTCGGTCCATCTCCCGATCATGATCGCCGCCTCCATCCTCTTGTTCGAGATCGTGGGGCGTGAGGATGGCGAGAAGTTCAGGCTCGGCCTGCTCTTGCGCGCGTTTCTCAGGCGGATGTTCACGAACCCGCTGATCATCGGCGTCCTTGCCGGGCTTCTGATCCGTATGTCGGGCCTTCAACTGCCCGGCCTCGTAAACCGGCTGGTGGACGCGGTCGCCGACGTCGCCGCCCCGGTCGCGCTGTTCGCGCTGGGCTTGAGCCTGCGCAAATACGGCATCGCCCGTAACGTGAAGGCCGGTACGGCGCTGGCGCTGATCAAGCTTTTCCTGATGCCGGCGCTCGTGCTTGGCACGGCCTGGCTCTTCGGCCTGCCGCCCTTGACCGCCAAGGTCGCGGTCGCTGCCGCATCGCTGCCGGCCGGCGTCAATTCCTACCTGATCGCCACACAGTTCGGCACCGGCCAGGCGCTTGCCTCCAACGGCATGACGATCGGCACGGCCATGGCGGTCATCACGACGACCATGTGGCTTGCCATCGCGCAAGCCGTGTTCGGTTAGGACGCAACCTTGGCCGCGCGCAAACGGAGACCCCATTCGTGACCCAGGAAATCGTTCCGGTCGACGCCGCGCACGCGCTCGTCGCCTCGGCGCTGACCGCGTCCAACACCTCGATCGAGAATGCCGGCCTGGTGGCGGACGCGCTCGTCGGGGCCGAGCTGGTGGGTCAGGTCGGGCACGGCCTGCGCCGCGTCGTCGCCTATGCCGCGCAGGTGCGTGCCGGGAAGGTCGATGGCCATGCCGTGCCGAAGTTGGTCCGGACCAGACCATCGGCAGTTCATGTCGATGCCGGCAGCGGTTTCGCCTACCCGGCGTTCGATCTGGCGACGAGGGAACTGCGAGACATGGCAACGTCCCAGGGCATCGCAGTGGCCGGCATCTTTCGCTCCCACCACGCCGGCGTTACCGGACTGGCCGTCGAGGCGCTTGCCGAGGCCGGTCTCATCGCGCTGATGTTCGCGAATGCGCCAGCTTCCATATCGCCATGGGGCGGGCGGACGCCCCTCTACGGGACAGACCCGATCGCGTTCGCTTGCCCGGTGGAGGGCACTTTTCCGATTGTTATCGATCTGTCCCTGTCCAAGGTCGCCCGCGGCAAGATCATGGCGGCCGAACAGAAGGGGGAGCCAATCCCGGAAGGCTGGGCGTTCGACCGGGACGGCAGGCCAACGACCGACGCCTCGGCCGCCATGGCCGGCACGATGGTGCCGGTCGGCGACGCCAAAGGGACCGCGCTTGCTCTTATGGTGGAACTGCTTGCCGCAGGGCTTACAGGCGCCAACTATGCCTATGAGCAGACCTCGTTCTTCAACGCCGTGGGCGGACCTCCGGGTAGCGGCCAGACGATCATTGCGATTGATCCTCAAGCCTTCGGTGGGGTAAGAGCCTTGGGCCGGTTTGCGGAGATGGCCGAGGCCATCATGCAGGTCGACGGCGCGCGCGTACCTGGTGCGAGACGGCATGAGATGCGTGCGCGGCTGAGGCGCGACGGCATTTCCGTCGACAGCGTATTGCTGAACGAAATCAAACAGATTGCTGCCCTCTGAGCGGCGGCAGGAGGCCACGAAATGCTCCAGAAGACCAGCCACTACATGCGCCAGGCCAATCTAATCGGCGGTGAATGGATCCAGGCGGATTCAGGAGCGACGATCGACGTCACCAATCCTGCGACGACGCTGAAGATCGGCACCGTGCCGAAATCCGGCAAGGCCGAGACGCGCCGCGCCATCGAGGCGGCGCAGACCGCCTTCGAGAGCTGGAGGAAGACGACCGCCAACGACCGGTCCAAACTCCTGCGGAAGCTGCACGACCTGATCCTGGAGAACCAGGATGCTCTGGCCGAACTGCTGACGATGGAGCAGGGCAAGTCGCTTACCGAGGCCAAAGGCGAGATAGCCATTTCGGCCGCCTATATCCTGTGGTTCGCCGAGGAAGGCCGTCGCACCTATGGCGACACGGTGCCGAGCCCGTGGGCCGAGCGCCGCATCCTTGTGACCAAGGAGCCGGTGGGCGTCGTGGCGGCAATCACGCCGTGGAACTTTCCGTCCTCCATGCTCGCGCGCAAGATCGGCCCGGCGCTCGCCGCCGGCTGCACGGTCGTGGTGAAGCCCGCCTCGCAGACGCCTTATTCGGGCCTCGCCTGGGGCGCGCTCTGCGAGGAGGCCGGCTTTCCGAAGGGCGTAGTTAACATCGTCACCGGTTCGGCCGGCGAGATCGGCGACGAGATCTGCGCCAATCCGCTGGTGCGCAAGCTGACCTTCACCGGCTCGACCGAAGTCGGCAAGATCCTGATGGAGAAGTGTGCAGCGACCGTGAAAAAGGTGTCGATGGAGCTTGGCGGCAATGCGCCGTTCCTCGTCTTCGACGATGCCGACATCGACCGTGCCGTCGAGGGGGCTATGGTCGCCAAGTATCGCAATTCGGGCCAGACCTGCGTCTGCACCAACCGCTTCTTCGTGCAGGAGGGCGTCTACGACGCCTTCGTCGAGAAGCTGGCGGCCGCCTCGAACACACTCAAGGTCGGCAACGGGCTCGACGCGGGCACGCAGCAGGGACCGCTGATCGACGAGAAGGCGGTCGAGAAGGTCGAAGAATTCATCCAGGACGCGACTGCCAAGGGCGGCAAGGTCGTGGCCGGCGGCAAGCGCCACGAGCTCGGCGGCTCCTTCTTCCAGCCGACGGTGATCGCCGAGGCGAAGCCCGACATGATGTTCATGAAGGAAGAGATCTTCGGCCCGCTGGCCCCCGTCTTCCGCTTCAAGACCGAGGAGGAGGCGATCCAGCTTGCAAACGACACCCAGTTCGGCCTTGCGTCCTACGCCTATACCGGCTCGCTCAACCGCGCTTTCCGGGTGATGGAGGGGCTGAAATACGGCATGGTCGGCATCAACGAAGGCCTGATCACCACGGTTGAGGCGCCGTTCGGCGGCGTCAAGGAATCCGGCCTCGGCAAGGAAGGCGGGCACCAGGGCATCGAGGACTATCTCGATACCAAATATGTCTGCATCGGCGGCCTGAAGTAGCGGGGAGAGCGATGGAAGGCGAGGTCTTCGGGACAACCGCGGAAGGCGAGACCGTCCATCGCTACCACATTTCCGGTGGCGGGCTGACCGCCACCGTCATGGAATGGGGCGCGGTCCTGCAGGATCTGCGCCTCGAGGGGCATACGGCGCCTCTGGTGCTGGGCTTCGACCGCTTCGACGACTATCCGGTCTCGTCGCCCTATTTCGGCGCGATCGCAGGGCGTTACGCGAACCGCATCGCCAACGGCAAATTCATCATTGACGGCCAGCGCTTCCAGGCCGACACGAATTTTCTCGGCAAGCATACATTGCATGGCGGGTCGAAGAGCACCGGCAAGCGCGTCTGGTCGCTTGAAATGCGCGGCAGTGACTTCATCACGCTGAGGCTGCTCGACCCCGACGGGTTCATGGGTTTTCCGGGCAATCTCGACATCATCTGCACCTACCGGCTCAAGCTGCCCGGCACGTTGTCGATCGAACTGTCGGCGACGACCGACCAGCCGACGCTGTGCAACCTCACGAACCATTCCTATTTCAACCTGGACGACGGCGGCTGGGATTCGATCCTCGACCATCGCCTTGTCATCAACGCCGGCGCCTACCTGCCTGTCGACGCGGAACTCATCCCTACGGGCATCGTGGAGCCCGTCGAAGGCACCGATTTCGACTTCCAGCTCTCCCGTCCCATCCGATTGGAGAAGGCTGGCGAGCAGGTAGTCTACGACCACAATTTCTGCCTCTCCTCTCACCGTGGACCGCTCAGACAGGCGGCCTGGGCGCAGGGCTCGTCTTCGGGCGTCGAGATGGAGATGTGGACCACGGAGCCCGGCGTGCAATTCTATGCCGGCCACAAGGTCGCGCGCGAGGTGTCCGGGCTGCAGGGGCGGAAATACAAGGCCTGGGCAGGGTTCTGCCTAGAGGCACAGGCTTGGCCGGATTCGCCCAACCGTCCGTATTTCCCCCAGGCGATCCTCTGGCCCGGCGACCGCTACCGGCATGTGACGGAGTACCGGTTCAGGCTGGCGTGACTATCTCGGTAACGTGTGTCTGATCGTTCCGTCGGCGTACCGGTCGATCGTGACCGTGATCGAACTGCCCGCAGGGTAGAGTGGCAGAGTCGGTCCACGCAGCACCACCGTTCTACCGTCATCGAATCTGACGAAATATGAAGCGCCTCCTTTTCTGCTGGCGACGGAGATCACTGTCACTGGCTCAGTCTGCGACGAGACAACGCTGCCATGATCAATGAAGGGCGTCACCGCCGCCAGAAGCCCGACCACACCCGCTATCGCCAGTGAGCCGATGAGTGCCGTGTTGAGTAGACTATCGCGCCCGGTATCGATCCGCATGTCAAACTCAGATGGTATCAACCAAGACCAGCCGCAATACGCAAGGTTTGGTAGGGCGCCAGCGCGCCGCGAACCTGCACGGTGGTGGCGGCGACGCGATGCGCCAGCGCGGCCGAGTCCAGCGGCGACCGCCCGTCCAGCACCGCCGCGAGGTAGCCGCCGTTGAAGCTGTCGCCGGCGCCGGTCGTATCCACCGCATCGACGCGAAGCGCGGGGACCAGATAGGAATCCGACCTGTCCACCACCAGGGCCGGATCGGCTCCGTTCTTCACCACGATCTCCCTCACGCCGGCGCGTCTCAGGCGCTCCGCCGTGGCTTCGGGATCAACGTCGCCGAAGAGGGCCTGCTCATCGGGAAAGGTCGGTAGGGCGATGTCGGTGATGGAGATCGCCTCCGCGATCGTCGCCCGGGCCTCATCCGACGACAGCCACATGCGGGGCCTGTAGTTGGGGTCGAAGGCGACGAGGCTGCCGGCCGCGCGCGCAGCGCGGATCGCGGCGAGCAGGACCGATCGCGCGCCGGGTTCCAGAATTGCCAGGGTGATTCCGGAAAAGTAGACAAGCGCTCGATCTTCAAGGCTTTTCGCCAGCTTTCCGCCATCGGATGCCAGCTGCCGCGCCGCTGCGTCGCTGCGCCAGTAGGTGAAGGATCGCTCCGCGCCCGTCAGCGTAATGGCGTAAAGACCGGGCCGCGCGCCTGGGATCACCGGGCTTGCCGCCACGCCGATCCCGGCCTCGGCGAAGAACGAAGTCTGCTTGGCCGAAAACGGGTCGTCGCCGAAGGCGGAGACATAATCGCACGGCAACTGCGTCAGCGCCCGGATCGCCCACAGCGTGTTGAACGTGTCGCCGGCATAGCCGAGTGTCCACGCGCCGTCCGGGCGCGCGGACAGTTCCAGCATGCATTCTCCCACCGAGGCGACGCCCTTGCGATCCATTCGCTTCTCCCTTCGTCGCGACGTCTATAAGGGTTCCGAAGGTCCGGCGACAAGGTCCGCAAAAAGGCGCTTGACCTTCCAGTAACCGGAAGCCCCAACCTGTTTGGGCAGTGATGAAGAGGAGAACATCTGATGCTGCGCAGCCGCAAGGTCATCGTCATTTCCGCAGTTCTGCTGGCTATCGTGCTGGCGGTGATCGCCTATATGATGATCGCCATGGCACCGCCGTCGGATCTCGACCTCTCGCGGAGCAGGACGACCGTCAAAGGCCTTTTTGCGGTCGAGATCGCGCCGGAGAATCCGGCCTTCGAGCGGAATTCGCTGCACAGCTGGATCGTGACGGTAAAGACACCGGGCGGAGAACCGGTCGAGGACGCGCAGATGTCGGTCGACGGTGGCATGCCGCAGCATGGACACGGCCTGCCGACGGCGCCGCGGGTCACGGCTTCGCTGGGCGAGGGGCGCTACCGGATCGAGGGCGTGCGCTTCAACATGTCCGGCTGGTGGGAGTTCAGGCTTCACGTCAAGGCGGCGGCCGGAGAGGACGATGTCACGTTCAATCTCAGCCTCTAGCGCCTTCCGGGGTGCGCTTTCCGGCATTGCGATCGCTGGGCTCGGCATCATTGCCGGGTGCTCCGGCGAGGAGTTCTCGGAAACGGAGAGAGCGACGATCGCCTCGCTGTCGCTCGACGCCTTGCCGCCGCTGCCTGCCGATCCGTCGAACCGTTTCGCCGACGATCGGCTCGCCGCCGCCTTCGGCGCGACGCTGTTCTTCGAGCCGCGCTTGTCCGGTCACGGTGACGTGTCGTGCTCGACCTGCCACCAGGTCGACCGGCAGTTCCAGGATGACCTGCCGCTCGCCCGCGGCGTGGGAGTGACGGATCGCCGGACCATGCCGCTGGCAGGCGTTGCCTGGAGCCCGTGGCAGTTCTGGGATGGCCGCAAGGACAGTCTCTGGGCGCAGGCGCTCGGACCGCTGGAGGATGCTCGTGAACATGCCGGCAACCGCACGGCCTATGCGCATTTCATTTCGGCATCGCTGAACGAACGTTACGAACGCATCTTCGGGCCACTGCCCGATCTCTCGGATGTTCCACCCAATGCCGGCCCGCTTGGCTCTGCCGCGGAGCGGACGGCATGGGAGGCGATTTCCGAACCGAAACGTGCGGAGATCGACGCCGTCTTCGCCAATATCGGCAAGTCGCTCGCTGCCTTCGAGCGCTCTATCCGCCACGAAGAGACGCGCTTCGACCGGTTTGCGAAGGCGTTCGCGGCAGGCGAGACGCCGCAAGGCGATGCCGCGTTCGACGAGACCGAGAAGCTCGGCCTGAAGCTCTTCATCGGCCGCGCCAACTGCGTGACTTGCCATGCCGGCCCGCGCTTCACCGATGACCATTTCCACAACACCGGCGTGCCTCAGCCGCCGGACCTGCCGGAGGATGTGGGGCGTGCGGCCGGTATCGCCAAGGCGCTCGCGGATCCGTTCAACTGTCTCGGGCGCTACAGCGATGCGAGGCCGGAGCAATGCGGCGAACTGCGCTTCGTGGCGAAGGACGACCCGCTCATGGTCCGGGCCTTCAAGACGCCGTCGCTGCGTGGGGCCGTGTCGCGCCCGCCATACATGCATTCGGGCCAGATCGCGACGATCGGAGACGTGATCGAGCACTATGCGACCGCGCCCCGTCCGCCGAAGGGGGAGAGCGAATTGCAGCCCCTGACGCTGTCCGAACGAGAGAAGAACGCGCTGGCGGCGTTTCTGAAGACCCTCGACGTCGGGGCTTCGCCGTCGAACTGACACTCAGTCGCCGACCGCGATGCCCTCGCGGCGCGGATCGGCGCCGCCGTCGATGCCGTTCGCCGTGATGGCGATGCCCTGCAGACCCGAATTCTGCTCTTTCACCGCGGTCTTGTAGCCCAGCGCCTCCAGGTCTTTCACAAGCGACACCGCCGATGTCCCGGCCTCCACATCGTAGGTGCCGAAGCGGTTCGTCAGATGCGGCAGGGCAATGGCCTGGCTGATGTCCATCTTCCAGTCGACCAGAGCGACGATGGTCTTCGCGACATAGGGAATGATGCTCGATCCGCCGGGCGAGCCGAGCGCGAAGATCGGCTTGCCATCCCTGAGGATGATCGTCGGCGACATCGAGGAACGGGGCCGCTTGCCCGGCTCGACGCGGTTCGCGACGGCGCGCCCATCCTCCTCCGGTGCGAAGGAGAAGTCGGTAAGCTGGTTGTTGAGCAGGAAGCCGCCTGTCATTAGCCTCGAGCCGAAGCCGTTCTCGATCGAACTCGTCATCGAAGCGACATTGCCCTCATCGTCGACGATGACGAAATGGGTGGTCGACGGCATGTCGAACGAGGCGCCGTCACGGCGCAATTCCGCCTTGTCCCATGGGGGATCGCCTGCCGTAACGCCCTCCTGCGGCAAGGCGGTCGGACGGCGCAACAGTGTGGAGCGGATGCTCAGGTAGTCTGCGTTGAGCAGTCCCTTCGGGATCGAGACAAAGTCCGCGTCGGCGACGTAGCGTTCGCGGTCGGCGAAGGCGAGGCGGGTCGCATCGCCGAGGATGCGCCAGCTTTCCGGATCTTCCGGCCCGAGCGTCGCGAGATCGAAGGGCTCGACCATGCCCAGTATCTGGCCGATGGCTAGCGCCCCAGAGGAGGGGGGTCCCATGCCGCAGACCTGAAGGCCGCGATAAGGCGCGCAAACCGCCGGACGTTCTATCGCCTTGTAGTCGGCAAGGTCCTCTCCGGAGAGGAGGCCGGGATTGATCGGATGGCTCCTGACGGCCTCTACTATACTGTCGGCGACCGGCCCCTTGTAGAAGGCGTCCGGGCCGTCCTTGGCGATTGCGGCGAGCGTTTCGGCATAGGCGGGGTTCCTGAGCGTCTGTCCTGCCGCGATCGGCTTGCCGGTCGGGAAGAAATAATCGCGCGTCGAGGCTTGCGTGCCGAGCTTGTCGGCGTCGTCGGCAACCAACGCGGCCAGCCGGGGTGATACGGTGAAGCCGTTCGTCGCGAGATCGATTGCCGGGTCGAGAAGGTTTGTCCAGTCCAATTTGCCGTATCGGCCATGCACCGCCTCGAGCAGCCGAATGGCGCCCGGCGTGCCGACGGAGCGACCGCCCACGACCGCTTCGAAGAACTTCAGCGGCTTGCCGTCAGTGCCGAGGAACAGGTCGCCCGTGGCCGCCTTCGGTGCTGTTTCCCGTCCGTCGAACGTCGTGACCTTGCCCGACGCCGCGTCGTACCAGACGAGGAATGCGCCGCCGCCCAGGCCGGACGATTGCGGCTCGACCAGACCTAGGACGGTCTGCACCGCCACCACCGCATCCGCGGCCGAGCCGCCGGCGCGCAGCACGTCCAGTCCGGCTTGGGCGGCGGCCGGATTGGCGGCTGCCACCATATGACGCTGCGCATGTACAACGGCCTTCGGCGCCGTGGTGGTGGCCGCCTCGGGCGCGATCGTGTCGGCTGCCTGCTGGGCGAACGCGGGCAAGGGCAGGGCGAGCGACAGGGCCACCGATGCGATGCGAAGCGGCTTTGCGAGCACGGTCATGGGATGCCTCCTGAACCCGATCATCGGGTCAGGATAGCGGGCCGAACACCTCTTCGAAAGCCGCCTTCAGCGCGACGTCGACATCGGCCATCGTTACCGGCACGCCGAGGTCGACAAGGCTCGTCACGCCATATTCGGAGATGCCGCAGGGCACGATCCCGCCGAAATGGTCGAGGTTCGGCTCAACGTTCATCGAGATGCCGTGGAAGCTCACCCACTTGCGAAGTCGGATGCCGATCGCGGCAACCTTGTCCTCGGCGGCATGGCCGAGGACAGGCGGCTTGTCCGGCCGAACTACCCACACGCCGACACGATCCTCTCGCCGTTCGCCCTTCACGTTGAAACGCGCCAGGGTGCGAATGATCCACTCTTCGAGACTCGCCACGAACAGGCGCACGTCTTCGCGCCGACGCTTGAGATCGAGCATCACATAGGCCACGCGCTGGCCGGGGCCGTGATAGGTATATTCGCCGCCGCGGCCGGCCGCATGGACCGGAAAGCGGTCAGGCTGGACGAGATCCTCGATCCGAGCGCTGGTACCGGCCGTGTAGAGCGGCGGATGTTCGAGAAGCCAGACCATCTCTGGCGCGGTGCCTGCACGAATCGCCTCCGCACGCGCCTCCATAGCCGCCAGCGCGTCCGGATAGGCGACCAGGCCCGGCTCGATCCGCCATTCGACGGGCAGGCCCTCTTCACGTGGCCAGAAGGTGGTGACGATGTCCTGGCGGATGTTCACGAGATGCGCTCAGTTTCGAACAAGATATGGACCTTCGCGGCACGGACGTCCAGTCGCTGGAAGCCTGCCCGGACAGGCGGTGGGACGCGAATGGAAAAGGCGGGAAATTCACCTGCCGGCGCACTTGTTTCACGAAAGGTGATTTGCTACATGCGCCGGGCCGGTCACGACCGGCTCCTACCACGTGCGGTCGTGGCGGAATTGGTAGACGCGCAGCGTTGAGGTCGCTGTGGGGCAACCCGTGGAAGTTCGAGTCTTCTCGACCGCACCATTTCTTTCCAAGCTACACCGGTGGCAGTCCAAGCGGTGGCCCGAAAGGGACCCGCGGGCTGCCAATGGCGTGTCCTCTTCGCCGCTCAGCTTTCTTTAGGCACAGCCGCGTCGTCACCTTGGTCAGCCGAGCCGCGCTTGAACGTCGTCTTTCCGACGACGAATTGCGGCGCGTTGTTCACGCGCGTGTAGATCCTGCCGACATATTCGCCGATCACGCCAATGCAGAAGGTCTGTATCCCGCCGATAAAGAGCACCGTGGCAATCACCGAGGCCCACCCGGGCGGCACCTGCGGGTTCAGCATCCGCTCGCCGATTACCAGGATGAAGACGATCAGGCTCAGAAGAGCGAGCGCGAAGCCGGCGACGGTTGCCGCGCGCAGCGGATAGATCGATGAGCCCGTCGCCATCTTCAGCCAGAGCGAGAACAGGCGGCGGAAATTGTAGGTGCTTTCGCCCTCCCACCGTCGCTGGTGCTTGATCTCGACCGAATCGATCGAGTTGGTCGTCGCGAAGATAAGGGCGTCGAGATAGGTATACGGGCCGTCGTAGCGCAGCACCGCGTTGACGATATCCCGGTTGAGCGCCTTGAAGGACGAGAGATAGAGGCCTTTCGGCTTCTTCATCAGCCAGGTGGCCGCGATGTCGTTGATCCGACTTCCCCACTGTTTCCACAGCGCGTGCTTCCGCTCCGCATATCTGGTGTAGCAAACATCCACCCCACGCTCGATCCGCTCGGCAAGCTGCAATATGGCCGAGGGCGGGTGCTGCAGGTCGTCGTCCATGATGACAACGATCTCGCCGCGCGAGAACCGCAGCCCAGCCATGGTCGCATTGTGCTGCCCCACATTCTTGCGCAACGAAACGCCGCGAACAAATGGATATTTTGCCGCCAGTTCCTCGATGACCGACCAACTGCCGTCCGGACTGCAGTCATTGGTCAGTACAAGCTCGAAACTTGATGCATAGGCACTACCGGCGAGCGCACCCTCCACCTGCTTCACCAACTCGGGCAGCACGGTCATGCTGCGATAGACGGGGACGACGATGGAGACGATAGGATCAGACACTCAAGGCACCATGTTTTGTCTCGTTGAAACGAGAACGTTGCCGACGCGCTGTCAAGCTGTTCGTCGTAGGGCGAGACCGCCGCTTTAAATTTGCGAGATAGTCGGCGGTAATGCGATAGTATAGAGCTGCACAACTTGCGGCTCCGCGCAGGGCATAACCCCGATGCTAGTCGTATGCCGACACCAAGGATCATTCGAGGGAAACGTGGAATGACCAAGATTTCCAGCGAGTTCGACGCGTACCGAAACAGCTATTCGGACGCGGTGAACGGTTCAATCGCTTTCTCGGGGCTGAAGGTCGATTTCTTCATCCGCGCGAAGGCCAGGAGGCTTCTCGATATTCTGGCCGAGAAAGTCGGGCCCACGCGAGAGCTTTCGATCCTGGACGTCGGATGCGGGGTGGGGACGTATCATCCGCTGCTCGCCGGTTCGGTCGGACGAATCACGGGGGTCGATCCTTCCACGGAGTGCGTTGCCGAGGCGCGTATCAATAATCCCGGCGTCGAGTATAAGGCTTATGACGGTGAGACGATCCCCTATGACGACGGTACGTTCGACGCCTGCTTCGCTATCTGCGTGATGCACCATGTGCCTGTGCCCTTGTGGCCGCGCTTCGCCTCGGAATTGCGGCGCGTGGTAAGGCCGGGCGGCGCGGTGCTGTTGTTCGAGCATAATCCTTACAATCCGCTGACGCAGCGGGCGGTTTCGAACTGCCCGTTCGATGCGGACGCCGTGTTGCTTTCGATGAAGACCGCCAAGGAGCACCTACGGCAGGTGGGCATGACCATGATCGAGGGGCGATACATCCTCAACGTGCCGTCGATCGACGGCTTTGCGCGACGTGTGGACGATGCGCTCGGCGCCATGCCGACTGGGGCGCAGTATTATGTGGTGGCCCGACGCTAGATGGCCGGCGCCGACGATCTGAGGCGGTACGCACGGCGCCTTACGGCATTCGTCGGAATAGGCGCGTTCAACACGATCGCCTTTTTCCTGATTTCCACGGCACTGTTCCAGTGGGCGGGACTGTCTGCCACTGCCTGCGGCTACATCGCCTACGCAGTCCTGGTGCCGGTCTCCTTCTTCGGTCACCGGCGCATTACGTTCTCGTCAAACGGCGCCATCGCCAGGGAATGGCTGAAATTCTGCGTGATCCAGGCAGTGAACCTGGCGATCGTCGGCGTGGCGACGGCGTTTGCGGAAAGCGGGCTGATTCCGGGCTGGGTTTCGTTCGCGCTCATCAGTGTGCTGATCCCGGCGCTGAACTTTGTGATCTTTCAGCTCTGGGTGTTTTCGGGGCGAGCGGCCTGACGGTTCCTGTCGCGCCGCTGATCTCGGACAAACTGCCTTCCTCAGATTGCGCTCAGCCAGCGTCGTAAATCGATTGATGTTACGGCTGTTGCAAAGGTAAGGATGCGGCGAAGCAGCCGCAGCCACGGAGGCGCCATTGCAACAGCCCGAAGATCGCGCCTCGGCTTCCCGTCAACATGAGGGCAACGCCGATATCTACGACGAGGACGGCGTGATCCGCGCGTCCTTCCTCGCCCATATCGGCGCGGCGATCGCCGACCGCGATGTGCTGGCGCTCAAGAAGGATCTGGCGGATCTTCACCAATCCGAACTGGGCGACCTTCTGGAGGCGCTGCTGCCGGACCAGCGGCGCGCGCTGGTCCACCTGCTCGGCGAGGATTTCGACTTCGCGGCGCTGACAGAGGTCGATGATTCGATCCGTCAGGAGATCGTCGACCAGCTACCCAACGCGCAGATCGCGCAGGCCGTTCAGGAGCTCGATTCCGACGACGCGGTCTACATCCTGGAAGACCTCGATGAGGACGATCAGGAAGAAATCCTCTCGCAACTGCCGTTCACCGAGCGGATCAGGCTGCGCCGCGCGCTCGACTATCCGGAAGAGACTGCCGGCCGGCGCATGCAGACGGAGTTCGTCGCGGTGCCGCCTTTCTGGACCGTCGGCCAGACGATCGATTATCTGCGTGAGGACCAGAACCTGCCCGACAGGTTCGCCCAGATTTTCGTCATTGATCCGACCTTTCGCCTGCTCGGCGCCATCGACCTCGACATGATCCTGCGCACGAAGCGCGCGGAGAAGATCGAGGACATCATGCACGAGACGCGGCACGCGATCCCGGCGACGATGGACCAGGAAGAGGCCGCGCAGGAATTCGAGCAGTACGACCTGCTGTCGGCCGCCGTCGTCGACGAGAACGACCGCCTCGTCGGCGTGCTCACCATCGACGACGTGGTCGACGTCATCCAGCAGGAGGCCGAGGAGGACATCATGCGCCTCGGCGGCGTCGGCGACGAAGAGCTGTCGGACAGCGTACTGGCCACGTCGCGCTCCCGCGTGCCCTGGCTGCTGGTGAACCTCGTGACTGCCTTTCTCGCCGCATCGGTGATCGGCCTGTTCGACGCGACGATCGAGCAGATCGTGGCGCTGGCGGTGTTGATGCCGATCGTGGCGGGCATGGGCGGCAATGCCGGCTCGCAGACGATGACGGTCACGGTGCGTGCGCTCGCGACCAAGGATCTCGACATCTACAATGCCGGTCGCATCATCCGGCGCGAGATGGGCGTCGGCTTCATCAACGGTATCATTTTCGCCTTGCTCGTCGGTACGGTCGCGGGCCTCTGGTTCGAGGTCCACATCGGCTTCATCATCGCCGCGGCGATGATCATCAACCTGTTCGTGGCCGCGCTCGCCGGCATCCTGATCCCGCTGCTGCTCGACCGGTTCGGCGCCGACCCCGCGGTCGCCTCGGCCGTCTTCGTGACGGCGGTGACCGATGTCGTCGGCTTCTTCGCCTTCCTCGGCCTCGCTGCGTGGTGGTTCGGCGTCGGGTGACGCGCTGCTGCGATTGACTTTTACGTAAATGCCGTGCCAAGCTTTTTCCGGAACGGAATCCGGAGCTTGGCCGTATCGATGGCGCGTGAATACTATACGATCACCGAGCTGACGCGCGAGTTCGACATCTCGACGCGCACCTTGCGGTTCTACGAGGATGAGGGTTTGGTCCAGCCGTTGCGCCGCGGCCGGACTCGGCTGTTCCGGCCGTCCGACCGCCATCTGGTCAAGCAGATCATGCGCGGCAAGCGGCTCGGTTTCTCGATCAACGAGATCCGCGAGATCATCCAGATGTACAAGGAGCCGCCGGGCGAGGCGGGCCAGCTCAAGCTCCTGATCAAGCGCATCGAGGAGAAGCGGGGCGACCTGCGCCAGAAGCGCCGGGACCTCGAGGAAACGCTGGCCGAGCTCGACCAGGCCGAGGAATCCTGCGTCGAGCGCCTTGCCGAGCTAGGCGTCAACACCTGAGACGACTGAGCTTGTCGGTCGGCGTCAGTTCCCGGTCTTCAACAGCCCGGAGACCCTCGTCAGCATGGCCTGATCCAGCGCCTTCCAATCGGACAGCAGCTGGCGCGGGAAACGATAAGTGAGGCTGAGGTCGTCGCCGATATGGATGTCGCGCTCGCAAGGTGCCAGCGAGCCTGATGCGGACGTGTCGTCAAGGCAGCGCGCGACATAGGGCGGCTCGCCGGAACGTTCGGCCAGGACGAGCACTTCGTTCAGATAACCCGATTTGACGCTGAAGTTCCGGACCCGGAGCCCGCCGGGGAGTGTCTCTCCCGTCGGTTCGGTCAGCTGCGCGTAGATTGGCTCGTAGCGGCCACTCATGTCGCGCGACATCATCCGCGGCGAGAGCGAGGCGAACAGGATGTTCGGCTCGCCGCCGGCATGATTGAAGTCGTCGCGCGCTGCGTCCGAATACCCGTCGAGCTGCGGCCAGCGCATGTAGAGGTCAAGCCTGGAGGCGACGCCGTTGCGGCGCGCCGTCTCGAAACGGATCATGTTTCTCGGCGCGGCGATGACGTTGTTGCCGATCACGACCTCGGCCACCGACGTGTCGTCCGTGTGGCCGGCCATGGAAATGCTGCGGCCGGCATACCGCCCGGCCACGCTGATCGCCACCGACAGCAGCGCAAGTGCTGCAAACACATAAAAGACCCGCCAGGCGAAACGCGAATCGAGCAGGGGCCGTGATATCGGGTCTGCCGCCGTATCCGTCACCACGTCTTTCTCCGCATCGCGATGTGCCTTGCCGGCACAAGCTGAACGGCACGGCCGTTGCACCGCGCCCGATGGCCAAACTGGGCCAACATGGTAAACGGGAGGTGAACATGGACCATTTCTGGGCCTTCTCTTTCGCCTTTGCGGTGGGGCTTACGGTCGCCGGCTTTGCCGGTTCGGTGATGGAGATCGCGACCGGCGCTCCGCTTCGGCTGGCGCCGCCCTTCGTCGACCGCCGGCGCATCGCGCTGTCGCTTGCCGCGAGCCTCGCGGCGGGGCCGTTCATGCTGTTCAACGACACGCTGGAGGCGCGCCGGCATGGGCGGATCGGACTTCCCGCCCTTTCGATCTGCCTCGCCATCGGGGCGGGATGGACGCTGGCGACCGGCATTTTGGCGACGGAGCTTGCGATCCTGCTTGCGGGCGGATAGGTCGCTCGGCGACAGCGAACGGAGGACTGCATGCCAATCTACGCGATCGACGGAAAGAGCCCGGAATTTGAGGAGCGCGACAGCAATTTCATCGCCCCCGACGTCACCCTGATCGGCAACATCACCATCGGACGCGACGTCTCGGTCTGGTTCGGCACTGCCATCCGCGGCGACAACGAGAAGATCAGGATCGGCGCGCGCTCCAATGTGCAGGAACACGCGATCATGCACTCCGACCCCGGCTATCCGCTGACGATCGGCGAAGGCTGCACAATCGGCCACCGAGCGATGCTGCACGGCTGCACTATCGGCGACAACTCGCTGGTCGGCATGGGCGCGATCATCCTCAACGGCGCGAAGATCGGCAGGAACTGCCTCGTCGGCGCCGGCGCACTGGTGACCGAGGGCAAGGAGTTTCCAGACAATTCGCTGATCGTCGGCTCTCCCGCCAAGGCCGTGCGCGCGCTCGACGATGCTGCCGCGGACCGGCTGAGGACATCGGCTCAGCACTATGTCGACAACGGCAAGCGTTTCGCGAAGGGCCTGAAGAAGATCGACTGACTCGACCGTCGTGTGACGGCGGCTAGCCCGGCCTGGGCAGGCTCCAGAAAAGGCGGAGCCGGCCCGGGGACATGGGCCGGCTCCTGAACCCGGTCGTTGGGGACGGGGAGGGTGGGGACTCGACCGGGTTGTCTCTGCTCCCTACTTCACGCTGCCGACGGCGACGGGACGGTCATCGTTGACGGCGATCCAGATGCCCGAGTTCCGCTCGGACTGGCGCTTCAGGAACGTGTAGTCGGTGTCGGTCCAGGCCAGGATCCTTGGCTCGAGATTGTCGAGCACGAAGTCGCCCAGGCTGGTGCGCACTGTCAGGACGGCATGGCCGTCGCCGTTGGGCTGCCGCACCACGGTGATGAGCAGGTTGCCGGCGGGCACGCCGAGGGCCATCAACTGGCGGCGTTTTTCCAGGACATAGTCCTCGCAGTCACCCTCGCTGTCCGGATAGGACCAGTATTCCTCCTGACCCCACATCTCCACGTCGGTGCGCGGAGCGATCACCGTGTTGACGGTGTTGTTGATGTCGACCATCTTGGCCCAGAGCTTGCGGCTCAGCTCGACCGGATTAGTCTTGGGTGTCTTCTGGGCGCATTCCTGCGGCACGCGCTGGCAGAATTCATAGTGCCCGATCGGCTGAGTGGTCCGTTCGCCGCCCGGCATGAAATTCGGCGCAGCACTTGCGGAACCTGCAAAGCCTAGAGCGGCTGCGGTCGTCGCGGCAAGCAGCAGGAAAGTCTTGATTGTCCCCATGTCCCTGTCTCCCCGTTCGAGGTGACAATGACAGGTCCGGATTTATTCGACGCAAAAGTTCGAAGTACAGATTGAAGTGAAATAGAATAGAACAAATATAAAATAAGAATAGAATTTATGTAAAATTTGATGCTTCGAGGTTGCTACTTGTTGACATGCAGGCCCGCGCGGAATGCTCCCGGACGAAGCGCCACGAACGAAAAAGGCCGGGACAAGCCCGGCCTGACTGGAAGGTGAATGTTACGGTGAGCTAGAGGTCGCGCCCGGCGCTGAACTCGGCTTCAAGGGATTCCGGCCGCTGGATCACGGCGAACTCGACGGCGACGCCGTCCTCGAAGTGGCGCACGACCTGTCCGCGCATCGTACCGAGAACGACCTGCGTGCCGAGCGCCGGCCTGACGTCGATCTCGATCGCGGCGCCCGAGAGCGACAGGTCGATGATACGGCACTGGTACTGGCGGCCGTCCGCGAGCTGCATGATGCTGATCGGATTGCGCGGCGCGATGCGTTCGTGACGGCGATCCTCCGGCAGATCGAGCTCATGCTTGTTCGCGAGCCAGGTCAGCTGGGCGGCCAGCTTGTCCTTCTTGCGGTCGGAGGCGACGATGGTCATGGCGAAGCCGTCGGCCTGGGTGCGGGTGACGACACCCTCGATGCGGCCGATGTGGTCGATATAGGCGATGACCTTCTCGCCAGGCTGGCCGATGCGGTCGGCGCGCAGGAGCACGTTGCCCGGCGACATGTCGAGAACCTGACAAGGATGCTCTGAGCGGTCCTCCAGCATGAAGCGGCCATAGATCTTGACGCGCACGCGCTGGAAGTTCCGCCTTTCAGCCTTGGCTTGGGAAAAATCCATGGCGGCAGACGTCATTGCTGTCACTGGCCTCGACCACGTTGGGAGACGGTGCGCCCGCGCGCACTTTCTGCCAAGACTTTAGGTCGAAATAGGTTAATAGCGCGTAAGTCGGAAGCCCCGAATGCCCGGCAAATGAGGCGTGTTCAGTGTCCCTCGCGGCCGCCGTCGAGCACCAGAAGATGCCGGATTCTGCGGCCTCGCGCGCCGGGCCGGATACCGGTATCGGCCGCTTCCAGCGAAGGAGACAGCGAGGGAACCGGAACCGCCGGCCGGTTGGCCAGGAAGAGCGGCTCGCGCTCAGGGTCGACAACGCGCAGCGAGGTGATCCGGCATTCGACGACGGGATCCGTTCCCAGCCAGTAAGGCCTTTCGACGGGCGTGATCGCGCCGAGCGAACGGGGATGCTGCACACCGCCGTCGAGCGGAAGGAGAAGGAGCTCGAAGCTGTTGGAGCGCCCGTTCCGGCTGACGCCGTCGAAGCTGATCACCACCACGGATTTGGCCAGGAACGCGCCATGCGCGAGGCGAGCGACCACGCGCTCGTCCTTCTGCAGCCAGAGCGAGGAGAATGTGAATCCCTTCAGCTCGCGTCCGAAGGTGGCGCACAGTCGGGTGCCGGCAAGACGGAACACGGCCTCGCCACGCGCGTCCTTCTCCAAGATGAACGTGTCGGCGAGCAGCGACTTGATGTCGGCCGGCTCGATCTCGGTGCGCGTGGGGGCAGGGCGCCCACCGCGGAGTCTGTCCCAATACTGGAACAGCTCGATCGATCCCTTGAGTCTCATGCACCTGCTCCGCTCGGACAGTTCCCGAATGTGCCAACGGGGAACAGCGTCGCGCCCACCGGTGACCTTCATGCCGGACGTTGCAGGTTCCGTGCCAGCACAGGGGCAAGATTGTTAACAGCGCCGGGCCGTTAAGGTTAATTTTGGGTTACCATTGCCAGCGGCCGCAAAAGCTGCGAAACAATGACCACTTCACGAAGCCATTGGCTTTGCAGCACTTTTCGCGGCGATGGCCGCAATCGTTTGGGTGGGCTGGGGGCTCGACCAAGCCGTTCGAGGGCGACCTCGGACGGCTTTTTCTTTAACCATCCAGAGCAATCGGCTGGCACCATTGCTATATGAGTCGCCGCAACGAGGCGACTCACCTCCGATGACCGATTCCGACCGCACCGAACAGCCTGGCGAGACGCCCGACGCGATGCCACACGGTCGCGGCGGCAGGGAGCCATTGTTCAACCTGCCGGGTATCGTGACCGTCTTCATCGTCCTCTGCGTCGGCATCCATCTGGCTCGGGTCTATGTGCTGACGCCGCAGCAGGATTACGAACTGATCCTGAACGGCGCCTTCTTCCCGGCCCGCTACACGGGCGGCTATGACCTCGACATCTACGCCTTCACCAGTCCGCTCACCTCGTCGCTGCTCCATGCCGGTTGGATGCACCTCATCCTGAACATGGTCTGGATGGCCGCTTTCGCCTCGCCGTTGGCGACCCGCATCGGCGTGGTGCGTTTCGTATTGTTCTGGTGCTTTGCCACTGCCGGTTCGCTGCTTCTCCATTTCGTCGCGCGGCCGGACGACATGATCTCGGTCATCGGCGCGTCGGGCGCGATTTCCGGCATGATGGGAGCGGCGGCGCGGTTCGGCTTCCGTGCCGACCGCTCGCATAGGCTGCCGATCTTCGCCGGGCCGCGGCTCAGCCTCGGCGAGACTTTGCGATCGCGGGCGGTGCTCATCTTCCTCGGCGTCTGGCTGGTCATCAACTTCGCGGCGGGCGCCGGCCTCGACCTCTCCGGCAGCGAGGGATCCATCGCCTGGGAGGCACATATCGGCGGCATGCTGGCCGGGCTCTTCGGCATCGGCCTGTTCGACAGGTCGCCGTCGCACGCCTCGGGCTCAACGGCCTTGCATTGACCCGAATCCGGGCGCACCATCCATCATCCGGCCAGCGCCTATCAAGTTGGGGGAATGGTGTCGGCCGTCGTTGAAGGAGGAAGACGATGACGGTGAAGGCTATTCTCGAGGAAAAGGGCCGCAACGTGGTGACGCTCACTTCGGCCGAGACGATCGAAAGCGCCGTGAATACGCTTGCCCAGTACAGGATCGGTGCGCTCGTCGTCACATCCGGCAACGGCCGGATCGAGGGCATCCTGTCCGAGCGCGACATCGTCCGCGTTATTGCGGAGCACGGCGCCGCGGCGCTGAAGAAACCTCTGTCGACCGCCATGACCGCCAAGGTAAAGACCTGCAGCGAATCCGCGACCGTCAACGAGGTGATGGAGATCATGACGCGCAGCCGGTTCCGCCACCTGCCGGTGGAGAAGAATGGCGTTCTGGCGGGCATCATCTCGATCGGCGACGTGGTCAAGCGGCGCATCCAGGATATCGAAAGGGAAGCCGAGGAGATCAAGCAGTATATCGCGACGGTCTGAACCCCCTCAGCACCGTGCCTGCGGTTCAGCGGAAAACTCGCCCCGAAAGTGAAATCTCCGACAGACCGCGCGCCGCTGGCGAGATGTAGTTCTCCCGTCATGATCCGGGGCCAGCCTTAAGCAGGCTGGCGCAGGGTGCGTGGACGGGAGAGGGCCGATGCCGAGCAAGGTGATCAAGGGGACGTACCACGTCAAGAACCGCTCGCCCGACGGCGATTCGATCGCCTTCCAGGCGAATAACACGGCGAACTGGGATTTCTTCGACTGGAGCCGCGACTTCCGCAAGCCGACGCCGGAGAAGAATCGACCGATACAGCTGCGCATCGAGGGGATAGATTCACTCGAGACGCACTACGAGGGCTTCGCCCAGCCGCTTGCCATCGCGAAGTCCGCCACGGATGCACTGCTGCGGGCCTTCGGGATTCCGGTGCTGACCTACAATCTCAACTTCACCAAGATCGTTACGGCGGGGGATTCGGTCGAGGGCGCGATCGTCGCGGCGGATGTCGACGGCTACGACCGCCCGATCGCCTATGCACTGCTGGGCGACCACGGGCTGGCTGACGGCGCGGAACTGCCGGCGCTGACAGACGCGATCGTCGAGATGACCATCAACTACAAGCTCGCCGCGGAAGGGCTCGTCTATCCGACCTTCTACACGACCACCAACGAGACCGGTCTCGCCGCGATCTCGCGGGCCGCGGCGGCCGCGATCCAGGACAAGCGCGGCATCTGGGCCTTCGACCGCAGTCCCGGCTTCCAGTTCTGGGGACCGCGCACGATCCTAGAGGAAGCGGTGATCCTGCCGAAACTGTTCCGGCGGCTGGTCAATTTCTGCGAGGAGAGCGACGACATCGCCAATCTCGGGCAGTGGCTGACCGGCAAGCGCGACCCGTTCACGGTGATCTCGACCGGGCAGCGCTTCCAGAAACTGTCCGACCTCGTCTTCGTCAACGGCCGCGAGGTCGGGCTGAAGTTCGATCCACTCGACGTGATGTTCCGCCCGACGTCGTAGAGGCTTCCATCCGCGCCTTTCCCGGTCTAGGAAGCGGGCTCCCGCCACCCGGATCGCAAGACGCAAATGTCCATCATCGATACACGCACTCCCGACGCCAAGCGGCTGATCCCCGGCGCCACCGGCGACTGGGAGGTGATCATCGGCCTCGAAGTGCACGCCCAGGTCCTGTCCAACTCGAAGCTCTTTTCCGGCGCTTCGACGGCGTTCGGCGCCGCCCCCAACGCCAATGTCAGCTTGGTCGATGCGGCCATGCCGGGCATGCTGCCGGTGATCAATGAGGAATGCGTCAAGCAGGCGATCCGATCGGGCCTCGGCCTCAAGGCGCAGATCAACCTGAAATCGGTCTTCGACCGGAAGAACTACTTCTATCCCGACCTGCCGCAGGGCTACCAGATCTCGCAGTACAAGCAGCCGATCGTCGGCGAGGGCAAGATCATGATCTCGGTCGGCCCGGATCGCGAGGGCAAGTTCGAGGACATCGAGGTCGGCATCGAGCGGCTGCATCTGGAGCAGGACGCCGGCAAGTCGATGCATGACCAGCATCCGACGATGTCCTATGTCGACCTCAACCGCTCGGGCGTGGCGCTGATGGAGATCGTCTCGAAGCCCGACATGCGCTCGGCCGACGAGGCGAAGGCCTATGTCACCAAGCTGCGCACCATCCTGCGCTATCTCGGCACCTGCGACGGCAACATGGACGAGGGATCGTTGCGCGCCGACGTCAACGTCTCTGTGCGCAAGCCCGGCGGCGAATTCGGCACGCGCTGCGAGATCAAGAACGTCAATTCGATCCGCTTCATCGGCCAGGCGATCGACTCCGAGGCGCGGCGCCAGATCGCGATCCTGGAGGACGGCGGCTCGATCGATCAGGAGACGCGGCTGTTCGATCCCGGCAAGGGCGAGACGCGCTCGATGCGGTCGAAGGAAGAGGCGCACGACTACCGCTACTTCCCCGATCCGGATCTCCTGCCGCTCGAATTCGACCAGGCCTATGTCGACGCGCTCGCCGTCGACCTGCCCGAACTGCCCGACGCCAAGCGCGACCGGCTGGTCTCCAAGCTTGGCCTGTCGGTCTACGACGCGTCGATCCTCGTCTCCGAAAAGGCGATCGCCGACTATTTCGAGCAGGTTGCCGAAGGCCGTGATGGCAAGACGGCGGCGAACTGGGTGATCAACGACCTGCTCGGCCTGTTGAACAAGAACGGCAAGGGTATCGAGGAGACGCCGGTGTCGCCCGCCCAGCTTGGCGGCATCATCGACCTGATCAAGGAAGGCACGATCTCGGGCAAGATCGCCAAGGATCTGTTCGAGATCGTCTGGAACGAGGGCGGCGATCCGAAGCAGATCGTCGAGGCCCGCGGCATGAAGCAGGTGACCGACACCGGCGCGATCGAGAAGGCGGTGGACGAGATCATCGCGGCAAACCCCGACAAGGTCGAGCAGGCCAAGGCCAAGCCGACGCTCGCCGGCTGGTTCGTCGGCCAGGTGATGAAGGCGACCGGCGGCAAGGCCAACCCGCAGGCGGTCAACGACCTCGTCAAGGCGAAGCTCGGGATTGAGTAGGCCTTGTTCGTCCGCACCGCCAGCGAGCGCGACCTGCCGGAGGCCAGCCGGCTGATCGGCGAGAGCCTGCATGCCGCCTACGATGCGATCTACGGCGCGGACATGGTCGACGGCATCGCTCGGGCACTCTATTCCCGCGCGGCGCTGAAGACCGCGATAGGCCGACCGCTGTCGGAATTTCTGGTCGCGGATGACGGCGTGGCGATCGCTGGCGTCGCCTTCGCAGCCGCCCCGGACGACAATGACCGGGTGGTCGACGTGCTCGGTCTTTATGTCCTGCCGGCGCTTCAGGGGCGCGGGATCGGCGGGATGCTGCTGCAGGAGTTGGAGGAGTCGTTCTTCGAGACCGAGCGCATCCGGCTGGAGGTCGACGCACGCAATCTGCGGGCGCTGGGGTTCCTCGAAGGCGAGGGATACGAGCGGAAGGGAGAGCGGCGCGAGGAGGTGCTGCAGGCGACGCTCGTCACGCTCGACAAATCGCTGGTGTGATTTCGACCCTGCCGCCTAGAGTAGCAGCGGGAGGAGACAAGACATGCCGGACACAGCAGCACGCATCCGTCACATGACCGAGGCCGACACGGAGCAGGTTTCGGCGCTGATCCACGCCTCCTGGGTCAGGACCTACGGGCCGCTGATGGGCGAGGCGAAGGCCGAGCAGGAATCGGCGATGAAGCACCAGCCGGCGATGATTGCCGCCGACCTGAAGCGGATGCATTCGGAGAGCTTCGTCGGCGCAGCGCCGGACGGGCGGATCGTCGGCTATGCCTATGCCAAGGTGGAGAAGGGCGTGCTGTGGCTCGACCGGCTGCATGTCGCGCCGGCCGAGCAGGGCAGCGGGCTCGCCGCCGGCCTGCTGCATGCCGTGATCGTCAACTATGTCGGCGAGCCCTCGATCTCGATCGAAGTCATCAAGGGCAACGACCGCGCGATCCGCTTCTACGAGCGCGAGGGTTTCGTGACGACCGAGGAGCGCGACGCTTGCGGCGGCATCGGCGGGGTGCCGACGCTGGTCATGCGCAAGGCGATCTCGCGCGCCTGATCAGTTCACTGGGTTCAGCGTCATCGAGGTGCCGGTGGCCGCAACGTTGAGGCCGATCTGGCCGGTGACGCTGAGGAGCTGCAGGCTGATCGAGCCGGAGGTGCCGCCGACGAGGACGTTGGCGCCGATGCCCGCACCCAAGGTCGCCTCGACCGAGGCACCTTCATAGACGCCGCCGAGCGAGCCGCGATGATAGCCGGCCGTCGGCGCAAACACCGCCCAGACGAGCTTGCCGCGCGTCGTGAAGCCGACGTCGACGCCGAGCTTGCGGATCGCGCCGGAATAATCCTCGCCGCGCCGGCCGCCGGTCGGGCGGAAGCTGCAGTCGAGCGTCTTGGCCGAGCCCAGCACGTAGCCGATGCCGCCGCCGACATCGCAGGAGAGCGTGCCGATCTTGACGCCGCCATAGCGGTCGTCCTCCTGATAGCTCTGCCGGTCGGCCGCGACGGCCATCGTGGCGGCGACTGCCACCGGGGCCGCAAACGCGAAGGCGAGGAACTTGTTCATGCGAGGTCTCCGTTCGATAGTGCAGCTCCGTCCCGCGATGCTGATGAACCGGTATCAAGGCGCAAGCGTGGCGGGATGGTGGCGGCAAACAGGAGTACGGCAATGATCGAAACCGCCTTGTGGAAACGGCTCGACGTGGCGGGCCACGACGCGGCGCGGATCGAGACGGTGCCGGGCGGCCATCTTCTCCACGGCACGGCGGTCTTCCGCCACGAGGACGGGCCGGCCTGCGTGTCCTACCAGCTCGATATCGCGCCGGACTGGTCGACGCGGCGCGGGCGGGTGCGCGGCTTCGCCGGAGAGAAATCCTTCGACCACGAGATCGTCCGCGATGCCGACGGCTGGGCGCTCGACGGCGTGGCACAGCCGGAGCTGGCGCATCTCGTGGACCTCGACCTCGGCTTTACGCCGGCGACCAACCTGCAGCAGCTGCGCCGGGTGCGGATCGGGGTCGGCGAGGCGGCGGAGATCCGGGTCGCCTGGTTCGATGTCGGCGCGGAGCGGCTGGTCGAGCTGCCGCAATCCTATCGCCGGCTGGACGAAAGCCGCTACGCCTATCGGGGGTTCTCCTATGCGGCGACGCTGGAGATGGCGGCGTCCGGCTTCGTGCGGCTCTATCCGGAGCTGTGGGAAATGGAATGAACTGGACCAATCGGCCGGCTCTGGCGCAAAGGGCGGGCTGGACCTATCTTTCGAAGACGCGGACGTCCGTCCGTTCTCATCCTTCATATGCCGGAGACGCAGATGTCCGATACGCCCTATACGCCGCCGAAGGTCTGGACCTGGGAAAAGGGGAATGGCGGGGCGTTTGCCTCGATCAACCGTCCGATCGCCGGGCCGACGCATGACAAGGAGCTGCCGGTGGGAAAGCACCCGCTGCAGCTCTATTCGCTCGCCACGCCCAACGGCGTGAAGGTGACGATCATGCTGGAGGAACTGCTGGCGGCCGGCCATACGGGCGCGGAGTATGACGCCTGGCTGATCAAGATCAACGAGGGCGACCAGTTTGGCTCCGGCTTCGTCGAGGTCAATCCGAACTCCAAGATTCCGGCGCTGATGGACCGGTCGGGTCCCAAGCCGATCCGCGTGTTCGAATCCGGCGCGATCCTCGTCTATCTCGCCGAGAAGTTCGGCGCCTTCCTGCCGACGGAGGCGGCGGCGCGCGCGGAGACGCTGTCGTGGCTGTTCTGGCAGATGGGCTCGGCGCCGTTCCTCGGCGGCGGCTTCGGGCATTTCTATGCCTACGCGCCGGAAAAGATCAAATACGCCATCGACCGCTACGCGATGGAGACCAAGCGCCAGCTCGACGTGCTGGACCGGCGGCTGGCCGAGGTCGAATACATTGCCGGCAGCGAATACACGATCGCCGACATGGCGATCTGGCCCTGGTATGGCGGCATGGCGAAGGGCTGGAACTACAATGCCGGCGAGTTTTTGTCGGTGCACGAATACACGAACGTCATCCGCTGGGCCGACCAGATCCTGGCGCGCCCCGCGGTGGTGCGCGGGCGCATGGTCAACCGCGTCTCGGGAGACCTCTCCGGCCAGCTGCACGAGCGCCACGATGCGTCCGATTTCGACACGAAGACGCAGGACAAATTGGCGAAGTAGGGTGTTTTCTCCTTCTCCCCGTTCACGGGGAGAAGGGTGCCCGCGCGGGATCGTCAACCGCAGCGGATTTTTTGCGGAAGCAAGCAGTATCGTTCTGGAGCATTCACTTGTCCTGCATGAGGGCAGGACAAGCGCCTTTCAGGACGTATCGCGCAGCTCGACCGCCGAGGCGATCGTATCGGCCAAGCGCTGAAGGCCGGCGCAGTGTAGCCCGCCCTCATTCCCGGCCTCGTCGGACGCCTGGCCACGATGCAGGAACGACAGACGGCACAGATGCGCCGCGATGGCCTGCATGTAGAGCCCGAATGCCCTGAGCGAATCGGCGATGTCCTCCGCATCGAAAGGACTGCTGCCGAAGCCGGCCGGCATCGGGACCGGCGTCCAGGGTCTGCGTGCGAAGCTCCGGAGCGTGCCTTCGACGTAGGCGCTCAGCAGCGCATTCGCCTGCCACGCTGCCCACAGCACGCACCAGCGGACCCAGAACGAGCGGCCGGCGGCCTGTTCGGCCATATCGGCGATCGAGAACAGGCGCATGACGATCCTCGCCATCTCCGCCTGTTCCCTCCCCGCCTTTGCCCTCCAGCCCATCTCCGGCTCCCGTTTGACCGGACATAGTTTCGGGCATGCCGGCAGGGGTGGGGATGGAAATATTTCGGGCGCCAACAGGAACAAGGAGTTAGCAGAAAACGGATGGAAAACGATCCATCGGATGGATGGGCCAGAACTGATCGCTCGGGCTCTTCTCAATACAGCGCACACTGTCCGCGATCGTCATCCCGGCGACCGGAGGTCAGCCGGGATCGATTGGCCTTGGCGGGTTGGCGCTGACCCTTTCTGCGACCGTGGGACACTTTCAGCGTGTAACCGGAGAGAGGAATGGGTCGCCTCCGGTGCCCGGGATGACGGGGGCGCGGGGTGGCATGAAGCGGTCAGCGCAAGGGGTTGGCAGGCGGGAGCGATCCTGGTGCTTGCCGTGACGCGCCGGGCGGGGCAATGGTTTGCGCATCAAGGAGGTGGCGAGATGACGGACTGGACTTTGCCGCGCGAGGGCGGATGCCGTTGCGGGCGCGTGCGGCTGAAGGTGACGAAGGCGCCGCTGGTGACGATGGCCTGCCATTGCACCGGCTGCCAGAGGATGAGCTCGTCGGCCTTTTCGCTCTCCGCCGCGATCCCCGCCGACGGTTTCGAGGTGACCGAGGGCGAGACGGTGATCGGCGGCCTGCACGGAGCCGACAGCCATCATCATTTCTGCGGCTGGTGCATGAGCTGGATGTTCACCAGGCCGCGGGGCATGGACTGGTTCGTCAACCTGCGCCCGACCATGCTGGACGACACGAGCGGCATCGCCCCCTTCATCGAGACCTATACGTCGGAAAAACTGCACTTCGCCGAGACGGGGGCGGTGCATTCGTTCGAGCGCTTTCCGCCTATGGAGGCGATGGAAGGGCTGGTCAGGGACTTCGCCGCCTGGCAGGGGCGCTAGAGCCTGTTTCCAAATGCGTGATGGTGGGCTGCAGACGGCGATTTCTCCGCTTCCGGTGCTCACGAGCCTGAATGTTCGCTGCGCTCCGGTTCTCGAAATCACCGTTTTCGCCTCGCCCTGACGCATTTTCAAACAGGCTCTTAGATATCACCCGCACCAGGTCTGCCGCGATCCGGTCGGGCGGCGGGCGAGGCCTTCGGCGATCATCGCATCGCCGATCGAGCGGCCGTCGCGCATGACGGTGCGCAGCTTGCGGCCGTAGATGTCCTTGTCGTCCGAGGCGGCGACCAGCTCCAGGGGGCCGGCGCTCAGGAGCTCGCGCAAGCGGCTCTTGGCCTTAGCCGCCAGCATCGCCTCGCGCCGGCATTTCGGGTCGCCGGCGGCCGGCACCTCGATGTCGGCGACGCGGATCGCCTTGCCGTCGAGGACGAAGGTGTCGCCGTCGACGACGCAGCCGCGCGCGGCGCGCTCGCCGCAGATCGGGAAGGCGAGGCCGGCGAGGCGCGTGGCGCTTTTCGGCGCCGTGGGCAGGGCAGCCTTTACTGGCGCGTTGGGAACGTCCGCCTTCGGCGTCGGCGCGACCTCGGCCGGCGGGCGGGCAACAACGGGCAGGGGGCTGGTATCGCGCTTCGTCTGCGGCACCGGCTTCGACGGGCGCGGGACGGGCAGGGCGGCGGTCTCGATCGACCGGTCGGGTTTTTGGGCGGGCAGGCGTGCGCGCTCGGGCTTGGCCGTGCGCTCGACCTTGGCCGGCGGGGCGACGCCGGCGATGCTGCGCTTCAGCCGGTCGAGGTCGGGCATGCCGAACCAGGCCGTGGCGGCGAAGGCCAGCACGGCCCCCAGCGCCACGAGACCGAGCGAGGTTGCGGCGCGACCGCCGCTGCGCCCCGAATTCTTCCGTCGTGCCGGTTTCGCGCCCGAGCGCTTGCGATTCGCCGCCATCCGCGCCTCCATCGTGGCCCGCAGGATGAGGCATGAACGGTTAAGGGACGGTGCGTGGGGAGGGAGTAGGGGAGTAGGGCAGTAGGCAGTAGGCAGTAGGCAGTAGGCAGTAGGCAGTAGGCAGTAGGCAGTATCTCGGTCTCGTTGGCTTTGGCGCGGGAGGGGGACGCCGAAGGCGGTGGAGGAGCGCGAGGGTGCCGGTCTTCAGAAGCCTGTTCTCCCGGCCCTGCGCTGTGGCTGCGGGCGTTCGCATCCCTTTGAAAGGTCCGCCGGTCCTTCCAATTCGCCCGCGGCGAAGCGGATGACTACTGCTTCAGCACCGTGTGCGGGGCGTCGCCTTCGACCTGGTCGATGACGAGGAGGCGGACGGTGTCCGGGCCGGTGTTGGCGCCCTGGTGCCAGGTGTCGATCATCTCGACGATGAAGTCGCCGGTCTTGTAGTCGGTGGTCTGGCCGCTGTCGGCATTGGTGACGCGCAGGTTGCCGGCGAGCACGTAGGCGTAGCGGGCGGAGGGGGGCTTGTGCACCGGCAGTGTCGCGCCCGGCGGGATCTCGAAGATCGAGGCGATGACACGCGGCTTGTCGCGCGGCAGGACGAGCGGCTGGCCGGCATCGGTCTTGTCCGTCGAGGCGAGCGGCGTGACGACCGCCGCCTGCGGCGCGGGGTCAAGTGCTGCGGCGGGCGCCGTGGCGGCCAGAAGCAGGACGAAGGCGCGGCATGCGGCGCGCGGTGTGTGACGTGTCATGATTTCCCCCGGTGACGATGCGGAACCTGCATGCCCGCGCAGCGGCGGCGTGGCAAGCGGCGGCTCGGGACGTGGTTGGGGATTGGTTTAGGGTGAGGAGTGCTGGTCCTTCTCCCCTTGTGGGAGAAGGCGCCCCGAAGGGGCGGTCGAGGGTGTTGGATGGAACTCGCGTGTGCAGGATGCGCTTGCCGCGCATATCTGCGCCGGCTGACTCCGTCCAGCACCCCGCATCGCTGCCTGGTGGGTGGACCTACCTGCGGAGGTCAAGGCAGCCTACCAGGATATACCGATGTCCCAAACAGCGCGCATTCAAGGAGATCTAGTTTGTCTTTAGGAGCCGCTTCTGGTGAGAAGATAAGTTATGAATGCCCCAAGGATCGGACCCACGATTCCAACTATAATAGTCTCGAAGTGCCTTGACCAAAAGGGCTGCGATGGCAAATAATACACAGCGCGACGCTTTCTTAAATATACTATATCTTGGAAAACTGAAAATGAAGCTTGTGCAACAATTAAAACGAGAAGTATATTGACAATATCATATTGAGTTAAGGAAAAATAAGATGGAAATTTAGCAAATACTATTAATCCAACAACTATTCCGGCAATCGTTGTGAATATTCTTCGCCAATCCCTTAAGTGGTCGATGAGTGACTTGTGGCTTTGTAGCTCATTGTATATTGTATCAATCTCCGCCTGCCCTTCGGTTCCTCGCCAATTGTTGGTTATTTTGCACTTTCCGTCTTTAAATATTATCTGAACAGCGCCGCACCTAACAGTGGGATTTCCCGCAAAGGTTGCGATATTATTTCTTATATCTCTTCCACTCTCGAACGAATAGTCCCCGGATTCTGCTTGGACCGGCATATCCGGAAATACTCTCTCAATAAGATCTAGCAGGCGCTCGGCCTCTATAGAAACAGAACCTACGTTACGTTCTAGATGACTCTGCCTGCGCTCAACCCGCTTCATCATCGCCTTTATTTGCGTCAAATGTCGCGAGACAGAAAACTCGTTCCTATCACTCGCAGGATAGTCACCTTTGCAGCCGGCTAGACAATTAACCAGACTTTTCCTCAGCTACACCCTGACGTCGCGCCACACGTGTCGCACTTCTCGCAGGTGCCGTTCCGCACCATGGTGAAGTTCTGGCATTCGGAGCAGGAGTTGCCGGTGTAGCCTTGCATCATCGATTTGACGCGGCGGTCGTTGGCGAGCGCCTTGGCGCTGGCGGCGTCGGCCTGGGCCTTGTCGGAGAACAGCGCGGTGGTCGCGGCCGGGGCGTCGTCCTCGAACAGGTCGGGGTGGTTTTCCTCCGCGATCTCCTCGGCAAGTTCTTTCGCGCGCTCCTCGTAGTCGCGCTTGAAGGCCACGGTCTCCTCGATGCGCTCCGACGAGACGGTCTTGAGCGCGGTCACCGTGGTGGCGGAGAAGGCGCGGACGTTTGAGCCGCCGAGCGCGGTCGTCGCGGCGCGGGCCGGAGACGAGGCGGGCGAGGGGGCCGGCGAGGACGAGGCGGCGCCGTCGGCGAAGCCCTTCGGTTCGGCCGACTTCGACACCAGCGTCGGCTTGTAGCCGCGCGTCCAGCCGGTGGAGACGAGGTTGGTCTTGCCCTCCTGGATGCCGCGGCCGAGCGAGGTGTTGCCGAAGTCGGACTGGTCGACATGGGCAAGGTCGTGGCGGCCGAGATAGGAGACGGCGAGCTCGCGGAAGACGTAGTCGAGGATCGAGGTGGCGTTCTTGATCGCGTCGTTGCCGACGACCATGCCGGCCGGCTCGAACTTGGTGAAGGTGAACGCCTCGACATATTCCTCGAGCGGCACGCCGTATTGCAGGCCGAGCGAGATGGCGATGGCGAAGTTGTTCATCATCGCGCGGAAGGCGGCACCTTCCTTGTGCATGTCGATGAAGATCTCGCCGAGGCGGCCGTCGCCGAACTCGCCGGTGCGCAGGTAGACCTTGTGGCCGCCGACGACGGCCTTCTGGGTGTAGCCCTGGCGGCGGTTCGGCAGCTTCTCGCGGTCGCGGTAGAGCCGCTCGACCACGCGCTCGACGATGCGTTCGGTGATCTGCGTCGCACGCGCGGCCGCCGGGGCGGCGACGAGAGCCTCGACCGCATCGTCCTCGTCATCGCTGTCGTCGGAGATCAGCGAGGCGTTGAGCGGCTGGGAGAGCTTCGAGCCGTCGCGGTAAAGCGCGTTGGCCTTCAGCGCCAGCTTCCAGGACAGCATGTAGGCGTTCTTGCAGTCCTCGACGCTCGCCTCGTTCGGCATGTTGATCGTCTTGGAGATGGCGCCCGAGATGAAGGGCTGCGCGGCTGCCATCATGCGGATGTGGCTCTCGACGGAGAGATAGCGCTTGCCGATCTTGCCGCAGGGATTGGCGCAATCGAACACCGGCAGGTGCTCGTTCTTCAGGAAAGGGGCGCCTTCCAGGGTCATCGCGCCGCAGACGTGGATATTGGCGGCCTCGATCTCCTTCCTGGTGAAGCCGAGCGCCGGCAGCATCTCGAAGGAGAAGTCGTCGAGCTGCTCGTCGGTGAGCTTGAGCACGGACTTGCAGAAGTCCTCGCCGAGCGTCCACTTGTTGAAGACGAACTTGATGTCGAAGGCGGAGCCCAGCGCAGCGTTGACCGCGGCGATCTTCTCCTCGGTGAAGCCCTTGGCGCGCAGCGACGACGGGTTGACGCCGGGCGCCTGGTTCAGGTTGCCGTGGCCGACGGCATAGGCCTCGATCTCGGCGATCTGGGCCTCGGAATAGCCGAGGGTGCGCAGCGCTTCGGGAACGGCGCGGTTGATGATCTTGAAGTAGCCGCCGCCGGCGAGCTTCTTGAACTTCACCAGCGCGAAGTCGGGTTCGATGCCGGTGGTGTCGCAGTCCATGACGAGGCCGATCGTGCCGGTGGGCGCAATCACGGTGGCCTGGGCGTTGCGGTAGCCGTTCTTCTCGCCGAGCGAAATCGCCCGGTCCCAGGCGGTCCTGGCGTGCTCGCCGAGTGCGGCCTGCTTCAGGTCGGCATGGACCAGCGGCACCGGATTGACCGAGAGCGCCTCGTAGCCGGCGGCCTCGCCATAGGCGGCGCGGCGATGGTTGCGCATGACGCGCAGCATGTTGGCGGCGTTGCGCTCATAGTCCGGGAAGGGGCCGAGCTCGCCGGCCATCTCGGCCGAGGTGGCGTAGGCGACGCCGGTCATGATCGAGGTGAGGCCGGCGCAGATGGCGCGGCCCTCGGCGGAATCGTAGGGGATGCCGGAGGTCATCAGCAGGCCGCCGATATTGGCGTAGCCGAGGCCGAGCGTGCGGTATTCGTAGGAGAGTTTTGCGATCTCCTTCGACGGGAACTGCGCCATCATCACCGAGATCTCGAGCACGATCGTCCACAGACGGACGGTGTGCTCGTAGGCGGCGATATCGATGTCGCCGTTCTTCTGCCGGTAGGGCAGGAGGTTGATCGAGGCGAGGTTGCAGGCCGTGTCGTCGAGGAACATGTATTCCGAGCACGGGTTGGACGCCCGGATCGCGCCGGCCGAGGCGCAGGTGTGCCAGTCGTTCATCGTCGTGTTGAAGTGGAGGCCCGGATCGGCGGACGCCCAGGCGGCGTAGCCGATCTTCTCCCACAGGTCGCGGGCCTTCAGCGTCTTGACCACCTTGCCGTCCTTACGGGCGGTGAGGTTCCACGATCCGTCGGTCTCGACGGCGCGCAGGAAGTCGTCCTTCAGCGAGACGGAGTTGTTGGAGTTCTGGCCCGAGACCGTGAGATAGGCCTCCGAATCCCAGTCGGTGTCGTAGGTCTTGAACTCGATCGAGGTGTAGCCCTGTCTGGCGAACTGGATGACGCGCTGGACGTAGTTCTCCGGCACGCCGTCCTTCTTGGCGTCCTTGATGGCGCGCTTGAGGGCGGGGTTCCTGTTCGGGTCGTAGCAGTCGCCGTCGGGGCCGTCGCAGTTGACGCAGGCCTTCATGACGGCGGTCATGTGCTTCTTGACGATCTTGGAGCCGGTGACGAGGGAAGCGACCTTCTGCTCCTCCTTCACCTTCCAGTCGATGTAGTCCTCGATGTCGGGATGGTCGATGTCGACGACAACCATCTTGGCGGCGCGGCGGGTGGTGCCGCCCGACTTGATGGCGCCGGCCGCGCGGTCGCCGATCTTGAGGAAGGACATCAGGCCGGACGAGCGGCCGCCGCCGGAGAGCTTTTCGCCCTCGCCGCGCAGGAAGGAGAAGTTGGAGCCGGTGCCGGAACCATACTTGAACAGGCGCGCCTCGCGCACCCACAGGTCCATGATGCCGCCCTCGTTGACGAGGTCGTCGGCGACGGACTGGATGAAGCAGGCATGCGGCTGCGGATGCTCATAGGCCGACTTGGACTTGGTCAGCTTGCCGGTGAACGGGTCGACGTAGAAATGGCCCTGGCCGGGGCCGTCGATGCCATAGGCCCAGTGCAGACCGGTGTTGAACCACTGCGGCGAATTGGGGGCGACGCGCTGGGTGGCGAGCATGTAGGCGAGCTCGTCGCGGAAGGCGGCGGCATCGGCCTCGGAGGCGAAGTAGCCGCCCTTCCAGCCCCAGTAGGTCCAGGTGCCGGCGAGGCGATCGAAGACCTGGCGGGCGTCGGTCTCGGAGCCGTAGCGCTCGTTCTCGGGCAGCTTGGCGAGCTCGGCTTCGTCCGGCACGGAACGCCACAGGAAGGAGGGAACGTCGTTCTCCTCGACCTTCTTCAGACGCGCGGGGACGCCCGCCTTGCGGAAATACTTCTGGGCGAGAACATCGGTCGCGACCTGGCTGAACTGCGCCGGCACGTCGATGTCGGCAAGGCGGAAGACCACCGAGCCGTCGGGGTTCTTGATCTCGGAAAGAGCCTTGCGGAATTCGATCTCCGCATAGGCAGACTGTCCGTCCTTGGTGAAGCGCCGTTCGATCCGCATCGTCTTCGTCCTTCAGTCCCCAAATATAGCGTCATCCACAGAATTCGTCCTCACGATTCCGCGATGCCGCCCTGGCTGCATCCGTCACGTTCCCGAAGGTCCGCAACGCCCTCTCCGCCGTCCTGTTCCGCCCCGTCGCTCTCCACCTTCACGAGGCGGCTGCGCGGCGGTCGAAACCTTCTTGCGGCCCTCTTCCGTCACCGATTCAGGCGAGTCTCGCCTTGCGAGACTTATCCCTTATCTGGTGTCGACTATCCCCCGCAAACACTAAATATAGTGTTAACAACCTCTTTACGCCAACCAATTTCGTCCATTTTCCCGAGCCCGGAAGGCACATGAATCCCCAGCCGAGCGCACCGCGGCAAAGCGGCTTCGATCGTCGGGAAACGCATCAAATCGGGGAAGAACTGGCTTGGACCGGAGCCCGCGCCGCGCCCTCAACACGAGCGCATAACCGATATGAAACGACTCGCGAGGGGAGGTCAACGATTCGTTTGTACGAGATTTATGACCACAACATCTTGTGGGGGATGCGTGTGGATAATGGGGAAGGTCAGCCGGCCGATGTTGGGATGAAGCGGCTCTAGAACGCCAGACCGATGAGGTGGAAAGCGCCCATTGCCAGAAGAGCCGAGGCGGGCACGGTGGTCACCCAAGCGGTGACGATCGTGCGGACATGGGCGCGGCGAACCAGATTGCGGCGGGAGATCTCTTCGCGGGAGACCGGCGGGGCGCCGCGGTTGTCGAGATCGGCCTCATCGGCCAGCACCTCCGCGATCGTTTCCGCCGAGGCCTCGCGCTCGGCGCGCCGGCGCGCCATCTTGCGCTCGAGATAGGCCCGGCGTCGCGGCGAATTGGCGGTGTACCATTCGCGGAAGAAGCCGACGCCGAAAACGGCGCCCACCGCGATATGCGTGGAACTGACCGGCATGCCCATCGCCGAGGCGATGATGACGGTGAGCGCGGCCGACAGCGCGACGCAGAAGGCGCGCATCGGGTTGAGCTTGGTGATCTGCTCGCCGACCATACGCACGAGCTTGGGCCCGAACAGCAGCAGACCGATCGAGATGCCCGCCGCGCCGATCAGCATGACCCAGAAGGGAATTCCGACCCTTGCCTCGACGCCGCCGCCCTGGGCTGCCGAGACGATCGCCGCCAGCGGGCCGACGGCGTTTGCCACGTCGTTGGCGCCGTGGGCGAAGGAGAGCAGGGCTGCCGAGATGACCAGCGGCAGCCGGAACAGTTTGCGCAGCGACTGGTTTCGATTCTCCATGCCGCGCGACTGGAACGCCACGAACTTGCTGGACAACACCCAGAAGATCGCCGTGGAGCCCACACCGAGAGCCGTCAGGGTCCAGCCGTCGAAGGTCACGACGTGATTGAGACCCTTGCTGGAGAGATAGGTGGTAAAGGCGCCGGCCATGACGGCGATGAGCACCGGCACCCAGCGCCGCGCGGCGGTCAGCTTGTCGTCCTGGTAGATGATGGTCGACTTGATGAAGAACAGGAACAGCGCCGCGACGACGCCACCCGCGAGCGGCGAGACAACCCAGGACGCGGCGATCGCGCCCATGATGCTCCAGTCGACCGCTCCCATGCCGACAGCCGCGATGCCCGCGCCGACAACGCCGCCCACGACGGCATGCGTGGTCGAAACCGGCGCTCCGATCCAGGTGGCCAGATTGACCCAAAGGGCCGAGGAGACGAGCGCTGCGAGCATCAGCCTGATGAAGACATTGGGCTCGCTCACGAGGCGGGGATCGATGATTCCCTTGGAGATCGTCTCGACCACGTCGCCGCCGGCAATCAGGGCGCCGGCGGTCTCGAAGATCGCCGCCATGACGAGGGCGCTGCCCAGCGTCAGCGCACGGGCGCCCACCGCCGCGCTCACATTGTTGGCGACGTCGTTGGCGCCGATGTTCAGCGCCATGTAACCGCCAATCGCCGCCGCCGCGACGATGACCACCGCACCGGGCTGACCCATCACGTAGATCGACGCGGCGACCGCCGCGAACACGATGAACAGAAGCGCAAGGCCGGGCGCCACCAGCCCGCGCGACAGCAGGCTCGCGGCTTCCTCGACGGAGGCGATCTTGTCGAGATCCTTGTCGAGCGTGTCCTTACGGGTAAGTTCGGCGGGAAGCGCCATGGGCTGATCCATCGAAGAGCGGACTTCGGACCGGATGTCGAGGATCCGGCCGGCGACAGGAAGCGCGATAGGGCAGATCACCCCGAGGGGCAACCTCTGCCGTTCCGTCTCACGGCGTCAGGCTGCGATTTGCCGTGGATTGGCGCCGAAGCGCTGGATCAGCTCGCCGAGATCCGGTTCGGCGACAAGCCTTGCGGCATCCGCGGCGCGAAACCACCGGCGCTTGCGTTTCTTCATCTCGGGCCACCTGTCGGCAAGCGCGTCGACCTCAAGCGGGAAGACATGCACCTCGCAATGCCATTCGAGGCCCGAATTCAGTACCTTGTCGTAGTAAAACGTGCCGGCCTCGCGCTCCGACACGCCGCCGGACAGACCAGCTTCCTCGGCCGCCTCGCGCGCCGCCGCCTCGCACAGCTTCTCGGAGGCTTCGGGCCAGCCCTTCGGCAGGACCCAGCGGCCGGTGCCCCGGCTCGTGACCAGCAGGATCTCGACCTCGCCGCCGGACAGCCGCCAGGGAAGAGCGGCGACCTGGACCCGGCACGGCATGCCGCCAAAGAACTGGCGGGCGCGTTCCAAAAGTCTCCTGCGGGTCGAATAAGAGATCAACATTCCGGTGCTTCGATGGTGCCTTCTCGTTTGCCAGCTCACGAAACATACAGATAGTGCGCTGATAATAAAGCGCAAACCCTGCGCGAACCTTACGGTTTTCGCGTCGCGGCCGGGGTTCAACCGCGATGATCCTCCGAAATCGGCTTCTGGTATGTGAAGCCCATATCCCAGGGGAAGTAGATCCAGGTGTCCTGGCTGACCTCCGTTATATAGGTATCGACCATCGGTTTTCCCTTCGGCTTGGCATAGACGGCGGCGAAATGCGCCTTTGGCAGCATCGCGCGCACGACGGCGGCCGTCTTGCCGGTGTCGGTCAGGTCGTCGACGATCAAGACGTTCTCGCCGTCGTTCTCGGTGAGCGAAGGCGTAACCTCCTTCAGAACGTTCAGTTCTCCCTGCGAGGTGTAGTCGTGGTACGAGGCCACCGAGACGGTCTCGATGACGCGGATGCCCAGCTCGCGCGAGATGATGGCGGCGGGCACCAGGCCGCCGCGCGTGATGCAGACGATCGCCTTCCACTGGCCACCATTGAGGCCGGCGAGCCGCCAGGCAAGCGCGCGTGCGTCGCGATGGAACTGGTCCCACGAGACCGGGAAGGCTTTTTCTGGCAGGGACATGGGACGCACTCCGCTTGGCTGGAATGCAGCCGGGATTAGCGGCAACTTTCCGAGATTCGCAAGGGTTTGCGCGCCATATCCAACGAGAATCGGGGCGAAATGCGATCAGGCGGGTGTGGCGATCGCTGCCAGCATGGCCTCGACCTCGCCTTTGGCCTTTGCAAGGCTTTCCGCCGAGCGCGAGCGAACGACGAGTTCGGTCCAGAACTTGCCGTCGAGATATTTCGGATAGGAGCCGATGATCGTGTCCGGATTGGCCTTCTGGATCTCGCCGAGCTGGGTGCCGATCGTGCCCTCGCCATAGGGGCAGTGGACCGTCTCGGACAGCATCACCGCGCCGCCATGCAGCGTCGGGACGACGTTGTCGAGCATGGCCTGGAAGATCGCCGGCACCCCGGCCATGACATGCACGTTGCCAATGCGGAAGCCGGGCGCCAGCGAGACGGGATTGTCGATGTGGTCGGCGCCGACGGGCATGCGCGCCATGCGCTTGCGCGCCTCGGTGTATTCGAGGCCGCGGGCGGCATAGCTTTCCTCGAGCATCTTATACGCCTTCGCGTCATAGTCGCAGGGGACGCCGAAGGCTTTGGCGATCGAATCGGCTGTGATGTCGTCATGCGTCGGGCCGATGCCGCCGGTGGTGAAGACGTAGGTGTATTTTGTCCTCAGCGCGTTGACCGCGGCGACGATCTCGTCCTCCTCGTCCGGGACGATGCGGACTTCCTTGAGGTCGATGCCGATGGCGGTCATCACGTCGGCGAGGTGGCCGATGTTCTTGTCCTTGGTGCGGCCGGAGAGGATCTCGTCCCCGATCACCATCATCGCGGCAGTCACGATTTCGCTCAACGTCGCATCCTTTCGCTCGGCCAGCGTCTCGTAGCGCCGATGCGCGCGGCCGGCAATGGGTCGCAAACGGTGAACGATCTGTCGGCGACACCGTTGTTACGCAAGAGGCGCCGAGGGGCTAAGTCACACCGAACCGCCGATCCCAAGCGGCGACGACGACACACAGGAGATGACGATGGCTAAGGTACTGGTGCTCTACTATTCGAGCTGGGGCCACACGGAAGCGATGGCGAAGGCCGCCGCCGAGGGCGCGAAGGAAGCAGGCGCCACTGTGACGATCAAGCGCGTGCCGGAACTGGTTCCGGAAGCGGTGGCGAAGGCCGCCTACTACAAGCTCGACCAGGAGGCGCCGGTCGCCGAGCCGCTGGAGCTCGACCAGTACGACGGCATCGTGCTGGCGTTTGCCACCCGCTACGGCGCGATGGCCGCGCAGATGAAGAACTTCCTCGACCAGACCGGCCCGCTGTGGGCCAAGGGCGCGCTGCTCAACAAGGTCGCGACCGTGATGGCCTCGACCGCGACGCAGCATGGCGGCGCCGAGCTGTCGCTGGTCCAGGCGCAGTGGTCGCTGCAGCACCACGGCATGATCATCGTGCCGCTGAGCTATGCCTATCAGGGCCAGTCGGGCAACGATGTCGTGCGCGGCGGCTCGCCCTACGGCATGACCACCACTTCCGACACGGACGGCTCGCGGCAGCCTTCGGCGCAGGAACTGGAAGGCGCGAAGTTCCAGGGCAAGCGGCTGGCCGAGATCGCGATCAAGCTGCACGGCTGAGACTGTTTAGAAATTCTACTCTAGCGGCCATCTGATGGCGTTTTCTGCGCTTCCGGTGCTCACGGACCCCAATGTCCGCTCCGCTCCGGTTCTCGAAACCACCACCAGCTGACTCGCCAGAGCGAATTTCGAAACAGTCTTCGAGGCCTAGCAGGCGGGCGGGGGTCATGCCTTGCATCACATGCGGGCTTGAGGAACGGGCGGCTCCGGCCGCCCGTTTTCGTTTCCGGCGCCTGTTTCGCAGCTGCGAAAGATGAATTACCAATGCCGCGTCCCATCCGCGGAGCGGCATCTTGACCTCCATACTCCTCTGGCTTGTCGTTCTCGTGCTGATCGCGGTGCTGGCGGTGGCGGGCTGGTATGTGTGGCGGACCCAGGCGATCGCGCGGCGGGCCGAGCGGCTGGTGCCGGCACAGGGCAAATTCGTCGAGATCGACGGCAACCGAATCCATTATGTCGAGGAAGGCGAGGGCAGGCCGATCCTGTTCGTGCATGGCTTCGGCGGCACGCTGCACCATTTCCGTCATCCGCTGTTCGGCGGCCGCATCCCCGGCTACCGGCTGATCGCGATCGACCGGCCCGGCGCGGGCTATTCGACGCGCGCGCCCGGCGCGAGTGCCGGCCTGCCGGCGCAGGCGGCGCTGATTGCCAAGTTCATCGACAAGCTCGGGCTGGAAAGGCCGCTGGTGGTCGGTCATTCGCTGGGCGGCATGATCACGCTGACGGTGGCGCTGAACCATCCGGAGAAAATCTGCGGCATCGTGCTGATCTCGGCGCTGACCAGGCCGCGCGAGGGCATTCCGCCGGAAATGGCACCGATCTACATCACCTCGCCGCTGAAGCGCTGGCTCGTCGCCAATACGGTGGCGATCCCCGCCGCGCTGAAGGTCGCGCCGCAGACACTCGCCTACGTCTTCGGGCCGCAGGAGACGCCGCAGGACTACATGACGGAGGGCGGCGGGGAACTGGGGCTGAGGCCCGGCCACTTCTACAACATGGTCGCCGACCTCGTCTCGGTGGGCGACGACATGCCGGCGCTGGCGAAGCGCTTCGAGGAGATCGACATGCCGGCGGGCATGGTGTTCGGCACGGCGGACAAGGTGCTGGATTGGCGCGAGCACGGCGAGACATTCGCGCCGTGCATCAAGGGGCTCGATTTCGAGACGGTCGAGGGCATCGGCCACCACCCGCAATACTGGGCGCGCGAACAGGTCATAGCGCTGATCAGGCGCGTGGCGGAGAAGGCGTTCGCGGTGTGAGTGGTGCGGGCGGCGGGGATCGAACCCGCATAGCCAGAGGCTGAGGGATTTTAAGTCCCTTGCGTCTACCAGTTCCGCCACGCCCGCATGGCGCGGTTTTCGTCGTTGTTTGAGTGGATTGCAAGCCGCGTTGCGCAGGTTTGCGAGCGTCTGGCCGCATCCGGCGCGCGGATTTAAGGGCCGACGTCGCTTGCCGGCCTCAGGCGCTACGGGCTGTTACTCATCGCGCAGCTTCATCCATGCCGGCGCATGGTCGCTCGCACCGTCTTCCCCGCGGGTGTTACGGTCCACATTGGCATCGAGGAGGCGGTCGCGCAGGTTGGGGCTGAGCAGAAGGTGGTCGAGCCGGAGGCCCGCGTCGCGCGGCCAGCGGTTCCGCTTATAGTCCCAGAAGGAGTAGATGCGCTCGCCCGGATGGATCGTGCGCACCGCGTCGGTCCAGCTACGGCCCAGCAGCTTGCGGAAGGCGGCCCGGCTTTCGGGCTGGATCAGGGCGTCGTCGTCCCAGGATCTCGTCGGATAGATGTCGATGTCAGTCGGCGCGACGTTGAAGTCTCCGGCAAGCACCAACGGCGCGCCGGATTTGCGGAGTGCGGTGGCATGCCGGTGCAGGCGCGCCAGCCAGGCGAGCTTGTAGTCGAACTTCGGCCCGGGCTGGGGATTGCCGTTGGGCGCGTAAATCGAGGCGACGACAACGCCGTTGAACGCCGCCTCGATGTAGCGGGCCTGGCTGTCGGATGAGTCGCCTGGCAGGGCATCGCGGGTCAGCACCGGCTCGCGGCCGCGGGCAAGCATGGCAACGCCGTTCCACGTCTTCTGCCCGCGCCAGACCGCGCGGTAGCCGGCGTCCCGCAACGCATTGGCTGGAAAGTCCGCCTGCGTCGCTTTCAGCTCCTGCAGCGCCACTACGTCGGGCTGCCGTTTCGCCAGCCAGGCAAGTAGATTAGGCAGACGGCGGTTGACGTTGTTAATGTTGAAGGTCGCGATGAGCACGAGGACGAAACACGCCGGCGCCGCAAGTGTTCCGCGATCCGTCTTTAAACCGTGGCTAGTCGCCTGGGGCAGAGATCTCGACCACGTTGCGGCCGGGCAGTTCAATGGAGAATGTATGGTCTCCGGCGAGTCGGGCCAGCGCCGGCCAGGCGGACGGCGCGAGGTTGATCCAGTCGAGCCGCTTTCCAATGCGGCCGGGCGGGTCGATGGTCTTCTCGGTCGCGCCCGACGGCCAGAGCTCGAACTCCTCCCAGACCTTGTCCATGTGAGCGACGAGGACGCGGAAGGCGCCGAGGAAGACCTCGACCTTCACCCAGTGCGACGGATCGGGCGAGAAGACGACGCGGCCGGCCACCTCGGTGTCGGCGCGGCGGGCGGTGAAGGCCGCGGAGTGGATCCTGCCCTTCGATGAGGTTTCGCCGGGGACGATCTCCCAGCCTCCGGTCGCCAGCCACCGGGGTTCCCCGGCGACGCGGGTCGGGAAATCCGCGGCATAGAAGGCGGCGGCGAGGGCCGGGTCGTCGCCCTCGTCGGAGTTCAGGAACTCGAACTCGAACTTGCCCTTCAGCTTGAACTGCGGTTCGTCAGAGCCCATGCGGAACCAGCCGCCTGAGAAATAGAAGGGCGGCCAGGCTGGCGGGGTGTCGCTCATTCTTCCTCGACGAAGACCTCTTCGCGCTTCTTGCGCACGGAGGGCAGGAAGACGACAACGAGGACGAGGGCGGCGAGCAGAAGCAGGCCGGCACTGATCGGGCGGGTGACGAAGGTGGAGACGTCGCCGCGCGAGAGAATCATGGCGCGGCGGAGGTTCTCCTCAAGCAGCGGGCCAAGGACGAAGCCGAGCAGGAGGGGCGCTGGCTCGCAGCGCAGCTTGAGCAGGAAATAGCCGAGCAGGCCGAAGAAGGCGACGACGTAGAGGTCCCAGACGTTGGAGTTCACCGAATAGACGCCGATCGAGCAGAAGGCCATGATCGTCGGGAACAGCACGAAATAGGGAACTTTCAGCAGCTTCACCCACAGGCCGATGAGCGGCAGGTTGAGGATGACGAGCAGAAGGTTGCCGATCCACATCGAGGCTATCAGGCCCCAGAACAGCTCGGGCCTTTCAGCGGCGACGTTCGGACCGGGCACGATGCCCTGGATGATCATCGCGCCGATCATCAGCGCCATGACCGGGTTGGCGGGGATGCCCAGCGTCAGCATCGGGATGAAGGAGGTCTGCGCGCCGGCATTGTTGGCCGATTCGGGTCCGGCGACGCCGGCGAGCGCGCCCTTGCCGAACTCCTCCGGGCGGTCGGAGGCGCGCTTCTCGATCGTGTAGGAAGCGAAGGCCGCCAGCACCGCGCCGTTGCCGGGCAGGATGCCGAGCGCGGAGCCGAGCGCCGTGCCGCGCAGGATGGGTGCCACCATGCGGCGGAAATCCTCACGCGTCGGCATCAGGCCGGTGACCTTGGCCATCAGCACCTCGCGGGTGCGCTCGTCTTCCAGGTTGCGCAGGATCTCGGCGATGCCGAACAGGCCGACGGCGATGGCCACGAAGTTCAGCTGGTCGCCGAGCTGGGTGAGGCCGAAGTTGAGCCGCGGCGCGCCGGAGATGACGTCCTGGCCGACCAGGCCCAGCAGCAGGCCGAGCACCACCATGGCGATCGCCTTGACGACCGAGCCGTGGGCAAGCGCGACGGACATGATCAGGCCGACGATCATCAGCGAGCAGTACTCGGCCGCGCCGAACTTGAGCGCGATCGTGGTGAGCGGCGGGGCGAACAGGGCGATCAGCACGGTGGCGATCGTGCCGGCGACGAAGGAGCCGATGGCAGCCGTGGCGAGCGCCACGCCGGCGCGGCCCTTGCGCGCCATCTGGTAGCCGTCGATGGCCGTGACGGCGGAGGAGGATTCACCCGGCATGTTGATGAGGATCGCCGTGGTCGAGCCGCCGTACTGGGCGCCGTAGTAGATGCCGGCGAGCATGATGAGCGAGGAGACCGGGTCGCCGATCTGGAAGGTGATCGGCAGAAGCATGGCGATGGTGGCCGTGGCACCGATGCCGGGCAGCACGCCGATCAGGGTGCCGAGAAGCACGCCGATCAGGCAGAAGCCGATGTTGTAAAGGGTGGAGGCGGTGGCGAAGCCGAGCGCGAGGTTGGAGAAGAGATCCATCTTTGCGCCTCCTAGAACCGCAGCCAGGGGCCGAAACGCTGGAAGGGCAGGCCGAGCCCGTAGCTGAAGACGATCATCGAGAAGACCGCCAGCGCGAAGGAGAGAAGGAGCGCCATCCACCAGTTCATCCGGTAGGAGGCGAAGGAGGCGAAGAGCGACGTCACGAAGACGGCGGGCACGAAGCCGAGGCCGCGCACGGTGAGGCCGAAGATCAGCGGCGCGAGCAGGATGAAGACCATGCCGCGCCAGGCGATCCTGCCGACCGGCTCGCCCTCAACGCGCAGGGCCTGCGCGAGGATGATGGCGCCGAGCAGGATCAGCAAGGCGGAGAGCACCAGCGGCAGGCCGCCGGGGCCGATCCTCAGCCAGGTGCCGAGATCGACCTCGAGCGACTGGTAGCCGAAAACGAGGCCCGCAAGGATGAAGAACGCGCCGCAGACGACGTTCGTGCGGTCGATACCACGAGTGTCCATCGCTGTTGTCCCCGGCGGTCATTGCCGCCCCGGATGGAAGGAAGGTGGAGGAGGGGCGGCTGGAGCCGCCCCTGCGAAGCGTCAGTCGGCGTACTGGCCGGCGGCCTCGATGATCGGCTTCCAGCGGGCGATCTCGCTTTCGAGCTTGGCCTTGAGCGCGGCCGGCGTGGCGTCGGCCTCGGGCGATGGCGTGGTGCCGAGCTCGGCGAAGCGGGCGACGACGTTTTCGTCCTTGAGCGCGACCTGAAGCGCCTTCGACAGCTTCTCGGTGACGTCGGCGGGGGTGCCCTTCGGCGCGTAGATGCCGTGCCAGATGCCGACCTGCATGCCGGGCAGGCCGGCCTCGTCGGTGGTCGGAAGATCGGGAAGCACGTCGAGGCGCTTGGCGGTCGTCACCGCATAGGCCTTGATGGTGCCGCCCTGGATCTGCTTGGTCGTGTTGGTGGTCTGGTCGCACATGATGTCGACCTGGCCGCCGAGCAGATCGGTCATGGCAGGACCGGTGCCCTTGTAGGGGACGGTGACCAGCGGAGTGCCGATCGCGGTCATGAACAGCATGCCGCAGAGATGCGAGGCCGCACCGATGCCGGCATTCGCCACCGTCACCGTGTCCTTGTTCGCCTTGGCGTAGTCCACCAGGCCCTTGAGATCGGCGGGCTCGAGGTCCTTGCGGGCAACGATGGTCATCGGCACTTCGGTGACGAGGCCGACATATTCGAAGGCGCCCAGCGTATCGTAGGCGAGCTTGCGATAGAGCGTGGCGCTGGTCGCCATGCCGATGTGGTGGAGCAGCAGCGTGTAGCCGTCCGGATCGGACTGCGCGACGCGGCCGGCACCCAGCGTGCCGCCGGCGCCGCCGACGTTCTCGACCACGACCTGCTGGCCGAGATCCTTCGACATCGATTCGGCGACGAGACGCGTCACGGTGTCGGTCGGCCCGCCGGCCGCGAACGGAACCACGATCGTGATCGGGCGCTCGGGGTAGTCGGCGAGCGCCGAGAGCGTCGACACCGACAACATGGCGGCCGCGCCGAGCGCGGTAAGAATCTTCTGCATGGATTTCCTCCCGATTGTGCTGAAAGCCCTCCGGTGCACAGATCCTCCCGGCACCGACTATGAATAGTGCAATAGCTGACGGATCGGGCCAAGAAACAACCCCATGTCGGCGGCGATCGACGTTTCCGCATATTTTCGGCCGACGATGGGTGGATATCGTAACATCGCGGCTACCTCGTGGGTGAATCACCACCCAAGACGATGAGTCAGCAGGATTGATCGATGTCGGGGCGCCTACAGGTCAGCCTTGTCCAGCCCGTATTTCTGCATCTTCTCGTAGAGCGTCTTGCGCGAGATGCCGAGCGACTCATAGACCGGCTTGAGACTGCCGCGATGGGCGCGCAGTGCGCTCGCGATCACGCCGCGCTCAAACTCCGCCACCCGCTCGGCGAGCTTTTCCTCGCCCTGGCCGACGATCGCTTCGCCCGCCGGCGTCGCGCCCAGACCGAGCACGTAGCGGTCGGCTGCGTTGCGCAATTCCCGCACATTGCCGGGCCAGTCGCGCCGGGCAAGAGCGGCGACGACCGACGGCGGCACCTCGACAGCCTCGCGGCGATAGCGTCCCGCGGCCTCGGTGACGAGCTGGAGGAAGAGGAGCGGCACGTCGTCCCGCCGCGCGGCCAGCGAGGGCATGCGCAGCGTCACGACGTTGAGACGGTAGAACAGGTCAGCGCGGAAGCGGCCGGCCGCGACCTCGGCCTCCAGGTCGGCCTTGCTGGTGGCCACGAAACGCACGTCGAGCTGGACGGCGTCGTTGGAGCCGAGGCGGGTGACGGCGCGGTCCTGGATGACGCGCAGCAGCTTGGCCTGCAGGTCGATGGGCATGGAGCCGATCTCGTCGAGCAACACGGTGCCACCGCGCGCATGCTCGAACTTGCCGAAGCGGGCGCGCAGCGCGCCGGGAAAGGCGCCTGCTTCGTGCCCGAACAGTTCGCTCTCGATGAGCGTGTCGGGAAGGGCGGCGCAGTTGATCGCCACGAAGGGGCTGCTGGCGCGCCCGCTGAGATCGTGCAGCGCGCGCGCCGCCACTTCCTTGCCGGTGCCGGTGTCGCCGATGATGAGCACGTCGGCATCCGTCGCCGCCACGGCGCGCAGCCGGTAGCGCAGGTCGATCATCGCCTGCGTGCGCCCGGGCAGGCGCGCCTCCAGGTCGTCGCGCTTGCCGGCGGCCGCGCGCAGGAGCCGGTTTTCCAGCACCAGCCGGCGGCGGTCGGTGGCGCGGGCCGCCATATCGGCAAGCTGCTGGGTTGTGAACGGCTTTTCCATGAAGTCGTAGGCGCCCTCGCGCATGGCCTTGACCGCGAGCTGCACGTCGCCATGCCCGGTGACGAGGATGACCGGAATGTCGGGGTCGATGTCGCGGACGTGCGCCATCAGCGTCATGCCGTCCATACCGGGCATTCGGATGTCGCTGACGAGCACGCCGTTGAAGCCCGGGCTGACGAAATCCAGCGCCCGTTCCGCCGAGGCGAAGTCGCGGACGACGAATCCCGACAGGTCGAGCGACTGGGCGGTGGAGCGCCGCAGTTCTTCCTCGTCGTCGACAAGCAGGACGACCGGCGCGCTCATTCCGCCGCCTCGCGTACGGATGGCCTGGCCGCATCGAGCTCGATGGCGAAGACCGCGCCACCGTCGGGATGGTTGGAGGCGGAGACCGCGCCGCCGAAATCCTTGACGATGTTGTAGGAGATCGACAGGCCGAGGCCGAGACCCTTGCCGACGCCCTTGGTGGTGAAGAACGGGTCGAAGATGCGCTCGGCGATGGCGGGCGCGACGCCGGGTCCGTGATCCCGGACGCTGATCGTGACCCGGCCGCCTTTCTTCCGCGCCGTCAGTTCGATCGTCCTTTGGTCCAGGCCTTCCACCGCGTCGGCGGCGTTGGAGATGATGTTGACGAGCACCTGCTGCAACCTGACGGCGCCGCCGCGGACGGACAGGGGCACGGGGCCCAGATCGACCTTCAGCGTCGCGTCAGCCGCTTTCAGGCGCCAGGCGACGATTTCCGCCGTGTCGGCGACCACCTCGGCGAGATCGACCGAGCCGAGCTTCTCGTTCGGCTTGCGGGCGAAGTTGCGCAGGTGGCGGCTGATCGACGCCATCCGGTCGGTCAGGGCCGAGATGCGCGTGACATTGTCCCGTGCCTCGGCGATGCGGTCGCGCTCGATCAGGATGGCGGCGTTGTCGGCATAGGTCTTCACCGCCGCCAGCGGTTGATTGAACTCGTGGCTGAGGGCGGCCGACATCTGCCCGAGCGCGGCGAGCTTGCCTGCCTGCACCAGGTCCGACTGCGTCTTGCGCAACTGCTGTTCGGTGGCGCGGCGCTCGGCGACCTCGGTCTCGAGCTGGCGGTTGACCTGGGCGAGATCGGCGGTCCTTTCGGCGACGCGCCGTTCGAGCTCGGCCTGCGCGGTGCGCTGCAACTCCATGCGCTCGGCAAGCCGCGCACGCCGTTGCAGCACGATCGCGGCGAGGAGGGCGGCGAGGCCGAGCACGAGAACGGCGACGGTGATGCTGACATAGGTCTGCGCATAGGCGGAGGCGGTGTCCGTCAGCACGCTCACGGTCCAGCCCGCATTCTGCATGGCGGCGGAGAGGACGAGATATTCCGTGCCCTTGCCGTTCATGTCGACGTTCATCAGCACGTGCTCGTCGAGGTTGCCGCGGCGTACCGGCAGCTCGCGCAGCGTCGCGTTGGCGTAGCGGCGCGATTCCGTCGTGCGCGCCAAGCGGTCGGGCGTGATCGGCAGCAGCCCGGCATACAGCCAGTCCGGGCGGCCGGACATGAAGATGATGCCTTCAGGATCGGTGACGATGATCTCGTGGTCGCCGCCCTTCCAGGACGCCTCGATGGCGTCGAGGTCGACCTTGAAGACGACCACGCCCAGGACCTCGCCGTCGACTCGAATGGGGGCGGAGAAATAGTAGCCGCGCTTGAGCGACGTCGTGCCGAGGGCGAAGAACCGCCCGGCGCGGCCAGCGATCGCATCCTGGAAATAGGGACGGTAGGAGAAGTTCTCGCCGACGAAGGACAGCGGCCCGTCATAGTTGCTGGCCGCCACCGTGTCGCCGCCGGGCACCATGACATAGATGTCGGACGACTGCAGGAGGGCGTTGATCTCCTTCAGATAGCGGTTCGCCTCGGTGCGCAGCGCCTCGTTGGTCGGGTCGGCGACCAGTGACTTGATGTCGTCCTGGTCTGCGATGAGCGGCGGCAGCGCCTCGAAGCGCCGCATGTGGCCGTCGAGGGCCGCGACGGCGAGCCGGAGCGTGGTCTGGCCGCGCGTGGCCGCGTCGTCGAGATAGAAGCGGATGGCGACGCCGCTGCCGACGAGCACGACGACGCCCGCCATCAGCAGGGCGGCCATCGTCGCCAGAAGCCATCTTGTGCCTGTACCCTGCGTCGTCACGCTGTCGCCTCGACATGGAGGAAGTGCGAATATATCGCGCGGCATGCAGCTGACAATCGACGTCGGCGTCTTCCCCTCTGGCGCCGCGCCGCACGGCTTGGCAAGCTCGCGCAAACAGGAGTCGCGTCATGACAACGTCTTTCCATCCGCCCAAGCCGCGCGCGCTGACGGCGCCGCTGCTGGTCGACGTCGCGACCGGGCGCAGCCATGCCGATGTGGTGGTGCGGGACGGGCGGTGGGTGAATGTTCATTCGGGCGAGATCATCCCCGGGACGGACATCGCCATCATCGGTGGGCGCTTCGCCTATTGCGGGCCGGATGCGAGCCACGCGATCGGGCCGAAGACCATCGTCGTCGACGCCGCCGGCCGCTATCTGGTGCCCGGCCTGTGCGACGGGCACATGCATGTCGAGAGCGGCATGGTGACGGTGACCGAGTTCTGCCGCGCGGTGATTCCGCATGGCACGACCTCGATGTTCATCGACCCGCACGAGATCGCCAACGTGCTGGGACTGGAAGGGGTCAGGCTGATGCATGACGAGGCGGTGGCGATGCCCGTCAACGTGCATGTGCAGATGCCGTCCTGCGTGCCGTCGGCGCCGGGGCTGGAGAACAACGGCGCGACGCTGGACGAGAAGGACGTGGCCGAGGCGATGACCTGGCCGAACATCATCGGGCTCGGCGAGGTGATGAACTTTCCGGGCGTCTCGAACAACGACCGACTGATGGTGGCGGAGATCGCCGAGACGGTGAAGGCCGGCAAGGTGGTCGGCGGGCACTATGCCTCCCCCGATCTGGGCCTCGCCTTCCACGGCTATGTCGCCGGCGGGCCGGAGGACGATCATGAGGGCACGCGGGCCGAGGATGCCATCGCGCGCGTGCGGCAGGGCATGAAGGCGATGCTCAGGCTGGGCTCGGCCTGGTACGATGTCGCCGCGCAGGTGAAGGCTGTGACGGAAGAGGGCATCGACCCGCGCAACTTCATCCTGTGCACCGACGACTGCAATGCCGGTACGCTGGTGAATGACGGCCACATGAACCGCGTGGTGCGGCATGCGATCGCGCAAGGGCTGAAGCCGGTGACGGCGATCCAGATGGCGAGCCTCAACACGGCGCAGCATTTCCGTGTCGACCGCGACCTTGGCTCCATCGCGCCGGGGCGGATCGCCGATTTCCTCATCGTGTCGGACCTCGCACAGCTCGCCATCGACGAGGTGTGGGGGCGGGGCGTGAAGCTCGCGGAGGCAGGAAAGCTGGTGGTCGAGATCCCGCCCTACGACTATCCGCAAAAGGCCAAGCAGACGGTGAAGGTCGGCGGCAAGAAGGTCGCGGCGGAGTTCGATATCGCGGCACCCAAGGGAGCGAATTCGGTCAGGGTGCGGGCAATCGGTGTGGTCGAGAACCAGGCGCCGACGAGGGCGCTGGAGGTCGACCTGCCGGTCGAGAACGGGCTGGTGGCGATGGACCGCAAGGCCGACATATGCCAGATCGCGGTGGTGGAGCGGCATCGCGCAACCGGGCAGGTGGTGAACGCCTTCGTTTCCGGATTCCGCTATGCGAAGGACTGCGCGGTGGCATCGAGCGTGGCGCATGACAGCCACCAGATCATCGTGGTGGGCACCAACAAGGCCGACATGGCCGCCGCCGTGAACCGGCTGTCGGAGATCGGCGGCGGCGCGACGGTCTATTCCGGCGGCAAGGAACTGGCGACCGTCGAACTGCCGATCGCCGGGCTGATGTCGGACGAACGGGCGGAAATCGTGGCGGAGAAGGCGGAACGGCTGAAGCAGGCGATGATCGACTGCGGCTGCACGCTCAACAACGCCTTCATGCAGCACTCGCTGCTGGCGCTGGTGGTGATCCCGGAACTGAGGATCTCCGACGTCGGGCTGGTCGACGTGCGAACCTTCGAGAAGGTCGACCTGTTCGTGTGAAAGCGGCGCGGACGGAAGGCCGCCGCTACTGGTTCAGCACCATGTTGAAGACCTTGAACGGCGTGGTGATGATCACCTCCGCCGCCGTGCCGACGCCGCGCGCCAGCAAGGCGGGCGCCTCGGTTATTTCGGTGTCACCGTCGAACTTATCGCCGTTGCGCAGCCGCTCGCCGAGCATGGTGACGAGCGTGGGATTGTCGGCAAACTTGGTGTGGTTGTAGCTGTCGCCGGCTTTCACCTGGGTGAGGTCGACCACGACCAGACCGAGTTCGGCGATTTCCTTCGCGTCGCGATACTCGCCGAGTCGCGGCTGCTGGCCGGCGATCAGGCTGGAGACGCGCAGCGCCTTGTCGTCGTCCGACAGCAGCACGAAGAACGGCCTGTCCGGCACGCCGTAGCGCCGCATCTGGCTCTTGAACACGTCGACGTCGATGTCGGGAGAGGCGAGAATGACATCGCCGAGCCGGCCGCCTATGTCGCGATCGCCGGCAATGGCGAGGCTGCGCAGCGTTTCCATCGTCAGCCACGTGCCCATGGAGTGCGCCACGATGTCGATGCGCTTGACGCCCGACTTCGCCAGCGAGCGCAGCAGTTCCTCCAGCGCGTCGCGGGCGGCGTTGGCGCTGTCGCGGTCGTAGACGTAATCGACCGCGCGGCCGGCGGAGGCCCAGGTGAACAGGATCGGCGCGCCGTCGTAGCCGGAATCGTGCACGATCTGCGTTGCGCGGTAGACGGCGGCATCGAAGGGGGTCTTGTAGCCGTGGACGAAGACGAGGACCCGGCCGCCGTCGCGCCGCGCCGCATCGTTCACATGACTGGAAAAGGTGGAAATCCCGTCATAGGCAGTGATCGATCGGGCGGTGAAGTAGCGGGAGGGGTCGGGACTCTTGCCTTTCGGCTTTTCCAGCCCGCCGACCTTATGGATTGCCGGCACCGAGACATCGATGCGCGCGAAGGCATGCTCCTGGGAACGCCGGCCGTCGAACACGGCCTTCGGGTTGTCTGCCTTGCGACGGGTGGTGGCGATATAGATCTCGTGCGTCGCCGCCACGCCCTTCTGGGAAACGACGGGAGGATCGAAGAACAGCGGGCGCTCAGGGGCTGTGTTGCAACCGGACGCGAGGAGCGCCGCCGCCAGGACGGCGGCGGTGAACCGCCAGGAACGCGAGCCGACAGACGCCATCACTGTACCACACCCAGACGCTTCCCCTATGCCCAGGGGTTGGATAGCGGTACGAGCCCCTGCCGTCCAGCCGGGACTGGCGCTGCTCACCTGCTCCAGAAGGCGGGTGAGAAGATGACGAGCACAACGAGGATTTCGAGGCGCCCGAGAAGCATCAGCACAGAGAGGATCCATTTCGCCGTGTCGGGCAGGCTGGAATAGTTGCCGGCCGGCCCGACGATGTCGCCAAGTCCGGGGCCGACATTGGTGATGCAGGCCAGCGCGCCGGTGAGCGCCGTGACGAGATCGAGCCCGGTGGCAGAGAGAAGCAGCGTGCCGATCATCCAGATCATGAAGAAAGAGGCGATGAAGAGCACGACTGCGCGTTGCATGCCGTCCGGCACGCTGCGGTCGCCGTAGCGGACCGGATGGATGGTGTTGGGATAGACGAGACGGCGCACGCCATTGGCGAGAAGCTCGAACAGGATCAGGAACCGGTAGGCCTTGATGCCGCCCGAGGTGGACCCCGAGCAGGCGCCGAGGAAGGTGGCAACGAAGATGCAGGCGACGGCGAACGGACCCCATTTGGTGTAGTCGTCGCTGGCGAAGCCCGTCGTGGTGATGATCGACATGAAATTGAAAGTCGAGTGTGTCAGCGCGTAGAAGAAGGGGACGCCGGTCGAGACGCGCAGATAGATCGCCACGGCGACCGCAAACACGACGCAATAGCCGAGAAAGACCTTGATCTGCGGGTCGCCGAGCGCATCGACACGGCCGCGGACGGCGAACAGGATCATGATCGAGAACGGCAGGCCGCCGATGAACATGAAGGCCGAGCCGGTCCACAGGATGGCAGGGTTGTCACCGTAGCGTGCGAAGGATGTGTCGTGCGTGGAGAAACCTCCGGTGGCGAGCGTCGACATCGCATGGTTGATCGCGTCGAAGATCTGCATGCCAAAGGCGACGTAGATCAGTGCGCAGGCGGCCACGAGCACCGTGTAGATCACGATCAGGCTCATCGTGAAGGTCGCGAGCCGCTCGAAGGGCCGATCCGCGATGTCGGACGATTCGATGCGGAAATAGGTTATGCCGCCGATATTGAGGAAGGGCAGCAGGAACAGGCCGAGCGCGATGACGCCGAGGCCGCCCATGTAGTTGAGCAGCGAGCGCCAGAGCAGCAGGCCGGGCGGAGCATTGTCGAGGCCGTTGATGACCGTTCCACCCGTGGTGGTGATGCCGGAGACCGATTCGAAAATGGCGTCCGCCAGCGACAGGTCCATCGACGGCGTGGCCAGAAGCGGGATCGCGCCGGCCACCGCCATGGTGATCCACAGCATGTTGACGAGAAGGAAGCCGAAGCGGGTGTTGGCCGGCGGCGGGCGCCCCTGCGTGGCGAGTGCGACGGCGAGCGACAGGCCGCCGAGGAAGAAGGCGCAGAAGGCAAACACCTTCCAGTCCTCGTTCCCGTAGAACAGATCGACCGCGGCCGGGATCAGCATCGCCAGCGACAGGTAGATCGCGAAGACGGCGGAGATGTGGATGGCAGCGCGGATGGAAAGAGAGTGCACCGTGTGGCCTTGCGAAATCCGCCGCCGGGCGGGCGGCGGCGCGGAAGGTGGCTTCCGTAGCCCGAATATGCAATAGGGCGCGGCTTGAACCAACAGTTTTGGGAAAGCGCGATGGCGACGGCATTCATCGAGGGCGTGGAGCGAGCCACAGCCGAGGTGAGGGCGCTGTTCGCGCCGACGCCGCTGCAGGAGAACGACCACCTCTCGCGCAAGTTCGGCGCCCGCGTGCTGCTGAAGCGCGAGGACCTGTCGCCGGTGCGCTCCTACAAGATCCGCGGCGCGTTCAACTTCTTCCGCAAGGCGCTGTCGGGCGGCTCGAAAGCGGAACTGTTCGTCTGTGCCTCGGCCGGCAACCACGCGCAGGGCTTCGCCTATGTCTGCCGGCATTTCGGCAGGCGCGGCGTGGTGTTCATGCCGGTGACGACGCCGCAGCAGAAGATCGACAAGACCCGCATCTTTGGCGGCGAGTTCGTCGAGATCAGGCTGGTGGGCGACTTCTTCGACGACTGCTACCGCGCCGCGATCGCCTTCGCCGAGGCCGAGAAGGGGCTGATGGTGCCGCCGTTCGACCATCGCGACATCATCGAGGGCCAGGCGACGGTGGCGCAGGAGATCGCCGCGCAGATGCCGAAGGGCAGGGAGCCCGACATCGTGATCATCCCGGTCGGCGGCGGCGGGCTTTCGGCGGGGCTGACGCGCTATTTTCGCGATGCGGGCTGGACGTCGCGCTTCGTCTTCACCGAGCCTGCCGGCGCGCCCAGCCTGCGCGAGACGCTGGCGCATGGCCGGCGGACGAAGCTGGAGACGGTCGACAATTTCGTCGACGGCGCCGCGGTGGCCGAGATCGGCCGGGAGCCGCTGAAACACCTGAAGGACTTTCCGGCAGACGCCGTGAAGCTGGTGCCGGAGAACCGGCTCTGCTCCACCATCCTCGAAATGCTCAACATCGAGGGCGTGGTGCTGGAGCCGGCAGGCGCGCTGGCGATCGACACGCTGAAGGATTTTTCGCGCAAGGAGCTGAAGGGCAAGACGGTGGTTTGCATCGTTTCGGGCGGCAATTTCGACTTCGAGCGGCTGCCGGACGTGAAGGAGCGGTCGCTGCGCTACGAGGGACTGAAGAAGTATTTCGTCTTCCGCTTCCCGCAGCGGCCAGGCGCGCTGCGCGCGTTCCTCGACCTGCTCGGCCCCGAGGACGATATCGCGCGGTTCGAGTATCTGAAGAAGTCGGCGCGCAATTTCGGCTCGGTGCTGATCGGCATCGAGACCAAGGACCGCAAGAATTTCGACCTGTTGCGGCATCGCTTCGACGCGGCCGGCTGGGCCTATCAGGATATCACCGAGAACGAGACACTGGCGGGCCTGCTGATATGACGAAGACGGTCTACATCCTGCTGTTCCGCGGCGTGGGCGGGGCGACGCAGCTGCCGGTAAAGCCGTTGCGGGAGAAGCTGACCGAGGCGGGGTTCAAGAAGGTCGCGACCTATATCAACAGCGGCAATGCGCTGCTGGCGAGCGGCAAGGGCCGCGAGACGGTGCGCAAGGAGGTCGCGGCGATCTGCAAGGCGGAATTCGGCTTCGACAAGGACATCCATGTTGTAACGCGGGAGGAGTGGGCGGAACTCATCGCGAAGAACCCATTCCCCGGCGCGGCGGAGGTGCCGAAGTTCCTGCACGCGGCGGTGCTGGCGGGCGACCCGCCCAAGGGCGCTGTGGAGAAGCTGCGCGAGGTGGCGAAGGAAGGCGAGCGGATCGAGGTGGTGGACCGCGTCGCCTATCTCCACACGCCGCACGGCTTCGGCACGTCGAAGCTGGCGGAGAAGTTCGACAAGGGCATCGGCGTGGCGAACACAGCGCGCAACTGGAACACGGTGGCGAAGCTGATGGAGATGGCGGAGGGGATGTGAGGGGGAGGCCTGCTATTCCTCCGGCGCAATTACAGTCGGCAGCGGCACCGCGCGTTCGCCTCTCTGGTTGCGCCACCTGAACTTACTCTGGTACTCTCGCCGCTGCTTGGCGACCTCGTAGAGGACGATCCCGGAACTCGTGCCGAGGTTCAGGCTCTCGATCATGCCGAACATCGGAATAGAGACGCACATGTCGCTGCGCTCGACGGCACGGTCGCTGATGCCCATGGATTCGCTGCCGAACCATACCGCCAGTTTGGAATGAACTGTATAGTCGCCCTCATGCAGGAAGATGCTGGTCTTGCCTTTCACGTGGGGCGAGGTGACGATCGAGTGGAAGTTCTTCTTCTCAAGATAGTCGAAGCACTCGTCCGTGCTGTCGAAACGCTTCACGAAGGTCCACTTTACAGCGGAAACCGATATCTTCGACACCGATCGCCGCTCGCGCAGTTCCTGCCAATCGTCGGGCAGGGAACGGCCGGGATCGACGATGTAGACCTTCTCGACGCCGAGGGCGTTCACATTACGGATCACCGAGCCGATGTTCTTCACGTCGGTCGGATTTTCGAGCACGGCGATCAGGTTCTTGCAGCGGAATGCCTTGATCTCGTTGGCGCGTTTGCGAACGGATGCTCGCGGAGCAGCTTTTTCCTCAACATCTTCCATCGGTGTTCTCCCGTAGCCCGCTCGTGCTGTCCTGAAGCCGTTCTAAGCTTATCCTACGGCCGGATGCTAGAACCTCAAATTCGCTTGCACCGTCCCCATTGCTATTTCCCCGCAAATCCCCCATATGCGGCCTCATAGGCGCTTGGGCCGGGTGATCCGGCTTTCTCCAATGAGACTTCGTCGCGTCTGTTTCGCCCTGTCCTCGGACGGCCGGCGGACAAGCCCCGCGGCATGATGCATGCGGGCGCGACAGCGCAAACGAGCGGGTTTTCCGCCGCCTTGTCGTTTCACACAGATCCCTGACGGTCGGGTTGCGCCCCGGGTCCGTCTCTGCGCGCGGCCGATGACGGCCGCCGAAAGAAGAGTATTTTGAACACCGAAACCACCATTGAAACCAATATCGCCGAGACCGGATTCGCCGCGCTCGGCATCACCGGCAATCTGCTGAAGTCGACCGTCGCGTCGGGCTTTACCGAGCCGAAGCCGATCCAGATCAAGGCGATCCCGCCGCATCTGGCCGGTCGCGACATCATCGCGATCGCGCAGACGGGCTCGGGCAAGACGGCGGCGTTTTCGCTTCCGATCCTGACCAAGATCATCGCCATCGGCGCCAAACGGCTGCCGAAGACGGCGCGCGCGCTGATCCTCGCGCCGACCCGCGAACTCGCGGTGCAGATCGAGGACACGATCAAGGTGCTGGCCAAGGGCCTGCACATTTCGACCGCGCTGGTGCTGGGCGGCGTGTCGCGCAACAGCCAAGTCAAGAAGATGCAGGGCGGCGTCGACATCCTGATCGCCACGCCCGGCCGGCTGACCGACCTCGTCCGCGAGGGCGAGGTGAAGCTCAACGAGACGCGCTGGCTGGTGCTCGACGAGGCCGACCGGATGCTCGACATGGGCTTCATCAACGACGTGCGCCGCCTGTCGAAGGCAACGCATCCCGAACGGCAGACGGCACTCTATTCGGCGACCATGCCGGACGAGATCGCCGAACTGGCGAAGTCGCTGCTGAAGAACCCGGTCCGCGTCGAGGCGGCTCCGCCGTCGACCACGGCGACCGAGATCAAGCAGGGCCTTGTCATCGCGCGGCTCAAGCAGAAGCGGCAGGTGCTGTCCGCCATGCTGGCCGACGAGAAGATGAAGTCGGTCATCGTCTTTGCCCGCACCAAGCACGGCGCCGACCGCGTGACCCGCGACCTCGAGCGCGACGGCTTCAACGCCGCCGTGATCCACGGCAACAAGTCGCAGAATGCCCGCCAGAGGGCGTTGAACGACTTCCGCGACGGTTCCGTTCGCATCCTGGTGGCGACCGACATCGCCGCGCGCGGCATCGACGTGCCCGGCATCTCGCATGTCGTGAACTTCGATCTGCCGGACGAGCCGGAGAGCTATGTCCACCGTATCGGCCGCACGGGCCGTAACGGCGCCGACGGCGTGGCGATCACGCTGTGCGATCCGGCCGAGTTCGCCAAGCTGCGCGCGGTCGAGCGGATCACCCGCATGAAGATCGCCGTCATCGCCGATCACACCGACCAGCCGGACCCGGCCGTCAACAAGAACGAGCCGCGCGAGGCGCCGTATCGCGACCCGCGTGCAAAGCCGCGCCAGGACAACGGAAACGGGGGCAATCGCAACCACAAGGGCGGCGGCAATCGCAACGCCCAGGGCAAGCCCGGCGGCGGCGCACCCGCCGGCGAGCGCAAGCCGTTCCGCGGCAAGCGCCGCGGGTTCGGGTCGAAGCCCGCCACCCGCGCGGCCTGATCCCGGACCCGTTCCGGTCCAGCCTGCTGACCCAACCGACGGCCCCCTTGCGGGGCCGTTGGCACATTGATGCCCGCACGGTCATCGTTTACCCCGGAAGGCACACAGGCGGCCGCAGAGCCGTCGATACGAACCGGGAAACGCATCCATGGCGGGCATCGCTGCGCTGACGGCGGCCTATGTGCTGTCGCAATTCTTCCGCTCCTTTCTCGCGGTGCTGACACCAGCGCTGATCTCTGAGCTCGGGGCGACGAAGGCCGAGCTGTCGATGGCGTCGGGCGCGTGGTTCATCGCCTTCGCGCTGATGCAGTTCGTCGTCGGCGTGTCGCTCGACAGGTTCGGCCCGAAGCGCACCGCGGCGATCCTGCTCGGAGTGTGCGGCGGCGCTGGGGGGCTGATCTTCGCCTCGGCCACCGCGCCCTGGATGATCACGCTTGCCATGGTGCTGATCGGCATGGGCTGCGCGCCGGTGCTGATGGCTTCGGTGTTCATCTTCGCACGCGAATTTCCGCCGGCGCGGTTCGCGGTGCTGACCTCGACGCTGATCGGCGTCGGTTCGGCGGGCAACGTGTTCGGTTCGTCGCCACTTGCCAACGCGGCCGAGGCATTCGGCTGGCGCTGGGTGATGCTCGGGCTGGTCGTGGTGACCGTGGCCGTCGCGCTGGCGATTGCCGCCTTCGTGCGCGATCCGGAAAAGCTCGAGACCGAGCATGCAGACACCGGCTTCTCCGGCTATCTCGACCTGCTGCGGCTGAGGGTGCTGTGGCCGATCATTCCGCTGACGGCGATCAACTATGCGCCGGCCGTGGGCATACGCGGGCTCTGGGCCGGGCCCTATCTCGCGGACGTCTATGGCGCCACCGCGATCGTCATCGGCCAGGTGACGCTGTTCATGGCGCTCGCCATGGTTGCGGGCAATTTCCTCTACGGGCCGCTTGATCAGTTCTTCCGGACCCGCAAATGGGTCGCGGTGGTCGGCAACAGCCTGAGCCTCTGCGCCATCCTGTGGCTGGCGCTGCATGCGGGCGAGGGCATCTTCGCGGATGCGGTCGTGCTGGTGCTGATCGGCGTGACCGGAGCGAGCTACGGGCTGTTGATGGCGCATGCGCGCGCCTTCCTGCCGATGCACCTGACGGGCAGGGGCGTCACGCTGATGAACTTCTTCTCGATTGGCGGGGTGGGCGTGATGCAGTTCGTCACCGGCGCGGTGGTGACAGCGTCGACAGTGCCGGGCGATCCGCTGGCGGCCTACCGCACGCTGTTCGTCTTCTATGCCGCGATGCTCGCCGTCGCCCTCATCGCCTATCTGCCGGCGCGTGACGCGAGGCCCGCAGACTGAGGCGCAGAGTCAGGTTCCAAGCCCAAGCGATTTGATCCATTCGACAATCCGGGCTGCGAGCGGATCGGTCATCTTCGGCGAGAAGGCGTCCCCGGCGAGGACGTGGCTGGATGGATCGCCCGGATCGTCGACGGCGACGAGCTCGTGCGGACCGCCCCAGGCGGCCGCGACGGCCTTGGCCTCGTCCGGCCTGATCACCTTGTCGCCGTCGGAGACGACGAAGAGGGCGGGGATCGTTACCTTGTCATAGGATTGCGCGCGGGCGAGCTTCACGATCGCGGCCATCGGCAATGTCGCGCGGGTCGGATAGCGCCAGGTCCACAGCTGCCGCTGCAAGTCGTTGGCCGGCTCGAACCCGCGTTCCTTGCCGATGAGAAGCTCCGCGAGCTGCAGGCCCCAAGGGCCGGTGAGCAGGCCGGCGCCCGAAGCCTGGACGCCGAAGTTGGGCGAGATCAGCACGACCGCCACGACATCCTTCGCAAGCTCTGGCTGAGCGAGCGCCCAGGCGGCGAGGCTGCCGCCGGTGGAGGTGGCGACGACGATCACCTTCTCGCCGATGGCATGGCCGATCGCGAGGGCTTCGGCCGTATCGTTGACCCAGGCGTTGAGGCTTGCCTCGCCCATGGCGGCGTTGTCCTGGCCGTGGCCGGCGAGGCGGGTGAAGAAGAGATTGGCGCCGAGGGCGGCGGCGACCTTGTCGGGTAAAGGGCGGACTTCGCCCTTCGAGGCCGAGAAGCCGTGGATGTAGACGATCGACAGCGGCGTCTTCGCGCGTGAGGCGGGATAGGCCCAGACAATCTCCTTGGCGAGCCCCGGCCGGATGTTCGCGACCTTCGCCTCGGAGGCGGCGAGATAGGCGTCGGGGTCGGCGCCGATGGATGCGTCGCGGAAGGTCAGCGTCGTGTCGGTCGCGACGCGCGGGCCGAGGAGATAGAGCGCGCCGAGCGCGGCGACCAGTAGCAGAAGCAAGATGGCGACGATCCTCCCCATCGGGTCCTCCCAGATCATTCGGCGTATCGGTATCGCGCGGGCAGGGTCGAGGCAAGGAGCCGTGCCGGGGCGAGAACGCCGCGTGGCCTGCGCCAATCGCAGTCTGAATGTTCGTTTCCGGCTGGCTGCTTTCGACGGTGCATTTTGCCGTCGATTGGCGGCTTCGGAGAAAAATGCTCCCTTGCGGGGAAGCGGCTTGGTTTCTAAACCGGGCTGCTCACCCTCCAGCCCCGAAGCGGGCGAGCAGGCAAGGATCGATCATGTTCAATTCCGTCATCGACGCCATCGGAAACACGCCCCTGATCCGCCTGAGGCGGGCGTCGGAGGAAACCGGCTGCGAGATCCTTGGCAAGGCCGAGTTCATGAATCCCGGCCAGTCGGTGAAGGACCGCGCCGGCCTGTTCATCATCCGCGACGCGGAGAAGCGCGGCCTTCTGCGGCCCGGCGGCGTGATCGTCGAGGGGACGGCCGGCAATACCGGCATCGGGCTGACCGTGGTCGCCAAGGCGCTGGGCTACCGCACCGTGATCGTGATCCCCGACACGCAGAGCCAGGAGAAGAAGGACGCGCTGAGGCTGCTCGGCGCCGAGCTGATCGAGGTTCCGGCGGTGCCCTACAAGAACCCGAACAACTATGTGAAGGTGTCGGGCCGGCTGGCGGAGCAACTTGCGAAGACCGAGCCCGCGGGCGCGATCTGGGCCAACCAGTTCGACAATGTCGCCAACCGCGACGGCCACATCGTCACGACGGCGCAGGAGATCTGGGACCAGACCGGCGGCAAGGTGCACGGCTTCGTCTCGGCCGTCGGCACCGGCGGCACGCTGGCGGGCGTAGCGGCGGGACTGAAGGGCAAGAGCAAGGACGTCAAGATTGCGATCGCCGACCCGCTGGGCGCGGCGCTGTTCAGCTTCTACACCGACGGCGTGCTGAAGTCCGAGGGAAGCTCGATCACCGAAGGCATCGGCCAGGGGCGCATCACTGCGAACCTGGAGGGTTTCACACCCGAATTCGCCTATCAGGTGCCGGACGAGGAGGCGCTGCCGATCATCTTCGACCTGGTGCAGGAGGAAGGGCTCTGCCTCGGTGGGTCGACCGGCATCAACATCGCCGGCGCGATCCGGCTGGCGAAGGACCTCGGCCCCGGCCACACGATCGTGACGATCCTCTGCGACTACGGCACGCGCTACCAGTCGAAGCTGTTCAACCCGGACTTCCTGCGCACCAAGAACCTGCCGATCCCGCAATGGATGGACAGGACGCCTGAGATCGACGTGCCCTACGAGAAGGTCGACTGATGGCGCTGAGGACCGACGCCCTTTTTCGCGAGGATTCCTATCTGAGGGAGGCGGAGGCCGAGGTGCTGGCCGTCAGCGAGCGCGGCGGCGTGATCCTCGACCGCACCATCTTCTACGCCACGTCGGGCGGCCAGCCGGGCGATACGGGGACGATGGTGTTTGCGGACGGGACCGTGGTTCCGATCGCGGCCACGGTGACGGGCGAGACGAAAGACGAGATCATCCATGTTCCGGCTGAAGGCGCGGCGGTTCCGCTCGTCGGTTCGCGCGTGAAACTCGCGATCGACTGGCCGCGTCGCTTCAACCTGATGCGCATGCACACGGCTTGCCACCTCGTCTCGGTGATCTGTCCGTTTCCGATCACCGGCGCATCGGTGGCCGAGGACGACAGCCGCATCGACCTCGACATTCCGGACACGAGCTACACCAAGGAACTCGTCAGCGAGCGGCTGATGGACCTCGTGCGGGGCGACCATCCGGTTTTCACCCGCTGGATCACCGACGAGGAACTCGCGGCCAATCCGGGGCTGGTGAAGTCGAAGAACGTGCGCCCGCCGAGCGGCACCGGGCGCATACGACTGGTCTGCATCGGCGAGAACGCCGTGGTGGACAGCCAACCCTGCGGCGGCACCCATGTCGCCCGCACGGGAGAGATCGGCGAGATCCACATCGGCAAGATCGAGAAGAAGGGGCGCGAGAACCGGCGCTACCGGCTGCGGTTCGGGCCGGTGGTGGCGGGGTAGGGCGTCGCAAGTGGCGCGCGATGTCGATCAAGAGCCGGATAGGCATGCGCCCCCGCGGTGGTGTATGACCGGCCCATGAGCAAGAGCGCTGCACCTACCGGCTTCACCGTTTCGTCGGCCTGGCTGGCCGAGCACCTGAACGATCCCGGCATGTCCGTGGTCGACGCGTCCTGGTATCTGCCGGCGCAGGGGCGCGACGCGCGGGCCGAGTACGATGCCGGCCATATCCCGCGCGCGATCTTCTTCGACCATGACCTTGTCGTCGAGCCGGGTTCGAACCTGCCGCACACCATGCCTTCGCCACAGGTGTTCGCGACCTTTGCGGCATCGATGGGGATTTCGCGCGACGACACGATCGTGGTCTATGACGGCCCCGGCTTCTTCTCCGCGCCGCGCGCCTGGTGGATGTTCCGCACGATGGGCGCGGAGAAGGTCTATGTGCTCGAGGGCGGCATCGACGGCTGGAAGAAGGAAGGCCGCTTCGTCACCGACCAGCCGACCAAGATCGCGTCGTGCCTGTTCGACGTCCGGTTCGATCCGAGGCGGGTCGCCTCGCTGGCGGAGATGCGCGAGATCGTCGAGAAGGGCGGTCGACAGATCGCCGACGCGAGGCCGCCCGGCCGCTTCGCCGGCAAGGATCCGGAGCCGCGGCCTGGCGTCCGCGGCGGACACATGCCGGGTGCGCACAACGTGCCGGCGCTGGCGCTGTCGAAGGACGGCAAGCTGTTGCCGGTGGAAGAGCTGAAGCAGGCGTTCGACGCCGCCGGGGTGGACCTGAACGAACCGGTGGTCACCTCCTGCGGATCAGGGGTCACCGCGGCCGTGGTGGCGCTGGCGCTGGAGACGCTCGGGCACCGCGACGTCAAGCTCTACGACGGGTCATGGACCGAGTGGGGCGGCCGTGCCGACACGCCGGTGGTGAAGGACGAAGCATGACCGCGCAGAAGAAGCCCGCTCCGATCGACGTTACGGTCACGTTTCTCGAAATGGTCGCGCCTCCGGCGCATTATCCGCCGGTGCCCTACAACCGGCCGATCGCGCTGCTCAAGGCGCGCAGCATGCCGAACCATTTCTACCGCTACCTGATCGATCGCGTCGGGCGGAAATGGCATTGGGTGAATGCGCTGCGGCTCTCCGACGAGGCGCTGGCGCAGAAACTCGCCGAGCCCGAGCGCGACGTGCGCGTGCTGCATCTCGACGGCGTGCCCGCCGGCATGTTCGAGCTCGCCCCGGAGGGGGACGACATGATCGAGCTGGTCTATTTCGGCCTGATGGAGAATGCGACCGGCCAAGGCATCGGCCGGTGGTTCCTGGGCGCCGCGATCGAGGCGGCCTGGGCGAGGTCGCCGCAACGCGTGGTGGTGCAGACCTGCACGCTGGACCACCCGGCGGCCCTGCCGCTCTACCAGAAGATGGGCTTCAGGCCGGTGGCGCAGGTCAAGGAAACTGTCTTCCCACTGACCATGCCGGAACGGGCGGACATCCTCGTGCGGCCGTAAAGGTTTCCGCACGATTCCTGAACCTATCGTTCAGCTTCCTTTCAGGCTTGCGCTGCAATGGTCGCGCATCGACATGCAAAGGAGACGACCATGCTGAACCGCCGCAATTTCCTCACCGCCGCCGTCGCGCTGGCGGGGTCCGCCGCCATCGGCGGGACCGGAGAGGCGTTCGCCCAGGCCACCACGCCGAGTGCGGCGCGCATCGAGCAGCAGCTGCAGGCCGCTCCCCGCAAGCGCCTCGCCCCGCAGGAGCGCGTGACCGTGCAGGAGCTGCGCCGCCGCCCCGAAATCCGCCGCATCGCGCCGTCGATCGACATCCAGTCGATCAATTTCGAGTTCGCCTCGGCCGAGATCCCACGGTCGCAATACGGCAAGGTCGACAATATCGCGACCGCCATGGAGCGCATCCTGCGCCGCAACCGGGGCGAGGTGTTCCTGATCGAAGGCCATACGGACGCGGTCGGCTCGTTCTCGTCCAACCAGGTCCTGTCCGAGCGTCGGGCGGACTCGCTGAAGCGGGTGCTGGTGCGCGAGTTTGGCATTCCGCGCCGCGCGCTGGAAACGGTTGGCTACGGCGAGGAGTTCCTGCTGGTGCCGACGCAGCGTGAGGAATGGCGCAACCGCCGCGTCACGCTGCGGCGCGTGACGGACGTCGTGCGGCCGTTCTAGGCGTCGCATAGCTGTTACATTCGACAGCTAGAAGACGAGTGTCGATCGATCTGACGACCGCGGATGAACCGGCGGCGGATCTCGATGTCGAGGAAGCCGGGCAAGAGCCCGGCTTTTTTGGTCTTCGAGGCAGACTTGGGGCCAAAGGAGCCGACTGCGTCTGGTGCTTCCCCTGATCGTGTCTCGGCGCGCAGCAGGTCAGCCGCAGCGTGAGCGCAGAATGGTCATCTCGGCAGAGAAGTAACTTGGCAATCTGTTCCAAGGATTGGGAAGAACGGCATCGGTGACATAAATTGCGCCCGCATTGCGCAACTCCGACAGCCGCACTGCGTTGCTGGTCGCCGTGGCCGGTGTCGCGTGGACGAGGTGCCAGAATCTCGATGCCGGGTAGGCCGTCGTCCATCCCTGGGCAGTGTAGCTGTTCACGTAAGTGCTGTAGGTGCCTTCGAACGTCACAAGCAGGTCGGCATAGGCCATCAACATCGCCGAATTCGGCACGACACCAGGATTCATCGCGACAAATCCGCCACGCGCCGATCGAATATAGTTGGAGAGATTCGCGTAAAGCGTGAAGTGGTTCGAAGCGGTGGAAACGCCGTCGAGGAATATGCCGTCTACGTTGTAGTTTGTCTTGGTTCGACTGATCTCGGCGGCAATCGAAGCGTAGGTTCGTCGACCATAGTCGGTCCAGACGTAGCTCAATACCTTGATGCCGGCGGTCTTTGCCCGCCGGATAATGTCCGTGTATTCGGCAATTGGTTTGTCGCCCGGCTTGACGCAGGGCGTTATCTCACCTCCGGTATCGGAACATGGCGGGATCACGATGACGGACACGCGTGCCCGCGCCGCCGCATTGCCAAGGATTCTGTTCCAAGCGTTGTCGGTGCGCCAGAAATAGGCGGGGATGGCAATGGACTGACACCCGGTCACCGCAAGCGCGGCGGTCATGTTCATGCCTAACACAATGGATGCCGCTACGAGCGTTTTGCAGAGTCGACGCATAGGTGCTGTCTCGCCTCACGAGGAGTTCGACCATCGAACTCCGCCACCAGAGAATCACAACTCATGCGGGCGGTCCAGAGTGTTCTCAATCAAATTACTGGTGGCGAAACGTATCTTGCGGAGTTGCCTTTCCCGGTGATGCAAAAAGCCCGCCGGGTTCGCCGGCGGGCCTTGGCGCGACTGGGAGGATGCGTCGCGGCTGATCAGGCGGCAAGCACCTGGCGGGGCTCGACCATCTCGAAGCCGAGCGCCTCGGCGACGGCGCGGTTGGTGATCTTGCCGCGGTGGACGTTGAGGCCGTTGCGCAGGTGGTGGTCGTCCGCGAGCGCCTTCAGGCCCTTGTCGGCGAGCTGCAGGCCATAGTGCAGCGTCGCATTGTTGAGCGCATGCGCCGAGGTGACCGGCACGGCGCCCGGCATGTTGGCGACGCAGTAGTGGATCACGCCGTCGACCTCGTAGGTCGGCTCGGCATGGGTGGTGGCGTGCGAGGTCTCGAAGCAGCCGCCCTGGTCGATCGCGACGTCGACGAGGACCGAGCCCTTCTTCATGCCCGACAGCATCTCGCGGGTTACGAGCTTGGGCGCGGCGGCACCCGGGATCAGCACGGCGCCGACGACGACGTCTGCCGAGAAGCATTCCTCCTCGAGCGCCTCCACGGTAGAGTAGCGGGTGTGGATGCGGCCGGCGAAGAGGTCGTCGAGCTGGCGCAGGCGCGGGATGGAACGGTCGAGGATCGTGACGTCGGCGCCGAGGCCGACCGCCATGCGGGCCGCATGCAGGCCGACGACGCCGCCGCCGATCACTGTGACCTTGCCCGGCAGCACGCCCGGAACGCCGCCGAGCAGCACGCCGCGGCCGCCATTGGCCTTCTGCAGCGCGGTTGCGCCGGCCTGGATGGCGAGGCGGCCGGCGACCTCCGACATCGGAGCGAGCAGCGGCAGGCCGCCGCGGTCGTCGGTGACGGTTTCGTAGGCGACGGCGGTGACGCCGGAGGCGATCAGGCCAGCGGTCTGCTCCGGATCGGGCGCGAGGTGCAGATAGGTGTAGAGGATCTGGCCTTCGCGGAGCTGCACCCATTCGCCCGGCTGCGGCTCCTTGACCTTGACGATCATGTCGGAGCGCTCGAACACCTCGGCGGCCGTCTTCGCGATCTTCGCGCCGGCGGCGCGGTAGGCGTTGTCGTCGGCGCCGATGCCGGCACCCGCGCCGGTCTCGACCAGAACGTCGTGGCCGTGCGCCACATATTCGCGAACCGCGCCGGGGGTGAGGCCGACGCGATACTCGTGATTCTTGATTTCCTTCGGGCAGCCGACGCGCATCTTCTGTTCTCCGTTTTAAGGGCCAGTGGCCCATGTTCCCCATGCGTTAACGAATGTAATCACGAAACGGGTCGAACGTCCTTGCGAATGCAGTTGTGGGACGATGCCATATTCGCGTATTCTTGCGTGGGGGTGCCGATCTTGCGAAGGATCTTCGACCAATGCGGCTAGACCGGATCGATATCACCATTTTGGACACGCTTCAGACCGACGGACGCATCTCCAATGCGGCGCTTGCAGAACGGGCAGGCCTGTCGCAATCGGCCTGCTCGCGGCGTCTCGATGCGCTCGAAAAGGCCGGGATCATCCGCGGCTATCATGCGCGCATCTCCAACACGGCGCTCGGCCACCAGATGACGGCGATCGTGCACATCTCCCTGTCCGGCCAGTTCGAGAAGACGCTGTCCGACTTCGAGAGCGCGGTGAAGCGGTGTCCCAACATCCTGTCGTGCCACCTGATGTCGGGGGAATACGACTACATCCTGCGGATCGCGGCGAAGGACCTCGCCGACTACGAGCGCATCCACAAGGAGTGGCTGACCGCGCTGCCGCATGTAACCAAGATCAATTCGAGCTTCGCGCTCAGGGAGATCATTGACCGCGTGGCGCTCGGGCTCAGGCCGGAGATGGCGTAGCCGCGCCTGGCGTCAGGCAGCCTCTTCGAGGGGCATCGCGAGACATTGCTCGACGGTCTGCGCGATTGCCGCGTGATCGATATCGGGGATTGCCGACACCGGCACAGGACGGCCCAGGAGGTAGCCCTGGAATTCGCTGCAGCCAATATTCGCAAGCAGCCTCGCTTCGTCCATCGTTTCGACCCCCTCGGCGACGATCGTCATGCCGAGCCCGTTGCCTAGGCCGGCGATCGTGCGGACGATCGTCATCGCGGTGTCCGACTTCGCCATGTCACGGATGAAGGAACGATCGATCTTGATCGTGTCGACGGGAAAGCGGCCGAGATAACCCAGAGACGAGTAACCCGTCCCGAAATCGTCGAGTGCGATGGTGACGCCCAGACGCTTGAGCTCGCTCAGGAGGCGATGCGCGCGCCTGTCGTCGTCGATCAGCACGCCCTCGGTGATCTCCAGCTCGAGCATGGTCGGATCGATGCCGGTGTCGGCGATGGCCGCGCCAACCGCCTCAACGAAGTTGCGCTGGCGAAACTGGACCGGGCTGACGTTCACGCTCACCCGCGCGCCGCCGAGTTCGGAACGGGCGCGGCGGCAGGCCTCGCGCAATATCCACTCGCCGATCGCGATGATCTTGCCGTTCTGCTCGGCGATCGGGATGAAGTCCGCCGGACTGATCATGCCTTTTTCAGGATGGTGCCAGCGCACCAACGCCTCATAGGAGACGATCCGACGGGTGGCGATGGAGACACGTGGCTGGAAGTGCAGGTCGAACTGGCCACGTTCGAGGGCTTCGGCGAGGTCCCCTTCGATTGCGCGGCGCTTCTCCAGTTGCGCGTCCATTCCAGGCTCGTAGAGGCAATAGGTGTTCCGGCCCATGTGCTTGGCATGGTAGAGCGCGGTGTCGGCGCGCGAGACCAGCCGTTCCAGCTCGTTCGGACTGTCGGCGACGGACACGCCGACGCTGGCGCCGACGCGGACCTGGGTGCCGTCGTCCAATGTGATCGGCAGGATGAGGCTCGAGACGATCCGGAAGGCAAGATCGGCCGCCTGGGCGGCGAAGGCGAGACCCGGGAACAGGATCGCGAACTCGTCGCCGCCCAGGCGGGCCGCGAGGCAGCCGTCGGGCGACAATTCGGCAAGGCGCTGCGCCGAAATCTCGATGACGCGGTCGCCGGCGGGGTGACCGTGGATGTCGTTGATGTTCTTGAACCGATCGAGGTCGATCAGAAGAAGCGCCGTCTTGCCTCGGTCTGTTCTGCCGGAACGGGTGACTGCCGCCAGTTTCTCGTTGAAGAGCGCGCGGTTCGGCAGGCCGGTCAGCGTGTCGTGTAGCGCGAGGTGCCGGATACGATCCTCGGCGTTCTTGCGCTCGCGCAGGTCGACGATGCAGCCGACGCGCGACTTCGCGCCATGATAGGTCACTTCGCGGCCGCGCATTTCGACGGGGATGCGTGTTCCCGCCATGTCCACGATTGCGCATTCGTACGGGTCGACGACCGACAGCGTCATGGCCTCGCGAACCTCTTCGACGCGGTCGGGCGCGATCAGGTCGAGGAGCTGGCGGCCTTTCAGCTGCGCCAGGCTGGTTCCGAAGAGTTCCGCGAGCTTGTCGTTGCCGTCGACGATCCTGCCGTCCTGCAGAATGACGATTGCTTCGAAGGTCGCGTTGGCAAGCGCAGACAGGCGCTCGGCTTCGATCGCGTCCCGCGCGATGCGCCTGGTTTCGGCGCGCGCATGCTCCTCGCGCTGGATGCTGTCCATCAGCCCGTTGAACAGGCGCGTCAGCGTCTCGGATTCGTCGCCCTGGACTGAAGGGATGCGCATGGTGAGATCGGCCTTGCCGTGCACCAGTTTTTCGAGCGCCTGCTCGACATGGCCGATCCCCATGCGGGTGCCGTGCTCTGCCTCGTTCAGGCCGATCTGCTCCTCCTCGCTGGTGACGCGCAGCCGGGTGATGCGGGAGAGCGCCCAGAAGAAGGCGACGGCGACGCCGAAGCTCCAGATGAAATTAACGACGACACCGGTCGCCTGAACTTCGAGCTGCGCGAAGCGGCTGCCGGCGGGGAGATTCTCGACCGGCGCCAAGAGCGCCACGGCGAGTGTGCCGGCAACGCCGGAGAAGCCGTGCACGCCAATCGCGCCGACCGCATCGTCGATCTTTAAATCGCGCTCGACGACATCGTTTCCCCAGATCGCGACGAGGCCGCCGACAATTCCGACGAGGAAGGCGCCGATCGGGCCAAGCGCCATGCAGCCGGCGGTGATCGCCACCAGCCCGCCGAGCATGCCGCAGACCGCTTTCTCGGGATACACCACCCCATCCTGGTGCCAGCCAAGAAGATAGCCGGCGACGCCGCCGGTGCCCGCCGCGATAACCGTGTTGGCTATGATGTGGGCGATGTCGGGATTCGCTCCAACCGTCGAGCCGCCGTTGAAACCGATCCAGCCGACGAAGAGGATGATCGCGCCGGCCGTCGTCAGCACCGGATTGTGGCCGGCGATGCGGACCGGATCTCCGTTCACATCATAGCGGCCTTCGCGCGCACCCATGATCCAGCACGCGGCCAACGACACCCAGGCTCCAGTCGAATGAACGACAGTCGAACCGGCGAAATCGATGAAGCCCATATTGCCGAGGAACGCGCTTTCGTTCGGCTGCAGGGCGGCGCCCCAGGCCCAGTGGACGAAGACCGGATAGATCACGAGCGCGATGAATATCGAGCCGAGAACATAGGCGAAAAGCCGCATCCGCTCGGCGACGGCGCCGGACACGATGGTCGCCGCGGTGCCGCAGAACATGACCTGGAAAACGAAGAAGGCCATCTGCCAGGAGTCGAGATTGGACACCATCAGGTAGTCGGTGTCGAAGCCGAAAAGCAGGCCGCGGCTCGGCGCGAAGGCCAGCATGAAGCCGACCGCGCCAAAGGCCACGATGGCGAACACCATGTCGAGGAGGTTCTTCTGCGCGACGTTGATCGAATTCTTGGAACGGACCATGCCGGCTTCGAGCAACAGAAACCCGACCTGCATCATCAGCACGAGCCCGGCCGCGAGCAGCGTCCAACTCATGTCGAGATCGCGTTTCAAGGTTTCTACCGACAACTCGGCGGCCGCCGCTTGCGGCGGAGCGCTGCCCGCCGCCAGACCGGCGGCGATCAGGATCCAAACGCCGCGCTGTCGCAAGATGCGCGTCATGCTGCCCCCTTATGCCCTTGTGGGGGACTTCAACAGAAGTTGATTAAACTTGCGTGTACCGAGACTCGCTTCGAGCGCTGAATTTCGTTTGAAAACAATGGGTTATTTTGTGCAATTGCCTAAAGTTTAGTCAAATGGTCTGGTTTGCAGGTCTGGGGCGCCGAGAGCCGATTCACGTAGCTTCTGACAGTGAAAGCGCCGCCGGTGCGGCCAGAACCTTTGCCGGCGAATGTTCATCGCCCTGTCACCTTGATGCTGGACAGAGGCGAGCGGCGGCGCGACACTCAGATCCTTGATCTTCCGCCGCGCCTTCCTCGACGTTTACAGGAGAGAGAAATGTCCGAGATGCTGCTTCCGCTTTCGCGCCGCGCCTTCCTGGCCGGCAGCGCCGCCTTCGGCGGCCTGGTGATACTCCACCCGTTCTCCGCCAATGCGCAGGCCAACCAGGCGCATCTGCGCATCATGGAGACGACCGACATCCATGTGAACGTGCTGCCCTACGACTATTACGGCGACAAGCCCAACGACACGATGGGGCTCGCGCGAACAGCCTCGCTGATCGACGCGGTGAGGGCCGAGGCGACCAATTCGCTGCTGGTCGACAACGGCGACCTTCTGCAGGGCAACCCGATGGGCGACTACATCGCCTATGAGCGCGGGATGAAGGACGGCGACATCCACCCGGTGATGAAGGGCATGAACCTGCTCGGCTATTCGGTGTCGACGCTCGGCAACCACGAGTTCAACTACGGCCTGTCCTTCATGGACAAGGTGCTGGCCGGCGCCAACTTCCCGTTCGTCTGCGCCAACCTCGTGCGTGGCACGGAGCTTGCCGCCAATGCACGCGACGACAAGCTCTACCTCAAGCCCTATGTGATCCTCGACAAGAAGGTGAAGGACGGCTCCGGCGCCGAGCATCCGATCAAGATCGGCGTCATCGGCTTCGTGCCGCCTCAGATCATGATCTGGGACTCCAAGAACCTGGAGGGCAACGTCGCGGTGCGCGACATTGTCCAGGCGGCAAAGGCCTGGGTGCCGCAGATCAAGGAGGAGGGCGCCGACATCGTCATCGCGCTGTCGCACTCCGGCATCGACACCGGCACCGGCGACATGATGGAGAACGCGGCCTTCCACGTGGCGGGCGTCGACGGGATCGATGCGGTGTTCACGGGTCACCAGCATCTCGTCTTCCCCGGCAAGAAGGATTTCCAGGGCCTCGAAGGCGTCGACACCGAGAAGGGCACGCTGCAGGGCAAGCCTGCGGTGCAGGCCGGATTCTGGGGCTCGCATATGGGCCTGATCGACCTGCTGCTCGAACGCGACGGCTCGAAGTGGAAGGTTGTCTCGGCGACGTCCGAGGCGCGGCCGATCTTCGAGCGCGTCGACAACAAGAACAAGGCGATCGTCGGCGACGTGCAGAAGATCGTCGACGCCGTGAAGGAGGACCACGAGGCGACGCTCGCCTATGTGCGCCGGCCGGTGGGCAAGACCTCGGCGCCGCTCTACTCCTATTTCGCGCTGGTGGCCGACGATCCGTCGGTGCAGATCGTCTCCCAGGCACAGACCTGGTACATCAAGGACCTGCTGAAAACCTCGCAGTGGAAGGACCTGCCGGTGCTGTCTGCTGCGGCCCCCTTCAAGTCGGGCGGGCGCGGTGGCCCGGACTACTATACGGACGTGCCGGCAGGCGACATTGCGATCAAGAACGTCGCCGACCTCTACCTCTATCCGAACACGGTGCGGGCGGTGGAGATCACCGGGGCGCAGGTGAAGGAATGGCTGGAAATGTCGGCCGGCATCTTCAACCAGGTCGAAAAGGGCAAGGCGGATCAGAAGCTGATCAATCCGGATTTCCCGGCCTTCAATTTCGATGTCATCGACGGGGTCACCTACAAGATCGATCTGTCGCAGCCGCCGAAATACGATCCGAAGGGGGCGGTGCTGAACGCGCAGTCGAGCCGTATCGTCGACCTGATGTTCGACGGCAAACCCATCGATCCAGCGGCGAAGTTCGTCGTGGCGACGAACAATTACCGCGCCGGCGGCGGCGGCAACTTCCCGGAGATCAATGCATCGAAGATCATCTTCGAGGCGCCGGACACCAATCGCGACGTGATCGTGCGCTACATCATCGACCAGGGCACCATCAACCCGTCGGCCGACGCCAACTGGAGCTTCGCGCCGGTCGAGGGCGCGACGGTGCTGTTCGAGACCGGGCCGAAGGCGAAGCAGTTCCTTGCCGAAGTGAAGGGCGTGAAGATCGAGGACGCCGGCGAAGGTGAGGGCGGCTTCGGGAAGTATCGCATCACGCTGTAGGACGAGACCGCTTCGGTTTGGACTCCGACACCGGTCGGCGTGGCTCTCGCCATCCCGCGGGCTGACAGGCCCGTGGCGTCTGCGCGTGCTGGTGGCAGGAAACGCTCAGGCTGAAGCACTTGTCGGCGAAATGTGACAGCCCTCGGCGCGAGTGCCGCGTCGAGGGCCGTTAGACACGGAACCGACTGTTCAGCAGTCGATGTAGACGCCGAACGGAAGGTCGGTGGGAGTTCCGCTCTGATTCCAGGTCTGAACGAATACGCCGTTGTTCGTGCCTGCGCGGCCGGTCACGCTGATGAAGCTCGGCGCGGTGGAGCCTGACATGGTGCCGAGCCCGATGGTGCCCTGCCAGGAGCACTGCACGATGTTGCGATAGAAGCGTATTTCGTAAATGCCCGTGCCGAGCTTCGTCGACGAGGCATCTCCCTTTCCTCTCATCCGCGTGCCGTTGGAGTTGACCACGGCGAACAGTTGAGCCGACCCCCAGGCGGCGCCGCCAGCTCCCTGCGGAGCGACTCCGGACCCGATATTCTGCGGGTTTTTGCCCGCGCCAAGCTGTGCGGAGGAGGTCGTCACCGAACCCAGCACCATCATGAGCGCGGCTGCGCCCGCGAGCATTTTCATCAAGGGTGTCTTGGTCATTGTCCTGTCCTTTCAGTTCAGGAAACACCGTCGCCCGTCGCTTCGGAACCGAGGCTGACGTAACGGCAAGCCAAATGTCTGACATGGACAGGGAAATGTATGTGAACCGCTTTACAGGCCGGTAAAACGCCAAGGAGGGGACCGGAGGTCCGCTGTTTTCGCCTGCGGGTCTTCTGCCGAAGCAGGTCAGGCCTTGTAGACGACCTGCCTTACATCGATGTATTCGGCGCGGAAGCCCGCCTCGCAATAGTGCAGGTAGAACTCCCAGAGCTTCTTGAAGCGGTCGTCGAAGCCGAGCGGGACGATGCGATCCCAGGAGTGCCAGAAGCGTTCGCGCCACTCGGCCAGCGTGCGGGCATAGTCCTGCGGGAAGACGCGCTCGCGGAAGAAGGACAGGCCGTGCTGCGCGCCCAACGATTTCAGGATCGCCGGCGTCGGCAGCATGCCGCCCGGGAAGACGTAGCGCTGGATGAAGTCCGGTCGCTTGCGGTAGAGCTTGAAGGCGTCTTCGTTGATGGTGATGATCTGCATCCCGGCGGTGCCGCCGGGCTTCAGGCACTCCTTCACCTTGCCGAAGAAGACAGGCCAGTATTTCTCGCCGACCGCCTCGAACATCTCGATCGAGGCGATGCGGTCGTAGCGGCCGGTCTCCTCGCGATAGTCCTGGAACTTGAACTCGACCTTGTCGGCAAGACCGGCTTTCTGGATGCGGGCGCGGGCGAAGTCGAGCTGCTCGCGGCTGATCGTCAGGCCGGTGACCTTGCAGCCGATCTCACGCGCAGCAAACTCGGCGAAGCCGCCCCAGCCACAGCCGATCTCCAGCACGTGGTCGTCGGGCCCGATGCCGGTATCGCGGGCGAGCGCGCGGTATTTAGCGGCTTGGGCGGATTCGAGGTCGTTGGCGCCAGTGTCGTAGAGGGCCGAGGAGTAGGTCATGCTCGGATCGAGCCATTTCGAGTAGAACTCGTTGCCGAGATCGTAATGGGCCGAGATGTTGCGCTTTGAGCCGGACCTGGTGTTGTCGTTGAACCAGTGGCGGATGCGCTGGATCGTCATGATGAGCCAGTTGGCGCCGCCGGCGACCTTCTCGCCCGCCTCCTGGTTGACCACGAAGAGTTCGAGGAAGGTGGTGACGTCCGGGCTCTCCCAGTCGCCGTCCATATAGGATTCTGCCACGCCGATCGTGCCGCCTGAGAGGGCGCGCGACGGCAGCCGCCAGTTCTTTAGGATCACCTTCGCGTCCGGCCCCGGCGCATTGCCGCCGACGCTGACAGTACGCCCGTCGGGAAGGCGAGCGACCAGCGAGCCGAAGGGCAACGACATGGCGGCCTGAAGCACCATGCGCGCCTTTGCGGGCAGGCCGCGCGCGAACTCGGCGAAATTGCCGGGGTCGAGCCGCACGGCGCGCTCCGCCGAGAGTTCATCCGCTGCCGTGTTTCCCCCGTGCGTCATTGCCGATGCCCTTTGCGCGACTGCGGTCGCGGCTGTCATGCCATACAACTGCAATCTTCCATGGCATGACGGGAATGTTCAAGAGGCAACAACAGGCGGGTCGTCGGGCTAGCGACCCGAGAGCGGGAGCCGGCGCGTGGGCTGGCTCCCGCATGGATCCCGGTCAGGCGCTTTTGACGAGCCTGATGAGGACGAGGAGGATCACCGCGCCGATGGTGGCGTTGATGATGGCGGCAAGGATACCCCCGCCGACGGCAAGCCCGAGGCGCGGCAGGATGAAGCCGGCGACCAGCGCGCCGACGATGCCGACCACGATGTTGCCGAGCAGGCCGAAGCCGTAACCCTTGACGATCAGGCCGGCGAGCCAGCCTGCGATCGCACCCACGATGATGAAGACGAGAAGACTTTCAATACCCATGTCATTTCCCTCCAATGGGAGTCGGGAGCGAAACAGAAAGGCGCGGCCGAGTCGAGAGAGGGCCGGACTTGTCCTGGGGAAAGCCGGTCCGTCCTTTCCGACGCGAAGACGATTTCTTCCAATGGGGAAAGGCTTTAGGTTCGTCCCATGCGGATTCTCTTCGTCGCGGCGCTGGCCGCATCCCTCGTCGTTTCGTTCGTTTCAGGTGCCGCGGCCCTGACGCTGAAGCCGTTCAAGGACGAGCTGTTCGCGTATCCCGGACTGATCGCGCGGGAGGATGGCGGCAGCCGGCTGGTGGTCGACTATCGCGAGCTGCGCGACATCAACCAGCGCGACGAGGTGCCCGAACGGCGGGTGAAGGGCGACTATGTGCGGCTGTCGGTGCGCAGCGCGCAGAAGGACCTGTCGCTGAAGACGGCGCAGGGCGACATCCGTCATGTCGCGGTCGGCAAGCCGGAAGGAGCGTCGGCGATCGTCGTCTACATCCACGGGCAGGGCGGCAGCCGAAAGCAGGGCGTGGACGACTTCACCTTCGGCGGCAACTTCAACCGCATCAAGAACCTGATGTGGGAGAATGGCGGTCTCTATCTTTCGCCCGATTTCTCCGAGTTCGGACCGAAGGGGGTGAAGGAGATCGCGGCCCTGCTCGACCATTATGCGGACCGCTCACCCAAGGCGCCGATCGTCGTCGCTTGCGGGTCGATGGGCGGTGCGATCTGCTGGGGGCTTGCGGATAGTCCAGCGGTCGCCGGCAGGCTTGCCGGTTTGATGATGCTGGGCTCGTTCACCTCCGACGATTTCGCTAAGAGTGCCGCCTACAAGCGCAAGGTACCGCTCTATCTCGGGCAAGGCAGCAAGGACGCCGTGTTTCCGGTGGACACGCAGGAGGCGATGTACAAGCGCCTCAAAGGCGCGAATTATCCCGTCCGTCTCGTGCGCTTCGAGACGGGCACCCACGGCACGCCGATCCGGATGACGGACTGGCGCGACGTGCTCAACTGGATGCTGGCGCGATAGGAGGAAAGATGAGCGGCCATATAGACCCGACGCGCGAGAGGTTCGGCGAATTCCGCCGGCTGCCGGATGACGGCCCGGTGCATATGCTGAATCTGGTGCGGCTGCGCGACCGTGCTGCCTATCCGGACGGGCGCGAGGCGAGCGGCCGCGAGGCCTATGCCGCCTATGGGCGCGAGAGTGGGCCAATCTTCCGCCGTGTCGGTGGCCGTATCGCCTGGAGCGGCGATTTCCGGCTGATGCTGATCGGGCCGAGCGAGGAGCGCTGGGACATCTGCTTCATCGCGGAATATCCGTCGGCGGCGGCCTTCGTGGAGATGATCAAGGATCCGGACTACCAGAAGGCGGTGATCCACCGTCAGGCGGCGGTGGAGGATTCGCGGCTGATCCGCACGGCGCCGAAACTCACGGGTGCGGGATTTGGCGAGTAATCAGGGGCCAGAGTCGTAGTCGACGACCGTCTGGTGCTCGATCTCGCCATCGTAGGAGGCGTCGACCTCGAACCGCACCAGAGTGAAAGTGCCATTGCGGAAGATCCACTTGCCGACGGAAGAGGCGTCGCCCACGCCGCGCCATTTCGCCCAGGAGGAAATGGTCTTCGTGTCCGGATCGAACTCCGAGTTGACGAGGCGGTCGGCCGAGGTGAAGCCGATGACGTTGACGCTCTCCACCTTGCCTTCGTGATCGTCATTCTCGTAGCGGATGTCGAGCTCGGGCTGGGCAAAGTGCAACTCGTTCAGTTCGCCCATGTCGTCGGCGAGGTAGTAGACGTGAACCTCGTTGTAGGCGCCGCGCGCGCAGTAGAAGCGGATCAGCTTGAACGTCCGCGCGGGCTCGTCCTGACTGTCATAGGTGTAGTGGAACTCGATGTCCCAGGCCTGCGGCTCGTTGCCCTCCTCGATCTGGCAACTGTCCAGGCGCGAGGCCGTGAATTTGGCCTTGGCGCGCTCCAGCGCGGCGTTCTGGGCGGGCAGGGCGGGAGCGTCGGGACAGGATGTCGGCAGCGCGGTCTCGATCGGGCCGGAGACCGGCGCGAGCGCGCCCTTCTCGATTTCCAGCGGCTTGTAGGGATCGCCCTGGATCTGCGGGTTGGCAAGCCTGAGCGTGTAGCAGCCCGCGAACACCTGTTCGTTGGCGCCGGTGGCCGAGATCGCGACGGGCAGGGAGTAGAAGGTGCTGCCGGCGGCTCCCTCTTCGGCCGGCGTGCCGACGATGAGCGTCACGCCCTCGGTTTCGTCAAAGCCCTTGGCATAGTCGTTCAGCGTCGGCGCGGGCGGGTTGGCGAAATAGCCGTAGGCGCGGGCATATTCCTTGCGGCCGATCGCGTTGTAGAGCGACTTCACCAGCGCCTGCGGGGTCGAACGGTCGTCGAGGTAGGGTTCCTGCTGGGCGAACGACACACCTGCGCTCAAGCTGCAGGCGGCAAGGGCCAGGGTCGCGGCAACGAATCGCATCTGTCTTCTCCATCCCACGTGTCGACATGATACCACCGATTGCGACCGCCTCGCGACGCTTGCGCCGGTCTTGGCCAGCGTCTATCGCTGCCGCGGCCCACGCCCTGCTGCGCGGGCGTGAGAGGCGGAGTTTCCATGACCATTTCGATGTACCAGGCGTCGGTGCCTGTCTTTTCCGGCGTGTTGAAGAATCTGTCGCATGTGCTCGCCAAGGGCGAGGCGCATGCAGCGGCAAACGGCATCGACCCCGCCGATCTGCTCACCGCGCGGCTGGCGCCCGACATGCTGCCGCTGACGGCGCAGGTGCAGATCGCGACCGACCATGCCAAGGGTGCATCGGCGCGGCTGGCCGGGCGGGAGATCCTGAGGATCGAGGACACGGAAAAGAGCTTCGCCGACCTCAAGGCGCGGATCGACAGAGTGCGCGACCATCTCAAGACCTACAGGCCCGAGGAGATCGACGGTTCGGAAGACCGTCCGGTCGCGATCAAGGTGGGCAAGGCGGAACTGCCCTTCACGGGCCAGCAATATCTGCTCGCCTACGCGATGGGGAATTTCTATTTCCACGTCGTCACCGCCTACGACATCCTGCGGCACAAGGGCGTGGTGCTCGGCAAGGCGGATTTCTTCGGCCGCGGCTGATCCGCGGCCCGAAAGTCTGTCCGTCAGCGCATCGACATCTCGCGCGCGATGCGCGGGAAATCGGCCGGCTTGATGCCGATGTCGGCCCTGTCGGCATTGTTCATCGCATTGAGGACCGCGAGCGCGGCGCGGTAGCGCGCCGTTTCCTGCGGGCGGGGTCGCGAAAACAGTTCGGTAAAGAACGCCATCGATTCGGCTCCGTGTTGTTCCTCCCGATGCGCCTAAGATAACTCGATGACGCCTATGTTGCAGTGCAGCATAATTCATGGCTGCCATGCGTTTCCGGGACGGAGCCGCCGCGGGAGGTTGAAGAAAATCCGCCGGAATTTGAACCGATCTTGTTAACGCCGGCCAACTAGTATGGCCCCGGTTCGACGGCTCGCGAGTATCGGCGAGGAGGCTGTGTTGGCTGGGTTCACGACGAGGGATTTCGCGTCGCTGCTGGACGAAGTGCTCGCCTCCGACGCGACGGAGGAGCCGAAGGCCGCCATGCGCCCGACGATACCGTTCGAGATCCTCGGCCGGCGCGAGGCGGATCGCGCGGCGACCGTGAGCGACCCGGAGGCGGCGGCGGAATATCTCTTCGCGGCCGCGGACAATTTCAGCATCGAGCCGGAACTGCCGCAGATTCTCGCATCGCCGTCGATCGATCCGTTCGACATCGCGCAGGAACTGCGGCTGACGGGACGGGAGACGCCCGACGCGCTGGACCGGATCCGGCGCGAATTCGCCTTTGCGAACCATCCCGACCGGGTGTCCGAGGATCTGCGCGACCGGGCGATCGTGCGGATGCAGATCGCCAATCGGATGATCGACGACGCCAAGGAGCGCCGCGCCAAGATCGCCGCGGCGCGGTAGGCGTCATACCCCGATCGGCACCTTCAGCTCCTGGCCGACGAAAATCTGGTTCGGGTTGGTGATGACGTGCGGGTTCGCCCGCTGGATCAGGCCGAACAGGCCGGGATCGCCGTAGTTCTCCTGGGCGATTTTCGAGAGCGTGTCGCCGGCGACGACGCGGTGGAGGCGGAAACCGACATAGTTGGCGACGATGCGCGGGCCGTAGATCACCGGCACGATGACCTTGTTGACCTCTGATCCGTCGGCCGCGCTCTCCTCGTAGACCTCGACGAACAGCCGGTCGAGCTGGAAGGCGGCGGCGCCGATCGCGGCCGCGACCTGGAACTGGCCGTGCTCGCCGGTGCCGCCGCCGACATTGAAGAAGCCGGTGCGCTCGTCATGGCCGTCGTGGACGCGCCAATTAAGCACCGCCTCGAAGCCCTGGCCGAGGCCGGAGATGCGGACGGGATCGCCGACGAGGTCGAAGGGCTGCGGCTGCTGGACCTGATTGTGAATGATCGTGGGCATGGGTGCCTCCTGACGGTCAGGCGCCTATCCGATCACCGGCACGGGGTTCTGTCTGTGGGGAGGCTCACATGGCGATTGCCGTTGAACGGACCGATCACCATCGCGTGCTTTGACGATACGCACCCTCCGTGTAGCCTTTGCTCACACCACCAGCCAGCCAGAGGAGCCAGCCATGAGTGTCGAGATCGCCGAAGGCCGGGATGTCACGATCCGTTTCGACGGAAAGCGATGCATCCATGCCAGGCGCTGCGTGATGGGCGAGCCCGGCGTGTTCCGGGCGAATGTCGAAGGGGCCTGGATCCATCCCGACGATGCGGCGCCGGACGACATACTGCGCATTGCCTATGCCTGTCCTTCGGGAGCGATTTCCGTCACGCGCAAGGATGGCGGGCAGGGCGAGCATCCGCCGCGCGCGAACATCGTGGTGGTGCGCGAGAACGGGCCGCTCGCGGTCAATGCCGACATGGAGATCGAGGGGCATGGCGAGATGCTGCGCGCCACGCTCTGCCGTTGCGGCCTGTCGCGCAACAAGCCGTTCTGCGACAACTCCCACATCGCCGGCGGCTTCGTGGCGACGGGCGAACCCATGTCACGCGAGAGCGAGCTGAAGATCACGGAGCTCACCGGAAAGGTGACGGTCAAGCCGGTGGTGAACGGCCCGCTGATGATGACGGGCAAGCTTGAGGTGGAGTCGGGCACGGGCCGCAATGTCGACCGGGTGGAGAAGGCCTGGTTCTGCCGCTGCGGCCAGTCGTCGAAGAAGCCCTATTGCGACGGCACGCACAAGGCTGTCGGCTTCGAGGCGCCGTAGGCATCTGCCGGCAGGGTGAGCGATTTCACAGCGTGCGGGCGCGGATCGTGGCAGATTGGCGCGCCGATCGCTGAGGGGAGGGCTCGCCATGCCGCCGCGCGGGGAAAGCATCACTCTGTCCGAACTGCGCCGCCGCATCGAGGCGGGCGCGCTGACGCGGGAGGAAATCCCGCTCTACTTCGAACCCGACGAGAAGAAGTCGAAACTGTTCGCGCCGGCGCTGAAGCTGACGAAGCGCGTCGACAAAGAGGGCAGGCGGCCCAGCGCGCGCAGCGTCACGACTCTCTACTTCGATGCCGAGGCGAAGCTGGCCGGAACGGATGTCCCGCGCTCGGGCCGCGCACGCACAACGATCGCGGCGGCGAAGATGAAGGTGCTCGCCGAGGGCGATTCCTGGTTCCGCCTGCCCAACTTGTTCTATCCCGACGACATGGTCGACGTGCTGCGCAAGACCTACGACATCCCGAAACTCGCCATGTGGGGCGACGAGATCGGCGTCATGGTGACGACGAAGAAGAACAACTATCTCGTGCCGCTGCGCTCCGGCCTCTACCGGCATTTCATGTTCTCGGGTGGCGGCAACGATGTGCTCGCCTCGGTCGGGACGCATGTGAAGGCGTTCGGGGCGGCGGGGACCGATCCGGCGGATGCGGAGAGCTATATCAAGACGTCGTTCGGGACTGCGCTCGATACGGTGATCGGCCATTACAGCACACTGGCGGGGCATGTGCGCTCGGTGAGCAATCCGAAGCCGGTGCTCTATGTGCACGGCTACGCGCATGCGCGGCCGCGTCCGGGTGGAGGCTATCTCGGATCGAAGTTCGAGGTGCTGGGCTTCGACGCCGCGGGCAGCCTGGCGCGGAAGATCGTGGCGGCGATGGTCGACCGGTTCAATGTCAGGCTGAAGGCGTTTGCGAGCGCGCAGAACGCCGCGCACCCGGACTACAAGGTCGTCTACGTCAACCTGCGGCCGGCCTTCACGGCAGCGGCGGACTGGAACACGGACGAAATCCATCCGAGCAGCGCGGGTGCTGCGAAGGCCGCCGCGCTGATGGGCGACAGGATTGCCGAAAACGTTCCGGTGGCGTGAGCCTCAGAGCGGAATGTTGTCGTGCTTCTTCCAGGGGTTCTGGAGGTCCTTGTTGCGCAGCATCTTCAATCCGCGGGCGATGCGGCGGCGGGTGGAGTGCGGCATGATCACTTCGTCGACATAGCCGCGCTCGGCGGCGACGAAGGGCGACAGGAAGCGGTCCTCGTAGGCCTTGGTGTGGGCGGCGATCTTGTCGGCGTCGCCGATATCCTTGCGGTAGATGATCTCGACCGCGCCCTTGGCGCCCATCACCGCGATCTGCGCCGACGGCCAGGCGTAGTTGATGTCGCCGCGCAGGTGCTTCGACGCCATGACGTCATAGGCGCCGCCATAGGCCTTGCGCGTGATGATGGTGATCTTCGGCACAGTGGCCTCCGCATAGGCGAAGAGCAGCTTGGCGCCGTGCTTGATGAGGCCGCCATATTCCTGCGCGGTGCCTGGCAGGAAGCCGGGCACGTCGACGAAGGTGACGATCGGAATGTTGAAGCAGTCGCAGAAGCGGATGAAGCGGGCGGCCTTGCGGGAGGCATCAGAGTCGAGCACGCCGGCCAGCACCATCGGCTGGTTGGCAACAAAGCCGACGGTGCGGCCGTCGACGCGGCCGAAGCCGGTGACGATGTTCTTGGCGAAGGACGCCTGGATCTCGAAGAACTCGCCCTCGTCGGCGGTCTTCAGGATCAACTCCTTGATGTCGTAGGGCTTGTTGGCGTTGTCCGGCACCAGACGGTCGAGCGACATGTCGGAATCGGTGACCGACTGGTAGCACTCGATCTCCGGGATCTCGGAGGTGTTGGACTGCGGCAGGTAGTCGATCAGCCGGCGCATCTGCAAAAGCGCCTCGACGTCGTTGTCGTAGGCGCCGTCGGCGATGGAGGATTTCGTCGTGTGGATCGAGGCGCCGCCGAGCTGTTCGGACGTCACCACTTCGTTGGTGACCGTCTTCACCACATCGGGGCCGGTGACGAACATGTAGGACGTGTCGCGCACCATGAAGATGAAGTCGGTCATGGCCGGCGAATAGACGTCGCCGCCGGCGCAGGGGCCCATGATGACGGAAATCTGCGGGATGACGCCGGAGGAGAGCACGTTGCGCTGGAAGATCTCGGCATAGCCGCCGAGGGCCGCCACGCCTTCCTGGATGCGCGCGCCGCCGGCGTCGTAGAAGCCGATGATCGGGGCGCGGTTGCGCAGCGCCATGTCCTGGATCTTTACCACCTTCTCGGCATGCGCCTCGGAGAGCGAGCCGCCGAAGACGGTAAAATCCTTGGCGAAGACGAAGACGGTGCGGCCGTTGACCGTGCCCCAGCCGGTGACGACGCCGTCGCCGGCGATCTTGGTCTTCTCCATGCCGAAATCGGTCGAGCGATGTTCGACGAACATGTCGAACTCCTCGAAGGAGCCTTCGTCGAGGAAGATCTCGAGCCTTTCGCGGGCCGTCAGCTTGCCGCGGGCATGCTGCGCCTCGATGCGCGCCTTGCCGCCGCCCTGGCGGGCAGTCTCGCGCCGGCGTTCGAGTTCGACGAGCACATCCTTCATGGGGACCCCTCCGCTGGTGACGGCCCCGCTGTTACCATGCCGACGCGCGGGCGCAAGTGCGGCGTTCGCACAAAGCGGCTCTGCCGGGGACGACGCGCGGTTTCGCGCCGAGTGAGTCGGGCCCCGGCGGAGGGAGCCGGCTACCAGCTTCCGGTGTTCTGCATCGACGCCCAAGGCTCGGCCCTGGGAAGTGCTGCGCCCTTCTGCAGCAGCTCGATCGAGATGCCGTCGGGCGTGCGGATGAAGGCCATGTAGCCGTCGCGGGGCGGGCGGTTGATGGTCACGCCCTTGTCCATCAGTGACCGGCAGGTTTCGTAGATGTCGTCGACCTCGTAGGCGAGGTGGCCGAAATTGCGCCCGCCCGTGTATTCCTCCGGATCCCAATTGTAGGTCAGTTCCACCAGCGGCGCCTTCAGGTCGATGCCCGACTGCTTGTCCTCGCCGGCCGCGAGGAAGATCAGCGTGAAGCGGCCCTGCTCGCTTTCGGTCCGGCGAACCTCGACCATGCCGAGTTTGTTGCAGAAGAAATCGAGCGATTTCTCGACGTCGGAGACGCGGATCATGGTGTGGAGATAGCGCATCGGCAGAGATCCTGTGTGGGGGCGGTCGACGCCGATATGGGGCAGGGACCGCGCCCGGGCAAGCCGTTTCGCGGCTCCAGCCTCGCGAAAGCCGAGAAGTTAATATTTGGTTGAAATGTGGCGAAATCCAATCTGGCTCATGCTGACAGGAAGAAGTGACATGTTATCCTGCAACAAGAATCAGTTGCGTTGGCTCGAAAGAAGGGTGCGTTCGGATGGGGGATAAAACCTCTTCGGAAGGCCGGGAGGCTGGCTGGGGCGGCTCGGGCGGGATGGGCGAGAACGAAGGCCTCATCGAGGTTTCGGGGGCCATCAAGTGGTTCGATGTCGCCAAGGGCTACGGCTTCATACTGCCGGACGAGTCTGCTCTGGGCGACGTGCTCATCCATGTGACCTGCCTGCGCCGCGACGGCTTCCAGACGGCACTCGAGGGCGCCCGCGTGGTCTGCCTCGTCAAGCGCGGCGATCGCGGCATGCAGGCCTTCCGCATCCTGTCGATGGACACGTCGACGGCCGTGCACCCGCTGGAACAGCCGGGCGACCGCACGCATGTGCATGTGGTTCCCGAGAGCGGCATCGAGCGCGCGCTGGTGAAGTGGTTCAACCGCACCAAGGGCTTCGGCTTCCTGACGCGGGGCGAGGGGACCGAGGACATCTTCATCCACATGGAGACGCTGCGCCGCTTCGGCGTGACGGAGCTGCGGCCGGGCCAGGTGGTGCTGGTGCGCTACGGCCACGGCGACAAGGGCCTTATGGCCGCCGAAATTCACCCGGACAAGGGAACCTTGCCCTCTTCGCACTGAAAGGCAGGGAATGATGGGTCTTCACGTCCGGGCCGCGCTCGCCGCGTTGTCGCTCGCCCTGATCGCGTTTGCGGCAGCACTTGCTCCCGCTGGGGCGGATTCACGCGCGATGCGGCTGCCGGTGCACATGGTCAAGCTCGCCGCCGACACGGCCACCGGGCAGAAATTCTTCTCGATCGAAGTCGCCGACGAGGCGTCCGAGCAGGAGCGGGGCTTGATGTTCCGCGAGGAGATGCCGGACGACCGCGGCATGCTGTTCGACCTGGGGCGGACGCGGCAGGCGTCGTTCTGGATGGAGAACACGCCGATGCCGCTCGACCTGCTGTTCATCGGCGAGGACGGGCGCGTGCGCGCCATCCTGCCGGGGCAACCCTATTCACGTGCGCCGATCTCGCCCGGCGTTCCCGTGCGCTTCGTGCTGGAGCTCAAGGAAGGCACGTCGGCCAAGAACGGGATCGCGCCCGGCGACCGGCTCCGCCATCCGGTGATCGACGCCGTGGCGGGATCGAACTAGTCCGGCAGGCACAGTCAGATCATGCATTATTTCGAACATCAGGGTTTCCGCCTCGCCTATATCGACCAGCAGCCGGAGGAGGGGAGCGGCGAGCCGATCCTGCTCATCCATGGCTTTGCCTCGAACGTGACGGTGAACTGGGTCAATCCCGGCTGGGTGCACGACCTGCGCCGTGCCGGCTACCGCGTCGTCGCGTTCGACCATCGCGGCCACGGCAAGTCGTCGTCGAGCTACGATCCAGCGGACTATACGCCGTCGCTGATGGCCGGCGACGCGGCGGCGCTGCTCGATCATCTGGGTATCCGGCGCGCGCATGTGATGGGCTATTCGATGGGGGCGCGGGTCTCGACCTTCATGGCGCTGGAGCATCCCGAGCGTGTCGCGACGCTCATTCTCGGTGGGCTCGGTATCGGCATGATCGAGGGTGTCGGCGACTGGGACCCGATCGCGATCGCGCTCAGGGTCGAGGACGCCGCGACCATTACCCACCCGCGCGGAAAGATGTTCCGCAGCTTCGCCGACCAGACGAGGAGCGACCGGCTGGCGCTCGCCGCCTGCATCGAGACCTCGCGCGAGCTGGTGGGCGCGGCCGAGATGGCGCGCGTGACGCAGCCGACGCTCGTGGCCGTGGGCACGAAGGACGATATCGCGGGCTCGCCGCATGAACTCGCCGACCTGATGCCCGACGCGGAGGCGTTCGACGTCGAGGGGCGCGACCATATGCTGGCCGTCGGCGACCGCACCTTCAAGAAGAAGGCGATCGAGTTCCTGCGCGAGCACCCGCTGTAGCTATCTGCCCTGGAAGTCGGGCTTGCGCCGTTCCTTGAAGGCGGCGCGGCCCTCGGCGTAGTCGGCGCTGTCGAAGGTCGCATCGCCGGCCTCTTGCGCCATGCGGGCGACCAGCGGATCCTTCGTCACGACGGACATGATCGACAGGCGCGACGCCTTGACGGAGAGCGGCGCACTCGCCGCGATCGCGGCGGCGATCTTGCCGATGCGCTCCTCGAAACTCTCGGGTGCGACGATCTCCAGCAGGAAGCCGCCAGCCAGCGCCTGCCTCGCGTCGATCGGCTGTGCGGTGAGCGTGAGATAGCGGGCCATCTGCGCCCCCGCCGCGGTGACGATGTCGATCATCGCATCGAGCGGATAGGCGAGGCCGAGCCGTGCGGCTGGCACCGCGAATCGGGCATCCTCGGTGGCGATCCTGAGATCGCAGGAGGCTGCGAGCCCGAAGCCGCCGCCGAAGCAGATGCCGCGGATCGCCGCGACAACCGGCACGGCGCTGGTGCGGATCGCCGCGAAGGCCGCCGAATTGGCCGCTTCGTAGATGCGCGCGGTGGCCGCATCCCTTCGCACGGTGTCGAATTCGGAGATGTCCGCACCGGCGCAGAAATCGGAGCCGGCGCCCGAGAGCACGATCACCCGCACGTCGGGCCGTGCCGCGAGTTCGGGGATCAGCGCTGCGAGCGCGCGCCAGCCGGCGAGGTCGACGGCGTTCTTTCGCTGATGATTGTCGATCACGATGCGGGCGACGTGCTCCGAGATCGCGACATTGAGGGAATTGGTGCCCGAGGGGGCTTGAAACGTCATGCTGAAAGTCCAATTGACTCTGCGCTAAGGAAAATTGAATTCCTTCGCGTTATCGGATCGCATAGGATGCGCATCCGTTTCCGACAAGGGGAAAGACATGACCACGAAGGTTGCCCGTTCGCACCTCCAGCCGGTCGATCCGATCTGGACAGCCGTCCGCGACGAGGCCCACGAGGCGGTCGAGCGTGATCCGCTGCTCGCGGCCTTCCTCTATTCGACGGTTCTGAACCACCGGACGCTCGAGGACGCGGTCATCCATCGCATCGCCTCGCGTCTGGACCATGCCGACATCTCGTCCACGATGATTGTGCAGAGCTTCAAGGCGATGCATGACGACCAGCCGGACTGGTCGAACGTGGTGCGGACCGACATCCAGGCCTATTACGACCGCGACCCGGCCTGCGACCGCTTCATCATGCCGGTGCTCTACTTCAAGGGCTTTCACGCCATCCAGACGCACAGGCTGGCGCACTGGCTGTGGAACAGTGGCCGGCGCGACTTCGCGCTCTACCTGCAGAGCCGTTCCTCGGCCGTGTTCCAGACCGACATCAACCCGGCTGCGAAGATGGGCAAGGGCATCTTCATCGACCATGCGACCGGCCTGGTCGTCGGCGAGACGGCGGTGATCGAGGACAACGTCTCGATCCTGCACGGTGTGACGCTGGGCGGCACCGGCAAGGCCGGCGGCGACCGCCATCCGAAGATCCGCTACGGCGTGCTGATCGGCGCCGGCGCCAAGATTCTTGGCAATATCGAGATTGGCCATTGCACCAAGGTGGCGGCCGGCTCGGTGGTGCTGAGTTCGGTGCCCAACAACAAGACGGTCGCCGGCGTGCCGGCCCGCGTCGTCGGCGAGAGCGGCTGCGAGCAGCCGGCGCGGCAGATGGACCAGTTGCTGCCGTCGCAGTCGATGGACCACGTCGTCACGTTCGACATCTGAAGCTGACGCGGGGTAGGGCCAATCTCTTCCCCGCAGCCTTTACATCAGCTTCGCGGACATGGCAGAAGCGCGAACCACTGCGCGGCACTGCTGCGTTCCGCGACGAGGAGTTAGTCTGTGAAGCCCGAAGAAATCCGCAAGCTGGACGCTTATTTCAAGAAGACGTTCCGCAATCCGAGCCTCCAGGTGAAGGCACGGCCCCGCAAGGACGATTCGTGCGAGCTCTACCTCGACGACGAGTTCCTCGGCATCATCTACAAGGATGACGACGACGGCGACCAGTCGTACAATTTCTCGATGGCGATCCTCGACGTCGACCTGGGCTGAGATGCCACTTGAAGATCGGGCCGGAACGGCCTGATCGAGATATTGCTTTCAGATCCAGCGCCTGACCCGCTTGGCATAGTCGCGGAAACGCTTGCCGAAGCGCACGTAGAGGTGCTTCTCCTCCCGCTCGATGGCGAGCTTCTGCGTCGCGAAGGCCGCGACCAGCGCCAGCGGCAGGAACCAGACGATGCCACTGATCAGGCCGATGCCCACGGTCAGCATCGTGTTGCCGAGATAGATCGGGTTGCGGGTGAATGAGAACGGACCGTCCGTCACGAGATGGTCCGACCGGCGGTGCGGCATGATCGTGGTGCGGTGCCTCGCCATCGTGCGCATGGCGGCGACATCGATCGCGATCGCTCCGGCGACCAGGAGCCAGCCGATCGCGAACAGGATGTCGGAGGTCGGAGGCGGCAGCCAGGGCAACGGCACCAGATAGCCGAGGATGATCGCGACCGCGATTGCTGCGCAATAGATCAGCGGCGGCCAGGGAATGCTGTTCGGGCGATCGCTCGTTTCGCTCATTGCTCGTCCTCCCCTTGAACCGAGCCTTCGGTCACCGCCGTGCACATCTCGGCCATGTCGCGCAGTCTGCCACGGAATTCGTCTGACGGCGTGCGCGAAAACGCCTGATCGAGCAGATTGTCGGCGCGAAGCCCGTCAAGCATGCAGGCGCAGTAGGCGACGCAGAAGGTTGCAGATCGGCTTTCGGCGCAGCTGCGCTCGCAGGCGGGACGGAATCGGGCGGCGTGGTCGATGATCGGCGGCATGACCTGCGAGAACAGCCAGACGCAGGAGATCAGTACCGGCTGGTGGATCAGGTAGAAGGCGAGGCTGTGCCGGCCGATGAAGCGCAGCGGCCGCGACCATGCGCCGGGGTTTACGGCGGCCAAACGTTCGAACAGGCCGGCGGCGGAGGCGAGTTTCGCCAATGCCAGGCCGATCAGCACCGCGCCGAACCATGGGAAGACGGGCACGAAGTCGCTCGATCGCGGCCGCGATTCCGACAGGCCGGTCCACCAGCCCCAGGCACCGTCGAGGAGCGTGGTCGAATAGAGATTCGGCACCGCGATCACCAGAACGGCGACGACGAGCGTCACGATCGCGGGAAGCCGGAGGAAGAGCAGGCCGGCGACGCTGGCGAAGGCGATCTGGTGCAGGATGCCGAAGAAGATGAAGAAATCCGGCGTTGCGAACCAGGTGGCGACCGTGATGGCGAGGGCGGAGGCGACGATCACGGCGAGACGGCGCCAGAAGCCCTGCCAGCGGATGCCCCTGGCGTGGGCGAGATAGAGGCTGACGCCGACGAGGACGAGGAAGGTGGAGGCAATGCCGCGGGCGAAGAGCTTCCAGCCGCCGACCGCCGTCATCCCCGGCTCGGTGTAGCCGAAGAATTCGAGATCCCAGGTGAAGTGGTAGATCGCCATCGCGACCAGCGCGACGCCGCGGGCGAGGTCGATCCATTCGATGCGGGAGCGGGGCGAAGCGAAACTCATGCGACCATGTGAGCCGAGGCGCGGCGAAGGGCAAGCCCCGCCGGGTCAGCGGCAGCCGTTCTCGCTCTCTACCTGGACGATGCGGTTGACGTTACCGCGCTCGTGGGAATTCAGGCGGACCGCGCGGGGATCGTCGACATAGCAGTCGGAATTGTCGAAATAGTCCTGGCCGCGGGCGGTGCGGAAGCACAAGCCGTTGTCGTGGTAGATCGCGTTGCGGACAAGCCAGAGATTCTCGCACGACAGATGCCGCAGGTCCGAGAGAGGAAACGTCTCTTCGTCGGTGCAGCCGGTTTCGCCGAGATCCTCGAAACAGGCCGCATGCGCCGCGCCCGCGAAGAGCGCTGCCAAAATCACCAGTACCGCGCGCATCGATGCCCCTCAAACGTCGCAGTTTCGCGAACGCTAACATCGCTGCCGGCTATCGTAAATCGCCGTACACGGAGGTTTCGCCAAGACGTGCGCGGACGTGTGAAGCCTTGACGGGCGGATCGCCGTAGTTTGTGGCAGATGACGCAGAGGCAAGAGGAGGAGCACGTGGCAGCGACCAGCGACGACAGGGGACCCCTACGGGGTGCGCTCGTCTACCGGCAGTCGGCATGGACCCGGCTGACCCACTGGCTGTGGGCGATCAGCCTGTTCTTCCTGCTTCTGACCGGCCTGCAGATCTTCAACGCGCATCCGACGCTCTATATCGGCGATCAGTCTGGCTTCTCGTTCGACAATGCCGTGCTGTCGATGCGCGCGGAGAATACGCCCGACGGCCCGGCCGGGTACACGACCATATTCGGCCACCGATTCGACACTACGGGTGTCTTCGGGTTGAGTGAGTGGAACGGACAGCTCTACCAGCGCGGCTTTCCCGAGTGGGCGACGATCCCTTCCTACGGCGATCTCGCGACCGGACGTGTCATCCATTTCTTCTTCGCCTGGCTTTTGGTCGGCACGTTGCTGGTGTGGCTGATCGCCAGCCTGGCCAACGGGCATTTCAGGCGCGACATCGTGCCGAACGGACGCGATATGCGCAATCTCGGCAGGGACATCGCCGACCACATACGCCTGCGCTTCCATCACATGCGCGACTACAGCGTGCTACAGAAACTCGCCTATGCGTCGGTGCTGGTGATCATGCTGCCGCTGATGATCCTGACCGGGCTGGGGATGTCGCCAGGCATGAACGCGGCGCTGCCCTGGCTTCCCGAATTGCTCGGCGGGCGGCAGACGGCGCGCACCATTCATTTCGCCGTCATGGTGCTGCTGGTCGGCTTCTTTGTCGTCCACATTCTGATGATCCTGGCCGCCGGGCCGCTGAACGAGATGCGCTCCATCGTCACCGGCTGGTACAGGACTGGCCCCGCGCCTGGCCACAGCGAAGGGGAGGAATGACCATGGCGCTGAGGCTTTCCCGTCGCGGCTTTCTCACCGGTGCAACGGCGGCCGGCTCGTCGCTGGCGCTGTCCGGCTGCGATGCCTTCGACAACCTCACTCGCAACGGCAGCAACGTGCGTTCGGTGCTCGAACAGGCGAACAGCCTGACTTACCGCGTGCAACGCATGCTTCTGTCCAGCGACGCGCTCGCCCAGGAGTTTTCAGAAAGCGAGATCCGCCAGCCGCAGCGGCCGAACGGCGTGACGCAGCCGGACGACGCGCTCTACCGCTCGATGGAAGAGGGCGGCTTCGCCGGCTACAGGCTGACGGTGAAGGGGCTGGTCGACAGGCCGCTCTCGCTTAGCCTCGCCGAGTTGCAGTCGATGCCGGCGCGCACGCAGATCACCCGGCACGACTGCGTCGAGGGATGGAGCTGCATCGCCAAATGGACGGGCGTGCCGCTGAGCCAAGTGCTTGATCAGGCGAGGCCGAAGGAGAATGCGCGGTTCGCGGTTTTCCAGTGCTTCGATACGATCGATCGCAGTCTGGCGGGCGACATCAAATACTACGAATCGATCGACCTGATCGACGCGCGGCACCCCCAGACGATCCTCGCCTACGGACTCAACGGGCAGGCGCTGCCGGTCGCCAACGGTGCGCCGCTGCGCCTGCGCGTCGAGCGGCAGCTCGGCTACAAGATGGCGAAATACGTCCATACGATCGAGCTGACGGATCGGCTGGACGGCTATGGCGACGGCAAAGGCGGCTACTGGGAGGACAACGGCTACGACTGGTTCGCCGGGATCTGACTACTGAACCTGTCTACAGCCCATTCTGGAGCTCTTATGAACAGGCTCAGGCCGTTTTCTTGCCGCGCGCGGTGACCGGCGGGCGGCAAGCGAGAACCTTGTCGATGCGGCGGCCGTCCAAGTCCATGACCTCGAATTTCCAGTTCTGGACGAGGACATGGTCGCCGACCGCGGGCAGGCGACCGAAGGATTCGATGAGGAAGCCGGCGACTGTGTCGTAGCCGCGGTTCTCGGGAATGACGAGGCCGAGCTCCTCGGCGAACTCATCGGCCTGCATCCAGCCGGCGACGAGGAGCGATCCGTCGTCGCGCTTGACGATGGCCGGCTCAGGCGCGCCTTCGTCGGTCGCGAAGCTGCCGACGATCGCCTCGAGGATGTCGGACGAGGTGACGACGCCCTGGAAGTGGCCGTATTCGTCGTGGACGAGACCCATGTGGACGGCCGACTTCTTCAGGACCTCGACCACGTCGAGCGCGTCCATCGTTTCTGGGATGATCGCAGCTTCGCGCACCAGCGCCCTGAGATCAGCAGTCTTGAGGCTGCGCCCCGCGTCGAGCACGTCCTTGACCCAGAGTATGCCGATCACCTCGTCGGGATTGCCTTCGTGCACGGGAAAGCGCGAATGCTGGCTTTCCTTCATCTTGGCGATGATTTCGCTGGGGCTGTCGGACAGGTCGATCTCGTCGACCTCGAAGCGCGGCGTCATCACCTGCCGCACCGGCCGGTCGCCGAGACGCATGACGCCGGCGATCATCTCGCGCTCGCCGGGTTCCAGCACACCCGCGCTTTCGGCCTCCGCCACGATCGTTCGGATTTCCTCGTCGGTGACACGCTGTTCGCTCTCGCTCGCCTGGCCGAGCAGCGTGAGCACGAGCTTGCCCGACTTGTCGAGCACCCAGACGACGGGAGCGGCGACGGTGGCGATGAACGACATCAGCGGCGCGACCGCCGAGGCGATGCGCTCGGGATTCTTGAGGGCGAGCTGCTTGGGGACGAGCTCGCCAACGATCAGCGACAGATAGGTGATTCCGGTCACGACCAGGCCGACGCCGGCGACATAGGCCCAGCGCGCGGGAACGCCCTGCGTGATCAGCCACTCACTCAGCCGGTCGCCGAGCGTTGCGCCGGAGATCGCGCCCGACAGGATGCCGACCAGCGTGATGCCGATCTGGACGGAGGAGAGGAATTTTCCGGGATCGGCAGCGAGCGTCAGCGCGCGTCTGGCGCCACTGACGCCACGGTCGGCCATTCCCTTGAGGCGGGCAGGGCGGGAGGAAACCACTGCCAGTTCGGACATCGCCAGCAACCCGTTCAGCAAGGTCAGAACGAGGACGAGCAGCAATTCGACGTAAAGCATGGGCTTCCCCTAGCACGGCAATGTCGGGAAACCCAATACCGCCGCAATCACGCCTTCGATATGTCAGCGGCCCGCATCTCGCCGCGCACCCATTGCTGGAAGCGGTGCACGTCATATTCTTCTGGCATGAGCACGCCCTCGCGGTGACGCCTGGAGCGCAGGCCGCGCTGGTTGATCTCGCAGATGGCGGCGTCCTGATCCAGCACCAGGCGGCCGAAGGCGACGATGCTATCGACGTCGATGTTTCCCGCAGCGAGCGGCTCGGCAGGGAAGAGCCATTCCGCGGTCAGCTCCGTTTCCTCGGGACCGACCGGCATCAGGCGGACGCTGCGGACATAGTCGACATGTCCGACGACGAACATCGACGGCAGGTGTGTTGCGTAGCTCTGCCCCGCCTCGCGTTCGGCCTCCGAGAGGCGGGGGAAGACCGGGCCGTGGGTCTTGCCGTCGATCGACCAGGTCTCGGCGCCCTGGCGCAGCCCACCGGAATATTCAGGCGAATGATCGTCGGCGTGTTTTTCCCAGTGCGGATCGTCGTGCCGGGCCATCAAGCCGCGGCCGTAGATCGGCACCAGGTTCGACAGTTCGGGATGGACGTTGGGGCAGTGCAGGCATTCGTTGAAGTTTTCCCAGAAGATCTTCCAGTTGCACTGCATGCGCTTGACGTAGCGATGGCCGACAGTGAGGTCCTCCAGCGGCCAGTTGGCGAGGCTGACCGTGCCGGCGTCGAAGGTCTCGGCGGCGGATCGCGCCGGTCGCTCGTCGAGGTTCACGAAGACGAAGCCGCGCCATTCTTCGACGGCGACCCGGTAGAGGCCATGATCCGCCTTGTCAAAGCCGGGCGGAAGCAATTTCGACGGCACGCCGATCAGCCGTCCGTCCGTGGCGTAGGACCACGAATGATAGGGACAGACGAGGAGCCTGCCCTTCAGCCTGCCCTCGTTTTCGGTGCACAGCGCGGAGCCGCGGTGGCGGCAGGTGTTGTGGAAGCCGCGCAGGACGCCGGCCTCGTCCCGCAGGAGGACGATCTCCTGCGTGCCGATGCGCACGGTGCGGAACGTTCGCGGTCCGTCGAGGTCGCTCGAGCGGCAGACATTGATCCAGTTGCGGCTCCAGATCGCGTCCATCTCGGCGCGGAACCGCTCGGGGTCGTGGTAGTCCGCGGAGGGAAGGGTCGGCTCCGCGCTGCGGAGCCCGTTGTAGGGATCGGCCGTCTGCTTCTGGATGAGCGTCATGGGCGCCTCGCCGGGGAACATGACCAGCGGACACCCGAACGGGCCATGCTGTCAATCGTCCCGCGAGTCTTGGATGCGCGGGGCCGTTTGAGTATAAGCCGTCGATCCCGCCTCCGGCGATCCGCCGGCCAAACTACCGGAGTGACATCCATGGACATGCGCCGCATCGGTCGCACCGATCTCGTCGTCTCGAAAATCTGCCTCGGCACCATGACCTGGGGCCAGCAGAACACCGAAGCCGAGGGGCATGCGCAGATGGACTACGCCTTCGAGCGGGGCGTGAATTTCCTCGACACGGCCGAACTCTACCCGATCCCGCCCAAGGCGGAGACGCAAGGGCGTACCGAGCGCTACATCGGCAACTGGATGAAGGCGCGCGGCAACCGCGACAAGGTGGTGCTGGCGAGCAAGGTCGTCGGCCGCACGACGAACGACTGGTTCCGCGGCGGCCGTCCGTCGAAGCTGGTACGCGAGGACATTATGCACGCGGTCGAAGGCTCGCTGCAGAAGCTGCAGACCGACTACATCGACCTCTACCAGATCCACTTCCCCGAGCGGCGGGTGCCGTGGGGCTCGAACCCGAACCGCGTCGGCAACTGGCCGGCGAAGCGCGACGCGGACGAGACGCCGATCGCCGAGACGATCGCCGTATTCGAAGAACTGGTGAAGGCAGGCAAGATCCGGCATCTTGGCCTGTCCAATGAAAGCTCGTGGGGCGTGATGCGCTTCATCTTCGAAAGCGAGAAGGGCAACGGGCCGCGGCCGGCCTCGCTGCAGAACGCCTACAATCTCGTCAACCGCACCTTCGAGGTGAACCTTACCGAAGTGTCCGACCGCGAGGAGGTGAGCCTGCTCGCCTATTCGCCGCTGGCGCAAGGTTATCTCACGGGCAAGTATGATCATGGCGCGCGGCCACAGGGCTCCCGCTCGCAGCTTTTCAACCGCGGCCAGCGCTACGAGACGCCGAACGCCGCCGAGGTGCAGCTCGAATACAATGAACTCGCGCGCTCCTTCGGCATGGAGCCGGCGCTGTTCGCCAACGCCTTCGTGTGCAGCCGGCCCTTCGTGATGTCGAACATCATCGGTGCGACATCGATCGCCCAGCTCGACATGGCGCTGTCGTCGGCCAGCGTCACATGGACGACGGAGATGCAGGAGGCGGTCGACGCGATCCACCAGCGCACGGGAAACCCATGCCCCTGAGGGGCGTTGCGAGCCATGGCCGAATCGCAAAGTCGCGCGAAAGTCAGCCTTTCAATCTGCACAATCGCGGTGACAATGGCGCGCGTCCGCACATGGCCCGGAAAGGGAGATTCGGTTTGAACACACGTCTGCTGATCACGACGCTCGCACTCTGCACTTCGCTCGCGGCGGGGCCAACGCTGGCGCAGGAGAACGGATCGATCCGTGACCTGTTCGGCAATATGCTGCGGGGCACGGAAAGCGCCCAGCCGGGCGTCGTCGACAAGCGGGTACCGTTCGGGCGTGAGGAGATGCAGCTTTCCTTCGCGCCGCTGGTCAAGCAGACCGCGCCCGCCGTCGTGAACGTCTATGCCTCGCAGGTGGTGCGGCAGAATTCGCCTTTCATGGGCGATCCGTTCTTCGAGCGCTTCTTCGGCGGCGGCGGGCTGCCGCCGCGCGAGCAGTCCTCGCTTGGCTCCGGCGTCATCGTCGACAAGTCGGGCATCGTCGTCACCAACTACCACGTGATCCGCGACGCGGACGAAGTGAAGGTGGCGCTGTCGGACGGGCGCGAGTTCGAGAGCACAGTAATCCTGAAGGATGAGCGTGTCGATCTCGCGGTGCTCAGGATTACGTCCGACCAGCCGTTCCCGACGATTCCGATCGGCGACAGCGACGCGCTCGAAGTCGGCGACCTGGTGCTGGCGATGGGCAATCCGTTCGGCGTTGGCCAGACGACGACGAGCGGTATCGTCTCGGCGCTGGCGCGCAACCGGGTCGGCATTTCCGACTTCGGCTTCTTCATCCAGACGGACGCGGCGATCAATCCCGGCAATTCGGGCGGGGCGCTGCTCGACATGTCGGGCCGGCTGATCGGCATCAACACCGCGATCTATTCGCGCGGCGGCGGCTCGAACGGCATTGGCTTCGCCATTCCGTCCAACATGGTGCGCGCTGTGGTCAACGCGGCCGAAAACGGCAGCGACGTGTTCGAGCGGCCCTATGTCGGCGCCGGCTTCGAGGCGGTTACGCCGCAGGTGGCCGAGGCGCTCGGCCTGCCGAGGCCTTCGGGCGCGCTGATCTCCTCCGTCGACGAGGACAGCCCTGCGAGCCGCGCCGGCCTCAAGCCCGGCGACGTGGTGCTGGCGATGAACGGCTCGGCGATCGAGCATGTCGACGCGCTGGGCTATCGGCTCGCCGTGCAGAACATCGATGCCGAGATTGCGCTGACAGTGCTGCGGCAGGGCAAGGAGACCGAGGTCAAGGTCAAGCTCGAGCGCGCGCCGGAGGGCAAGTCCAACCGCGAGATCACGATCGACGGCAACAGTCCGTTCGGCGGGGCGAAGGTGACTGACCTGTCGCCGCGCAGCGCGGACCGGCTCGGCCTGCCGACCAACCTGCGCGGCGTGGTGATCGTTGAGACGCCGCGCAACTCCACGGCGGAGCGCGTCGGGCTGCAGCCGCGCGACATCATCCGCGCCGTGAACGGCCGTCAGATCGACACGGCCGAGCAGATGCAGGTCGCCGCATCGCAGGAGACGCGACTGTGGCGCTTCACCATCGAGCGCGACGGCCGGCTGATGACCCAGGTGCTCAGGTACTGAATGGCCGATCTGTTCGACGATCCGACATCGAGACCGCCCGAGCCCGGTCGGCCGCTGGCCGACCGGCTGCGGCCGACGAAGCTCGACGAGGTGGTGGGGCAGGAGCACCTGACCGGCGAGGACGGCGTGCTGACGCGGATGATCCGCTCCGGCACGCTGGGCTCGATGATCTTCTGGGGTCCGCCGGGTACCGGCAAGACGACAGTGGCGCGTCTGCTCGCGGGCGAGACGAAGCTCGCCTTCGAGCAGATCTCGGCGGTGTTCTCCGGGGTGGCGGAACTGAAGAAGGTGTTCGACGCCGCGCGACTGAGGCGCGCGAACGGGCGACAGACGCTGCTGTTCGTCGACGAGATCCACCGCTTCAACCGGGCGCAGCAGGATTCCTTCCTGCCGGTGATGGAGGACGGCACGGTGGTGCTGGTCGGCGCGACGACGGAGAACCCGTCGTTCGAGCTCAACGCTGCTCTTCTCTCCCGCGCGCGGGTGCTGACGTTCCAGTCGCATTCCGCGGAAAGCATCGGCAAGCTGCTCATGAAGGCGGAAGCCGAGGAGGGAAAGGCGCTGCCGCTCGACGCCCAGGCGCGCGAGATGCTGGTGGGCATGGCGGACGGCGACGGCCGCGCGGCGCTGACGCTGGCCGAGGAAGTCTGGCGGGCGGCGAAGCCCGGCGAGGTGTTCGATTCCGCCGGGCTGCAGCGCATCGTCCAGCGCCGCGCGCCGATCTACGACAAGGGGCAGGACGGGCACTACAACCTGATCTCGGCTCTGCACAAATCGGTGCGCGGCTCTGACCCGGACGCTGCGCTCTACTATCTCTCGCGCATGTTCGACGCCGGCGAGGACCCGCTCTATCTGGGCCGGCGCCTGGTGCGCATGGCGGTGGAGGACATCGGACTTGCCGACCCGCAGGCGCTGCAGGTGGCGCTGGCCGCGAAGGACGCTTACGATTATCTCGGTTCGCCGGAGGGCGAACTCGCCTTCGCACAGGCCTGCGTCTATCTCGCCACCGCACCGAAATCGAACGCCGTCTACACGGCCTTCAAGGGCGCCACGGCGGCGGCGAAGCAGTACGGGTCGCTGCTGCCGCCCAAGCACATCCTCAACGCGCCGACCAAGCTGATGAAGGACGAGAGCTACGGCGCCGGCTATCGCTACGACCATGACGAACCGGACGCATTCTCGGGGCAGGACTATTTCCCGGAGAAGATGGGCCGGCAGACATTCTACGATCCGCCTGAGCGCGGCTTCGAGCGCGAGATCAGGAAGTGGCTGGAGTTCTGGGCGAAGCTGCGCGCGGAACGGAGAACCTGACGGTCAACCGATCCACTTCGCCAACAACGGGAACGTGGCCGGCGCGGCGATGAACAACACCGCCAGGACCTTCTTGAACGTGTCGTCGCCAAGGATGTCGATGAAGCCCATATTGGTGCGGGTCGACTCCGGGTCCTTTTCGAGAAGATAGGCGGCCGGCGGGATGAAGATGGCCGCAAGCAGCAGCGACAGACCGATTCCCCAATACATCTCGACCGAGTTCGACAGGCTGTCCAGGATCTTGCGTGTCGCGTCCGAGCCTGTCGCGGGAATGACCGCGAGAGAAAAATCTCCGAGACGGGCCACCAGGCCCATCGTCACGAGGAAGCACAACGTCGCGAGACCGAGAAGTCCCTGCAGGAGCGCCTTTCGGCGAGGTAAGGTCGCACGCAGCAGGTCGTCGTCGATCATGGCGGCCGACTTGACATCAGGATCGTAGGTGACGGCAAGCAGCGCCGCCGCGACCGATACTGCGGCCAGCACGCCGGCGAACAGTGAAAACCCGAACGAGGCCCCGGTGAGCAGATAACGAAGCGTAGGCTCAGCGATACCCTCAGCCGACAGGCGCGTCGTGGCGGCGGTGACCAGCGCTTGCGACCAAGGGTCGAGGCCAGCGAGGGCAGACAGTCCTGCGATGACCACCAACAGGCCGATGACAGCGAGCGCGGAGCGCCGCAATACGTAGAAGGGAGCTTTGGGATTCGGTTTTCCGGCGAGGTATCGAGTGATTGCCCATGCGATTGCAGCGACGAGCGCGAGTTGCGCCGCTAGGAGGGCAAGAATCTGATTGGCTTCGGCCTGAAGTGCCGCGCGCAGGCCGACCTGCTCAGTCCGCGCCGAGGTGGCGGCAGCGATAGCCGTCGCCTTGGCGCTCGAACTCTTGATGCAGCGGACCGATTCGGCAGAGGTTCCGTCACAATCGATCTTTGCCTTCGCCTCCGCTCGCTTCACCGCCTCGTCAAGGCGCAACACGCGTTCGCGGGTGGTCTCCGCCTTCGCCATCACTTCGGTCACGAGTGCTTCCGTCGGATAGTGCAAGCCAATGTAGAGAATTGCTGCAAGAATGGCGGGAAAGCAGATGAATAAGAGCGGCTGACTGCGCATATCGCACCCCCAATGCAGGCATGTATCAAGAGTATGCAATTTTAGCGCGAAATGGAAGATGCCGATGCGCGAAATAGGAGCATCTCGGTTCCGGCCAGGATCAACTCGAGGTCGCGATTTGTGCGGGACAGATGCGTCCTCGAGCAGTCTGCTCAGCGGGAGATTGACCTTGCGCCGTGTCCATCTGAAAACACCTGCATGAAACATCTCCTCCTCGTCGCAGCCGGCGGCGCGATCGGGTCGTCGCTGCGGCATCTCGTCAACGTGGCGTCGTTGCGCTGGTTCGGCGCCGGCTTTCCGTGGGGCACGCTGTTGGTCAATCTTGCCGGCTGCTTCGCCATGGGCGTGCTGATCGAGCTGATCGCGCGGAAGTTCGGTGCGACACAGGACGTGCGCCTGTTCGTCGCGACCGGCGTCCTCGGCGGTTTCACCACCTTCTCGGCCTTTTCGCTGGACGCGGCCGTGCTATGGGAGCGCGGGGCGCATTCGCTCGCCGCACTTTATGTCGGCGTGACGCTGGCCGGGACGCTCGCCGCTATCTTCGCCGGATTGTGGCTCGCAAGAAGCCTTGCCTGATGCTATTGCGCCGCCTCTGAAGGAAGTGAAATCCATGGCAGGCGTCGAACAGATCACGGTGGAGGCCGGCGAAGCGGGCATGCGGCTCGACCGCTGGTTCAAGAGCCATTATCCGGGACTCGGCTTCGGCCATCTCCAGAAGCTGCTGCGTTCGGGCCAGATCCGGGTCGACGGCGGCCGCGCCAAGACAGATACGCGGGTGGAGCCGGGCCAGTTGGTCCGCGTGCCGCCGCTCGACATCGACAAGAAGGGCGAGAGCGCACTGACCGCCCGCACCATCCGCGACCAGCACGACGGCGACGTGCTCGCCAAGATGCTGCTCTACGAGGACGACAAGGTGTTCGTCTTCAACAAGCCGGCGGGGCTGGCGGTACAGGGCGGATCGGGTGTCAACCGGCACGTCGATTCCATGCTGGAAGCCTGGCGCAGCAAGAAGGGCGAGAAGCCGCGGCTGGTCCACCGGCTCGACCGCGACACGTCCGGCGTGCTCGTCGTGGCGCGGACGCGGCTGGCGGCGATGAAGCTCGCCGAGGCCTTCCGTGCCCGCGAGACGAAGAAGACCTACTGGGCGTTGGTGAAGGGTGTGCCGCCGAAGCGCGAGGACAAGATCTCGTCCTGGCTGGTGAAGGAGCAGACGCCGGACGGCGACCGCATGCGCGTGGCCAAGCATGGGGAAAAGGGCGCCGACCATGCGGTCTCCTACTATCGCATCGTCGAACAGGCGGCGCAGGCGCTGACCTGGCTGGAGATGGAGCCCTATACGGGCCGCACCCACCAGCTTCGCGTCCATGCGGCGGCGATCGGTTGCCCGATCATCGGCGATCCGAAATATTTCGAGGCGGACACCAACTGGGAGTTTCCCGGCGGCCTGCAGAACCGGTTGCACCTGCATGCGCGGCGGATCGTGATCCCGCACCCGGAACGCGGCACGATCGACGTCTCCGCGCCGATGCCGCCACATATGGTGCAGGCCTGGAACCTGCTCGGCTTCGACGAGGCAAGCGCCGAAGGATGACCGCGACGCTCACCTTCGAGCGGCGCGACGCCCTCGACACCTTTGCCGTCGTGACGATGGTGGGGCTCACCTTCACTTTTGGCCTCAGCAACATCGCGACCAAGGTCGCGAACATGGGCTTCAACCCGATCTTCGTCGTCACAGCGCGCTCGACAATCGCCATCGTTCTCATATTGCTCTGGTGCCGCTGGCGGCAGATCCCGCTCTTCCACAGCGACGGCACACTGAGGGCCGGCCTGCTCGTCGGCGTTCTCTTCGGCCTCCAGTTCGTCCTGATGTTCGTCGGGCTGGAATTCACCAGCGTGGCGCGCGCGGTGCTGCTCGCCAACATGATGCCGTTCTTCATGTTGATCGGGGCGCATTATCTGCTTGGCGAACGCATGGACACGACAAAGGTGCTCGGGCTCGTCCTGGCGTTCGCAGGCGTGGCGGTGATCTTCGGCGATCGTCTGAGCCTGCCAGGTCCGGACGCGTGGATCGGCGATCTCATGAACCTGGCGGCCAGCGCGATCTGGGCGGCGATCATTCTGGTCATCAAGAAGTCGAGACTGTCCGACGCCAGCGCGGAAAAGGTTCTGTCGTACCAGCTCGGTGTGTCGATCCCGTTTTCGGCGCTGCTCCTGCCCTTCGCCGGTCCCATCCTGCGCGATCCTGGCCTGCTGCCGATCGGCGCGATCCTGTTCCAGGCCTGCTTCATCACCACGGTCGCCTTCATCGCGTGGTTCTGGATGATAAGGCGCTATCCGGCGTCGTCGCTCTCCAGCTTCATATTTCTGACACCGGCGTTTGGAGTGATACAGGGCGGCGTCCTTCTGGACGAACCCCTGTCGTGGTGGCTTTTGTTGTCGCTGGGCCTGATCGCGGCCGGGCTCCTCATCGTCAATCGGCCGCGCCAGGCCGTTCCACCCACAGCCTGACGGAAGAGTATCTCATGCGCGACCTTCTCGAAGATCTCGAAGCCGGAAAGCACTTCTCGGATCCCGATCCGGTGCGTCGGGCGCAGATCCAGTCGAAGATACCGCTGCCGAAGCGCTTCTATGCCGAGGTGTCGGTCGGCGAGCGCGACGGGGGCTTTGCGGTGCTGCTCGACGGCAAACCGGTGCGCACGCCCGGGCGCGCGATCCTGACCCTGCCGACGCGGCAGGCGACGACGCTTGTCGCCGACGAGTTCGCCGCGCAGGGCGAAGAGATCAATCCCGTGACGATGCCGGTGACGCGCATCGCCAACTCGACGGTGGACGGCGTCTCGAAGGAACCGCAGCCGGTGGCCGACGAGATCGTCAAATATGCCGGCACGGACCTGCTTTTCTATCGCGCCGCCGCGCCGCAAGCACTCGTCGAGCGGCAGGCGGCTGCGTGGGACCCGGTGCTCGACTGGTTCCGCAAGGACCTGGGCGCTCGGTTCTTCCTCGCTGAGGGCGTCATGCATATCGAGCAGCCAAAAGAGGCGATCGAGGCGGTGCGCCGCCACGTCGCGGCGCGGTTCGAGCCGCTCCGGCTCGCGGCCATGCATGTCATGACAACGCTGACCGGGTCGGCGCTGCTGGCGTTGGCGGTAGAAGCCGGCGCCTGGGACGTGGAGACAGCCTGGATGGCGGCCCATGTCGACGAGGACTGGAACATCGAGCAGTGGGGCACCGACGCCGAGGCCGAGCATCGCCGCGCCTTCCGCAAGGCGGACATGCTTGCCGCCGCGCGGCTGATCGCTGCGCTAGGCTGAGACGCCGAGCACCCGAAGGGCATTCGGGACTGCCGGCAGGGTCAGAACGGCGGCGGCGACGATCCAGATAATGCCGGCGACCGCGCCGCCCTGTGGGCCTCTTGCACGCTCGTAGAGTGCGGCAGGGACTCCGGCGACCATCAGCGTCAACGTGGCGAAAATGATCGCGCTCAGCATGACGACGATCTGGGGCGAGGCGGGCAGGATTGTGGACGGGTACCAGAACCAGTTCGCCAGGTAGACGATCAGCATATAGGGCGAGAAGATGCCGTTGAGGATCGACAGTCCCATCACAGGAACAAGCACGTTTCGATCCATCTCAGGCTCCCGATGACGCGGCCGGCGCGATGCCGAGATGAATCATGGTAGCGAGGAAGACGAACCTCAAGGCCATGATCCAGAAGAAGGCGAGCGGCACCACCGCCGGGTCGGCGACCGCGCTCGGCGTGATCCTCCTCACAACATTCACGACCGGATCCGTGATCAGGCGAAAAAAGCGCCAGATGTAGTTGTCCCAGTCCCGCGGCACGAAAAGACCGAGGAGGAAACGTCCCGCCAGCGTGTAGGCAATCGCCGCCAGCACGAAGTTCGGAATGTGGATATACCAATAAGTCCAGAAATCGCTCATGCTCGGCTACTTGAAGCGGACATTCGGCGGCAAAGCAACCGGCGACAAGAAGGCGGGGCCCATGGCTGGACCCCGCCTTCAGTCGCGACGGCCGGGATCAGGCCGTCTTTTCTTCCATCACGGTCTTGCCGCGCGGGATGCGGATTTCCTCGATGAAATCCTGCATCGCCTGCGACGGGGCCTTCGTCAGCAGGCTGACGACGATCATGACCGCGAAGCCCACCGGCAGACCGAAAGCGGCCGCCGACAGGTTCTTCACGCCCCACCAGCTCGCGATCGTCTGCGCATGCTTGTCGAGCGCCGTCCAGGCAGCTGCCTTGGCGTCGGGAGCCGCGGCTTCCCAAGCCGCCTTCAGATCGGCGAACTTCTGAACCGCCTCGGCCGAAGCCGTCGAGAGCCCGCTCCACATCTCGTAGAACCCGACGGCGCCATAGCGGGTGCCGAGCAGGTAATACATGCAGACCGCGAAGCCCGCGATCATGCCGGCGACCGCGCCTGCCGAGTTGTTGCGCTTCCACCAGACGCCCAGAACCAGCGCCGGGAAGAGCCCCGCGGCAGCCAGCGAGAAGGCCCAGGAGACCATCGCCAGGATGTCCGCCGGCTTGGTCGAGGCCACATAGGCCGCCAGGATCGCCACGACCACGAGCAGGATGCGCGACACCACCAACCGACGGGCGGTCGGCGCGTTCTGGTCGATCATCTTGTAGTAGATGTCGTGGCTGAGCGCGTTGGCGATGGCCAGAAGCAGTCCGTCCGCGGTGGACAGAGCAGCGGCGAGACCACCCGCAGCGACGAGACCGGAGATGACATAGGGCATGCCTGCCATTTCCGGGGTCGCCAGCACGATCATGTCGGCGTTGAGGTTGATGTTGGAGAAGGCGATGTTGGTCACGCCCTGCTCGGCACAGGCCGCTGCCACGGCTGCCGCGTCAACCGCCGCCTTGCCGCAGATTTGCACCAGCGCGTTGTCGGCTGCTGCCCAACGGAACATCCACGAGGCCTTTTCCGCAATATTGTCCGGTGTAAGGCCCGAGGCAACGAGGTCGAGCATCGTCCACTTGGCGAACGCCGCGTAAGCCGGCGCCGTGAAGTAGAGGATGAAGATGAACAGCAGCGACCACGCGACCGAAACACGCGCCTCACGCACCGACGGCGTCGTGAAGTAGCGCATCAGGACGTGCGGCAGCGAGGCCGTTCCGACCATCAGGCAGAGGATGAGCAGGAAGTAGTTCAGGGCGTTGTAGCCGCCATGTGCGAACGGAGTCGCATGGCCGACAGCGATGCCCTGTGCCTGTTCCAGCGCTGCGATGCCCTGAAGTGCCTGACCCTGCATGATCTGCGGGATCGGCACGCCGGTCTTGACCGTCGACATCCAGATCGCCGGGATCAGGTAAGCGATGATGAGCACGATATACTGGGCGACCTGCGTCCAAGTGACGGCGCGCATGCCGCCGAGCATCGAGCAGACCAAGATGCCGGCGAGACCCACATAGACCGCGACGTTGAAGTCGAGGCCGAGGAAGCGGGCCGAGATAATGCCGGTGGCGTAGATCTGCGCGACGACATAGGTGAACGAGCAGGAGAACAGCACGATCACGCCGATCAGGCGGGCGAAGTTGCCGCCGTAGCGGGCCGACAGGAAGTCCGGGACCGTATAGGCGCCGAACTTGCGCAAGAACGGCGCGACCAGCACCGCGACCAGCACATAGCCGCCCGTCCAGCCGAGCACGAAGGCGAGGCCATCATAGCCAAGCGCGTAGAGCGTGCCGGCCATGCCGACGAAGGAGGCGCCGGACATCCAGTCCGCGCCCGTCGCCATGCCGTTGTAGATCGCAGGCACGCGGCGGCCAGCGACGTAGTACTCGCCGACCTGCATGGTGCGGGAGAGGATGCCGATGACGGCATAGATGGCGATCGTGAAGCCCACGAACATGTAGCCGATGATGCGGTTGGGCACGCCCATCGCGCTGAGGATCGCCATCAGGATGATGAAGGCGATGAAGCCGCCGGTATAGATTCCGTAGATGCGGCCGAGATTGGAGGTGAAGTCACCTCCCGAGACAGTTGTGTTTGCCATGGTCGCCTCCGCTTATTCTTCAGCGACGCCATGCTCTTCGTCGATGGCGTTCTGCCGGCCAGCGAAGACGAAGAGCATAATGACGAAGGCAATCAGCGACCCTTGCGCGGCCATGTAATAGCCGAGCGGGAAGCCGAGGATGACGATGTTGTTCAGCGAGCCCACGAACATGTGGACGACGTAGCCGAAGAAGACCCACAGAGCCATCATGACGATCATGAGGTTCCTGGTCTTGTTCCAGTAACTTACGCGATCAGGCGTGGCCATTTCGCATTCCCTCCTCCTCTTGTCGCGGCATCTCGCGAGCCGCCGTCTTAATTCTCCACCCCTGCGAGGCTCCACCTCGCACACCCCGCAGCGAATCCCACCTCCTGCGGATTCGTACGACGTTGCCAATTTGGTAACATTTGTAAGAGGTCGTTGCGCATTCAACTTTAGAATCGGTCGACGGGTGCCGACGTCGTGAGGCTGGCGCAGCCCGATGGACACGGATACGGTGCCTGAACAGCGGGTGGACACATCATGGGCCTGATCGACAACCTCGTTTCAACGGTATTCCACAAGGACCCGCCGGTCGCGACGGCCGCGGCCCTGGAGGACTTTCTCGATGCGCGGGCGGCATTTCTCGCGCAGAAATGCGTCGTTGAGTTCTGCCGCGTGAGGGCAGGGGTCTACTGGCAGAAGCTGTTTTCCGAAGAGGAATTCCGCCAGAAGCTGACCGCGTCGTGCTGGCAGAGCTTCCCGCCGGCGGTCGCGATGCTCGCCGAGATGCTGGAGGGGACCATCCGCCCGGCCGCGGGACTACGCCAGCGCCGCCTACCGGAGGCGATCGAGGCGATCGCCGCGACGGTGTTCGAACGCCACCCGCTTCCGGCGGGGGAGCCCGACGATTTCTGGTCGAAGGCGCGCGATCTCGTGCGCGAACGGCTGCAGGCGACACAGCTGGATGCGCCACGGCCGGTGCGGCTGATGGCGGAGCCGATGGCGCGGCTGATCCACAAGGCGCTGCCGATCCACCAGAGCCTCGTCGGGCATGACTACGACTACATCCGCAACAATCTGCGGATGAACCTTTTGCGCGCGCATGAGGATTTCCTCAAGGCGGCGGATCTTGCCGCGTTGGCCGACGACCTGCTCGGCAGGAATTGACGTTGAGCGAGTCTCCGGCAAGTGGGTTTCTCACCGACGCCAGGCGTCATGCTGGCTGGACGTTCAATTCTTCCTGACGGCGATGCCGCGCGTGCCAACGAGGACATAGTCGGTGGAGACGTTGGCAGGTGTGTCCTGCTTGACGTTCAGGAAAATGCGGCGCCTGGAGGGGTCGTAGCCGGGATTGACGGCCGGTGCCCTCACGAAGACGTTGAAGTAATTGGTGACGTTCTGGGCGGAACTATAGATGAGGACGGTGCTCCCGCTTGGGCCGGTGCAGGCGCCAGCGGCGTTGGCGGCGCAAATGCCGGTGACGGTGAAACGTGAATTTGCGGGGTCGTCGAAAGGGCTCTCGTAAAAGCCGTTGACCCGCATTTGAACGGCCGGGCCGGTATTCTTGACCGATACGCGGAACTTGGCGATGCCCGTCGGCGGTACATTCAGCACGCCGGTCGTCGGCGAAACCGCAGCAACGACGACGTTCCGAAGCGGGAAAGAGCCGAACGACGTCAGGTCGAAGCGATTAGCCGCGTTTAAGGCGAGTTCGGCCGTGTTCGCGCAATCTATGATGATGTCGCCGAGCGAGAGCGGGTCGCCATCTCGGGCAGACTGGCTCGCCATCCAGACGCGGAGCCATTTGTAGCCACCGGCGGGAATCGTGACCGGCACACTCGGGGTTCCCGTCGTGGAGGGGGGCGTGAATAGCTGCCAGTACGTCTTGAGGCGGGAAAAGACCTTGGAACGTGCATGGCAGCCGGTCGCAGCCTGGGTTCCGATGTTCGATATCTTCACGTCGAAATAGACGCCCTCATTGACGTAGGCTGTGCGCACCTGATTTGCCACGGCGGCACGCAAGACATTCGCACCATAGCCCGTCTGGGACTTCACGCTGACCAGACCGCGAGAGTAGGCGCGACTGACGAGCGTTGTTCCGACGCGCCCACTGAACGTGAAATAGCCGACCACGGTGCGGAGCGTCGTTCTGTTGAACACCGTATTGTAGTTGAAGGTCACTGCTTTCGCCTGCCCGGGCGAGAGCGAGAATGCGGCCGGGACACCGAAGGCCCCGCCAAGGCTGGATGAGGGAGTGACGTTCAGGGTGTGGCCGGTGCTGTTGTGGACGACGAATGTCGCAGCGGGGCATGTCGGCGCATGGGTGTAGCCGAGTTCGCAGACATAGTCCCGTCCCTCAAAGGACGCGCCGCCATATTTTGCCAGGAAAACGGACAGGCCGCCGCCTGAAGGCAGACGGAAGACGTTGGCATAGATGTCACCCTCCGCCCCGTTCCGACCTCCGATCTGCAGCCGATACTGGGTGTTGGCCGCGACATCAAACTGCAGAAGGCTCTGGCTGGTGCTGATTCCCGAAACGATGCGGTTGTCGTTGAAGCCAAGGAGGGTGAGCGCTCCGCAGGAAGATCCGCGGTAGGCCGCAAGCACGGTATCGAAATCACTGCCGAATGTATGAACGACTATACGCCCCGCCTGCCGGAACGCGGCGGAACCCCATTGTGTCTTCGTCATCAGCCCGCCCGGATTGCGCTCGCAGGGCGGGAAGCTGTAGCCGCCGATGTTGGACATCTCGTAGGTGGCGGTCTGCGATGGCGAATAAATCTCGCCGCCCCCGGCAGGTGGCGGGACAGGCGGCAGCCACAGTGGCGGGCCAGGTATGAACCTCGGCATCGGCATCCACTGGGGGAGGTAGTTCCTCTCGAGCACCCCAGCATCTGCATGCTGCGGCCACGCAAGCGCGCCCAGGACAAATACAACCGCGGCGACGCGCCGGCACATTGAGAACAGATGCATGACGAACCCCTCGCTCCGCGACCAACCGGCGCAGACTTCAAGAAAGGTGCCTGGCTAACTGCAATTCTGAATGATGGGACACGCCTTCAAAGCCCGCAAACCTTTGAAGTTGTCACTGCTCTTGTTTACGCTCTACTGCCTATTATTGCAAGAGCGAAGGATAGATAGGTCGGCAAGCCCTTGGAATGGCAATTTGTTTCTGTTTCCAAGGGCTTGCATGTGAGATCAACGAGTAATCAGACCGAGTAATACATGTCGAACTCGACCGGATGCGGGGTCATCTCGAAACGCATGACCTCGGCCATCTTGAGCTCGATGTAGGCGTCGATCTGGTCGTCGTCGAAGACGCCGCCGGCCTTGAGGAAGCCGCGGTCCTTGTCGAGCGACTGGAGTGCTTCGCGCAACGAGCCGCAGACGGTCGGGATCTTCTTCAGCTCCTTCGGCGGCAGGTCGTAGAGATCCTTGTCCATCGGCTGGCCGGGATGGATCTTGTTCTTGATGCCGTCGAGGCCGGCCATCAGCAGCGCGGAGAAGCCGAGATAGGCGTTCGCGCCCGGATCGGGGAAGCGGACCTCGACGCGCTTCGACTTCGGCGACGAACCGAAGGGGATGCGGCACGAGGCCGAGCGGTTGCGCGCCGAATAGGCGAGCAACACCGGCGCCTCATAGCCCGGGACCAGCCGCTTGTAAGAGTTGGTCAGCGGGTTGGTGAAGGCGTTGACCGCCTTGGCGTGCTTGATGACGCCGCCGATGAAATAGAGGCAGTTCTCCGACAGGCCGGCATATTCATTGCCGGCGAAGGTCGGCTTGCCGCCCTTCCAGATCGACATGTGGACGTGCATGCCCGAGCCGTTGTCGCCGAAGACCGGCTTCGGCATGAAGGTGGCCGTCTTGCCGTAGGCGTTGGCCACCTGGTGCACGACATATTTGTAGATCTGCATCTTGTCGGAGTTGCGGACCAGCGTGTCGAACTTCAGGCCGAGTTCGTGCTGCGCGGCAGCCACCTCATGGTGGTGCTTTTCTGTGCGCACGCCCATCTCGGACATGACGGTGAGCATTTCGGAACGCATGTCCTGCAGCGAATCGACCGGCGGCACGGGGAAGTAGCCGCCCTTGACGCGCGGACGGTGGCCGAGATTGCCGGTCTCGTAGTCGGTGTCGTCGTTCGACGGCAGTTCGGTCGAGTCCAGCTTGAAGCCGGTATTGTAGGGATCGGCCTTGTACTTGACGTCGTCGAAGACGAAGAACTCGGCTTCCGGGCCGACATAGATCGTGTCGCCGATGCCTTCCGACTTCATGTAGGCCTCGGCCTTCTTGGCCGTGCCGCGCGGATCGCGGTTGTAGGCCTCGCCGGAGATCGGGTCGAGGATGTCGCACATGACGACCATGGTCGACTGCGCAAAGAACGGGTCCATGTGGACCGTGTCCGTGTCGGGCATCAGCACCATGTCGGATTCGTTGATGGCTTTCCAGCCGGCGATGGAGGAGCCGTCGAACATGACGCCGTCGGCGAACATGTCCTCGTCCACCTCGACGACGTCCATCGTCACGTGCTGCATCTTGCCCTTGGGATCGGTGAAGCGGAGGTCGACGAATTTCACGTCGTTGTCCTTGATCTGCTTCATGATGTCTTTGGCTGTCGTCATAGGTCGTTTTTCCCTAGTGTGGATGACGGCTGTTATATACGTCGACGTTGTGTCGATCAGACGGCGTCGAGGCCGGTTTCGCCCGTGCGGATGCGGATGACTTCCTCGATGTTCGACACGAAGATCTTTCCATCGCCGATGCGACCCGTTTGCGCCGCCTTTCGGATGGCGTCAATGGCCGCCTCGACCGCATCGTCGCCGAGGACGATCTCGACCTTCACTTTCGGCAGGAAGTCCACCACGTATTCGGCGCCGCGGTAGAGTTCGGTGTGACCCTTCTGGCGACCGAAACCCTTCGCCTCGGTGACGGTGATGCCCTGCAGGCCGACTTCCTGCAGCGCCTCTTTCACCTCATCGAGCTTGAACGGCTTAATGATCGCTTCGATCTTCTTCATCTGGACATAGCCTCCGCATGGGGAAAACGGGCAATCGGCCCGTCCCGGACGACGTTAAGCACGAAGCATGCCAGTCCCGGCCCGCTCTATGCAACTGCGCAAAAACGACGCCCGCACAGGCAGGCGCCGCAGTTTGGGTTGGCGGCGTCGCACCTCCCGCGCATCCGACACGGAGCGATTCACGACCATTTCACTCCAGGTTGATCAAACGCGATGCAGGACGCCTAAAACATAAGCACATTGCCGCTTTGCCAGAACCGGCGCAAGCACGCTAGAGCGCCAGGCGTGCTATCGGACGCTCCAGGTTGTTTTTGTCGTATCGTGCCGCCCGAAACCGATTCCGGTTTGCGGGCCGATGCAGTAGCCTGCCGGACATAAGGGGATGCTCCGCGCCGCCATGCCGCATGAAATCCTGACGCCGGACGAAATGGGCGCCGTCGACCGCGCCGCGATCGAAGCGGGCCCGTTCGACGGCTACGGGCTGATGCGCAACGCAGGTGCTGCGATCGCAGCCGAGCTGCTGCGGAGATATGCCGGCGCGGCGCGATTCGACGTGCTCGCCGGCCCCGGCAACAATGGCGGCGACGGCTATGTCGTGGCGCGACTCCTGGCGGAGGCGGGGTGCCTAGTCGGGCTGTGGGCGCAAGGCGCGCCGCGGGCCGGAAGCGACGCGGCGAAGGCCGCGGCAGACTGTCCGGTCGCGGCGAAACCCTTCGGTGATTACCGTCCTGATTCGGAGAGCGTCGTGGTCGATGCGCTCTATGGCGCGGGTCTCGCGCGGCCGCTCGACCAGGCTTTCCGGCCGGTTTTCCGGGCAATCGAGGGGGCAGGCGTGCCCGTGGTGGCGGTCGACCTTCCTTCCGGGCTTTCCGGGCTGACGGGCCGCGCCGACGGGCCATGCCCGAAGGCGGATCTCACCATCACCTTCGCGCGCAAGAAGCCGGGACATCTGCTCGAGCCCGGCCGATCGCTCTGCGGCGAACTCGTCGTCGCCGACATCGGCATTCCGCAACGCGTCATCGGCTCGCGCGCGCTGAACGAAAACCTGCCCGCGCTGTGGGCCGCGGCACTGCCCGCGCCGTCGACCGACACGCACAAATATGCGCGCGGCCATGTCGCCGTGTTTTCGGGGCCGCCGACCGCGACCGGGGCGGCGCGGCTCTCGGCGCTCGCGGCCGCGCGGGCGGGGGCAGGGGCGGTGACGGTGCTGTCGCCGCCGTCGGCGCTGCAGGTGAATGCCGCGCATCTCACTTCCATTATGGTGCGGCGGGTCGAGAGCGTCTCCGACGTTGCGGATTTCGTCAGCGAGCGGAAGGTCCGCGCGGCGGTGCTCGGGCCCGGCTTTGGTGATTTCGACAGGCTGAGAGAGACGGCGCTGGCGCTGCTCGACACTGCGGCCGCTCCGTTCACCCTGGTCCTCGACGCCGACGCGTTCTCCGCCTTCAAGGATGCGCCGGCTTCGCTGTTCATCTCGGCCGGTGCGTCGAAGGCGCGCCTCGTGCTCACGCCGCATGAGGGAGAATTCGCGCGGCTGTTTTCCGACATTGCGCGCGACGGCACGCTTTCGAAGGTCGAGAAGGCACGTAAGGCTGCCGTCCGCGCGCATGCGGTGGTGGTGCTGAAGGGACCGGACACGGTGGTCGCGGATCCAGACGGGCACGCCGTGATCAACTCGAACGGCTCGCCATGGCTCGCGACCGCGGGCTCCGGCGACGTGCTGGCGGGGATCGTCGCCGGGCTCGCCGCCCAGCAGATGAACCCGTTCGACGCGGCCTGCGCGGCGGTCTGGATCCACGCCGAGGCCGGCCGCCGCTTCGGGCCGGGACTGATCGCGGAGGATCTGCCCGGGATTGTACCGGGGGTTTTGAAGGAGTTGTTCGCCGGGGCCGCCGTTCGATGATCCGCTTCGTCTTTTTCGTTCTCGCACTGCTCATGGCCTTGCCGGCCCACGCATCGCCGGTTCTCTATATCGACGACCGCGCGCTGCTTACGGAACTGGAGAGCAGGGGCTACGCCTTCGAGGATGTGTTCGGCGTGGAGGCGGGCGCCGGACTTGCGGCACTGCAAGCGGCGTCGCCGGCATATCGGTCGATCGTTTCGATCATCTCTAAGGACGTGGCTGAGCTTCGCGCCGAGATGAAGGCCGGCGGGCGGGCGCTGTTCGAGGTGACGGACGGCAATGTCGGCCGGGTCATGGACATGCGCTGGCTTGCGACGGACGCGGCGCGTTTCCGGCTTGTCGGGCTGGTCAACCGGATGGACCGCCGCGACTTCGCCGACCTGCGCGGTGAGACTGGCTGCGGCGAGGTGCGGCTGATCTACCGGCTCGCGTACAGGTTCAAGGCAAAGAAGCGGACGATGGCCTCGCGCATGCCGTTCAACTTCAACGCCGTCTATTCCGTGCTGCCGGACGAGGACGGCGGGTGCGAGGCGGCCGCGGCGCGCTGGACGCCGGGGCTGGACGAGGCGCTCGATGCTGGCTGGCTCGCCGGCGGAGCGCTGGACAAGGCGGAGCTGCGCCTGAAGCAGATCGAGCTCAACGCGCAGGTGGTGCGCTTTCCCTCCGGCCAAGAGACCGAGTTCGGCGGGCAGGCGGCCTATCTGATGCGCATCTTCGGTATCGACGGCGACACAGTGACGGAAAAGCCGCTTGAGAACACGCCGGATACGGGGCTGCTGTCGTCCGACGCCGCCCTGAAGGCCGAGCTTGCCGCCTATGTTCGCGACAATGTCGCGGCGGTCGATGTCGGCGTTTACGAGATCCCGGAGAAATTCCTGGCGCGGAAGGTGGTGTCCTACTCGACCTTCGGCAGCGTGCGGCTGGCTAACCGGCCGTTCGAGCCGCTGTTCGACCCGGCAGACTTCGCGGATGTCGCGTTCGACGGGATGCGTCTGCTCAAGACGCCGCAGGCGCTGATCGCGCGGCTGGAGAATGGTTCATGCCAGGGTTGCCACCAGGCGGGTTCGACGGCGGGCTTCCATTTCATTGGCAAGGACGACGCCGATTCCTCGCCGCTCAACCGGATCGAGGTCGGCCTCTCGCCTCATGTCGCGGCGGAACTGCCGCGCCGCGAAGCGTGGCTCGCCGCGGTGGTGGCGGGAAACACGCCGGACCGGTTCCGCCAGCTGTCGTCTGCGCCACCCGCGGAATGGACCGCGGATACGGTCGCCTACAGGCCGGCCAAGGCCGGCATGTCATGCCTGCTGCCGGAGGAAGCGAACGGGTTTGCATCCGGCTGGGACTGCGAGGCGGGGCTGGCCTGCACGGCGCTCGCGAGCGCCTCCGGCGTGCCCGCAAAGCTCGGCCAGTGCCTGTTGCCGGCGGATTCGCCGAACATGTTCTCCGGCCATCCTTGCGTGACCGGCGAGATCGCGACCAACGCCTCTCAGCCGTTCAACGATCGGATGAAGGTTTCCGCGCCGTTCACCGCGAAGGCGGCGGCGATCAACCGCGAGACCTACAATTGCCGCCCGCCGAAGATCGGCGTGCCGGCCGGCATCGCCTACCGCGCCTGCACCGACCGCGACCGGACCTTTGCCGACTTCCGGCCCGGAAAACCCGAGCCGCGCGAGATCTGCGGGCTGGCCGGCGGCAAGGCTTTCGACCTGTGCGTGGCGACCAACGATTTCGAGTCCTGCCTCGGCGCGGCGGTCGTGCGCGGCAACCGGCCGACCTGCTCGGCCGATACGTTCTGCCGCGAGGACTATATGTGCCAAGCCTTTCCGGCCGACACGCCGGGCGTCGCGAAGGTCAAGCGAAAGGGGTTCTGCTCGCCGACCTATTTCATCTTCCAGATGCGGATCGACAATCACCCGACGCCGTGGTGAGGGGATGGAGAAGGCTCTCCAATTGACATTTGCTGGTGTGAAATTAACCGCACAAGGCGGCGTTGACTGGCGGAGCCACCCTATGTAGACTAACTACATGGACTCTCCTGACCCCCGCATGTCGGCTCAGACTCTGAAAGTTCTGGTGGAGCTTCTCTCTGCGCCGAGAAGGGAGCTTTCTGGATCGGAGGTTAGCGCGTCGACCAAGATCGCCTCTGGCACTCTCTACCCAATACTGTTTCGCCTTGAGAAGGCGGGATGGTTGGAGAGCCGCTGGGAATCAGAGGAACCAGTGTCACTTGGGCGACCTCGTCGTCGCTACTATAAAGTCACCGCGCTCGGGGCCGTGAAAGCCCGCAATTTGCTTGCCGATATACATCCTGCGATGGGGAGGCTGGCGTGGACCTAGCCTTTCAGTTCTTGATTGGTATTTTGGGTGTCCTTGTTGCGGTATTGGTTGCAACATTTTCGCGCGTCTTGGCAGATGACGCAAAGGCTTGGCTGCCGTTGTTGACTAGTCGCCTCGTTGAGCGGGCTGCGTCAAGACTACCGGTCAACAGTCGGGATCGCTATCGAGAAGAATGGTCGAGCCACGTCAACGATACGCCTGGCGATTTCAGTAAATTTGTCGTTGCTTTGGGTCTTATTAGGGGGGCGTCGAAGATTGCCGCATCAGACCCGATCGAAGGGAATGCAGATAGACCTAGCTTTGCGGAGAGAGCTATCGCACTTTGCTGGTTTGTTTTGGTCGCGCCGCTCTTACTAGGGAGCGCCATCGCGATAAAGGCTGAAAGCGCGGGCCCCGTTTTTGTAAGCCGAGTACGCATTTCAGAGTCTGGAAAGAAAACGAGAACCTTGAGATTTCGGACGAAAGAGCACGCTGGGCCCAAGCGCGGTTCGGAAACGCGCATTGGCCGATTTCTAGGACGCGCTGGCATTGCAGAATTGCCTATCCTCTATTCAGTGTTCTTGGGCCAAGAGAAGCTTCCCCGTAATTGGTGGAAAAAATATATCGGGTCCGGCAGATAGCCGTCGCTTTGTTTGGCTTACTTATCTTCGTCAAGCCTTGCCGCCTCGCCGTCGCCAGCGTCAGGTTCGCGACGTCTTGCGACGGCGGCGACGTTTCGAGGTCCTTCTTTAGCATGTCCTCACGCACGTCCGAGACGACGCCCTTGACGAAGTCGCCGATGCTCACGGCCTCACTCCGGCGCACTGGTCTGGAGTGCGAGTGCGTGCAGGACGCCGCCCATGTTGCCCTGCAGGGCCTTGTAGACCATCTGGTGCTGCTGGACGCGGGTCTTGCCTTTAAAGCTCGCGGAGACGACTTCGGCGGCGTAGTGGTCCCCGTCGCCGGCAAGATCGCGGATCGACACCTTCGCGTCGGGAATGCCTTCCTTGATCAGGCGTTCGATCTCGTGCGCATCCATCGCCACGGGGATTCTCCTTATTCGTCGAGGGGCAGAATGGCCTGCCGGGGCAGGGGAGGTCAATCGGACTTCCCCAACCAGCCAGGTGGAGGAAATCCGTTGGCGAGCGCCCTGCCGGCAAGCCGTCAGTCGCCCATGAAGCGCGGGAACCAGCCTTCGTGCGCCGCCTTGAGGTCGGCGACGGGAACGGCGCGGGCGCCTGCGAGCTTCAGGTCCGTGCCCCCGGTCTCGCCGATCCAGAGGGCCGGCACGCCGCGGGCGGCCGCCTGGTCCTGCACGTCGCGCACGAGGCCCGGATCGGCATGGGAGACGGTGACGACGTAGCGGCTCTGGTCTTCGCCGAACCAGGCGCGGATCGGGTCAGCGCCACCAGGCAATTGCACCTCTGCGCCGATGCCGGAGGCGATCGCCATCTCGGCAAGCGCCACGGCGAGGCCGCCGTCGGACACGTCATGCACGGCCGTGAAGACGCCGTCGCGGATCATCTCGCGCACGAAGTCGCCGACGAGGCGCTCCTTCGCCAGGTCGACCGGCGGCGGCGGGCCGTCCTTGCGGGCGTGGATGTCGCGCAGGTAGATCGACTGGCCGAGATGCATGCCGAGCGTCTCGGGTGCGCCGAGGAGCAGGATGCGCTCGCCGGAGCCAGCGAAGCGGATCCGGGCCATCCTCGACCAGTTGTCGATGAGGCCGACGCCGCCGATCGCGGGCGTGGGCAGGATGCCACGGCCGTTGGTCTCGTTGTAGAGCGAGACATTGCCGGAGACGATCGGGAAGTCGAGCGCGCGGCAGGCCTCGCCGATGCCTTTGATGGCGCCGACGAGCTGGCCCATGATCTCGGGGCGCTCGGGATTGCCGAAATTGAGGTTATCGGTGGCCGCGAGCGGCAGGGCGCCCGTCGCGGTAAGATTGCGCCAGCATTCGGCGATCGCCTGCTTGCCGCCTTCGAACGGGTCGGCCTCGCAGTAGCGCGGCGTGACGTCGGCGGAGAAGGCAAGCGCCTTGGTCGGATGGCCCTCGACGCGCACGACGCCAGCGTCGCCGCCCGGGATCTGCAAGGAGTTGCCCTGGATCAGCGTGTCGTACTGCTCCCAGACCCAGCGGCGGGAGGACAGGTCGGCGGAGCCGAGCATTTTGAGCAGCGCGTCGGCGATGTCGGCCTGCGGCACGTCGGTGCTGGCGAGCGGGGCGGGCTTCGGCAGTTCGATCCAGGGGCGGTCGTATTCAGGCGCTTCGTCGCCGAGTTCCTTGATCGGCAGGTTGGCGACTTCCTCGCCCTGGTGGATGACTCGGAATCGGAGGTCGTCCGTCGTCCAGCCGACGATGGCGAAGTCGAGGCCCCACTTGCGGAAGATGGCCTCGGCTTCCTCCTCCTTTTCCGGACGCAGCACCATCAGCATGCGCTCCTGGCTTTCGGAGAGCATCATCTCGTAGGCCGACATGCGCTCTTCGCGCACCGGCACCTTGTCGAGCTCGAGCCTGATGCCGAGGTCGCCCTTGGCGCCCATTTCGACGGCCGAACAGGTGAGGCCGGCCGCACCCATATCCTGGATGGCGATGACGGCGCCTGATGCCATCAGTTCGAGGCAAGCCTCCAGCAGGCACTTTTCGGTGAAGGGGTCGCCGACCTGCACGGTCGGGCGTTTCTCCTCGATCTTGTCGTCGAACTCGGCCGAGGCCATGGTCGCGCCACCGACGCCATCGCGACCGGTCTTGGCACCGAGGTAGACGACCGGCAGGCCGACGCCCTTGGCCTGCGACAGGAAAATGCCGTCCGCCTTGGCGAGGCCAGCGGCGAAGGCGTTGACAAGGCAGTTGCCGTTGTAGCGCTCGTCGAAATTGACCTCGCCGCCGACGGTCGGCACGCCGAATGCGTTGCCGTAGCCGCCGATGCCGGCGACGACGCCGGAGACGAGGTGCCTGGTCTTCGGGTGGTCCGGCGCGCCGAAGCGCAGCGCATTCATCGCCGCGATCGGGCGCGCGCCCATGGTGAAGACGTCGCGCAGGATGCCGCCGACGCCGGTGCCCGCGCCCTGGTAGGGCTCGATATAGGACGGGTGGTTGTGGCTCTCCATCTTGAAGACCACTACATCGCCGTCGCCAATGTCGACCACGCCGGCATTTTCGCCGGGACCGACCAGCACGCGCGGTCCCTTGGTCGGCAGCGTACGCAGCCATTTCTTCGAGCTCTTGTAGGAGCAGTGCTCGTTCCACATCGCCGAGAAGATGCCGAGCTCGGTATAGCTCGGCTCGCGGCCGATCAGGTCGAGGATGCGCTGGTATTCATCGGGCTTGAGGCCGTGCGAGGCGACCAGCTCGGGGGTGATCGGGATCGAATTCGGGATCGTCATGTCAGCTCGAAAATCGGGGGCGCGGCCTCAGGCCCTCGCCACGCAGGACGGGTCGCCGGAAGCCCAGCGGTTGAGATCGGCGGAGATACGCTTGCCATGCTCGCCGTCGAGCAGGGGGCCGTAGGCGTCGACGGTTGCCGCCCCGCCCTTCGCCTCGACCACCAGAAGCGGCCGGCCTCCGAAGTTGCCCTTTGGCACCAGCAGGAAACGCGGCTGACCGCTCATCGAGTTGAGCTCGTTGGCAAAGCCGTAGGCGCGGAACGCCTTGTCCTTCGAGGCGAACCAGCAGGTATGCGCAGCGAGCGCCACCTTCTCCATCTTGCGCAGCGCGGCACTCTTGCCGGGCGGTGTGAGGACAGCCTCCGGCTTGTTCGACTGGCAGCCGGCGGCAGAGAGCGCGGCCGCGATGGCGAGGAGGGCGGCCGGACGCAGTCCGTTCGCCGTACTCACGCGGCGATCCCGAGCACGCCCTCGAAGAGGGCGCGGCCGTCAGAGCCGCCATGCGCTGCCTCGATCAGGTTTTCGGGATGCGGCATGAGGCCGAGCACGTTGCCGGCCTCGTTCATCACGCCGGCGATGTCGTTAAGCGAGCCGTTCGGATTGGTGCCTTCGGCATAGCGGAAGACAACCTGGCCATTGCCTTCGATGCGGGCGAGCGTCTCGGGATCGGCGAAGTAGTTGCCGTCGTGGTGCGCCACCGGGCAGCGGATCACCTGGCCGGGCCGATAGGCGCGGGTGAAGGTGGTGTTGGCGTTGGCGATCTCGAGCTTCACCTCGCGGCAGACGAACTTCAGCGAGGCATTGCGCATCAGCGCGCCGGGCAGGAGACCGGTTTCGAGCAGGATCTGGAAGCCGTTGCAGACACCCATGACCGTGACGCCCTTCGCCGCCTTCTCGGCCACCGCGCGCATGACCGGCATGCGCGCCGCGATGGCGCCGCAGCGCAGATAGTCGCCGTAGGAGAAGCCGCCGGGGATGACGATCAGGTCCACGTCGGGGATGTCCGTGTCGGTCTGCCAAGCGGTGACGGGCGCTTTGCCGGAGATCTTGGTCAGCGCCGCGATCATGTCGCGGTCGCGGTTGAGGCCGGGGAGCAGGACGACGGCGGATTTTATCATTTTTGCGGTTCGTACGGCGATTGTGGTTTCTCAGCGAGTTCGCGCAGTTCCAGGCGATTCTCGATACGGTCCAGACGCTGATCAATCCGCCCCGTGACGCCGTAGATATTGTTGATGTCGGTTTGCATGCCCATGTTCTGTAGACGCATGGCAACAATCTCGTGCTTGATCTCACCGAGCGAATGCTCAAAGCGATCCATGCGTTCGTGGAGCCGTCTCAGAAGCTCTTCCAGGAACTGATAGCTGACTTCGGCCATGCGTTGCTCCTGCAACCTCAGGTTAGCGAAATAGCATAGTTCTCAATCACGGTATTGGCCAACAGCTTCTCGCACATCGCCTTGAGATCGGCCTCGGCCTTCGCCTTGTCCGAGCCGTCCAGCTCGATGTCGAACACCTTGCCCTGCCGGACATGGCCGACGCCGCCGAAGCCGAGGGTGCCGAGCGCACCCTCGATCGCCTTGCCTTGCGGGTCGAGCACGCCGTTCTTGAGGGTGACGGTCACGCGAGCCTTGATCACGCCGATGTCGCTCCGGTCTGCTGTTACTGGCTGACGGCGCGCCGTCAGTGTTTGGTGCCCTTGGGCGTGTCGGTCGAGGCGACGAGCACCGGTCCGGCGGGACGCGGCGGCTCGTTCTCGTTCATGATGCCGAGGCGGCGGGCCACTTCCTGATAGGCCTCGACCAGACCGCCCATGTCGCGGCGGAAACGGTCCTTGTCGAGCTTGTCCTGGGTGGCGACGTCCCACAGGCGGCACGAGTCCGGCGAGATCTCGTCGGCGACGACGATGCGCATCATGTCGCCCTCGTAGAGGCGGCCGCATTCGATCTTGAAGTCGACGAGCTGGATGCCGACGCCGAGGAAGAGGCCGGACAGGAAGTCGTTGACACGGATGGCGAGCGCCATGATGTCGTCGATCTCCTGCGGGGAGGCCCATCCGAAGGCTGTGATGTGCTCTTCGGAGACCATCGGGTCGTCGAGCGCGTCGGCCTTGTAGTAGAACTCGATGATCGAGCGCGGCAGGACGGTGCCTTCCTCGATGCCGAGGCGCTTGGCGAGCGACCCGGCCGCGATGTTGCGCACCACGACTTCGAGCGGAATGATCTCGACTTCCTTGATCAGCTGCTCGCGCATGTTGAGGCGGCGAATGAAGTGGGTTGGGATGCCCATCCGGTTCAGATGGGTGAAGATGTGCTCGGAGATGCGGTTGTTGAGCACACCCTTGCCGTCGACCACCTCGTGCTTCTTCTTGTTGAAGGCGGTGGCGTCGTCCTTGAAGAACTGGATGAGCGTGCCCGGCTCAGGCCCTTCATAGAGGATCTTGGCCTTGCCTTCGTAGATGCGTCGGCGACGATTCATGTGCGCTTGTCTCTGTTCTGGACGGCCGATGTGATGCGGCAGGTCCGAATCGGCGGCGGGGCGCGCCGCACCCGTGGTTTTCACGGCGTGCTCTATCCTACTCGACTGCTTTCCTCAATCTACAATCCTCACCTTCAACGGCTTTGAGGCGCGGGCGGGGCGCCGGGATGGCGCCGCGACGCCGATACCTGTTGAATTGAAGGCCGATGCCCCATATGGAGGCGACGACATAAGCCTAGTTGGACGCCTAGTTCGGGGAGCATTTCGATGACCAGCATGAAGGACCGGGAAGAGGGCTTCGAGAAGAAGTTCGCCCATGACGAGGAGCTTAAGTTCAAGGCGACCGCGCGTCGTAACAAGCTTCTAGGCGCGTGGGCGGCCGAGAAGCTCGGCAAGTCGGGCGCGGACGCGGAGGCCTACGCCAAGGAGGTCGTGGTGGCCGACTTCGAGGAAGCCGGCGACGAGGACGTGTTCCGCAAGCTTCGGGGCGACTTCGACAAGGCCGGCGTGGCCGTGTCCGACCACCAGATCCGCCACGCGATGGCGGAACTGCTCGAGACCGCCGCGAAGCAGATCGCCGGCGCCTGATCTCCCGGCGATCTCCACTGGACCAACCGACCGCCCGGCTCGCCGGGCGGTTTTCTTTTGCGCAGGCGAGAGAGTCACGGCAGATTGCGCCGCGAAGCCGCATGGAGCCGTGATGACCCTCGCCGACCGCCTCAATTCCGGAACCGTCTCGTTTACCGCCTGGTCTGGCATTCCGGACACGCTCACTGTCGAAAGCGTCTCGCGGCTCGGCTTCGAGGTCGTCACGCTCGACATGCAGCACGGCGCGCATCACGAAGACAGCGTCGCCCGCTGCGTGCCGGCGATCACTGGTCCTGGCAAGCATCCCGTCATCCGCATCCCCGTCGGCCGCTTCGACATGGCGAGCCGGGCGCTCGATCTCGGCGCGGAGGCGGTGATCGCGCCGATGATCAACTCGGTCGAGGATGCCCGCCGCTTTGCCGCAGCGATGAAGTATCCGCCGGTCGGCGAGCGCTCCTGGGGGCCGACCTTCGGCTTTCCGCGTTCAAGCGTGAAGGACCACGCCGAATGGCTGGCGACGCAGAACTCACGCACGATCTCGTTTGCGATGATCGAGACGCGTGCCGCCTACGGGCTGCTCGACGAGATCCTCGACGTTGCGGGCATAGACGGCATCTTCGTTGGTCCGTCCGATTTCTCGATCGCATGGACAAGCGGGGCCGCGCTCAATCCCAATCTGGAAGACATGATGGGCGCGATCGCCGACATCGGCACGCGGGCGCGAAAGGCCGGCAAGTTCGCCGCGATCTTCGCGACAGATCCGAAGATCTGCGGCCGCTATGCCTCGATGGGCTACCAGATGATCGCCATGGGCAACGAGCAGACCTACATGCGTGTTGGCGCGGAGAACCTGATCGCCGCCGCGCGGGCGGCGATCAGCTAGACCTGGTCGGGCAGATTCGACAGGAACTGCGCGAAGGCCATCGAGCCCTCGGGCCAGGGGCCATAGCCGGCCTCGGTGTTCAGGTGCCCGGCTTCGCCGGCGTCGAGAAAGAGCGAGCCCCAGGCGTTTGCCAGCTCTTCCGCGATCTCCGGCTTGCAGTACGGGTCGTTCCGGCTGCCGATCAGCATCGACGGGAACGGAAGGCGCGTGCGCGGATAGGGTCCGAAGCCGAGGAGCTGCGGCGAGCCGATCTCCGGATCATCGAGATCCGGAGGGGCGACGAGGAAGGCGCCGTGCGGCCGCTTGGTCATAAGGTCAAGGGCGTTGATTACGCTGGCAATACCGAGCGAATGCGCGATCAGTACGACAGGCCGTTCGGCGGCATTGACCACGTCGGCGACGTTGCTGGCCCAGGCCTCCCGCGCAGGCGCGTCCCAGTCCTTCTGGTGCACGCGCTTCGCCGTCGACAGGCGCTTTTGCCAGCGGGTCTGCCAATGCATGGGCCCCGAGCCGCCCAGGCCGGGAACGATGATGATGTCTGCGTCTTTGGCTTTCATGCGGCGCATGTAGGCGAGGGGGGCTGTCGGCGCAATGAGGTCGCGCGGTTGAACAGCGTGTTCGGGATTTGCACGCTTGCGGTGAACAATCAGCCATACGATCTTCAGCAGAATATCGCATCTTGCCGGAGGATCGCGCCGTGACCATCAACCGCAGAACCGTGCTCGGCGCCGGAGCCGCGCTAGCGGGCGGAACGATTGCCGCCCGATCGGAGACCACAATGTCAGACCTTCCCTTCGCCGCCGACGCGCCGACCCATATCGGCCGCATCGGCATCGTTGCGCGCGATGCGGCCGCGATGTCGCAGTACTACCAGCAGGTCGTCGGCCTGAGGGAGCTTGCCAACAGCGGCGGACACATCACGCTTGGAGCCGGCGACCGCCCGTTGATGGAGATCGAGCAATCGAGCGCGGTGCGTCCCGACGATCCGCGGTCGGCTGGCCTCTACCACACGGCCTTCCTGCTGCCGTCGCGCCAGGATCTTGGCAGGTGGATTCGCCATGCGATCGAGAACCGCTTCCGGATCGACGGCGCGGCCGACCATCTGGTTTCGGAAGCGCTCTACCTTACCGATCCGGAGGGCAACGGCATCGAGATTTATGCCGACCGTCCGGCCGAGGGCTGGAACTGGGAAGGTCGATCCGTTCGCATGGCCACCGATCCGCTGGACGCTGAAGGGATTCTCGCCTCCGCGACAGGCGCGCCGGCCTGGGACGGAGCGCCCGGCAACAGCATCATCGGCCATGTACACCTGCGCGTGGGCGACGCGCGCGCTGCGGAAGGCTTCTGGAACAAGGATGTCGGCTTCGACACGGTGCTGAACTATGGCGGGCAGGCGGTGTTCCTGTCCACGGGCGGCTACCATCACCATATCGGCGCGAATTCCTGGCAGAGCCGGGGCGCCGGGGCGCGCGACAAGGATCGCACCGGACTGCAGTGGGTCGAACTGCTGAGCAGGGGACCCGTCTCGGAGCGCAACCTCGTCGATCCGTGGGGCACCGAGATCCACGTTCGCGCGGCCTGAACGCACATGCAGGACATATGAGAAGCTCCGCGGCAGGGACGCCGCGGGGCTTTTGCTGTGAATGAGATTCTGAAGCGGGTTCTTCAGGCGGAGCCGAACACCCGGCTGAAGATCGTGTCGACGTGCTTGGTGTGGTAGCCGAGGTCGAACTTCTCGCGCAGCTCCTCCTCGGACAACGCGGCCATCACCTCTTCGTCGGCGAGCAGTTCGGTAAGGAAGTCCTTACCTTCCTCCCAGACCTTCATCGCGTTGCGCTGGACGAGACGATAGGCGTCCTCGCGGGAGACTCCGGCCTGGGTGAGGGCGAGCAGAACGCGCTGCGAATGTACCAAGCCGGAGAACTTGTTGAGGTTCTTCAGCATGTTGGCGGGATAGACGACCAGCTTCTCGATGACGCCGGTGAGCCGGGCCAGCGCGAAATCGAGCGTGATTGTCGCGTCCGGACCGATCATGCGCTCGACCGAGGAATGGGAGATATCGCGCTCGTGCCAGAGCGCGACATTCTCCAGCGCCGGCGTGACCATGCCGCGCACGAGGCGGGCGAGACCGGTGAGATTTTCAGTCAGCACCGGGTTACGCTTGTGCGGCATCGCCGACGACCCCTTCTGGCCGGGCGAGAAATACTCCTCCGCTTCCAGAACCTCGGTGCGCTGAAGGTGGCGGATCTCTGTGGCAAGTCGCTCGACCGAGGATGCGACGACGCCGAGCGTGGCGAAGAACATCGCATGCCTGTCGCGCGGAATGACCTGGGTCGAGACCGGCTCCGGCTTCAGGCCGAGCTTTTCGGCGACATGTTCCTCGACGCGTGGGTCGATGTTGGCGAAGGTGCCGACGGCGCCCGATATGGCGCAGGTGGCTATTTCTTCGCGCGCGGCGAAGAGGCGTTCGCGGCAGCGCGAGAACTCCGCATAGGCCTGTGCCAGCTTGACTCCGAAGGTGGTTGGCTCGGCGTGGATGCCGTGCGAACGGCCAATGGTGACCGTGTCCCTGTGCTCGAAGGCGCGGGTCTTCAGCGCGGCAAGCAGCGCGTCGACATCGGCGATCAGGATGTCGGCCGCGCGCTTCAGCTGCACGGCGAGGCAGGTGTCGAGCACGTCGGACGAGGTCATGCCCTGGTGGACGAAACGCGAATCCGGGCCGATGAACTCGGCGAGATGGGTGAGAAAGGCGATCACGTCATGCTTGGTGACGCGCTCGATTTCGTCGATGCGGGCGACGTCGAAGGTCGCTGCGCCGCCCTTTTCCCAGATATTCCTGGCAGCTTCCTTCGGAATGACGCCGATCTCGGCAAGAGCGTCGCAGGCATGTGCCTCGATCTCGAACCAGATGCGGAAACGGGTCTCGGGCGACCAGATGGCGACCATTTCCGGTCGCGAATAGCGGGGGATCATCGGCGGGCCTTGCCTTGGCTGTCTCGGAACCGCCGCCTCCTAACAGAGGCGGGCCCGATGCTCAACGCATACGGCGCACGTTCCAGAGGCAAGCAGCTACCAGAAAGAGGAAGCCGAGCGGAAAATAGACGCGCGTGCCGAGCACGAGGAACTGGTAGACGGCCGCGCCGACCGTGAAGATGAACTGGAAGACCCATACCACCGACAGGGGCTCATCATGCCAGGCGGCGTAATATTGCCGGTATTGCAGGCCGAAGAGGAAGGCGGTGAACGCGATCGTGCCGATGCCGAGGGCGAGGAAGGTCGCGGCGAAGCCGGCGTCGCGACGGCCGCGCGAGAGGAGACGTCCGAGATAGATGCCGGGCAGGAAGGCGACGAGGCCGCCCGCAGCGAAGAAAGAGGCGAGGAGGGCGATGCGCTCGGGCTCATACCAGCGCATCCAGGCAAGCTTCGCGGCCGCCGTCAGGCCCATCGCGACGGCCCAGATTGCACTTCCAGCGAGGATCGTGCGCCAAGCGGGCATCGCACCGGCCAGTGCCCGACCGGTCCGGCCGAGCAGGCCCGTCTGGTCGGCCGCGATGCCTGCCTGGCGTGTGGAATTCATGCTTAGAGCCGGCCCGTCACGGCGATCCAGCGATGGTCGGGGCCTTCAAAGCCGACCGAGCGCACGGCAATGATCACCGCGAAGACGGGATCGCCGCCTTGCGGATGGAAGGTCTGGATACCGCCGATGCGGTAGCCTTGCGGGCAATTGCGGCTGGCGGGGAGAGAGGCGTCCTCGTGGACGAGCGTCGTCTGTCCGCCGGGCGTCGGATCGATCGTGACGAGGCGGAAGCCCGCCACGTCAACCAACCCTTCGCAACTTCCCGACGCGGCCATCGGGATCTCCTCCAGCCGGAACTCCACCGGCGAATCGATCGGCGGGAAGATCGGGCGCGGATAGACAGCCATGCGGAACGGATCGGCGGAGAACTCGGTGACCGCGTTCCAGCCGGCAGTGACGCCGGGATTTGCGACAAGCGTCGGTTCGGGCACGATCGCCTCGCCCTTTTCCCTGGCCTGCGCGCGCGCCATGGAAACGCCGGCCGCCTCGTCGTCGATCCGGACACGGATCGGACTGCCGGAAACGAAGCTGTCGGTCGCGGTGTCGATGTAGAAGCGGTTGGCATAGGGGAAGCCGGAACCGTCCTGAATGCCGTATTCCTCGAAGGCGAACACCTTGCCGTCCGGGGAGAAGCCGAGCACCTGCGGCGTCGCGGTGTCGCCTGCGAAGGCCGATGCCGAGGAAAGCAGAGAGGTGGCTAGAAGGACAGGGCGGTTCATCTGCATCGGACTCCTCCTCGACGATTTTTCACGTAGCCGATGCTAGCGCAGCGCGGCTTGCGCCAGCGTCAACGAAAGCCGCCCCTCACGCGAACTTGTTCCGCCAGGTCGGCAGAAGGTCGTTCTCGGCGGGCGTCGCAAGGTAGACGGCGCGGGCGATCGCGCGGGCCATCGTCGCGCCGGCGGCGGCGTAAAGGTCGATCGCCCCGTCATGGTCGAGCGGCACCTTGCTGCGGCCGGTCGCCAGCGAGAAGATCAGGTCGCCGTCGACCGGCGTGTGCACTGGCCAGATGGCGCGTGCGAAGCCGTCATGCGCGGCGATCGCCAGCCGCTTGGCGGCCGCCTTGGAGAGAACCGCGTCGGTCGCGATGACGGCGATGGTGGTGTTGGCCCCGGCCTTGGCCATCTCGCGGAACTTGATCCGCATGTCGGACGCGTCCACCGGCAGCGGATGGGGATAGCCGAGCCCGCCGAACTCGTCGCCGATCTCGAAGGGCGCGGCCCAGAAGTGCTTCTTCTCGCCGACCGTCACGGAACCGGTCGGATTCGCGCCGACGAGGGCTGCGACGGTCACACCGTTCGGCAGTACCGTGGAGGCCGAGCCCAACCCGCCCTTCAGACCGGCCGACAGGGCGCCTGCACCGGCGCCGGCCGTGCCCAGGTCGAAGCTGGTCGCCGCCGACATGGCGGCTTCGTAGCCGAGCTCGCGATAGGGCGGATAGCGGCCCCAGCGCTTGTCGCCGCCATTCTGCAGGTCGAACAGGATCGCGGCGGGAACGATGGGGATGCGGTTGTCGCGCACCTGGAAGCCGATGCCCTGCTCGCGGAGGGCCGCCTGCACGCCGGACGCCGCGTCGAGGCCGAAGGCCGAGCCGCCGGACAGGACCAGCGCATTGATCGCCTCGACCGAATTGTGCGGCTCCAGCAGATCGGTCTCGCGGGTACCGGGCGCACCGCCCAGAACCTGTACCGAGGCAACGGCCGGCTCGTCGCAGATGATCGCCGTCACGCCGGATTTGAGCTTCGCATCGGAGGCATTGCCGACGCGCAAGCCCGCGACGTCGGTGAGGAGATTGGCCGGTCCGGTGCGGAAGGTCATTGCTGGTCCACTTCGATGAATGCGCCGCCCTCATACCTGTAGAGGCGGTAGGGATTGTCGGTCCGATCGCCCTGATCGTTGAAGCCGACGGGACCGAGGACCGTCGAGAACTCCTGACCCCCGAGCGCCGAAAGGATGTCGGAGCCGCTCGCCGCAGCGGCTTTCGTCGCCTGTGCGGCGATCTCGACGCTGGCATAGGCGGGCAGGACATAGCCGTCGGGCTCGACCTTGCCGTCGCGCAGGCGCGCGACCACGGCGGGATCGGCGATCTCCGACCACTCCGGCAGGCCGATCATCAGCGTGCCAGGAGCGAGGTCGACGCCCTCCGACGCTGCGCGCAGCACCTCGCCGCCGGCGATGGTGACCTGATAGCCGATCTGGGCCGCGTCGCGGCCGAGGATGGCGACGTCCGGCCGGTCGCCGGCGACGAAGACATGCGTGGCGCCCGATTTCCGCAGCCGTCCGGCGAGGCCGATCTGATTGTCGAGCTGCGGACGCAGCGTGTCGATGAAGGCCGCCTTGAGGCCGGACTGCTCGAACGAGAGGCGCAGGCCCTCGGCAAGTTCGCGCGAATAGATGGTGCCGTCGTCGACAATGGCGAAGAGCTCGCCGCGCCAGGCGCGGCCCAGGATGGAGGCGGCCGCCTCGACCTCGTCGTCGGCGCGCGGAGCGAACCGCACCACGGGCCAGCCGGTCTTTGCCCTGCGATCAGTCAGCGAATTGGTGCGCACGCCAGTGGCGACGACGGCGATGCCGGCCTGCTTGAGGATCGGCAGCGCAGCCTCGATCGCCTCGGTGCAGAGGAAGCCGGTGACGATGACCGCCTTCGCGGCCACGAACGCCTGCGCCGCCGCCTTGCCGCCTTCGGAGGTGCAGGCGTCGTCGGCGATCTCGATTTTCGCGCCCACGGCCTGCGCCGCGGCTTCGGCCCCCTGCCGGACCTGTTCGCCGAGCATGGCGGACGGGCCGGACAAAGGCGCCGCCACACCGATCACGACCTCGGCCGCAGACGCCTGGATAAGCGTTGCGGCTAGGCTGGCGGCGATGATCAGGGCAGGGCGCATCGATCCCGGGATTATGGCCGCGGCGGCATCGCCCGGCACGTGACGCGCAATCTCGTAGCGGCACAGCCTGGACTAGGCAACATGGTAGGCGCTGTGCCGGCCGCTTGTGGGACGCACGCCCGAGCTTATATTCATGGCGAAACTGGATATCCCGCCGTGCTGAAGAAAAGCGACATCGATCCGCAGACCTATCGCGATGCCATGGCGCGCTTTGCTGGCGCCGTGCATGTGCTGACCACTGACGGTCCGGCGGGACGGCGCGGCACCACGATCATCGCGACCTGCTCGGTTTCCGATCATCCGCCGACGATCCTCGCCTGCATCAATCGCGAAAACGTGTCGAACGCCGTGTTCTGGGATAATGGCGTCTTCGCGCTCAACACGCTGGGGGGCCAGCACCAGGACCTGGCGAATGCGTTTTCCGGTCTCACCGGGCTCACGCAGGACGAGCGATTCGCTAAAGGCGAGTGGACCAGGCTGTCGACCGGCGCGCCGGTGCTTGTCGATTCGATGATGAGCCTCGACTGCGAGATCATCGAGACGACCGATATGGCGACCCATCGTGTGCTTTATGGCAAGGTGACAGGGGTGCGCATCGGCGATAGCCTCGACCCGCTGACCTATTTCAATCGCGCCTACCGCGTCCTCTAGGGAATATCGCGCCGGGCCGGCCGGACGGAAAACGCACCATGGCAGACCTCACTCCCCGGGGCGTTCCCCAGTCCATCGACGAGACGCTGGAGATGCTGCGCACGGCCGACTACGTCGCCGACCGTGCGCTGGCAACCGTGCTGTTCCTCAGCCTGCGCATGAAGCGGCCGCTGTTCCTTGAGGGCGAGGCGGGCGTCGGCAAGACCGAGATCGCGAAAGTGCTCGCCGCCTCGCTCGGCCGCCGGCTGATCCGGTTGCAGTGCTACGAGGGCCTGGACGTCTCCTCGGCGGTCTACGAGTGGAACTATGCCGCGCAGATGATCGAGATCCGCATGGACGAGGCGGCCGGTCAGACCGACCGGGATCTGATCGAGCGCAACGTCTTCTCGGACAAATATCTCATCCGCCGGCCGGTGCTCGACGCGCTGAGCGGCACCAAGGGGGCGGCCCCTGTTTTCCTGATCGACGAGCTCGATCGTACCGACGAGGCCTTCGAGGCCTTTCTGCTCGAAATCCTGTCGGACTTCCAGGTGACGGTGCCCGAACTCGGCACGATCAGGGCGGAGGAGCCGCCGATCGTCATCATCACCACCAACCGCACCCGCGAGATCCACGACGCGCTGAAACGCCGCTGCCTGTATCACTGGGTCGACTATCCGAATGCCGAGCGCGAGCTGGAAATCGTGCGCCGCAAGGTGCCGCAGGCGAACCGGAGGCTCTCCGAGGAGGTCGTCCGCTTCATCCAGAAGCTGCGCGAGATCGACCTGTTCAAGGCGCCCGGTGTGGCCGAGACGATCGACTGGGCCGGCGCGCTCAACGAACTCGACAAGGTCGCGCTCGATCCCGAAACGGTGTCGGACACGATCGGCGTGCTGCTCAAATACCAGGACGACATCGCACGCATCGAGCAGGGCGAAGGCCGCCGCATCCTCAAGGAGGTCAAGGCGGAGCTTTCGGCGGCGGCGGAGTAGCCGTCGTGGCGATGGGCACCTTCTCCTCGTCGAAAACGCCGAAGGAAGCGGTGGCGGACGGCCGCATCGCCGACAACATCGTCTATTTCGCCCGGGCGCTGCGCAAGGCCGGCATGCGCGTCGGACCTGCGTCGGTGGTCGACGCGATCGACGCGGTGATCACCACCGGCATCGGCACCCGCGACGACTTCTACTGGACGCTGCACGCCGTGCTCGTCACCCGCCATGAGGACCACCCGGTCTTCGACGAGGCGTTCCGGCTGTTCTGGAAGTCGCGCGAGCTGATCGAGAAGATGCTCGCCATGTTCTCGCCGGTGGCGCCCGATACGCGCGAGAAGGAGAAGCCGCGCGCGGCCGAGACGAGGGTCGGCGACGCGATGTTCGAGGGACATCGCAAGCGGCAGCAGCCGGAAGAGGTGCCGGAAGTGGAGATCGATGCGCGGCTGACCGTGTCGGGCAATGAGATCCTGCGCGCCAAGGACTTCGCCCAGATGAACGCGCAGGAACTGGAGGCGGCCAAGCGCGCCATCGCCAATCTCAGGCTGCCCTTCGATCTGGTGAAGACGCGGCGTTTCCGGCCCGATCCACGCGGTAGCCGGGTCGATCCGCGCGCCACCATGCGGTCGGCGCTGCGCACCGGCGGTGATCTGATCCTGCCGAAGTTCCGCGAAGCGCGCGAGATCCACCCGCCGCTGGTGGTGCTGGCGGACATTTCCGGCTCGATGAGTCAATATTCCAGGATATTCCTGCATTTTCTTCATGCGCTGCTGGAGAAGCGGCGACGCGTCCACACGTTTGCATTCGGCACGCGGCTGACGAACCTGACCAGGCAATTGCGCAACCGCGACCCGGACCAGGCATTGGCGGATGCCGCCGCGAGCGTGCGCGACTGGTCGGGCGGAACGCGCATCGGCGAGACGCTCGCGGAGTTCAACCGGCTGTGGTCGCGGCGCGTGCTGTCGCAGGGCGCGGTGGTGATGCTCATCACCGACGGGCTCGAGCGCGACGATGTCGAGACGCTGGAAATCGAGATGGACCGGCTGCACAAGAGTTGCCGCCGGCTGATCTGGCTGAATCCGCTGCTGCGTTTTGACGGATTCGAGGCCCGCGCAAGGGGCGTGAGGGCCATGCTGCCGCATGTCGACGAGTTCCGCGCCGTCCATACGCTGAATGCATTGTCCGACCTGTGCGCCTCGCTGTCGGACAGCCGGCCGCGCGAGGCCGATCCGAAACGATGGCTCGCCGCCGCCAACAGGCAGGCGGCGTGAACGAACAACGGGAGGAGCACGCCATGGAGATCGCATCGACCCCTGAAGCCAGCCTCGATCCTCTGGCGATAGCGGAAAGCTGGAAGGCAGCGGGCCGCGACGTGGCGCTCGCCACCGTCGTGGAGACCTGGGGCTCGGCCCCGCGCCCGGTCGGCAGCCACCTCGTCATCGACGCCGATGGAAATTTCCACGGCTCGGTCTCGGGCGGCTGCGTCGAGGGCGCGGTTGTGGCCGAGGCGGTGGACGTGATTGGTTCGGGGAGCCCAAGAATGCTCGAATTCGGCGTTGCGGACGAGACCGCCTGGCGGGTCGGGCTCTCCTGCGGCGGCCGGATCAAGGTTTATGTCGAGCGGCTGGCCTGAGCGATGGACCTCAAGACCCTCCGCGAGTTGAACGAGGCTCGCACGGCGCGGCGCGCTGCGATCCTGCTCACCGATCTCGCCGATGGCTCCGCTCGTGTGATCCATGAGGGGGACGAGGTGGTGGGCGACCTCTCGGCGGCGGTTGCCAAGACCTTCCGGTCCGGCGTTTCCGGGACCGTCGAGGCCGACGGCAGGAGCTGGTTCCTGAACGCACACCTGCCGCCGCCGCGCATCGTCGTCATCGGCGCCGTGCATATAAGCCAGGCGCTGGCGCCGATGGCGCGCCTCGCCGGTTATGACCTGGAGGTGATCGATCCACGCACGGCGTTTGCGACGCCCGAGCGGTTCGAGGGTGTCTCGCTCTTCGCCGACTGGCCGGAGACGGTGCTGCAGGAAAGGCCGCTCGACGCCTATTGCGCGCTCGCGGCGGTGACGCACGATCCCAAGATCGACGATTTCGCGCTGAAGGCCGCGCTCGACGCGGGCTGCTTCTATGTCGGGGCGCTCGGCAGCCGCAAGACGCATGCGAAGCGGGTCGAGCGGCTTGCCGCACTCGGCGCGAGCCAGGCGCAGATCGCCCGCATCGCCGCACCGATCGGCCTCGACATCGGTGCGGCGAGCCCGGCCGAGATCGCGGTCGCGGTGCTGGCGCAGATCATCGGCGCGTTCCGCTCGCGCGGCCTAGCGGGAAGAGGTGCCGCGTGAGGTTCGGGCCGATCGCGCTCGGCGAGGCGGAAGGCGCCATCCTGGCGCATTCGACCAGCGTCGGCGACGTCAGGCTGCGCAAGAGCCATCGCCTTACGGGCGCAGACGTCGCGGCGTTGCGCGCGGCGGGCATGAGCGAAGTAATCGCCGCCGTACTCGATGCCGACGACGTGGCGGAGGACGAGGCAGCGCGCCGCGTTTCAGCCGCGCTGACCTTTTCGGGTATCGTCGCGAGGGCTCCCGCCACCGGACGGGTGAACCTGCACGCGCAGGCGGCCGGTGTGTTCACGGCCGACAAGACGTTGATCGACGCGATCAACCGCGTCGATCCGGCGGTGACGATCGCGACGGTGCCCGATCACGCCGCGGTCGCAGCGGGCCAGATGGTCGCAACGGTGAAGATCATCCCCTTCGCCGTTTCGGAGAAGGTGCTCGCGACGGTGGAGCGGCTGGCCCAAGGCGGATCCGCCTTCGACGTCCATCCCTTCGCCGCGCGCCGCGTCGGCCTGATCCAGACGGTGCTGCCCTCGCTGAAGGCCAGCGTCATGGACAAGACAGGGCGCATCACCGCCGGGCGGCTCAGGCGGTCGGGCAGCAGCATCGTCGGCGAGGAACGCGTGGCGCATCGCGAAGACGCTCTCGCGCCGGCGATAGAAGCCATGGCCGCACGGGCCGACATGCTGCTGATCTTCGGCGCGTCGGCGATGTGCGATCCAAACGACGTGATTCCCGCGGCGATCCGCGCGGCGGGCGGCGAGGTTCTGGCCGCCGGCATGCCGGTCGATCCGGGCAATCTGCTGGTGCTCGGACGCCTCGGCGGCAGGCCGGTGCTTGGCGCGCCCGGCTGTGCGCGCAGCCCGAAGGAAAACGGCTTCGACTGGGTGCTCGACCGACTGATGGCCGGCCTCGACGTGACGGCGGACGAGATCGCCGGCATGGGGGTGGGGGGGCTGCTGATGGAAATCGCCACCCGGCCCGAACCGCGCGAGCGCCCGGTGCCGGCGGCGCGAACGGCCGTGCATGCGGTCGTGCTCGCGGCGGGGCGGTCGAGCCGCATGGGCGGGCCGAACAAGCTGCTCGCCCTTTTTCACGGCGAGCCGCTGGTGCGACGCGTTGCCGAGGGCGCGCTGGCGAGCGAGGTCGCCGGCGTCACCGTCGTGACCGGACACCAGGCCGAACGCGTGCGCGCCGCGCTTGACGGGCTCGGTGTCTCCTTCGCGGCGAATCCGGATTTTGCCACTGGCCTGGCGAGTTCGCTCAAGGCGGGCATCGGCGCGCTGCCTGACGAAGCCGCCGGCGCGCTGATCCTGCTCGCCGACATGCCCGAGATCGAGGCGGGCGACCTTGACCGACTGATCGACGCCTTCCGCCGCTCCGGCGGCCGCGCGATCGTGCGCGCGACGCATGAGGGCAAGCGCGGCAATCCCGTGATCCTGCCGCGCGCCGTATTCGCGGAGGTCGCGCGCATCGAGGGCGATACCGGTGCGCGTCACGTCATCGAGGCGGGCGTGGCGGAGGTGCTGGACGTGGAACTCGGCCGTTCGGCGAGCCTCGACGTGGACACGCCAGAGGCGTTGATGGCGGCGGGCGGAGCGCTGCAGGACTGACCGCGGATCATTTCGCCGCGCTGTGCTTGATGTCTTCGCCGAGGTCAGCGGGCCCGGCACTTTCCCAACCTTCGCGGTCGGCGCGCAGATAGGCGACGAAGCGGAGGTTCCCACCGCCGGAAATGGCCCGCAGGGCCACGTCGTCGGGAAGGATCACCTCGCGGCCATAGGTCTCGCGGCGCGGCAGTCTCAGTTCGGGAATCCCCAACTCGATCAGTTCGGTGCAGAACAGGCGCCCACTCTCGTCGAGCCGGTAGTGATGGTCGAATCGTGTGCCAACGAGCGCGAAAAGCCTGGCGATGGCGGCTTCCTTCCGCTCCCTGGCGAGTTGTGGCCGCAACAGCACCACTCGGTCGGTGTCTGCGAGATGGGCAACCGGCGCCAGTGCTGTGCTGTGGGCCTGTGCCGATTCGATCACCGACCGGCCTTCGCGGATCGCCTGATGGTGAGGAACGATCGCCGGATGATTCCAGAGACCCAGGGCTTTCAAGTCACGCTCCGAGCCCAAGTAGACGGCCGAATGGCCGAAGAGTCCTGCCCCGGTGTGCCCGGAGAGGCGATGTTTGTTGCTGAAGAGGAACACGTCGAGCGGCCGCATGCGCGCACGCAAATAGTCAAGCGCGCTGCTGCCCGAGTTGAGGCGGCCATGCCGCCACTGCACCGCGGAGATCGCCATGCCGATCGCCGGAGCCGCCGGCTCCGCGATGCTGATCAGCCACGGCGGATAGGCGCCGACCTCATTCTTGTGCCGGGCCGTGGTCGTGCAGGCCCCCAGCCCAACGAGTAAGAACAGCGCGAATACCCTCAGCCCAAGCGCCGGCTTGCCTGCCGCGATGCCGTTCCGTTTCATAGATCCAAACCCCGCCCGTCATGGTCCTGATATGCACTGGACGGGCAGGCGCCTTGATCCGCGTCAACGGACAGATGACAAGAAGTCGGTCGGAGGGAAATCGGCGCGCGAGCTGCGCGCGAAGTGACTGGATATGGCGAGATCTGAAAGATTGGCTCCCCGGGCCGGATTCGAACCAGCGACCAACCGGTTAACAGCCGGTTGCTCTACCGCTGAGCTACCGGGGAACACTGGTGCTCATCAAAGTGCGGTGCCTATAGCAAACCCGATTCAGATTTGCCAACAGGGCAGCGGCGATTTTTTCGGCGATTTGCCGCAGGCCGGTCGCAATCCGGGCGCGGTGCGCCGATATGCGGGGCATGGAACGGACCGCGCATGCATCTATCCGAGACCGATCGATGACCGAGGGCGAGACGGACAGCCGGCCGAACGAGGAGCGTCCGGCGCCGAAGATCAGGCTTTTCGGGCGCGAGATCGCGCTGCCGAGGTCGCGCCTTCCGCGGCTGCTGCTCGGTGGAGGCCTGGTGCTCGGCGGCACGGTGGGCTTCCTGCCGGTGCTGGGATTCTGGATGATTCCGCTCGGGCTTTTCGTGCTGGCGCACGATTCGCCGTCGATACGGCGCTTCAACCGGCGCTCCGGGGTGTGGCTGCGGCGCAAGCTGCAGAAGAAGGGCTGAAAGGTCGCGGGCGCCTGGCAAGGGAAAAGAAACGCAAGCGCATGCGGACGGCTTGTGGGCCAGGATTCCCTCTGTTAACAGAGCGCCGTTCGCACCCGCGAGGCCTCGTGGCGGAGTGGTTACGCAGAGGACTGCAAATCCTTGCACCCCGGTTCGATTCCGGGCGAGGCCTCCAGTGGGTGCGCAACATCATGGGCCAGCCTGAGCATAGCGAGCCCGGCGGCCTGACCATTTGCGCGGGACTGGGCGGCCGAAAATGATGGCAGATTTCTCCGGATTGCGGACCAAGATGGTCGACGGACAGGTGCGGACCACCGACGTCACGTCGCTGCCTCTGCTCGACGCGCTGCTGTCGGTTCCGCGCGAGGAATTCGTTCCGGCCGCAAAGAAAAGCCTCGCTTATATCGATGAAGACCTGGAGATCGCGCCTGGGCGCTATCTGATGGAGCCATCGCCCTTCGCGCGCATCGCACAGCTCGCCGAGATCCAGCCCGGCGACTTCGTCCTCGATGTAGGGGCGGGCACCGGCTACTCCTCGGCCGTGCTGTCCAAGATCGCCGGTTCGGTCGTGGCGCTCGAGCAGGATCCCGCGCTCGCCGAGAAGGCGCAGTCGGTTCTGTCGGCGCTTGGCTACGACACTGTGGCGGTGGTCGAGGGACCGCTGACGGCCGGCTATCCTGCGCAGGCTCCCTATGACGTTATCGTGATCGAGGGCGCGGTGGAGCAGATTCCCCAAGCCCTGTTCGACCAGCTGAAGGATGGCGGGCGCCTGGTGGCGGTCGAAGGCCTCGGCAATTCGGGCGTCGTGCACATTTATGTGAAGCACGGATCGTCGGTATCCGCGCGCCGGGCGTTCAACGCGGCGGTTAAAGCGTTGCCCGGTTTCAACAATGCCCCGGTTTTCGAATTCTGACCGCTTGATTTGAATCGCGCATGCAACCATGTTGGCCAAGCGCGAGCGACGAATCCGCCGATCGACAAGGCGGGAGCGTTTGCGCAACGGGGTGTGCGCTGACCTTCCGAGGCCGCCACGCGTGGTTGAACTGAAGCCGGTCGTCCGACTGGCCAGGAATCGAGGTCAGTCGTGTCCGTCGTGCGCAAACTGTTCGTTTTGGGCATCTCATCAACGCTGTTGATGGGAGCATCTCCCGCTTTCGCCGAAACAATTTTCGGCGCGCTTTCAAAGGCTTATCAATTCAACTCCGAACTGAATTCGGCGCGGGCGGGTGTGCGGGTCACCGACGAAGGCGTAGCGATCGCCAAGTCCGGATACCGACCGCAAATCACCGGTTCGGGCAGCATCAACTATGCCTCGCAGGCTGGCGTGAGGCTGACCACCGGTTCCTTCGGCGTAGCGATTTCGCAGTCGCTGTTCGACGGCTTCCAGACGCGCAACAATGTGCGCGCAGCGGAAGCGCAGGTCCGCGCTTCCAACGAGGGGCTGCGCAACACGGAACAGAACATCCTGTTCAATGCGGCCAGCGCCTATATGGACGTGATCCGCGATCGGCAGATCGCGGTGCTCACCGAGCGGAACCTGCAGTTCCTGGTCGAGCAGGTGCGCGCGGCGCGGTCGCGCTTCGAAGTGGGCGAGGGCACACGCACCGACGTGGCCCAGGCGGATGCGAGCCGCTCGGCGGCTGTCGCCCAGCTCGCCGCGGCGCGCGCGACAGCGGCAGCCAGCGAGGCGCTCTATCGGCAAATTATCGGTGAGGCGCCCGGTAAGCTGAGCGGCGCGGGACCGGCCAAGGGCCTGCCCAGCGGGATCGACAAGGCGTTCGTGGTCGCGGCGGCGGAACATCCGGCGATCGTCGCCAACAAGCACCTGGTCGACGCTTCCGACTATTCAGTGAAGGCTGCCGAGGGGGCGCTGCTGCCCCAGATCACTGCGTCCGCAGGTGTGTCGCAAAACTATTCGGAGTCGCTTCCAGGCGTCGGCGGCAGCGATCGGTGGAGCGATCGCGCCAATATCGGTGCGACGCTGACGGTGCCGATCTATTCGGGCGGTCGCACGTCCGCGACGGTCCGGCAGCGCAAGGAGTCGCTCGGCCAGGCGCGTATCGAGGTTGATGTCGCCCACGATCAGGTCCGCCAGGCCGTGGCGTCCGCCTGGACGCAGTACCAGGCCGCGAAAGAGAGCGTCGTGGCCAACCGCGACCTCGTCTCGGCGGCTCAGCTTGCGCTGAACGGCGTGATCGAGGAGCGCAATGTCGGCCAGCGAACGACGCTCGACGTGCTGAATGCACAGGCCGATGTGATCACCGCGCAGATCAACCAGATCAGTTCGGAGCGAAATCTGGTCGTGGCGAGCTATGCGATCATGTCGGCGATCGGGCGCCTCAGCGTCCGCCAGCTCGGCCTCAACGTCGCTGAATACAAGCCGCAGGAGCATTACAACGCGGTCAAGGACAAGTGGATCGGGACGCGCACGCCTGACGGGCGCTGACCGGGCCGGACCACTAATCCTGTGCGCAAATCCGAATAAGCCGCGGCGGGGATTCACCGTTCGCGCCGTGTGAGTTACCCTGAAGACCTGATTCGAAAAGCGAATCCTCAGTTGCGGGGTAAAGGGATATGCCGTCACAGGCAGCGGAGGCAGTGGTCCAGCAGTTGGGAGGCGCGCAACGCGAGCCTTCAATGGAAGAGATCCTCGCTTCGATCCGGCGCATCATCGAAGACAGCGATTCCGGACGTTCCGCCGAGGACAACATCATTCCGCCGGCTGCCAACACCTCGTCTCCCGGCGCGGAGCGCGGTGACATCGACGCGTTCCGGGAGGAATTCCGTGGCGCGGGCCGCCCGGCCGAGATCGTAGAGCCGGCGGCGCAGGCACCGCGCCCGGCCGTCCCGGCGCAGCCTGCACCTGCCGCCGTCGATCGTCCCGTTCCCGCTGCGACCCGGACCGAGCGTCCGCTGCAGACCGCGCATGTCGAACCGGTCTCCAGTCCAGCGACGCAGCCAGACTGGAAGCAGCGCCTTGCGACGCCCGCCGGCGTGGAGCCGGCACCCGTTACGCAGGGGGCTGCGTCGGAAGCGGCGCGGACGTCGATCATTTCGGACGTGGCCGGCCGTCAGGTCGCCGCCGCCTTCGGGGAACTGTCGGACGCCTTCGCGGCGAGCCGACGCCGTTCCTTCGACGAGATCGCGGAAGAGATGATCCGTCCAATGCTGCAGGAATGGCTGGACAACAACCTGCCGACGCTGGTTGAGCGCCTCGTGCGCGAGGAGATCGAGCGCGTGGCACGGGGCGCGGCGCGCTGAGCCTTGCCGCGCGGCCCGACCGGGCCTAAATTTGGCGCATGAAGTCGTTGCGCGTCGTTCTCCTGATATCCGTGCTTGCTGCCGGTGCGCTGCCTGCTGCGGCGATGCGCATGGAGATACCGGCCGAGCCAGGGCGGAGCTGCGACGACAATCGCAGTCCGACGATCCTTCTGTCGAACGTGCCAAAGGGCACAAGCTCGCTCAAGCTTCGTATCCGCACGCTGGGCGGAATCTCCGAGATTCCGACTGTGAAAGTCCTGCCCTACGCGGGCAACCGGCTCGCTCCGGGAGCGGTGCGCCATTTCATCGGCTGCGACGCTGGCGGCAAGGGCAGTTTCGTCGAGATCCGGATCATGGCGCGCGACACGCAGGGCAAGGTGCTCGCAAGCCGCAGCGACAGCGTCTACTATCCCGGGTGGTAGGCGCTACGGTCCACGCTATCCGTCCGTAGGATTTTCGGGCAGAGAGCGGGAAAGCGTCGCGGCGCGTGGCAGTTGACTCCCATCCGGGCTTTCGGTTTACAGCGACACCATCCTCCCCCAGCCGCACGGTCCGTCCCAATGCTCGACAAGACATATGATTCAAAGGCGATCGAGCCCCGGATCGCGAAGACCTGGGAAGACGAAGGCGCGTTCCGCGCCGGCGCTGGAGCGGAGGAGGGGGCCGAGCCCTTCGCGATCGTGATCCCGCCGCCCAATGTGACGGGCTCGCTGCACATGGGCCATGCGCTCAACAATACGCTGCAGGACATCCTCGTCCGGTTCGAGCGCATGCGCGGCAAGAACGTGCTGTGGCAGCCGGGCACCGATCACGCCGGCATCGCCACCCAAATGGTCGTCGAGCGCAGGCTGATGGAGAAGCAGATCCACCGCCGCTCGCTGACGCGCGACGAGTTCATCGACAAGGTCTGGGAATGGAAGGCCGAGTCCGGTGGCATCATCGTCAACCAGCTCAAGCGGCTCGGTGCGTCCTGCGACTGGTCGCGCGAACGCTTCACCATGGACGAGGGCCTGTCCGAGGCCGTGCTCGAAGTGTTCGTCACGCTCTACCGGCAGGGGCTGATCTACAAGGACAAGCGGCTGGTCAATTGGGACCCGAAGCTGCTGACCGCCATCTCCGACCTCGAGGTCGAGCAGGTCGAGATCAACGGCCATCTCTGGCATTTCCGCTATCCGGTCGAGGGCAAGGTCTACGATCCGGAGGATGCCTCGACCTACATCACCGTCGCGACGACGCGGCCCGAGACGATGCTGGGAGACACTGCGGTCGCGGTGCATCCGGACGACGAGCGATATCGCGATCTCGTCGGCAAGAACGTCGTGTTGCCGATCGTCGGGCGAAGGATTCCGGTGGTGGCGGACGAGTATTCCGATCCGGAGAAGGGCACCGGCGCGGTGAAGATCACGCCAGCGCACGACTTCAACGACTTCGAGGTCGGCAAGCGGCACGATCTGCCCGCCATCAACGTCCTGACGGTCGAGGGCGCGATAAATATCAACGATAACGAGGATTTCCTCGAAGGCGTTGAAGTGACGGCGCTGCGCCAGGGCGTGTGGGACCAACTGCATGGCCTAGACCGGTTCGAGGCGCGCAAGCTGATCGTGAAGATCATGGAGGAAGGCGGCTTCCTGGCGAAGATCGAACCGCACAAGCACATGGTGCCGCATGGCGACCGCGGCGGCGTGCCGATCGAGCCGTTTCTCACCGACCAGTGGTACGTCAACGCTGCCGAACTCGCGAAGCCGGCGATCGCGTCCGTTCGCGAGGGCAGGACGAAATTCGTGCCGAAGAACTGGGAAAAGACCTATTTCGAGTGGATGGAGAATATCCAGCCCTGGTGCATCTCGCGCCAGCTGTGGTGGGGCCACCAGATCCCGGCCTGGTACGGGCCAGACGGGCATGTCTTCGTCGCCAAGACGGAAAAGGAGGCGCTGGATGACGCCGTCGAATATTATCTGGCGCTCGAAGGTCCGTGGAAGGCATTCGTGCAGGAAAAGCTCGACAATTTCGAGCCGGGCGCGATCCTGACCCGTGACGAGGACGTGCTCGACACCTGGTTCTCGTCGGCGCTGTGGCCGTTCTCGACGCTCGGCTGGCCGAACCAGACGCAGGAGCTGAAGACCTATTACCAGACCGATGTGCTGGTGACCGGCTTCGACATCATCTTCTTCTGGGTCGCCCGGATGATGATGATGGGCCTGCACTTCATGGACGAGGAGCCGTTCCACACGGTCTACGTCCACGCGCTGGTGCGCGACAAGAACGGCGCCAAGATGTCGAAGTCGAAGGGCAACGTCATCGATCCGCTGGAACTGATCGACGAATACGGCGCCGACGCGCTGCGCTTTACGCTGACGATCATGGCCGCGCAGGGGCGCGACGTGAAGCTCGATCCGGCGCGCATCGCCGGCTACCGCAACTTCGGCACCAAGCTGTGGAACGCGACGCGCTTCGCCGAGATGAACGGGGTGGCGCGCAACGACGAATTCTGGCTTGCCGATGCGAAGCTGACCGTCAACCGCTGGATCCTGACCGAACTCACGCGCGCCGCGCGCGAAATCACCACAGCGATCGAGACCTTCCGTTTCAACGACGCGGCGGGTGCGGCCTACCGCTTCGTCTGGAACACGTTCTGCGACTGGTATCTCGAACTGCTGAAACCGGTCTTCAACGGCGAGGACGTGTCGGCCAAGACCGAATCCCAGGCGGTCGCGGCCTTCGTGCTGGACGAGATCTACAAGCTGCTGCACCCGATGATGCCGTTCATGACGGAGGAGCTGTGGGCCCACACGGCGAGCGAGGGGCAGACGCGCAACACGCTGCTCTGTCATGCGGCGTGGCCGAAGCCGGATTTCGAGGACGCCGACGCGGCCGCCGAGATCAACTGGCTGGTGGACCTCGTCTCCGGCATCCGCTCCGTGCGCGCCGAGATGAACGTGCCGCCGTCTGCGGTGGCGCCGCTCTGCGTGATCGGAGCGGGCAAGGAAACCGAAGCGCGGCTGGAGCGCCATGCGGCGGCGATCGCGCGTCTCGCACGCGTCGACAACGTCGGTCAATCGACAGCCGCGCCGAAGGCCTCGGCGCAGATGGTGCTCGGGGAGGCGACCTTCGCGCTGCCGCTCGGCGACCTGATCGACGTCAAAGCGGAAGCCGCGCGGCTGGCCAAGGAGGTCACCAAGGTGGAGGGGGAGATCTCCCGCGTCGAAAAGAAGCTCGACAACCCTCAGTTCGTCGCCAAGGCGGCGGACGAGGTGGTGGAGGCGGAGCGCGAAAAGCTTGCCGAGTTCAATGAACAGCTTGGACGGCTGAAGACGGCGCTGGCGCGGGTGAGCTGATCAAGAGCATCAATTTCGTCTTTAGACGCAACCGAGAATTGGTCAGAATGAAAAGCTTCGCGGAGAGGCTGATTGGCAAGTCGATTAAGAAAGTCGAAGTTTCCGACTCGCGTGGTAGTATTTTTGTTATCCTATCGGACGAGAGTGTATTTACGGTCTACACCGAGGTCATTTTTATGCAGACCTGCGCCAATGATCAGACCATCGAGCGTGTTGTAAATTCTGATGAAAAAGTGACTTTGTACCTAAGTGGCGATGATCACGTCACGATATCTACCGACCGCCAGCGTTTTTCCGACGTGGTCGAATTCTTCGTCTATCACGACAAATATGGCTATGTGGTCGAAAATTAACGTCCGGCAGACTGCCCGGCTGGCTCTGAATGAGAGACCTTCCCGCTCTGGAAACGCGTCGCGATTGAGCCTAAAGGAGTAGCGAGCCAAAGAGGCAACGAACAATCAGGATCGGAAATGCCCGCTTATCGTTCCCGCACCACTACCCACGGCCGCAACATGGCCGGCGCGCGCGGCCTCTGGCGCGCCACCGGCATGAAGGACTCCGACTTCGGCAAGCCGATTATCGCGGTGGTGAACTCGTTCACGCAGTTCGTGCCCGGCCACGTCCACCTCAAGGATCTCGGCCAACTCGTGGCGCGCGAGATCGAGGCGGCGGGTGGCGTTGCCAAGGAATTCAACACGATCGCAGTCGATGACGGCATCGCCATGGGTCATGACGGCATGCTCTATTCGCTGCCGTCGCGCGAGCTCATCGCCGACAGCGTCGAATACATGGTCAATGCGCACTGCGCCGACGCGATGGTGTGCATCTCCAACTGCGACAAGATCACGCCCGGCATGCTGATGGCGGCGATGCGACTCAACATCCCGGCCGTCTTCGTCTCGGGCGGCCCGATGGAGGCAGGCAAGGTCGTGCTGCAGGGCAAGAAGGTCGCGCTCGACCTGGTCGACGCGATGGTGGCCGCAGCCGATGACAAGGTGTCCGACGAGGACGTGAAGACGATCGAGCGCTCGGCCTGTCCGACCTGCGGCTCGTGCTCGGGCATGTTCACCGCAAACTCGATGAACTGCCTGACCGAGGCGCTCGGCCTGTCGCTGCCGGGCAACGGCTCGACACTCGCAACGCATGCCGATCGCAAGCGTCTGTTCGTCGAAGCCGGCCATCTGGTTGTCGATCTGTGCCAGCGCTACTATGAGCAGGACGACGACAGCGTGCTGCCGCGCTCGATCGTCACGAAGGAAGCTTTCGAGAACGCCATGGCGCTCGACATCGCCATGGGCGGCTCCACAAACACCGTGCTGCACATCCTTGCCGCGGCTTACGAAGGCGAGGTCGATTTCACCATGGATGACATCGACGCGCTGTCGCGCCGCGTGCCGGTGTTGTGCAAGGTCGCGCCGGCCAAGAACGACGTCCACATGGAGGACGTGCATAGGGCAGGCGGTATCTTCGCCATCCTCGGCCAGCTGGACCGCGCCGGCCTTTTGCACCGCGACCGACCGACCGTTCATACCACGACCATGGGCGATGCGATCGACCGCTGGGATATCTCACGCACGAACAGCGCTTCCGTCCGCGAATTCTTCATGGCCGCCCCCGGCGGTGTGCCGACGCAGACGGCGTTCAGCCAGGATCGGCGCTGGGACGAGCTCGACCTCGACCGCGAGAAGGGCGTCATCCGCTCCGCCGAGACGCCGTTCTCCAAGGATGGCGGTCTGGCGGTGCTCAAGGGCAACATCGCGCTCGACGGCTGCGTGGTGAAGACGGCGGGGGTGGATGAATCCATCCTCAAGTTCACCGGCCCGGCCGTGGTCTACGAGAGCCAGGACGCGGCGGTGAAAGGCATTCTCGCCAATGAGGTCAAGGCCGGCGACGTCGTCGTCATCCGCTACGAGGGTCCGCGCGGCGGCCCGGGCATGCAGGAGATGCTCTATCCGACCAGCTACCTGAAGTCGAAGGGCCTCGGAAAGGCCTGTGCGCTGCTGACCGACGGACGTTTCTCCGGCGGCACGTCGGGGCTCTCGATCGGCCACGTCTCGCCGGAAGCGGCGAGCGGCGGGGCGATCGGGTTGGTGCGTGCGGGCGACATCATCGAGATCGACATCCCCAACCGTGCGGTCAATCTCAAGGTCGGCGAGGAAGAGCTCGCCCGCCGCCGCGCCGAGCAGGAGAAGCTCGGCTGGAAGCCGGCGGCAGCGCGCAAGCGCAATGTCACCACGGCGCTGAAGGCCTATGCGGCCTTTGCCGCCAGCGCCGACCGGGGCGCGGTGCGCATCCTGCCCGAATAAGCGGATTTTCAGCCTTTCCGCAGCGCCGCGGCCCCTCCGGGGGCCGTTTGCGTTTCTGCGTCGCCGGGCTTTGTGACGATTCGGCAACACTCTTTCAACATCCCTTGCGCTATAGAGCGGAGGGGACGAATTGCCTACTTCCCGCCATAAACCCGGAGCACCCCGAAGGCGACTTCGAGCGCAGCCCACCGGGCCGCAGGACAAGGCAGCGCCGCAGCCAAGCGGCCGCAACCAAAAGGGACGCCGTGACCAACAGCATTGGCATGAAGGCTGGAAACAGTCTCCTCCGCATTGGCGAAGGAAGCCTTTCCGTTTTCATGACTGTGTCCGTGGATGCGGCGTGGGCGCAGGGCAGCGTCCGGGCGATGCGTAGAGCGTGAGTGATTTTGACTGAGATGCGGATACAGGGATCCATACGAGTCGGCGCTGTCGCGGCCGGCCTGCTGCTGGCAGGCATGGGCTCGGCCTTGGCGCTGGACCCGGCTTCGACGGGTGGCGCACCGTTGTCTAACCCCTGGGAGGCGCTGCGCGACGGCTTCGACAAATATCGCAGTGGCCACAAGGGCGAGGCGATGGAAGCCTATCGCTATGCGGCCGAGAAGGGCCAGCTCGGTGCACAGTGGAAGCTCGCGCGTATGTATGCCGACGGCGACGGCGTCACGCAGAACGACTACGAGGCCTTCAAGTTCTATTCCCAGATCGTGAACCAGGGCGTCGAGCACGGCAGTGTCGAGGCGGCCTACGTCTCCGACGCGCTGGTGGCAATCGGCGGCTATGTGCGCAAGGGCATTCCGGGAAGCCCGGTCAAGGCCGATCCTGTGCTTGCGCAGGAATACTATCGCGACGCCGCCACCAACTACCGCAACCCGACGGCACAGTTCGAGCTCGGCCGCATGTTCCTCAACGGCGAGGGCGTGAAGGCATCCGTCAAGCAGGCCGGCCGTTGGCTGCAGCTTGCGGCGGAGAAGGGCCATGCCGGCGCGCAGGCCACCCTCGGCAACCTCCTCTACCAGCGGGGCAAGGTGGTGCGCGGCCTGGCGATGTTGACGGCGGCCATGGAGCGCGCCGATCCGCGCGACCGCCAGTGGATCGGCGGCATGCAGGAAGAGGCCTTTGCGCTGGCGACCGAGGCCGACCGCCGCACGGCGATCGCGCTCGCGCAGGACATGCTCGGCGGCGCCAAATAGGCCCGGCCTCTCAGACGGGGACGGTGATTTCCAGATCTATGGCGACCGGCACGTGGTCCGAGGGCTTTTCCCAGGACCGCACGTGTTTCTCGACGACCGCACCACGCAGCGTGTTCGACGCTTCAGGCGACAGGAGCAGATGGTCGATGCGGATGCCGTTGTTCTTTTGCCAGGCGCCGGCCTGATAGTCCCAGAACGTGTAGACCTCGGGCGAATCGGTCACGGAGCGGATCGATTCCGTAAAGCCCAGCGACAACAGCCGGCGGAAGGCCTGCCGCGATTCGGGCTGGAACAGGGCGTCGTTCACCCAGTCCTGCCAGCGCCTGGCGTCTTCCTTCTCGGGGATGACGTTGTAGTCGCCAGCGAGCACCAGCGGTTCCTCCAGGCGAAGGCGTTCGGCCGCCCAGCGTTCGAGCCGGGCCATCCAGCGCAGCTTGTAGCCGAACTTGCGGTCTTCCGAGATCGGATTACCGTTCGGCAGGTAGAGCGAGACGACGCGCAGCGCCGTCTTGCGACCCTTGGCGTCCACGACAGAGAACACGCCCTCGATGAAGCGCGCCTGGTCGTCTTCGTCGTCACCGGGAAGGCCGCGGATCACTTCGTCGAACGGTAGCTTCGACAGGATCGCGACGCCGTTGAAGCCCTTCTGGCCATGCGTCTCGATATTGTAGCCGAGCGCCTCGACGTCGGCGCGGGGGAACCCTTCATCGACCGTCTTGATCTCCTGGAGGCAGACGATGTCGGGCTGGCTCTCCTTGAGCCAGGCGACGAGATTCTCGATGCGCGCCTTGACACCATTGATGTTCCAGGTGGCGATCTTCATCGCGGTTCAGATCGAGAAGCTGGTGCCGCAGCCGCAGGAGGCGACCGCGTTCGGGTTCCTGATCTGGAAAGACTGGCCCATCAGGTCGTCGACGAAGTCGATTACCGAACCGCCCATGTAGATGAGCGACAGCTCGTCGATCAGGATCGTCGCGCCGTTCTTCTCGATGGCGAGGTCGTCGTCGTTGCGGCTGTCGACCAGGTCGAACTTGTAAGAGAAGCCCGAGCAGCCGCCGCCCTCGACGGAAACGCGCAGTGCCGACTTGCCCGGCTCCTTCGCGACGATCTTGGCGACGCGGGACGCCGCTGCGTCCGTCACGTCGATGCCCTTCATGGCAGTCTTGGCGTCCGTGCCCATGGCGTCACCTTGCATTCGTCTCTCAGCAATAGGTATGAAGCGCGACTATCCAAGTCAACCAGCGGCGGTTTGCCATGTCCGGGGAGAACAGCGCCTTCGAGGGCATCGGCTTCGGCTATCGCCCGAGGGCCGCCTATGCCAGCGACCCGGCGCGGTCGCGGGGGCGCTTCTATGATGAGATGGAAAGCCCGACGCGTTCGCCTTTCCAGCGCGACCGCGACAGGATCATCCACTCGACCGCCTTCCGGCGGCTCAAGCACAAGACGCAGGTGTTCATCGCGCATGAGGGAGACCACTATCGCACCCGCCTGACGCACTCGATCGAGGTGGCGCAGATCGCCCGTGCGCTCGCCCGTGCGCTGCGGGCCGACGAGGACCTCGCCGAAGCGGTGGCGCTGGTCCACGATTTCGGCCACACGCCGTTCGGACATACGGGGGAGGACACGCTGAACGAGTGCATGGCCCAGTTCGGCGGCTTCGACCACAATGCGCAGGCGCTGCGGGTCGTGACCAAGCTGGAGCGCCGCTATGCCGAATTCGACGGCCTCAACTTGACCTGGGAGACGCTGGAAGGGCTCGTCAAACACAACGGGCCGCTGGTCGACGCGGCGGGCAAAGGTCTGAAGGGGCCTGTGCCGCGCTCGATCCGCGACTTCAACACACTCTACGACCTTCATCTTGGGGAACATGCGGGGCTTGAGGCGCAGTGCGCGGCGATCGCCGACGACATCGCCTACAATGCGCATGACATTGACGACGGGCTGAGGTCGGGCCTCCTGAAGCTCGACGCGCTCGAAGAGGTGAGCTTGCCGGCCGGAATTCTCGCCGAGGTCCACCGTCTCTATCCGGCGCTCGACCCGGTGCGGACGGGACACGAACTCGTGCGGCGCCAGATCACGCGCATGGTGGAGGATGTGATCGTGATGGCGCAGGCAAGGCTCGCCGAGACGAAGCCCGGCAGTGCCGACGACGTCCGCAGGGCAGGGAGGGCCATGGTGGTGTTCTCGCCGGACATGACCGCGCAGGAGGCGGAGCTGAAGGCGTTCCTCTATCGCAATCTCTACCGCAATCCGACCGTGATGGCGGTGCGCGCGGAGGCGGACCGGGTGCTGCGCGAGCTCTTCGCGCGATACTTGGCCGATCCCGGCGAGATGCCGGAAGGCTGGCGCGGCGTGCTCGCCAATGCCACCGAAACGGTCAAGGCGCGGCATGTGGCGGATTTCCTGGCCGGCATGACCGACACCTATGCGCTCAAGGAGCACCGGCGCCTGTTTGACCATACTCCCGATTTGGGATAGGCGCAGCCGCGGCTTGCGCCGGCGGCGCAGGCTCCGGAATTCTTCGATACGGACGATGCGATGAACATTTTCGCCGACTTCAACGCGCGGATCAGGACGGTGGTGGACGCGCTCGCGCTCACGCCCAGGGACGGTGGGGCGCTGGACACCAGCCGCGTCACGGTCGAGCCGCCGCGAGATCCTTCGCACGGCGACCTCGCCACGAACGCGGCGATGGTGCTTGCCAAGAGCGTCGGCGAGAATCCGCGCGCGCTGGCGGAGAAGATCGCAGGCGCGTTGCGGGGCGATGCCGACATCGCCTCGGTCGAGGTTGCCGGGCCGGGCTTCATCAACCTGAGGCTTTCGGATGGCTTCTGGCATGGGACGCTGAAGGCGATGCTGGCGGCTGGCCCCGACTATGGCCGCTCGCAGCTCGGCGCCGGGCGCAAGACCAATGTCGAATACGTCTCGGCCAATCCGACCGGCCCGATGCATGTCGGCCATTGCCGCGGCGCGGTGGTGGGCGACGTGCTCGCCAATCTGCTCGCCTTCGCGGGCTACGATGTGACGAAGGAATATTACATCAACGACGCTGGCGTGCAGATCGACGTACTCGGCCGCTCGGTGATGCTGCGCTACCGGCAGGCGCTGGGCGAGGAGATTGGCGAAATTCCGCCGGGCCTCTATCCGGGCGACTATCTCGTGCCGGTCGGCGAGGCACTGGCTAAGGAGTTCGGCCGGGGCCTCAACCAGATGCCGGAAGACGAGGCGCTGGCGATCGTCAAGGACCGTACGATCGACGCCATGATGGTGATGATCCGGGAAGACCTCGCCGCGCTCAACGTCCATCACGAAGTGTTCTTCTCGGAGCGCACGCTTCACGCCGATGGCGGCCGCAAGATCCGCACGGCGCTGAACGAGTTGACGATGAAGGGCCATGTCTACAAGGGCAAGCTGCCGCCGCCAAAAGGACAGCTGCCCGAGGACTGGGAGGACCGCGAGCAGACTCTGTTCCGCTCGACCGAGATCGGCGACGACATCGACCGGCCGCTGGTGAAGTCGGACGGCTCCTACACCTACTTCGCGGCCGACGTCGCCTATCTCTACGACAAATATGCACGCGGCTTCAAAGAGATGATCTTCATTCTGGGCGCCGATCACGGCGGCTATGTGAAGCGTATGCAGGCGCTGGCGCGCGCCGTCGGCGGGGACGAGATCGAACTCACCGTCCTGCTCTGCCAGCTCGTGAAGCTGTTCCGCGACGGCGAGCCGGTGCGCATGTCGAAGCGCTCCGGCGACTTCGTCACGCTGCGCGACGTGGTCGACGAGGTCGGGCGCGACCCGATCCGCTTCATGATGGTCTACCGCAAGAACGACGCGCCGCTCGACTTCGACTTCGCCAAGGTGACGGAGCAGTCGAAGGACAATCCGGTGTTCTACGTCCAGTACGCCTCGGCGCGGTGCCACTCAGCGATGCGGCAGGCCGAGGAGCAGCTTGGAGTTGCGCTGCCGGCCGTCGGCGACCTGGCAGCGAGGGCGCATCTGCTCGTGGATGAGAGCGAGATAGCGCTGGTCAAGAAGCTCGCCGAATATCCGCGCCTAATCGAGGGCGCCGCACTCGCCAAGGAGCCGCACCGCCTGGCTTTCTACCTCTACGAAGTGGCGACCGCGTTCCATGCGCAGTGGAACCGCGGCAATGACAACCCCGGCTTACGGTTTGTTAAGGTTAACGACCCAGAATTGACCTATGCCAGACTTGGGCTGGTGCAGGCTGTTTCCGGCGTTCTATCGTCCGGACTGGCGTTGATCGGAGCCGAAGCGCCCCGGGAAATGCGCTAGTTTCCCCCGGAAAACCTGTCACCTTTTGCCCACATTGCGCTGGTACGGCCACTTGTTCCTGGCGCCACGTCGGGACGGGTTTTGAGTGTGGGAAAAAACGATGGCAAGCAAGACCGTCTTGAAGGCAGCGCATCCCTCCGAGTTCCCGGAGACCGACCCGCTGGCTGAACTCAGCCGCATCATGGGTCTGGCGAAGGAAGAGGCTGCGGCCAATTCGTCCGAGGCGGATTTCGAGATCGATCTCGAACAGGAATTGATGGGCGAGCTCTTCGGCGAGGAGCCGGCCGCCGACGTCGAGGCGCGCGCTCCGCAGCCCGAGGAAGGTGTTGCCGAGTTCGAGACTCTACAGGCCGATTTCGACGACGCGTTCGCGGACATGCTGGCCGAGACAGCGGAGGAGCAGGCGCCCGAGCCGGTCGCTGCGACCGTTGAGACGGATGTCGACCTCCAGGCGATGGAAGCCGCGCTCGGAAACGATCTTGCCGATCTGGACGCGGCGTTCGAGGATTTCGACCTTGCTGCCGGGATGGACCAAGAGGTCTCGGCTCACATTGAGCAGGATGCCGTTGATGTCGAGGTGGACGACACCGTCGGGCAGACCCTTGAAGGCATGGCCGTTGAGGATCATATCGCCGATGTCGACCACTTGGTCGAACAGGAATACGTCGCGGACGAGCGTCTGGCGGTGGAAGACGATTTCGCGGCAGACGATCTGATCGAGGATATCGCGGCGTTCGTTGAGGAAGACGCCGTCGTTCCCGAGGCGCAGGCTGCCGTAGCAGAGGACGTGGAACTGCGCGCCGCCGAGCCCCAGGCGGTGGCGGAGCCGGCAGCGGTCGTTCCCGCGCCTACCAAATCCCTGTCGATCGAGGACGAACTGCGCCAGCTTCTCGGCCGCACCGGCAATGCGCATGTGCTGCCGCAGCCGGACACGGTGTCCGCGATCTCCGAGGAGGTGACCGAGCCCGAGGTTTCCGTCGTCGAGGCGGTCGCTTCCGCCGATCCTGTGGCTCATGACGCGACGGCGCACTATCAGGAGCCCGCATATGAGGAGCCCGCCGATCTGGTCACGGTCGAGGAGACCGTCGCAGAGGAAGTCGTCGCGGTCGCGCAGGAAGACGTGACGGCGGAGATGCCGGCGTTTGACGATTTTACCTTCGACCAGGCCGATCTTGATCATGACGATCTCGCCGCCGAACTCGAGCGGACACTCGCCGGGGGCGAGGCGGCAGCTGAAGTGGTGGCAGAGGCCGACGAAGAGCAGCAACTCGACGCCGCCGAAATGGCGTTCGATCCGGCCGAGCAGCTTGAAGCAGCCGCCGAGGTGGAGGATGATCCGGTCATTGATCTCGAGGCTGAACTGGCACCCCATGTCGAGCCCCAGCCGATGACGCGTGAAAACGCCGGACCGTCGACGGCAGCAAAGCCCGCGACGCTGCGTCCGCTCGCCTTCACGGAAGAGCGGCGTGCAGTGGAAGAGGAGCGTCCGGCGGCACCGGTCTTCGACTGGCGCCAGCGCTATGCCGAAATGAAGTCGGCCGAAGCGGGCCGCCCCGAGCCGGTCGCGGAACGCGCCGCACCGGCGCCGGTAGCGCCGGAGCTGGACGACGCGGATCCGTTTGCGGCACTCGCCGCGCTCGCGGCTCAGCCGCCCATCGTCCGCAGCCTCAGCCGCAGCAATCCGGTCGCCAATCCGAATGCGACGGGCAGGGAGAACCTGCGCCCGGTCGCGCCGGCGCCGTCCGCCGCCCCGATCGCCGCCGAGCCGGCAGCCGCGGCGCGGCCGGACTTCTCGTCGTGGCGGACGCAGGCTGCGCCGCAGCGCGAGGTCGCCGCAGTACCTGTGGCGAGGCCCGCACCTGTTCCGATGGAACCGCCGCGTGCTGAAGCACCGCGTCCCGCCTCTCCATATGCCGCACCGAAGAGCGATATGCCGTTTGCGCCGCGTGCCGGTCTGGCGGCTTCTGCCGCCGGCTCGGTGGCTGCGTCGGCCTTCGCGCCGGCTCCGGCCGCAGCGAAGCCTGCTCCGCAGCCGCAGATCGAGGACGAGTTTCCCGATCTCGCCGACCTGCTCGACGACGCCAACTTTGCGCCCGACATCGAAACGGTCGAGATCTCCGACCAGGCCGTGGCACTTGCCGACGAGCTGGACATTCCCGATCTCGCCTTCGACGAGCCCAACGTCACGCCGGCCGGGTTCGACGATCTCGATGCTGATTTCGCGACGGCGTTCCAGCAGCTGTCCCGGGTTCCCGAGCCGAAGGCCACTCCGCCTGCCGCGAGGTCTGTCGCGCAGCCAGATCCCGGTGCCGGTTACTATGTCGAGCGTGCCGCCGAGCCGGCTCGTGCGACCTATCCCAGCCAGCATGCGGCGCAGTCGACGCAATACGCGCCGGTGACGGACTATGACGACCAGCTTGCCGGCTTCCAGCTCGACCAGGGCGGCGAGCCGCCCTATGGCGAGGACGACGATGCCTTTGCCGGCGATTTCTACGGCGAGGAGATCGAGAAGGAACAGCCGAAGCGGAGCCGTGGCCTGCTGATCGCCGCCATGCTTGCTGGCGTCGCGGTGATCGGCGGCATCGGCGCCTATGCCTTCACCGGCGGCTCGGGTGGAGATGGCGCGCCGGCGCTCGTCAAGGCCGATCCGTCACCGATCAAGGTCAAGCCGGAGAATCCGGGTGGGGCGATCGTCCCGAACCAGGACGGCAAGGTCTACGAGCAGGTGCGCGGCCAGCCGGCTGCCGCCACGTCGCAGGACAAGCTCGTGTCGGGTGCGGAAGAGCCAATGGCACCGCCTCCTGCCGCCCGTCCCGCGGCGCCCGCGGCGAATAGTGCTGCCAACCCGCCGGCAGCCGCCGAACAGCCGACGGCCGCTCTGCCCGGCGTCGAGACGCCTACCGTGAAGTCCGAGGAGCGCGTGACGCCGGAGGAAACGGCGCAGGGCTCCGAACCGTCGCAGGAAGTTGCGGCGATTGCGCCGAAGAAGGTCCGCACCATGATCGTGCGTCCGGACGGAACGCTGGTGCCGCGCGAGGATCCGCCGGCGGTGGCGTCCGGCGAGACGACCGGTACGGCGATGGCGACCGTGCCGACCAATGCCGATCCTGCGACGATGGCTGCGGCGCAGCCAGGCGCTCAGGTGCCGTCGGCCGTGCCGGGCGCGCGGGACGACGTGTCGATCCTGCCTCCGGACGCCGCTGCCGACGACAGTGCAGCCGGCCTCCAGACACCGGCGGCGTCCGACGTGATCGTGCCGTTGCCGCGTCCGAGCCGGACGGCCCAGCCGGCAGCCGAGGAGCCCGTCCGCCAGGCGGCCGTCACGCCCGCACCGGTTCGTGCCGAGCCGGCTCCGCAGCCCGCTGCCCCGGCAGCCCAGGAAGCGAGCGCACCCGCGGCGACCGCGCCCGTGGCCGGCCTCTGGACGGTGCAGATCGCGTCGCAGCCGACCCGCGAGGGCGCCCAAGCCTCTTACGAGGACCTCGCACGCCGCTATGGCGGAGTGCTGGGCGGCAAGGGGGTAAACATCATCCAGGCCGAAGTGTCGGGTAAGGGGACGATGTGGCGTGTGCGCGTGCCGGCAGCGTCCAAGAACGACGCCAACATTCTCTGCGCCAAGCTCAAGACGGCGGGCGGAAGCTGCTTCGTCACGCAGTGACCTGCGGGCAGTCATGGGTTTCGACGGGCGCCCTCGTGGCGCCCGTCTTCGTATGGACCGACGGTGCCAGATGGTGCGGTCGAGAAGACTCGAACCTGCCGGCGGCCTTTCGCGGACGCGAGTGCCATGTGCAGCGTGCGCCGCTTTGCTCTAGACTCGCCACATGACCGAATCAAAAGCCATGATCTTGGGCTGTTCCGGCCTGTCGCTTACTCCCGACGAGGCGGCGTTCTTCCGTGACGAGCGGCCCTGGGCATTCATCCTGTTCGCGCGCAACGTCTCGGAGCCCGGCCAGATCCGCGACCTCGTCGGCGCGTTGCGCGACTGCAGCGGCCGCAACGATGCCCTTGTCTTCATCGACCAGGAGGGCGGGCGCGTGCAGCGGCTGCGGCCGCCGCTCGCACCGAACTATCCGGCGGGCTCCCCGCTCGGCGCGCTCTACCGGCATGACTCACAGGCCGGCCTGCGGGCGGCATGGCTGTTGTCGCGCCTGCACGCCTTCGACCTGTCGGCGCTCGGCATCACCGCGGATTGCCTGCCGGTCCTCGACGTGCCGGTGGAGGGCGCGCACGACGTGATCGGCAACCGCGCCTACGGGAAGGACCCAGATACTGTGGCTGCGATGGGCAGGGCGGCGGCGGAAGGTCTGCTTGCTGGCGGCGTACTGCCGGTGATCAAGCACATTCCGGGGCATGGCCGGGCGTTCTCGGATTCCCACCATGCGCTGCCGGTGGTGGACACGCCGCTGGAGGAACTCCGCCGGCACGATTTCGCGCCGTTCAAGGCCAATGCCGGCTTCGGCATGGCGATGACGGCGCATGTCATCTATTCGGCCATCGATCCCGAGCGGCCGGCGACGACCTCGCCCAAGGTCATCTCGGACTATATCCGCGGCGAGATCGGCTTCGATGGGCTGCTGATGAGCGACGACCTGTCGATGAAGGCGCTTTCTGGGGATTTCGCCGCCCGTGCAGCCGCGAGCCTTGCGGCCGGATGCGATGTGGTTCTTCACTGCAACGGCTTGATGGACGAGATGGCGCCGGTCGCCTCGGCCGTTCCGGCGTTGCAGGGCAGGGCGCTGGAGCGGGCGAAGCGTGCAATGGCGCCGCTCGGCAGGACGGACGGGGCGGACGAAAGCGCCGTGCGCGACGAATTCGCGGCCTATTTCGAGGCCGTCGCATGAGGAACGGGTCTTCGCGTGAACGAGCGGAGCGACAACAGGGCTAAGCCCACGCCGATGGACCGCCTTTGGGCGGACAACGACGATCCGCGTCCGGACCCGGACGAGGCTCTTGTCGTCGATGTGTCCGGCTTCGAAGGCCCGCTCGATCTGCTCCTGCATCTTGCCAGAACCCAGAAGGTCGATCTCGCGCGCATATCGATCCTGGCGCTGGTCGAGCAGTATCTTGTCTTCATCGACCGTGTGCGGAAGTTGAAGCTCGAGGTCGCGGCCGACTATCTCGTCATGGCGGCCTGGCTCGCCTTCCTCAAGTCGAAGCTGCTGATCCCGAAGCAGGCGGGTGACGAAGAGGAGAGCGGCGAGGAGATGGCCGCGATCCTGCAATTCCGCCTGAAGCGCCTGGAAGCGATGCGCGACATGGCCGCGCGGCTGGTGAACCGGAACCGGCTCGGCCGGGACATCTTCGCACGCGGCATGCCGGAGACGGTGGTGGTGGAGACGACGAGCACCTATTCCGCCTCGCTCTACGACCTGCTCACCGCCTATGCGGCGCAGCGCCAGCGCCAGGCGATCACAAATGTCAGGATCGCCAAGCGGGCCGTCTGGTCGCTCAAAGAGGCACGCGACATCCTGATCCGTCTTGTCGGTCGGATGAAGGACTGGACGGCGCTCGACCAGTTCCTGATCGAATACATCGCGGCGCCGCAGGAGCGTGCGACGGCGATCGCGAGTTCCTTCGCGGCAAGCCTCGAACTGGTGCGCGAGGGTAAGCTCGAAGTCCGCCAGGAAGGCGCGTTCGCGCCGATCTACCTGCGCGGTGGTCCGAAGGCCGACAGGCTGGCGGAGGTTGCCTATGACTGAAGGTGGGAACGCGGTCATGTCCGTCATGGACGACGAAGAACCGGACACGCACGACGTGTTCGACAATCCCGCCACGCGGCTGCATCTGGCCGAGACGGTGCGGATGGCGGAGGCGATCGTGTTCGCCTCGGCGGAGCCCGTGTCGGAGAAGGCGCTCGCCGCGCGCCTGCCGCAGGGCAGCAACGTGCCCTATGTGATGTCCGAGTTGCAGCGCATCTACGAGAAGCGCGGCGTCAACCTGATGCGCATCGGCGACGGCTGGGCCTTCCGCACGGCCGGCGACCTCGCCTTCCTGATGAACCGCGACGCGGTGCAGCAGAAGAAGCTGTCGCGCGCCGCGCTGGAGGTGCTGTCGATCGTGGCCTACCACCAGCCGGTGACGCGGGCCGAGATCGAGGAGATCCGCGGCGTCGAGACTTCCAAGGGCACGCTCGACCTGTTGATGGAGACGGGCTGGGTGCGGATGCGCGGCCGCCGGCGCACGCCCGGCCGCCCGGTGACCTACGGCACGACCGATGCATTCCTCGATCATTTCGGCCTCGCCGAGATCCGCGACCTGCCGGGCATGGACGAGCTGAAGGGGGCGGGGCTGCTTTCGGCGCGGATGCCGTCGAACTTCCAGGTCCCGACGCCGATGGCCGATCCCGGCCTGCTCGCCGACGACGAGGACGAACTGACCGACATCGACCTGGAGGAACTCGGCCTGTTGACACCCAAGGGCGGGGATGATTGACCGGACCGGCCGTTTCGCGGCCCGACCGGTCGAGGTGCTAGGATAGATGACAAACGCTGCGCAGTCCGCAGCCCGGGTGCCGGCCGGGGTGACATTCGCGGCGCGGCTGTCCTTCGAGAACATCTCGCATTCCTTCGCCGGCAATGGCGAGACACTGTCCGACGTGTCGCTGACCGCGGAGCCTGGCGAGGTGCTCTGCCTGCTTGGCCCGTCCGGTTCCGGCAAGACGACACTGCTCAGGATCGCTGCCGGCATAGAGCCGCAGACGTCCGGGCGGGTGCTGATGAACGAGCGCGAGATCGCCGGGCCGTCGGTGTTCCTGCCGCCGGAGAAGCGGTCGATCGGCCTCGTCTTCCAGGATTTCGCGCTGTTTCCGCATCTCACGATCCTGGAGAACGTCCGCTTCGGCCTCACGGCGATGTCGCGCGCCGAGGCGGACCGGGAGGCCGAGATCGCGCTGTCGCGCGTCGGCCTGCAGCAATATGCGCAGGCCTATCCGCATCTCCTGTCCGGCGGCGAGCAGCAGCGTGTGGCACTTGCTCGCGCGCTTGCTCCGCGACCGACGGTGCTCCTGATGGACGAGCCGTTCTCGGGCCTCGATTCGCGTTTGAAGGACTCCGTCCGCGCCGAGACGCTCGCCATCCTGCGGGAAAGCCGTGCGACGGCGATCGTGGTGACGCATGACGCGGAGGAAGCGATGCGCATGGGCGACCGCATCGCGTTGCTGCGCGACGGCAAGCTGGTGCAGACCGGGACGGCGGAAGAACTCTACAATCGCCCGAACAGCCTTTTTGCCGCCGGATTCTTTTCGGAAATCAATGTCTTCGAATGCGAGGTCGCCGACGGGCGCGTGGCGACGCCGGTCGGGAGTTTCGCGACCGCCGGCTTGGCCGATGGCGCGGCGGCACAGGTCGCGGTGCGGCTCGGCGGCATTTCGGCGGGCGAGAACGGCTCCGGAATGCCCGGCCGGATCATCTCGCGGCGCTTCCTGGGCGACGCCGAACTGTTCGAAATCCGGGTCGCGGGCGCCGATCAGCCTGTACGCGCTCGTATGAAATGCGGCCAGGTACCGGCCGGCCGGCGCGACATAACGCTCACGATTCGTGAAAGCGACGTGCTTGTGTTTGAAAGAGCCGGCAAAAACGCTTAGATCATGCCAACGAACTTGTTCGAAAGAGGATAGTCATGGGTTCCTTCTCGATTTGGCACTGGCTCATCGTGCTGGTCGTCGTGCTTCTCCTGTTCGGCCGGGGCAAGATCCCGGAGCTCATGGGCGACATGGCCAAGGGCATCAAGAGCTTCAAGAAGGGCATGTCCGAGGACGATGCCGATGCTCCGAAAACAGTCGACCACCGTTCCGACGAGACCGTGACGCCGGCCAAGGAGAACGTCAGCAAGACCTGAGCGGCGCCCGCTGGGCGTCGTTCGATCTGACTGGCCGGAGTAATCGCCATGCTGGATGTCGGCTGGACGGAAATGCTCGTGATCGCGATCGTGATGATCGTGGTCGTCGGGCCAAAGGACTTGCCGCGCATGTTGCGCAGCTTCGGCCGCACGACGGCCAAGATGCGATCGATGGCGAACGATTTCCGCAAGCAGTTTGATGAGGCGCTGAAGGAGGCCGAACTCGACGACGTGAAGTCGTCGATCGACCAGCTCAAGGGCCTCAACCCGGCGAGCGACATCAAGAAGGTCCTCAACCCGATGGAAAAGGCGGCCGCCGACGTTCGCGCTGGGCTGCAGGCTGCGCTGAAGCCGGCGCCCAAGCCCACGACTTCGCCGGACGCACAGCCTGCCGAGCCGCTGAAGGCGGGGACCGCGGCGATGCCTGGTGAAACAGCCGCGCCGGCCGCCGTCGCAGAGCCGTCGGCTCCTCCGGTCGCGTCTACCACCGCCGACGCGCCGCCTGCCGCACCGGTCGCCGCCCAGCCTGCCGTTGCAGCTGCGGCGAAGCCCAAGGCAACCCGCAAGAAAGCCGGAACCAAGGCGTGAGCACCGAAGACGACGAAATCGAGAAATCGTCAGCACCGCTGATCGAGCATCTCATCGAACTGCGCACCCGCCTCATCTGGTCGATCGGCGGCTTTTTCATCGCATTCCTGGGCTGCTTTTTCTTCGCCAAGCAGATCTTCAACCTGCTGGTCATCCCGTTCCAGTGGGCAACACAGTGGGCGGGGCTCGATTCGAGCAAGGTCGAGCTGATCTACACCGCGCCTCAGGAATTCTTCTTCACGCAGATCAAGATCGCCATGTTCGGCGGCCTGCTGATCGCTTTCCCGTTGATCGCAGCGCAGATTTACAAATTCGTCGCGCCCGGTCTCTACAAGAACGAGCGCCAGGCCTTTGCGCCTTTCCTCATTGCTTCGTTCGTGCTGTTCCTGATCGGCGGCGCGCTGGTCTACTTCTTCTTCACCCCGATGGTGATGTGGTTCTTCCTCGCCATGCAGCAGACCGGTGGCGACGGCCAAGTCGAGATCTCGTTGCTGCCGAAGGTGTCCGAATATCTCGGGCTGATCATGACGCTGATCTTCTCCTTCGGCCTGGTGTTCCAGCTGCCGGTGGTGACGACGCTCATGGCCCGCGTCGGGCTGCTCTCGGCCGCCGGGCTGGCGGACAAGCGCAAATGGGCGATCGTCATTGCCTTCATCGTCGCCGCGGTGCTGACGCCGCCGGATCCGGTCAGCCAGATCGGCCTCGCCGTGCCGACGATCCTGCTCTACGAGCTTTCGATCATTCTGGCCCGCTGGGTCGAGCGTGATCGCGAGAAGCAAAGGCTGGCACGGGAAGCTGGTGAGGCTGCCGAGGCGACGAAGGCTCAGGCCGAGGCCAAGCCCGCCGAATAGGCATCGACGCGCGTACAATTCTCGTTTCGAGCCTCGACACGATGCGCATCCGTATTGCGTCGGTCCGTTGCACGGTTTAACCCCCTGACCGTTCGGGTGGGGGGCGATCTCACCGAAATTGCGTCAACGGAACAAATCATGCTCGACATCAGATGGATCCGCGAAAACCCCGACATCCTGGCCAAGGCGCTGATGAAGCGCGGCCAGTCGCAGGCGTCCGCGGAATCGACGGTGTCCGACCTGATCCAGAAGGACGAGGACCGGCGCGCCCATCTCGGCGAGCTCCAGGTCAAGCAGGAGCGGCGCAACGCCGCCTCGAAGGAAATCGGCAATGCGATGCGGGCAGGGGATTCCGCCCGCGCCGAGGAACTGCAGGCCGAGGTCAAGGGTATCAAGGAATTCATCCAGAACGGCGAGGCGCGCGAGCGCGAGCTGGATAAGGCTCTGAACGACGCACTGGCCGTGATTCCCAACATCCCCATGGACGACGTGCCGATCGGCAAGGACGAGCACGACAACGTCAAGGTGCGCGAATGGGGCACGGAGCTGATCACCGAGCGCCAGCCGCGCATGGGCAACAAGCCGAAGGAGCATTTCGAGATCGGCGAGGCGCTCGGCATGATGGACTTCGAGCGCGCGGCAAAGCTCTCCGGCAGCCGCTTCACAGTGCTTAAGGGCAAGCTTGCGCGGCTGGAACGCGCACTCGGCCAGTTCATGCTCGACGTGCATACAAACGAGCACGGCTATGAGGAGATTCAGCCGCCGCTCCTGGTGCGAGACGAGGCGTTTTTCGGCACGGGCCAGTTGCCGAAGTTCGAGGAGGATCTGTTCTTCGCGCCGCACACGTCCGGGCGGGTGGGGCTGATCCCCACCGCCGAGGTCCCCCTCACCAACCTTGTCCGCGAGGAAATTCTCGACGCCAAGACGCTGCCGCGCCGCATGACGGCGCTGACGCCTTGCTTCCGCTCGGAGGCTGGATCGGCAGGGCGCGACACGCGCGGCATGCTGCGCCAGCACCAGTTCGACAAGGTCGAGCTGGTGTCGATCACCGATGCCGAGACCGCGGACGCCGAGCACGAGCGGATGACAGGCTGCGCCGAGGAGGTGTTGAAGCGCCTCGGCCTGCCGTTCCGCACCATGCTTCTGTGCACCGGCGACATGGGGTTTGGTTCGCGCAAGACCTACGACATCGAGGTCTGGCTGCCGGGGCAGAATGCCTATCGAGAGATCTCGTCCTGCTCGGTCTGCGGTGATTTCCAGGCTCGCCGCATGGAGGCGCGCTACCGGCCGGAGGGCGAGAAGCAGACGCGCTTCGTCCATACGCTCAACGGATCGGGCGTCGCCGTCGGCCGTGCGCTGATCGCGATCATCGAGAATTACCAGAACGAGGACGGCTCGGTGACGATTCCTGAAGTTCTGCGGCCCTATATGGGCGGTATGGAAAAGATCGGGCGAGCCTGACCATGCGCATCCTGCTCACGAATGACGACGGCATCCATGCCGAAGGGCTGATGGTGCTCGAGCGTATCGCCCGGCAGCTCTCCGACGACGTTTGGGTGGTCGCGCCGGAGAACGACCAGTCGGGCTTCGCGCACTCATTGTCGCTGTCCGAGCCGTTGCGCGTGCGCAAGGTCGCCGACAAGCACTATGCGCTGCGTGGCACGCCGACGGACTGTGTCATCATGGGCGTGCGCAACCTGATGCCCGAGCCGCCGGACCTCGTTCTCTCCGGCGTGAATTCCGGCTCCAACATCGCCGACGACGTGACGTATTCGGGCACTGTCGCCGGCGCCATGGAGGGGACCCTGATCGGCATCCGCTCGATCGCGCTCAGCCAGAGCTACCAGTTCCACGACGACGGCCGCATCGTGCCTTGGGGCACGGCGGAATCGCTGGCACCCGACCTGCTTCACAAGCTGATCGCGGCGGATCTGCCCAAGGGGGTGTTCCTGAATGTCAATTTCCCCAACTGCGAGGCTGAGGAGGTCGAGGGCGTCGAAGTGACGTCGCAGGGGAAATACGTCCACGGACTGTGGGTCGACGAACGCCAGGACGGGCGCGGCCTGCCCTATTACTGGCTGCGCTTCGGCAAGCAGATGAACAACCCGGTGAAGGGCACCGACATCCACGCGCTGGATGCGCGGAAGATCTCCGTGACGCCGATGAAGCTCGACCTTACCGCGCATGAGACGCGGGATGCGCTGGCGGCGGTGCTCGGATGAGCAGCGAGACACAGGCGGACCGCGAGTCCTTCGCGGCGTTTCTTCTGCGCATGCGCGGCCGGGGGCTGGAAGACAAGGCGCTGATCGCCGCGATGGAGGCCACGCCCCGACGCGGCTTCATTCCGGGCCAGTGGCAGGCGCACGCCTGGTCCGACCGGATGCTGCCCATCGAATGCGGCGAGGCAATCGAAGGGGCCGACTTCCAGGCCAAGATTCTTGCATCGCTCGCCCTCGAGCCGTCCCACCGCGTGCTGGAGATCGGCACCGGCTCCGGCTTTAGCGCGGCCGTGATAGGGCGGCTTGCGGCGCGCGTGCTCACTGTCGAGCGCTACAGGACGCTGGCGACGAACGCCCGGCAGAGACTCGAGGCGCTCGGCATCACCAATGTCTCGGTACGCCACATGGACGGGGTCAACGGGGTGCAATCCGAGGGGCCGTTCGACCGCATCGTGGTCTGGGCGGCGTTCGAAGGACTTCCGCGTACCTTCGTGGACCAGTTGGCAAGCGGCGGCGTGCTGATCGCGCCGATCGGTCCGCCGGAGGGCCTGCAGCATATGGCGCGGCTGACCAAGGTAGGCAGCCGCTTCGATCGCGAAGACATTGCGACGACGCGCCTGCAGCCGCTGGCCTCAGGGGTCGCGGCCGCAATTTAGTCGAATTTTCTTCAAGCCCCGCCAAGACTTAACCGACAAGTAAGATTAACGCGCTTTAATCATGCCAGTTCGGTAACTGGTGTGCGGGTGTAGTCATGCGGTTCGGGTCGTTGCAGAAGAGTCAGCGCATTCTGGCGCGTGGCGCAGCGCTTGTCCTGGTCGGCGGTGTGGCCGCCGGGTGCAGCTCCGGTGTCAGCCGGTTCACCGACGACATCCTCACCGGCTCAACCGCCAACCAGCGCTCGATCGTCAGGAAGGACAGCCAGCCTTTCCCCGGCGATGTCGCCGCCAGGCCTGCTCCCGCGAACGGAACCTATGCAGAATCGGCAGCCCGAACGGCGGTCGCGCCGCAGCCCGTGACGCGCTCCTCTCTTCCTCCGGTCGCCTCCGCGCCCGTATCCACGCCCGCTCCGACGGTCGTCGCCGAAGCTCCGAGGGTGGACACCACACCGACCGGTTCGGTCGCCAGGACGCCTGTTGCGCAGGTCGAGGAGGTGCATCAGGGCTGGTCGCGCGCCGGCGGCACGCAGGTCACGCTCAAGGAGGGCGAGACCCTTTATAACCTGTCGAAGCGGTTTGGCGTGCCGGTCAAGGAGATCATGAAGGCCAACGGGATCGCCAGCGCCGACACGGTGACCGTCGGCCAGAAGGTGGTGATCCCGACCTATGTCTATTCCAGCAAGGCTCCCGTCTCCGCACCGGACAACACGCGGGAGGTGGCCGAAGCCAAGTCGTCGCGCGGCGTGAAGACCGATGCGCCGGCTGATGTGCCGCGCCCAGGCAAGCGGCCGGACAACCTGGCCGTCCTGCCGCAGCAGCCCAAGGTTAAGGAAGCGGAAGCCGAGACGAAGACGGCAGACAACAGTGCGGCTCCCGCCGCGCCGAAACCCACCGCACAGACTGGCGGCGGCTACACGGTCGTCGCCGGCGATTCGCTCTATGGAATTGCCAAAAAGACCGGCGCAAAGGCGGCCGACATCCGCAAGGCCAACAATCTCGGCGAGACGGCCAATCTCAAGATCGGCCAGAAGCTGGTTATTCCCGCGGCCGGCCAGCAGGTCGCACAAGCGCCGAAGGTCGACCCAGTGATCACCGGAACCGCCGGCCCCGCCAAGAAGGAGGCGAAGCCGGAAGCGGCGAAACTCGCCACCTACACGCCGCCCAAGGCCGACAACAAGGTGATCAAGGACGCCGAGGCCGCGAGCAAAGAGGCGGCACCCGATTCGACCGGCATCGGCAAGATGCGCTGGCCGGTGCGCGGCCGCGTCGTCGGCACCTACGGCAACTCGAACGGCGCCTCGTTCAACGACGGCATCGATATCGCGGTGCCGGAAGGCACGCCGGTCAAGGCGGCCGAGAACGGCGTCGTGATCTTTGCCGGCGAGGGGCTGAAGGATTTTGGCAAGACCGTGCTGGTGCGCCATGCCGACGGCAAGGTGACCGTCTACGGCCATACCGGCGAGATCAAAGTCAGCCGCGGCGATACGGTCAAGCGCGGCCAGGAGATCGCCACCTCGGGCATGACCGGCAGCACCGATACGCCGAAGCTGCACTTCGAGGTTCGCGAGAATTCTAATCCCGTCGACCCGCAGCAATATCTCGAATAGCCAGGAAGAGCCTTAGCGCGACGTCCGGACCTCCAGCCCGCCGCGCCAACTCCGGTCCCGCCCTGCCTTTGATCTCGCTCCGACACGTTCGGGGCGGCGCCAAAGGCAGGGCGGATTTTCATTCGGAGATGCGCTGGCCGAGCCTGCCGGCGAGATCCTGGATGAACTGCCAGGCGACGCGTCCCGACCGGCTGCCGCGCGTCGTCGCCCACTCGAGCGCCTCGTGGCGCAGCGTCTCTGGTGTGACCTTGAGCCCGTAATGCGCGACGTATCCGTCGATCATCGCGAGATACTCGTCCTGGCTGCATTTGTGGAAGCCGAGCCACAGGCCGAAGCGGTCGGACAGGGAAACCTTCTCCTCGACCGCCTCGTGCGGGTTGATCGCGGTCGAGCGCTCGTTCTCGATCATGTCGCGCGGCAGGAGGTGGCGCCGGTTGGACGTTGCGTAGAAGATGACGTTTTCCGGCCGCCCCTCGACGCCGCCGTCGAGCGCGGCCTTCAGCGACTTGTAGGACGTGTCGTCGCTGTCGAAGGACAGGTCGTCGCAGAACAGGATGAAGCGGTAAGGCTCGGTCTTGAGGAGGTTGAGCAGCCGCGGCAGCGTCGAGATGTCCTCGCGGTGGATCTCGATCAGCTTCAGCCTGCCTGCCGAGGGGCCTTCGCGGTTGGCGAGCGCGTGCGCGGCCTTCACCAGCGAGGACTTGCCCATGCCCCGAGCGCCCCAGAGAAGCACGTTGTTGGCGGGCAGTCCGGAGGCGAAGCGCATCGTGTTGTCGACGAGGATATCGCGCACCCGGTCCACGCCCTTGATCAGACCGATGTCGACGCGGCTCACCCGCGGCACCGGCGCCGGATAGCCGCGCTCAGCATCCCATACGAAACCCTCGGCCGCGGCGAATTCGGGCTGCGGAGGCGTCGGCGGCGCAAGGCGCGCAACAGCCTGGATGAGCTTGTCCAGCTTGGCTTCGATCGATTCCTGCGTCATTTCTCTTCCCATGTCTGCATCCGCCGGCACGATCCCGGGCCGGGCAGGCGGCATAACACGCGGATTCGGGCGGGAAAAGCGCGCCTGCGGCGGCCGCGCGCGGTTGCATTGACGCCTTGACCGACTATATTCCGCCCACCTCGGCTGGCCCGCACGGACCGGCCCTTTGTCTTTTCGGGAGTTCTTGATGTTCGTCACCCCTGCATACGCGCAGACCGGCGTCGCCGGCGGATCCGAGATGCTGATCAGCATCCTGCCGTTCGTGCTGATCTTCGTGATCATGTATTTCCTGATTATCCGTCCGCAGCGTGCGCAGTTGAAGAAGCGTGAGGAGATGCTGAAGAACATCCGTCGTGGCGATCAGGTCGTCACCGGAGGCGGACTGGTCGGCAAGGTAGCCAAGGTGATCGACGAGCGCGGCGAGGTCGAGATCGACCTCGGCAACAATGTGAAGGTCACGGCCGTGCGCGCGACGATCGCGGAAGTGCGGGCCAAGGGCGAGCCGGTCGCCAACCAGAACGCCAAGGGCTGAGATACGGCCCGCAGAAGGCCGGTCGAGAGGAACGGAAATGCTTCATTTCACGCGCTGGAAGACCATCCTCATCTGGTTGACGGTGGCCGTCGGCGTGGTGATTGCCGCCCCGAACCTGTTTTCAAAGTCGTTCCTCGATGCGCTGCCCGACTGGATGCCGAAGCGGCAGATGACGCTCGGCCTCGACCTGCAGGGCGGTTCGCACATCCTCCTGCAGCTTGATCGCAAGGATCTGATCGAAGAGCGGCTTGAAACCGCCCGCAACGACATCCGTGCCTCGCTGCGTGACGCGCGGATCGGCTACACCGGCCTGTCGGGCACCGCCAATTCGGTGCAGGTGAGGATCCGCGACGCGGCCGATGTCCAGAAGGCCAAGGACGCGCTCACCAACATGACGGCGCCGGTCGCGTCCGGCCTCTTCACCGGCGGCTCGATCAGCGAACTCGACTTCGACGAGCCGGAGCCCGGCCTGTTGCGCTATACCCTCACGGAAGCGGGCATCAACTACCGGATGAACTCCGCGCTGTCGCAGTCGATCGAGGTCGTCGGCCGGCGCGTCAACGAGCTCGGCACGACGGAACCTCTCATCCAGCGCCAGGGTGACGACCGTATCCTCGTGCAGGTGCCCGGCCTGCAGGATCCCGACAGGCTGAAGGACATCCTCGGCCAGACCGCGAAGCTGACGTTCCAGATGGTCGATTCGACCATGCCGGTGCAGGATGCTATCGAGGGCCGCCCGCCGGCAGGATCGGTCGTCATGTATTCGACCGACGATCCGCCCGAGGCCTATCTCATCGAGACCCGCGTGATCGTCTCCGGCGAGAATCTCGTCGATGCGCAGGCTACGTTCGACCAGCGCACCAGCGAGCCGGTCGTCTCGTTCCGATTCGACAATCGCGGCGCCACGCTGTTCGGCCAGGCGACGCAGCAGAATGTCGGCAAGCTGTTTGCGATCATCCTCGACAACCAAGTCATCTCCGCGCCGCAGATCCGTGAGCCGATCCTCGGCGGCACCGGCCAGATCTCCGGCAATTTCACCGTGGAAGGCGCGAACGACCTTGCCGTCCTGCTTAGGGCCGGCGCGCTTCCGGCGACGCTGACGATCATCGAGGAGCGCACGGTGGGCCCTAGCCTCGGTGCAGACTCGATCTCGGCGGGTAAGGTCGCGTCGATCATCGGGGCCGTGCTGGTGCTCGGCTTCATGATATTGGCCTACGGTTCGCTCGGCCTCATCGCCAATATTGCACTGGCGGCGAACATTGCCCTGATTGTCGCCGCATTATCCCTACTGGGCGCGACGCTAACGCTTCCCGGCATCGCCGGTATCGTTCTGACCATGGGCATGGCGGTCGATTCCAACGTTCTCATCTATGAACGCGTCAAGGAAGAGCGGCGCGCGGGGCGATCGATCGTGCAGTCTCTGGACGCGGGGTTCGCGCGCGCGCTCGCGACGATCGTTGACGCCAACCTGACCACGCTGATCGCGGCCATGATCCTGTTCTACATGGGCTCTGGCCCGGTGCGCGGCTTCGCGGTGACGCTTGCCATAGGCATTGCCACGACCGTGTTTACGGCCTTCACCCTGACGCGCTGGATGATTGCGTTCTGGCTGCGCCGTCAGCGGCCGACCGAACTGCCGCGCGGGTTCGTCAACATCGTTCCTGACAATACCAAGATTCCGTTCATGTCATGGCGGCGCTACACGTTCGCATTGTCGATCTTCCTGTCGATCGCATCCGTCACGCTGTTCATGACAAAGTCGATGAATTACGGCATCGACTTCCAAGGTGGCACCAGTATTGAAGTCCGTGCCAAAAGCGGGTCCGGCGACGCCGGCGACATTAGATCTCGCTTGTCCGATCTAAACCTCGGCGATGTGCAGGTGCAGCAGATCGGAGCGATTGGCGATTATCTGGTTCGCGTCGGCGGCCAGAATCTGGGTGACAATGCCGAGCAGAGTGTCGTCGCCAAAGTTCAGGGGGAGCTGGCGAACGATTATGAGTTTAGGCGCGTAGAGTCGGTCGGGCCCACCGTGTCGTCTGAACTGGCGCGGGCGGGCACGATTGCCGTTGTCCTCGCCCTGATCGCGATGCTCGTCTATATCTGGTTCCGCTTCGAATGGCAGTTCGGCGTTGGAGCGGTAATCTCGACGCTGCACGATGTCATCATGGTGATCGGGCTCTACGTCCTATTAGGTCTCGAGTTCAATTTGTCGAGCATCGCGGCCGTACTCACCGTTGTCGGCTATTCGGTCAACGACACAGTGGTCGTCTATGATCGCGTCCGGGAAAATCTGAGACGCTACAAGAAGATGCCGCTCGACCAACTGCTCGACCTGTCGATGAACCAGACGCTGTCGCGCACGTTTCTGACCAGCTTGACCACGCTGATCGCACTCCTGGCACTCTACCTATTCGGGGGCGAGGTCATCCGATCGTTCACGCTGGCCATGATCTTCGGCATCGCCTTCGGCACATATTCGTCGATCTTCATCGCCAGCCCGCTGCTTATCCTGTTCAAGCTCCGCCCGGGCATGTTCGACCGCGACGAGCCGGGCGCGCCGAAGGAAGGCGCCAAGGCGACCCCGGCCAAGGCCTGAGCCATGGCTCAGGCCCCCACAGGCCCGGGTATCGTGATCCGCCAGGCGCACTTTCCCGGGCGCGCGCCGATCGATGCCTACGGCAATGGCGGATTCCGCTTCGCGGACATGTCGCATCGCGGCTCGATCCTGTGCCTGCCGTCCGGCATCTATGGCTGGGAGCCGAAGGATCCCGCGGCGATCGACATCGACGACCTGGCGAAGGTGTTCGCGGAAAGCGATGACATCGAGATTCTGCTCGTAGGTATGGGACGCGACCTGCGGCCTATCCCCAAGCCGGTGAGGGAAGCCCTACGGGCCGCCGGCATCTCTTCCGACCCGATGTCGACGGGTGCGGCGCTGCGCACATTCAACGTGCTGCTCGCAGATGGGCGCGCGGTTGCCGCCGCGCTGATTGCGGTCGAGTGAATGCCATCTCTCGATCCATATCTTGCCGACCTGGTGCGCAAGGCCGACCAGGACCGGTATCTCAGCGTGCTTTACGCGCCGGAGGACAGGCGTGACGCACTGCTCGCACTCTATGCGTTCGATGCGGAAGTCGCGAGGGTGCGGGACCTGATCTCGGATCCGATGCCCGGCGAGATCAGGTTGCAATGGTGGCGCGACGTGATCTCCGCGGACGAACCGGGGGGCGGACATCCGATCGCAATCGCCCTTCTCAAGGCAATTGCCGACCATCGGCTGCCCAGGCAGACCTTCCTCGACTATCTCGAAGCGCGCGTGTTCGACCTCTACGACGACCCGATGCCCAGCCGGACGGATCTCGAAGGCTATTGCGGGGAGACCGTGTCGGCGATTTTCCAGCTCGCCGCGCTGGTGCTCGATCCCGCAGCGGCGGCGAATGCGGGCGAGGCGTCGGGTCACGCGGGATGTGCGGCCGGCATTGTACGGCTGATCCGGCTGATGCCGTATCACCGCTCCCGAGGGCAGTGCTTCGTGCCGCTCGATATTCTCGCCGCCGCGGGGCTCGATCGCGACGCTTTCGTCGCCGGAGAAAACGCCGCCGCCATGACGGCGGCCGCGAGCGCGATGGTTTCGCTCGCCAGCGAGCACTTGCGCGCGTTCGAAGCCGGGGTCTCAGCCTTGCCGACCTCGCTGCGTCCCGCCTTCCTACCGATGGCGACTTTGCCCGCGCGTCTCGGCAGGATCGATCCGTCCTCCGGCTACCAGGAGCCGTCGCCCGATATTTCGGCGCTGCGCCGTCACTGGCTGCTGTTCCGCCGCGCCTCACGCGGCTGGTGATACTTTGACGTAAACGTCAAGGCTGCTATGCTTCGTTGAAGACGCGGAACGAGACCCGCCGCGCCGGAGGAGCTTGATGAGTTTGCCCGTCCTCGCCGCCTTGGTGGTGGTCGGCGTCGGCCTGATCGTGACGCTGATCCATCTGACCGGCGGCAGCAGAAAGGCCTCGCTCGTGAGCGCAGACGCCGCGCGTGCGCGGTTCGCGCTCGACTATCCGAATGTCGAGGTCCGCGCCGTCCATCTGACCACGGATCGATGCTCTGCATTCCTCGAAACCGCGGACGGCCGCATCGGGCTGGTCCACGCGATGGGCGCAAAGTTCCTGACTCGTCTGGTCGCGCCGGAAGACGTGGCGTCGCTGCGGCGGAGCGGCGAAGCCTCGCTTCTGGTGCGCTTTTCCGACTTCACCTTTCCGGGTGCGGTGTTCGAATTCGAGAGCGCCGAGGTTGCGGACCGGGTCGCTGCAGCGCTGACACGCCGCACCGTCGACAGGAGGGCCGCCTGATGGAACAATATTCCTTTCCCAACGTGACCGAGATCGCGATTCCCTTCTTCGTCGTCGCGATCCTGCTCGAACTCTGGCTCGTGCGCACCGGCCGCGCCAAGGGCGAATTCGAGACCCGCGACGCGCTGACGAGCCTCCTGATGGGCACCGGGAACGTTGTCGCCGGATTGCTGCTCGGTTTCGTTTCGTTCAGCGCGCTCGCCTGGCTGTGGCAATACCGCCTCTTCGACCTCGGCCTGTCGGCGTGGGTTTTTGTCGTGGCCTTTCTGCTCGATGACCTGCGCTACTACTGGTACCATCGCATCGCGCACCGGGTGCGCTGGGTCTGGGCCGAGCACGTCAACCACCATTCGAGCCAGCACTACAATCTCTCGACGGCGCTCCGTCAGAGCTGGACGGGCCTGTTCACCGGCATGTTCGTGCTGCAGGCGCCGCTGGTGCTGCTCGGCTTCCATCCGGCGGTCATCGCCTTCGTGTTCGGCTTCAATCTCGTCTGGCAGTTCTGGATCCATACCGAGACGATCGGCAAGCTACCGCGCTGGTTCGAGGCGGTGTTTAACACGCCGTCGCATCACCGCGTCCATCACGCGACGAATCCGCGTTACCTGGACGCGAACTACGCCGGCACGCTGATCATCTGGGACCGGATGTTCGGCACTTTCGTCGAGGAACTGGAGGAGGACCGGCCGCGCTACGGCATCGTCAAGAACATCGGGACCTTCAATCCTGTGAAGGTCGCGTTCCACGAATATGTCGGCCTGTTCAAGGACGCCTTCGCGCCGGGACTGACGCTGCGACAGCGGCTCGGCTACGTGTTCATGCCGCCCGGCTGGAGCCACGACGGCTCGCGCGAGACCTCGGAAAGCCTGAAGGCCGACTATGTGCGGAGAAACCCTTCGGAAGCCGGCAAACCGGGGCTGCCCGGCGCGGCGGAGCAGGGGCTCAAGCCGGCGGAGTGATGACCTAGGCCTTCAACAGGTCCGCGAACGTCGCCTTTGTCTTCGCCATCTTCGCCTGCACCGCCGACATCAGGTCGGCCGGCCGCAGCATGCCGGCGTTCCAGGTCGCGATATAGTCGAGCCCGTCGGCAACCGAATGGTCGCGGGCGTAAGCGAGGTTGCGCTTGATGCCGGCGATCGCGAGCGGTGATTTTTCGGCGATGTCGCGCGCGATCTCGCGGGAGGCCGACTGGAGCGCCTCGCGGTCGGGAAGGACGCTGGACAGCAGCCCGATCGCCTTCGCCTCGTCGGCCAGGAAGCGCCGGCCGGTATAGGCAAGCTCGGCGGCGATCGACGGTGAAATCAGCTTTGGCAAGCGCTGCAGCGTGCCGACATCGGCTGCCATGCCGATATGGATCTCTTCGATCGAGAAGTATGCCTCCTCCGACGCGATGCGCAGGTCGCAGGCTGTGATCATGTCGATGCCGCCGCCGATGCAGGCGCCGTGGATCTCGGCGATGACCGGGAAGCGGGCGCGCTCGATGGCGGTGAAGGCGCCCTGCAGCCGCAGGATCATGTCGCGCAGCGCATAGGCAGCACGCCCGGGCTCTTTCTGGAGCAGCGCGGCGATCTCCGCGAACGCGGCGAGGTCCATGCCTCCGCTGAAATGTTTGCCTTCGCCACGCAGGATCGCGACGCGGACTGTCTCGTCGCGGTCGAGCTCAGTCATCAGCCGCGGCAGGTCAGTCCAGAAGTCCGGCGTCATACCGTTGGCCTTGTCCGGTCGGTTCATGGAGAGGATTGCGACCGGCCCGTCGCGCTCGACGCGGAAGAAGGTGCTGGTCAGATTCGGCATAGAGAGCTCCTTGGAGGATCAGCTTGTTGCGGTTTACTTCGCGATCCTGATTGGTTGACCGCTGCCAAGATAGCGGCCAACTGACGGATCGATGGAGGACCAATCGGGCTCAAGTTCCACAAGAACGTCGACGACCGCAGGAGTTTTGTTGCCCGGATCCTGCTTTACATGGCGGGCCATCACATAGATCCCGCGGGGATCGTCCTCATCGAGGCGCGCCGTGATGTTCCAATTGGGCGCCAGATTATAGAGTCGCCGCATCAGGTCCGATAGGAGGCTATCCCGATAGGGGCCGCTGATCTTCTCGAGAGCAACGATCCGGTGCTCGTTCGGATTGCGCTCCGCCGGCTCGATAGGCTCCTCACGCTCATAGGTCCACTTTCGTGGCCCATGCGGTTCCTTGATAGCTCTGTCCAGCGCCAGTATGTGGACCTCGCGCAATTTTCGCCTGTTGGAACATCGAATGTAGACGCTCCAGCATACGTCATAGTCACCCCAAAACGGCGTTTCGGATTCTGGCAGGCCGGGCGGCAGAAGCTGTGGAACATCCCCCGCCATCGCTGTTCATGCCGCCTTCGCGCCGGGGGTCATTTCTAACCACGTCCGGCAGTCCGCCAGCGCTCGGGCCGTGATCGCTTTCTTCTTCGCGATCGTCTTGTCCTTGCCGCGGAAGCGGCCTTCGAAATCGTCAGGCTTGAGCTTCGTCCCGGCGGCGAGCGGCGGGAAAAGGCCAAAGTTGATGTTCATGGGCTGGAAGGAGCGCTTTCCCGGCTCGTCGTCGGACACCAGATGCCCGCCGGTGATATGGCCGAGCAGGGCGCCAAAGGCGGTCGTTGCGGGAGGCAGCGACGGGGCGCGGCCGAGTCGCTCGGCTGCGGCAAAGCGGCCGGCGAGCAGGCCGATCGAGGCGCTCTCGACATAGCCTTCGCAGCCGGTGATCTGGCCGGCGAAGCGCAGGCCGGGACGTCCTTTGAGCTGCAGGTCATGCGCAAGAAGCGTCGGCGAGTTGATGTAGGTGTTGCGGTGCAACCCGCCGAGCCGCGCGAATTCTGCGTTTTCCAGGCCGGGGATCATGCGGAAGATGCGCGTCTGTTCGCCATGCTTCAGCTTCGTCTGGAATCCGACCATGTTGTAGAGGGTGCCCAACGCATTGTCCTGGCGAAGCTGGACGACGGCATAGGCCTTGACTGTCGGATTGTGCGCGTTGGTGAGCCCCATCGGCTTCATCGGCCCGTGCCTGAGCGTCTCGACGCCGCGCTCGGCCATTACTTCGATCGGCAAACAGCCGTCGAAATAGGGCGTGCCTTCCCACTCCTTGAATTCGGTCTTGAGCCCGTCGCGGAGCGCCTGAACGAAGGCCTCGTATTCAGCCTTGTCCATCGGGCAGTTGACATAATCCTTGCCGGTGCCGCCAGGACCGACCTTGTCGTAGCGCGACTGGAACCAGGCCTTCGTCATGTCGATCGTATCGAAATGGACGATCGGCGCGATGGCGTCGAAGAAGGCGAGCGCATCTGCCCCGGTCTCGGCGCGGATCGCTTCGGCAAGCGAGGGCGCGGTGAGGGGGCCGGTGGCGATGATCGCCTGGTCCCATTCGACCGGCGGCAGGCCGACGATCTCTTCACGCACGATCGTCACCAGCGGGTGCGCGGCGAGCTTCGCGGTTACCGCGTCGGAGAAGCCGTCACGGTCGACGGCGAGCGCCCCGCCGGCCGGCACCTGATGCGCGTCGCCGCAGGCCATGATCAGCGAGCCGGCAAGCCGCATCTCGGCATGCAGCAGGCCGACGGCGTTGGTCTCGGCGTCGTCGGAGCGGAAGGAATTGGAGCAGACGAGCTCGGCGAGTCCGTCGGTCTTATGCGCCTCGGTGCCGCGCACGCCGCGCATCTCGTGCAGGATCACCGGCACGCCGGCGCTGGCGATCTGCCACGCAGCTTCCGAGCCGGCGAGGCCGCCGCCTATGACATGAATGGATCTGTCGCTCATGGAGAGTGGAATAGTCGCGGAGGGCGCAAAACACAACGTCTCGCGGATTGCGTGTGTCGAGAGGGCCGAATAGTCTGCGCGCCATGCAGCACAGATTCAGTTTGTTTGCCGTCTTCGCTCTCACAATGCCACTGGCGGCGGGATGTGTCTCGACCTCGTCGAACTATTCGGCGGTGAAGAAGGAGACCACGGTCTCGAAGCTTTCCGTCTGCCACGGCTTCGATTGCCGCAACCGCACGACGCTCGCCCTGACCTCGGCGGACGCGAGCCGCTTCGCGTCGATCATGGCCAGCGGGAAAGGCTCTGCGAACGCGGAGCGCCAGGCAATCGGCTCGGCGGTCGCCTATTTCGAGACCCGCGCGGGCCAGGCGATTGGCGTGCGCGACACGGCCAAGTCCACCATCGCCCAGTCGGGCCGCATGGGCCAGATGGATTGCATCGACGAATCGACCAACACGCGCACCCTGATGCTCTATCTCCAGGGCCGGGGCCTGATCCGGCACCACCGTGTCGAATCCAACGTCTCGCGGGGCATGTTCGTGGATGGCCGCTATCCTCATTCCACCGCGGTGCTTACCGAACAGGGCGGGACGAGATGGGCGGTGGACAGCTGGTATGAACCAATGGGCGGCAGGCCGGACATCATGCCTCTCGACCAGTGGAAGTCGCGGGGCGTGATGGGCGAGCGATAGACGGCTCGTTTGCGCAGGAAATTCGGGGAGATTCCTCCAGAAACGAAAACACCCGCCGGGGGAGGAGGTCCGGCGGGTGTCTCGGTGGCCGTCGTTTGGGAGGAGGTAAACTCCGGCCGTATCTCACAGGGTCTGGGAGGAGGTAGACCCTGGCGAGATTTCTATATTCGTCAGATCGACTTGCGCGCGACGAAGGGGATGTCGCTGCGGGAAATGCCGAGATCGGTGAGTTCGCGGTTCGACAGGCGGTTCAGCTCGGACACGGTTTCGCGGTAACGACGCCAGTTGCGGTAGTTGCGGATGATGTTCATTTCAGTGCTCGTTTCTTCTTTTTCGTATTCGTCTATCTTTGTTACGAACCAGAGATAAGTGCGTTCGGCTCCCGTTCAAAGGGCAAATGTTGCATGGCAGCAATGCGAATTGTGCAATGCACCATTAACGGCGGTTAACTGCCGGTCGCGAAACGGCCGCAATGGGGCGGTTGCGATCGTGCGGCCGGGCGACATTGCGCCGATACCTGCGGACGGTCAGTTCGGGCGGACGACGGGGAGAACCATGGCCGGATATGTCGACAAGGTGGGGCAGGATATTGCCCGATGGGAAGCGAGGGGACTTGTCTCCGCTGCGCTGGGCCAGCAGCTTCGCGACGACGTCGCAGCCAATCACGGCAAAGGCATCGGCTTTGGCCAGGTACTCGCCGTCATGGCGGCGCTGCTGATGTCTGCGGCCATCCTCATCCTGATTGCGGCGAACTGGGAGGAGATTCCACGCCTCGGCCGTGTCGGGGCGATCTTCGCGGTTATCGCCGGCGGCTATCTTGGCGGTGCGTTCCTCAAGCTGCGCGACCACGCAGCACTCGCCGAGGCGCTCTGGCTGATTTCCGCGGCCGCCTTCGGCGGCGGGATCGCACTGATCGGGCAGATGTATCACCTCAGCGGCGACGAGACGCAGGCGATCCTCGTCTGGTGCGTCGGCACGGCGCTGGCAGCTGCTCTGCTGCGCTCGCCAGTGCTCGCGGCGGCGGCGGTCTGCCTTTCCGCGGCCTGGGCCTCTTGGCCGGTCTTCAGTTTCGACCTCGAGGTCAACGCGTGGTATCCGCTGCTTCTCGCCGTGCTCTGGGCCGTTGCCGTGTGGACCCGCAGCCTGCCGGCGCGCCATCTCATCGTGCTCTCGCTCATCGCGCACTTCTTCATGCTCTATTTCGATACGGAGCTGCTGGTAATCCCGGCTGCGATGGCACTTGTCTCGGCGCTTGCCTTCGTCGTGGCGGTGCGTGGCGGTGATATCGTCGACAGGTTGAGCGGCCTGGGCGAGGGGCTCGCGGCTGAGGCGCTCATCGGCTTCCTCGTCGGCATGTTCACCCTGCAGGTGGTGTTCGTCGACGAAGCACATTTCGCCTGGCTTGCCGCGCTGACTTTCGCGGCGATCGCCGGGGCCCTCGTGATCGGCGGCAAGGCCGGTCGCAAGGTTCGCTGGCTCGCCTATCTCGGCTTTGCCGTCGAGATTTCCTTCGTCTACATCGCGACCGTCGGCACGATGCTGGGGACCGCCGGCTTCTTCCTGCTCGCGGCCATCGGCCTCGGCGTGCTCGCCTTCGTCATCATCCGTATCGAGCGCCGCATCGCCGCGAGCGCCGCCATCCAGGGAGCCGCATGATGAAATCCTCCCGCCTCGTCCTCGTTGGCGCGCTGCTGATCTCGGTGCTGCAGATTGGTTTCCTGTCCTGGAACATCGCCGGGCGCGCCGCCGTGCTGCGCAACGGCCAGGAGGTGCTGCTCAAAGTCCAGCCCGTCGATCCGCGCGACCTTTTGCGTGGTGATTATGTGCGCCTGGGCTACGACATCTCGACCGTTCCGGCCTCGCTGTTCACGCCGCCGCCGACAGGTGATGGCGATTACGAGGCCAAGCCTGTCTGGCTTCTCCTGCGCAAGCAGGACGACGGCTACTTCGGCGTGAAGTCGGCGGCCTTCGACAAGGCACTTCTGCCCGCTGTGGAGGCAGGCGAGGTGGTGGTCTCCGGTATGGCGTCGGGGACGCCGGCGGCGAGTGGAAGCGCGTCGGTGGACTACGGCCTGGAGCGCTTCTACCTGCCGGAAGGCGAGGGCAAGCCGATCGAGGTCGACATGCGCGTGCGCCCCTTTGCGGTCGTGGCCGCCGTCGCCGCCGACGGCTCGGCACAGATCAAGCGTTTCCTCGACGGCGACACGGTGCTTTTCGAGGAACCGCTCTACTGACCACAACGCCCTCGCCCTGTGGATAGAATGGGGAAAACCGCCCTCGAAAAGGCATTTTTCCCGGCAAATTTCCTTTGAACGCCACAATCGAGGTGATATAGAGCGCACGCTTCGGGGAGCCGGACGGGCTTTCTGAGCGGGTGTGGTGGAACTGGTAGACACGCAGGATTTAGGTTCCTGTGACGCAAGTCGTGGGGGTTCAAGTCCCTTCACCCGCACCAACAGCCATTCAGGGCAGGATTTCCGTCAGTCGAAATGGCCGTGTGCCGTTCGAGCACAGGGATTTCGAGAGGACCAAAGGAACGAGTATGCAGATCACGGAAACGCTGAACGAGGGCCTCAAGCGCGAGATCAAGGTCGTCGTGCCGAAGGGCGACATGGAGAGCCGCCTCGTCTCCCGCCTCGGCGACGCGCAGGGCAAAGCCCGCATCAACGGCTTTCGTCCCGGCAAGGTTCCGCTGGCGCACCTTCGCAAGGTGTACGGCAAGTCGTTCATGGCCGAGGTCGTCAACGAGATCCTGAACAACTCGACCCGCGACATCCTCGCCGAGCGCGGCGAGAAGGCTGCGATGCAGCCGGAAGTCCAGATGACCGAGGACGAGAAGGAGGCGGAAGCCATCCTCGCCGGCCAGAAGGATTTCGAATTCACCGTCGCTTATGAGGTGATCCCGGCCATCGAGCTGAAGGATGTCACCGGTATCAAGGTGACCCGCCAGGTGCTCGACCTGCCGGAGGATGAAGTCCAGGCGCAGATGGAGCGCGTGGCCGAATCCGCCCGCACCTACGAGCCGAAGAAGGGCAAGGCGGAAGAGGGCGACCGCGTTACGATCGACTTCGTCGGCAAGCTCGACGGCGTGCCGTTCGACGGCGGCGCCGGCACCGACCAGCAGCTCACCCTCGGGTCCAAGCAGTTCATCCCCGGCTTCGAGGAGCAGATCGTCGGCTTCAAGGCTGGCGACGAGAAGACCATCACGGTCACCTTCCCGGAGAACTACCAGGCAGCGCATCTGGCCGGCAAGGAAGCGACCTTCGACATCACCGTCAAGGAAGTCGCCAAGCCCGGCAAGCTCGAGATCAATGACGAGGTCGCCAAAACGCTTGGCCTGGAATCGGCCGAGAAGCTGACCGAGATCGTCCGCAGCCAGCTCGAGAGCCAGTATGGCGCGCTGACCCGCCAGAAGGTGAAGCGCGAACTGCTCGACGCGCTGGATGCCGAATACCAGTTCGAGGCTCCCTCGAAGCTGGTCGAGGCCGAGTTCAACAATATCTGGCAGCAGGTAACGAACGACCTCCAGCAGGCCGGCAAGACCTTCGCCGATGAGGATACGACCGAGGAAGAGGCGCGGGCCGAATACCAGAAGCTCGCCGAGCGCCGGGTGCGCCTCGGCCTGGTTCTCGCCGAAATGGGCGAGAAGGCCGGCATCCAGATCACCGACGACGAGATGCAGCGCGCTCTGTTCGAGTTCGTGCGCCGCTATCCGGGCCAGGAGCAGGAGGTCTACGACTTCTACCGCAACAACCCGTCGGCGCTCGCCAATCTCCGCGCCCCGCTGTTCGAGGAAAAGGTCGTCGACCATCTCCTGACCCAGGTGGACGTCACTGACGTGAAGGTCTCGAAGGAAGAGCTGCTGGCCGACGACGAGGACGAGGGCGGCGAGAAGGCCGAGGCCAAGAAGGCTGCGCCGAAGAAGAAGGCGCCTGCCAAGAAGAAGGCCGCCAAGGAAGACGACGCCGAATAATTCGGCTTTCAAGTTGTGCAAAAGAAAAAGGCCATCCGTGAGGATGGCCTTTTTGTTTTTTAAGCTTGTCGCTCAGCGGTCGCGAATTGCGATGATCGACTTGTTGAGCCCGAAGAGCTTCTCGTGGCTGACCGCCGCGTCGGGGAAAAGGGTTCGCATCTGTCGCGTAGAGAGGAGTCGGTGGTGATAGATGATCTCCTCGGCCTCGCGGCGATCGGCGATCTTGCGGAAGAAGCCGAGCGAGTAGCGCATGATCATCTCCACCCGCACGCGTTCCGGCAAGTACTGGAAGCCGGGGAAGCGGAAATGCGGCTCGTAGGCGAACCAGTAGTTTGGCGTCTGAATGTAGTAGCGCGGCGCCAGGCGGCGCGCGTTGGCAGCGAACATCTCCATGTCGCGCCAGATCCCGACGTGCTCGATGACGGAATTGGAGTGCACGAGGTCGAACCGTCGACCGCGAAAGAGATTAGGATCCGTCGCACTGCCGAACTGGAAATCAAAGAGATCCGGCTTCTCGACCGACTGCTCTTCATTGTTGACGACGGTGAAGTGCAGACGGTGCCGGTTGGCCTGGATGAAGTCCTCTCCGATCAGCCAGTATTTTTCCGTGCCGCCGAGATCGAGGATTTCGGCACGCCCCCTTTCGGCCAGGATCCGTTCAATCAGGCGCTGCACTTCCTGGAAGCGGCGGGCGCGAAAGCCGAATTCGAGACTTGTCCTGTTCTGATACGGGTCCGCTTTGACCGGAATAAGAATATCCTCGCCAGGACCGGCCACCAGTTCATTCGTTCGCATACACACAACTCCAAATGTATGGACATTCTCGAGTGTGTATTAACCTTTTATTAACCATCGGTGTTAACTTTTGGCCCAAATGGTTAATAGAGAAAATTTGAATCGAATTTTATCTGTTGGCCGTCTCGCTTCGGCTGACGATACCGCCTTCAAAACAATCGCAGGCCTTTCATCGAGGCATGGCCGTTCTTGCCGACGATGAGATGGTCGTGCACCGCGATGCCCAGCGGCTTGGCGGTCTCGGCGATGAGACGCGTCATGTCGATGTCCGCTTTTGACGGCGTGGGGTCGCCGGAAGGGTGGTTGTGGACGAGGATGATGGCAGTGGCCGACAGTTCGAGCGCCCGGCGGACCACCTCGCGGGGGTAGACCGGAGTGTGGTCGACGGTTCCTACCTGCTGCACCTCGTCCGCGATCAGCGCGTTCTTCTTGTCGAGGAACAGGACACGGAATTGCTCGCGCGGCTCGAAGGCCATGGCGGCGCGACAATAGTCGATGACCTGCGTCCACGACGACAGAACCTGACGGCCACGGATCTGGCTCTGCAGCATGCGTTCGGCAGCGGCCGCGACCAGCTTCAGGTCGAACGCCACCGACGGGCCGATGCCCTTGACCTCGGCCAGGAGATGCGTGGGAGCGCCCAGCACCTCGGCGAGCGTGCCGAAGCGGTCCAGCAGCGCCTTGGCTCGCGGCTTGGTGTCGGCGCGAGGCACGAAGCGGAAGAGCAGGAGTTCCAGAATCTCATAGTCGGCCAGCGCGGCGGGGCCGGACGCGCGCATCCGCTCCCGCAACCGGTCGCGGTGGCCATGAAAGTGCGGCTTTTCGAGTTGCGGCACCTTGCGCGCGGCCTTGTCGAGGTTCGCCGGTGGCCCTTCGGCAAACAAACCGCGTTCGTCGATCTCGTCAGGCTGCATTCGTCTCCCACCCCGGACAGCGCCCGAGGCGGAAGACTAAGCCGGAAGGCCGGGCCGGTCGAGCCCCGCGGGCGAGAGCGTGAAGATTTCGCAGCCGGTCTCGGTGACGCCGATCGTGTGCTCGTACTGCGCGGAGAGCGAACGGTCGCGGGTGACGGCGGTCCAGCCGTCCGACAGGACCTTCACATGCGGGCGGCCGAGATTGATCATCGGCTCGACGGTGAAGATCATGCCCGGACGCATCTCGACGCCCTCGCTGGGGGTGCCGTAGTGCAGGATGTTCGGCGCGTCGTGGAAGAGCAGGCCGACGCCATGGCCGCAGAAGTCGCGCACGACCGAGCAGCGCTCCGCCTCGGCGTAGTTCTGGATCGCAGCGCCGATGACACCGGTGCGCAAGCCCGGCCGGATCGCGGCTATGCCGAGCATCATGCATTCATGCGTCACCTCGAGAAGCCGCTCCGCCGCGCGCTTGATGCGGCCGACCGGATATATGCGCGAGGAGTCGCCGTGCCAGCCGTCGAGGATGAACGTCACGTCGATGTTGACGATATCACCCTCGCGCAGCGGCTTCGCATCGGGGATGCCGTGGCAGACGACATGGTTGATCGAGGTGCAGGACGATTTCGTGTAGCCGCGATAGTTGAGCGTGGCGGGGATCGCGCCGTGGTCCATGCCGTATTCGAAGACGAAGCGATCGATCCTGTCGGTGGGGACGCCGGGAGCGACGATGCCGACGAGCTCGTCGAGACAGGAGGCCGTCAGGCGGCACGCCTTGCGCATGCCTTCGAACGCGGCCTCGTCGTAGAGCCTGATCTGACCGGTGTTCTTGAGCGGCGCCGAAGCTGCCTCGAGATAGGTGACCATGGGAATGTCCGGAGTTTGGAGATTGGCCCACATGTCGCATCGATGGCCGGCTTCTTCAACCCCGGCGGCAACGACGAGCCGATCAGCCGGCTCGGACGGTGCTGTTTGCTCAGGACGATAGAGATCGTGCCGATGGTTCGGCTACCGGCCCTCGACTTTGAGAATGTCGGTGTGCTTCTTGAGCGAACGCAGGGCTAGATAGACCGCCGTCCCGACAAACAGGAATGCTGCCCAGCTGATGCCGATGCGAATCTCGCCTTCGCCAAAAGCCTCATGCGCGTAGTTTATGGCGACGACCGCGACAATGATGGCGAAGAAGCCCGAATATTCCCGACGCAGCACGTTGCGGAAGGAGAATGGCAGATTCGGCGCCGTCCACAGTGAGAACTTCGGGAAGAAGACGGGCACGCGATCCGTCCAGGCACGATATTCGGTACCGAACTTCGCCGCGAGGAACTTCTCCTCCGTCGCGATAATACGTTCGAGATAGATCACAAGGAACAGCGCCATGATCAGAGTGAAGGCAAGGCTCTGCGTAAACAGCGCGATCGCTACATAGGTAATAGCATTGCCGAGATACAGGGGATTGCGCGTGATTGAATACATGCCGGTGGTGTTCAGTGTCTCGGCGATCTGCTCCCTGGTGTTCCGGCCGGAGGTGCCGCTCGGCGTGTGACCGATGGTGAGGACCCGCACTGCCAACCCGAGGAAGGCAAGCGCAATGCAGGAGAGTTCCCACGCGCGATCCGCCATCTCGCCGTAGTTCGCTTCGATCGGCTCCTGCGTGCTGATGGCCCACGCCCCGAGGGGAATGAAGGCGAGGAGGATGTAGCTGCGCCAGCGGAACAGCCAATTGCCCTGTGTCGCAATGATATCCGGTATCATGCCTTCCCCGATCAGCTGTGTAGCATGGAAATTTGCTAGGGATCGAATCGGGCGCGATTGTGACTGACGATCATGCCCTCTGTGAGACCTTGGGAGGAGAGCATTTGACCGTCACGAGCGATCTGGCGGGGCTGCTGATCCGGGTGGCCCTTCGCGAAGACGTGCCGGCACTCGTCGCCCTTTTCGCAGACGATGCGCTCGGCGGACACGGCGACACCGCCGATCCCTCGGCCGTGCGGGAGTATCTCGTAGCCTTCGACTGGATCGCAGAAAACCCGACCAATACGATCTTTGTAGCGGAACTGGACGGCGAGGTGGTCGGAACGTTCCAGACCATCCTCGGCCGCTCCCTGTCGGGCCGCGGCGCGACACACCTGACCGTAGCGGCGGTGCAGACGAGAGCGGACGTGCGCGGGCGCGGCATCGGTGCGGCGATGCTGCGCTTCGCGATCGAGCGGGCAGGCGCGCTCGGCGCTTCGAAGGTGAAGCTTACGTCCAACGCGTCGCGTACCGATGCCCATCGCTTCTACCGCAGACTCGGCTTTGCCCAGAGCCATGCCGGCTTCACTCTTTCGCTCCGCTCCGAGGCGTCAGACTAGCGGCGCGGCAGTTTGCGCATCGACCGCCCCTTGCCTTGCACGCGCCGCGGGGCCATAAGCAGCAAAGCTTGAAGCGTTCGATATTCGCTCGATCCCGGGGCCGGCATGCTCAAATTTCTCACCCAGTTCTTCACCTGGTGGAACGGCCAAACACTCGGAACCCGCTTCCATACCTGGCGGCGCGGCACCGAGGTTGGCCGCGACGAGAATGGCAACATCTACTACACCGGCGGTATCGATTCCGAAGGCCGCCAGCGTCGCTGGGTGATCTTCAGCGGCTACGCGGAGGCGACCGACATTCCTCCGGGCTGGCATGGCTGGATCCACCATCGCACCGACATCCTCCCGTCGAAGGAAGACTACAAGCCGCGCGAGTGGCAGAAGCCGCATCAGCCCAACCTGACCGGCACACCGGCGGCGTATCGCCCGAAGGGCTCGATCCTCGGCCATCAGGAACGTCCGCGCGTGACGGGCGACTATGACGCCTGGACGCCGGGCAACTGAGCATCGCCTTTTGTCGCCATATTTCGCGGCTACCGGAATACGTCGCGCGGCCATCGCTGGGATTCGGCCGACAGGGTGAGACATATATGCCTCCTTTCCTGAAAGCATCGCTTCTCGCTGGCGCGTTTTCGATCCTCGCCGTGCTTGCCCACGCTCAGGAAGGCGAGGCGCCCGCCGAGGGCGCGCCGGAGGAGCAAACCGTCGAGACGCCGAAGGGCCCGACCCGCATCTCCAATCCGGTCGCCGAGTTCACCGGCGTCGACAAGATCACCGGCCGGATCATAACCTTCGATGTCTACATCAACGAGACGGTGCAGTTCGGCGCTCTGCAAGTGACGCCGCGGGTGTGCTATTCGCGTCCGGACACCGAAGAGCCGAAGACCGACAGTTTCGTCGAGGTCGACGAGATCACGCTCGACCGCAAGATCCGCCGGATCTTCACCGGCTATATGCTGGCCGAAAGCCCGGGCCTCAACGCCGTCGAGCATCCCGTCTATGACGTGTGGCTGAAATCCTGCAAGCAGAAGTCCGAGGTTCCGGCGCCCGAGGCTGCGAAGACGAACTGACAGCTTCATCGGTAGCTGGCTCGACGTCTCGATCTGGTCTAAGGGACGAGGCATCAAGCCGGGAGCCTCAGATGCCAAGTTACGATGTTCTCGCCGCGTTCTTCGCCACGGCGGCGGTCTTCGCGTTCATGCCTGGTCCGGCCATACTGTATGCAACCGCGCAGACGCTTGCCGGCGGCCGCGTCGCGGGCCTGATGGCCAGCCTCGGCATCCATGTCGGCTGCTATTTCCATGTCCTTGCGGCGGCGGCCGGCCTGTCGGTGCTGTTTCACGCCGTGCCTGTGCTCTATCTCGCCGTGAAGCTTATTGGCGCCGCCTATCTCGTATGGCTTGGGATTGCCCTGTTCCGCTCGCGAGGCATGGACGGGACCGGCTTGCCGCGGGTGCCGCGCAAGTCCGGCCGGCGTGCCTTCGCTGAAAGCGTCACCGTGGAAGTGCTCAATCCGAAGACCGCGATCTTTTTCATGGCCTTCCTGCCGCAGTTCATCGATTCCAGTGCGAACTTCCCAGTCTGGCTACAATTCCTGCTGCTCGGAACGGTCGTGAACCTGATGTTCTCGCTGGCCGACATCGTCTGCGTCCTTCTTGCCGGATCGCTGCTCGGCCGTCTCCAGTGGTCCACCCGCGTGGTGAGGCTGATGCAGCGTGCGGGCGGGGCAGTGCTGGTCGGACTGGGAATCCACGTCGCCTTCCAGCGCGCCTGACGCCTGGAGAAGTCCTCAGAAGCGTGCTTCGCCTGACAACGCATCTTCCAGCAGCCGCTCATATTTGCGGCGCGGTACGTCGATCGCGCCGAAGCGCTTCAGGTGATCAGTCGTGAACTGCGTGTCGAGCAGCACGAAGCCGCGGGCGCGCAGGCGTTCGACAAGGTGGACGAGACAGACCTTGGACGCGCCGGTCTCGCGCGAGAACATGCTCTCGCCGAAGAAGGCGCGGCCAAGCGAGACGCCGTAGAGCCCGCCGACGAGCCGGCCTTCGCGCCACGCCTCGACGGTGTGGCAGTGGCCGATCTCGAACAGGCGGCCATAGGCTTCGCGGATCGGGCCGTTGATCCAGGTCGAGCGGCGGACGTCGCGCTCCTCGGCGCAACCCTGGATCACGGCCGCGAAGTCGCGGTCATAGGCGATTTCGAAACGCGCCTGGCGGATGATCTTGGCAAGGCTCTTGGGGACGTGGAAGGCGTCGAGCGGGATGACGCCGCGCATCTCGGGCCGGACCCAGAAGACCTCCGGATCATCGGCGCTGTCGGCCATCGGGAAGACGCCCGACGCGTAGGCCTTCAGGAGAAGGTCGGTCGGGATTCTCTCTCCGGGCGCATAGGGGCGCGACATGGCCTCGCCGCGTCAGCTTTCCTGGCTGGCGAGATGTTTTTCGAGCCAGTGGATGTCGTAATCGCCATTGGCGATATCGGGATTGCCGACCAGGTCGCGGAAGAGCGGCAGGGTGGTCTTGATGCCGTCGACGACAAACTCATCCAGGGCCCGGCGCAGCCGCATCATGCACTCGACCCGGTTACGGCCGTGAACGATGAGCTTGCCGATCAGGCTGTCGTAGTAGGGCGGGATCTTGTAGCCGGAATAGACGCCCGAATCGACACGGATGCCGAGGCCGCCCGGCGTGTGGAAATGCGTGATCGTGCCCGGCGACGGCGTGAAGGTGCGCGGATCCTCCGCATTGATGCGGCACTCGATCGCGTGACCCGAGAAGCGGACCTCGTCCTGCGTGACCGAAAGGCCGGCGCCGGAGGCGACACGGATCTGCTCATGCACCAGGTCGATGCCGGTGATGGCTTCGGTGACGGGATGCTCCACCTGGAGGCGGGTGTTCATCTCGATGAAGTAGAACTCGCCGTCCTCGTAGAGGAACTCGATCGTGCCGGCACCAGAATAGCCGAGGTCGGCAATTGCGTTGGCGCAGACAGCGCCGATGCGGGCGCGCTGGTCGGCGTTCAGGGCAGGGGAGTTCGCCTCCTCCCAGACCTTCTGGTGGCGGCGCTGCAGCGAGCAGTCGCGCTCGCCGAGATGGATGCCCTTGCCCATGCCGTCGCCAAACACCTGGATCTCGATGTGGCGCGGCTTCTCCAGATATTTTTCGATGTAGACCGCATCGTCGCCGAAGGCGGCGCCCGCTTCCGAGCGCGCGGTCTGCAAGGCTACTTCCAGGTCGGCCTCACTGCGCGCGACCTTCATGCCACGACCGCCACCGCCGGCCGACGCCTTGATGATCACAGGGTAACCGATCTCGGCGGCGATGCGCTTCGCCTCGCGTTCATCGGAAACGGCACCGTCGGAACCCGGAACGACGGGAATGCCGAGACGCTTTGCAGTCCGCTTGGCCTCGATCTTGTCGCCCATGATGCGGATGTGATCGCCAGAGGGCCCAATGAAGGTGATGCCGTGCGCCTTCAGGATGTCGGAGAAGCGGGCGTTCTCGGACAGGAAGCCGTAGCCGGGATGGACCGCGTCGGCGCCGGTGATCTCGCAGGCGGCAACGATCTGGTGAATGTTGAGATAGCTTTCGCGCGACGGCGGCGGGCCGATGCAGACGCTCTCGTCCGCAAGCCGTACGTGCATGGCGTCAGCATCCGCGGTCGAATGCACGACCACCGTTTGGATGCCGAGTTCCTTGCAGGCGCGCAGAACCCTCAGCGCGATCTCGCCGCGATTGGCGATGAGTATCTTCTGGAACATGGCGTAAGCCTTCCCCTCCCTACTCGATCACGACGAGGGGTTCACCGTATTCGACAGGCTGTGCGTCCTTGAACAGGATGGCCGTCACCGTGCCGGAGCGCGGCGAGGGGATCTGGTTCATCGTCTTCATCGCCTCGATGATCAGCAGCGTCTGGCCTTCGCGCACCTGCTGGCCGACCTCGATGAAGGGCTTGGAGTCGGGCGAGGGGGCTGCATAGGCAGTGCCGACCATCGGCGAGGGGACGGCGTTCTTCGACGTGTCGACGGCAGCTGCCGGAGCGGACGCAGCCGGCGCGGCAGTGGCAGGCGCGGCCATGGGGGGCGCTGCGAACTGGGCCGCCGGGGCGTAGGCCTGCACGTTGATCTGGCGCGACACGCGGATGCGCAGGTCGCCCTGCTCGACCTCGATTTCGGACAGGTTCGTATCGTCCAGTATGCTTGCCAGGTCGCGGATCAGCTGCTGGTCGATACCGGTCTTCTTGGTCGACATATGGCGTTTCCTTGTCGTTTGGTCAGATCCGCGCGGCAAGCGCCTGAAGCGCCAGAAGGTAGCCGAGCGGGCCGAAGCCGCAGATCATTCCGGTCGCGACGGGCGCGATCATGGTCTTGTGACGGAATTCCTCGCGGGCGTGGATGTTGGAAAGGTGGACCTCTGCGACAGGCAGAGGCTGGACGGAGCGGATCGCATCGTGGAGTGCGATGGAGGTGTGGCCATAGGCGCCGGGATTGATAACCAATCCCTTCGCCTTGGCGCCTGCCTCCTGGATCCAGTCGACCAGTGCGCCCTCGTGGTTCGACTGACGGAACTCGACGCCGAGGCCGAGACGGGCAGCCTCGACCGCACAATCCTCGCCGATCTGCGCAAGGGTCTTGCCGCCGTAGATGCCGGGTTCGCGTACCCCCAGCATGTTCAGGTTCGGGCCGTTGAGCACGTAGACCAGTTTCGTCATTCAGTATTCCATCCAGGAACGGCGGCCGCTAGCGACCGCCGTCTACCGGTCCGGCTTAAAGTGTGCGCCGCCAAGCGCAAGTGTCTTGTCGGGATGTCCACAAACGCGGGCGCCGATAGTGGGGTTTTCAGCAGGTTTCCTCACCGCAGCCGCGCGCGAGCGCGACCTTTTCCTCCAGCACGGCCTTGCCGAGCGCGCCGAACACGACCTCCTTGCCGACGACATAGGAGGGTGTGCCAGTGATCGCCAGCTTGGTGGCGAGGTTGTATGTCTCCTCGAAGGCTGCGCCGATCTGCGGGTTCTCCATCTCCTTGCGCAAGGCAGCCTCATCGGCGCCGAGCGAAAGAGCGATTCGGAGCGCGCTTTCCTCTGTAGCGCGCGACATGCCCATCAGCGCATGATGGAACTCCGTCCACTTCTGCGGCATCAGCGCGCGGAACGCCATCGATACGACGTGAGCCTTCTGAGAGTCTGGTCCGAGGATCGGGAACTCCTTGTAGACGACGCGGACCTGCGGGTCGTCCTTCACGAGGGCCTGCATATCGGGGAAGGCGCGCTTGCAGAAGCCGCAATTGTAGTCGAAAAACTCAACCAGCGTGACGTTGCCCTGCGGATTGCCGCCCCAGCCATCATACTTGCCGTTGAAGATCAGGTCCTTGTCGGACGCGATCGTTGACTGCTGGGCGACACGCTGCTTCTCCTCCTGCCTAGATTCGAGGGCGGCCTGCACCTCGACCATCAGTTCGGGATTGGCCAGCAGATAATCGCGCACGACCTGCTCGATCTGCGCTCGTCCCTGGATGGGCGCCGCGACAGCGGGAGGCGTCGCCGCGGCGATCGCCGGCTGCTGCTTGCCTGCATAGAAACCAAAGCCGAGCATGGCCGCGGAGACCGCGACACCTGCGAGACCGAGTGCGAGCGTCTTGCTCATCGTGCGAACCTGTCCTCTTTCCGACCCTGTCGGGTCACTTCCGCTTTTTTCCCGCTTCGCGGTAGTTGATGATGTCCTGGGCGCGCAGCCAGGCGGGAGAGCCCTGCTTCAGCTTGGTCTGCGCCCGCGCCGCGAAGATCTTCGCGTCGAGGTACTTGCCGGAATAATATTCGCCTTCAGCGCTCGCGAGTTCCGCAAGCCCGATATCGCCCAACTGGCCGTAGGCCTGGGCGAGGGGGCGATAGGCCGAGGGGTTTTCCCGATCGCGCTCTATGCCCTTGTTGATCTCGGTGACGGCCCGCTTCACGGCATCCGGCGTGCCCACCGCGAGCAATGCCTGGCCGTAGCTGACATTGATCAGCCCGGAGCGCGACGGATCGAGCTTGACCGCGCGGGCATAGGCCTCCGCCGCCTCTGAGGCGCGGGTTGCTTTCATCAGGATGTCGCCGCGCATCTCGTGGTAATAGGCGTTCTGCGGCTGCTGCTTGATCAGGGCGTCGATCTTGCTCAGCGCTGCGCGGGGATTGCCGTAGAGATAGGTGGTGATGGCATCGCCATAGAGGGCAGGGATGCCGCGTGCATCCTTGCGGAACATGCGCGACGTAGCGCCCTGGCCGCCGGTGAAGGCGGCGATCTTGGCGCGCATCATGTCGTGGCGCAGTTGCAGGGCCGGGGGGTCCATCGCGCCGAAATGCTGGCTCTTCTGTGCGCGCTCGGTCAGGTTGGCAATGCGGTCGCGCGGCATCGGATGGCTGACCTGATAGGGATCGATGCGCGCACCGCTCAGCGCCAGCGCGCTCTGGAAGCGGCCGAACGTGGTCAGCATCCCCTTCGCGGACTGGCCGGTGGCGTCGAGATAACGCAGGGCCGCGATGTCGGCCGCGGCTTCCTCGGTACGCTGGTAGCCGAGCAGGGTGCGCCGCGCCACCTCCGCGCCGCCCATGGCGATGCCGGTGCCGGCGCGCGCCATGTCGCCCGAATTGGCCGCGGCACCAGCCACCGTCGCACCGATGCCGAGCAGTGAGGCGACCACCGCCATGGTCTGGGCGCGCGCCAGTTGATCGCGGAGCCGCTCCTGATGGCCGTCGGCCAGATGTCCTGCTTCGTGCGCGATGACGCCGATGATCTCGTTCGGCGTCTCCGCCGTCAGCAGTGCGCCCGTATTGATGAACATACGCCGTCCGGCGACGAATGCGTTGAAGCTGTCGTCGTTGACCAGAATGACGTCGACCCCGGCCTTCGTAAGGCCCGCCACCTTGAGGATCGGGCGGACGTAATCGCGCACGAGCGCCTCGATCTCCGCGTCACGCACAATCGGCACGCCGCGCTGCTGCGCCTTCGCGGGCGGGGCGAACCAGAAGGACTGGGCGGCGACCGCAACGGCGAGCGCGCCGTGCGCGAGGCGTCGCGTCAAGCTGCTGGTGTCTGTGAATGCGGTCATGTCGGGGGCTACACCTAGACGAGCAAGCAGACGATTAAAAGGCGAAACGCGGCATTCCTGAACTTGTGATCCCCACACCATTCCGGCAAATGTGCGGCGCGCCTCGCAGACCGGAGCATTCATGGTTATCAGCACCTCACGACGCAGCCGCATCGAGCCGTTCCACGCGATGGACGTTCTGGCCGAGGCGAACCGGCTCCGCCAGCAGGGCGTCGATGTGATCTCGATGGCGGTCGGTCAGCCGTCGGGGAGCGCGCCGGCCGCCGTGCGCGAGGCCGCGAGCGCCGCACTGATCCGGGGACAGATCGGCTATACGGACGCGCTCGGCATTGCGGTGCTGAGGCGGGCGATCGCCGCGCATTACGCCGAGCACTACGGGGTCGAGGTCGCGCCGGCGCGGGTCGTGGTGACGACGGGGTCTTCGGCGGCGTTCAATCTTGCCTTTCTCGCGATGTTCGACGTCGGCGACCGCGTCGCGATCACCTCGCCGGGCTATCCGGCTTACCGCAACATCCTTGCGGCGCTCGGACTGGAGGCGGTCGAGATCGAGCTCGGCGAGGAGGGCTATCTGACCGCCGAACTGCTGGAACAGGCGCACCGGGCCGCGCCGCTGGCCGGCGTGCTCTTCGCCAGTCCCGCCAATCCGACCGGAGCGGTGATTCCGGAGGCCGAGCTTGGCCGGATACTGGAAAGGACGCGTGCGCTCGGCATCGCGGCGATCTCCGACGAGATCTACCATCGGCTCGCCTATGCAGCGCCCGACGTCACCGCGCTCGTCTTTGGCGAGGATGCGGTCGTCATCAACTCTTTCTCGAAATACTATTGCATGACCGGCTGGCGGATCGGCTGGATGGTTGTGCCGGAGGAGCTGGTGCGGCCTATCGAGCGCCTGCAGCAGAGCCTCTACATCTCCGCGCCGGAACTGTCGCAGGTGGCAGCTTGCGAAGCGTTCGGCGCGACGGCCGAACTCGAGGCGATCAAGGACTCTTATCGGCAGAGCCGCGTGATGCTGCTCCGGCGGCTGCCGGAACTCGGCTTCCGCATCGCCGCGCCGATGGACGGGGCATTCTATGCCTATTGCGACGTCTCCGCCCATACCAATGACAGCATGGAGTTTGCGCGCCGCATGATCGCGGAGGCGCATGTGGCCGCGACGCCGGGTCACGATTTCGACGTTGCCAACGGCAACCGCTTCATGCGGTTTTCCTATGCCGGCAGCGTGCGGGAGATCGAGACTGCGATGCAGCGACTGGCCGACTGGCTGAGGTGAGACGGATGGCCGCCGACATCGAAACCGTTCTGACTGAGATCGCCGCCGAAATGGCCGCGCGCCCGGACCGCGGCGATGTCGCGACCTATATCCCACAGCTGGCTAAGGTCGACGTGGGTCGGTTCGGCATTGCTGTTGCCTTGAATGACGGCCGGCTGATCGCGCGTGGCGATGCGGAAATCCCGTTCTCGATCCAGAGTGTGTCGAAGGTCTTCACCCTCACGCTCGCACTCGGCAAGGTCGGCGACACACTGTGGAGACGCGTCGGACGGGAGCCGTCCGGAAATCCGTTCAACTCGATCATCCAGCTCGAACACGAGCGTGGTATCCCGCGCAATCCCTTCATCAACGCCGGGGCGATCGTCGTCACGGACGTGCTTTTGTCCGGCCATCAGCCCCGCGAGGCGATTGGCGAGATTCTGCGCTTCATCCAGTTCCTCGCCGACGACGATACAGTCTACATCGACCATCAGGTGGCGGCGTCGGAACAGGCGACCGGGTTCCGAAACGTGGCGCTCGCCAACTACATGCGCTCGTTCGGCAACATTACGCATGCGCCGGAAATGGCGTTGGGGGTCTATTACCATCACTGCGCGATTGCGATGTCCTGCCGCCAGCTTGCGCTTGCCGGTCGGTTCCTCGCGCATGACGGCCGCCATGCGGAGACGGGCCACTCCGTGGTTTCTTCCGAGCGTGCGCGCCGCATCAGCGCGCTGATGCTGACCTGTGGTCACTACGACGGTTCCGGCGATTTCGCCTTCCGCGTCGGCGTTCCGGGCAAGAGTGGCGTCGGCGGCGGAATCCTGTGCGTCGTGCCGGGCGTCGCCTCGATTGCCGTCTGGTCGCCCGGCCTCAACGAGAACGGCAATTCGAAACTCGGATCGATTGCGCTCGAAAAGCTCGCCAAGGCGATGAACTGGTCGATCTTCGCGCCGAAGGTTTCACCACCGGCATAGTTCACGCGGCTTAGACTGCCTATTGCTCCGAGACGCGCAAAGAAAAGCCCGCGCGGCCGGATGACCGCGCGGGCTTTCAAACAGGATCTGCGATCAGAAGAAGCTCTTCCGCTGCCACCAGCCGGCGCGCTTGGGTTTCTCTTCGGTGCCGTCTTCCGTGACGTTCGAGCTCACCTTCGGCACGACCGGCGCGTCAATGTCGGTTGCGCCTGGACGCCGCCGGGACGGACGAGCCGGCTGCTCCTCCGCCGCCGGAGCCGCCGTCGGCTCGCTGACGACGATTGCTTCCGGCTCGGCGACTGCCGGAGCGGCGGCCGCAACCTCGGCCTCCGCCGCGGCTGCAGCCTCCGCGGCCAAGGCAGCCTTCGTCTTGCGCGGTGCGCGGCGCGGTTTCTTCACTGGCGCCTCGACAGCCTCCACCACTTCCGGTTCGGCCTCGGCCGCCGGAGCGGTCGCCTCGGGCTGCGCTTCCTCCACAGGAGGAGCCGCGACAAAGCCTTCTTCCTCGGCGAACTCGGTCGTGGTCTCGGTTGCGGCGTCTTCGCTGGCGGTGTCGGATTCGTCGCGGCGGTTGCGGCGTCCGCCGCGCTTGCCGCGCCGCCGCTTCCTCGAACTGTCGTCAGCTGCTACGGCCTCGCTCTCGGGAGCTTCGGTCTCCTCGCCGCCTTCGTCTTCGACCTCCTCGACAGTAGCGTCGTCCGACACTGCGTCATCCGATGCCGACTGTTCGGCCGGATGCGAGCCCTGCTCGGCGCCGTCACGATCGCGGCCGCCGCGACGACGACGACGGCGACGGCGCTTGCGGCGCCCGCCATCCTCACCATCGCCCTCATGGCGTTCGCCATGCGACTGCTGCGGACGGCGTTCCTCCGTCTCCTCGCTGGCGACTTCCTCGTCCTCGATCTCCTCAATGTCGACGTCGACGTCTTCTTCTTCGACCGGACCGGTGATCGGCAGTTCCGTGATGGTTGTGACCACGGGGCGCTCAACCGGCGCGCCGCGGGTGATCGCGTAGAGCTGGTTGCCAAGCGTCTCGTCCGCCTCGATCGAGATCGTCAGGCCGAAACGCTCCTCGAGCTCGGTCAGGTTGCGGCGCTTGTGGTTGAGCACGTAGAGCGCGGTCGCGGCCGGCGTGCGCACCGTAATGTGATTGCGCGCGTCCTTGATGAGGAACTCCTCGATGGCGCGCACGACATGCAGCGCGACCGACGAATCCGACCGGATGTGACCGGTGCCGCCGCAATGCGGGCAGGGCTTCATGGTCGATTCGAGCACGCTGGCGCGGATACGCTGGCGCGACATCTCCAGCAGGCCGAAATGCGAGATCCGGCCGACCTGGATGCGCGCACGGTCGTTCTTCAGATGATCCTTGAGCCGCTTCTCCACCGCACGGTTGTTGCGGTTCTCCTCCATGTCGATGAAGTCGATGACGATCAGGCCCGCAAGGTCGCGCAGCCTGAGCTGGCGCGCGACTTCCTCGGCGGCTTCCAGGTTGGTGTGGAGCGCCGTCTCCTCGATCGAGTGCTCCTTGGTAGAGCGTCCCGAGTTGACGTCGATCGAGACGAGTGCCTCAGTCTGGTTGATGATAATGTAGCCGCCCGACTTCAGCGTCACCTGCGGCTGCAGCATCCGGTCGAGCTGCGCCTCGATGCCGTTGCGGGCAAAGATCGGGATCGGATCGCGATAGGGCTGAACCACCTTGGCATGGCTCGGCATCAGCATCCGCATGAAATCCTTGGCCTCGCGGTAGCCGTCGTCACCGGCAACCAGGATCTCCTCGATGTCCTTGTTGTAGAGGTCGCGCACCGAGCGCTTGATCAGCGAGCCTTCTTCGTAGACGAGGGCAGGGGCGGTCGACTGCAGCGTCAGCGTGCGGACGGTCTCCCACATGCGCATCAGATATTCGTAGTCGCGCTTGATCTCGGCCTTGGTGCGGTTGGCGCCGGCCGTGCGCAGGATGACGCCCATGCCCTGCGGCACTTCCAGATCCTCGACCAAGTCCTTGAGGCGCTTGCGGTCGACCGCGGAGGTGATCTTGCGGGAGATGCCGCCGCCGCGTGCCGTGTTCGGCATCAGCACCGAGTAACGACCAGCCAGCGACAGATAGGTGGTCAGCGCCGCACCCTTGTTGCCGCGCTCCTCCTTGACGACCTGCACCAGCAGGATCTGCCGGCGCTTGATGACTTCCTGGATCTTGTACTGGCGCCGGTTGGGCCGGCGCGGTGCACGGCTCGGCAGTTCCTCGAGCGCGTCTTCGGCGCCGACCGACTCTACGTCGTCCTCGCCACCGCCGGAGCTGGACACTTCCTCGATATCGCCGCCGCCCGATTCGCCCTCGTTGTTGCGGGCGGCTTCCTCGACGCTTTCGGAAACCACGTCGGATTCGATCTCGGCGAGCATCGTCTTGCCGTCTTCCGGCTCATCTGACGAAGCAGCGGGTTCGTCGGCGGAGTGCTCTTCGGAAAAGACTGCCGTGTCGTCCGCCGTTTCAGTCTCGGCGAAAGCCGTGGGCGAGGCATCTTCCGACTCGGTCGCCTCCGTCGCCTCGGCCTCGGCTTCGTCGTCGGACGACTTGGCAGAGGTCGCCGAATCGCGCCGGCTCTGGTCGCTGTTGCGGCCGCGGTTCTTGCCGCCGCGCCGACGGCGGGACTTCTTGTCCTCCTCCTCGGCCTCGTCGGCTTCCGCATCCTCGGCATCCGCCTTCAGCAGCGCCTGCCGGTCGGCCAGGGGAATCTGGTAGTAGTCGGGATGGATTTCGCTGAAGGCGAGGAACCCGTGACGGTTGCCGCCATATTCGACGAAGGCCGCCTGAAGCGACGGCTCCACCCGCGTGACGCGGGCAAGATAGATGTTGCCGCGAAGCTGCTTCTTGTCTCTCGATTCGAAATCGAATTCTTCGATACGATTACCGCGGGTGACAACGACCCGCGTTTCCTCCGGGTGGGAGGCGTCTATCAGCATTTTGTTGTTGGGCATGTATGTTTATCTCCCCGGCAGCCGGGAGCCGCGCCAAACGCCGCAGCAGGCGCTGCGAGGGGCGGTCTGGGGTCGTGCCGGACAATGGGAAGTCCGCGTTCGGGCCTATCGGCGCCGAAACTCCGACGTCCGCGGCCAAAGTGGCGCGGGAAGGTCCTGAGAGTTTCGTGATGGCGCCTGCAAACATTGCCTGGCCCGGCAGCTCCGTTTCAACCAAGGCCCGGGCATGCCGGACCAGCTCATTTTTGCTCATACAGAGCCGGCGCGAAACCGAGGCTTCGGCCGCTTTCCTCACGCAAAGGGTTCCGAATATCCCGAAACACCTTGAAGAAATTCAAGGAAGTCTCTTCTGCCGCTGTCGGAGCATCGGTCGCGATCTTCGTGGCCTGCATGGTGAGGGAATGCTGGCAACGCCGCCGCGCGGCTCCGGGCATTGAAGTGACCCATGGTTGCTTTTATGGTCTGGCAGGTGCGATGGCAACCCTGATTTCCACGCCGGCAAAGCGATGCCCGCGACGGTTTCCCGCAAAGGCCTCCGGCAATGCTTGGTTAACCAAATGCCGCTACCAATCATTAACGAACGTTTGGACGCAACAGTCATGTAGGCAGGCCGCCCGGCCGAAAACAGGGGAAGCGCGTTTGTCCAGTCTGCAAGGCCGTCTTTCGTGGCTATCGAAGGGTTTCGGACGCTTGCTGGCGTGCGTTCTTACGATTCTCGCGTGCGTGTCCTTCTCCTGCGTCTCAGCTTCCGCCGAGGAAAAGGCCGGCGATCTCCTGCGGGCGACGCAGTTCACAATGGCGGGTGACGCCACGCGCGTCCGGCTGCTGGTGCATTTCGACCGTGAGCCGCTCGTGCGGTGGTTCCTTCTGCGATCGCCGCATCGTCTCGTGATCGACCTGCCGGAGGCGGCCTTCGTGATCGAGCCGGATTCGGTGAAGCCGCGCGGTCTGGTGCGGGAGGTAAGGTACGGCCATCTCGATGCCGGCCGCTCCCGTATGATTGTCGGCGGGAAGGGGCCGTTCAAGGTCGAAGCGTTCGACGTGCTCAAGAACGAGACCTCGGAAGGATACAGGCTCGTCGTGGACCTTGTGGCCGCGAGCGAGCAGGAATTCGAGCAGGCCCTGCTTCTCCAGGCCGACAAGACCGGATCCACCGAGGTGCCGAAAAGCGACCCCTTGGGAAAGCCGGAAGAGACAGCCGCTCCGAAGCGCTTCACCATCGCGCTCGACGCCGGCCATGGCGGCATCGACGGCGGGGCCGCGGGCCTGACGGGCACCGTCGAGAAGGACATCACGCTCGCCTTCGCGATGGAACTGAAGCAGAAACTCGAGCAGGAAGGCCGCTACAGCATCGTCATGACCCGCGAGAAGGACGAGTTCCTGCGTCTCGACGAGCGTGTGCGGATCGCACGGCAGGCGGCGGCCGACCTGTTCATCTCTATCCACGCGGATACGATCCGCGCGCAGGGGGTGAACGGCGCGACGGTCTACACCGTGTCCGACCGGGCCTCCGACGAGGATGCGCGCGCGCTTGCGGAACGCGAAAACCTAGCCGATCAGGTAGCAGGGATAGCGGTCTCGGATGAGAACCGCGACGTAGCGGACATCCTGACCGATCTGGTGCGGCGCGAGACCCATTCGTTCTCGCTCAGATTTGCGCGCACGCTGGTTGGGGAACTGTCGACGCAGATCGAGATGATCAAGAACCCGCATCGCTCGGCCGGTTTCCGGGTCCTGCGCGCCCCCGACGTCCCATCGGTGCTTGTCGAACTCGGCTATCTTTCCGACGCCGGAGACGAGATGCGGCTCAAGGATCCGGAGTGGCGCAAGAAGGCGATCGGCAGCATCTGCGGCGCGATCGGTGCTTTCGCGGGCGACCGGGCAGGAGCCGGAGGATGACGCGACGGTTCGTTCCGCGTTGCAGGAACGGCACAGCGGTGCCAATAAGTCGTTGTTCCTGCATTGCGGGCTGGACCTTGCCGCAATTTCCACACATGGCGCGCACATGGAGGCGACATGGCGTGGTGCAGGCGGGCCGGGCGCCTGCGGGAACGATGTCGCCGGACTTGCGTAAGACCGGATCGAAACTGGAGCGAGCATGATTCGCCTGATCGGATATTTCTTCGGCATCGGCGTTGCTCTGGCGCTGCTCGTCGCCGGTGGCGTTGCAGTGTACCTGTCGCAGGTGACGAAGGACCTTCCCGACTACGAGGTGCTGGCCAACTACGAGCCGCCGGTCACCACCCGCGTACACGCGTCCGACGGCGCCCTGATGGCGGAGTTCGCGCGGGAGCGGCGGCTCTATCTGCCGATCCAGGCGGTTCCAGATCGGGTCAAGGCGGCCTTTCTCTCGGCCGAGGACAAGAATTTCTATCAGCATCCTGGCGTCGACGTGACCGGCCTGTTCCGCGCGGTCGTTACCAACATCAAGAACGCCGGCTCCGGCCGCCGTCCGGTCGGCGCGTCGACCATCACGCAGCAGGTCGCCAAAAACTTCCTGCTCGATTCGACGCAGAGCTACGACCGTAAGATCAGAGAGATGATCCTCTCGTTCCGCATCGAGCAGGCCTATTCGAAGGACCGCATCTTCGAACTCTATCTCAACGAGATCTTCTTCGGCCTGAACGCCTACGGCATCGCGGGCGCTGCGCTCACCTACTTCGACAAGTCGGTGAACGAACTGACCGTCGCTGAATCGGCCTATCTCGCGGCCTTGCCGAAGGGGCCGTCCAACTACCACCCGTTCCGCCACACGGACCGCGCCATCGAGCGCCGCAACTGGGTGATCGACCAGATGGTCGAGAACGGCTACGTGTCGAAGGAAGAGGGCGAGAAGGCGAAGGCCACCGGCCTGGACGTCAAGCCGCGCCGCAACGGCACCTATCTCTTCGCCGGCGAGTATTTCACCGAGGAAGTACGCCGCGAGATCATCGCCCGCTACGGCGAGACCGCGCTCTACGAGGGCGGCCTGTCGGTGCGTGCGACCATCGACCCGAAGATGCAGGTCGAGGCGCGCCAGGCGCTGCACAACGGCCTGATCAAGTTTGATACGCTGCGCGGCTATCGCGGTCCGGAGAAGAAGATCGAGCTCGGCGCCGACTGGGGCGTGCCGCTGGGCGAGATCAAGGCGCTCTACGACGTGCCGGAATGGCGGCTGGCGGTAGTGTTGGAGTCCGATTCGTCGGGCCTCCGGCTGGGACTGCAGCCGGGCCGCGAAGTGTCGGGTGACCTGTCGAAGGAGCGCGAGGAGATCAGCCTGTCCGTCGAGGACATGGGCTGGGCGATGCGTCATGTCGTGAGCGGCCAGCGCGTGAAGGCGAAGTCGCCCGCGGATGTCCTGGTGCCGGGCGACGTCGTCTATGTCGAGAAGGATCAGGCGAAGGGCAACTGGATCCTGCGGCAGCGGCCGGCGGTTGAAGGCGCGCTCGTCGCCATGGACCCGCATACAGGTCGCGTGCTCGCCATGGCCGGCGGATTCTCCTTTGCATCGTCCGAATTCAACCGTGCGACGCAGGCGATGCGCCAGCCCGGCTCCTCGTTCAAGCCGTTCGTCTATGCGGCGGCGCTGGACAACGGCTACACGCCGGCCTCCGTCGTGCTCGACGCGCCGATCACGATCCGCCAGGGCGACCAGGTCTGGGAGCCGAAGAACTATGGCGGCGAGTCCGCCGGGCCTTCGACGCTGCGAGCCGGCATCGAGCGCTCCAGAAACCTGATGACAGTCCGCCTTGCCAATGACATGGGCATGAAGCTCGTCGTCGAATATGCGGAGCGGTTCGGCATCTACGACAGTCTGGCGCCCTATCTGCCGATGGCGCTGGGCGCGGGCGAGACGACGGTCATGCGCATGGTCACGGCCTATGCGATCATCGCCAATGGCGGCAAGGAAGTGAAACCGTCGCTGATCGACCGCATCCAGGACCGCTACGGCAAGTCGGTCTTCAAGCACGATACGCGTTCCTGCGAGGGCTGCGTCGCGACGAGCTGGCAGGATCAGCCGGAGCCGGAAATCGTCGACAATTCAGAGCAGGTGCTCGATCCGATGACCGCCTACCAGATCACCTCCATGATGGAAGGCGTCGTCAAGCGCGGCACGGCCGTGATCCTGTCCGACCTCGGCCATCCGATCGCCGGCAAGACGGGAACGACCAACGACGAAAAGGATGCCTGGTTCGTCGGCTTCACGCCGGACCTCGTGGTGGGTGTGTTCATGGGCTACGACAATCCCGTTCCGATGGGCAAGGGTTCCACGGGCGGCGGGCTCGCTGCGCCGATCTTCAAGGAGTTCATGCAGGTCGTTCTCAAGGACAAGCGTCCGGTCGACTTCCGTGTGCCGGAGGGCATGAAGCTCATCGCGGTCAACCGCAAGACCGGCATGCGCGCCGGCAAGGGCGATCCCGGCGCTATTATCGAAGCCTTCAAGCCCGGCACTGGCCCGGCCGATACCTATTGGGTGATCGGCTCCGACATGGCGGCGGGCTCCGCGGAGGAGATTTCGCCATCGGCGAACCGCGCGATCCAGACCGGCGGCGGCGGTCTCTACTGACAGGTTCGAGCCGCGCATCTTCGCACGGCGACTTCCCTTTACACCGGCGCGGACCATCCCTATGGTCCGCGCCGATTCAATTTCCCCTCTGGCCCCTTGCAGGAAAAGACCAGCGCATGCGCGCAGAAACCGAGAAACGAGTCGACGAAATCAGGCAGGCCATAAGCCTGCTGAGGAGGCATCTTTGACTGGGATCAGGCAGTCAAGAGGCTCGATTACCTGAACAACCGCGCCGAGGACGGCGAACTCTGGAACAATCCGGCGGAAGCCCAGGCCCTGATGCGCGAGCGCCAGGGGCTGGATGACGGCATCCGTGCCGTCCGCGAACTCACCAGCAAGCTCGAGGACAATATCGAGCTGATCAAGATGGGCGAGGAAGAGGGCGACGAGGCCGTAATCGAGGAGGCGGAAGCGTCGATCCAGGCGATGTCTGGCGAGGTACGCGCGCGCCAGATCGAAACGATGCTGTCCGGCGAGGCCGACGCCAACGACACCTATCTCGAGATTCACGCCGGCGCCGGCGGCACCGAAAGCCAGGACTGGGCGTCGATGCTGCTGCGCATGTATACGCGCTGGGCGGAGCGGCGCGGTTTCAAGGTCGAGTTCCTTGAGGATCATGACGGCGAAGAGGCCGGCATCAAGTCTGCGACCGTGCTCATCAAGGGGCATAACGCCTATGGCTGGCTGAAGACGGAATCGGGCGTCCATCGCCTTGTCCGCATCAGCCCCTACGATTCGAACGCACGGCGGCACACCTCGTTCGCCAGCGTCTGGGTCTATCCGGTGATCGACGATTCGATCGATATCCAGGTGACCGAAGCGGATGTCCGGATCGACACCTATCGCGCGTCGGGCTCCGGCGGTCAGCACGTCAACACGACCGATTCGGCAGTGCGCATCACGCATATCGCAACCGGCATCGCGGTCGCCTGCCAGGCCGAGCGTTCGCAGCACAAGAACAAGGCTAAGGCCTGGGAGATGCTGCGCTCCCGCCTTTACGAGGAAGAGTTGAAGAAGCGCGAGGCTGTGGCCAATGCGTCCGAAGCTTCCAAGTCGGATATTGGTTGGGGGCACCAGATCCGTTCGTATGTCCTGCAGCCCTACCAGCTCGTGAAGGATCTGCGGACTGGTGCGGAAAGCACCAGTCCCTCGGATGTGCTCGACGGCGATATCGACGAGTTCATGGAAGCCTCGCTGGCTCAGAAGATCTCGGGCAGCCCCGGCGAGACCGTCGCTGATATCGAGTAGTTCCGTCTCCGTCGGAGAACGTCAAATCAGGCCGGCGATCGCCTTGCCGGCCTTGATGAATGTCAGAGGATTGAGTGGCTTGCCGTCGCGGCGGACCTCATAGTGCAGATGCGGGCCGGTGGAACGGCCTGTGCTGCCGACCCGCCCCACGATGTCTCCGGCCTCGATCTTGTCGCCGACGGCGACGAGTATCTTGCTCATATGGGCGTAGCGGGTCGTAAGGCCCTTGCCATGGTCTATCTCAACCATCCGCCCGTAGCCCCCATTCCAGCCGGCGGTGACCACGGTGCCGGCTCCCGAGGCGCGCACGCTCGAGCCCGTCGTCGCGCGAAAGTCCATTCCGGCGTGCAGGGCAGGGGTTCCTAGAAGGGGATCCTTGCGGACACCAAAGGTGCTGGACACCTGCTTGCCGGGCGCCGGATTCGATATCGGCAGCTGGCGCGCCTTCTCCTTGACGGTGTCCAGCGCCGTGAGGGCCTCGTCAAGTTCGTCGACCACCGCGTCGAACTGCATGCTCTGGTCGAGCGGGACAAGCGGACCGCCGACTGAACTCGTGCCGTAGCCCTTGGCAATCGAAAGGCCGGCGCCCTCCAGCGCGTTGGAGATGGCGTCGGCCGTCCGGTAGGCCTTTTCGGTCATCGATTTCAGGCGATCCATCTGATCGGCCTCGATGGAGCGCAGCGACTGGTTGATGGAGACGAACAGGCGATCGGCATTGTCGGCGGCCGAAAGATTCGCGCTTCCGGCGCGCAGGTCGGGCAGGAAGCCTGCCAGCGTGGAATGGGTCGTTGCATCGAGGCCGGCACGGACGTCCGGCCGCGGTGCGGGCGTCGGAATGGTCTCGTCGGAAGAGGTCTTCAGGTCTGCCGCGCTGTCGAGCAGCGGTCCGATCTTGGCCTGGCGCGCAGCCAATTCCTGCTGGCGGGAAATCAGTTCGCCGACCTTCTCCTCCATCATCTGCTGGTCCAGAAGCTGACGGCTGGTGATGCGGTCGACCTGGGCGCGCAGGGAGGATATGCGGTCCTCGTAGGCCTGCTGCATGCGCGCCTGCCGCGCAACGGTCGCACCGATCAGGTCGTCGCGCAGGACGAGATAGGATGTCGCCAGGAGATATCCGACCGCTACCGCCGCGAGCGCGGATCCCGCCACAGCGGCGATCCACGGGCGGACGGTGAAGTGGCGGATCTGATCGCCTCTGGCGATGATGACGGTGTGCGGCTCCTTGCGCTTGCCGAATATTGCAGACTGACGGGACTGGCTCACCGGGTTCACTCTTCTCGCCTGGAGATGAGCGCGATTACACATTGTTAGGGTTAACAAAGTTTTCCCAATGGGCGGATTTGCCTGGATTTTCGGCAGCCAGCGCTATTCGGCCCTGCCCAATGCCCTGGCCGCGTCGAGAACTTCCTCCGCATGGCCGGCGACGCGGACCTTTGGCCAGATCCTTGCGATCCTGCCCTCCGGATCGATCAGGAACGTCGTGCGCTCGACGCCCATGTAGGTCCGCCCGTACATGCTCTTTTCTTTCCACACACCATAGTCCTCGGCCGTCTGCCGGGTCTCGTCGGAAAGCAGGTCGACCGTGACGTCGTGCTTGGCGCGAAAGCGTTCCTTGGACTTTGCGCCATCCGGCGAAATGCCGACCACATCCACGCCGATGCCGTCGAATTCGCGCTTGAGCCGTGAGAAGTCCTTCGCCTCGTTGACGCAGGCATCGCCACCGTCCTTGCAGAAGAAGTAAAGGACAAGCGGCCTGCCGGCGTGTTCCGCGAGGGATCCCGTGCCGCCTCCCGCCTTCGGAAGCTCGAAGTCCGGGGGGATGCCGCCTTCGGTCAGATCAGCCATAACTGCGCCCTTGTTGATGATTATCGGCCGGGTTTCGCGCATATAATGATCGTAGAGGATTCGTCCATGTCCGTGACAGTCTCGAAGCCGACCGGATGACTCGTTGGAGCAGGTGACCCCGAAGCACGAGAAGATACGGTTTCGCCGCCACGAGATCGCCCGGTTGAGCGAACTGCCGTCGGCGTCCGCGCAGGAGCGTCTCGTTCCCGAGCCGAAGATGGGCTTCAGGATTGTGCCCATCCTCGCCTGGGGCTTCGCCGCGATCCTGCTCGTTGCGCTCGCCGTGCCCGCGGCCGTCTTCCTTTTCGGCATCCCCGGCATCGGCGGGGAGAGGATCCGGATCGAGGCCGAAGCGGCCCTGACACGAATGGCCGGGTTCGACGTCGACGCGGCGATGGGCGATCCGCACCTGTCGGTCGACGCGTCCCGCTTCATCGCATTCCAGGTCGACGACGTCCGGATCAGCCGCGGCAGCGGCGGAGCGAACCTTGTCGAGGCAGGATCGCTGCGTTTCGGCCTCCGTTTCCTGCCGCTGCTGACCGGACAGGTCAGGCTTGGAAGCGCCGGCATAGAGGACGCGCGTATCAGCCTTTCCGCCCTTCCTCCAGGCGAGGGGCCCAACGCGACGCTGGCATCTCTGACCGGCCCCGACGGGCTGATCGATCCGGGGCTGGTCATGAAGGCGGCTTTTTCAGCCGTTCATCGCACGTTCGAAGCCTTCGACGCGGGGGCGACGCGCAGGCTGGATTTCACCAATGTCGAGATCCTGCTGCCCGCAGGCATGCCTGGCGGGACACTCCACCTTGAACAAGCCAAGATCGAGCGCGGCTTGTCGGGCGCGATTGCCTTCGATGCGGTGGCGAGCTGGGCCGGTCGATCGTTCCGGCTCGAAGGAACCGCGGATCGCGACGGGAAAGGCCTGAGGCCGGTCGCGTTCACAACGTCGCTTGCCTTCGACCGGACGGAATTCGAGCGGGACCCCGAAAGTCTGAAGGGAGATCCCAAGACTGCGATCATGCGCGTCGGCGGCGCTGCGCGCATCGATATTGCGGGCAGCGAGGCGGAGGGGGACAGGGGACAGTTGCGGGTCGATGCGACGCTCGACGATGCGGATATCGTGTTCGCGAGCGGCGATTCCATCCGCGGCTCGGCCAGCATCGCCGCGTCCTTCCAGCCGGATGCGCAGAAGATCGAGATCGAGCGCGCGGAGTTGCTGGCCGGACGTTCGCGTTTCAAGGCGCACGGCGCCGTCGGGCCGGCGCCAGCACTTGAAGGTGAGGCCGCCCATTATCGCTACGAACTGGTCAGCGACGGCTCCCTTCTCGCGCCCGAAGGATCGAGCGAACCCGACCTGCCGATTCTGGCGCGGATTGCTGGCACATTCGACCCCACGACCCGGCGGCTGACCGCTCGCGACATCGGTGTGCGCACGTCGAGCGGCCAGGTCATGGGAACCGCGATCATCTCCTTTGTCGAAGGGCGCTCGCCGGGAATCGACCTCGCGCTGTCCGTGCCCGAAATGACGGTCAGCAACATCAAGCAGATATGGCCCTGGTTCGCCGCTTATGGCGCGCACAGATGGGCGAACGAGAAGCTGTTCGGCGGCACGGTCAAGAATTCACGCCTCTCGATGTCGGTCGCGCCCGGCCGCCTCGGCAACGGCACGCCGCTGTCGCGGGACGAGATATCCGGCTATTTCGAGGTGTCGGGCACCCGCTTCGACGTGACCGGCCAGATCCCGCCGGTCCGCGACGGGGTCGGATCAATCAGCTTCCAGGGCACCGATGTCGACGTGCGGCTCTCGTCCGGAACCGTCTTCCTGTCGACGGGGCGGACTGTTGCCGCGAGCAACGGCACTTTCGTCATCCGGCGTGCCGAACTGCCTCCGGTCATCGGGCAGCTTGACATCGATATTGCCGGCTCGGCCGACGCGGTGGCTGAGCTTGCGAGCTACAAACCGATCGATGCCATGCGCCACCTTCCGATCGCGCCGGAAGACCTCTCCGGCCAGGTCAGCGGCAATGTCGAGGCGCGCATACCGCTCCAGGCCGAAACCGACATGTCCAATCTCGGTTGGGCGGTGAAGCTGTCCTATACCGGACTTTCGATCGCGAAGCCTTTCGAGGGCCAGAATGTCAGCGACGCATCCGGGACGATCGAGGTCGTGCCGACCGTGGCGGAGATCAAGGCAAATGCGAAACTGAACGGGATGACCGCAACGCTCGACATTTCCGAACCGCTCGGCGGCAGCGGCGAGGCGCGTAAGCGCGACATCACGCTCGTCATGGACGCCAAGACGCGCAACGCGGTTGCCCCCGGCCTGGAATCGCTTCTGGACGGTCCGGTGAACGTGAAAATGTCGGGCGAGGGGGCCGCGCGACGGATCGTTGCGGATCTGGCCGACGCGCGCGTCAGCGTTCCATGGGCGGGATGGTCGAAGGGCCCCGGCATCCCTGCCAAGCTCTCCTTCGGCTACGACACCGTCGGCGGGGAGACGCGGATTTCCGACATCGAGCTGTCGGGCCAGTCCTTTTCGCTCGCGGGGTCGGCAACGGTCACCTCGTCGGGTCTGTCGCGCGCGCGTTTCCAGCAGGTGAAGCTGAACCGCAACGACGATATCTCGGTCGACATCAAGCGCGACGGCAACGGCTATGCAGTGACGATACGGGGCAACGTCTTCGACGCCCGTTCGCTGATCAAGCAGAGCCTGGAGGCTGCCGGAAGCGGAGGCGGCGGAGGGGGTAAGGATTCCGTCCAGGTGACGCTCGACGCCGACGTCGCCTATGTGGCGGGCTTCCAGAACGAGGCCATGACCAACGTCAAGGTCGCGTATCGCGGCTCGGGTTCGCGGATTCTCTCTTTGGATGCGTCCGGGACGACAGGCACGGGAGACTCGTTCACCGCGTCTGACCGCACCGAGTCCGGACAGCGCTCGGTCAAGGTGGAATCCGGAAATGCGGGCGCGGTGCTGAGGTTCCTCGACATCTACCCCTATATGGAGGGCGGAAAGATCACCATGGCGCTCGGTGCGCAGGGAGATTCTGCACTGCGTGGCCAGATCGACGCTCGCAACTTCACGCTGGTCGACGAACCGCGGCTCCGCTCGATCGTCGCGAGCCGGCCGACAGCAGATTCGCGGACCCTCAACGAAGCGGTCAAAGGACAGATCGACACGTCCCGCGTCGGCTTCGAGCGCGGCTTCGCACAGATCGAGAAGGGCAAGGGATATCTGAACATCGACAATGGCGTGCTGCGCGGGCCGACGATCGGTTCGACATTCCAGGGCGCGCTCTACGATGCCAAGGGCAACATGTCGATCACCGGGACGTTCATGCCCGCCTATGGCCTCAACAGGTTGTTCGGGGAGATCCCGCTGCTCGGCCAGATTCTCGGCAATGGCCGCGACCGCGGCCTGATCGGCATCACCTACAAGGTGGCCGGCAGCACCAAGTCGCCCCAAGTGCAGGTCAATCCGATCTCGGTGATCGCGCCGGGCATCTTCCGCTCGATCTTCGAGTTCAACTGACGCGGCTCTAGCGCCTGAGATGCCTCCCAGCGGCGTAAAGCGATACCGCGGCGGCATTGGAGACGTTGAGCGAGTGGATGGGGCCGGGCATGTCGAGCCGCGCCAGCGCGGTCACCGTCTCGCGCGTCTTCTGGCGCAGGCCCTTGCCTTCGGCGCCGAGCACCAACGCGATCCGGTCGCCCGAGAGCGTGTCCTCGAAGGTCGAAGGGCCTTCCGAATCAAGTCCGATCGTGCGGAAGCCGGCCTCGTGAAGCTCGTTCAGCGCTTCGGCCAGGTTCCGCACCTCGATGAGGTCCAGATGCTCGAGGGCCCCGGAGGCGGCCTTTGCCAGCACCCCTGACTCCTGCGGGCTGTGGCGGGCCGTGACGATCAGCGCGCCGGCGCCGAATGCGACCGCTGAGCGGATCACCGCGCCGACATTGTGCGGATCCGTCACCTGGTCGAGCACGACCACCAGCGGTGTGTCGGCAAGTTCCGCCAGTGCCTTGGGCTCCAGCGGCTGCGCCTCGACCAGCGCGCCTTGGTGCACCGCATCGCTGCCGGTGATTCTGTCGATGTCGCGCGGCTCGACGATCTCGACAGGGAAGGGCAGGGACGTCGGGTCGGCGATGTCCATCCGCTCGAGCGCGTTGCGCGTGGCGAGCATCCTGGCAATCTTGCGGCGGGGATTGTCGATCGCTGCGCGCACCGTGTGCAGGCCGTAGAGCCGCACCAGCCCGTCAGACGGCGGATCGCCCGGCTTGACCGGCTGGCGTGGCCTGAAGGGTCGCGGGCCGCCGGCCTTTTCGTCGCGGTGGGCACGGCGCAGCTTGGCGTAATGCGTGTCTTTCGCCGTGCGCGGCTTTTCGGGCTTGCTCATGCGCGGCTTATAGCCTGCGGACCCGAACTTGCCTATGCGGGCGGAGGCGTCATTTCGTTGCCCTTTTCCAACGCGGGCGTGTTGACAGTGCGGGGCCTTGCCGCCATAAGGCCCCTCGCTGATTTCGGGCCGCACAGGCGGTAGCGAAGTTCGCTCGTCGCTCGACCCCGTCGCAGTTCAGGAGGGGTGCCCGAGTGGTTAAAGGGGACGGACTGTAAATCCGTTGGCTCAGCCTACGTTGGTTCGAATCCAACCCCCTCCACCACTGCACGAGGTGTCGTCGACGTTGCGGGTGTAGCTCAATGGTAGAGCAGCAGCCTTCCAAGCTGAATACCCGGGTTCGATTCCCGGTACCCGCTCCAGATTGATTTCCAATCGTCTAGCCTTGCTTTCGCATCCATTATCTGAGCCAGGGACGCCGGATAATTGACATCAGTAAGCCACCATCTATCGTCTTGCGATGGTACCATTCTCGCATCTCTGGCCGTGGATCGGGCTCGGCCTGACGCTGATCCTGCTGTTCGGCCTGATCCGGGGCGATCTTCGCGGTGACCGGTCCGTCCCGCGAACGAGGGACATCGTCTGGCTGACATGGGCGGCCACCGCCGCCTACATGCTGCATCAGTTCGAAGAGCATGGCATCGACGCGCAGGGTGTGCATTACGCGTTTCGTGGCGCGCTGTGCGCCACCTTCGGTTTCGCCGACGTCGCCGAATGCCGCATTCCCGAATCCTTCATCACGGCGGTGAATATTCCGGTGGTATGGATCGCCGGTCCGGTCTGCGCCCTTCTGGGGCGGCGGTGGCCCGCAATCGCTTTCGGCTATTTCGGCGTTCTGGCCGCCAATGCGATCGTGCACATCGCTCCCGCGATCACGGGCGGTGGCTACAATCCCGGCCTGCTCACCTCGGTCCTGCTTTTCCTGCCGCTCTCGCTGTGGGCGATGTGGGTCGCGTTACGGCGCCCTGGACTTGGCGTCCCCGCGATCGCGGCGATGCTCTTGGGCGGCGTGATCGTGCACGCGGTGCTGTTCCTGTCGCTCAGAGCCTATCTGGACGGCAAGCTCGGCATGTACACCTTGCTTGCCGTTCAAATCATCAATCCAGCATTCCTGATCCTCGTCTCGGGAATCGTCATGGCACGCCGGTCGCTGCGACCTGCCGGTCGATCTCCATAAATTTTCGTCGGCGACCGAATCCTATTCCGCCATCTGTCCGCGGATGAGCCGCTTCATCTTTGGCTTTGCCTTTCGGTGGTAAGGAGTTGAACCGAGCGGTTCCAGCCGACATGATGATGCAAAAATCCGGCGCTACTGCTGGAATCTTGCGGGCTGCAGGCGATGACCGTGCCAACTATGCCGCCGCTGCCGGGAGAGCGTATGCAGAACCAGATCCCCTTGTTCGGACCGATGCGAACCGCGCGGCCCGCCGTTGTGCCGCCGCTGACGGCGGCCCGCTGGCTGCTGGTGCTCATCGTGCTCGCCGGCGCCTACTTCTTCCACGGCTTCGTTGTGCCGGTGCTCGCCGCACTCGTCATCGCCTTCGCGACCTGGCCGCTCTATCGGCGGCTGCTACGGTTTTCCGGCGAGAACCGGTCGGTCGCGGCGACGCTTGCGCTGCTGCTGATCCTGGCCTTCCTCATCGCGCCGATCGCGCTGGTGGCGCGCTATGCGGTGGCCGAGACGCAGGAATGGGTATCCTGGGTGGTCGCGGCGAACAGGACGGGCGCGGTGACGCCGGACTGGATCGCGACGCTGCCCTGGGTCGGTGAATTTCTTGCCGAGCAGTGGATGCACTATTTCGGTCATCCAGGCGGTTTCGGCGAGGTCGTGCAACTCGTCAGCGGATCGAATATCCGCAACATCTACCTGACCGTCGTCGCAGCCGGCGGCAGCGCCTTCTCGCTCTTCCTGACCCTTCTGTTCATGCTGATTGCGCTGTTTTTCGTCTATCGCGACGGTACGCGCTTCCTGGGTCAGGTCGACCTTATCGGCGAACGCGTGCTGCCAGGGCGCTGGGACCGCATCTCGCGCGTGGTGCCCGCCACCATCAGCTCCACCGTGACCGGCATGACCATCATCGCCTTCGGCGAAGGCATCGTGCTCGGCGTCGCCTACTACATCGCCGGAGTGCCGTCTCCCGTGACGCTCGGCGTCATCACCGGCGTCATGGCGCTCATACCCGGCGGCGCGCCGCTGTCGATGACGCTGGTCTCGATCTATCTCGCGGCGAGCGGATCGCCTTTCGCCGGCATCGCGCTGTTCGCCTGGGGCACGATAGAACTGTTCGTCGTCGACAAGACGATCCGGCCAAAGCTGGTCGGCGGACCGATCAAGCTGCCGTTCCTGCCCACGATCTTTGGTCTGGTCGGCGGTGTGAAAACGATGGGTTTCCTCGGCCTCTTCGTCGGCCCGGTGCTCATGGCCCTGCTGGTCGCGATCTGGCGCGAATGGATCCACGAGCTGGAGGTGACCGCCGCCGCCGCGCGGCCGGCGCTGGACGTCACCCCGGCGCCCGACTTGGAGGAGCGGCCCGCGCAGGTCAGAACCTGAACGACCAGAACAGGCAGGCGAGCGTCGCGGCGACGAAGATCACGAGGCCAAGCCCGCGCAGGAGCACGTTGCGCCGCACCTCGTCGAGAAGGAGGTGGCTCACCACGATCGCCGGAACGAAGATGAACTGCCAGTCCCACAGCTGCCACAGCGCACGCGGCATGCCGAACGCAGTGCGCGCCAGCAGACAACCGACGATGGTGGCAAACAGCGCGACCACGGTGAAGAACAGTCGGTCCGTTGCATTCAGCAGCACGAAGCTCGCCGCGCGGAGCGGCAGGATCATCAGCAGCGCCGCTGAGAAAAAGTAGAGTGCAGCCAAGGGGATGAAGCTGGCTGAATTCGCGAGCGATTCGAGGCGGCCGACGCCGATCGGACCGAACGGATAGGCCTTCTGTGCAAGATAGAGCGACAAGGCCATCAGGATCGCCGTCAGAAGCGCTATCAGCGCGAAGCTCGTCAGTGTCTTTCCCATGGCCATCCTGCGGTCGAATCGAGGTGCGTTGGCTGGAGTGTGAACCATCGCCGCGCCGTGCGATCAACCGCCCGGACGACAGGCATGACCACCGGACCTTGCGACTGCGGCCGATGCTGGGGCCGTTATCCATTTGTGAACCATGATCGAGATAAGAATCGCCCATTGTTTGGAGTGGGTGTGTCATGGGTGATCGGGTTGAGTTGACGCGCAGGGGGTTCGTTCTTGCGATGGGCGGCGTCGCGCTGGGCGGATGTTCGACCAGCCTGGAAATGCCGGACCTCGGGCTCGACACGACGACCACCGGCTCCATCCGTCCGAAGATCAGCGTCGACAAGGGCATCACCGATCCTGACCTGATGTACGCTTCGGTCCAGGAAGGGCCTTTTTCGCTGCCGGCGATTCCCTATGCCAAGGTGCCGCGGGAGTTCCAGCGCCAGATCGTCCCGGACCCGACCGGCGAGGCGCCGGGCACCATCGTGGTGAAGCTGGCCGAGCATCACCTCTATGTCGTCCAGGAGGGCGGCGATGCGCTGCGCTACGGCGTCGGCATCGGCAAGGCCGGCTTCGAATGGTCGGGCAGGGCGGTGGTGCAGTACAAGAAGCAGTGGCCTGTCTGGACGCCGCCGTCGGAGATGATCGCGCGCAAGCCCGAGCTTGAGAAGTGGCGTAGCGGTCAGCCCGGCGGCCCGGACAATCCGCTCGGCGCACGTGCGCTCTACCTGTTCAAGGACGGCAACGACACCGGCTATCGCATCCACGGTTCGCCGGAATGGTGGTCGATCGGCCAGAACATGTCGTCAGGCTGCATCCGCATGATCAACCAGGACGTCATCGACCTCTACAACCGCGTCCCGCCGAAATCGACCGTCGTGGTGGCCTGACGTCCGTCAGGCCGCTTCGCTGCGCTGGATTCTGGTCGAATGCCGCCGATCCGGCTCGGCCGACTATTGTAGCGGTTTAGTGAAATGGCCGCTGGGATGAACTGATCCTCCCATCCTTGCCCGGCGCCGGGTCCTTTTCCGCTTCGACCTGCTGCCGACCGCGTGTGCCAGGAAGCCAGCGCGGCTACATCTATCGCGATCCCCTACTTTCCCCCGACCTGACCGACCGGGCATATTGTCAGCGCGTCGGAACGTCTTAAAATCACCATCCGAACACCTACATTCGTGTTCGAGTCCGGGCGCGAAGGGTTAGGTGGGCACAGGTGACGACAGGCGGGGCGCCAATGCGGTTGCAGAAACGGCGCATGCAGGCAGGTGAAGGCGACAAGGGCAACCCAGGACGAGGGACTGCCGTCATCACGCGCACCAAGCCGAAGACGAAGAAGCCCAGCCTCTACCGCGTGCTCATTCTGAACGACGACTACACCCCGATGGAGTTCGTCGTGCATATCCTCGAACGGTTCTTCCAGAAGGACCGGGAGGCCGCCACCCGCATCATGCTCCATGTTCACAATCACGGAGTCGGCGAGTGTGGGGTCTATACATTCGAGGTCGCCGAGACCAAAGTGACGCAAGTCATGGATTTTGCCCGTCAGCATCAGCATCCTTTGCAGTGCGTGATGGAGAAGAAATGAAGTCCGTCAGCGCGGACCTCCCACCGCGCCAGGACGGAGAAAGAGCGAGGTACTGAATGCCGGCTTTCTCACAAAGCCTCGAGCGGGCGCTTCATCAGGCGCTGACTTTCGCCAACGAGCGCCATCACGAATATGCGACGCTGGAGCACCTGCTCCTGGCGTTGATCGATGACACCGACGCGGCCGCCGTGATGCGGGCGTGCAATGTCGACCTGGATGAACTCCGCAAGACCGTGGTCGGCTATGTCGACAAGGAGCTCGACAACCTGATCACCGGCTATGACGAGGACTCCAAGCCGACTGCGGGCTTCCAGCGCGTCATCCAGCGCGCGGTGATCCATGTCCAGTCCTCCGGCCGTGAGGAGGTCTCCGGCGCCAACGTGCTCGTCGCGATCTTCGCCGAGCGCGAGAGCCATGCCGCCTATTTCCTGCAGGAACAGCAGATGACCCGCTACGACGCGGTCAACTACATCTCGCACGGCATCGCCAAGCGGCCCGGCGCCTCGGAATCGCGCACGCCGCGCGGCGCCGAGGAGGACCAGGCGAACGAGCGCAACGGCGAGCAGCAAGACGAGAACGGCAAGGGCAAGAAGCAGCAGGACGCGCTGAGCGCCTACTGCGTCAACCTCAACCAGAAGGCAAAGGTCGGCAAGATCGATCCGCTGATCGGCCGGATGAACGAGATCAACCGCACGATCCAGATTCTTTGCCGCCGTTCGAAGAACAACCCGCTCTATGTGGGCGATCCGGGCGTGGGCAAGACGGCGATCGCCGAAGGCCTGGCGAAGCGTATCGTCGAGGGCGACGTGCCGGGTGTGTTGCTCAACGCCACGATCTTCGCGCTCGACATGGGCACGCTGCTCGCGGGTACGCGCTATCGCGGCGACTTCGAAGAGCGGCTGAAACAGGTCGTCAAGGAGCTCGAAGAATATCCGGGCGCGATCCTGTTCATCGACGAAATCCACACCGTGATCGGCGCCGGCGCAACGTCGGGCGGCGCGATGGACGCGTCGAACCTGCTCAAGCCGGCGCTCTCCTCAGGCTCGATCCGCTGCATCGGCTCGACCACCTATAAGGAGTTCCGCCAATTCTTCGAGAAGGACAGGGCGCTGGTCCGCCGCTTCCAGAAGATCGACGTCAACGAGCCGTCGCTCGAGGACGCGATCGAGATCATGAAGGGGCTGAAGCCGTATTACGAGGACTTCCACAAGGTGAAATACACCAGCGAGGCCATCAAGGCCGCGGTGGAACTCTCGGCGCGCTATATTTCCGACCGCAAGCTGCCGGACAAGGCGATCGACGTGATCGACGAGACCGGCGCCTCGCAGATGCTTCTGCCGGAAGGCAAGCGCAAGAAGACGATCACCATCAAGGAGATCGAGCACACGATCGCGACGATGGCGCGCATCCCGCCGAAGACGGTTTCGGCCGACGACGAGAAGGTGCTGGCCAATCTCGAGGAAGAGCTGAAGCGCGTGGTCTACGGGCAGGAGACGGCGATCACCGCGCTTGCCTCGTCGATCAAGCTGGCGCGGGCCGGCCTGCGCGAACCGGAGAAGCCGATCGGCTCCTACCTGTTCTCGGGCCCGACGGGCGTCGGCAAGACCGAGGTGGCGAAGCAACTGGCCGCCTCGCTCGGCGTCGAACTGCTGCGCTTCGACATGTCGGAATATATGGAGCGCCACACGGTCAGCCGCCTGATCGGCGCGCCTCCCGGCTATGTCGGCTTCGATCAGGGCGGTCTGCTCACCGACGGCGTCGACCAGCATCCGCATTGCGTCCTTCTCCTCGACGAGATCGAGAAGGCGCATCCGGATCTGTTCAACATCCTGCTGCAGGTGATGGACCACGGCAAGCTGACCGACCACAACGGCAAGAAGATCGACTTCCGCAACGTGATCCTGATCATGACCACCAATGCGGGCGCGTCGGATGCGCAGCGCGCGGCGATCGGCTTCGGCTCGACCAAGCGTGAGGGCGACGACGTGGAGGCGATCAACAAGCTGTTCACGCCGGAATTCCGCAACCGTCTCGACGCGATCATCCCGTTCGGCTCGCTGCCGGTGCCGGTGATCCACCAGGTGGTGCAGAAGTTCGTCATGCAGCTTGAGGCCCAGCTCGCCGACCGCGGCGTCACCTTCGACCTCGCGCCGGAGGCGATCGCCTGGCTCGCCGACAAGGGCTATGACGAGCGCATGGGTGCGCGTCCGCTCGGACGCGTGATCCAGGAGCACATCAAGAAGCCGCTCGCCGACGAGGTGCTGTTCGGCAAGCTCAGGAAGGGCGGCACGGTGCGGATCACCGTTGACGGCAGCGGCCTCGATTCGAAGCTGAAGCTCGAGGCGGTCGCCGACGAGGTTCCGGTCAAGCCGAAGAAGGAAGAGCCGGCGCCGAAGAAGGCTGCTGCCAAAAAGGCCAAGGCCAAGCCTGCCGCAAAGGCCGCGGCGCCTAAGGCCAAGGCGGCGGCGAAGCCTCAGGACCCGCCGAAGCGCAGCATGGTGCCGCAGCTCCCGCGCAAGTGAGCCTGCGCACGAGTGGAAAGAAAAAGGGCCGCCTTCGGGCGGCCCTTTTGCTTCAGGGAGTTGCCGGATGCCTATGCCAGCTTGCGCGTGCGCATGTGCAGGAAGATCGGCGCCACCCGCGTGTCGGCGACATGTGGCTCGGCAGCTGCGAGTTCCTCGTTGGCCATGGGCTCGCCGAGCTTCTCCAGGATGAGCCCGGCGGCCACGATCATGTCCACCCACTGGCCGAGCGTGCGATGGAAGCGCGGGATGCGGAACGGGCCGAACGCCTTTCGCTCCTCCTCGGTGGCGGCCGAGAAATACCAGCTCTCGATCTCGCCATCGATGCCGTCGAAATAGCGCGCGACCTGAACCGCCACGGGCTGCCCCGTCTCGTCGCGGATGTTCTTGCGCGACGGCGGGACGAAGCAGGGATGCAGGATGGAGAACTGGAAGAACCCGCCCGGACGTAGCACCCGCGCCGCCTCGGCGACGGCCTGTCCCGGCTGCGCCACGTCCATCATCGACATGAACGCAGTGGCGAAGTCGAAGCTGCCGTCGGGGAAGGGCAGGGCAAGTGCGTCGGCGGCCCGGTAGTCGATGCCGAGCGGGGCACGTGCCTCTTCCTCCAAGGCATGCGCGACGAAGGTGGGCGCGATGTCGACCGCCGTCATGCGGGCGCCGAGACGCGCGACCTGCCGCGTGTTGGCACCTTCGCCACAGCCGATGTCAAGGCCGTGGAGACCGCGGACGGGCGGCAGCATGTCGAGAAAGGCGGGCGTGTTGAGCGTGTCGCGATAGACGTCGTAGCCGGCACGAACCTGCATCGTCCACGCCCGCGCATTGGCTTCCCAGAGCCGGCCAACTTCTTCCGTATGCATGATCTTCTCCGTTCGGGATTCGTCTGCGACAGCCACCGTCGCGCGGCTTTCATGCATGTGTTAGAGGCGACATCATGGACGATCACGGAGATATCCCGCCGGGGGAGCGGGTCGATCGCACCGCCTGGTTCTGGCGCGGCGTGCGAACATCTTTTTCGCTGCCGGGACTGATCCTCTGCTCCGCCTTCGTCGGCTTCGCGGGGCTCGCGCGCGAAGCCGGGCTATCCATCTACGAGGCGGTGTTCATGGTCGCCGTGATCTGGGCGCTGCCGGCCAAGGTGGTGCTCGTTGGCGCGATCATGGCGGGGAACTCACTGCCGGCCGCCGCCTTCGCGGTGGCCCTGTCCTCGGTGCGGCTGACGCCGATGGTGGTCGCCCTGGTGCCGGAGATTCGCGCGGCGGGCACGCGCAAATGGGTTCTCTACGCTCTGTCCCATTTCGTCGCAGTCACCTCCTGGGTGCTGGCGATGGCGAAGTTGCGCAACGTGCCGCGCGACGCGCGCACCGCCTGGTATGGCGGCCTCGGCGCGACACTCGTCCTGCTCAACATGGTCGTGGTCGGCGTCGTCTACCTGATCGCGGGCCAGCTGCCGCCGATCGCGTCCGCGGCATTGCTTTTGCTGACGCCGATCTACTTCCTGACCTCGATGTGGGGTTCGGCGCGCGAACGCGCAGGTTATGTGGCAATGATCCTCGGCCTTGCCCTTGGGCCGGTGGCGCATGTTCTGGTGCCGGGATTCGATCTGCTGGCCGCCGGACTAACCGGCGGGCTCGCCGCCTTCGGTTATCATCTCTGGGCGAGGCGACGTCAGGCATGACCTATTTCGGCAGCGAAGCCTGGTGGTGGCCATACCTGTTCATCCTGCTCGCGGGATGGCTGGCGACCGATTTCTGGCGCTATCTCGGCGTGTTCATCGGCGGTCGGATCTCGGAGGATTCCGACGCCATGGTACTGGTGCGCACGATCGCGACCGCGCTCGTGGCCGCCGTCATCGCCAATCTGATCGTCTTTCCCGGCGGCGCGCTGGCCGACACACCCACGGCGCTGCGGGTCGGGGCTGTCGCTGCCGGCTTTACCGCCTTCCTGGCGGCGCGTCACAACATGCTCGCTGGCATCGTGGTGGCCGAGGCGGTGCTGATCGCCGGAATCCTGTTCGGCCTCTAGCGGCTTACCGGGATTTAACCGCATGCGGCTACTGTGCTTGCGGGCGCGAGGACGCAGATCTTGGTATTCCATCCGGCTGAACGAACGATCCTTCTGGTGACGGCGGCGCTCGGCGTCGCGAGCTTTTTTCTCGCCTGGTGGAAAGACATCGCCTTCGGTCCCGGATTCTTTACGTTTTCCGTCGGCTTCGCGGCGCTGATGATCGGCATCGGCCAGATCTACCGCCAGGTGCGCGACAGCGAGCGGATCGCGCTGGCGACCCATGTGCTTGGCCTGTTCGTCGCCTATTCGGCCTTCGGCGCGTTCTTCAACATCGTGCTTCTGCCGCGCCCTACGGCGCCTGTCGACGCGGCGTTGGTTCGGATGGACGCGCTCCTCGGCTATTCCTGGCCGGCTTTCATCGCCTGGTTCGCAAAGCATCCGGATTTCAACGAGGTCGTCCGGAAGCTCTACACGCTGACCTTCATCCAATTGCTCGCGGCCTTCATCGCGCTCGGCTTCATGCTGGACCGGCGGCGGCTGCACGCGGCGGCTCTCGGCACGGTGATCGCGTCGCTCGCGACGATCTTCTGCTGGGCCATGCTGCCTTCGGGCGGTGCGGCGGCCTACTGGACGCTCGACCCGGAGGTCGAACGCATCGTGCGGCCCGTGGTCAGCTCGGCCTATGGCGCGGAGCTAAACCGGTTGTTCCGGGACGGAGTGACGGACCTTTCGGCGATGGGCGTGACGGGCCTGGTCGGCTTTCCATCGTTTCACACGGTGATGGCGCTGATGTCGCTGTTCGCGCTGTGGCCCTACCGGATCGCCCGGTTCCTGCTTGTGCCTCTAAGCCTGCTGCTTTTGCCGGGCATTCTGGCGCATGGCGGGCACAATCTGATGGACGTTCTGGCAGGAGCCGCCATCGCGGCCGGTTCGTGGGCGCTCGGCCTCTGGATCTACGACGCGCAGACCCGTGTCGCGGAGGCCGCGCAGCCTATCCCGACGCCGGTCTAGATTTCGCTCAGGGCCGCGCGGATTTTGTCCGCATTGGCGGTCAGCACTTCGGGCTTTTCCATCTGGCCGGTATGCGGCTTGAGGGCGACGCCCTCGAAGCGGGGGATGACGTGGACGTGGAGGTGGAACACAACCTGTCCGCCCGCGGTCTCGTTGAACTGCTGCACCGTGACGCCGTCGGCCGAGAAGGCCTTCACGACGGCCCTGGCGAGCTTCTGCGTGGTGCGCGCGACGGCGGCGAGGCTCTCTTCCGAGACGTCGAGGATGTTGCGCGACGGCGCCTTCGGGATCACCAGGCAATGGCCGTCACCGCGCGGCATGATGTCCATGAAGGCGAACGTGTCGGCATCCTCATAGAGCTTGTGGGCGGGAAGCTCGCCGCGCAGGATTTTTCCGAAGACGTTCGAAGGATCGTAGGCGACAGCCATTTCGTTCATCAACCCGTTGAGCAAAATCCGTGCTGTCTTGTCAGCTATTCGCCGCAGACGTCAACCCATTCGGCCGAGGTGAGCGCCGCCATGCGCTCGGGCGTGATGCGCACGGCTGCATTGGTGGCGCCGGCCGCCGGCACGACCTTCTCGAAGCTCCTGAGAGAGACGTCGCAATAGACGGGCAGGGGGCTTGCGACGCCGAAAGGACAGACGCCGCCGACCGGATGGCTCGTCAGCTCCAGCACCTGTTCGGCGTCGAGCATGCGCGGCTTGCCGCCGAAGCGGTCCTTGAACTTGCGATTGCTTAGACGCGCGGTGCCGCTGGTGACCAGAAGCAGCGTTTCGTCGCCAACGCGCAGGCAGATCGTCTTGGCGATCTGCGCCGGCTCGACCCCGTGCGCCTGTGCGGCGAGCGTCACGGTCGCGGAACTTGCTTCCGTGACGATGACATCGATGTCGGGTGCGTTCGCCTGGAAGAAGGCGCGGACGGATTCGAGAGACATATCCGACTGTTAGGCCGGCCCCGCAGGCTTTGCAAGGCGGCTCAGCCCTTGCGGAACGGGCCGTGTTCCTCGAGATATTCGCCGATCTGCGCGACCTCCTGCCGTTCCCGCTCCAGATATTCGGCGACTGCCCGGCGCAGGCCCGGATGAGCGATATAATGCGCCGACCGGGTGATCACGGGCATGTAGCCGCGCGCCAGCTTGTGCTCGCCCTGTGCGCCTGCCTCGACAACCTTCAGTCCGCGCTCGATCGCGAAGTCGATCGCCTGATGGTAGCAGACCTCGAAATGCAGAAACGGATGATCCTCGATGCAACCCCAGTTGCGGCCGAACAGTCGGTCGCCGCCGATGAAATTGATCGCGCCAGCAACATAGCGGCCGTTGCGCTTTGCCATGACCAAGAGCACGTCGTCGGCCATGCGCTCGCCGACCAGCGAGAAGAACTTGCGGTTGAGGTAGGGCCGGCCCCATTTGCGACTGCCGGTGTCCATGTAGAAGCGGAAGAAGTCGTCCCAGGCGGCCTCGGTCAGATCCTTGCCGGTGAGCCGGTCGATGGTGATGCCGTCCTGCACCGCGGCGGCGCGCTCCTTGCGCAGCGCCTTGCGCTTGCGCGAGGCCAGCGTATCGAGGAAGTCGGCGTAGTCGCCATAGCCCTCGTTGCGGAAATGGAACTGCTGGTCGGTGCGCGGCAGGAAGCCTGCTTCCTCCAGCAGCTCGATATCTTCGTCGATCGCGAAGGTGACGTGGGCAGAGGAGACGCCGAGCCGGTCCGTCAAGGTCTTCAGGCCGCCGGCAAGTGCTGCCCGCACTGTCGGCTCCGATGCGCCGCGCGCGACAAGCAGGCGCGGTCCGGTCGCAGGGGTGAACGGAACGGAGACCTGGAGCTTCGGATAGTAGCGCCCGCCGGCGCGCTCGAAAGCGTCGGCCCAGCCATGGTCGAAGACGTATTCGCCCTGGCTGTGCGACTTCAGATAGCACGACACGGCGCCAATCAGCGTGCCTCCGGAGGTTTCGAGCCGCAGGTGCTGCGGCTGCCAGCCGGTCTGGCGCGAGACAGTTCCCGCGTCTTCCAGCGCGGACAGGAAGTCGTGCGAGATGAAGGGGTTGTACGACGTTGTGCAATCGCCGCGCGACGCGCCGGACAGGCCTGACCACTCCTCTTTCGAGAAGTCGTCCATGCCGGTCACGACTTTCAGCGTGACATCGCTCGATCCTGAATTGCCGCCGCCTGCCGCTGAGTCCATGGCCCCCAATGTGGGACCGGCGGCGCTGCGGGGCAAGATACGCTGCGTCAGGCGACGGCGTCGGGATCGAAACCTTCGAAGGTCATCTGGTCGGCGTGGGAGAAGGTGGTCTTGACGGCGTCGGCGTCGCGTACGGTCCAGGTGATTGCCGGCAGGCCGAGCGTCTCGCGCATGAAGGTGACGAAGCGGTTGGGCAGGTGGCCGTAGTGATAGGAGGTGAAGGACAGTCCGTTGGCGAGCATCGAGAAATGCGCCTCGATCTCGTGCGGCTTGTCGCCCCAGGCGGTGAGGCCGGCCGGAATGCCCGCCGCGTGAACCGGGAACTGGCGGATCAGCCAGTGGTCGAAGGACATGATCGCGGCCTTGCCGTCATAGGCACGCAATTCCTTCGCGACCGCCTGCACAAGTCCCTCGTCGTGACCGGGAATGCCCTTGAGCTCGATGACCAGCGGAACGCGCCCCGCAACCAGGTTCAGCATCTCACGCAGCGTCGGCGCGTGGTCGGCGGTGCCGCCGATCCTGAGCGCGCCCATCTCGGCCGCCGTCTTCTGCCAGACCAGCCCGCCCTGGCCGGCGAGCCGCTGCAGGTCGTGGTCATGGAAGATCACCGGCACGCCGTCGGCGGAGAGCTCGACGTCGCATTCGATGGCAAAGCCGTTCCTCGCAGCGGCGTCGAAGGCCGAGAGTGTGTTCTCCCAGCGCGTCTTGTTCATGTCGTGATAGCCGCGATGCGCGATCGGGCGTTCAGTCAACCAGGAGATATCGGACATTGATCGAGCCTCAGGCGAGTTCCACGATCGCTTCGATCTCGACCGGCGCGTTGAGCGGCAGCGAGGCCGTGCCGACCGCCGAACGGGCGTGCTTGCCGCGCTCGCCCAGCACCGTTGCAAGGAAATCCGAAGCGCCGTTGGCAACGAGATGCTGCTCGGTGAAGTCTGCCGTCGAGGCGACGAACACCGTGATCTTGACGATGCGCGCGATCTTTTCGAGATCGCCGGCCGCGGCCTTCACCTGGGCGAGGATGTTGAGCGCGCAGGCGCGGGCGGCTTCCCGACCCGTCGCCGTATCGAGGTCGCGACCGAGCAGGCCCGTTGCCACCAGCTTGCCGTCGGCGAGCGGCAGTTGCCCGGCGGTGAAGAGCAGGTTGCCGCTCTGCATGAACGGCACGTAGTTCGCGGCCGGCGCGGCGGCGGCCGGCAAGGTTACGCCTTCGGCGGCGAGGCGGGCTTCGATCGTGTCGGCCAATTTTCGTTCCCCGTTAATCAGACTCGTGCCATTGTTCGCGAAGGGCCCGCGCGGTCCGCCTCGCTTCGGCCACGACTAGAGTGGAGAATGCCGACGAGTCAACTTAACCGGCCGCATCCGTGCGGATGCGGTCACCGGAGAACGTTAGATGCGCGCTTCGCGCCTTGTCCTTCCCGCCATCCTTTTCGCAACTGTCTTTCCGGTCGAATTCGCCAGCGCGGCAGGGGCGCTGCTTGCGCACCGCGCGGTCTACGACCTCGATCTCGGCGAGGCGTCTGAAAAATCCGGCGTCACCGGCGTGGCCGGTCGCATCGTCTACGAGTTCACTGGATCCCGTTGCGAGGGATATTCGACCAATTACCGCTTTGTCTCCCAGATGAACGTGGAAGAGACGCAGCGCATGAACGATTACCAGATGACCACCTACGAGGACGGCGAGGGCAAGTCGTTCGACTTCGTGACGAAGTTCTTCGTCGACGACGGGCTGGACAAGGAGACGAAGGGCTCGGCTTCCATTGACGGCAAGGGGCTGGCGGTCAAGCTCCAGAAACCCCAGTCCGAAACGGTTGATCTGCCGGCGACGCATTTTCCCACCCAGCACATGATCGAGCTGATCGAGAAGGCGAAGGCGGGCGAGAATTTCTACGAAACCTCGATCTTCGACGGATCGGACGAAGCCAACAAGGTGATGACCACGACGGTGGTGATCGGCAAGAAGACGACGCCGGCCGCCAACGATCCGGAACTGCCGGCGCTCAAAAGCCTCCAGTCGGAGCCATACTGGCCGGTTTCGATCGCCTATTTCGACCTCTCCAAGGACGACGGCGAAGAAGTGCCGGACTACGCGATCAGCTTCAAGCTCTACGACAACGGTTTCACGCGCGACCTGACGATGAGCTACGGCGAGTTCTCCATCAAGGCCAAGCTGGTCGGGCTCGACCTGCTGGACAGCAAGGACACCTGCAAGAAGCCCGAATAGGTGCTCGCAGGCGATATTCACCGGGATCGGGAGCTGATCGTGACCGCACATTCGGTAGCCGAAGCGCTGCGCATTCCGACCTTCGAGGACGTGCGGGCGGCTCAAGCCCGCATCGCGGGCCATGCGCACAGGACGCCGGTGCTGACCTCGCGGACGGCCGATCGACTGACCGGCGCCTCGCTGTTCTTCAAGGCCGAGAGCCTGCAGCGCGGCGGCGCCTTCAAGTTCCGCGGCGCCTACAATGCGATCGCCGCGCTCGACCCGGCTGCGCGTTCGCGCGGCGTGCTCGCCTTTTCCTCCGGCAACCACGCCCAGGCGGTGGCCTATGCGGCGAAGCTGCTGGGCGTCGGCGCCACAATCATCATGCCGAGCGACGCGCCGACGGTGAAAGTCGCCGGTACGCGGGGCTACGGCGCGGAGGTGGTCTTCTACGACCGCTACAAGGAGGACCGGCGCGAGGTTACGCAACGGCTCGCCTCCGAGACCGGCGCGGCGATCATTCCGCCGTTCGACCACGCCGAGGTGATCGCCGGGCAGGGGACGGCGGTGCTGGAACTCATCGAGGAGGTCGGCAACCTCGACATCGTCGTGACACCGCTCGGTGGTGGCGGGCTGCTCGCCGGCAGCGCGCTTGCCGCGAAGGCGCTGTCGCCCGGCTGCCGCGTCTTCGGCGTCGAGCCGGAGGCAGGCAATGACGGGCAACAGTCGTTCGAGAAGGGTGAGATTGTCGAGATTGCCGTGCCTCGCTCCATCGCTGATGGCGCGCTGACGACCGCGCTCGGCTTGCGCACCTTCCCGATCATCCGCGAGAAGGTCGAGGCGGTGGAGACGGTTCCGGACGAGGCGCTCGTCTCGGCGATGCGTTTCTTCGCCGAGCGGATGAAGATGGTGGTGGAGCCGACCGGCTGTCTCGCTGCGGCCGCTGTATTTTCGGGCAAGATCGATTGCGCCGGCAAACGGGTCGGCATCGTGCTCAGCGGCGGCAATATCGATCTCGGCGCGCTTGCAGGCCATTTCGCAGCATGCTGAGGCATCGCGCGACGCGGTTGCGCTTGCGTTTCGGCCGCAACGCCTCTATATGCGCGGCCATTCCACACACGGACTTGGGTGGTCTTCCGGGAGAAATCCGGCTGACGCCTCCGGTGGCGCAACGAGAAATCCGAGCGTCGAGCGTCCGTGGAGGCAAACCGGAAAAGGATAAGACATGGCACTGCCCGACTTCAGCATGCGCCAGCTGCTGGACGCAGGTGTTCACTTTGGACACCAGACCCACCGCTGGAACCCCAAGATGGCGCCCTATATCTTTGGCGCCCGTAACAACATCCACATCATCGACCTGTCGCAGACCGTTCCGCTGCTGCACCAGGCGCTCAAGGTCGTCTCCGACACCGTTGCCGCCGGCGGCCGCGTGCTCTTCGTTGGCACCAAGCGCCAGGCTTCGGACATCGTCGCCGACGCCGCGCAGCGCTCCGCGCAGTACTACGTCAATTCGCGCTGGCTGGGCGGCATGCTCACCAACTGGAAGACGATTTCGAACTCGATCCAGCGCCTGCGCAAGCTCGACGAGCTGCTGGCCGGCGAGGCCCAGGGCTTCACCAAGAAGGAGCGCCTGAACCTCGACCGCGAGCGCGAGAAGCTCACCAAGGCGCTCGGCGGCATCAAGGACATGGGTTCGACGCCGGACCTGATGTTCGTGATCGACACCAACAAGGAAGCGATCGCCATACAGGAAGCCAAGCGTCTCGGCATCCCGGTCGTCGCGATCATCGATTCGAACTGCGATCCGGACAAGGTCGACTACCCGATCCCCGGCAATGACGATGCGCAGCGCGCAATCTCGCTCTATTGCGACCTGATCGCGCGCGCCGCGATCGACGGTATCGCACGGCAGCAGGGCGCCATGGGCGTCGACGTCGGCGCCTCGGCCGAGGCTCCGGTGGAGCCGGCCCTGGACGAAACCGCGCCGGCCTGAGCCGAACCCAGATAATGGGCGCGGCTTCGGCCGCGCCCATCCTTTCCAGGCGCACGATGCCAATCGCGCGCCATCGTTTTTTGAGATGAAGAGGCTGAAATGAGCATTACGGCGGCACAGGTCAAAGAACTGCGCGAGCTGACCGGCGCAGGCATGATGGACTGCAAGGCGGCGCTGACCGAGACCAATGGCGACATGGAAGCGGCGATCGACTGGCTGCGCAAGAAGGGTATCGCCAAGGCCGACAAGAAGGCGAGCCGCACCGCAGCCGAGGGCCTGGTGGGCGTCGACGGCGGGTTCCACGAGGCCTCCGTGGCCGAGGTGAACTCGGAGACGGACTTCGTCGCCCGCAACGACCAGTTCCAGGACATCGTGCGCAACGTTGCCAAGGTGGCGCTCGCCTTTGGCGAGACCGACAAGGTCGCTGCCGCCACCTATCCGGGCTCGGACAAGTCGGTCACGGACACGATCAAGGACGCGGTCGGCACGATCGGCGAGAATCTGAGCTTCCGCCGCTCGACCAAGCTCGCGGTGTCTAAGGGCGCGGTCGCGACCTACATCCACAATGCGGTCGCCGACGGCCTGGGCAAGATCGGCGTGCTCGTCGCGATCGAGACTGAGGGCAATGCCGAGGCCGCCAAGGCGTTCGGCCGCCAGGTGGCGATGCATGTCGCGGCGACCAGCCCGCTGTCGCTCGACATCGACGCGCTGGACCCGGCCGCGATCGAGCGCGAGAAGGCGATCTTCTCCGAGCAGGCCCGCGCGTCGGGCAAGCCAGAGAACATCATCGAGAAGATGGTCGAGGGCCGCCTTCGCAAGTTCTACGAGGAAGTCGTGCTTTTGAAGCAGGCCTTCGTCATGAACCCGGACCTGACCGTCGAGAAGGCGCTCAAGGAAGCGGAGAAGGAGATCGGCGCTGCCGCGAAGATCACCGGCTTCGTGCGCTACGCGGTCGGCGAGGGCATCGAGAAGGAAGAGACCGATTTCGCAGCCGAAGTCGCCGCGACGGTCAAGAAGTAAGACCTTCATCCCGACAGGGATAAGCGAGGGCGCCGCGTGACATCGCGGCGCCCTTCGTGTATCGCAGCACCGTTTCCGAAGCGCCTGTCCTTCAAGAGAAAGCAATCGATGCCGGCAAAGCCTCTCTATCGCCGCGTTCTCCTCAAGGCATCGGGCGAGGCGCTGATGGGCGACCAGCATTTCGGCATCGACGTTTCCGTCGCCGACCGCATCGCCTCCGACATCGCCGAAGCCCGCGAAATGGGGGTGGAGGTCGGCCTCGTCATCGGCGGCGGCAACATCTTCCGCGGCCTCGCCGTGGCCTCCAAGGGCGGCGACCGCGTCACCGGCGACCACATGGGCATGCTGGCCACCGTGATCAATTCGCTCGCCATGCGCACCTCGCTGGTCAAGCTCGGCGTGGACACCGTCGTCCTGTCGGCGATCGCGATGCCGGAACTGTGCGAGAGCTTCTCGCAGCGCCAGGCCACTGCCTACATGAATGCAGGCAAGGTCGTGATCTTCGCTGGCGGCACAGGCAACCCGTTCTTCACGACCGATTCCGCCGCAGCGCTGCGCGCCGCGGAGATCGGCGCGGACGCACTCTTCAAGGGCACGCAGGTCGACGGGATCTACTCGGCGGATCCGAAGAAGGACCCGAACGCGGTACGCTACGACCGCATCACGCATCGCGAAGTGCTGACCCAGGGCCTGCAAGTCATGGACACGGCGGCGATTGCGCTTGCGCGCGAGAACAACATTCCGATAATCGTCTACTCGATTCACGAAAAAGGTGGGTTCGGCGCTATTCTGCGTGGTGAAGGCCACTGCACGATCGTCGCGGACGCCTGACGTCTAGCTCAGGCGCAACCACCAACAGACCGGGAGAAACACATGGCTGACGGAGTGGATTTCAAGGATATCCAGCGCCGCATGGATGGTGCGATCAGCTCGTTCAAGCATGATCTGGCGTCGCTCAGGACCGGCCGCGCCTCGGCCAACCTGCTCGATCCGATCGTCGTGCAGGCCTATGGCGCGCCGACGCCCATCAACCAGGTGGCCTCCGTCAGCGTGCCGGAGCCGCGCATGATCAGCGTCAGCGTGTGGGACCGGTCTCTGGTAGGCGCGGTCGACCGCGCTATCCGGGAGGCCAATCTCGGCTTCAATCCCATCATGGATGGCACGACGCTTCGCATCCCCCTGCCAGAACTCAACGAGCAGCGGCGCAAGGAGTTGGTGAAGATCGCCCATCAGTACGGCGAGGCGGCGCGCGTCGCGGCCCGCCATGTCCGGCGCGACGGCATCGACAGCCTGAAGAAGGCCGAGAAGGACAGCGCCATCAGCCAGGACGAGATGCGTGTCAGTTCCGATCGGGTCCAGAAGATGACCGACGACACGATTTCGACCATCGACAGCCTTCTCACGGAGAAGGAAGCCGAGATCATGCAGGTCTGACGAGCAAGTCGGCGCGAATGCCGTTGACGGGAGTGCTCGATTGAAACTGAAGCCTGAGCACATCGCGATCATCATGGACGGCAACGGCCGCTGGGCGCAGGAGCGGGGGCTACCGCGCGCCGCCGGCCACCGCGCGGGCGTCGAAGCGCTCCGGCAGATGGTGCAGAACGCTGCCGATCTCGGTATCCGGTGGGTCACCGTCTATGCGTTCTCGTCCGAGAACTGGTCGCGCCCGAAATCGGAAGTGACAGACCTGATGGGGCTGCTGAAGCTTTTCATCCGCCGCGACCTCGCGGAGCTGCACCAGAACGGCGTGAAGGTGCAGATCATCGGCGAACGGCAGAGCCTGCAGCGGGATATCAGCGGGCTGCTGGACGAGGCCGAGCAACTCACTCACGACAATACCGGCCTGCGTCTCGTCATCGCCTTCAACTACGGCTCGCGCGACGAGGTGGCACGCGCGGCCACCAAGATCGCCGAGGCAGCCGTAGCCGGGAGACTCGCGCCGGGCGACATCACGCCGGAGACCTTCTGCACATTCCTCGACACGGCGGAGATTCCCGATCCGGATCTGATTATCCGTACCGGCGGCGAGATCAGGCTGTCGAACTTCCTGCTCTGGCAGGCGGCCTATTCGGAACTGGTCTTCCTGTCCTGCTATTGGCCGGATTTCAACAAGACGCATCTTGTCGAAGCGATCCAGACCTTCGCGGCGCGCGAGCGCCGCTTCGGCGGAGTTCGCGAAGCGGGTGTCGCCTCGTGAGGGTGCGGGTCGAAGCGGTGGCCGCGCGATGAGCAACCTTCAGCTCAGGATCATCTCGGCCGTCGTTCTCGCTGCGGTCGTTCTCGGCCTGACATGGCTCGGCGCCGCGCCGTTTCGTGCGCTTGGGGCGGCGATCGGAGCGCTGGTGTTCTACGAGTGGACGACCGTTTCCGATCTGAAGCGAGACCGGACGGTCTGGCTCGCGGCATGGATTCTCGTGGCGATTGCGCTGGCTGCGCTCCTTGCCGGCCTTTCAGGCTATCCGATGCTGCTTCTCGCGGTCGTTCCCGCGATCCTGGTATTGGCAATCGGCCGGGTCCGCGAGTTGGGCAGCCTGGCGGCGACCGGTATGGCTTATGCGGTGTCGCCGGCTGTGGCGCTCGCCTTCCTGCGTGGTGGAGATCTCCCAGGACTGCTCTCGATCCTCTATCTGTTCGCCGTCGTGTGGGGCACCGATATTTTCGCCTATTTCGTTGGCCGCGCGGTGGGCGGACCGAAGCTCGCGCCGTCGATCTCTCCGGGCAAGACCTGGAGCGGGGCAGTGGGCGGGGCAGTCGCGGCACTTGTCGCCGGATTCGCCGTCGCATGGTTCGCCGGACACCCGTCACCGCTCTTGATGGGGCTGCTTGCGCTGCCGCTGTCCGCCGTCTCGCAGGCGGGGGACCTGTTCGAATCCGGCTTCAAGCGGAGATTCGGCGCAAAAGATTCAAGCCACCTCATTCCCGGTCACGGCGGCGTAATGGACCGGGTGGATGGTCTTGTCGCGGCGGCGGTGGCGCTGTATCTCGCAGGCTGGTTGCTGGCCGGTCCGGCTTTTCCGTCGCACGGGCTGTTTCCCGTCTGACCGGCCTTCGGCCGTCACGGAATCGCCTGGTTTGCAACCGCAACTTCCTGCCACCGCGGCCGGCCGCAGAGTTCGAGGCATTCCTGTTGGGTGATATCGTCAATTCGATCGTCGGTGTGGATGGGGTGATCCTCGGCACGATCGTGCCGTTCCTGTTCGTGCTCACCGTCGTGGTCTTCGTGCACGAGATGGGGCACTATCTGGTCGGGCGCTGGTGCGGCATCGGCGTGAAGGCGTTCTCGATCGGCTTCGGTCCGGAACTCGTTGGCTTCAACGATCGTCACGGCACGCGCTGGAAGCTGTCGGCCATCCCGCTCGGCGGCTACGTCAAGTTCACCGGCGACATGAACGCCACCTCGACGCCCGATTCGGCGGAGATCGAGGCGCTGACCGAGGAGGAGCGCAAAGTGGCGTTCCACACCCAGCCGGTCTGGAAGCGGGCCTTGACCGTCTTTGCCGGCCCGCTCTTCAACTTCCTGCTGACAATCGCAGTTTTCGCCGTTCTTTTCGGCACTTACGGACGGCCGGTCATCCAGCCGGTGGTCGCCGAGGTGGTGGCCGGCAGTGCCGCGGAGCAGGGAGGCTTCAAGCCGGGCGACCGATTCGTCTCGGTCGATGGAAACCGGGTGGAGAGCTTCGCGGACGTCCAGCGCTACGTATCTGCCCGGACGGACGATGAGCTCGCCTTCGTGATGCTGCGCGATGGAAAGGAAATCACGCTCACTGCGACGCCGCGACTGACCGAGCAGAAGGACGCCCTCGGGAATACGATCAAGGTGGGCGTCATCGGCGTGGCGACGAACCAGGAGGTCGGGCAGGGCAGGGTTGAACACTATGGCCCGCTCGAGGCGGTCGGCCAGGCCGTTTTGGAGACCGGGTCGATCATCAGCCGGACGGGACAGTTTCTCAAGCGCTTTGCGTTCGGCCGCGAGGACAAGTGCCAGCTCGGCGGGCCGATCAAGATCGCCAAGATGTCGGGGCAGGCCGCGCAGCTCGGATTCCTGTGGCTGGTCAACCTGGTGGCGCTGTTGTCCGTCGGCATCGGCTTCCTCAACCTGCTGCCGATTCCGCCGCTCGACGGAGGCCATCTGGTCTTCTACGGAATCGAAGCGATAACTCGCCGACCCGTGCCTGAAAGAGCGATGGAAGCGGTCTACAGAATCGGTCTTCTCGCCGTGCTCATGTTCATGGCCTTCGTGGTATGGAACGACCTCTTCGGATGCTGAACCCAATGAAAATTCGACACTTATTAACCATGACAGGCGTTTGGCGTGACGAGAAAGTCACGCTCAACGGCTTCGTAAACGCAAATTAACCAGAAGCCTTGCGTGTAAGGAAAATCCGGCTATTACGGTATGGCGGAATGACCGTCACGTCCGGTTTCTCGCCGTGGGGACTACGAGAACAAGGTAAGACAGCCCTATGAAGGCAACTAAAAGACTGATGGGCGCGGCATCCGCGGCAGCCCTTGCCGCTGGAATGGTATTCTCGGCGTCTCTTGTCGTGCAGGTCGCTGCGGTTTCGGTCGCGGAAGCGGCTGTCGTTAGCAGCGTGTCTGTGCGTGGCAACAGCCGTGTCGATGCCGACACGATTCGGGGCAATATCAGCATTCAGCCGGGCCGGACCTTCTCCGCAGCCGATATCGACGAGTCGGTGAAGCGTCTTTTCGCGACCGGCCTCTTCTCCGACGTGCGGATCAACCAGTCGGGCGGCACCCTCATCGTCGAGGTGCAGGAGTATCCGGTTGTCAATCAGGTGCTCTTCCAGGGTAACAAGAAGCGCAAGGATGCCGACTTGGCGCGAGTCGTCCAGCTCAAGCCGCGTGGTCCGTTCTCGCAGGCGCAGATGGAAGCCGACGTCGAGGCGATCAAGGCTGCGTACAGCGCCATCGGCCGCGACGATGCCGAGGTTCAGACGCAGGTCATGGACCTGGGAGAGAACCGCGTAAACGTCGTCTTCACGGTCAACGAGGGCGGTCGCACCAAGATCAAGTCGGTCAACTTCGTCGGCAACAACGCCTTCGGCGATCGTCGTCTCGGCGACGTGATCTCGACGAAGCGCTCGAACATGCTGTCGTTCCTGTTCCGTGACGACATCTACGACGAGAACCGCCTGCGCGCCGACGAAGAGGCGCTGCGCCGCTTCTATTACGATCGCGGCTATGCGGATTTCCAGGTCGTGTCCTCCTCGGCGGAGCTTGACGAGGCGACGAACGAATATACCGTCAACTTCACCGTGGACGAGGGTGAGCGCTATACCTTCGGCGACGTGTCGGTTGAGACCTCGATCGAGGGCATCGATTCCAAGTCGCTGAATTCGGAAATCAGAACGCACTCGGGCGATGTCTACAGTGCCAAGAAGGTCGAGGACACGATCATCGGTCTGACCGAGCAGGTGGCCGGTTCAGGTTACGCCTTCGCCCAGGTGACGCCGCGCGGTGACCGCAATTTCGAGACGCGCACGATCTCGGTCGTTTATACGATCGACCAGGGCCCGCGCACTTATGTCGAGCGTATCGAGATCCGCGGCAACGAGCGCACGCGCGACTACGTGATCCGTCGCGAGTTCGACATTTCCGAAGGCGACGCGTTCAATCAGGTCCTGATCCAGCGCGCCAAGCGCCGCCTGGAGCGGCTTGATTACTTTGAGACCGTGAACATCGCGACCGCGCCGGGCTCCGAGCCGGACCAGGTTATCCTCGTGGTGGATCTGGTGGAAAAGTCGACCGGCGAATTCTCGATCGGCGGCGGCTACACCACGGGCGAGAATGCTGGCTTCTCGGTCGAGGGCTCGGTCAGCGAGCGCAACTTCCTCGGCCGCGGCCAGTTCATCCGCATCTCGGCCGGCGGCGGCAAGGATACGCGCAACTACTCGCTGTCGTTCACCGAACCCTATTTCCTCGGCAGGCGCATCGCGGCCGGGTTCGATGTGTATCGTCAAACACAGAAGTATACGAACTACGAATCCGAGACGACCGGTGCGACGATCCGCTTCGGACTTCCGATCACGCAGAACCTGACCACTCAGCTGGCGTACAATCTGACGTCGGAAGAGTATGGCTATACCGATGATTGCGAGCCTGATAGTGGCACCACGACGTCGTGTGACCTGTCGCCGGCGATCATCGCGGGTATCGAGGCGAGCCCTTGGGTCAAGTCGTCCGTGAGCGCAACGCTGCAGTACAATTCCATCGATGACATGAAGAACCCGCATTCTGGCATTTATGCCACGCTGACGGGTGAGGTTGCGGGCCTTGGTGGTGACGCCAAGTGGGCTAAGATCACGGCACGTGGCAATTACTATCATACGCTGTCGGAACAGCAGGACATCGTCGGCCTGGTGACACTCGGCGCCGGACATATCCAGCCGTTTGATGATAATGGGTTGCGTGTGTTCGACCAGTTCAAGGGGTCCGACCGCATGATCCGCGGCTTTGCCTATAATGGCATCGGTCCCGCCGATACGAACGGGTCGACGGACGAGGACGACTTCGATCATCTTGGTGGCACGACCTATTTCCATGCCACTGCAGAGGCGCAGTTCCCGATGCCTGTGCTTCCTCCCAGCATGGGCGTGAAGGGTGCGGTGTTTGCCGACGCGGCCACGCTCTTCGGCGTCGATGGCGGTGTCTCCGGAGTTGTTCCCGGAGCCAACCAGGCTTCCTTCGACATGCGCTGGCGCGCGTCGGTAGGTGCCGGCCTGATCTGGGCGTCGCCGTTCGGTCCGATCCGGATCGACTACGCGATCCCGGTTCTGAAGGAGGACACCGACATCGTCCAGAACCTCAATTTTGGCATGTCGGCCAAGTTCTAAGAGTTGGCAGTACCCTTCCGGGCGTCTGGCCCGGAAGTCTGGGGCATTCATGAGCGATCCGGTGTTTTTCTCGCCCGTCCGCCGGATCGATGCGGCGCAGGTCGCAGAGCTGTGCGGCGCGTCTCTCGGAAATCCAGAGTCCGCAGGGGTGGAAATAACCGGGATAGCCTCTGCCGATCAGGGAGGCCCTGGAGATCTCGTATTCCTCGAGGGGCGCAGGGGCGCCGGGCTTCTACCTAAGCTTCGCGCTGACGCGGTTCTCTGCACGGCGGACCTTGCCCCCTCCGTCCCGGCAGGCATCGCGGTTCTGGTGACGCCACGTCCGCAGCAGGCTTTCGCGCTGATTGCGCGCCATCTTTTCCCTGACGCGACGAAGCCGGGGCCGTGGTTTTCGGCTGTCGCCGGCATATCTCCCTCAGCCCATGTAGCAAGCGATGCGCAGGTCGAGTCTGGGGCGACCATAGAGGCCGGTGCGGTCGTCGGACCGGGGGCCATGATCGGCGCCGGCGCGGTGATCGCGCCCACTGCGGTCATCGGTCCGTCTTGTCAGGTCGGCCGCAACACCTTCGTCGGTCCAGGGGCCAGCATCCAGGCGGCGCTGATCGGCGATCGGGTGATCATTCATGCCGGAGCGCGGATTGGCGCGGATGGCTTCGGATTCGTATCCGGCCGTGCCGGGCTGGAAAAGGTGCCGCAGATCGGCCGCGTCATCATTCAGGACAATGTCGAGATCGGCGCGAACACGACTATCGACAGGGGCGCGCTCGGCGACACGATCATCGGTGACGGCACCAAGATCGACAATCTGGTCCAGATCGGCCACAACGTACGCATCGGGCGCTCATGCGCCATCGCCGCGCAGGTCGGGATTTCCGGTTCGGTCGTCATCGGCGACTATGTGATGCTGGGCGGCCGCGTCGGCATCGGCGATCATCTGACGGTCGGCAGCGGCGCGCAACTTGCGGCGGGCAGCGGGCTGATGCATGACGTTCCCGCAGGCGAAAGATGGGGAGGGGCGCCCGCCCAGCCAATGAAGAGCTGGCTCCGCGAGGTGTCGCTCCTGCGCGGCATGGCGCAGGAAAGGTCCAGGAGAAAGAACGGCAATGGCTGAATCGGGCGCGAAGCAACTGGAAACACTGGATATTGATCGGCTGCTCAAGCTGCTGCCTCATCGCTATCCGTTCCTCCTCGTCGACAGGATCGTCGATATCGATGGCGACAACTCTGCGACTGGCATCAAGAACGTCACGATGAACGAGCCGCACTTCCAGGGGCATTTCCCCGAGAAACCCGTGATGCCGGGCGTGCTGATCATCGAGGCGATGGCCCAGACGGCGGGTGCGATCTGCCTGCATTCGATCGGCTCGGAGAAGCCGTCCTTCGTCTATTTCCTGACAATTGACGAGGCGAAGTTCCGCAAGCCGGTGGTGCCGGGCGACCGGCTGGAGATCAAGGTCGTCAAGGAACGGCAGCGGGCGAACATCTGGAAGTTCAAGTGCGAGGCGGTTGTTGACGGAGCCAAGGTCGCTGAGGCGATCATATCCGCGATGACGACGCCGGCAGGCAGCACCGGAGCGTGAGCAGAGTGGCAGGCGAAACGATCATTCATCCGCTTGCGGTCGTAGAGCCGGGCGCGCAGCTCGGAGCCGGCGTCCGGATCGGGCCATTCTGCCATGTGAGCGCAGATGCCATCCTCGGCGATCGCGTGGAACTGGTCAGCCATGTCTCGATTCTCGGCGCGACAAGCCTCGGCGAGGGCTGCAAGGTTTTCCCGCAGGCAGTGCTGGGTGCTGCACCCCAGAACAACAAGCATAAGGGTGGACGCACCACGCTGGTCGTCGGGCGCAACTGCCTGATCCGCGAAGGCGTGACGATGCATCTTGGCAGCGACACGAGCAAGGCCGAGACCGTCGTTGGAGATAACGGCTATTTTCTCGCCTACACGCACATTGCACATGATTGCACCGTGGGTAACAACGTCACCATGGCGAACCTTGCAACGCTCGGGGGGCATGTCGTCGTCGGTGATTTCGTCAACTTCGGTGGTCTTTCGGCGGCGCACCAGAACACGCGCATCGGTCATCACGCCTTCATCGGCGGCATGACGGCAGTGTTCGAGGACGTCATCCCTTACGGAATGCTGCGCGGGCCGAACGGCGCGCTACGCGGCCTGAACCTGATCGGCATGAAGCGGTCGGGAATGCCTCGCTCCGAGATCCACGTGTTGCGAAACGCTTTCAAGGCAATCTTTGATCGTTCGCGCACCATGGACGAGAACATGACAGCCGCGGAACAGCGCTTTGCCGATTCTCCCGCTGTTCTGGACGTGCTCGCCTTCATGCGTTCCTCCGGCCGACGCTCCTATGCGACTCCGTGGCGGGGCGGGGAAGATCAGTCCGACGACGATGGCGAGGTCTGACCCGACATCGGCGTTCCAGCTTCGTCCGGGCGAGCGGATCGCTGTCGGGGCCGGTGCCGGCAAGCTTCCAATCGAACTCGTCGGTGCGCTGGTCGCATCCGGTCATCGCCCCTTCGTCGTGCTAATCGAGGGCGAAGCCGACGCCTCTTCGCCGGTGCTGACCGACCAGGATCACTGGATCATGCCGCTCGAGCGGATCGGTGACCTGGCGGCGAGATTTCGGCGCGAAGGGGTGACGCATCTCGTGATGGCGGGGGGCGTGAGCCGTCGACCGCGCCTGCGCTCGGTAAGGCCGAGCCTCGGCATTCTCCACATGGCGCCACGCATCCTGGCTTCGCTTGCGCGCGGGGACGACAATCTGCTGCGCGCGATCGTCCGGTATTATGAGGGGTTGGGCATCACTGTCGTCGGAGCACACCAGATCCTGCCCGACCTGCTTGCACCGCCCGGCGTGCTGACCCTGAGGGTGCCCAGCGCGCGGGACCGCGACGACCTGAAGGCGGCGGCCATCGCCGCCCGGGCGATCGGCGCGTTGGACATAGGGCAGGCTGCAATCGCGATCGGGGGGAGGGCCGTGGCGCTCGAGGGGATCGAGGGAACCGACGGGCTGCTGCGGCGCACCGTGGAGTTGCGATCGAACGGCCGCATCGAGGGGCGCGCAGGCGGTGCTTTGGTAAAATGCGCCAAGCCGACGCAGGAGCTGCGTGTTGATCTCCCGACAATAGGCGTTGGGACGGTCGAGCTCGCCCATGCGGCCGGACTCGCGGGTATAGGTGTCGAGGCCGATCGTTCGATTGTGCTCGATATGGGAGCGGTCACGGCGCGCGCCGACGAGTTAGGCCTGTTTGTCGTCGGCCTCGTCGAACGGGACTGGGCAACATGAGCGATCGGCCATTGCGCCTCGCCGTGGTGGCGGGAGAGGAGTCCGGCGACCTGCTCGGCGCCGACTTGGTTGCCGCGCTGCGTGCCGCATCGGGCCGCGACATCGTCCTCACCGGGATCGGCGGGCGGCATCTCGAAGCGCAGGGCCTTTCGTCGCTGTTCAATTCGTCCGAAATCGCCCTGATGGGCGTGGCGGCCGTGGTGCGCGACCTGCCGCGCCTGATCCGCCGGATCGGACAGACCGCGCGGGAGATCGTAACGGCGAAGCCGGACTGCCTCGTCACCATCGACAGTCCGGATTTCTCGTTGCGCGTCGCCAAGAAGGTGCGCGCTGCCGACCCGTCCATTCCCATCGTCCACTATGTCTGCCCGAGCGTCTGGGCCTGGCGGCCCGGCCGAGCGCCGGCGATGAAGCCTCATGTCGACCACATCCTGTGCGTCCTGCCGTTCGAGCCGGATGTGCTCGACAAGCTGGGCGGGCCGGAGGGAACCTTCGTCGGGCATCGGCTGACGGCCGATGCCGGGGTAAAGTCGGCCGCGGCTGCGCAGGCCATCGCACGCGATCTCGTGCCTGGGCGCGAAAAGACGTTGGTGGTCCTTCCTGGCTCGCGCGGGTCGGAGATTGGCCATCTTCTCAAGCCGTTCGGCGAGACGATCGACATCCTGCGCGCGCGCGGCAACCGGCTGCGCATCGTCCTGCCGACGTTGCCGCGCCTGCGCGACCGTGTCACCGCCGGCGTGGCAGGATGGGCGCAGGCGCCGGAGATCATTCTCGGGGCAGACGAAAAGTGGCGGGCCTTTGGCGAGGCGGATGCGGCGCTGATCTCGTCCGGCACTGTGTCGCTGGAACTCGCGCTTGCCGGTGTCCCGCTCGTCTCCTGCTACAGGTTCGACTGGCTCTCTCGCCAGTTCGAGGGCCTGATCACGTCATGGTCCGCCCTGCTGCCGAACCTCATCGCGGACCGGCCGGTCGCGCCCGAATATTACAACCAGTACGTCCGGCCGGAGCACATCGCGCGCTCGCTCGAATGCCTGTTCGCCGACACGGAGATGCGCGCCTGGCAGCGCGACGGCTTTGCCGAGGTCCGTCGACGCCTCGCTACCGACCGGCCCCCTGGTGTGATCGCCGCGGATGTGGTGATGTCCCACATCAAACGAAAAACGGGCGCCTGAGCGCCCGTTTCGATTCCTGCCTTTATTCCGATCAGCGCTTGGCGATCGGCACGTAGTCGCGTTCGGTCGCGCCGGTGTAGAGCTGGCGCGGACGGCCGATCTTCTGCAGCGGATCCTCGATCATTTCCTTCCACTGTGCAATCCAGCCGACGGTGCGGGCGACCGCGAACAGCACGGTGAACATGGTGGTGGGGAAGCCGAGCGCCTTCAGCGTGATGCCGGAATAGAAGTCGATGTTCGGATAGAGCTTCTTTTCGATGAAGTAATCGTCCGTGAGCGCGATCTTCTCCAGTTCCATCGCGACGTCGAGCAGCGGATCGTCCTTGATGCCGAGCTCGCCGAGCACCTCATGCGTGGTACGCTGCATGATCTTGGCGCGCGGATCGTAGTTCTTGTAGACGCGGTGGCCGAAGCCCATCAGGCGGAACGGATCGTTCTTGTCCTTGGCGCGGGCGATGAACTCCGGGATGCGATCGACGGTGCCGATCTCCGACAGCATGTTCAGCGCGGCCTCGTTGGCGCCGCCATGAGCGGGTCCCCACAGGCAGGCGATGCCGGCGGCGATGCAGGCGAAGGGATTGGCGCCCGACGAGCCGGCAAGGCGCACGGTCGAGGTCGACGCGTTCTGCTCGTGGTCGGCATGGAGGATGAAGATGCGTTCCATAGCGCGCGCCAGCACCGGATTGACCTCGTATTCCTCGGCCGGCACTGCAAAACACATGCGCAGGAAGTTGGCGGCATAGGAGAGATCGTTCCTCGGATACACGAAGGGCTGGCCGATATGATATTTGTAGGCCATTGCCGCGATGGTCGGCATCTTCGCGATCAGGCGGATTGAGGCGATCATGCGCTGGTGCGGATCGGAGATGTCGGTCGAGTCGTGATAGAAGGCCGAGAGTGCGCCGACCACGCCGCACATCACCGCCATCGGATGCGCGTCGCGGCGGAAGCCGCGGAAGAAGTTGACCATCTGCTCGTGCACCATGGTGTGGCGCGTGACGCGGTTGTCGAAGTCTTCCTTCTGGCCCTTGGTCGGCAGTTCGCCGTAGAGCAGCAGGTAGCAGGTCTCCAGAAAATCGCCGTGCTCGGCCAGCTGGTCGATCGGATAGCCGCGGTGCAGCAGGATCCCCTCGTCGCCATCGATGTAAGTGATGGCCGACTCGCAGGAGGCGGTGGAGGTGAAGCCAGGATCGTAGGTGAAGGCACCCGTTTCCTTGAACAGCGGCGCGATGTCGATCACGTCCGGTCCCACGGAGCCGCTTCGCACTTTCATATCGAAGGACTTGCCGCCAAATTCGAGTTTCGCCGTCTTATTCGTCATTGCAACTCCCTTCGATGCCCCAGAAACGCGCCGCGAGGATGGATGGTGCGGCGCGAAGAGATGAACCCGCCCGGTGTTTATGCCGGGCTTGTGCTATCGCATTTACGACATGGTGCCAAGTTGACCGTTCGCCTGATGCTGCAATGCAAAACACGGGCGGTCCAGTGAATTTTCGGACACCATCTGAGAATTCATTAACCTATGTCGGCATGCCATGGCGCGCCCAGACCGCGGCGATCTCGGGGACGCCCGCGACGCGATGATAGAGGCCGCGCAAGGCAGGGAAACGGGCGCAGAACTCGTCGAGATCCTCGATCCAGCTGATCAGCATCGCGGCGTAGATGTCGACGGCCGACAGCCTGTCTCCCAAGGCGAAGGGCCTGTTGCCGAGCGCCTCGGAGAAGACAGACCACTCGAAGCTCTTGCGATCGAGCGAGGCCTGCTTGACCGCGTCGGCGCCGAACGCGTCGGCGGTGTAGCGGTGCGGGTAGAAGTAGCGAAGCTCGCTCATGTAGATGTTGGAGGAGAGATAGAACATCCAGCGCAGGAAGGCCGCGCGCGAGGGCTCGCCGATGGCCGGTGACAGGCCGGCGGACGGGTGCAAATCGGCGAGATGCACGCACATGGCGGCCGATTCGGTCATGGCGCTTCCGTCTGGCAGAATCAGAACGGGCACCTGGGCGAGGGGGTTGATGGCGAGCAGTTCCGCCGGAGGTTCGCCCTCAGGCCAGCGCGGCAGGTCGACAACCTCGCACTCGATGTCGGCGAGCCGCAGGATCGCCTCGACTGCTCCTGAACCTGAGCCCGGCCTGCCATAGAGCTTGAACATCGTCCTCTGGCTCCTTTTCCCGGATCATCCCGCCTGGTCGCGGATGCGCGCAAGCGATTCCTCGCGGCCGAGCACGGCGAGGACATCGAACACGCCGGGCGACGTGCTCCTGCCTGTAAGCGCGGCGCGCAAGGGCTGGGCGACCTTGCCGAGCTTCAGCCCGCCGGCTTCTGCAACATCGCGCACTGCGGCTTCGGTGTCCTGCGCGGTCCAGTCGCGCACCGAGGCGAGGGCATCCGCCGCCTTCGACAGGACCGCACGTGCGTCGGCATCGAGAATGCCGGCCGCCTTCTCATCGAGCGGAAGCGGTCGCTGCGCGAACAGATAGCCGGCGCTGTCGGCGAGCTCCACGAGCGTCTTCGCGCGTTCCTTCAGGCCCGGCATGGCGGCCAGCAGCTGGGCGCGTCTGGCATCAGTCAGCTTGGCCAGCATCTCCTCGCCGCCGGGCAGGAAGGGCAGCGTGGCCACCAGCGCGTCGGTCAGTTCGCGGTCGTCGGTGCGGCGCATCCAGACGCCGTTGAGGGCCTCAAGCTTGGCGAAGTCGAAGCGGGCAGCACCCTTGTTGACGTCCTCGATCTCGAACCACGAGATCATATCTTCGATCGACATCACCTCGTCGTCGCCATGGCTCCAGCCGAGGCGGGCAAGATAGTTGAGGAGAGCCTTCGGCAGGTAGCCCATGGCGCGGTAGGCTTCGACACCCAGCGCGCCGTGGCGCTTGGAGAGCTTTGCACCGTCGGCACCGTGGATGAGCGGGATGTGTGACATCGACGGCACGTCCCAGCCCATCGCCTGGTAGATGACGGTCTGGCGGGCGGCATTGGTCAGATGGTCGTCGCCTCGGATAATGTGCGTAACGCCCATGTCGTGATCGTCGACGACGACAGCGTGCATGTAGGTCGGATTGCCATCCGAACGCAGGATGATGAAATCGTCGAGATCCTTGTTGGGGAAGCGCACCTCGCCCTGGACGCGGTCGTGCACGACGGTCTCGCCCTCGCGCGGCGCTTTGATGCGGATCGCGCCCTTCACGCCGGCAGGCGCGTCGGACGGATCGCGATCGCGCCACGCGCCGTCGTAGCGTGGCGGACGACCCTCGGCCTTCGCCTTCTCACGCATCGCGTCCAGCTCCGCCGGCGTCTCGTAGGCATAGTAGGCCTTGCCCATGGCGACGAGCTGTTCCGCGACCTCACGATGGCGCGGGGCACGCTCGAACTGCGAGATCGGCTCGCCGTCCCAGGTGAGGCCGAGCCAACTCAGCCCGTCGAGGATCGCGGCTGTCGCCGCATCGGTGGAGCGTTCGCGGTCGGTGTCCTCGATGCGCAGCAGCATCCTGCCGCCGGTGTGTTGGGCATAGAGCCAGTTGAAGAGCGCGGTGCGGGCGCCGCCAATGTGGAGGTAGCCCGTGGGCGAGGGCGCAAAGCGCGTGACGACAGGACTGGACATGAAGTGTTCCGGGTGGCCGCGCGAGCCGCGCGGGTGGCGTTTCGGTGCGGTTCATGTAGCATGAAGTGTCGGGGACGCAAGATCGTCGGGTGGCTGTCGCATGGACGGCGAGGGGAGCGGTCAGAGGCAGGACGAGCGCGGCCTGTTCGCGCTCGCCGTCGCGCGGGTGGACCTGCCGCCCGCTATAAAGGATCCAACGCAACCGCCTGCCGCGCTGTCTCCCGACCGCCTGCCGATGGTCTCGCGTCGCGCACCGGCGGCAAAACGTGTCCGGGACCGTCTCGTCCATGCTCAAGCCCAGGCTGCGTCGGCCGTCCAGCTCGAAGTCGACAGGGGTGGGGCCTTCCTCCTGGTGCCCGTGCTGCTCTGCGCGGGGGCGGCCATCTATTTCGCGCTCTATGTCGAGCCGGGCTGGATGCCGCTCGCCTCGTTGTTCTTTCTCTTCGCGGCCGTCACCTGGATGGCCCGCGAGGTCGCGCCGGCGAAATATCTTGCCCTCGCGGCTCTGCTCCTGCTGGGCGGTGCCCTTCTCGGCAAGGTGGAGACGTGGCGGGCGGACACCAAGGTCATCGGCGGGGAGATCACGACGCGGCTGACGGGCCGGGTCGAGACGATCGAAGCCCGCGAGAACGGTCGCGTGCGGCTCACCCTGACGGTGATGGCGACAGAGCGACCGAAGCTCCGCTACCAGCCAGACCGCGTGCGGCTGACCGCGCGTTCTGTGCCTAAAGGTCTTGAGCCCGGCGCCGTGGTGACAGGACTGGCGCGACTCGCGGCACCGCTTGGACCTCTGCGACCGGGCTCCTACGACTTCGCCTTCGAGAGCTATCTCGACGGCATCGGCGCCACCGGCTTCTTTCTCAAGGGACCGGAGGTCGTTGGGGAGACGGCCACCGCGCCGCTCGGAGCGCGGTTTCAGGCCTGGATCGAGGCGCACCGGATAGACCTTGCCGGGCGCATTCGCAGCCACATCACCGGACCCGAAGGGGAGATCGCCGCTGCGCTCGTCGCGGGCGTGCGCGGCGGGATACCGGAGGATGTCAACGAGACGCTGCGCATCACCGGGTTGGCGCACGTGCTTTCGATCTCCGGTCTGCATATGGCGCTGGTCGCGGGGGTGGTGATCGGCTCGTTGCGGCTCGGCTTCGCGGCCTTTCCCGGCTTTGCCTCGCGCCATCCGGTGCGCAAATACGCGGCCATCGGCGCGCTGGTGGCGCTTGCCGCCTATCTTCTCATCTCAGGCTCGCAGGTCGCCGCCGAACGCAGCTTCCTGATGATCGCGGTGATGCTGGTCGCGCTCCTGTTCGATCGCGCCGCGCTGACGATGCGCAACCTCGCGATCGCGGCGCTGATCATCGTCGTGCTTTCGCCGCACGAGGTCGTCGGACCGAGCTTCCAGATGTCGTTCGCGGCGACCGCCGCGCTCGTCTCCGCCTAAGCCTGGTGGGCGGAGCGGCGGGCGCTCCGGCCGGTGACGAATCCGGCGCAGCGCGGCTCGCTCACACGGGTGGCGCGGACCGTCACCCTATATGTCGTCGGATTGGCCGCCACATCGCTGATCGCCGGCATCGCGACCGGCATCTTCGGCGCCTGGCATTTCCAGCGCGTCTCGCCGCTCGGCCTCGTCGCAAACCTCGCGGCGATGCCAGTGTTTTCGGTCGTCGTGATGCCGGCGGCGGTGGCCGGAATGGTGCTGATGCCCTTCGGGCTCGACGGGCTGGCCTTCGGGATCATGGGGCAGGGGCTGTCGCTGGCGCTGTCCATCGCCCGCTGGCTCGCCGAGCGCACGCCGGTCGATGCGATCGGTGCCATCCCCGCCGCAGCCGTCATCCTGCTCGCGCTCGCGCTGGTACCCCTCACGCTGGCCACCACGGCCACCGCTAGGCTGCTTGCCGTCCCGCTTGCCGTCGCCGGCCTGGCGAGCCTCACTTTCCGAGAGTTGCCGCAGGCCTATGTATCCGATGATGCGCGGCTTGTCGGTGTCAGGACCGGCGATGGGACGCTGGCAGTCAACCGCGATCGGCCGAATGCATTTACGGTCGAAGACTGGTCGAGGGCGACGATGGCAAGCGCTGTCGTGAAGCCGGCAAAGGACAGCGAGATCCCGCGGCCCGAGGAGATTTCGCCGGCACGCTTCACGTGCACAGCCGGCCTCTGCCTGATCGGACATGGGTCCGGCGCGGTGATTGCGCATGTGTCGACAATGCCCGACGCGGAGCGCATCTGCGACGTGGCGAGCGTGATCGTCATCGCCGATCCAACCGCCGCCAATCCCTGTCCACATGGCAAGGCGCAGGTCATCACAGCGCGACGGCTTGCGCTCGAGGGCAGTGCCGAGGTTCGCTTCGACGGCTTCGGAAACGCTTCCGTCACCCACGCACTGCCCGGCGCGCGTCCGTGGCATGACCACCGCCGCTTCTCACGCGCGGCCAGAGGCATGGCTCCTTACGAGCCTCCAAACAAAAAAGCCGGCACGAAGCCGGCTTCCTGAACCACGCGTCGGCTTTTCGCGACGCTCAGTATTTGCGGATGAGGCCGACGAGACGGCCCTGCACCTTGATCCGGTCCGGGCCGAAGATCCGCGTCTCGTAGGCCGGATTGGCGGCTTCGAGGGCGATCGAGGCGCCCTTGCGGCGGAAGCGCTTGAGCGTGGCCTCTTCCTCGTCGACCAGGGCCACGACGATGTCGCCGGGCGTAGCCGCGTTCGTGTTGCGGATGATGACCGTGTCGCCGTCGAAGATGCCGGCCTCGATCATCGAATCGCCTTTGACCTCAAGCGCGTAGTGCTCGCCGCCCGAGAGCATTTCCGGCGGCACCATGATCGCGTGGGTCTGGTGCTGGATCGCGTCTATCGGCACGCCCGCGGCAATGCGGCCCATGACGGGGATCGAGATCGCACTGCCTGCGTCGTTGCTGGCGACGGGCGCGCGGGGCGGCTCGGCCGGCTTCTGGCCCAGGCTGCCCTGAATGACGCTCGGGGAGAATTTTCGCGGGCCGGAGAGGGCGGGAGACATCGATTCCGGCAGGCGGACGACCTCCAGCGCGCGCGCCCGGTTGGGCAGGCGGCGGATGAAGCCGCGTTCTTCCAGCGCCGTGATCAGGCGGTGGATGCCCGACTTGGAGGCAAGGTCCAGCGCCTCCTTCATCTCGTCGAAGGAAGGGGGAATGCCGGACTCCTTCATCCGTTCGTGGATGAACATCAGCAACTCGTGTTGCTTGCGCGTCAGCATCTCGCCCTCCAAGAATCGCCAGACAAACAAAACCAGAACAAACACTATCTGTTCGATATGTGTTCTGCAACCGCTTAAATTTTAGTGAATTTGTTTACCGTTCGTTCAGGCTATTTGCCGAGCCGGCCGCTCAGCGCAGCAGAACCACGCGGCAGGGAGAGCCCGCAGGTGCTGCGGGAGCGAAGGGCGGACGGACGATCAGCGCGTTGGCGTCGGCTAGAATCCGCAGCATGGAAGAATCCTGCACGGGGAAGGGGGCGGCGACCAGTACTCCGTCGCGAGTCTCGACGCGCGCGCGGACATAGTCTTCCCGCTGGTCGTTCTCGGCCATGTCGACACCCAGAACCGCGTCCCGGATGTCCAGCGCATAGGGTCGTCCACCCAGTCGCGCGACGAGCGGCGCGACGAAGAGGTGCGAGCAGACCAGGGAAGCCACCGGATTGCCGGGAAGGCCGAGCACGCGCACGTCGCCCAGCCGTCCGAACATCAACGGCTTGCCGGGCCGCATCGCGATCTTCCAGAAGTCGAGCGTCATGCCGGACGAGGTCAGCACCTCGCGCACGAGATCGTGGTCGCCGACCGAGGCGCCGCCGAGCGTGACGATGACGTCTGCGCCGGCCTCGCGTGCGCTATCGATCGCCGCGGCAATCGCAGGGCGGTCGTCGGGCACGATGCCGAGATCGAGCGGCACACCGCCCATCTTTTCGATCACGGCGGCCACGCCATAGGCATTCGAGGAGATGATCTGGTCCGGCCCGGTCTCGCTGCCCGGCGGCAGCAGTTCGTCGCCCGTGGCGAGAATGGCGACCAGCGGCTTGCGGATAACCGGCAGCGTCGCGTGGTTGGCGGCGGCGGCCAGCGAGACGGCGGCGGGATCGAGCACACGGCCCGCTCCGAGCAGAGACTCGCCTTCGCGGAAATCGAGACCTTGCCTGCGGATGTTGCGGAAGGCTGCAACGGGTTCCAGTGCTTCGACGCCTCCCGGGGAGAGACGGGTATTCTCCTGGATCAGCACGGCGTCGGCACCGGCGGGAACTGGCGCGCCGGTGAAGATGCGGACCGCCTCGCCGGGACCGACCTTGCTCGTAAAACCCTTGCCGGCCGGCGCCTCGCCGATCACGTGCAACGTGACCGGTGTGGCTGCCACGTCCGCGGCGCGGACCGCATAGCCGTCCATCGCGGAGGCGTCGAAGGGCGGTTGGGTGCGTAGCGCCGCGATGTCTGTGGCGAGCACGCGCCATGCGGCCCGACCGATTGCAACGGTTTCGGATGCGAGCGGAACGGCCCCGTCCAGGAGGCGCGCCAGGGCGTCCTTCACCGGCATCAGGGCCATCGGATCAGCCGTCCGTCCGGCGGTAGTCGCCAGACTTGCCGCCGGTCTTCTCGACCAGGCGAATGCCCGTCAGTTCCATCTCGCGGTCCACGGCCTTGGCCATGTCGTAGATGGTGAGGCAGGCGACGGACGCGGCTGTCAGCGCCTCCATTTCGACGCCGGTCCTTCCGGTAACGCGCGCGGTCGCCGTGACGCGCAGTCCCGGAAGGGTTGCGTCGGGCTCGATCTCCACGCCGACCTTGTCGAGGAGCAGTGGGTGGCAGAGCGGGATCAGTTCGTGCGTCTTCTTGGCGGCCATGATGCCGGCGATACGGGCGACGCCGATGACGTCACCCTTCTTCGCATTGCCGGCGACGATCATGTCGAGCGTTTCGCGCCTCATCACCACCGCGCCCTCGGCGACCGCAACGCGCTGCGTCTCGGCCTTTGACCCGACATCCACCATGTCGGCCTGCCCGTCGGCGGCGATATGGGTGAGGCCCGGCGAGGAGGAGCCCATCGTCACTCGGCCGCCGCTGCGGCTGCGCCGTTGAGAAGCAGCCGAGTAGCGGCCGCGACATCGGCCTGGCGCATCAGGCTCTCACCCACCAGGAAGGTGCCGATGCCGTGGCGCGCCAGCCGCATGCAGTCGGCATGGGTGAAGATGCCGCTCTCGCCGACGAGCAGCCGGTCGGCCGGCACCATGCGCGCCAGCCGCTCCGACACGTCGAGCGAGACTTCGAAGGTGCGCAGGTTGCGGTTATTGACGCCGATCATCGGCGAGGCGAGTTTCAGCGCACGCTCCATCTCCGCCTCGTCGTGCACCTCGATGAGAACGTCCATGCCAAGATCGAACGCGCAGGCCTCGAGCGACTTCGCGTCGTCGTCGGAGAGGCTCGCCATGATCAGCAGGATCGCGTCCGCGCCCCAGGCGCGCGCCTCGAACACCTGGTAGGCGTCGAACATGAAGTCCTTGCGCAGTGCGGGCAGGGCGCAGGCTCGGCGCGCTTCGGTCAGGAATTCCGGCGCGCCCTGGAAGGACGGGGCATCGGTGAGGACGGAGAGGCAAGCGGCACCGCCGGCCTCATACGCGGCGGCGAGCGCCGGCGGGTCGAAATCGGTCCGGATCAGACCTTTCGACGGGCTCGCCTTCTTGATTTCGGCGATGAGGGCAAACGCGCCGGCCGCGCGCTTTGCCCGCAGAGCCTTGAGGAAACCGCGCGGTGGTTCGCCGTCGGCGATCCGCGCCTTGAGCTCCGCGAGCGGCGTGCGCGCCTTGGCGGCCGCGATCTCGTCGCGCTTATAGGCCTCGATCTTGCGCAGGATATCGGTCATGCGTTCGACACCTGTACCAGTTTCTCCAGTCGCGCCAGCGCCTTGCCGTCATCAATGGAGCGGATGGCCAGCGCGATGCCTTCCTTCATGTCGGCCGCCACACTGGCAACGACAAGCCCCGCGCCAGCGTTCATCAGCACCGTGTCCCGATAGGCGCCGGGCGCGCCGGCCAGCATATCCCGCAGCGCCTTGGCGTTGAAGGCGGCGTCGCCGCCCTTGAGCTCGGCCTGCGTGTGCCAGGCCAAGCCGTACTGCGCCGGCGTGATCGTGAACTCGGAAAGCACGCCATCGGAGAGTTCCGCGACATGCGTCTCGCCGGTCGTGGTGATCTCGTCATAGCCGTCACCATGGACGACCCAGATCTTCTCGGAGCCGAGTTCCTTCAAGGCTTCCGCGACCGGTCCCACCCATTCCGGCGCAAAGACGCCGACCAGCTGCCGCGTCACGCCGCCGGGATTGGAGAGTGGTCCGAGCAGGTTGAAGATCGTGCGCGTGCCGAGTTCGACGCGCGAAGGGCCGACATATTTCATCGCCGGATGGTGGGCTGGCGCGAACATGAAACCGATGCCGGCCTCCGCGATGCAGCGCGAGATCGCCTCGGGCGAGAGATCGATCCTGATCCCGAGCGCCATCAGCACGTCTGCGGCGCCCGACTGCGAGGAGAGGTTGCGGTTGCCGTGCTTGGCGACTGGCACGCCGCAGCCGGCGATGACGAAGGCTGACCCGGTCGAGATGTTGAGGCTGTGAGTCCCGTCTCCGCCCGTGCCGACGATGTCGATTGCGTTGCCGGGGGCCGCGACGCGCAGCATCTTGTCGCGCATCGTGGCGACCGCGCCCATCACCTCAGGTACGGTCTCGCCGCGCACGCGCAGGGCCATCAGGAAGCCGCCGATCTGCGACGGCGTCGCTTCACCCGACATCACGATGTCGAACGCCTCGCGCGCCTCCTCGAAGGTGAGCGCCTTTCCGGCGGCGACCTTGGCGATGAAGGGCTTGAAGTCGGCCATGGTCGTCCTGTCAGAAACTCAACGCCTGCTGGATGGCGGTGGGGTTAGTCGCGACGGCGAACTCGCCCTGGAGCCGGGCGACGAGCTGGTCGAGCAGGTCGTCGGCCATGCCCGACGCATAGGCCTGCCGGTTCTCGGCCGACACGGCCTCCGCGCCCGCGCCGGCTGGCTCGAAAACTTCCGTCACACGGAAGAGTATCTTCGTGTTGCCGTCTGCCGGTGTCGTGACGCCCGCACCGTTCTGCGCAACGGCGAAGACAGCGGCGGCGCCGTCGGGGCCGAGGTCGACGTCCTCCGCACCGCGCCGCAGACCGCGCTTCACCTGCTTTTCAAGGCCGAGTTCGGTCGCGACCGCGTCGAGCGAGTTCTCGTCCTTGACGCGTTTTTCCAGTTCCGCCGCCTTGGTCGAGAACAGCCGATCGCTCTCTTCTGCGATCCAGTCGGCAACGACCTTGTCTTTGACCTCGTCCAGCGTGCGGTCGCGGGCAGGGGTGACCTCCTTGACCTCGTAGAAGACGAACCCGCTGGAACCGAGAGACAGCGGCGGGTTCTCGACGTTCGGTTGCGTCTCGAAAGCACCCTGCAGCAGCTCGCGTGAAGCGGGGATGGTCGAGATCACGGTGCCGGCCGGGTCCTGTGCGTTGCGGTCGACCGCGTCAATGGTGACAACTTTGAGCTTTGCCGCCGCGGCCGCCTCTTCCATCGTCTGACCGCTGGCGCGGGCATCTTCGTAGCTGTCATGCACGTTGAGCAGCTGGGTGTTGGCCTCGACGAGCGCCAGGTCCTTGCGGATCTGCTCGCCGACCTCCGAAAGCGGCTTGACCACTTCCGGCTTGATGTCGGTGACGCGCAGGAGCACCGGGCCGAACGCGCCTTCGACGACCGGGCTTACCTCGTTGAGCGACAGCTTGAAGGCGGCGTCGGCCACTGCCGCGTCGGCCACCTTGTCCTTCTCGAACGTGCCCAGCTGGATGTCGGCCATCGTCTTGCCCTGCGCCGTCACGACGGAATCGAAGGACGAACCGCCGCGGATGCTCTCGGCGGCCGCGTCCGCGGCAGCCTTGTCGGAAAAGACCAGCTGTTCGATCGTGCGCGTCTCGGGCGTCGTGTAGCGCTTCTTGTTGGCCTCATAGTCCTTCGCCACGTCCTCGTCGCTGATCGCCGCCGCGTCGGCGATATCCTCGGGCTCGAGCTTGACGTAGGCGATCTTGCGATATTCGGGCGCCGCGTAGCGCGTCTTGTTGTCCTCGAACCACTTCGCCAGCACGTCGTCGGCCGGAGCGGCGACGGTGCCGATGATCGATTTCTGCAAGGTGATATATTCGATCGTCCGGTTTTCGCCCTGATAGAGCGACACCGCGCGCAGGAACGTATCGGGAGCCTTCAGGCCGTCGGAAACCGCCTCGACGATCTGCTGGCGGACCGCCACCTGTTCGCGATTGCGGAAATAGTCCTCCGGCCGCATGCCGACCTGGTTCAGCACGAATTCGAACTGCCGCCGGTCGAACTGGCCGCCCGCGCCGCGGAAGGCTGGATCCTCCGCCGTGAGCTGGGCGATCTTGTCGCGCGAGACTCCGAGCCCGATCAGCCGAGCCTGTTCGTCCAGCACGGCGCCCGCGGTCAACTGGGTAAGAACCTGCTGGTCGATGCCGAACATTGTGGCCTGCTCGCGCGTGATGCGCTGTCCGAGCTGCTGCGAGATCATCTGCACCTGACGGTCATAGGCCAAGCGGTAGTCGAGCACGGAGACCTTGGTCCCGCCGGCTGTGACGACACTGCTCGACCCGGTTCCCGTCAGCAGCTGACCGGATATTCCCCAGATCGCGAAGCTCACCACGAGCAGCAGCAGCAGGAGCTTGGCGACCCACGTGCCTGCGGCCTTTCTCAACGAGTCAAGCATCGAAACTCCCGGAATTTCCGCCGCGAACGGCATCTTCTTGCGCTGCCGGACCGGCAATAGCGCCCTTCCGGGCGACTGTCGATTGCTTTATGGCCGCATTTTGATACTGACCGCTGCGCAGCAGTACAGGAGGACAGCGCATGACCCACGGTATCCGTTCGCTCGTCGCCGGCAATTGGAAGATGCACGGCACGTCGGCTTCGATGCCGGAGCTGCATGCGATCGCGAACGGTTTCATGCAGGGGCTCGATGCGGAGACCGAGGCGCTGATCTGCGTGCCTGCCACGCTTCTGACGCGCGCGGCGGACGTGCTCAAATCGTCGCCGGTGAAGGCAGGCGGACAGGACTGCCATGCCAATGCCAGCGGCGCGCATACCGGCGATGTCTCGGCCGAGATGCTGAAGGATGCCGGCGCGAGCTTCGTCATCGTCGGTCATTCGGAACGCCGGACGGATCATGGCGAGACCGACGCGGTCGTGCGTGCCAAGGCCGAGGCCGCATGGCGCGCAGGCCTGACGGCGATCATCTGCATCGGCGAGACCAGATTGGAGAGGGAGAGCGGCCAGACGCTCGCCGTCCTGTCGCGCCAGATATCGGGATCGGTTCCCGCTTCGGCCACAGCCGCGAACACCGTCATCGCCTACGAGCCCGTATGGGCGATCGGAACCGGACTGACGCCGACCGTCGAGGATGTCGCTGAGGCGCACGCCCACATCCGGTCGGAGCTTTCGGCCCTGATCGGCCAACGGGCCGCGACAATGCGGATCCTCTATGGCGGATCGGTCAAGCCGTCGAATGCGCGCGAACTTCTCGCGATCGACAACGTCAACGGAGCGCTGGTCGGCGGCGCGAGCCTGAAGGCGGCCGATTTTCTTGCTATTGCGGAAGCTTACCTGACCATAGGCTGAGCATTGAGGCGCGGCCATTGCAAAATGGCCGCTCAAGTTCCCATATCCGGTGCCGAGATTGCCGCAGGGGTTGGATTTGCAGGCAAAGCCGTGTATTGACCCGCGGCCACGCGCCGGACTGCGCGTAGATCCAGCCAAGATTGCCCGGATACCCGCATGGAAACCGTCATTATCGTCATCCACCTCATGGTCGTGCTCGCGCTCGTCGGCGTGGTGCTGCTCCAGCGCTCGGAGGGTGGCGGTCTCGGCATCGGCGGCGGTTCGGGCTTCATGACCGCGCGGGGCGCGGCCAATGCGCTCACCCGCGCGACGGCGATCCTGGCGGCGATCTTCTTCGCGACCTCGCTGCTCCTGTCCATCATGGCCCGCTATGGCGAGCGCCCGATCGACATCCTCGACCGCGTGCCGTCCTCGACCGGCCAGCAGCAGGCGCCGTCGGGTAGCGGCATCCTCGACCAACTCGGCGGGCAAGGTGCTCCGTCGACGACGCCCGCCGCGCCTTCCGGCGAACAGCAGGCGCCCGCGGCTGGCGCTCCGGCAGAGGGTCAGGGTGCGGTTCCGATCGCGCCGCTGACCCCGCTCGCGCCCGCGACGCCGGCCACGCCAAGCGTCCCCTCCGGCCAGTAGCCCCCGACGGGCGGCTTATCGCCGCCCGGCCAGCGAATTGTTGCCGCAGCGCAACAAGTTCCGTTCATTTGCCGGTGTGGCTCCGAATTGACGCCAATGTGAAGTGTCGAGGCGTCCTCGGCTGCTTGAGCGCGTCACCGATTCGAAACTATAAGAACTCATAGGTTGTGCCGGCCTCCACAGGAGGGGCCGGCCTCCCGGCTGTTGGGCGGCCAAAGAGCATTGGATTGGGGTTTGTGAAAATGAAGATCAGGACCATCGTTCTGGCGGGGATGGTTTCATCCGTGTGCATCGGTGCGCCGGCATTCGCAGAGTCGGGCGCAGTGCCGTTCTCGATGACGGTCAAGAATACGGCCTCCGCGACGCAGCCCGAGAAGAAGGCCGAAAAGAAACCGACGAAGTCTGCGAAGACGGACCAGAAGTCCGCCAAGGTCGATGTGAAGAAGGGTGCCAGGAAGGAAAAGCCCGTCGAGGTCGCGGCCGCGGCGACGCCGGTCGAACTGCGCAGCTACAATCAGGAGCGCGGTCTCTTCAGCACCCTGTTCGGCGCGCCGCAGCAGATGCTGCCCGAAACCCAGCGCCGCGACGCGGAACTGCGCAGCCGTGACGAGAAGGGAAAGAAATTCAGGGTCAAGGCGGACTTCGTGCCGCAGGTGGTCGATTTCCCGAGCAGCTATTCCCGTGGCACGATCGTGGTGAACACGTCCGAAAAGTTCCTCTATCTGATCGAATCCGGCGGCAAGGCGCGCCGCTATGCTATCGCGGTCGGCAAGGACGGCCTCAAGTTCAAGGGCACCGGCAAGATCCAGGACAAGCAGGAATGGCCGCGCTGGATCCCGACCCAGGAGATGCAGAAGCGCGATCCGGCCAAATATGGACGCTATAAGGACGGCATGCCCGGCGGCCCGGACAATCCGCTCGGCGCCCGCGCGATGTATCTCTACCAGGGCAAAAAGGACACCCACATCCGCATCCATGGCACCAACCAGCCGTGGACGATCGGAACCGACTCGTCGAACGGCTGCTTCCGGATGGTCAACGAGCACGTCATGGACCTCTACACGCGGGTCCGGGTCGGCGCGGACATGGTCGTCCTCTAAGCAATTGCATTCATTGCGATTTTCAAAGGCCGGGCTTGCCCGGCCTTTTTGCATGGCGGCTATGCCGGGGGAAAACGCGGTCGAATCGATTTTCGGCTGGCGGAATCAGGTTCGCGGCGCTATGCGATGAATCCCATGGCGCGATACGTATTCATCACTGGCGGCGTGGTTTCCTCGCTTGGAAAAGGCATTGCAGCGGCCGCACTCGGCGCGTTGCTACAGGCGCGCGGCTATCGCTGCCGTATCCGCAAGCTCGATCCCTATCTCAATGTCGACCCGGGCACGATGTCGCCCTATCAGCACGGCGAGGTCTTCGTGACCGACGACGGTGCAGAGACCGATCTCGATCTCGGCCATTACGAGCGCTTCACCGGCCGTTCCGCGAACAAGCAGGACAACATCACCACCGGCCGCATCTACAAGAACATCATCGAGAAGGAGCGGCGCGGCGACTATCTCGGCGCGACGGTGCAGGTGATCCCGCATGTCACGGACGAGATCAAGAATTTCGTCCGCGAAGGCAATGACGACTACGATTTTGTCCTGTGCGAGATCGGGGGCACGGTCGGCGACATCGAGGCGATGCCGTTCCTGGAGGCGATCCGTCAGCTCGGCAACGAGCTGCCGCGGGGAGGGGCAGTCTACATACACCTGACGCTGATGCCCTACATCCCGGCCGCCGGAGAACTCAAGACCAAACCCACGCAGCATTCGGTCAAGGAACTGCGCTCGATCGGCATCGCGCCGGATATCCTGCTGGTCCGCGCCGACCGTCCGATCCCGAAGGAGGAGCGGCGCAAGCTCTCGCTGTTCTGCAATGTGCGCGAAAGCGCCGTTATCCAGGCGCTCGACGTGGCGCATATCTACGATGTGCCGATCGCCTATCACAAGGAAGGGCTGGATTCGGAGGTTTTGGCGGCCTTTGGCATCGACCCGGCGCCCAAGCCGCGCATGGAGCGCTGGCAGGAGGTGTCCCGCCTCATCCATAATCCGGAAGGCGAAGTCACGATCGCGATTGTCGGGAAGTATACCGGCCTGAAGGACGCGTACAAGTCGCTAATTGAGGCGCTGTCGCATGGCGGCATGGCCAACAAGGTGCGCGTCAAGCTGGACTGGATCGAGAGCGAGATATTCGAGAAGGAAGACCCCGCGCCCTGGCTGGAGAAGGTGCATGGCATCCTGGTGCCCGGCGGCTTCGGCGAGCGCGGCTCGGAAGGTAAGATCCTCGCGGCCAAGTTCGCCCGCGAGCGCAAGGTTCCCTATTTCGGCATCTGCTTCGGCATGCAGATGGCCTGCATCGAGGCCGCCAGGTCGCTCGCCGGCATCGAGGGCGCCTCGTCGACCGAGTTTGGCCCGTCGAAGGAGCCTGTGGTCGGCCTGATGACGGAATGGCTCAAGGGCAATATGCTGGAGAAGCGCCAGGCAGCCGGCGACCTCGGCGGCACGATGCGGCTCGGCGCTTATGATGCGAAGCTCGCGTCGGGATCCCGTATCGCCGATATCTATGGCGACACCGACATCTCGGAACGTCACCGCCACCGCTACGAGGTCAACATCGACTACAAGGAGAGGCTCGAGGATTGCGGCCTGGTCTTCGCCGGCATGTCGCCGGACGGCGTGCTGCCGGAGACGGTCGAATATCCCGACCATCCCTGGTTCATTGGCGTGCAGTATCACCCCGAGCTGAAATCGAAGCCCTTCGAACCGCACCCGCTCTTCTCGAGCTTCATCGGCGCGGCGGTGGAACAGAGCCGGCTCGTCTAGGCCGGATTCGATATCAAGCGTCGGCCGTTGTCAGCCGGCGCTCACCTTCTTGTTGAACTCCGAGAAGAACTGGCCGGCAAGTTTCTTCGACGTCGACTGGATCAGCCGGCTGCCGAGCTGTGCGATCTTGCCGCCGACATCCGCCTTCGCGGTGTAGGTGAGCAGCGTGGCGTTAGGCCCTTCCTCTTTCAGCACCACGTCCGCGCCACCCTTGGCGAAGCCGGCGATGCCGCCCTTGCCCTCGCCGAAGATCGTGTAGGAGTGGGGCGGCTTCAGGTTCTGCAACTCCACTTCGCCGGCAAAACGCGCCTTGATCGGCCCGATCTTGAGCGCAACCGTGGCGGCGAGTTCCGTGTCGGATTTCTTCTCCAGAGACTCGCAGCCCGGAATGCAGGCTTTCAGCACTTCCGGATCGTTGAGTGCTTCCCATACCTTGGCGATCGGAGCCTCGATGCGCTCCTCTCCTTGCATGTCGACGGCCATGACGTTCCTCCCTGGGTGCCTCGTTTCGAGCGGGTGCCTCGATCCGGACTATCGGAGCGGACCAAGGATGTCTATCGCACCAAAGTCCGGCCTGCCTCACCCTTGCGGGAAGCTTGCCGACGAATGGCCGATGCCATATCCCTGGTATGGAAGAGTGCGGAGGAATTCATGTCGGTCGGAAACGGAACCAGGCGCCTGCGGTCGCGGGAGTGGTTCGACAATCCCGACAATCCGGGCATGACGGCGCTCTATCTCGAGCGCTACCTCAATTTCGGCCTGACCCGCGAGGAGCTGCAGTCAGGCAAACCGCTGATCGGCATTGCGCAGACCGGCTCGGACCTTTCGCCCTGCAACCGCCACCATATCGAGCTCGCCAAGCGCGTGCGCGCCGGGATCGAGGCGGCGGGCGGCGTGCCGTTCGAGTTTCCCTGCCATCCGATCCAGGAGACCGGCAAGCGTCCGACCGCCTCGCTCGACCGCAACCTCGCCTATCTGTCGCTGGTCGAGGTGCTCTACGGCTATCCGCTCGACGGCGTCGTGCTGACGATCGGCTGCGACAAGACCACGCCGGCGCTGCTGATGGCCGCCGCCACGGTCAACATCCCGGCAATCGCGCTGTCGGTTGGCCCGATGCTGAACGGCTGGCACAAGGGCGAGCGCACCGGGTCCGGCACGGTCGTGTGGAAGTCGCGCGAGCGGCTTGCCGCCGGCGAGATCGACTACGACCAGTTCATGGAGATCGTCGCCTCGTCTGCGCCCTCCGTCGGCTATTGCAACACGATGGGCACGGCGACGACGATGAACAGCCTCGCCGAGGCGCTCGGCATGCAACTGCCCGGTTCGGCGGCGATCCCGGCGCCCTATCGCGAGCGCGGCCAGATCTCCTACGAGACCGGCAAGCGCATCGTCGGCATGGTGCATGAGGACTTGAAGCCGTCCGACATCATGACCCGGCAGGCGTTTGAGAACGCCATCGTGGTCAATTCGGCCATCGGCGGTTCGACCAACGCGCCGATCCATCTCAACGCGATCGCACGGCATCTCGGCGTCAAGCTCGACAATGACGACTGGCAGGCGATCGGGCATAAGATTCCGCTGCTGGTCAACCTGCAGCCGGCTGGCGAATATCTCGGCGAGGACTATCATCATGCCGGCGGGGTGCCCGCCGTGGTCGCCGAACTGATGAAGGCCGGTCTGCTGCCGAACCCGGACGCGATGACGGTGAACGGCAGGACGATGGGGCAGAACTGCGCCAATGCCGAGAACATGGACGAGAAGGTCATTCGTCCGGTTTCCTCGCCGCTGAAGCAGGATGCCGGCTTCATCAACCTCAAAGGCAATCTGTTCGACAGCGCGATCATGAAGACCAGCGTGATCTCGCAGGAGTTCCGCGACCGCTACCTGTCCAATCCGCGCGATCCGGATGCGTTCGAAGGCACGGCGCAGGTCTTCGACGGGCCGGAGGAGTATCACGCCCGCATCGATGATCCCGCACTCGGCCTGACCGAGAACACGATCCTGTTCATGCGCGGCGCGGGTCCGGTCGGCTATCCGGGCGCGGCCGAGGTCGTGAACATGCAGCCGCCCGCCTATCTCATCAAGAAGGGCATCCATTCGCTGCCCTGCATCGGCGACGGGCGGCAATCCGGTACCTCCGGGAGCCCGTCGATCCTCAACGCCTCGCCGGAGGCCGCAGTGGGCGGCGGGCTGGCATTGCTTCGCACCGGCGACCGCGTGCGGGTGGACCTGCGCAAGGGCACGGCCGACATTCTCGTCACCGACGACGAGATCACGCGGCGGCGCGCCGAATTGCAGAACAATGGCGGCTATCACTATCCGAAGCACCAGACGCCGTGGCAGGAGATCCAGCGCTCCATGGTGGACCAGCTCTCCGAGGGCATGGTGCTGAAACCCGCCGTGAAATATCGCGACGTCGCACACACCAGCGGCGTCCTGCGCGACAATCACTGAGGCCCGCCCGGGCTTCCAATCGGGCCGATAATGCGCCACATGGTGCCGCGATGACACAGCGCGCGCTCGACCACCTCGTTCTGCCCACTGCCAGCGTGGCCGCTGCGCGAGACCGGCTGACGCGGCTGGGGTTCACGGTTGCGCCGACCGGTGTCCATCCCTTCGGCACGGTCAATGCCTGCGTCTATTTTCCCGGTGGCACCTTCCTGGAGGCGTTGGCCCTCGCCGATGGCGAGGCAGCCGCCACCGCGATCGCGCACGGAAATGTTTTTGTCGCCCGCGACCATGTCTTCCGCGCCATGCGCGGCGAGGAAGGGTTTTCGGCGATCGTGCTGGCCAGCGACGACGCGGACCGCGATCATGCGTCCTTTGCGAGGTTGGACATTTCGGGCGGCGATATGCTCACCTTTTCCAGGTCGTCCGCCGATGCGCATGGCAAGGTTGGCACCGCAACGTTCAAGCTCGCCTTCGCCGCGGATATCGAGACCGCCGACGCGTTTCTGTTCACCTGTCAGCGCATCGATGCCCCGGCTATCGACCGCGGTTCGCTGGAGCGGCATGCCAATGGCGTCACCGGCATCTGCGAGATCGTCGCGGGCGAGCATGCGGGCTCCTTCATCCGGCTGATCGAGCGCGCCGTCGGCCGAAGCCGTCACGATACGACGCATGCCGTCGAGTTCGCCAACGTCGCCATGCGGGTGGTCGGCCCGGGCGATCCGTCCGGTGTCGCCGAGAGTGGCGCAACGCTTGCGGCGATCGCGTTCAATGTCAGGGATCTGGACGCCGTGTCGCATCTGTTCGAGGCGGGCGGGATCGACTATCTCGCAACGCCAGCCGGGCTTGTCGTTCCGCCAGCCGTCGGACAGGGCGCGACCTTCATTTTCAGGAGACCGAACTGATGCAGCCGAACGCCACCGTCGCCGTCGGTCGGGCGATTTTTTCCAATAGCAGTCCGCTTACTCTGATCGCCGGACCCTGCCAGCTCGAATCGCGCCAGCATGCCTTCGACATGGCCGGCGCGCTGAAGGAGCTGACCGCCGAACTCGGCATCGGTTTCGTCTACAAAACGAGCTACGACAAGGCCAATCGGACGTCTATTGCCGGCAAGCGTGGCGTCGGGCTGGACGGCGCGCTGCCGGTGTTCGAGGCGCTCCGCAGCGAACTCGACGTGCCTGTCCTGACGGACGTGCATACCGAAGAGCAATGCAGGATCGTTGCCGGGGTCGTCGACGTGCTCCAGATCCCGGCCTTCCTCTGCCGCCAGACCGACCTGCTTGTCGCCGCGGCGAAGACCGGCAAGGTGGTCAACGTCAAGAAGGGCCAGTTCCTCGCGCCCTGGGACATGAAGAACGTGGTCGACAAAATCACCGGTTCCGGCAATCCGGACGTGCTCGTCACGGAGCGCGGCGTCTCCTTCGGCTACAACACCCTGGTCTCGGACATGCGCGCCTTGCCGATCATGGCGGAGATGGGAACGCCGGTGATCTTCGACGCGACCCATTCGGTGCAACAGCCAGGCGGGCAGGGCGGCTCGACCGGCGGCGAGCGCCGCTTCGTCGAGACGCTGGCGCGGGCCGCGGTGGCCGTCGGCGTCGCCGGCGTATTCATCGAGACCCACCAGGATCCGGACAACGCCCCTTCGGACGGCCCCAACATGGTCCGGCTCGACGACATGCGCGGCTTGATCGAGCGGCTGATGACCTTTGACCGCGTGGCGAAGCACGGCCATTGATCGCAGATCGTTACAGAATGCAATGAAACGTGAGGCCACGCCTCGGCAACTGCCGGCAGCGATACCGGTTTCCTTTCAGGCAGCAATTCTTGAAGGGAGCACGCCATGACAACGCACACCGGGCATACCGCAGCGATTCCAGCCTCGAGAGTGATCGGCACCGACGTCTATAGCACGTCTGGTGAGAAGATCGGCGTCATCGAGGACGTAATGCTGGAAAAGACATCGAACGGCATCATGTTCGCCGTCATTGGCTTCGGCGGCTTTCTGGGCATCGGCGAGAAGTTTCACGCCATTCCATGGTCGGTCCTCGACTATGAGAAGAGCCGCGGCGGCTACGTCGTGCCATTCTCGCAGGACCAACTGAAGGCAGCGCCGGCCTATTCGATCAACGAACTGACCGGCGATGACGGCAAGGCCGCGCGAGACGCGTCCTACGACTACTATAAGGTCCCGCCATACTGGTACTGACGGACGGCGAGGGCGCTCAGCGCCGACGCATCGGTTCGGCTCCGCCTCGCGCGGAGCCTTTTCTTTTCGTCCCGGGATTTTCTTGGCTTCGCGCATTCGCTAAGAGCGTGGCGACTTCTCCCGCAGCCTTGCAAAGGACCGATCCATGACCGCCATCATCGACATTGTCGGCCGTGAAATTCTCGACAGCCGGGGCAACCCGACGGTCGAAGTGGATGTTACCCTCGAAGACGGCTCCTTCGGCCGCGCGGCGGTGCCGTCGGGCGCCTCCACCGGCGCGCACGAGGCAGTCGAGCTTCGCGACGGCGGCGCGCGCTACCTCGGCAAGGGCGTGACCCGCGCCGTCGAGGCCGTGAACGGCGAAATCTTCGAGACGATCGGCGGCCTGGAGGCCGAGGATCAGATCCATATCGACCAGACGATGATCGAGCTGGACGGCACGCCGAACAAAAGCCGGCTCGGCGCCAACGCGATCCTGGGCGTGTCGCTCGCAGTGGCGAAGGCCGCCGCGGATGCGGCCGGATTGCCGCTCTACCGCTATGTCGGCGGCACGTCCGCCCGTGTCCTGCCGGTGCCGATGATGAATATCATCAACGGCGGCGCGCATGCCGACAATCCGATCGACTTCCAGGAATTCATGATCATGCCGATCGGCGCGCCGTCGCTGAAGGAGGCCGTGCGCTGGGGCTCGGAAGTGTTCCACACGCTGAAGAAGCGGCTGAAGGATGCCGGTCACAACACCAATGTCGGCGACGAGGGCGGCTTCGCGCCGAACCTGAAGAGCGCGCAGGCCGGGCTCGATTTCGTCATGGCTTCGATCGAAGCGGCCGGCTTCAAGCCGGGCGAGGAGATCGCGCTCGCCCTCGACTGCGCCTCGACCGAGTTCTTCAAGGACGGCGACTACGTCTACGAAGGCGAGAAGAAGACGCGCGATCCCAAGGCGCAGGCGAAATATCTCGCCAAGCTGGTCGCCGACTATCCGATCATCTCGATCGAGGACGGCATGGCGGAGGACGACTGGGAAGGCTGGAAGATCCTGACCGATCTGGTCGGCGCGAAGTGCCAGCTCGTCGGTGATGACCTGTTCGTCACCAATTCCGCCCGCCTGCGCGATGGCATCCGCATGGGCGTCGCCAATTCGATCCTGGTCAAGGTCAACCAGATCGGCTCGCTGACCGAGACGCTCGACGCCGTCGAGACCGCGCACAAGGCGCATTACACCGCCGTGATGTCGCACCGTTCGGGCGAGACCGAGGACTCGACCATCGCCGACCTCGCGGTTGCCACCAATTGCGGGCAGATCAAGACCGGGTCGCTCGCGCGCTCCGACCGGCTCGCGAAATACAACCAGCTGATACGCATCGAGGAAATGCTCGGCAAACAGGCCCGCTACGCCGGCAAGGGCATTCTGCGCGGCTGAGGTCTCGCGCCGGACGGGCGCGAGGCGGAAATGCAAAAGGGCGGCGCTTCGGCGCCGCCCTTTTTCGTTGCCTGTTCAGGTGCTTGCGGCGCCTATTTCAGGCGACCGCTCGCATGTGCCAGCATCGTGTAGACCTTGCCGGTGTCGGACGACAGGTAGGTCTGCGCCATCATCGAGTCGCGGTCGGTGCGCGTCACGTCGGCGATCAGACGCTCGAAGTCGTCGCAATAGCGGTCGACCGCGGTGCGGAACTCCGGCTCCGCCTGGTATTTGCGACGGATCTCGTCGAAGGTCTGCTGGCCCTTCAGCGTGTAGAGGCGGCGGGTGAACACGTTGCGTTCGCCGCGGCGGTAACGGTCCCACAGCTCGATCGAAGCCTCGTGGTCGATCGCACGCGCGATGTCCACCGACAGCGAGTTGAGCGATTCGACCACGTGGAGCGGCGAGCGCTGCGGTGCCTCGGTGCGCGCAGGCTGGGCAGGTTCGGCCTCCTCCTCTTCGGACGCCCTGCGCAGCAGGTTCGTCACCCAGCCGCCCTCAGGGGCTTCCGCCTGGCGTGGAGCCGCCGCGCGCGGCGCCGCGGGCGCGGGCTGTGCCGCGGCCGGTTGCGGACGCTTCGGCGCTTGAGGCGCAGGCGCGTCGAGACGGGCTGCGGGTGGTGCGGAGCGGGGCAGGGAGCCCGGCTTGCTGCTGTCGAAGCTGCGGCCCGAGCGGGCGACGATGTCCGACAGTTCCTTGAGCGCATTGATCTGCTCGGCGACGGCGCGCCGCATGGCGGTGGTCGTCTCCTTCGTCTCCTCCGGGAGGTCGAGCACGCCCTTGCGCAGTTCGCCGCGCGTCTCCTCCAGTTCGGTGCGGATGATGCTCGCGGAGCGGCGGATTTCCTGCGTCGCGTCGGCGAAACGCTGCGTCGCCGACTCCACCACCTCCGACACGGCAGCGCGCATCTGCTCGGTGGTCTCGCGGGTCCGGCCCTCGGCCTTCTCGAACACGCGTTCGACGATGCCCTCGACCGAGCGCATCATCCGCTCGATATCCTCGGACTTCTTGACGAGGCCGACGGCCAGCGTCTCGAGCGCAGCCTGGCGATCGTCGAGCGTCGAGGCGAGGTTCGACTGCGCCGAGCCGAGCAGGTCCGACGCCGAGGAAAGCACGCGGCTGTGGTCGTCGAAACGGTGCGCGATCGCGGCGATGTCCTTCAGCGTGCTGGAGGACAGCTCCGTCAGCTTCGAGGCGTTGACGTCGATGAGGCGCGCCGAGCTCGAGAAGGTCTGCGCGGCCTTCTCCGCCGACGTCGCAAACGTATGCGTCGTGCCGGAGAGGCGCTCCTCGAGTTCGGAGAGGTTGTTGGTCGCCACGTTGATCAGGTGACCGAGCTGTGCGTTTGACGAGGAGAGACGCTCGATCAGGTCGGCGACGCCTTCGCCAAGGCTGTTGCGTGCCTTGTCGACCGCCGCGAGCGTTTCCGCCGTGCGGCTGGCGAGCGCGTTGACCAGGGCGGCGTTCTCCTGCTTGAGCCGTTCGGTGGCGGCATGCGTCGCCTCCTCCAGGCTGCGCTGCAGTTCGCCGCCGCTTTCGGAGAACTTGTCGACGAGCGGCTTTGCCTGCTCTTCAAGCACCCGGCTGATCTCCGACGTGCGGCTGGCGAGCATGTCGCCCAGTTCGCGCGTGTGGGCGTCGAAGGTGGACGCGGCCTCGTTGGTGCGCTGGCCGATATGCTTGTTCACGGCCGCGAAAGTCTCGGCGATCACGTTGGCGCGCGAGACGAGCTGGGCCTCGGACACCGAGACCTGCTCGACCAGCTTCTGGCCCACCAGTTCCGCCCCTTCGGCGAGACGACGCTCGACCGAGCTGATCTGGTCGCCCATCTGTGCGGCGATCGAGCTGGCGCTGTCGCCGAGCCGCTGCTCGACGTTGGACAGCGTGTCGTCGATGGCGCGGGCGCGAGCGTGCAGCTCCTCGGCCGTCTGCTCGGCGCGTTCGACCAGCCTGCGGTCGACGTCGTCGAAGGCACGCACGATGCCGTCGGCGTGGTGCGACAGCGCGGCGGAACCCTCTTCGATGCGCATCGACAGCTTGCGGTCGGCGGTCTCGAACACGCCGGCGAAGTCCTGCGCGCGGGCGGAGAGGGCGCTGTCGGCATGGTCGATCCGGTCGGCGATCTTCTGGTCGACATTGTCGAAGGCGCGGGACAGGTCATCCGCGCGTGCCGACATGGCCGAGGCGGCGAGGTCGATGCGCTCGGCGAACTTCTGGTCGACGCCGTCGAAGGCGCGGCCGAGCTGGATGACCTTGTCGCCGAGCGTATCGGCTGCGACATTCACACGTTCGGCGATGGTGCGATCGACGTCCGCGAAGGTGCGGACCACGTCCTCGGCGCGGGCGTTGAGCACGCCCGAGGCATGTTCGATGCGCTCGCCCAGCTTCGAATCCACGTCTTCAAACACGTGCACCAGTTCCTGGGCGCGGCCGGACACCTTGTCGGCCACGACGTCGACTCGCTGCGCCAGCCTGCTGTCCACCTGTTCGATGGCGCTGGACAGGTCGCGCGCCCGGGCGTCGATGAGGTCGGACGCGAGCACGATGCGTTCGGCGATCTTGCCGTCGATCTGCTGGATCGTCTTGGAGAGATCCTCCGCCCGTGCATCGGCCGTACCGGCGACCTGGTCGATCCGCTCGGCGAGGCGACCGTCAATCTGCTCGACCGCACGGACGATGTCGTCCGCGCGGGCAGAAATGACACCCGACGCTATTTCAACACGTTCGCTGAACTTGCCGTCGGCATGGTCGATGGCGCGAGCCAGCTCTTCCGATCGTGCGCTGATGACCGAGGAGGTCTGCTCGATGCGCTCGGACAGCCTTTCGTCGACCTTCGCCACGGCACGGGACAGATCGCCGACGCGGGTGGCGACCGCACCGGTGACGTCCTGGATGCGCTCGCTCAGCTTTTCGTCCGCCTGCTCGACGGCGCGGGTCAGCTCTTCCGCCCGGGCCGAGATCACGCCTGAGGCGAGATCGATGCGCTCGACCAGCTTGCCGTCGACATCTTCGAAGGCGCGGGCGAGGTCGCCGGCGCGTGCCGAAATGATGCCGGATGCCTGGTCGACGCGGGCAGCCATCTTCTCGTCGGCCTGCTCGATGGTGCGCGCCAGATCGTCGGTGCGGCTGGCGATGATGCCCGACACGAGGTCGATGCGCTCCGTCAGCTTGCCGTCGACGCCCTCGAATGCACGCGAGAGGTCATCGGCACGCGCCGAGATGATGCCGGCGGCCTGTTCAACATGGCCGGCAAACCTGCTGTCGACATCTTCGAACGCACGGGTGAGGTCGTCTGCGCGGGCTGCGATGATGCCGGCAGCCTGTTCCACATGGGTTGCAAACCTGCTGTCGACGTCCTCGAAGGCACGAGAGAGGTCGCCTGCGCGGGCAGACATGACACTCGCCACCTGCTCGACATGCGCGGCCATCCTGCCATCAGCCTGGTCGATGGTGCGGGCCAGGTCGTCGGTGCGGTTGAGGATAACGCCTGATGCGAGGTCGATGCGCTCCGCCAGCTTGCCGTCGACATGGTCGATGGTGCGTGCGAAGTCGTCCGTACGGCGCGAGATGACATCGGACACCTGGTCGATGCGACCGACGATGCGGCCATCGACATTGTCGAAAGCCTGGGCGATCTCGGCGGCGCGCGCCGAGAAGGCTGCGTTGGCGAGATCGATGCGCTCGGCGATCTTCTGGTCCGCGTCCTCAAGGGCGCGTCCCGCATCCTCGGAGAGCGCCGCGGTGATCTCCAGCACGCGGTCGCGCAGTGCGCCTGCGACGGCGCCGGCGCTGCGTTCGAGCACCGTGCGCACGTTCTCGACGCCGTTGGCCAATGCCGCCTCGATGGCCTGCGTGCGGCCCTCGACCACGCCGATCTGGCTGCGGAAGGCGTCTTCGATCTTCGCGATCTCCTGCGACAGCGCCAGGCCGACCTCACCATGACCATCCGCGAGACGCGCGATCCCGAGCTGGATCGCATTGTCGATCTCGGCGCGCGTATCGGTGAGCTTGTCGAGGTCCGCCTCAAGGGCGCGGGTCATGATATCGCGGCCTTCGGCCAGCTTCTCGACGTGACGCTCAACGGAGGCGTCGATCGCCGCACGGGCCCGCGCCAGCTTGGCGAGGTCTTCGTCCAGAGCGCCGGTGAGCGCGGTGCGGCCATCCGACAGCAGGCTCGAATGCGCCTCGACGCGCCGATCGATCTCGCCGCGGATCTGCTCGAGCTTCTGCAGGTCCTCGTCGAGCACCCGCGACAGGAAGGAGCGTCCTTCGTTGAGGGTGGCGGTGTGTTCCGCGATGCGGGCGTCGATCTCGGCGCGCGCTTCGGCCAGGCGACGCATGTCGTCGTCGAGCGCAGAGGTGAGCGCGTTTCGACCCTGCGCAACGGCCTGGGCATGGTTTTCCAGGCGCTGCTCGAGCTCGGCGCGCGATTCGGCGACGCGTGCGAGATCTTCCTGCAGGATGCTGGACAGGTAGTTGCGGCCTTCCGCGAGCTTCATCGCATGCGAGCCGACGGTCTCGTCCAGCGCTGCGCGCGCGTCGGTGAGCTGGGCAAGGTCCGCTTCCAGCGCCGTCGAGATGAGCTGACGGCCGCTCTCGATGCGCTGGGTGAACTCGTTCGCCCGGCCTTCGAGCATGGTCGATGTCGACATGACGAGTTCGGCGAGATCCGAGCCGATCCGCGACTTGGTCTCCTCGATGACGCCGGCCATGCCTTCCTTGCCGACGTTGAAGGCGCCGGCGATTTCGCGTGCGCGATCGACCAGTGTCTCGTTGATCTGGCGCGCACGGGCCTCGAGCGCCGCGCTGAGCGTGGCGGTGCCCTGATCGAGCGCCTGAACACGCGTCTCGAACTCGCTGATCAGCGCCTGGCCGCGCTCGGACAGCGTGCGCTCGATATCGGCAAGGCGCGAATCGAATTCTTCCGCCAGCGCGCTCGACGTGCCCCCGAGCAGGGAGACGATGTTGGACGTGCGGCTGTCGAGCATGTCGGACAGGGCACGCGACGCTTCGTCGGTGCGATCGTTGAGCGTGGCGATGCGCGTGTCCAGCAGGCTCGCGAAGGCCTCGCCCGACGTGACGATACGGTCGGAGATCGTATCCATGCGGTCGTCGATCGCCGTGTAGATGGCGCGGCCGCTGTCGTTGATGCGGCCAACGAGCGAATCGCCGGAACTGGTGATCATCGAGGTGAGCCTGGTCGATGCGTCCGCGACACTGTCGTGGATGATCGTGCTCGACGAAGTGAGCTGCTCCTTCAGCAATTCATGCGCACCGGAGATCGAGGCGCGCACGCGCTCGGCATGGGTGATCACCGCTTCGCGCTCGCTGCCGAGGCCGTCGACCAGCGAGCGGATGCGCATCTCGTTTTCGGCGTAGGCGCGTTCGAGCTCGTTCACTTCCGTGTGGACGAGCGTCTCGAGCTCGACCGCGCGCGCGAGCGTGCGTTCGATTCCTTCGCCCATGGCCTGCACTTCGCGGCGTACGGCCTGGCCGACCTTGAGGACGCGGTCCTGTGCCAAGCTTTCCGGCTCGGAGAGGCGGAACGCCGCCTCGGCGATCGACTGGGCGGCGAGGCGCATCTCCTGCGCGCGGCGCATCATCGCCGCGAAGGCCCAGAAGAGGAGCAAGGGCACCACGATCGCCACCGCGAGCGCGATCACCTGCGGCATCGCCACGAGCTGGTCGACGGAGCGGATCTGCCAGATCTGCGGCGCATAGAGGAGATGGCCGAGACCGAGGCCGCCGGCGACCCATACGAGGCTCAGAAGCCACATGGATGCGGAAAGGGTGCGCGAGGGGGCGCGCGCGAAAGTCTGCTGCAATGATGCGTAGTCGCGCTGGCGGTCGTCGTTGGCCGGCTGGAACGAGACGGGCGCGGCAGTGGCCGCGGGGGCCTCGACCGGGCGAAGCGGCTCGCCCTTCCTCGACTCGGCGCCTGAATTCGCAGGGGCGGGCGCCTTGGGCGCCTTCGCATTGCCATTCTTGACGGTGGTGCTGGCGGAAACCTCTGGGGCGGGCGCGTCGCGCGTCTTGGAGGCGGGCACGCCGGCGCGGCTCTCCTTGACGAGTTCGTCGGCCGCCTGCGATATCTGCGCCTCGAGTTCTTCCATCGATGACGAGAAGTCGATGTCCTTGGTTTCGCCGAGGTCGAAATCGAGCGCCTTCTCGAGTTCCTTTTCCACGTCGCGGTCGATGGGAGACGTGTTGTTCGGTTTACGCGCCATGCAGCTACAACCCTCTACTAAGTGCGCGACCCAACCGTTTCCGGCTCCCAGCAGCCCGCGCGCAACGCGAAAATACCCAGACCCGTATCGTAATGGCACGGCCCGGCAATTGAAACCTGCATTCCAGCCCATGTGTAAAACTTTAAAGATACGGTTAACAGCGCGGCTCGTAAGCGGAATCCGCCGCGTCGCGGGCTCGAATCGTCTAGGACGTCGTTAACGGCTTGTTGGTCGGAGCATGGATAATGTCTGTATCGACAATGGACACCGGAACCGAGCCGATGCCGCAAACGAGTCTGCAGACAGTGGCTTTTTCCAATCCGGGCGGGGAAACATCGCCGCCGTCGCGCGGGCGCCCCGTCGACCTCGTCCACCTCGCCCGCCAGACGCTCGGCGACAGGGAACTGGAGCGCGAGGTGCTGGCGCTTTTTGTCCAGCAGGCGACGACGGTGAGGGATCGAATCGCGACGGCCACCGCGGCCGAGCGGACGTTTCTCGCTCACGGCCTTCGCGGCTCGGCAGCCGGCATCGGCGCCTTCGGCGTCGCGGCGATCGCGACGGAGATCGAACGGAACCCGCACGACAAGCCGCTGCTGCTGCGCCTGGCCACGAGCATCGACGAGGTCAGGGACTTCATCGCGTCGATCAGCCGCTGATTCGCGCGGTTGACATGGCCTCCGGAGTGATTATCTCCGGGGAACACAGTTCCGGAATGTCTCCATGACAAAGCTGACATACATCGCCTTCGACGGCACGCGTTTCGACGTGGAGGCGGAGAACGGCTCCACGGTGATGGAGAACGCGATCCGCAATGCCATCCCGGGCATCGAGGCCGAATGCGGCGGCGCCTGCGCCTGCGCGACGTGCCATGTCTATGTCGACGAGGCCTGGACCGACGAGGTCGGCGAGCCGGAGGCGATGGAAGAGGACATGCTCGACTTCGCCTACGACGTCCAGCCGAACTCCCGCCTGTCCTGCCAGATCAAGGTGCGCGACGCGCTCGACGGCCTGGTCGTGAGGATTCCGGAGCGGCAGGCCTGAGTGAGGTTGCGGCCCGCTTCTACGCCGCTACCCGCCGCGCAGGCGGCGGCATCCGCATAAGCCAGCGCATCAGCAAAAGCAGCGCCACCGCCGCCAAGCCAGTCGACAGGCCGATCCAGATGCCGACGCCGCCGAAGCCGTAGCGGAAGGCGAGGAGGGCTCCAAGCGGCAGGCCAATCCCCCAATAGCCGATCCCGGCGAAGATCATCGGCACGGTGGTGTCGTGCAGGCCGCGCAACATGCCGCTGCCCACCGCCTGCGCCCCGTCCACGATCTGGAAAAGCGCCGCGTAGGCGAGAAACGACACCCCGATCGCAATCACGGCCGTGTTGGCCGGGTCGTTCACATCGAGGAACAAGCCGATAAGTTCACGCGGGAAGGTGAACATCGTCAGTGCCATCACCGACATGAAAGCGAGCGAAAGGGAATAGGCGGTCCATCCGGCCCGGGTGACGCCTCCGGCATCGCCTGCACCATAGGCTCGGCCGACGCGCACCGTCACCGCCTGTCCGAGGCCGAGCGGCACCATGAAGCTGATCGAGGCGATCTGCAGCGCAATCGCGTGAGCGGCGAGCGAGGGAGCGTTGATGAGGCCCATCAAGAATGCCGAGACGTTGAAGATGGTGACCTCGAACGCGACCATGGCCGCGATCGGCAGGCCCAGCCGCCACAGCGCGCGGAAACGCGGCCAATCCGCCCGCCAGAAGCGGCCGAACAACCGGTAGCGGCCGAATGTGCGGTCGTAGGAGACGACGCCGGCGAGGCCGAGGAACATCAGGAGATTGGACAACGTCGTGGCGAGACCGGAACCGGCGAGGCCCATGGCCGGGAAGCCGAGATGACCGAACATCAGGCACCAGTTGGCAAGCACGTTGAAGCCGACCGCCGCGAAGACAATCGCCAGCGCCCAGCCGGGCCGCTCCAGTGCCGAGATGAACGAGCGCAGAACGACGTAGCCGTAGAAGGGCAGTATGCCCCACATGAGCGTGCGCATGTATTCGCCCGCCGCGGCCGAGAGGTCCGGCTGCTGCCCCATGGCCAGCAATATGCCTTCGGCATTCCAGAGGATCGCCCACATCGGAACAGATACGGCGAACGCCGACCACAGTCCCTGACGGACCGTGCGGCGGATGTCTCTGACCGAATGGCGGCGGCGGCCGAGTTCGCTCGCGATCATCGGCGACGTCGCCAGCATGAGGCCGAGGCCGAACATCAGCGGCGCGAAGTAAAGGTTCGCGCCCAGCGCACCGGCCGCGACCGTGTTGGCGCCAAGGCGTCCCATCATCATGATGTCCGTCGCCGTCATCGCCGTCTGCGCGACGTTGGTAAGCACCATCGGCCACGCGAGCCACAGCGTCGCGCGAATCTCTTCCATCCACGCCGCGCGGGCCGCGCGGCCTTCCAGCACAAGGGTGGACATGACGATCGATCCAGTCTGCTCGACGCGCGGCCATGAGGGAAAACCGCTCACGACGGACTATTCAGCCACGGCACGTCGACAATCCAACGCCATGTGCGACATTGCGCGTGCGATTGCAAGGACGATGGACTGGGCCACGCGACGCCCGGGGAAAGCGTCAGTTCTTCATCCGTCCCGATTCGATCTGCTCGATGCGGTAGCGGATCAGGCGATCCATCCTGTCCGAAAAGTTGATCCGCTCAATGCGGTCGAACCGCTCCTGCTCGGCGTCGTGCCGCGCAAGGAGCCGCTGGATCGTCTCCTGCGCCTTGTCGGCCGCGATCGCGCAGCTCTTCTGCGGCGGCAGCGCCAGCAGCGCGACCTCCATCTGGCGGGCGTGGGAGCGGGCAATGCTGACATGGCTTTCTTCATGTCGCTTGATGTCGCCGGCGAGAGCGCCCCAGATGAGGCGAGTATCCTCGGCCGCGCCCGCTGGTCGCTTCCAGTGCGGGAGGGTGATCTTCGCCTTCACCGTCACGCTTGCCTTCGACACGCGGCATTTCCCATTGCTTTCGTCGTAGTCGAGCCGGTTGACGAACTGCATTTCCGTCGCTCCCGGATGACGCCGGCCGGTGCTCTTGACCGTGGGGCCGCGCGCCGTCAGCTCGTCCTGGAGTTCGGGCAATGTCGCGCCGCCGATGCTGAAGTAGCTGTATGACCGCGATACGCTCGCAGCCTCTGCGACGGCCGCGGACAGGAGAATCGGAAGCGAAAGCGCGGCGGCCAGAACGGTGCGGATCATCATGCCGCGACCATGCGCCAGCCGCCGCCGGACGGCAATCCCGGCTTCCCCTACGTGTTCACGAAGTCGTGATGAATCTCGTTGCATTGCTCCCGATAGTAGGCAACACGTCGATTCCAACGACCGTTAGATAACTATGAAAAAAGCAACCTGGTCACTGGCGCACGATCGGCAGATCGCAATCGGACCGAAATCGGTCGTGATGGGGATCGTGAATGCCACGCCGGATAGCTTTTCCGACGGTGGCCGGACCGAGAGGGTCGAGGATGCCGTCAAGCTGGCGCTGGACCTTCGCGCGGCCGGTGCGGACATCATCGACATCGGCGGCGAATCGACCCGGCCCGATGCGGAGCCGGTGAGCGCGCTCGAGGAGCAGCGGCGCGTGATACCGGTCGTCGAGGCGCTCGCACATCATCGCGATGTCGTCGTGTCGATCGATACTTATCGCGCGGAAACCGCCAGGCTCGCCGTCACCGCGGGCGCCCATATCGTCAACGACATCTGGGGCCTGCAGCACGACGCCGGCATCGCACGGCTCTCTGCCGAAACCGGCTGCGGCCTGGTCGCCATGCACAACGGCCGGGACCGGGACAAGCTTCCCGACCCGATCGATGACCAACTGGCCTACTTCCGACAGACGCTCGAGATCGCGCGCGCCAACGGCGTCCCGGACGAGACGCTTGTCCTCGACCCGGGTTTCGGCTTCGCGAAGGATCCGGCCGAAAACCTGGAGATCATCGCCCGATTCGGTGAACTGCTTCACCTCGGCTACCCGATGCTGGTGGGAACGTCGCGGAAGCGGTTTCTTGGCCATGTCACCGGGCGTCCGGTCGACCAGCGCGACACGGCGACGGCCGTTTCCTGCGCCATCCTCCGGTTACGTGGAGCCTCCATCTTCAGGGTTCATAACGTGGCGGCATGCATCGACGCGCTCAGGCTGGCCGATGCGATCCTGGAGATGCAGAGCGGTTTCCCCGCACCATGAATTATGTGATCCGGCTCAAGAACTGCGCCTTTTTCGCCCGCCATGGGGTCCATGACGAGGAAGAGCGCATGGGACAACGCTTCTATGTCGACGCCGAGCTGGCCGTCGAGGTGCAGGATGCGGTCGAACTGGACAGTGTCGAGGGAACGGTCGACTACGGCGCTGCGTTTCGCGTGATCGAGGAGATCGTGACGGGACGGCGCAGATATCTGATCGAGGCGCTGGCCTCCGACATTGCCAGAGCGCTGTGTGAGCGCTTCGCGCCGATCACCCAAGCCATCATTACCGTCAGAAAGCCGAACGCGCCCGTAAACGGCGTCCTGGATCACGTCGAGGTCACCATTGCCTGGCCACAGTGAAGAGGCCGCCTATCTCGGCCTCGGCGGAAACATCGGCGACCCAAGGGCGGCGATGGCGAAGGCCCTGCGCGCGATCGACGCTGACCGCATGACCAAGGTTATCAAGGTCTCGTCGCTCTACAGCACACCGCCGTGGGGGAAGGTCGACCAACCGAGTTTCCTCAACGCGGTCGCGCAGGTCAGGACGCAGCGGTCGCCGAGGGCGCTGCTCGACCTGTGCCTCGACACCGAAGTCTTTCTCAAGCGGGTCAGAGGCGAGCGATTCGGGCCCAGGCTGATCGACATCGACGTGCTTCTCTACGGAACACGGTCGATCCGGGAGGTTGGGCTGGAAGTGCCGCACCCGCGCATGTTTCTGCGCGCCTTCGTGTTGGTGCCGCTTTCGGACGTCGCCCCGGACCTGACGATCAGGAACGTCAAGGTGTCGAGCTATCTGACCGGGCTCGACACCAGAGGGATCGAGAAGGTGACGGCGGACGGATCGTGGTGGCGGGAGTAGCTACTCGGATGCCACGGTCGCGACCGGCGCTTCGCTGGTCCGCTTCAGGTCCATCGCGATCACGCGGACCATCCGGCTGTCGACGCGGACCGACACGCTGACGTTCATGGAGTCCTTGTTCGGGATCCGCGCGCTCATCGCGCCGTTCAACTGGTTGCGCGAGATGGAGAACGTGACCTTCTTGCCGGCGACCGCGCCCGACACGATGTCGAGGCCTTCGCCCGCCGCGCCGTCGAGGAAGGTTCCCCGATAGCCGCGACCCTTGCGCTCGACCGTCGCGGACATGCGCTGCGAGAAGACGCCAACGCGGCAGGAGCCGTCGAGCGTCATGCCGACCTTGCCCGACGGCGTCGTTCCGTTGAGTCGGCAGGTGAACTTTGTGCCCTTGTACTTGCCGGCAACGATCTCGCCGGGACCGGTCCACACGCCCTGGACCGAGCGGAAGAACTGTTCGTCGCCATCCGCGGCATGGCCCATTGCTGGAGCCAGGAATGCCGGCAGGGCGGCAGCGAGCGAAAGAAGGGCAGTTCGGTTCACGCGCATCATGTCAGATCCGGCAATTCTCGGGAGCGGGGCTGACCGGAGCATGGCCACGAATGGTTAATGCTTCGTCACCCGCCATCGCCTATCCACAATGCGCGAGCGCGGCGCCGGAAGCAAGGTCAAACCTCCCCGCTGCCTGCCGTCTCGCGCTTCCTGGAGGCGAACATGGCGAGCGCGGAGGCGAAATCGCCCATGCTCGGGCGCTTCACCGCGTCGAATGGGAAGGGGCGCGCCGTCTCCATGGCGGCGATGCCGATTCGCACCGTCATCATGCCGTTCACGACGCCTTCTCCGAGCTTCGCCGAGATGCGGGCGGCCAGTCCGTGCCCGAGGAGCTGCTGGATCAGGCTGTCGCCGGCGGCGATCGAACCGGTGACGGCGAGATGCGCAAGCACCGAGCGCGTGAGCCTGAAAAAGCCGAGCGTTCCCGGCCGTCCGCCATAGAGTTCGGACATGCGACGCACCAGCCGGCCCGCTTCCCACAGCACGTAGCCTAGGTCCACGAGTGCGCGCGGGCTCACCGCCGTGACGATCGACACGCGCTTCGCCGCATCGAGAATGAGATCCCTGGCCTTTTCGTCGAGAGGCGCCAGGATTTCAGCCTCGGCGAAACGCACGAAGTCGGCGCCGTCCATCACCTCGCCCTTGAGGTCGACCACGGCCCGGCGGCCGGCCGCGGTTTCCGGCTTCTTGCCGACGAGGACGACCAGGTCGGCCACCGCCGTTCGTGAGGCTCTCGCGTCATTAGTACTGACCGCCAGCCCGGCGCGTTCGCGCAGTGCCTCGACGGAGGAGAGGCGTGCGAGCGCATAGAGCTCGCGCACGAGGATCGCCAGAAATGTCGCCAGAACGGTCGCGGCGAGCCCCATGCCCAGCCAGCCGAGCCAGTCGCTGCGCGAGAACAGGTCGCGGATGAGCCGCTCGGCCCAGAGACCGACCGCGAGGGACAGGAGCGTGCCGAGCGCGCCGAAGAACAGGATGCCCAGCCGCGACGGCGGTCGTGGCTTCAGCGGCGCCGGCGGCGCCAGCGCGTCGAGCCCGTCATTGTCGAAGACGTCGACTTCCGCCGGCACGACGACTGCGACCTCTTCCTTGCGGATCGCCCGCGGCTTGCGCGCCGGTTGCGGGGGAGGCGGCGCCGGCTCGGGTTCCGGCGTCAGGCGAAAGGATGCCGGCTGGCGCGGCTCTGTCATGCCAGTGCGTCTCCGATCAGGAACTGCAGGGCCCGGTCGAGCCGGATGTGCGGGAGCGACAGAGTCAGGCCGTCGGCGGTCCGCTCGAGCCTTGGCGGACGGAAGCGGACGAAGCGGATCGCTGTCTTCTCCGCGTCATCCTTGAAGATCGAATCCGGCCTTCGAGGCAGGTCCCCCGGGAAGATGGCCGTCTCGGTCTCGCCGTCGAATGTCTCGCCGCCGATCGTCTCGCCCTTGAGCGGCGTGCCGATAATCACCGGCAGCGTCTCGCCCCGCTGCTTCACCGTGCCTTCGCGTGTCGCCCGGATCGCGGCCATTGCCAGCACGTCGACCTTGGCACCGGTAAGATCGGCGCGCTGCACCGCTCGTTCGGCCAGCCGGCGCACGATCGCCTGGAGCCTGTCGTGGCTCTCGTGGTGGATCTGGTCGGCCTTGGTCGCCGCCACCAGGATCCGGTCGATTCGGCGCGAGAAGAGGCCGCTGACGAAATTGGTCGAACCCGGCCGGAAGCAGGCGAGGATCTCGGTCAGCGCGCGTTCGAGGTCGGCGACCGCTCCCGGACCTGCGTTAAGGGCCTGCATCGCGTCGATCAGCACGATCTGCCGGTCGAGCCGGGTGATGTGCTCGCGGAAGAACGGCTTCACGACATGCGTCTTGTACGCCTCGTAGCGGCGCTGCATCATGGCATGGAGGGAGCCGTGCCGCGGTTTCGCGCCGGCGAGGCCGGGCAGGGGGGCGAAGGTCAGGGCAGGGGAGCCTTCGAGGTCGCCGGGCATCAGGAAACGACCGGGAGGAAGCGTCGAGAGCGCACGGTGGTCCGCCTTGCAGGCGCGCAGATAGGCGGTGAAGGTCTCGGCCAGACGCCGCGCCGTCATCTCGTCCGCCTCGGCTGTGGGATCGACCGCGCCGGCTTCTCGCAACCAGGCGTCCGAAAGATCAGCCCGCACGTCGAGCGCGGCGAGGTCGAACGAATCCTTCGAGAACTCCTCATAGTCCTTGCCGAGGAGCGGCAGGTCCAGGAGCCATTCGCCCGGATAGTCCACGATGTCGAGCGACAGGCGGCCCGGCGCGAAGGTCCGGCGCCAGCCGGATGCCGATTCGAACTCGATGGTGAGCCTGAGCTCGGAGATCGCGCGGGTCGATTCGGGCCATATGCGGTCCGAAAGCAGGGCGGCCACGTGATCCTCGTACTGGAAGCGCGGCACCGCATCGTCCGGCTGGTGTTCGAGAAAGGCCTTGGTCAGACGCCCCGACTTGGCCGCGTCGAACAGCGGCAGGCGGCCGCCATGAATCAGGTTGTGCACCAGGGCGGAGATGAAGACGGTCTTTCCCGCGCGGGACAATCCGGTAACGCCAAGCCGCAGCGATGGCTTGCCGAAGCCTGTCAGGCGTCCTGCCAGCGTATCGATCGCGATCAGCGCCTCGTCGGTCAGAGTTGTATGCGACGCCAATTCGCCTGCCTCGTCATGCCCCGCCCCGGAGGCGCTGCCGTCCGATATAGGCAAGGCAGCGGGTCATTGGAATGGCCTTGGGCCGCAAGTTCATCCGCCTGGCGTGTAGAAGGCCTCGAGAAAGCCCGTGGACGGCGCGACATCGGCCAGGTTGCCGCGAAAGTCGATCACGGCGAGCCCGCAGGCGGGAAATCCGCTCGACCGGGCGCCCGTCGCATCGTCCTTGCCGTCGGGCGCAAGGGCGAAGCAGACGTCCTCAATCATCGGATTGTGGCCGACGATCATCAGCGAGTCGACCTCGGCATTGTCGCGGATGAAGTTGAGGTAGCCGGTCGCGTCTGTGATGTAGAGCTGGTCGGTGACGATCACGTCCGCGACGGGCAGGTGCCGCACGACCGCGTCCCACGTCTCCCGTGCCCGCCTCGCGGACGAGCAGATGACGCGTTGCGGCAGGACTCGGTCCTTTGCCATCACGGCCCCCATGGCGTCCGCGTCGGCGCGGCCGGTCACGTCGAGAGGGCGATCGAAATCGCGCATTCCGGGCTCGGCCCAGGCCGCGCGCGCATGGCGCAGCAGTAGAAGACGGCTCATTCTGCGCACTCCTCGCTTTCGATGGTCGCCTTGGCTGTGCTTGTGTCATCGTCTAGTGAATGGCGTGAATTCGTGCAATCCACTCTCGACGGCCACTTCGCCGTCCCGGGAGGGCGAAAGAAAAGAACCAGCCGAAACAAGATGTTGCTTGTCCGCAGCCAGCCAGGGCGAGTTGCGACGAAGTGCTCGCGTTGCGATTTTTCAACTGGCGTGACTTTTGCGTGAATGCTCTTGCCTTTCCGCTTGTGCGGTCCCGGTGCCGCGAATATATAGGCGCCCGGGTAGCTGTTTTGGGGTGACTCGATGAGCTTGATCACGGACGTGAACTACATACCCAGTGACGACGAGCCGTTCATGAACGATCGTCAGAAGGCCTACTTCCGCTCCAAGCTGATTGCGTGGAAGGGCGACATCCTCCGTGAGGCCCGCGAGACCCTGGAGGTCCTCCAGCAGGAGAACGCCAACCATCCGGACCTTGCCGACAGGGCTTCTTCCGAAACCGATCGCGCCATCGAGTTGCGCGCGCGGGACCGGCAGCGCAAGCTGATCGCCAAGATCGACGCAGCGTTGCTGCGGTTGGACGAGGGGACGTACGGTTATTGCGAGGAGACCGGCGAGCCGATCTCGCTCAAGCGGCTGGACGCCCGTCCGATCGCCACGTTGTCGATCGAAGCGCAGGAGCGCCACGAGCGCCGCGAAAAGGTCTACCGCGACGACTGAAGCGCGGATTTCGCCGCAGCGCCTGCGCTGAGAAAACCCCTAGGCTTTCTTCGTGATTTCTCCGAGCAGCTTGTTCATCTGCTCGTCGAGGGACGTGTCCGGCTTCTTCGGAGATGCAGATTTCGAGCCGGACGCCGTCTGTTCGAGCGACAATGACAGCTCGTTGAGCAGCGTGTCGTCCAGCGATTTGGCAGGCGGCAGGCGAGATGGAGCGGCGGACGACGCTGGCCTCGAGGGTTCGTAGGGCCTTGGCGTCGTCACGGGCGTCGCAGGCTTTGCCGCGCCGGGCGGCGGCGGTGGAGCAGGCATTGGAATCGTCGGCCGGGGCAGCGTGACGTTGGATGCCGGGGCTACCGGGCGCGGCGGCAGGACCGGTTCGACGGGACGCGGGGCTTCCGCTGGCCGCGATACCGGATGGGGAGCGGGCCGCATCTGCGCGCGGGCGCGTTCCAGCTCGGGCGAGGAATGGGCCGGAGCGGATATCGCCTCGTCATGGTGCTCTGCATGTCGCGCCGGGCGTGACATGACGCGGATGTCGCGCTCGATCACCACGTCGGTCGGTCCGCCGATCAGCACGAGATGTTCCACGTCGTCGCGCCGCACGAGCACAAGGCGTCGCCGGCTGTCGACCGCCGCGGCATCCATGACAGCGAGCCGGGTGCGGCGGTTGCGTCCGCCGGCAACGAAGGTTCCGCCCGAAACGCCGCGAATCAGCCGGATGAGGCCGAGGATCACGACCAGCGCGAGGAGCGCCGCCGCCAGCCACAGTATTGCATTGGCATACCCCTCAGGGAGCGCGTTCTGGATGCTCTCGATCAATCCCATGCCCCGATAACTCCCGCAGGAACCGCAATCTATGCACCCTGAGCGCGATGTCGCAAGGTGCCAGTTTCGTCGGGAAAAACCCCCGTGGCGCGGAACGAGGCCTTTCCGGCATAATCAGAATGTGATTCAAGCGGCCTGCAGGGCGCGCACGCGCCGCCCGGGCGCATGAAGGCTGGGGAAGAATGGCCAAAGAGACAAGCCGCGATTTCTATCCGGCGCCGTTCGTCGACGAGAACTCTCGCCCCGGCGCGGTGACGCGGCTCATCATCTTCATCCTCGTGCTGATCCCGCTCGCAGTCATCTTCCTGATGTTCCGCGAACGGATCGGCGATCCCTTCCTCATCGGCATGCTCGGCATGCTGGCCATGATCGGCGTCGGCTACCTGTTCCTTACGGCGATCGGCTTCGTGCAGTTCGCACCCCGCTCGACCAATGACGAACTATCGAAGGCGTTTGTCGATTCGATGCGGCAGGGCCTGATCGTCACGGATTCGCGCGGCCGCGTCATCTATGCCAACCGCGCCTATGCCGAGATGACCGGCGCGGCTTCGCCGGCCGAGATCAAGACCGTCGAGGGGCTGCTGTCCGACAATCCGGAAGCCGGCTCGACGGTGGTGGGCCTTGCCGCGCAGCTCAAGGACGGACGGGCCGGCGATGGCGAGTTCCGGCTGTCGCAGGCGATCAGGCCGGGCGCCGAGCCTGGCGCGCGCTGGTATCGCGCGCGGGCGCGCACGTTCAACATGCGCTCGCAGCGCAAGCCGCTGTTCGCATGGCAGTTGTCAGACATCTCCGAGGAGCGCGCCGAGCAGGAGCGCTTCTTCCAGGATCTGCAGCAGGCGATCGACCATCTCGACCATGCGCCCGCCGGCTTCTTCTCGGCCGATGCATCCGGCCGCGTCACCTATATCAACGCCACGCTTGCCGAATGGCTGGGGATCGACCTAGCGGGCTTCGTTCCGGGCTCGGTCACGCTTCCGGAGATCGTGGCGGGCGACGGCATGGCGCTGGTGCGCGCGGTGAAGGCCGAACCCGGCGCGACACGCAACGCCGTCATCGATCTCGACCTCGCCACCACCAAGGGCGAGGCGCTGCCGGTACGCTTCATGCACCGCGTCACGGCCAGCCGCGAGGGCGTGCAGGGGGCGACGCGCACGATCGTGCTGAACCGAACACAGGGCGAGGATTCGTCGGCGGATCTCAGGGCTTCCGAGGTGCGCTTCACGCGCTTCTTCAACTCGACCCCGATGGCGATTGCCGGTGTCGACGCCAACGGCCGCATCCTGCGGACGAATGCCCCGTTCCTGATGCTGTTCTCCAGCGTCGTCGATCAGGCGGCCGTCGACCGCCGCACGCGCCTCGACACCGTTATCCATCCGCGCGATCGCGAGGCCTTCGCCGCCGCCATCGATCGCGCCAAGCAGCGCCAGGCCGATATTTCTCCGATCGACACCGTGCTGCCGGATAACGAGGAGCGTCATATGCGCTTCTATGTCAGCGCCGTGGCCGACGGCGGCGGCGCCGACGGTGCGGAGGAGGCCGCGATCGTCTATGCGGTCGAGACGACGGAGCAGAAGGCCCTCGAGGCGCAGATGGCGCAGGGCCAGAAGATGCAGGCCGTCGGACAGCTCGCCGGCGGCATCGCCCACGACTTCAACAACGTGCTCACCGCCATCATCATGGCGTCGGACCTGCTCCTGACCAACCACAGGCCGTCGGATCCGTCCTTCCCGGACATCATGAACATCAAGCAGAACGCCAACCGCGCCGCGTCGCTGGTCCGGCAGCTGCTCGCCTTCTCCCGCCGCCAGACGCTGCGGCCCGAAGTGCTCAACCTCACCGACGTCCTTGCCGACGTTCGGATGCTGCTCACCAGGCTCGTGGGCAGCAACGTCCGGCTCAAGATCGATCACGGCCGCGATCTGTGGCAGGTGAGGGCGGATCTCGGCCAGTTCGAGCAGGTGATCGTCAATCTGGCCGTCAATGCCCGCGATGCGATGCCTGAAGGCGGCGACCTCACGATCCGCAGCAAGAACGTCGCCGCCGCCGAATGCGCCGACTACAGCTACCGTGAGCTCGTGCCCAACGACTATGTCGTGGTCGAGGTGGAAGACAGCGGCACGGGCATCCCGCCGGACGTGCTGAAGAAGATCTTCGAGCCGTTCTTCACCACGAAGGAAGTCGGCAAGGGCACCGGCCTCGGCCTGTCGATGGTCTACGGGATCATCAAACAGACAGGCGGCTACATCTTCTGCGATTCCGAGGTGGGCAAGGGCACAGTGTTCCGCATTTTCCTCCCGCGCTTCGTGCCGGGCGCCGTCGTCGCCGAGCAGTCTGCCGGCGACATCGCGACGACCGAAGCCAAGGCGATCGCGTCGGCCGCCAAGGGGGATGCGCCGAAGGACCTGTCCGGTTCGGCGACCGTGCTCCTGGTCGAGGACGAGGATGCGGTCCGCATGGGCGGCGTGCGCGCGCTGAAATCGCGTGGCTATGAGGTCTACGAGGCCTCATCGGGCGTTGAGGCGCTGGAAATCTACGAGGAACTGGACGGCAAGATCGACATCGTCGTATCCGACGTCGTCATGCCCGAGATGGACGGGCCGACGCTGCTCGGCGAACTGCGCAAGCGCAATCCCGACGTCAAGTTCATCTTCGTGTCCGGCTATGCCGAGGACGCCTTCGCGCGCAACCTGCCGGAGGACGCCAAGTTCGGCTTCCTGCCGAAGCCCTTCTCGCTGAAGCAGCTCGCGACCGTCGTGAAGGACGTGCTGTCAGAATAGCGCAGCGGTTTTGCATATTTGCTAATCAGCCATCACGTCCTGCCTAAAATAGAGGCAGGACGTGCGGCGACTGCGTAAAACTTTCTCACCAAATCGTTAATGCCGTCGCCGTCGGTCATCGCCGACGCCGACCAAGCATGTGCAACAGGCTGATATTCCGCGGCGTCAGCCGCGCAAGCCCGACGTTGCGCCATCTGGCATATCCGTTGCTTCTATTGCTGCGGTGCAACAGGCAACCGCGGAGGTATCAACAATATGAGGGGTTACAATTTGTCATTCAAAGCTCTGGTGACGGCAGGTGCGTTCGCCGCGGGCATGCTCGCGACGTCTTCGGTCTTTGCCCAGGAGGAGACGATCAAGGTCGGCGTCCTGCACTCGCTGTCGGGCACCATGGCGATTTCCGAGACGACGCTGAAGGACACGATGCTGTTCCTCATCGACGAACAGAACAAGAAGGGCGGCCTGCTGGGCAAGAAGCTCGAAGCCGTCGTCGTCGACCCCGCTTCCGATTGGCCGCTCTTTGCCGAAAAGGCGCGTGAGCTGATCTCCGTGAACAAGGTCTCGGCCGTCTTCGGCTGCTGGACCTCAGTGTCGCGCAAGTCGGTCCTGCCGGTGTTCGAGGAACTGAACAACATCCTGTTCTATCCGGTGCAGTACGAAGGCGAGGAAAGCCAGCGCAACGTCTTCTACACGGGTGCAGCGCCGAACCAGCAGGCGATTCCCGCCGTCGACTACCTGATGAACGACGAAGGCGTCGAGCGCTGGGTTCTGGCCGGCACCGACTACGTCTATCCGCGCACGACCAACAAGATCCTCGAAGCCTATCTCCAGGCGAAGGGCGTCAAGGCCGAAGACATCATGATCAACTACACGCCGTTCGGTCATTCCGACTGGCAGACGATCGTGTCCGACATCAAGAAGTTCGGCTCGGCCGGCAAGAAGACCGCCGTTGTGTCGACCATCAACGGTGACGCCAACGTGCCGTTCTACAAGGAACTCGGCAACCAGGGCATCAAGGCCGAGGACATCCCAGTCGTGGCCTTCTCGGTCGGCGAGGAAGAACTGGCCGGTCTCGACACCGCTCCGCTCGTCGGCCACCTGACTGCCTGGAACTACTTCCAGTCCGTCGACACGCCGGAAAACACCGCCTTCATCGATTCCTGGCGCGCTTTCATCAAGAACGACAAGCGCGTCACCAACGACCCGATGGAAGCGCATGTGATCGGCTTCAACATGTGGGTCAAGGCGGTCGAGAAGGCCGGCACCACCGATCCGGACGCGGTCATCGACGCGCTGATCGGCGTGTCCGTGCCGAACCTGACCGGCGGCTACTCGACGATGATGCCGAACCACCACATCACCAAGCCGGTGCTGATCGGCGAGATCCAGGCCGACGGCCAGATGTCGACCGTGTGGCAGACCTCGGGCCTCGTGGTCGGCGACGAGTGGTCCGACTACCTGCCGGACTCGAAGGACCTGATCTCCGACTGGCGCGCGCCGATGTCGTGCGGAAACTTCAACGTCGCCACCGGCAAGTGCGGCGGCAAGGGCGTGAACTGATCCCCGATTGGGATCGGCCCAATATCGTTCCGGGCGGCAAGCCCGCCCGGAACAAACTCCCGCAACACAGATGAGCGGTCGAGAATTGATGAGATATTTCAGGGCGATCGGTCTGGTGCTGGGCGTGCTGGCCATGATGGTCTCTGCCGCCTCGGCCGACGACACCTCGATACGGGCGACGATCGCGAAGTTCGCGACGGCGAAGAATTTCAACGAGACGGGGCAGATCGTCCGCGAACTGGGCGCCACCGGCGAAGCGCGGGTCGAGCCTCTCCTGATTGCGCTGGGCGAAGGCAATGTCGCGTTCCGCAAATCCGATCAGGCCGTCTTCATCGTAAAGGAGAGCGGCCAGGCGGGCAGCCTGCTCGACCCGCTGACAGGCGAGGCGGCCGGCGAGGAGCCGAAGGCGGCTTATACCAAGATCAAGGTCAACAACTCGCTGCGCCGCGCCATCCGCGACGCGATCGGAGCGCTTACGCTCGGTGCGGAAGATCCCGCCGTGCGCCTGACGGCCGCGACGACGATGTTCCTCAATCCGGATGCGGCGAACCTCGAAGCCATCGAAGCCGCGATCGCGTCGGAAAGCGATGCGACGGTCAAGGCGAAACTGGAAGACGCCCGCGCCTCCGCGATTCTGGTCTCCGACCGTCCTGATGCTGAAAAGCTCGCAGCCGTCGAGCTGCTCGGAAAGCGCGGCGACCGCAACACGCTGTCCCTGCTGACGGCCTACGGTTCGAAGGCGCAGGGCGAGCTCAAGACTGCCGTCGATAGCGCCATCCAGCGCATCAACGATTCGCTTGCCCTGTGGCAGGCCGGCCAGAACATCTGGTACGGCATTTCGCTCGGCTCGGTCCTCCTTCTCGCCGCGATCGGCCTCGCCATCACCTTCGGCGTGATGGGCGTCATCAACATGGCGCATGGCGAGATGGTGATGCTCGGCGCCTACACGACCTTTGTCGTGCAGGAGGTGATCCGCACCAGCGCGCCGGGCCTGTTCGACTGGTCGCTCGCGATCGCGTTGCCGCTCGCCTTCCTCGTTTCGGGTGCCGTGGGTCTCGCGATCGAGCGCGGCATCATCCGCTTCCTCTATGGCCGACCTCTGGAAACGCTGCTCGCGACCTGGGGCGTCTCGCTGATCCTCCAGCAGGCGGTGCGCACCATTTTCGGGCCAACGAACCAGCAGGTCGGCAACCCATCGTGGATGTCCGGAGCTTTCGAGGTCGGCCAGCTGGCCATCACCTGGAACCGGCTCTGGATCGTCCTGTTCACGCTCGCGGTGTTTGGCATCCTGCTCTTCGTGATGAACAGGACGCCGTGGGGACTGCATATGCGGGCCGTCACCCAGAACAGGCGCATGGCGGCCTCGATGGGCATCCGCACACCCTGGGTCGATGCCTTTACCTTCGCGCTCGGCTCCGGCATCGCGGGCATTGCCGGCGTCGCGCTGAGCCAGATCGACAACGTGTCGCCGAACCTCGGCCAAGGCTACATCATCGACAGTTTCATGGTCGTGGTGTTTGGCGGCGTCGGCAATCTCTGGGGCACGCTGGTCGGCGCCTTCTCGCTGGGCATCGTCAACAAGTTCCTCGAGCCCTATGCGGGCGCGGTGCTCGGCAAGATCATCGTGCTCGTCCTCATCATCCTGTTCATCCAGAAGCGCCCGCGCGGCCTGTTCGCGCTGAAGGGCAGGGCGGTGGAAGCATGATCCTGTCCCGCCTCTTCGCCGACGGCTTCTCGCGCCGCATCGTCATCACCATTCTGGTCCTGCTCGCGATCGCGGTGCTGGTGCCCATCCTGCACCTCGCCGTGCCGCCGACGAGCGCCTTCCACGTGCCTGCCTATGCTGTTGCGCTGGTCGGCAAATACCTAACCTATGCGCTGCTCGCCCTCGCGCTTGACCTGGTCTGGGGCTATTGCGGCATCCTCTCGCTCGGCCACGGCGCCTTCTTCGCGCTCGGCGGCTACGCGATGGGCATGTATCTGATGCGCCAGATCGGCGACCGCGGCGTCTACGGCAATCCGATCCTGCCGGACTTCATGGTGTTCCTGAACTGGAAGGAATTGCCCTGGTTCTGGTACGGCTTCGACCAGTTCTGGTTCGCCGCGATCATGGTGATGCTCGTTCCGGGCCTTCTCGCCTTCGTCTTCGGCTGGTTCGCCTTCCGCAGCCGCGTCACCGGCGTCTATCTCTCGATCATCACGCAGGCGATGACCTATGCACTGCTGCTCGCCTTCTTCCGCAACGACATGGGATTCGGCGGCAACAATGGACTGACCGACTTCAAGGATATCCTGGGCTTCAACGTGCAGGCCGGCGGCACGCGTGCGGCGCTGTTTGCCGCAAGTGCGATCGCACTGGCGCTCGGCGTGGCGCTGACGGCCGCGATCGTCTCGTCCAAATACGGCAAGCTGCTCGTCGCCGTACGCGACGCGGAGCCGCGCACGCGCTTTCTGGGCTGGCGGCCGGAGAACGTGAAGCTGTTCGCCTTCACCGTCTCCGCCGTCATGGCCGGCGTGGCGGGCGCGCTCTACGTGCCGCAGGTCGGCATCATCAATCCCGGCGAATTCGATCCGGCGAACTCGATCGAGGTCGTAGTCTGGACCGCTGTGGGTGGGCGCGGCACGATCGTCGGTCCGATCATCGGCGCGGTGCTGGTCAATCTCGGCAAGACCTTCTTCACCGGCTGGCTGCCCGAATACTGGCTGTTCGCGCTCGGCGGCCTGTTCATCTTCGTCACGCTGTTCCTGCCGCGCGGCATCATTGGCACGTGGGATCACTGGCGCAAGGCGGGCAAGGACAAGCGCGTCGCGGCACGCACGCCGACCGGCGGCGCGCCGGAGCCCGTCGTGCGGGCCGCGCCGCGTCCGGAAGCCAAGGACGGCCCCGCGCTCGGCGCCGCCGAACCCCAGCCGGCGGAGTAGGGCCCATGTCGCGCAAGGAAACCATCCTCTACCTCGACGGCGTCTCGGTCTCGTTCGACGGGTTCCGCGCCATCAACAATCTCTCGCTGGTGCTCGGCAAGGGCGAAATGCGGGCGATCATTGGCCCCAATGGCGCCGGCAAGACGACGATGATGGACATCATCACCGGCAAGACGAGACCGGACACGGGCGACGTCTATTTCGACGGCGATGTCGACCTGACCAAGCATGACGAGGCCGAGATCGCCATGATGGGCATCGGCCGCAAGTTCCAGAAGCCGACTGTGTTCGAGAGCCACACGGTGGAGGACAATCTTGTCCTGTCGCTGAAAGGGCCGCGCTCGATCTTCCCGGCGCTGTTCCATCGCCGCGCGGCCGAAGAGAGCGAGCGCATTGACGAGATCCTCGCCGTGACGCGGCTTGGCGAGCGCCGCCACGATCTCGCGGCCAACCTGTCGCACGGACAGAAGCAGTGGCTGGAGATCGGCATGCTTCTGGCGCAGGACCCGAAGCTGCTGCTGGTCGACGAGCCGGTGGCCGGCATGACGGATGCGGAAACCGAAGAAACCGCGCGCCTGCTGAAGGAGATTTCCAGGACGCATTCGGTCGTCGTCGTCGAGCACGACATGCATTTCGTCCGCGAGCTCGGCGTGCGCGTCACCTGCCTGCATGAGGGCTCCGTGCTTTCGGAAGGCTCGCTCGACGCGGTGAGCGCCGACGAGCGCGTCATCGAAGTCTATCTGGGGAGATGAGCATGTATTGGCGCGTTCCCTTTTCTAGCGAGCCGACGCCGATGGACGGTGCGCAACTCCTCTGGGCGCTGGCGCGCAGCATGGAATCCCTGCCGACCCTTTTCCCGAACCCCCTCCGTCTGGCGATGCCAGCCTCCCCCGTTTCGGGGGAGGAGGGGGACCAGGGGCGTTTCGGGTACAATGCGGAGCGACACCATGCTTGAGGTGCGCGACGCGACGCTCCACTACGGCGCGGCCCAGGCGCTGCGCGGCGTATCGCTGACGGCTGCGGGCGGCAAGATCACCTGCGTGCTCGGCCGCAATGGCGTCGGCAAGACCAGTTTGATGAGATCCATCGTCGGCCATCACCGGTTGACGAGTGGAACGATTGCCTTCGAGGGGAAGGCGCTCGACCGGAGCGCGGCGTATGACCGCGCCCGGTCGGGCATCGCTTTCGTGCCGCAGGGGCGCGAGGTGTTTCCGCTGCTGACGGTGAAGGAGAACCTCGAGACCGGCTATGCGCCGGTCAAGCGGGGCGACCGCAACATTCCGGACTATGTTTTCGACCTGTTTCCGGTGTTGAAGGACATGCTCGGCCGGCGCGGCGGTGACCTGTCGGGCGGCCAGCAGCAGCAGCTCGCGATCGGCCGCGCGCTGGTGACGCGGCCGAAGCTGCTCGTGCTCGACGAGCCGACGGAAGGCATCCAGCCGTCGATCATCAAGGACATCGGTCGCGCCATCCGCTTCCTGCGCGACCAGGCGGGCATCGCCGTCCTGCTGGTCGAACAGTATCTCGATTTCTGCCGCGAGCTCGCCGACGAGGTGAACATCATGGACCGCGGCGTGATCGTGCACACCGGGCCGGCCGAGGACCTCGACAAGCCTGAAATACGCCGCTTCCTCACCGTCTGAGCGCGGTTTCGCAGCGCCGGTAACCGCGCCTTAAGCATGACGGGTCCATCTTTGCTCTGACGGCGCAAGTATGGATTCGCGGCATGTGGACGAAGCAGAGGAAGAAGCGGCGCAGCGGTGCGCTGATCGTGCCGGCGCTTGCCACCGTGTTCCTGTCCTACTTCGGCTTCCACGCCTGGCACGGCGAATTCGGCATCTATTCCAGCTATCAGCTCGTCGACCGCAAGGCTGAGCTCGAGGCGAAGCTGGCCGGGCTTCGCACCGAACGGCAGGCCCTTGAAGCCAGGGTGCTGCTGCTCCAGGACGGCACGATCGAGAAGGACATGCTGGACGAGCAGGCGCGTCGCGCGCTCAACCTGACGGCAAAGGACGAGGTCATGATCATCAGATCAGGCCGAAATAGCCATTAACTGAATTCCAGTTTATTTCCAATTTTCCCCGTATAATCATGTAGTTAGGTGTATGTCGGCTGTGTGCAATTTGGCATGGCCGAACGTAAGGCGCTGTGCTACGTTGTCTTCAATCGGGGGTGTCGGAGACGAGCTTCCGTCATGTCCGCCAAGAGACAGTCCAGGGAGTAGTCGATGGCCGTAGCCGCCCGCAAAGCCTCTGCTAAGTCGAAGTCCGAATCCGGCGCATTGTCGCAACCGAAGGCACCGAAGCCCGCGGATTTCACCAAGGACGAGGAACTGCGCGCCTATCGCGACATGCTGCTCATCCGCCGTTTCGAAGAGAAGGCGGGTCAGCTCTACGGCATGGGCTTCATCGGCGGCTTCTGCCATCTCTATATCGGCCAGGAGGCAGTGGTCACCGGCCTCAAGATGTCGCTCGTCGAGGGCGACCAGATGATCACCGCCTATCGCGATCACGGCCACATGCTGGCGATGGAACTTTCGCCGCGCGGCGTCATGGCCGAACTCACCGGGCGCCGGGGAGGGCTGTCCAAAGGCAAGGGCGGCTCGATGCACATGTTCTCGAAGGAGAAGAACTTCTACGGCGGCCACGGCATCGTCGGCGCACAGGTGTCGCTCGGCACCGGCCTCGCCTTCGCCAACCGCTATCGCGAGAACGGCAATGTCTGCCTCACCTATTTCGGCGACGGCGCGGCCAACCAGGGCCAGGTCTACGAGAGCTTCAACATGGCCTCGCTGTGGAAGCTGCCGGTAATCTACGTCATCGAGAACAACCGCTACGCCATGGGCACGTCGGTACAGCGTTCGTCGGCGGAGACCGATTTCTCGCATCGCGGCATCTCGTTCCGCATCCCCGGCATCCAGGTCGACGGCATGGACGTCCGCGCCGTCAAAGCAGCGGGCGACATGGCAACCGAGTGGTGCCGTTCCGGCAAGGGGCCGATCATCCTCGAGATGCAGACCTACCGCTATCGCGGCCATTCGATGTCCGACCCGGCGAAATACCGTTCCAAGGACGAAGTGCAGAAGATGCGCTCCGAGCACGATCCGATCGAGCAGGTCAAGGCGCGGCTCGCCGACAAGAAGTGGGCCTCCGAGGACGACCTGAAGGCGATCGACAAGGAGGTTCGCGACATCGTCGCAGATGCGGCCGATTTCGCGCAGTCCGATCCGGAGCCGGACGTCTCCGAGCTTTACACCGACATCTACGTCGGAACCTGAGATCGGCGCCTCTGATGAGTGCGCTCATCCCTATATATGGCTTGGCCGCCTTCACCGCGTGGGCGATTGTCGCGTGGAGTAGCCTAGAGATTTTGGCCCGTGCGCCCTACGGACAAAAGCGCGCCACGTCTCGAAATTTGGGGCTATGGAACCTCGGTGCGATCGAGCGCCAGCTTGGTCCGCAAGTTCATTCGAAATTACTTCGACTGAAATGGGCAGGAATCGCTTTCATCGCATTGGTGGCGGCACCAATGATTCTCTCTATTGTCGTCTTGGTACTTTCCGCACTCGCGCGGAAACTTGGTATCGCCTGAACTCGCGGAGACACAGATGCCGATCGAAATCCTGATGCCCGCGCTCTCGCCGACCATGGAGGAGGGCAATCTCGCCAAATGGCTGAAGAACGAGGGCGACAAGGTCGCCGCCGGCGATGTCATTGCCGAGATTGAGACCGATAAGGCCACCATGGAGGTCGAGGCGGTTGACGAGGGCACGCTCGGCAAGATTCTGATCGAGGCGGGCACCGAGGGCGTCAAGGTCAACACGCCGATCGCTGTGCTGCTCCAAGATGGGGAGAGTGCGAGCGACATCGGCAGTGCCAAGGCACCGCAGAAGACCGAGGCCAAGGCAGAGCCGGCGCCCGCCGAAGATGCGGGCGGCAAGGCCCGCGAGGCTTCGCAGGAGCCTGTCGTGGAAAAGGAAACGGCCAAGGTTCCCGCCGCGCCGAAGGTCGAGGCCGCTGCCGATCCGGATGTTCCCGCTGGCACCGAGATGGTCCCGACCACCGTGCGAGAGGCGCTGCGCGACGCAATGGCCGAGGAGATGCGCCGCGATCCGGACGTCTTCGTCATGGGCGAGGAGGTCGCCGAATACCAGGGCGCCTACAAGATCACTCAAGGGTTGCTGCAGGAGTTCGGGGCCAAACGCGTCGTCGACACCCCGATCACCGAGCACGGCTTCGCCGGCGTCGGCGTGGGCGCCGCCATGGCTGGCCTGAAGCCGATCGTCGAGTTCATGACCTTCAACTTCGCCATGCAGGCGATCGACCAGATCGTCAATTCCGCCGCCAAGACGCTCTATATGTCCGGTGGCCAGATGGGCGCGCCGATCGTGTTCCGCGGGCCGAACGGTGCCGCCGCCCGCGTCGCGGCGCAGCACAGCCAGGACTATGCCGCCTGGTACAGCCATATCCCGGGCCTCAAGGTGGTGCAGCCCTACACGGCCGCCGACGCCAAGGGCCTGCTCAAGGCCGCGATCCGCGATCCGAACCCGGTGATCTTCCTCGAAAACGAGATCCTCTACGGCCAGACCTTCGACGTGCCGAAGCTCGACGATTTCGTGCTCCCGATCGGTAAGGCGCGCATCCACAAGCCAGGCAAGGACGTGACACTGGTCTCCTTCGGCATAGGCATGACCTATCTGGTCAAGGCCGAGCCGGAACTCGCCAAGCTCGGCATCGACGCCGAGATCATCGATCTACGCACCATCCGGCCGATGGACCTCGACACGGTGATCGCGTCGGTGAAGAAGACCAACCGGCTCGTGGTGGTGGAAGAGGGCTTCCCGCAGTCTTCGGTCGGCGACTTCATCGCCAGCCAGGTGTCGCAGCGCGCATTCGATTATCTTGACGCGCCCGTCATCACCATTGCCGGCAAGGACGTGCCGATGCCCTACGCCGCCAACCTCGAAAAGCTCGCTTTGCCGAACGTCGGCGAGGTGATCGAGGCGGTGAAGGCGGTTACGTACAAGGGGTAGCGAGGGTTAGGTGAAACAATCGCCAAGCCAGCCTCTTCCCGCCAACCAGCTTGCGTTCGAGCAGGCTGCGATGGAGCAGATTTGCGCGCGATCCGGTCATCTTGGAGAGATCGTCAGGCGAAACTATCTCTCAGCAATGGTGGTTGAGCGGTGGGGAAGTGGCGCCGGATTCTACACAGACTACGAGGTCGGGCCTGGTGACGTTGCCTTGCCGCGCAGGCTGTTTCGGGAAATGGCCATCGCTACCTTTGAAATGATGGGTGCTGGCCGTATCCAGGATGAGTCGCCGGATGGATACGTCGTCATGATGTGCCAACTGAACTTCGCCGACGATGGGCGCTCGTTTGGACTTGAATGCGTGAATTTCGGTGGTGGCCGATGGCCCTCCGATTGGTATGTGTGGCGCAACGTTGCCCGTGTGCGACACTTGGGGTCTGGCAATGCCTGACGCTCCTAGAAAGCCTGCGACCTACGCCGACCTGGAAGCGGTCCCCCCACATCTGGTCGCGGAGATCATCGACGGCGAACTGATGACCCATCCAAGGCCGTCGCCGCGACATGGAGTAACGGCAGCAAGCCTAGGTGACGAGTTGACGGGTCCGTTTCAGAAAGGCCGGGGCGGACCGGGCGGATGGGTGTTTGCCGTCGAACCGGAAATCAAGTTTGGCGGGGATATTCTAGTACCCGATCTCGCAGGCTGGCGGCGCGAACGTCTGCCCGGACTGCCCGCCCGGAATTTCTTCGAAATTGCGCCGGACTGGGTGTGCGAAATCCTGTCCGGGTCGACCGAGAAGCGCGACCGGACATTGAAGAAGCGGATCTACGGACTTCACGGCGTAGGCCATTTTTGGCTGATCGATCCACGGCTACAACTGCTCGAAGCGTTTGAGTTGAGGAATGGATTCTGGACCGATGTCGGAACCTGGAACTCCGCCGACGAGGTCAGAGCCCCGCCCTTCGATGCCATTTCCTTTTCCCTAGCCGACCTCTGGCCGCTCGACCCGCCGCTCGGCTTCAACGAAGACCCTACGCCCTATTACGCCGGAGACCGCTAGATGCCCATCAACATCACCATGCCGGCCCTCTCGCCCACGATGGAGGAGGGCAATCTTGCCAAGTGGCTGGTCAAGGAAGGCGACAAGGTTTCGCCTGGCGACGTGATCGCGGAGATCGAGACCGACAAGGCGACGATGGAAGTGGAAGCCGTCGATGAGGGCACGGTCGCGAAACTCGTCGTGCCGGCCGGCACCGAGGGCGTGAAGGTCAACGCGGTGATCGCGATCCTCGCCGGCGAGGGGGAAGACGCCTCAGCCGCGGCGAAAGGTAGTGATACCGCGCCGGCCAAGGCCGAGGTGAAGAAGGAACAGGCCAAGGCGACAACCGAGGCTGCGAAGCCAGAGCCTTCCAGGACCGAGGCCCCGAAGGCGGATGGCCCCAAGACGGAAACCCCTCCGGCAAAGCCGGAGGGCGCTCCTGCAGCGACTGCTTCTTCCGGCGAGCGCACCTTCGCCTCGCCACTCGCCCGTCGCATCGCCAAGGATGCCGGCGTGGACGTTTCGGCGATCGCCGGTTCCGGCCCGCATGGCCGCGTCGTCAAGGCGGATGTCGAGGCAGCTGTCGCCGGTGGTGGCGCGAAGATGGCGACCCCTGCCGCACAGGCCGGTGCGCCAGCCGCGGCGGCTCCCGCTGCGAAACCCCTGTCCGACGACGCGGTGCTGAAATTCTTCGCCGAGGGCTCGTACGAACTCAAGCCGCATGACAACATGCGCAAGACGATCGCGAGCCGGCTCACGGAATCGCACCAGACGATCCCGGCCTATTTCCTGTCGATGGACTGCACGCTCGACGCCCTGCTCAAGCTGCGTGAGGAAATCAACAAGTCCGCGCCGACCACCAAGACCGAAAAGGGCGACGTTCCCGCCTTCAAGCTGTCGGTCAACGACTTCATCATCAAGGCGATGGCGCTCGCCTTGCGCGACGTGCCGATGGCGAATGCGAGCTGGACCAGTTCCGCCCGCGTGCTGCACAGAAACGCCGATGTCGGCGTCGCGGTCGCGGTCCCCGACGGGCTGATCACGCCGATCGTGCGCAAGGCGGATCAGAAGACGCTGTCTGTCATCTCCAACGAGATGAAGGATCTCGCCAAGCGCGCCCGCGACAAGAAGCTGAAGCCGGAGGAATACCAGGGCGGCTCCACCGCCGTGTCGAACCTCGGCATGTTCGGCGTATCCAACTTCACCTCCATCATCAATCCGCCGCATGCCTCGATCGTCTCGATCGGCGCCGGCATCGAGAAGCCGGTGGTGAAGGACAAGCAGATCGCCGTTGCCACGGTGATGACGGCCACCTTTGCTTTCGACCACCGCGTCATCGACGGCGCCCTCGGCGCCGAGTTCGCGGTCGCGTTCAAGCGATACATCGAGAATCCGATGGCGATGCTCGTATAACGGCCTGCCGATGCGCTTCGTCGTGACCGCCGCGCTCCTCCTGTTCGCCGGCTTCCTCGTCGGAGGCCTCGCGTTGCAGGCGATCGTCATCTGGGGCGACGGCGACCAGGAATTCATCATCGCCTTCGTCGCATTCGCGGCGATGTTCCTGCTGTCCTCCATCGTCTTCCTGGCCGTCCATGTGTTCCGCGACGTCAGAAGTGCGGCCAATGTGGCCGTGCTGCTGCTCCTGGTCGTTATTGGCGTCGCCGCGCTTGGCCTCGTTGTGATCGATCTGCTGGAGGATCCGAACCACGGCGCCATCGCCGGCAGCCTGCCGATCATCGCCGGCCTGACCGTGCCGAATGCGTTTGCCGTCATTGCCCAGTGGGCGATCGTGCGCTGGAGGGGACGGCCCGCGCCGCCGGCACACATGTTCGGGCGCGGCCCGGTGGCACCAGTATGAAAACCGTTCTCTGCTACGGCGATTCGCTCACCTGGGGATACGATCCCGACGGCCCTGGCCGGCATGCCTTCGCAGATCGGTGGCCGAACGTGTTGCAGGCTGCCCTCGGACCGCAGGTCACCGTCATAGCCGAGGGCTTGAACGGCCGCACGACGGCCTTCGACGACCACTTGGGCTCCGCGGATCGCAATGGCGCGCGGCTGCTGCCGACGATCCTCACCACCCATTCGCCGATCGATCTCGCTATCCTTTTTCTCGGCGCCAACGACATGAAGCCGTGGATCGCCGGCCGGGCGATCGCGGCGAAGCAGGGCATGCAGCGGCTGATCGATATCATTCGCGGCCATGCATACCCGATGGGCGAGGATGCGCCGGATATCCTTCTGGTCTCGCCGCCGCCCTTGTGCGAGACCGGAGACCCTGAGTTTGCGGCCATGTTCGGGCCGGGGCTCGAACAGTCGACCATGCTGGCGAGCCTCTATTCGGACCTCGCCGACCTGACCGGCTGCGGCTTCTTCGACGCGGCGTCCGTGGCCAAGGCCTCGCCGTTGGACGGTGTGCATCTCGACGCGGCCAACACTCGCGCGATCGGTCGCGGCCTGGAGCCGATCGTGCGCGTGATGCTGGGACTTTAGGAGAGTTACATGGCTGAATCCTATGACGTGATCATCATCGGCGCCGGTCCCGGCGGCTATGTCGCGGCGATCCGCTCAGCCCAGCTTGGCCTGAAGACGGCCATTGTCGAACGCGAGCACCTGGCCGGCATCTGTTCCAACTGGGGCTGCATCCCGACCAAGGCGCTGCTGCGCTCGGCCGAGATCATGCACTATGCCGAACATGCCAAGGACTATGGCCTGACGATCGAAGGCAAGATCTCGGCCGATCTCAAGGCCGTCGTCGAGCGTTCGCGCGGCATCGCGGCGCGGATGAACGGCGGCGTCGGCATTCTGATGAAGAAGAACAAGGTCGACGTGATCTGGGGCGAGGCGAAGATCACCAAGCCGGGCGAGATCGTCGTGTCGAAGACGACGAAGAAGCCTATGGAGCCCCAAGTGCCGCCGCCCAAGAACACTAAGGGCGAGGGTACCTATAACGCCAAGCACATCATCATCGCCACCGGCGCCCGGCCGCGCGCGCTGCCCGGCATTGAGCCCGATGGCAAGCTGATCTGGACCTATTTTGAGGCGATGACGCCGCCGCAGATGCCCAAGTCGCTGATCGTCATGGGATCGGGCGCGATCGGCATCGAGTTTGCGAGCTTCTATCGCACCATGGGCGTCGATGTGACCGTGGTCGAGCTGATGGCCAACGTCATGCCGGTGGAGGACGCCGAGATCTCGAAATTCGCGCAGAAGCGCTTCGAGAAGCAGGGGATGAAGTTCATCCTCGAAGCCAAGGTGACCAAGGTCGAGAAGGGCGCGAATTCCGTCACCGCCCATGTCGAGACCAAGGACGGCAAGGTCGAAAAGCTGACAGCCGATCGGCTGATCTCGGCCGTCGGCGTGCAGGCGAATGTCGAGAACATCGGCCTGGAGGCTGTCGGGATCGCCATCGAGCGCGGCGTCGTCAAGATCGACGACTATTGCCGCACCAGCGTGCCGGGCATTTACGCGATCGGCGACGTGGCAGGGCCGCCGATGCTGGCGCACAAGGCGGAGCATGAGGGCGTGGTCTGCATCGAGAAGATCGCCGGCCTTCATCCCCATCCGCTCGACCGCTCGCTCGTTCCCGGCTGCACATACTGCAATCCTCAGGTCGCATCCGTCGGCCTCACCGAGGCGAAGGCGAAGGAGAAGGGCCACGACATCCGCGTCGGCCGCTTCCCCTTCGTCGCCAACGGCAAGGCCGTGGCGCTCGGCGAGGACCAGGGCCTGGTCAAGACGATCTTTGACAGGAAGACCGGCCAGCTTCTCGGCGCGCACATGGTCGGCGCCGAGGTCACCGAACTGATCCAGGGCTTCGTCGTCGCCATGAACCTGGAGACGACCGAGGAAGAGCTGATGCACACGATCTTCCCCCATCCGACCCTTTCGGAGACGATGAAGGAGAGCGTGCTCGACGCCTACGGCCAGGCGCTCAACATCTGAGCGTCGATACCGTCCAGTCGACCGAACCAGGAAGAGTTGTATGGAACCGACCTATGGAATTCTGGCCATGCCGGGCGTCGGCTTCTTCGGCATGCTCGTGATCGGCTTTCTCGCAGGCTATGTCGCCGAGCGCACGATGAACCGTGACCACGGCATCCTCACCAACATTCTCGTCGGCATTGCAGGGTCTTTCGTCGGCGGAACCCTTGCCGGGCTGCTTGGGATCGCGTTCTACGGCTTCCTCGGAAACCTCGTCGTCGCCATCGCGGGTGCAATCGTCATCCTGTGGATATGGGGCAGGGCCCAGGGCGCGCGCTGAGCTAGCGCCATTCCAGTCTCCGGAACCTGCGGCCCGCTCCCGCGTTGTCGCTGCGGCGGTCGTCGCCGGGCAAAGACTGGAGAATCTCATGGAAGACGCGGGTGTGGGCTGGATCGCAGCCATCATTATTGGCGGCATCGCCGGCTGGCTCGCCGAAATGGTCATGAAGAGCAATATGGGCGTGCTGATGAACATAGTTCTCGGCATAGTTGGCGCGATTGTTGCCAATGCATTGCTGAGCGCGTTCGGCATCGTCCTCGGGGGCTGGATCGGCTACCTGGTAGCCGGCTTTATTGGAGCATGCATCCTCATTGCGATCGGTCGGATGTTCAGACGCTGATTGACGAAATATGAAGATACCGCGCGTCATCTGACGCGTGGTACTTCCTTTATATGAACCAACGTATCAGGGGAAAGTCCCAGTCGTCGATCCGCAGCCGGTGACAGATCCGCTGGCGAAGTCGGTGATCGTGTTATTCTGGCATATGTTCGCGCCACTTGGGAACGTGACTTCTATACCATACGCAGTTCCACCTGCGCCCTGCGTGGCAGACGTTCCGCCGCCAATAATATTGTCCTTGATGAAGAGAAGTCTTGAACTCTCGGCGTAGATCCCAGTCGCGAAATTTTGTCCGGCGACGTCAAATATCGTGTTTCTGGCGATTTCCACTCGACGCGCGGTCCTGATGAAGATTCCTTCAGCTTCGCTATTTGACGAAATCGAGGTCGACACTGCGTTGTCAACGATCTGGCTGTTGATGATATTCTCGGCGCGGATGGCATTTGACACGCCGCCATTTCCGGCCATTGGCGCAACCCCGTTAGATATCCCTACGGAGGTCGCGCTACGGCGACCCATGTTTGTGTAGGATACCGCAGCTGGCGCCGTCGTTTGAGATGACGGCGGCGTCGTGTCCGTGTTGACCACGCGGTTCCTTCTTACCACGATTCCGGAGCCCGCGACGGTTATTCCCGTGAAGGTGCTACCCTCGACGAGATTGTCTTCGATGACGCTGCCGGACGAACCTGCTCCGGAAAATAGCACGCCGTTGCGAAAACCCCGGATCGTCGCGTTGCGGATAGTGATGTTTTTCCTGTTGGTTGCGAATACGCCATTGGCGCCGGTGGCCGGGCCGGCTGCGAGACCGCCAAGTTTGAAATCGTTAAAGTCGATCGTGACGTTGTTGGCGTTAATAGTGATTGCGTTCCCAGAGGTGATCGCCGTACTAAGATCCTGCTTTAGGCAATAGACACCAGCGGCCGTAATGGTTTGCGGCAGCGATGTGATGCTTATGCAGTCGGTCCTTTCCGCCTGTGCGGGTCCAATGATCGATGCAGCCGAAATAGCAGCGGCCGCCAATCCAAAAATCTTCATTACTTGTCCCCTTTTGCAACGTGAATTTCGACAACTGGTTGAGGTTTCGGACTGTAGCATTCATGACGTAACGTCAATAGGCTTGGTATGAACTTTGCGGGTTGATGTCGGTCGGCTGTGTGCTCGCGGCCTTTCGCTTCCTGGCTGTTGCGCCTAAATGTCATGTGCGCCGGTGTGGCCGGCGGCTAGAAATTGTCTGCAGGAATCCGATGGTCACCGTTCTCGACACTATCGCCAGGCCGCGCCCGCGACATCCGGAGAAGGCGCATCGCCCCGATCAGGAGGTGATGCGCAAGCCGGACTGGATCCGCGTCAAAGCGCCGACGTCGCGCGGCTATGCCGAGACGCGGGAGATCGTGCGGTCAAACAAGCTGGTTACCGTGTGCGAGGAGGCCGGCTGCCCGAACATCGGCGAGTGCTGGGACAAGAAGCACGCCACCTTCATGATCATGGGCGAGATCTGCACGCGTGCCTGCTCCTTCTGCAACGTGGCGACGGGCAAGCCCCACGCGCTCGATCGTTCCGAGCCGGAAAGCGTCGGCCGCGCGGTCGCACAGATGGGGCTCACCCATGTCGTCATCACCTCCGTCGATCGTGACGACCTGGACGACGGCGGCGCGGAGCACTTTGCCGAGACGATCAGGGCGATCCGCCGCGCTGCGCCGGGCACGACGATCGAGATCCTCACGCCCGACTTCCTGCGCAAGGAAGGCGCGCTCGAGGTGGTCGTCGCCGCGAAACCCGACGTGTTCAACCACAACCTCGAGACCGTGCCGTCCAACTATCTGACGGTTCGCCCCGGCGCGCGCTACTTCCATTCGGTGCGGCTGCTGCAGCGGGTGAAGGAACTCGACCCGTCGATCTTCACCAAGTCCGGCATCATGGTCGGGCTCGGCGAGGAGCGGAACGAGGTGCTGCAACTGATGGACGACCTGCGCTCGGCGGACGTCGACTTCATCACGATCGGACAGTATCTCCAGCCGTCGAAGAAGCACCATCCGGTGAAGGCGTTCGTGACGCCGGACGAATTCCGCTCCTACGAGACCGTCGCTTATTCGAAGGGTTTCCTTGTCGTGGCGGCGAGCCCGCTGACGCGTTCCTCGCATCATGCCGGAGAGGATTTCGCCCGGCTGCGCGCGGCACGCGACGCACAACTCGCCCGCAGGGCTTGACGACGAGACAGAATGCCGAAGTTCGACACGGTCAGGCGCGTTCCGTATACGCCCGAGCAGATGTTCGCGCTCGTCGCGGACGTGGAGAAGTATCCGCTGTTCCTGCCGATGTGCGAGGCGCTCAGCGTCCGCTCGCGCAAGGAGCGTGACGGCGTCACGGTGCTGATCGCCGACATGAGCGTCGGCTACAAGGCGATCCGCGAGACCTTCACCAGCCAGGTCGTTCTCAAGCCTGACGAGCTCGTCATCGACGTCAAATACATCGACGGCCCGTTCAAATATCTGCGCAACCTGTGGACGTTCAAACAAGCGCCCGCCGATGGCTGCGATGTCGGCTTCGACATCGACTATGAGTTCAAGAGTCGCATGCTCGGCGCCCTGATGGGAGCCGTGTTCGATCGCGCGTTCCGCACCTTCGCCGGCGCCTTCGAAAAGCGTGCCGATGAGATCTATGGCCGTCCTGCCGCCGCGGTGAGCCGACCATCCGCGATTTGACCGCCTCACCAACATCTGCAAATTGGTGCGATGTCAGAGGGGTTCCATGCGGATTGCAGCAGCAGCGCTCTGTTTCGTTCTGGCACTCGCGAGTCCAGCGCGCGCGCTGGACGACTATGCGAGCCTGGTCCACCGTTGCGTGTCCTCTTTGAAGGCCGACCGGGAACTCAAGGCCGCCGCCACGACGGCTGGAGTAAAGGTGCTGCGCATCGTTTTCACGGTCGACGCCCATGGCCGGATCGGCAAGGTCGATGCCTCCAGGTCGAATGCGAGCGTCAATCTGCGCAAGATGGTCGAGCGCAAGTTTCGCGGTTTGCCGCGTATGATGCCGCCACCCGGCGGGAAGGGGCGCCGCTTCGCGATTGAATTGGTCGTCTGAGCCTAGTTGCCCAAGGCATCCAGCCCGAGTTCGAGCGCGGTCTGGACCGTCTCGCGTCGGATGTAGTCACGACCTAGGTTCTGGAAAATCCGCTTCTCCGTTCGCGTCGGCTTGCCTTTGCAGGCTACCCCGAACCAGACGAGCCCGACGGGCTTTTCCTCGGACCCGCCGTCTGGCCCGGCGATGCCTGTCACGGCGAGCGTGATGCCCGCGCGCGAATGCGCCAGCGCGCCGTCGGCCATTTCGCGCGCGGTCTCTTCGGACACGGCGCCATGCCGATCGAGCGTCTCCTTGCGCACGTCCAGCATGTCGATCTTCGCCTCGTTCGAATAGGTGACGAAGCCGCGGTCCACCATGCTGGAAGAGCCCGGCATATCCGTCATCAGCGCGATGATGCCGCCGCCCGTGCAGGATTCGGCCGTGGCGACGAGGATGCCGCGGTCCTTGCAAGCTTCGAGGAAAGTGCGGGCAAGCGCGGCGCGGTCGGTCATTCTGGCAGGCTCCCTGGATAGACGACGCTGGCGGTCGCGATCGCCGCGATGCCTTCCTCGCGGCCGATGAAGCCCAGCCGCTCGTTGGTGGTCGCCTTGATCGAGATCCTGTCCGCTGAAATGCCGAGCATCGAAGACAGTTCCGCGGTCATCGCGGCGCGGTGCGGGCCGACGCGCGGCGCCTCGCAGATCAGCGTGATGTCCGCATTGGCGATGCGGCCGCCCCTGGCGCGGACGATCGAGGCCGCATGTTCGACGAAGATCCGCGAGGCAGCACCTCGCCATTGCGGATCCGACGGCGGGAAGTGGGTGCCGATATCACCCGCGCCGCAGGTCGCCAGCAGCGCGTCGGTGAGCGCGTGCAGACCCACGTCGGCATCCGAATGGCCGGAAAGCCTTCTGTCATGCGCAATGCGCACGCCGCACAGGAAGACCGCGTCGCCCGGTTCGAAGGCGTGAACGTCGTAGCCGTTGCCCGTCCGCACATCGGGAAATGCGAGCCTGTCGCGATTGAGCTTTTCGTCGGCCATGGCGAGATCCCGCGGATAGGTCAATTTGAAATTATCGGGAGAGCCCAGCACGAGGCGCACCGGCAGCCCGGCCCACTCGGCGATGGAGGCGTCGTCGGTGAAGTCGGTGCGGCCAGACCGGTGTGCTGCCTCGTGCGCCGCGAGGATCTGGGCAAAGGGAAATCCCTGCGGCGTCTGCGCGGCGTGCAGGCCGTTGCGGTCGACGGTGACCAGGCCCTCCACCATGTCCTTCTTGAGCGTATCGGTGACCGCGAGGGCGGGAAGGGCGCCTTGGCCTTCGGACGCAGCGCGCACGACGCGGTCGATCAACTCGCCGTCGGCAAAGGGCCTCACTGCGTCATGGATCAGCACCAGTCCGGGCGGATCGGCCGATAGCTTGCGCAGGGCCAGCAGCGTCGATTCCTGCCGGCTTGCGCCGCCGATGACAGCGCTGACGCGGCCGCGGTGTTCCGCGGCGGCGTCTTCGAAAAGTCCGATGTCGTCGCCATGGATCGCGACGATGATCCGGCCGATCGACGGATGGCCGGCGAAGCGGCGAATCGTGTGGCGGATGACCGGTTCGCCCCCGATCGTGCGATATTGCTTGGGTCCCGCTTCCGGGCTGCCCGCCCGCTCGCCACGGCCAGCGGCGACGATGACCACGGCGATTTCGGAATTCTCTGTCATATGGACATGTTGCCACATTTCTGAACCGGGCTTTCGGATAAGGCACGCCATCCTGCTTGACCAGAGCCCTGAGGGCTTCGGGGCTGCCATGCACAAATCACAGCACTTGCCCGTTGCGCCGCGCCGCGAATATGTCTAGAGACTAAGCAGTCGAAAAAGTTGCCCGGTTTTTGTGCATGCAGCTTCCAAATTCTCTCGCCGAGCCGATCGATATCGGTGGCGTGAGGCTCCGCAACCGGGTGTTCCTCGCCCCGATGTCCGGTATCACCGATCGCCCGTTCCGTGAACGCGCCTATGCGCACGGGGCCGGCCTCGTCGTGTCCGAGATGGTCGCGAGCGGCGAACTCGCCAAGCGCAACGAAGAATCGACGCGGCGCATCAGCCGGACCGGCATTGGACCGCACATGGTGCAGCTGGCGGGCCGCGACGCCCACTGGCTGGCCGAGGGCGCGCGAATCGCGGCCGGCGAGGGCGCCGACATCATCGACATCAACATGGGCTGCCCTGCCAAGAAGGTGACCGGCGGCTATTGCGGATCGGCATTGATGCGGGAGCCGGACCACGCGCTGGCGCTGATCGAGGCAGTGGTGTCCGCCGTCGCCGTGCCGGTGACGGTGAAGATGCGCCTCGGCTGGGACGACCAGACGATCAACGCGCCGCAGATCGCGGCACGCGCGGAACAGGCGGGCGTGCGGATGGTCACCGTTCACGGTCGAACGCGCTGCCAGTTCTATACCGGTCGTGCGGACTGGTCGGCGATCGCTTCGGTCAAGCAGGCGGTGTCCATCCCCGTCGTGGCCAATGGTGATGTCTGTTCAGCGCATGATGCCGCCGCGATCCTCGAACAATCTGGCGCCGATGCGGTGATGGTTGGCCGCGGCCATTATGGCGCGCCGTGGCTGGCCGGAGAGATTGCAGGCGGCAATGGGAGTGTGTCCGCGCCGGCTTCGCCTGAAGAGCTCCGCGACTACGTTCTGGGGCATTACGACGACATGCTCGCGCACTACGGTGCCGCGACGGGCGTGCGGCACGCGCGCAAGCATCTCGGCTGGTATCTCGACCGCCATGTGCCCCAGGTGCCCGACGCGCTGCGCGCCACGATCATGACTGGAACCGATCCGGCGGCCGTCAAACAGGGCCTGCGGCTGGCGCTCGCCGAAGCCGCGACCAGCGGGATGGAGATAGCCGCATGACCGCGCCCGCCTCGTCTCGGAAGTCACAACTGGATTCGGCCCAGATCGTCCTCAACACGATCCGCCACCCGGTCATCATGGTCGGCCCCGACAGTCGCATTTCGTTCGCCAATGCCGACGCCGAAGATTTCTTCAAGGCAAGCGCGGTGATCCTATCGCGTAACACGCTCGACCATTTCGTGCCCTTCGGCAGTCCACTGCTGACGCTGGTAGAGCAGGTGCGCGAGCGCAAGGCGGCGGTGAACGAGTATCGCGTCGACATTTCCTCGCCGCGCATCGGCCCCGACAAGATCGTCGACATCTATGTTGCGCCGGTGGTCGAGATTCCCGGTTCGGTCGTCATCATGTTCCAGGAACGCTCGATGGCGGAAAAGATCGATCGCCAGATGACCCATCGGGGCGCGGCGCGCTCGGTCACGGGTCTCGCGGCCATGCTCGCCCACGAGATCAAGAACCCGCTCTCCGGAATCCGCGGCGCCGCCCAGCTTCTCGAAACGGTGGTGCCGGACGAGGACCGGACGCTGACGCGGCTGATCACCGAGGAGACCGACCGCATCGTCTCGCTGGTCGATCGGATGGAGATCTTCTCCGACGAGCGGCCGATAGAGCGCTCGGCGGTCAACATCCACGCCGTGCTCGACCGCGTGAAGGCGATCGCCAGGAACGGTTTTGCCAGCCGCATCAAGATCGTCGAGGAATACGATCCCAGCCTGCCGCCGGTCTTCGCCAATCGAGACCAGCTCGTGCAGGTGTTCCTCAATCTGGTGAAGAACGCCGCCGAGGCGATCGGATCTGACCCGAAGGGCGAGATCAAGCTGTCGACGGCGTTCCGGCCCGGCATGCGCCTCTCGGTGCCCGGAAGCGCGGATCGCGTCTCGCTGCCGCTTGAATTCTGCGTAACGGACAATGGTCCGGGCGTTTCGGAAGACATTCTCCCCATCCTCTTCGATCCGTTCATCACCACCAAGCAGAACGGCTCAGGCCTGGGTCTCGCCCTGGTGGCGAAGATCGTAGGCGAGCACGGCGGCATCATCGAATGCGAATCGTCCCGCGCCGGAACGACCTTCCGCATCCTGATGCCTGCCTGGAGAGAAAGCACTTATCCCGCGGGCCATGACCCGGACGGAGGTCTCGACGGATGACGACACGCGGCAGCATCCTCATCGCCGACGACGATGCGGCAATCCGCACCGTCCTGAACCAGGCGCTCTCGCGCGTCGGCCACGACGTGCGCGTCACCTCCAACGCCGCCACCCTGTGGCGCTGGGTGCAGGCGGGCGAGGGCGACCTCGTCATCACAGACGTCGTCATGCCGGACGAGAACGCGTTCGACATGCTGCCCCGCATCAAGAAGGCGCGGCCGGACCTGCCGGTGATCGTCATGAGTGCGCAGAACACGTTCATGACCGCGATCCGCGCCTCGGAGAAGGGGGCCTACGAATACCTGCCGAAGCCCTTCGACCTCACCGAGCTGCTTAACATCGTCAACCGTGCGTTGTCCGAGCCGAAGAAGGCCGTGACGACCGAGCGCGCCGAGGAGCCGCCGGAATCGATGCCGCTGGTCGGACGCTCGGCAGCGATGCAGGACATCTACCGCATGCTCGCCCGCATGATGCAGACGGACCTGACGGTGATGATCTCGGGCGAGTCGGGCACAGGCAAGGAGCTGGTGGCGCGCGCGCTGCATGACTTCGGCCGCCGCCGCAACGGGCCCTTCGTGGCGATCAACATGGCCGCGATCCCGCGCGACCTGATCGAGTCGGAACTGTTCGGACACGAGAAGGGCGCCTTCACCGGCGCACAGAACCGCTCGACCGGCCGTTTCGAGCAGGCCGAGGGCGGCACTCTCTTCCTCGACGAGATCGGCGACATGCCGATGGAGGCCCAGACGCGCCTGCTGCGCGTGCTGCAGCAAGGCGAATACACGACCGTGGGCGGCCGCACACCGATCAAGACGGACGTGCGCATCGTCGCCGCGACCAACAAGGACCTGCGGACCCTGATCAATCAGGGCCTTTTCCGCGAGGACCTGTTCTATCGCCTGAACGTCGTGCCGCTGCGCCTGCCGGCGCTCAAAGAGCGCTCGGAAGACATTCCCGACCTCGTGCGGCATTTCTTCAAGCAAGCGGAGAACGAGGGGCTCGCGGCCAAGCGTATCTCCAGTCCCGGCATCGAGCTGATGAAGCGCTATCCGTGGCCGGGCAACGTGCGCGAGCTGGAGAACCTGATCCGCCGACTCGCCGCGCTCTACCCGCAGGACGAAATCTCGGCCGAGATCATCGAGCACGAGTTGCGCACCGGCGAACTGCCGCAGCCGGCTGGCAGTTCGTCCAGCCTGCCGGACGACATCTCTGTCAGCCAGGCCGTGGAGCATTACCTGCAGCAGTATTTCACCGGCTTCGGCGACGATCTTCCGCCGCCGGGACTCTATCAGCGCATCCTGGCCGAGGTCGAATATCCGCTCGTGCTTGCCGCGATGACAGCGACGCGCGGCAATCAGATCCGGGCGGCCGAGCTTCTGGGGCTCAACCGCAACACGTTGCGCAAGAAGATCCGCGAACTGGGCGTCAACGTGTACCGGACATCGCGACAGGCCTGAGGGAAAACGCGGTCTGCCATCGAATTGTTGCAGAATCGCCACAATGCGTTGCATAGCTGCAACGCAGACCATGCTGCTCGACCTGACATGAACCAAGCCGTGGACCCCGCCATATCGGGAGCAGAGCTGCCCGTGGCCGTCCCCGCCGCGCAACCGGCCGATGGCCGGCGCCTGCTCGCATGGCCGGGCATCGTGACGGTGGTCTGTTCGCTGGCGTCGGCCGCGATCTCCTTCGTCATCCTGATGGGCCTCACGTCGATCGAGCCGACCCGTCAGACGACGCTCGTTCTCATCGCCGTCAATGCCGCCTTCATCCTGGTCCTCCTGGCGCTGATCGGCCGCGAGGCGCATCGCATCCTGATGGCGCGCCGCATCGGCAAGGCGGCCGCGCGACTGCATGTGCGCATTGTCGCCATGTTCGCGCTTGTGGCGGCGCTGCCCGCAATCCTGGTCGCGATCGTCGCCTCGATCACGCTCGACGTCGGCCTGGACCGCTGGTTCGACATCCGCACCAAGACGATCATCAATTCGTCGCTGTCGATCGCAGATGCCTATGTGCGGGAAAATGCGCGCAACCTGCAGGGCACGACGCTGTCGATGGCCAACGACCTCGACAACAACCGCACGCTCTACAATCTCGATCGTCTCCGCTTCGAGGCGCTTTTGACCCAGCAGGCGCAGGGCAGGGCGCTCGAACACGCCGCGCTCATCCGGTCCGACGGATCGATCATGATGCAGGCAGCGACACAGAGCGACATCGAGTTTCCCGATCCGCCGATCGAGGCGGTCCAGACGGCGGCCGACGGCCAGCCCGTGCTGATCGAGCCGCGTATCCGCAACATCGTCGGTGCAATCATCAAGCTCAGGCAGATTCCCGAGGCCTATCTCTTCACCGTACGCGAGGTCGACCAGGAGGTCATCCGCGCCAGGCAGCTGGTGCGCGCGAATGCGGGTGCCTATCGCGGGCTGGAGGAAAACCGCACGGCGACGCAGATCGCCTTCGCATTGCTCTATCTCGGACTGACGCTGGTCATCGTCATGTCAGCGATCTGGACCGGTATCGCGGTGGCGGACCGCCTGGTGCGTCCGGTGCGCCAGCTGATTGGCGCGGCCGACGAGGTCGCGACCGGCAATCTCGACGTGCAGGTGCCCGTCCGCTCGTCCGATGGCGACGTGGGCTACCTTGCGCAGACCTTCAACACGATGCTGACCGAGCTCAAGTCGCAGCGCAACGAGCTGCTGGGCGCCAAGGATCAGATCGACGAGCGGCGGCGTTTCTCGGAAGCGGTTCTGGCGGGTGTGACGGCGGGCGTCATCGGCGTCGATTCGGAAGGCCTGGTGACGATCGTCAACCGCTCGGCGGAGACGATGCTGGCGCTGCCGCTCGCGGGCACGATCGGCAAGAACATCTCTGCCGTGCTGCCGGCGATCGGGCGTGTCTTCGAGATCGCGCGCGATTCATCGCGTCCGGTCTACCGCGAACAGGTGACGTTCTATCGCGCCGGCGCGGAGCGCACGTTCAATGTCCAGATCACTGTGGAAGGTAGCGAGGAGCGCGACGGCCCCAAGTCCTACGTCGTCACCGTCGACGACATCACGGATCTCGTCCAGGCGCAGCGCTCGACCGCCTGGGCGGACGTGGCGCGCCGCATCGCGCACGAGATCAAGAACCCGCTGACGCCGATTCAGCTCTCGGCCGAGCGCATCCGTCGGCGCTTCGGCAAGGTGATCGTCGAGGATCGCGAGATCTTCGACCAGTGCACGGACACGATCATCCGGCAGGTCGGCGATATCGGCCGGATGGTGGACGAGTTCTCCGCCTTCGCCCGCATGCCGAAGCCGGCGATGCAGCAGATGGATCTGCGCGAGGCGCTGCGCGAAGCGTCCTTCCTTGTCGAGGTGAGCCGGTCCGACATCGTCTTCGAGCGTCAGTTCGCAGATCAGCCGCTCGTCGGCACGTTCGACAGCCGCCTGATGGGTCAGGCGCTCGGCAATGTGATCAAGAACGCCGCCGAGGCTATCGACGCGGGCGAGCGACCCGAAGGCGAGCCCGGCGTCATTCGTGTACGGGCGATCCAGGCAAAGGGCTTCATCGCCGTCGACGTCATGGACAACGGCAAGGGCCTGCCGCGCGAGAACAGGCAGAGGCTGCTCGAGCCCTATATGACCACGCGCGAAAAAGGCACCGGCCTCGGCCTCGCTATCGTCAAGAAGATCGTCGAGGACCATGGTGGCCGGCTCGAACTGCATGACGCGCCGGCCGATTTCCACGGCGGCCGCGGTGCGTTGATCCGGATGATTCTTCCGGGCGTCGGCGCGGCGCAGGCCGGCTCCCGATCCGTGAAACGGACCGAGGGCGAACAGCAAGCGGAGAAGGTGCAAAATGGCGTCTGACATCCTGATCGTTGACGATGAACAGGACATCCGCGAGCTCGTGGCCGGCATCCTCGGCGACGAAGGCCATGAGACGCGCATCGCGCACGATGCCGACAGCGCGCTGGCGTCGATCTCGGACCGGATGCCGCGCCTCGTCTTCCTCGACATCTGGCTGCAGGGCTCGCGTCTCGACGGCCTTGCCCTGCTCGACGAGATCAAGGCGATCCATCCCGAGCTGCCGGTGGTGATGATCTCGGGCCACGGCAATATCGAGACCGCGGTGTCGGCGATCCGGCGCGGCGCCTATGATTTCATCGAGAAGCCGTTCAAGGCGGACCGTCTGATCCTCATCGCCGAACGCGCGCTGGAGACGTCGAAGCTTCGTCGCGAAGTCTCGGAGATGAAGCGGCGCACTGGCGATACTTTCGACCTAATCGGCACCTCGACGGCGATGAACCAGCTTCGCCAGACGATCGAGCGCGTGGCGCCCACCAACAGCCGCGTCATGATCATCGGACCTTCAGGTTCCGGCAAGGAGATGGTCGCGCGCGCGATCCACGCCCATTCGACGCGCGCGGGCGCGCCTTTCGTGTCCGTCAACTCCGCCTCGATGACGCCGGAGCGGATGGAGATCGAGCTGTTCGGCACCGAGGCGAACGGTGTCGAGCGCAAGATCGGCGCCCTGGAGGAGGCCCATCGCGGCATTCTCTATCTCGACGAGGTGGCCGACATGCCGCGCGAGACGCAGAACAAGATCCTGCGCGTCCTCGTCGACCAGCAGTTCGAGCGGGTAGGGGGCACGAAACGTGTCAAGGTCGACGTGCGCATCATCTCGTCGACCGCCTACAATCTGGAGGCGATGATCGCCGACGGGCGTTTTCGCGAGGACCTCTATCACCGTCTCGCCGTCGTGCCTGTTCCGGTGCCGGGCTTGTCCGAGAGGCGTGAGGACATCCCGCTGCTCGTGCACCATTTCATGGAGATCGTAGGCGCCCAGGCCGGCATCAAGCCGCGCCGCATGGGCGACGATGCGATGGCCGTGCTCCAGGCGCATAACTGGCCCGGAAACGTCCGACAGCTGCGCAACAATGTCGAGCGCCTGATGATCCTCGCGCGTGGCGACGATGCCGACGCGCCGATCACGGCCGACCTTCTGCCGGCGGAGATCGGCGACGTGATGCCGAGGGCGCCGAACCAGTCAGACCAGCACATCATGGCGCTGCCGCTGCGCGAGGCCCGCGAGCTCTTCGAGAAGGAATATCTTATCGCGCAGATCAACCGCTTTGGCGGCAACATCTCGCGCACGGCCGAGTTCATTGGTATGGAACGCTCCGCGCTTCACCGGAAGCTGAAGTCGCTCGGAGTCTGATCTATGCGCGTTATCATCTGCGGTGCTGGACAAGTAGGATACGGCATCGCGGAACGGCTAGCGGCGGAGCGCAACGACGTCTCCGTCATCGACACCTCGCCCGAGTTGATCGGCGCGATCCGCGATTCGCTCGACGTGCGCGGTATCGTCGGTCACGGCGCGCATCCGGACGTGCTGGAGGCCGCCGGTGCCGTAGAGGCCGACATGGTCATCGCCGTCACGCTCTACGACGAAGTGAACATGATCGCCTGCAAGGTCGCGCACTCGCTGTTCAACGTGCCGACCAAGATCGCGCGCATCCGGTCGCAGTCCTATCTGCGACCGCATTACCAGGACCTGTTTTCGCGCGAACATCTGCCGATCGACGTGGTGATCTCGCCCGAGCTTGAAGTGGGCGAGATGGTGCTGCGCCGTATCGCTCTGCCCGGGGCGACCGATGTCGTGCGCTTCGCCGACAGCAAGGTGGCCATGGTCGCGATCGAGTGCCTGGAAGAATGCCCGGTCATCAACACACCGCTTGCCCAGCTGAGCGAGCTGTTTCCCGACCTGCCGTCGACCGTCGTTGGCGTCAGCCGCAACGGCAAGCTCTTCGTGCCGCATTCCAGCGACCAGTTGCTCGCGGGCGACCTCGCCTATGTCGTGACAACCAAGGACCAGGTGCGCCGCACGCTCGGCCTGTTCGGCCACGAGGAGACCGAAGCGTCGCGGATCGTCATCGCCGGCGGCGGCAATATCGGCCTTTACGTCGCCAGAGCGCTGGAACAGCGGCAGATCCGCACCCGTGTCAAGCTGATCGAGAACACGCGCGAACGCGCGATCGCTATCGCGGACCAGTTGCGGAAGACCGTCGTGCTGCATGGCAGCGCGCTTGACCAGAAGCTGCTGCTGGAGGCCGACATCGAGGCGGCCGACCTGATGGTGGCGCTGACCAACAACGATCAGGTCAACATCCTGTCGAGCGTCATGGCCAAGCGGCTCGGCTGCAAGTCGAACCTCGCCCTGATCAACAACCCTTCCTACCACGACCTGACCAAGACCATCGGCGTCGACGCCTACATCAACCCGCGCAACGTGACGATCTCGCGTGTGCTGCAGCATGTGCGGCGGGGCCGCATACGGGCCGTCCACAGCGTCCAGAAGGGGGCGGCTGAGATCATCGAGGCGGAGGCGCTGGAGACCTCGCCGCTGGTCGGCCCGCAGCTGCGCGACGCGGACCTGCCCTCGGGCATGCGCATCGGCGCAATCTACCGCGACGGGCAGGTGTTGAAGCCTGACGGAACGATGCGGATCAAGCCCAAGGACCGTGTCGTGATCTTCGCCATGGCGAACGAGGTCCGGCAGGTGGAGCAGATGTTCCGCGTCAGCCTCGAATTCTTCTGACGTCCGGCCTGCCGACCGTTCCAAATCCTCCAAGGAGCAACAATGCCTCGCATCGCCTACGTCAACGGCCGCTATGTTCCGCACCGCGATGCCGCTATCCATATCGAGGATCGCGGCTATCAGTTCGCAGACGGGGTCTACGAGGTCTGCGAGGTCGCGCGCGGAAATCTGATGGACATGACGCGCCATCTCGACCGGCTCGACCGGTCGCTGCGCGAGCTGCGGATCGGCTGGCCGATGCACCGTTCGGCCCTCGTCATGGTCATGCGCGAGGTGGTGACCCGCAACGGCGTCACTAACGGCCTAGTCTATGTGCAGGTGACGCGAGGGGTGGCCAGCCGTGACTTCGTGTTCCCTGACAAGACCGTCCCGGCCGTCGTCGTGACCGCGAAGAAAGTCGATCCGGCTCTCGCCGCGAGGCGAGCCGAGACGGGAATCAAGGTGATCACCCTGCCGGAAAGCCGCTGGGACCGCGTCGACATCAAGTCCGTCGGGCTGCTGCCCAACGTGCTCGCCAAGCAGGCTGCGAAGGAAGCGGGCGCGCAGGAAGCGTGGTTCGTCGATGCCGAGGGCAACGTCAAGGAAGGCGGGTCGTCGAATGCCTGGATCATCACCAAGGACGGTTGCCTGGTCACGAGGCCCGCGGAGCACGGTATCCTGCGCGGCATCACGCGCACGACACTGTTCGAAGTCGCCGCGAAGCTCGGATTGAAGATCGAGGAGCGTGGCTTTTCCGTTGATGAGGCAAAGGCTGCCCGCGAGGCCTTCATCAGTTCCGCCACCACCATCGCGATGCCGGTCGTGGAGGTCGACGGGTCTCCGATCGCCAATGGCCATCCGGGCTCGGTCGTCCAATCGCTGCGGCAGGCGTTTTTTGACGTTGCGGAAAAGACTCCGGCCTGATAACCGCATCGCGAGCCCTCATGGCTCGATGTCGAGTTCCCCACCGAAACGCAGGGTTGCCATGCGCCGGATTCAGGTCCGCGACGCTTGACAATCCCGGTCTTGTTCGGTGCTACTGTCGGTGAACTTGCGGGCAAGGTGAAAGATAAGAAAAATGGCGGAACGATCGCAGAACCTCCAGGACCTGTTCCTCAACTCGGTTCGCAAGAGCAAAAATCCCCTGACCATCTTCCTGATCAACGGCGTCAAGCTTACCGGCGTAGTGACATCGTTCGACAATTTCTGCGTTCTGCTGCGCCGCGACGGACATTCGCAGCTGGTCTACAAGCACGCGATCTCCACGATCATGCCGAGCCAGCCGGTGCAGATGTTCGACGGCGAAGAAGGCGCCTGATTGAGCGAAGCCGGCGACAAGCCGCGGGGCCGCAAGGCCGGACCCGCGGAGGCTGTTCCCGAAAGCACCGGCCGCGCCGTGGTCGTGGTGCCGGTGCTTACGCGTCATCCGCGCAATGATGACAGCGGTGATTCGATTTCGCGCCCGAGACTGTCGCGCTCTCCACAGGCCAGGCACGACGAGGCAGTCGGGCTTGCGCTCGCGATCGACCTTGAACCCGTCCACACTGAGATCGTGACCGTCGCCGACCCGCGACCGGCAACCCTGATCGGTAGCGGCAAGATCGAAGACCTCGCGGCCGTCGTGGCTGAGAAGAAGGCCGAGCTGGTGATCGTCGACCACCCGCTTACGCCGGTGCAGCAGCGCAACCTAGAAAAGGAACTGAAGGCCAAGGTGCTCGACCGCACCGGCATCATCCTCGAGATCTTCGGCCGGCGCGCCCGCACCAAGGAGGGCGCGCTCCAGGTCGAGCTCGCGCATCTGAACTACCAGAAGGGCCGGCTGGTCCGCAGCTGGACACACCTTGAGCGCCAGCGCGGCGGCGCGGGCTTCCTCGGCGGCCCAGGCGAAACCCAGATCGAGGCCGACCGGCGCATCCTGCAGGAGAAGATCCTGCGGCTGAAGCGCGAGCTGGAGACGGTCAAGCGCACGCGCGAACTGCACCGCGCCAAGCGCAAGAAGGTGCCGTATCCGATCGTCGCCATCGTCGGCTACACCAATGCCGGCAAGTCCACCCTGTTCAACCGGCTGACCGGGGCAGGGGTGCTGGCCGAGGATATGCTGTTCGCCACGCTCGACCCGACGCTGCGCCGGGTGCGGTTGCCGCACGGCACGATCGTCATCCTCTCCGACACGGTGGGCTTCATCTCCGACCTGCCGACCCATCTCGTCGCGGCCTTCCGCGCCACCCTGGAAGAGGTGGTGGAGGCCGATCTCGTGCTGCACCTGCGCGACATCTCCGATCCCGACACGGCCGCGCAGGCGGAGGACGTGGAGCGCATTCTCGGCGACCTCGGCGTCGACGCGTCGGACAGCCGACGTGTGATCGAGGTCTGGAACAAGATCGACCTGCTGGAAGAGGGCACCCGTCAGCGCCTCCTCGAAGAAGGTAGTGCGCCGGACAAGGAGCCGCCGATCGCGATCTCCGCTGTTACCGGCGAGGGCATTTCGCAACTGCTCGACCTGATCGAGGCGCGGATATCGGGCGCGCTGACGCTGGCTACGATTGTCCTCCCGCCAGAGCAGCTGGGCTCTATCGACTGGCTCTACCGGAACGCCGCAGTCCAGTCCCGAAAAGACAATGATGACGGCTCGGTAACGCTCGAACTTCGCGCAACGCCTGCGGCGCTGGCGGAATTCAATGCCAGGGTAGGGCAGAAATAGGCGTCAGTTCAGCCTGTTATGCAGTCTTCTTCGCCTTTTGCCAAAGCTCTTCCATCTCTTCAAGAGATGCGTCCTTAAGGCTTGATTCTGCGTCGGAAAGTGCTTTCTCCACAAAGTGGAAGCGCGAGCGGAATTTCTCGTTGGTTCCGGCGAGCGCGGCCTCGGCATCCACGCCGAGGTGGCGGCCGAGATTGACGACCGCGAAGAGGATGTCGCCGAACTCGTCGGCGATCTCGCTCTGTCGTCCGGCGGCCATCGCGGCACGCAGTTCGCCGATTTCCTCCTCGATCTTGTCGAGGATGGGCGCCGCCTCGCCCCAGTCGAATCCGACCGTCGCCGCCTTCTGCTGCAGCTTCAATGCGCGGGTCAGCGAGGGCAGGACGACCGGGATCCCGTCGAGGAAACCGGTCCCATGGTCCTCCGGATTTTCGCCGCGGGCGATGCGCGCCGCACGCTTCTCCGCTTTCTCCTCGGCCTTGATGCGGTCCCACTGGCCCTTGGCGGAACCGGCGGCACGCGCGTCAGCATCGCCGAAGACGTGCGGGTGGCGGCGGATCATTTTGGTCGTGATCGCGGTGACGACGTCGCCAAACTCGAATTCGCCGGCCTCCTGTGCGATGCGGGAATGGAAGACCACCTGGAGAAGCAGATCGCCGAGCTCATCGCGAAGGTCGGTGAGGTCGTTGCGCGCGATCGCGTCGGAGACTTCGTAGGCCTCCTCGACCGTATACGGCGCAATGGTTGCAAAGGTCTGCTCCAGGTCCCACGCGCAGCCCGTGCCCGGCGTGCGCAGCGCGGCCATGATCTCGATGAGGCGGGCGATATCTCTCGACGGTTGCATTTGTCCACACGCGCAATAACTTGGTTCGGCGCCCCGGATCTCCCGGTCGGCGGGGAGACGGCGACGCGTGAAGTCCAGCCTGAGAGCATTTGCCCTTGGTGTCCTTCTGGCGACGCCGAGCCTGTCCGACTCGGCCGCCAAAGTCACCTATAGCGAGAAGACCATCCACTACCCGGTGAGCGGCCGCACCGGACAGGAGATTTACGCTCAGATTGCCAGGAAAGGCCCCAGGCTTACCGGCCAGCGCGACCACAAGGTGGCGACAACCAGCATGACCTTTGACGTGCGCGACATCAAGGCAGGCGTCAGGGGAGCCCGGTGCGTCGTGACCGGCCTCGACGTGCACGTCTCGTTCACCTACCGGATCCCGAAATGGACGGGGAAGGGGAGCGCTTCCGTGCGCAAGGCGTGGACCGCTTTCGAAGCGCATCTGTGGCGGCATGAGAAGCGCCACCGCGACATCGCGCTGGACTATGCCCGGCGCGTCGAGCGCGACATCCTGCGCCTGAAGGGCGATGCGCGCCGGGAATGCGCCGGGATGGTGGAGCAGGCAAAGCGGCAGTCGACGTCGTCCGAGGCCTGGCACCAGCGCAAGCAGGCGGCCTTCGACGCGAGCTGGTTCGGCGATGGCGGCCAGCAGTTCAAATATGACCGCGCCCTGATCTCGGCGAAATAGCGTGGCCTTTGCGCCCTATCGCCTGTCGCCTTTTGCCCTGTGGATGTCGCTTTCCTGCCGCCCGGAATCGAGGAGTGGTGCTTAGATCATCCTGTCCGAGGTGCCGGCGCGCGACGAACGCGCCGGAGAATTGGGAAGCCGGTGAAAGGCCGGCGCTGCCCCCGCAACGGTAGCGGAGCTGAACGTCTCGACGGGAGACCACTGGGTGCCGAACCCGGGAAGGTGTCGAGACAGTCCGACAGGACGGCTCCGGAGCCCGGAAACCAGCCCTGGACATGATGAACTCGACTGATCGCGGTGGGCGGTCAAGCGGCGGATCTCCGTGCCCGGCAAATGCCGTGCGCGGATGCTCTTCCCTGAAATCACCACCAGTTCAGTCCTTGGACCGCGAGGACAGGACATGGATATCCGCAACGACATGCTGCGCCGCCTGCGCAACCGGCGCGACGGCTACAGTTTGGAGCAGGCGTTCTACACCGACCCGGACTATTTCCAGGCCGATCTGGAACTCATCTGGTACCGCGACTGGCTGTTTGCGGCGCATGACTGCGAGATCCCGAAGCCGGGCAATTACGTGACTCTGCAGGTCGGCGACTATCCTGTGGTGATCGTGCGCGACCGGCAGGGGCAGGTGAGGGCGTTCCACAACTCCTGCCGCCATCGCGGCAGTCGTGTCTGCGCCGGCGCCAAGGGTGCTTCGGCGCGGCTCGTCTGTCCCTACCACCAGTGGACCTACGACCTCGACGGCAGGCTGCTGTTCGCCCGCCAGATGGGACCGGAGTTTGATCCGGCGCAGTTTTCGCTGAAGCCGGTCGCCTGCGAGACGGTCGGCGGCTACATCTTCATCTGCCTCGCCGACGAGCCGGCCGATTTCGAGCCCTTTCGCACCATGGTCGAGCCGTTCTTCAGACCGCATCGTCTCACGGAGGCGAAGGTTGCGTTCGAGAGCACCATCGTCGAGAAGGGCAACTGGAAGCTCGTCTGGGAAAACAACCGCGAGTGCTATCACTGCGCCGGCAACCATCCGGAACTGTGCAAGACCTTCCCTGAGGCCCCGACGGTCACTGGCGTGCAGGGCGCGGATGGCGATCCCGAGATCGTCGCACACTGGCAGCGCTGCGAGGCGGCGGGACTGCCCAGCCGCTTCACCATCGCCGATGACGGTCAGTACCGCACCACGCGCGTGCCGCTGCTGCGCGATGCCGTCAGCTACACGATGACCGGCCGGCGCGCGGTCAGAAAGAACCTGTCCGACGACGTCTCGACCGACCGCATCGGCTCGCTGCTGCTCTATCACTATCCGACGACGTGGAACCACATCCTCGGCGATCATGCCGTGACGTTCCGCGTGCTGCCGATCAGCGCCACGGAGACGGCTGTGACGACCAAATGGCTGGTCCACAAGGACGCGGTCGAGGGCATCGACTACGACCTCGCCGAACTCACCCATGTCTGGACCGAGACCAACGACCAGGACCGGCGGATCGTCGAGGAGAACGCCTTCGGCATCAAGTCGCCTGCCTACGAGCCGGGACCTTACTCGCTCGACCACGAAGGCGGCGTGATCCAGTTCGTCGAGTGGTACTGCGCCTTCATCGAACCGCGTCTTTCCGGCAGCGGAAAGCCGGCGCTGCGCAGCGTCGCCTGAGCACGGGGAGGGGACCATGAACGCCTTCGCCGCCCCGCCTCTCTACCGCCATCTCGACGAGATGGCGCCCTGGAACGACCGTCTGCAGACGCTGGAATGCATCGGCGTGTCGGACGAGGCGCCGGAGGTGAAGACGTTCACGTTCCGCTCGGACAACCAGACCTGGTTCCGGTATCAGCCCGGGCAGTTTATCACGCTGGAACTCCCGGTCGGTGACGAGCCGCTGATGCGCACCTACACGCTGTCGTCCAGCCCGTCGCGGCCGTTCTCGATCGCAGTGACGGTCAAGGCGCAGCCGGGGAGCCTGGGCACGCGCTGGATGTTCGACACCGTCCGGCCGGGCACGCTGCTCAGGGCATACGGTCCTGCCGGCGACTTCACGCTCCACCGCCATCCCGCGGCCAAGTATCTCTTCATATCGGCGGGCTCCGGCGTCACGCCGATGATGTCGATGCTGCGCTGGCTGAACGATTGCGCGCCCTGGACGGACGTCGCCTTCGTCACGTGCGCGCGGCGGCCGGAAGAGATCATCTTCCGAAAGGAACTCGAGCTTCTCGGCTCTCGCATGCCCGGTCTCTCGCTCGGCTTCCTGATCGAGGAGCGGTCGAGCCGCGAGAGCTGGTTCGGCCATATGGGCCGCATCGACGCAGTGCGCCTGCCGCTGCTCTCTCCGGATTTCCGGGAGAGGGAGGTCTTTTGCTGCGGCCCCGAGCCCTTCATGCAGGCCGTCCGCGCGATGCTGGACAATGCCGGCTTCGACATGGCCCGCTACCACCAGGAAAGCTTCGCTGCGCCAGCGAAGGAAGATGTGCCTCCCGTCTCCTCACCGGCGGATGACCCGGTTGCGGAGGCAACGCCGATCACCTTCAGCCTTTCCGGTGTCGACGCGTCGTGCCTCTCCGGGCAAACGGTTCTGCAGACGGCGAGGTCGGCCGGTGTCAGGATCGCGGCGGCCTGCGAGTTCGGTCTGTGCGGCACCTGCAAGGTCAAGTGCGACGGTCCGGTCGACATGCAGCACAATGGCGGTATTCTCGATGACGAGATCGCCGACGGCTACATCCTGGCCTGCTGCTCGCGGCCGCTGGGCGCGGTCCAGATCGAAGCCTGAGGATTCGAATACGGCTATCCCAGAAAGGCGCCGACGCTTCCCGAGAACAGGACGATACCGGAAAGGAACAGAAGCAGAAGGACCAGGCGGCGGAATGCCGGCGTCGGCATGCGTCGGAACACCTGCACGCCAAGGATCGCCGGGACCGCAAGCGCCGGGGCGATCAGGGCAAACATCCGGAGCGTCTCCTGGTTGATCGTGCCGGAGAGGGCGTATCCGCTCAGCGTCGCCACGTGCATGGCGATGTTGAACGCCTGCAGCACGCCGCGCTGCGTCTCCTTCGCGAAGCCCCGCAGCGTGGTCCAGAGCGTAGGAATCGGGCCCGATGCGCCAGACAGTCCGCCCATGACGCCGCCGATGAAGCCGGCCGCGCCGTCGGCGAGGCGACCGCCCGCGCGCAGCTTGAAATCGTGCGGCAGCAGCAGGGCGAGCGGGCAGTAGATCAGCAGGAAGATGCCCAGCGCCAGCTTGAACAGGTTCGGATCGAGCCAGTGCAGCAGGAAGATGCCGAGCGGCACACCCATAAGGCCGCCGATGACGAGCGGCATGAGGAGCGCGAGATCGAAGCCGCGCCACACCCAGGGCAGGGTCACCAACTGGCCGGCCAACGAGCCGAAAACGGCCATGGGTGCCGCGATCTGCGGCGATATCGCCCAGACCCAGATCGACAGCGACACCAGCGAGAAGGCGAAGCCCGACACGCCCTGCGCGAAGCCCGCGGCGGCGGCACCCGTCAAAACGACCGCTGTAGTCCAGTCCATCAATTCATCGCAGGCGAGGGTGGTTGTTGAAGGTCGACGGACGGAACAGGAGCTGGTTTCTCCGCACAATCTGCCCGTGCCGAAATAGCGTTTCCAATGCTGTGGTGCAAATGCGGGCGCAGCGCATCGCGTGAGCGGAACGAATCCTAGCGATTCTCGGCCAGGGCTTCGATTACCCGGCAGTCGCACACCTGTCCGCGGCCGCATTCGTCGACCGTCCGCTGCAGCTCCACGCGTAGCGTCGTCAGATGTGCGATGCGGCGGTCGATCTCGCCGATGTGCCGCCGCGCGATATCGTCGATCACGACGCAGGATTGGCTCGGCTCTGCGCTCATCGCCAGCAGCTCGCGAATCGCGTCGATCTCGAAACCCAGTTCGCGCGCGTGGCGGATGAAGTTGAGCCTGGATGTGTGGCCGCTGTCGTAGCGCCGCTGCTGGCCTTGCGTGCGCGGGGGAGCCGGCAGAAGCCCGATCTGCTCGTAATAGCGGATCGTCGGCACCTTGACCCTGCTGCGTCGCGCCAGTTCTCCGATCGAAAAATCCATGCCGAAATCTCTTGAACCTCTAGTGACTATAGAGACTACGGTGGCTCTAGAAAAGGAGACAGGGCATGGCCGATCACTGTTGCAACGACAAAGCGGGCGGCTGCGACGCACCCCCGGCACTGGTGCTTCCGTTGAAGCCCGGCGCAGGCCGTTGCGAGGCCGAGGACGCTTGCTGTTCGGGCGGTGTACCCGTCTTCGACGGCATGAGCCAGCGCTATCGGCGAGTTCTATGGGCTGTGATCGGCATCAACGGCGTGATGTTCCTGACCGAAATGGTCGCGGGCCAGCTTGCCGGGTCGCAGGCTTTGCAAGCCGACGCGCTCGATTTTCTCGGCGACACGGTGACCTACGGCCTCAGTCTCGCTGTGATCGGCACTTCCATGCGCTCAAGGGCGATGGCGGCTTTGTTCAAGGGGCTGTCGCTCAGCCTGATGGCATTTTGGGTCTTTGGCTCCACGGTCTACCAGACCCTGATCCTCGGACTGCCCAGCGCCGAGCTGATGGGCGCCATCGGTCTCCTGGCGCTCGTCGCCAACCTAGCTTCCGTCGGCCTTCTGATGCCCTACAGGAACGGAGATGCGAATGTGCGTTCGGTGTGGCTGTGCTCGCGCAACGACGCCATCGGAAATGCGATCGTCATGGCTGCGGCGCTCGGCGTCTGGGGCACCGCGAGCGCTTGGCCGGACCTGATCGTCGCGGCGGTCATGGCGGGCCTTTTCCTGACGTCGTCGGTGCAGATCCTGCGGCAGGCGTGGAAGGAATATCGGGCAGGGGCAGATATCGCACCGGCGCCGGCAGAGTGACGAGGCGAAGTTGCAAAATGTAATTTTTGCAATTAAAAACAATGAGTTATATCAAATTGATGCAGCCGTCCAGGGCAGGGCGCAAGGCGATGAAAATAGATCGCCTACACGCTTTGAGGCTCTGACCTGCGCTTGTTCAGACACGTCCGCCTGGTGCGAGAGCTTCCGTCGACGGCCGAGAGATGCAATCTACATTCCGCTTGCTTGAAACAGGGGGCACAGCATGGACCGATTCACCGGCGGTTGCCTGTGCGGCGATGTCCGGATCGTGGCGTCGGGACGCCCGTACCGCGTCGGGCTGTGCCACTGCCTCGACTGCCGCAAGCATCACGGGTCTCTGTTTCACGCGTCCGCGATCTTCCCGCAGGATGCAGTGACGATCGAGGGCGAGACGCGCGACTATGCCGGGCGGCATTTCTGCCCGCGCTGCGGCTCGTCCGTCTTTGCCCGCACCGGGGACGAGATCGAGGTGAGCGTGGGATCGCTCGACGCGCCGGACCAGTTGAAGCCGACCTACGAGCTCTGGACCATCCGCCGCGAATCCTGGCTGCCGCCGTTTCCCCTCGCGAGACGATACGAGCGCAACCGCGATGGCACGGGCAGGTTTGAGGAGTAGGCGGCCCAAGCCGCGCGACGTTCGCGACGGCAGCTCACCGCCACATCAGACGGTCGCATAAGATAGATTATGGAACTTATCCGTATACGCGAACGCCAGGAAATCTATGCGCGCTCAGTGATTTAGCGTCCTGGGCAATGGCTTTGGCCAATCGCCTGAATGGCTCAGCCCGCAGTGAACATCGTCCTTGGCAACACCCAGCATATGAAAAGCGACGCCTTACGTGGACGCAGCGCTGCTATGCTCCGTAATCGAGCTCTATCGTCATTCCATCAAACGCCGGCTCGACGTGGTCCGGCGTGGTGCGTCGCACGGTCTCATAGTCGAGTGGCGTGTGCATGTGGGTCAGCACGGCGCGCTTCGGGTCGAGCCGGTCGATCCATTGCAATGCCTGCTCGAGCGACAGATGGCTCGGATGCGGCCGGTACTGCAGCGCATCGATGACGAGGCAGTCGAGATTTCTCAGCCGGTCGGGCGTGGTGCCGGTGAAGCCGCTGACGTCGGCGCAATAGGCCAGGTTGCCGATGCGGAAGCCGAGCGAGATGATGTCGCCGTGGATCTGGGGCAGGGGTTCGAACACGATCGGACCGCCCTCGCCTGCGATCTCGAACGGCACGCCGTGCTCGATCGGCACATGCTTCAGGATCGGCGGATAGGAGCTGCCTTCCGGCGTCACGAAACAGTAGCCGAAGGCCTCCATCAGGCGCGCCGAGGTGGGTGCGTCGGCATGGACCTGCATCAGCCGGCGCTGCTCGATAACGAAGCCGCGCAGGTCGTCGATGCCGTGAATGTGGTCGGCATGCGGATGGGTGTAGATCGCGGCGTCGAGACGTGTGACCCCGGCAGTCAGCATCTGGTCACGGAAGTCGGGTCCCGTGTCGATGACGACGCGCGTAACGCCGCTGCTCGAAATGCGCTCCACCAGCGCCGAGGCGCGACGGCGACGGTTCTTCGGATTGTCGGGATCGCACTGGCCCCAGTCGCCTGTGATGCGCGGCACGCCGGGAGACGAGCCGCAGCCGAGGATGGTGAGGCGCAGCCGGTCCGCCATTGCTCAAGCCGCCGCCGGCCGGACGGCTTTGGAGAAGAGCCGGTAGAAATTGTCTGTCGTGATGTCTTCGATCTCGTCCACTGAAACGCCGATCGTCTCGGCCAGCACCTCGGCCGTGTGACGCACGTAAGCCGGCTCGTTGCGCTTGCCGCGATACGGCATCGGCGCTAGATAGGGCGCGTCGGTCTCGACCAGCAGCCGGTCGCGCGGCACCTCGCGGGCGATCGCGCGCAGCTCGTCCGAACGGCGGAAGGTCAGGATGCCGGAGAAGGAAATGTAGCCGCCGAGGCGCAGGCCGACGCGGGCAAGGTCCGCGCCGGAGGAGAAGCAGTGGAGAAGGAAAGGGAAGGCGCCCTTCCCTGTCTCGTCCTCCAGGATCGCGGCGACGTCGGCATCCGCGTCGCGTGCATGGATGACAAGCGGCAGGCCGGTGCGCCGCGCGGCCTCGATATGGGTGCGGAACCCCCTCGCCTGCGCCTCGCGCGGCGCATGGTCGTAGAAATAATCTAGGCCCGCCTCGCCGATCGCCACGCAGCGCGGATGCGCCGACAACGCGACCAGTTCGTCGGCCGAGATGCCGTCCTCTTCGGCTGCATTGTGCGGATGCGTGCCGACGGAGCACCAGACCTCGGGATAGGCTTCGGCGATGGCGCGGATCTCGTCGAAGCGGCGCACGCGCGTCGAGATCGTCACCATCGCGCCCACGCCATTGGCCTTGGCGCGGGCGATCACGTCCGCACGCTCGGAGGCAAAGTCCGGAAAATCGAGGTGGCAGTGGCTGTCGACCAGCATCCGATCAGTTGCCCGCAGCCTCGACGTAACGCGGAAACACGCCCGCCGGCGCCGGCAGCGGCGTGCCCGGAACGAGCGCGTCGACGTCGCCCGCATTGGCGAAGCCGCGCTTATCTTCGGCCACGGCCAGCAGGTCGAGCAGCTTGGCCGCCGAGCCCGGCACGAAGGGCTGCAGCATGATCGCGATGCGGCGCACGGCTTCCGCCGTCGTCCACAGCACGGTCTCCATCCGCGCCGGGTCGGTCTTGCGCAGCGCCCACGGCGCCTGGCGGTCGAAATAGCGGTCCGCCTCGCTCACCACCGCGATCACGCCGGCGAGTGCCTGGTGGATCGCCTGTTCGCCCATGGCGCGGCGCGCCTGGACGAGCGCCTTGTCGGCCTCGGCAAGTACGGCGCGGTCGTCGTCCGTCAGGTCGCGTGCGGGAACCTTGCCGCCGCAGTTCTTGGCGATCATCGACAGCGAGCGCTGGGCAAGGTTGCCGATGCCGTTCGCCAGGTCCGCATTGGTGCGGTTGACGATCGCCTCGTGGCTGTAGCTGCCGTCCTGGCCGAACGGCACCTCGCGCAAGAAGAAGTAGCGCACCTGGTCGAGCCCGTAATGCTCGACCAGCGAGAACGGATCGACCACGTTGCCCACTGACTTCGACATCTTCTCGCCGCGGTTGAACAGGAAGCCGTGTGCATAGACGCGCTTGGGCAGCGGCACGCCGGCCGACATCAGGAAGGCCGGCCAGTAGACGGCGTGGAACCGCACGATGTCCTTGCCGATGATGTGCACGTCGGCCGGCCAGAAGCCCCAGCGCGGGTTGTTCTCGTCGGGAAAGCCCGCCGCGGTGATGTAGTTGGTCAGCGCGTCGACCCAGACATACATCACATGCTTGTCGTCGCCGGGCACCGGCACGCCCCATTTGAAGGTCGAGCGCGACACCGACAGGTCCTTCAGGCCCGACTTGACGAAGCTCATCACCTCGTTGCGCCGCTCGGACGGGCCGACGAAATCGGGCTGGCTCTCGTAGAGTTCGAGCAACTTGTCCTGGTAGGCGGACAGGCGGAAGAAATAGGTCTCTTCCTCGTTCCATTCCACCGGCGAGCCCAGCGGCTCGCGGCGCACGCCGTCCTCGCCGACGGTCGTTTCGCTTTCGTCGAAATAGGCTTCCTGGCGCACCGAATACCAGCCGCTGTAGCGGTCGAGATAGATGTCGCCATTGTCGGCCATGCGCTGCCAGATCGCCTGGCAGGCGCGCTTGTGGCGTTCTTCGGTGGTGCGGATGAAGTCGTCGTTGGAGGCGCCGAGCGTCTCTTCCATGGTGCGGAAGATCGCCGAATTGCGGTCGGCCAGTTCCTGCGGCGTCACGCCTTCCTTTTCGGCCGTCTGCTGCATCTTCAAGCCGTGTTCGTCCGTGCCCGACAGGAAGAACACGTCCTTGCCGTCGAGGCGCTGGAAGCGCGCCAGCGCGTCGGTTGCGATCACCGTATAGGCGTGGCCGATATGCGGCTTGCCGTTCGGATAGAAGATCGGGGTGGTCAGATAGAATTTTTCGTTTGGCATGGGGACGCTTGGGCTTCGGTCACTGCGCGGTCAGATAGCGCATAGGCCAGCGCATTGCTATCCCGGATAGGCCCTACCGGCTCAATGCCTCGCCGATGCGGTTGAGAAGCCCGACGACGTGCTGGCGCTTGTCGAGATTATAGGTGTCGGTCTCGCGGATCGTCGCGTTCGCCTCGTCCCACAGTTCGGCGAGGCGGGCGGCCCGCCTCCCCTCGCCTTGCGCCGCCGCGTCGGCCGCCGCGCGCGCGACCTTCTCGAGCAGATGGTCGTTGAGGATCTCGAAGGTCACCGTCTGGTCGCGGCCTGTCACGACATCGGCCAGCTTGTAGGCGTCCAGCGGGTCGCGCCTTGCCTTGCCGACGAACTGGTCGGCCGCCTCGGTGATGTCGAAGCCGCCGTGCTCGGCAAGCAGGATCGCCTGCCTGGCGCTGCCGCCGGCGCGGTCGAGCAGCGCGCGGCGCGCCTCCGGTGCGTCCGGCAGGCCGGTGCCGAACGAATTGAGCACCGAGCCGATCTCCGCCTCGGACAGCGGCGCGAGCCGCAGCACCTGGCAGCGAGAGCGAATGGTCGGCAGCAGGCCTCCCGGCGAATGCGAGACCAGCAGGAAGATGGCGCGGGCCGGCGGCTCCTCCAGGCTTTTTAGCAGCGCGTTCGCCGCGTTGCGGTTCATCTCGTCGGCCGGATCGACGATCACGACACGGTAGCTGTCGTCATGCGCCCGCAGCGACAGGAAGCGGCCGACACGGCGCACTTCGTCGACGGTGATGGCGCTCTTGAACTTCTTCGCCCGCTCGTCATAGGGCCGCGTCAGATGCAGCACCGCCGGATGCGCGCCGCTCGCCACTTGCCGCGAGAGCGCGCTTGACGGATCAGGCCGGCCGAACGTCTCAGGCGCATCCTCGCCGCGCGGATGCGACAGGAGGTGATGCGCGATGTGGAAGGCAAAGGTCGCCTTGCCGATGCCCTTCGGTCCGGTCAGCAGTAGGGCATGATGCAGCTTGCCGGTGCGGTACGCGCTGGCGACATGAGCCGCATGCTCGGCATGGCCGAACAGATACGGATTCTCCGCCGGTTCCGGCACGTCGGGCAGGCTGTCGGCCTGTTCAGGCGCGAGGCGCTCGCTCATGCGCCCTGCCCTTGCAGCCTTGCCTGCGCCGCTTCCTTTCCGATCAGGCGCGCGCGGACTGCGCGTTCAATGTCGGCGGCCACACGATCGGCGGGCGCGGATGCGTCGACCACGACGCAGCGTTCCGGTTCGCGCGCGGCGATGTCCAGGAAGCCCCGCCTGCGCCGCTCGTGGATGTCGAGCGTCTCCTTCTCGAACCGGTCGGCCGTCTCGTTGCCGCGCCGCGCCGCCGCTCGCGCCAGCCCGAGCGCCGGATCGAGGTCGAGGATCACCGTCAGGTCGGGCATCATCCCGTTGATCGCGACCGCTTCCAGCGCGCGCATGAAGCCGGCGTCGAGATTGCCCGTCACGCCCTGATAGACCCGCGAGGAATCGAGAAAGCGGTCGCAGAGCACGATCATGCCCTTCTCGACGGCGGGTCGGATCACCTGCTCGACATGGTCGGAGCGCGCTGCGGCGAACAGGATCGCCTCCATCGCCGGGCCGAAGGTCTCGGCCGCACCTGACAGCAGCACGTGGCGAACCGCTTCCGCGCCGGGAGAGCCGCCCGGCTCGCGCGTCACCAGAACGTCCCTCCCCTCGGCGCGCAGCACCTCGGCCAGCCGCACGATCTGCGTCGACTTGCCGGCGCCCTCACCGCCTTCGAATGTCACGAAAAGTCCGCGCGCCAAGAATCCACCGTCGTGCCGGATAACAGCCCAAGCGTTTATTCGCCCCGGCCCCAAAGGTCCACCGGCATCAGCGCAGCCAGCCGATCGCCAACTCCTCGAGCGCGTCGAGCGTGCGCTGCCACAGCGAGCCGACGCCCACCGATTCGGCGGCGTAGAGCGGCGTCTCCTGGGTCAGCATGTCGCCGACCCACACTTTAAGCTTGCCGACCGGCTGGCCTGCTTCGATCGGAGCTTCGACCGGCCCTTCGTAGACGATGCGCGCGATGACCTTGTCGCGATTCTCGGCCGGTACGAGCATGGAGACGGGGCCATGCGCGGAAAGCCTGACGCGCGCCTTCTCGCCGCCATATGTCCTTGCCTCGCCCACTGTCTCGTCCGCCGCGAAGATGTCGATCCTGCGGAAGGCGCGCATGCCCCATTCGATCAGCTTGCGCGACTCGTCCACACGCTCCTTGTCGCTCGACATGCCGCTCATGGCGAGGAAGAGCCGCTTGCCGTCGCCCGCCGCCGAGGCGACGATGCCGAAGCCCGCTCCCTCGGCGAAGCCGGTGGCGAGCCCGTCGGCGCCGATCCCAAGCTTGATCAACGGGTTGCGGTTCTGCTGGTTGATCTTGTTCCACTTGTATTCGGGCTGCGCATACAGCGGATAGAACTCCGGATAGGCCTGCCAGATATGGCGCGCGAGCGTGACGAGGTCGCGCACGGTGACCGACTGGCCGTCTGCCGGAAGACCGGTCGGATTGACGAAGACGGACTTCGCCAGCCCGAGCTGCCGCGCCCTCTCGTTCATCAGTTCGGTGAAGCCCGCCTCCGAACCGGAAATCCCTTCCGCCATAACGATGCAGGCATCGTTGGCGGTAATCACTGTCGCGCCCTGGATCAGGTCGCCCAGCGGCACGAAGGACTTGACCGCCGCGAACATCGTCGCTGTCCTCGAGGGCGCGCCGCCGGTGCGCCAGGCATGTTCGCTGACCTGGAATGTCGTCTCGGGGCTGAAGCGGCCGGATTTGAGTGCGTCGAAGACGACTTCCATCGTCATCAGCTTGGCGAGCGAAGCCGGCGGAAAGACCGCGTCCGGATCTTTGGCATAAAGGGTCGTGCCCGTCTCGGCGTCGATCATGTAGACGCGCGCGGCTTTCGTCTCGAACTGCGCGACGGCGGCGCCGGCGGAAAAGCCAAGCGAAATGGCGACGGCCATGGCCGCCGAAAGGCCGCGCGCAAAGCTGTATGTAACCACGTTCCCTCCACCTGTCCCCGACACCGATCCTAAAGATGTCGCGCGAAGGCAGAAAGCCGGAAAGAAGGAAGAATGTGTGACGAGCGCGCCGCGGCGGTCAGTTGCGGACGATGAAGGCGTCCGAAGCGCCCTCGTTCCAGGCGGTGCGCAGCAGGTCGTCGATCGCCTTGGCCGATTTCGGACGCGCGGTGACTGAATACCAGGTCTGCGACCCGTCCCTGCCCTGCTCGATCGAGGCGATACCCAGTGGCATGAGTGCGGCGGCGAGCCTTTCGGCCTCGGCGCGGTCGGCGAACGTGCCGACGGAAACGTATTCGCTGTCCGATGGCTGGCCGGCAGACCAAGAGGAGAGAAGCTCGACAGGTGCCAGCCCGCCTTTCGCCATGTCGTCGAACGGTTGGGCGACACGGCCGCTGCGCTCTTCGGCATAGCCGAGCACCGCAGGCTTCGAGCCGTCGCGCCCGCCAAGCCGCGCCAGCGGCCGGTCGATGATGACCGGGCCGTTTTCCGGGAATTCCAATACGCCGTCGGCGGGAGCGACCGCTCCCGAAGAGGTCAGCTGGCCCGGGAAGGCCGCTGCCGCTGCGACCGCCTGCGATGCGCCATTTCCGCTCGTGGGCGTCGGGCCGGCCATGGCGATCATCACGCCGGTCGGCATGCCGTCCGACGGATCGGGAGCTGCGTTGCCGGGCTTGTAGGAGGCGATGAGATATTCGTCGTCCCGGCCCTCGAGCGGGGCGCGGCCGACATAGTCCACCTTCACGTCGGCGATGCCGCTGTGCTGGTAATCCAGCATCTCCGCGGCGCGGCGCGACAGGTCGATGACACGGCCATGTGCAAACGGCCCGCGGTCGTTGACGCGCACGATCACCGAGCTGCCGTTCTTCAGGTTGGTCACGCGCGCATAGCTCGGCAGCGGCATGGTCGGATGCGCAGCCGAGAGGTGCGTCATGTCGTAGATTTCGCCGTTGGCGGTCAGACGGCCGTGGAACGCGTCGCCATACCACGACGCCTTGCCCTTCTTCGAATAGCCGGGCTGTTCCTTGGGATAATACCATTTGCCGGCGACCTGGTAGGGCTTGCCCAACTGATCGCGTCCACCACCGCGCGGCAGATTGCTGCGCTGGCTGGTCATGCGCGGGCTCGCCTTGCCGTAGACGGCTTCGGGGAAATATTCCTTGGTCGTCGGCCGTTTCGACAGCGACACCTTGGGTTCGTGCGAGGAGCAGCCTGCAAGGGCCGTCGCAGCGGCCAGCAGCGAGACGATTGCACCGGATTTGAGCGCCCCCCGGCCTCTCCTGTCGGTCATGCTCTGTCTGTCCCCGTCATGTCCCCGATCCGGCCGGATCGGCGTCTGATGTATCCCGCAAGCCGACCTCCGCTGCCAGCTTGCCAATTCTTCTTCTAACGCCTCACTCTTTAGCGCCGTCTTAACCGATTGTGACCCGAAGCGGGCGAATTTGTGACGTCCGCCCGCCGATCGGGCATTCAGCCGGCGGGACACTGGCGGAAACCGCCATTCCGGCTCGACCGGCGATCCTCCCGTCTGTGAAATTCTTCATTGTCATCGAACTCGTCGCCTGTCAGGGTTACGTTGGGGAAACTCGCGGCGGGCTTCATGGAGAAAAGGTGATGATGTCACGACTTTTGATGATCACGGCCGCGTTGGCCCTCGGCGCCGGAGGAGGCGCGACAGCGCAAAACCTTGGCAACGGCTCAGTGGCTCCTGCGGGAGCGGGCGCAGTCGCCAATGGCGGCTCCGCTCAACTTTTCGCCGTGATCAATTCCAATGGCACCATCGTACGAGACAAAGGTGCGGTGTCTGCGAGTAATCCTCAGACCGGGGGATATGAGGTGATATTTGCGCGAAATGTTCGCCAGTGCGTCTACACGGTGACAATAGGTATCGGCGATGCAAATACGCCTCCAGCTGGACTGACCTCGGTCGCGTCTCGTGCTGGTAATGTAAACGGAGTGTGGATTCAGACGTATAACACCGACGGATTGCGATCTGACTTGCCGTTCCACCTGTGGGTGAACTGCTGAGGAGATATGGATATGGCTAGCATTTCAAAAACGATCTTTGCGTCACTCGTTCTGAGCGCCTTCGTCGGTGCAAGTATGGCCCAGGGACAGCAGCCGCCCAGCACCACGCCGGTGCCCGTGGCTCCCGCGGGCGCTGGCGGCTCCAATCTCGGCACCGCGCAACTGTTCGCGGTGGTCAGTGCCAACGGCTCTGTTTCGCGCGGCAAGGGCGAGGCGAGCGCAATCCGCGTCAGCGCCGGCTATTATCGCGTGGGCTTCTATCGCAACATCGCCGCGTGCGCCTACGTGGCGACCGTTGGTGGCGTGGCAGCCGAGGTCGTCACCGGCATCGCGAACGTAACGCGGATGACGGGCAACAACTCAAACGTGTTCGTGCGCACCTTTGCGCTGAACGGCACCGCGGCGGATCGGTCGTTCCACCTCTACATCGACTGCTGAGTTCGACGCGTCCGTCCGGCATCAGCCGGGCGGGCCGCCTCGACAGGCAGAACCGATCAATCGTTTGAATGCGCAGCAGATTCAATACAGGTGCAAAAGATGAACTTCCCAACGTAGCGGAGATCAAAATGGCAAACTTCAGATCTGGTGATATTGTACGGCTCAAGTCCGGTGGCCACGCAATGACAATCTCTTCGATGATCGACAATTTCAGTGTGAATTGCACTTGGGCGACAGGTGGCGAAGTAAAGACTGAGATCATCAGAATAGAAGCCTTGGAAATGTTTGTCCCGAATAAAGCTCCGCCGGTCGGAAGACAGGATTAAGCCGGCAAAAATCTCCCTTGAGAATCCATCCACGTCGTCAATCGATGGCAGTTGGCTGCCAAAGGTTGCCAGCGAACGGCCGGGGTATACGGTTGTCGGAGGCGCTCGGCCTCTGCACGTCATGTCGGGAATGAAGGCAGCCGCTGCCGAACAGGTTGACGTAGCAGTCAGACGCGCCATAAAAGCGGGCGATAAGGCGGTCGGTAGCGAAAATCCTCTTTGGCGGAAGCTGATGGACCGGAAAAGCTAACGAAATCATCGTTAGGAGGGATGGCCGAGCGGTTTAAGGCACCGGTCTTGAAAACCGGCGTGGGTGCAAGCTCACCGTGGGTTCGAATCCCACTCCCTCCGCCAGCCTGTCATCCAGATATATTGAACGCCGAAGTAGTTTGAAAAGTCTACTTTCGGGCTTCGAATACGGCTCTCATCCAAGTTGCCTCATGTAATAATGTGTGAGACTGCGCGCGTATTGTAATTGTCTTGTGCCGCGTGCAAACAAATCGCGTTCAGCGAGTTCAAGCACCCATGTATGGCCTGATTCTCCCCGGGGACCTTGGCCCCTATGGCAGGTGGATGAAGGCGATCATCGCCGGCGCCCTTCTGCTGTGGGCCGTCGGGACGCTGTTCATGGCCACGGTACCGCTGTCTGGCGACGAAGTTATCTATGCGCAGGTGGCCAGGAGCTTTGCCGATTCTCTGCTCGGTCGGCAGAGCCTCAGCAATCTGGCGGTGGAAGTGGTTGGCTTTGGATGGTTTCTGCCCGGAATCTCAATTGTCCTGACGCCCGTCTATTTACTCGATTCGACTCCGGACCTGGCATTCGTGAGATTGTATGCCAGCGTCATCATCTTCCTACTGTGGGTATGGACGCTAAGAGAAGTCGATCGGCAGGCCGGCCGGCCTTTCGCGGTCGCCTTGCTGGTCTTCCCCAGTCTCGACGTCACCTGGCACATGTTCGCAGGGAGCGTATGGGGCGACCTGCCTTCGGGACTGGTCCAGGCGATCATCTTCGCTCGCCTGCTTCGCATGACCAGGACGCTGTGGACCGGCGGCGGCATCGCATTCGCCGACTGGATCTATCTCGAGTTTCTGCTGGTGCTGGCCTTCTATCTGCGCGGGAACCTCATCCTCGTTGCTTTTGCCGTTCACGTGTTCCTTGTGTGTCTCCTCGTCCTGACGTTACGGCGAGAGACGCTGCTGCGACAGTTGGTATACGCAGTGATCGGCGCGTTCTGCTTCGTTCTTGCGATGCTCCCCTGGAGCGTGACGGCAAGCCGGGTTTTGGGAGGCACGGTGATCTCCACTTCCACTCCGGTGCTCGCCTTCGCGCTGACGTTTGGCAACGCGGCTGACGCCTGCTTGGGCCCCTGTCCGCGCAAAGAAGGCTCCAATAATATCTGGGTGAGCGCTGCAAAATTCTCGCGTGCCTACGGCGCCGCGCATGGGATCAGCGAACTGGAAGTCCAGCGCATGATGGCGCGGCGTGCGCTGCGGGATTTGACGGTTTCCCGTTTCCTCCAACGCGTCAAGGTGAATGCGATCCGGTATTTCTCGGATCCGGCCGATTTCCTACAGAAACGTTTTCTTCCCTCGAGCAAGCTCGGTCTGAGCGAGGCGACAGTTGCCTGGCTGGCAGCGGCCGGCGGGCTGCTGACCGGCTTGCTCTACTGGCCGTTCCTCGCCTTGCTCACGGTGGCCAATTTCTGGATCGTACGCAGTCGCTTCGAGGATCAGATCGCCAGCCTGGCGATCAAGCTGCTAAGCATCTGCGTCGCGATTCAACCGTTTTTCCACACGTCCCACCCCCGCTATTGGGTGGGGCTTGCCGGAATCATGGCAATCGGAGCGGCATTTCTCTATGTCCGGACGCGCTCCTCGATGGTGCCTGCCGGCCAGGGAAGCGCCTTCCTGACCTATGTCCAGGTCGCCTATGCAGTGGCCTTGGCCATCGTGGTCTGCGTGCTGATCCTCGCCTGATCATCGGCGGCGGAGATGTTGGGCGTCTTTTGGACGACCTCAGACAATATGAGCCGCAAGGCCCGAAAGGCGGCCGGACGGGGTTACATCGATCAGGGAAATTTGGGCCGGATTTTCCTGGTGCTGCCAGAGAGGATTGAACTCTCGACCTCTCCCTTACCAAGGGAGTGCTCTACCACTGAGCTACGGCAGCGTCTCCAGGAACGCGGCGGCTTTTGCCACACGAAGGCCTGATGCGCAAGCGGGGTCGGGATGGTATTGCAGAAGACAAGTCCTGTGGGTTTCTTTGCGGGTCAACGGTTGGGTGATCGCACGGGTTCGCTGATGTCGACGAAGAACGAAACGGCAAATGTCAAGCAGGAGCGCGCCGCGCGGCTGTCGGAGCAGTTGCGTGCCAACCTGATGCGCCGCAAGAGCCAGGCCCGCGCGCGTCGCGAGGGTGCTGCCGACGAGCGCGCGGAGGGCATCACGCTGGCGCAGGCACCTGTTCGCACCACCGAGGACGACGAAGCATAAGCGGCAAACCGGAATTTCGCCGCATTGAGCTGGCGAATGAAACCATCCGCGAAGGGGACGCGCGGAGCGCCCGGAATGCCCGTTCCTTGATGCCGGGCGTCGCTTGGTCTAGACGGTTCTTTCCGGCGACTCTCGCGGCGCAATGCCCCGTCGAATGCCATCTCTTCTGCGAAAGACCGTTTCATGGACAGAATCAGGATCACGGGAGGCCGCAAGCTCGAGGGCGTGATCCCGATCTCCGGCGCCAAGAACGCGGCGCTCCCGCTGATGATCGCCTCGCTCTTGACGCGCGAGACGCTGACGCTCGAAAACGTGCCGGACCTCGCCGACGTCAACCAGCTCATCAAGATTCTCGGCAACCATGGCGTCGACGTGTCGGTAAACGGCCGCCGCGGCAGCCAGAAGGAAGGCTATTCGCGCACGGTCAACTTCACGGCCGGCGAGATCGTGGACACCACCGCCCCCTATGAGCTGGTGTCGAAGATGCGCGCCTCGTTCTGGGTCATCGGACCGCTGATCGCTCGCATGGGCGAGGCCAAGGTCTCACTGCCGGGCGGCTGCGCCATCGGCACGCGCCCGGTCGACCTGTTCCTCGAAGGCCTGGCAGCGCTCGGCGCCGAGATCGACGTCGACAACGGCTATGTCGTCACCCGCGCAAGGCACGGCCTTAAGGGCAACCGCTTCGTCTTCCCCAAAATCTCGGTCGGCGCCACGCATGTGCTGATGATGGCGGCCTCGCTCGCCCGCGGCGAGACTGTGCTGGAGAACGCCGCGCGAGAGCCCGAGATCGTCAACCTCGCGGAATGCCTCACGCTGATGGGCGCCAAGATTTCGGGTGCTGGCACGTCGCGGATCGTGATCGAAGGTGTCGACACGCTGTCCGGCGCCACCTGCAAGATCATCCCCGACCGCATCGAGACCGGCACCTATGCGATGGCGGTGGCGATGGCCGGCGGCGACGTGGTGCTCGAAGGCGCGCGGCCGGAGCTGCTGCAGTCCGCGCTCGACGTGATCGCGCAGACCGGCGCCGAGATCACGCCGCTCAACCACGGCATCCGCGTGCGCCGCAACGGCCACGGCATCGAGCCGGTCGACGTGACGACCGAGCCCTTCCCCGGCTTCCCGACGGATCTCCAGGCGCAGTTCATGGGCCTGATGACCATGTCGAAAGGCCGCTCGCGCATCACGGAGACCATCTTCGAGAACCGCTTCATGCATGTGCAGGAGCTTGCCCGGCTCGGCGCGCACATCACGCTCGCCGGCCAGACCGCCGTCGTCGACGGCGTCTCGAAGCTCAAGGGCGCGCCGGTGATGGCGACCGACCTGCGCGCGTCTGTGTCGCTGGTTATCGCCGGGCTCGCTGCGGAAGGCGAGACGGTGGTCAACCGCATCTACCACCTCGATCGCGGCTTCGAGCGGCTTGAGGAGAAACTGTCGGGCTGCGGCGCCCTGGTGGAGCGCGTCTCCGACTGAGGCGCATCTTCCGGTAAATTGTTGCGCCGCATCACGAACCCGCCTAACTACGGGCCGTAACCGACTGGCAACGCCCGCAGAGGCGACGGATCCGCATGGAACAGCTCAAACTCCTCGCCCTCGACGCGGACGGCCTGGAAATCATCTCCGCCCATGTGCAGGATGCGGTGATGCAGATCGGTGCGCTGGACTGGTCGCCGAAGGACAGGCGTTTCCTGATCGAGATGAACCGTTTCGTCTGGGAAAAGGCCGGTGGAACCTTCCGCAGACACAATGAGCGCCGCCGCAGCATCCTCCATTTCGACCGCGTCCTTGCGGTGCGCTCCACTGGCATTGACCGCCGCAAGCGGGACGACGTGCTGTCGCTTTTGACGATCGGCTTCGTCGAGGACGACGCACCGGCCGGCACGATCGAACTGCTCTTCGCCGGCGGCGGTTCAATTGCGCTCGACGTCGAATGCGTCGAGACGCGCCTGACCGACCTGGGCGCGGCCTGGGCGGCCTCCTCCCGCCCCGAGCACGGGAACTGAGCGGCCATGGCAATCACGCTCGACGCGGCCGCGGCCGATTTCGAAGACCGTTTCAAGGCATTCCTCACCACCAAGCGCGAAGTGTCCGAGGACGTGGACGCTGCCGTGCGAAACATTCTCGCGACGGTCAGGGTCGAAGGCGACACGGCGCTGTTCGAATACACGCGTCGTTTCGACCGTTTCGACCCGTCCGGCGGCAGAATGACCGTCACGGAGGCCGAGATCGGCGCCGCCTTCGAAGCTGCGGACCCGAAGACGGTCGAGGCGCTGACCTTGGCGCGCGACCGCATCGCCGCGCATCATGCGCGGCAGCGCCCGCAGGACGATCTCTACACCGACGCGATCGGCGTCGGGCTCGGCTCGCGCTGGACGGCGGTCGAATCGGCCGGCCTCTACGTGCCGGGCGGCACGGCGAGCTATCCGTCCTCGGTGCTGATGAATGCGCTGCCGGCCAAGGTCGCCGGCGTCGAGCGCGTCGTGATCACGGTTCCGTCGCCGGACGGGCTGATCAATCCGCTGGTGCTGGTCGCGGCGCGGCTCGCCGGCGTCTCGGAAATCCACCGCGTCGGCGGCGCGCAGGCGATCGCCGCACTTGCCTACGGCACCGAGACGATCCGCCCCGTCGTCAAGATCGTCGGCCCCGGCAATGCCTATGTGGCCGCGGCGAAGCGTCAGGTCTTCGGCACCGTCGGCATCGATATGATTGCGGGCCCGTCCGAAGTTCTGGTTCTTGCGGACGCCACCAACGACCCGGAATGGATCGCCGCCGACCTGCTCGCCCAAGCCGAGCACGACACCGGAGCGCAGTCGATCCTGATCACGAACGACGCCGCATTTGGCCGGGCGGTGGAGGCCGCCGTCCAGCGTCAGCTCAAGCGCCTGCCGCGCGCTGAAACCGCAGCCGCAAGCTGGCGCGACTTCGGCGCAGTCATTCTGGTGAAAGACTTCGAAACCGCCCTCCCCCTTACGAACCGCATCGCGCCTGAGCATCTGGAACTCGCGATCGAAGGTGCCGACGAATTTGCCGGACGCGTCCGCAATGCCGGCGCAATCTTCATCGGCCGCCACACGCCGGAGGTCATTGGCGACTATGTCGGCGGGTCGAATCACGTCCTTCCCACGGCCCGCTCCGCCCGCTTCTCGTCGGGTCTCTCGGTTCTCGATTTCATGAAGCGCACCTCGGTCCTGAAGCTGGGGCCCGACCAGTTGCGCCAGCTCGCGCCGGCGGCGATCGCGCTGGCCGAGGCGGAGGGGCTCGGCGCACATGCCCGCTCCGTCGCCATCCGGCTCAATCTCTGAGGGCCGCGATGGGGAGGGAGAAGAGCAACGCCCGGCTGATCGACGTCGAACTCGACGAATCGATCGGCCGCTCGACGCCCGACGTGGAGCATGAACGGGCAGTCGCGATCTTCGATCTTGTCGAGGAGAATTCCTTCCGTCCCGTTTCGGATGCGGGCGAAGGCCCCTACAGGCTCCGGCTTTCGCTGCAGGAATCGCGGCTGATCTTTGCCGTCACGCGCGAGAACGGCGAGGCGGTCGTCACGCATATCCTGTCGCTGACGCCCTTCAGGCGCATCGTGAAGGACTACTACCTGATCTGCGAAAGCTACTACGACGCCATCCGCTCGTCCTCGCCGTCGCAGATCGAGGCGATCGACATGGGCCGGCGCGGGTTGCACAACGAGGGTTCGCAGACCCTGATGGACCGGCTCGCAGGCAAGATCGAGGTCGATTTCGACACCGCCCGCCGGCTCTTCACCCTTGTCTGCGTCTTGCACTGGCGTGGGTGAGGGTTCGCTTCGCTCCCGGCCGGGCAGGCGTTCCGACCGGTCAAACCTTGGGAAGGCTCGATGACGCGTCTGCCCGGCTCCGTGCTGTTCCTCTGCGGGCAGAACGTGATCCGTTCGCCGATCGCCGAGCAGCTCGCGCGCGCATTTCTTCCACGTTCGGTCTTCATCGCCTCCGCCGGGATCCGACCGGGCGAGCGCGATCCCTTCATCGACGCGGTGCTCGCCGAGCGGGGCCTTTCGCTCGGCAACCGCCTGCCGCAGCAGCTCGACGAGCTGGAGGACGCCTATTTCGACCTGATCGTGACGTTGGCGCCGGAAGCGCATCACGCGGCACTGGAGTTGACACGATCGGCGGCGGTCGACGTCGAATACTGGCCGATGCCGGATCCGACGTCGGCGACCGGAACGCGCGAGCAGATCCTGGACGCCTATCGCGATGTCGCCGCGCGGCTCGACCGGCGCATCCGGGAGAGATTTGACACGGATCGCGCTCTCCCCGCGGCGTCGACATAAGCGCTGTTCACAAAATGCCCGAGATCATATAGGTTCCGCGCGATTTCCGGCCCCAGACTCATCCTGGATCTGTAGCGCCGGTTCTTTTCCGTGCAAAAAAGGTATCGAATGCCGAAGGAAGAAGTCCTCGAATTTCCCGGTCTTGTGACCGAATTGCTTCCCAATGCCATGTTCCGCGTCAAGCTCGAGAACGAGCACGAGATCATCGCGCATACGGCGGGGCGGATGCGCAAGAACCGTATCCGCGTGCTCACCGGAGACAAGGTTCTGGTCGAGATGACGCCGTACGACCTGACCAAGGGTCGCATCACCTACCGCTTCAAGTAGGCGGCCGCACCGCGCGGCAGATCTTCCGCGCACATCACCTCGACGGGACTGCAGCAGCGATGAGCGTCTTCCAGAAGCTGGTTCTGGCCTCCGGGTCGCCGCGCCGCATCGAACTTCTGCAGCAGGCGGGCATCGAGCCCGACCGGATCGTGCCGGCGGATGTCGACGAGACGCCTCAGCGCGCCGAGCATCCACGTTCGCTCGCCAAGCGCCTGTCGCGCGAGAAGGCCGACAAGGCGCTGGAAAAGCTCTCGAAGGACAGCGAGTGGGAGGGCGGCTATATCCTCGCCGCCGACACGGTGGTGGCGGTCGGCCGGCGCATCCTGCCCAAGGCCGAGCTGGTCGACGAGGCGTCCAACTGCCTGCGCCTGCTCTCGGGCCGCTCGCACCGCGTCTATTCCGGCGTCTGCCTGATCACGCCGTCCGGCAAGGTGCGCCAGAAGCTGGTCGAGAGCCGCGTGCGCTTCAAGCGCCTCTCGCGCGAGGAGCTGGAGAGCTACCTCGCCTCGGGCCAGTGGCGCGGCAAGGCGGGCGGTTATGCGATCCAGGGGCTCGCGGGCGCTTTCGTGGTGAAGCTCGTGGGTTCCTACACAAACGTCGTCGGCCTGCCGCTCTACGAGACCGTGAACCTGCTCGCCGGCGACGGCTACAAGGTCTACTTCAACTGGCTGTCGGGAACCCGCGCTGCCTGAGGGCGTTTGCGCGGAACCGACCGAAAGCCCAGGGATCGTCGCGATGCCCGATCAGTCCACAAGCAATGTCACGCCGCTGCGCGCCCGCCGCCCTTGCCCCGAATGCGGCAAGCCATCGGCGCGCGAGACCTATCCGTTCTGTTCCACCCGCTGCAAGGATGTCGACCTCAATCGCTGGCTTTCCGGCTCCTACGTCATTCCGGGCAAGGACGACGAGGAAAACGACGTCAGCAGCAGCGGGAGCGAATGAGCCTGGCGAACCGGTCGAGGCTCGCCTTCCGGAGTTTGGGATTTGTGCGGCGAAGCGCTGGACAGGCCAGAATCCCATGCTATAACGCGCCCGCTTCCGGTGGCCGCCAACGCCCCCGCCCGGACGACCTCCGGTTCGCCTTCATGAGCGGAAGCCAGTGCCCAGTTAGCTCAGTTGGTAGAGCAGCGGATTGAAAATCCGCGTGTCCGTGGTTCGAATCCGCGACTGGGCACCACTTATTCTTCTGAAATGAAGCAAGCGTCTGGACGGCATTCGATGACCTTGCCGGATTGGACGAATGCCCTGCCCCTCCGGGCGGCTTGACCCGGGGCGGTTTACCCCGCCACAGTCGTGGCCGACACGCGAATTGAAACGAAGGGAACGAGGATGGCGGGAGAAGCCGCAGAGCATGCATCGCTGGCGAGCGAGCTCGTCTCTGTCGTCTCGCTTCTCGGCGCCGGCGTGCTCGCGGTGCCGATCTTCAAGCGGCTCGGTCTCGGCTCGGTGCTCGGCTACCTCGCCGCCGGCCTTGTGATCGGGCCGTGGGGCCTGCAGCTTTTCAACGATCCCGGTGCGATCCTCCATATCGCCGAACTCGGAGTGGTGATGTTCCTGTTCATCATCGGCCTGGAGATGCAGCCGTCGCGGCTTTGGGGTCTGCGCGGCGACATCTTCGGGCTCGGGGCGGCGCAGGTCGCCGTGTGTGGGCTGTTGTTGATGCTCTTCGGCATGGCGATCGGCTTTCCCATCATACAGTCCTTTGTCGCCGGCATGGGCTTCGTGCTGACCTCCACCGCGATCGTCATGCAACTCCTGGAGGAAAAGGGCGAGATGGCGACGCAGGCCGGCCAGCGTATGATCTCGATCCTGCTGCTCGAAGACCTCGCCATCGTGCCTCTGCTGGCGATCGTGGCGTTCCTGGCTCCCGGATCGGGACAGGAGGAAGGCGGCTCGCTGTGGACGACCGCCGGGATCGCGCTCGCCGCGCTCGGCGGCCTTGTCATCGCCGGGCGCTACCTGCTCAACCCGATGTTCCAGCTCCTGGCCGCGGCGCACGCCCGCGAGGTGATGACGGCCGCGGCGCTGCTGGTCGTCTTCGGCGCGGCGCTCGCGATGGACCTCGGTGGCCTGTCTATGGCGATGGGCGCATTCCTCGCCGGCGTGCTGCTCTCCGAATCGACCTTCCGCCATCAGCTCGAGGCCGACATCGAACCGTTCCGCGGCATCCTGCTCGGCCTATTCTTCATGGGTGTCGGCATGTCGCTCGACCTCGGCGTGCTGACGCGCGAATGGCAGCTCATCGCAGCCGCCGTCGTCGGCTACATGGCGCTCAAGGCGATCGGCATCTACACGGTCGCCCGCTTCCTCCGGTCGTCGCACCGGGAAGCGCTGATGCGCGCCGTCTACATGGCCCAGGGCGGCGAATTCGCCTTTGTGCTCTATGCGGCCGCCACCAGCGTCGGCATCTTCGACGCGGACATGAACGCGGCGCTGACGGCGACGATCATCATCTCGATGGCGATGACGCCGCTGATGATCATGTTCCTGCCGCGCTTCCTGCCGTCGGAGGAGCAGTCGCTCGAAGGCATCGAGGTTGTCGACGGCCTCTCCGGCAACATATTGATCATCGGCTTTGGCCGTTTCGGCCAGATCGCCAGCCAGCCGCTCATCCTGCGCGGCGCCGACGTGTCGATCATCGACAACGACGTCGAGATGATCCAGGTCGCGGGCCGCTTCGGCTTCAAGGTCTATTACGGCGACGGCACCCGGCTCGACATCCTCCATGCCGCCGGCGCCGACAAGGCGCAGGCCGTGCTGATCTGCGTCGACAAGGCGGACGCGGCCGTGCTGATCGCCGAGCATCTCAAGGCGAACTTCCCGATGGTGCCCGTGTTTGCGCGCGCTTTCGACCGGGGTGCTGCGCTCAAGCTCGTCCATGCGGGTGTCGAATATCAGCTGCGCGAGACGCTCGAATCCGCCCTTACCTTCTCCACCGAGGTGTTGCAGTTCATCGGCGTTCCGTATGCGGACGCGGCCGAGACGATCGAGGAGGTCCGCCGCCGCGATCAGGAACGTTTCGCGATGCAGCTTGCGGGCGACATCTATTCCGGCAGCAACCTGTTCAAAGGCAACCAGCCCGTGCCCGCGCCGGTTGCCACGCCGAAGCGCGCCGGCAAGGCGCTCAACAAGGAAGCAGAAGACGTGCTTCGAGGCGGATCGACTGAAACTGAGGGAGCGAGCCGATGACGGGCGACGAGAAGGATATATCGATCATCACCGGCTTCTGGCGCGAGGCGGGTCCGGATGCGTGGTTCCGCAAGGACGATGGCTTCGACGATGCATTCCGCGCCGCGCATCAGGACCAGCACTGGCGCGCTGCCCGGCGCGAGCTCGATCACTGGAATTCGTCGCCGGACGGCGCGCTTGCCCTGATGATCCTGCTCGACCAGTTCCCGCGCAACTGCTTCCGCGGTACGGCGCACATGTTCGCGACCGATCCGCTGGCGCGTCATCATGCCAGGCATGCCGTGTCGATGGGCTATGACAAGGGCGTCGCCGAGGAGCTTCGGTCTTTCATCTATCTGCCTTTCGAACATTCGGAAGACCTCGCCGACCAGGAACGATCGGTCGAGCTGTTCACGCCGCTCGGCGGAGAGGCCCTGCAATACGCCATTATCCACCTGGACATCATCAAGGCGTTCGGCCGCTTCCCCCATCGCAACCGTTCGCTCGGACGCGAGACGACGCCGCAGGAGCAGGCGTTTCTCGATCAAGGCGGCTTCGCGGGCTAGCTGCGGCGTTGCGGATGTTGTCGTTTGCGGCGCGCTGTGGCATAGGGCGCGACTTCCGCCCAACAGGTCGTGCCCAATGAACGCCCCGCGCGTCAGCTTCGTCAGTCTCGGTTGCCCGAAGGCGCTCGTCGATTCCGAGCGTATCATCACGCGCCTGCGCGCCGAGGGCTACGAGATCGCCCGAAAGCACGACGGAGCCGACCTGGTGGTCGTGAACACCTGCGGTTTCCTCGATTCAGCCCGCGACGAGTCGCTCGCGGCGATCGGCCAGGCCATGTCCGAGAACGGCAAGGTGATCGTCACCGGCTGCATGGGCGCCACGCCGGACCTGATCCGCGAGAAGCATCCGAACGTGCTCGCGATCACCGGACCGCAGGCCTATGAGAGCGTGATGGCGGCCGTCCACGAGGCGGTGCCGGCCGCTTACGAGCCCTATATCGACCTCATCCCGCCGCAGGGCGTCAAGCTCACGCCGCGCCACTACGCCTATCTGAAGATTTCCGAAGGCTGCAACAACCGCTGCACCTTCTGCATCATCCCGGCGCTGCGCGGCGACCTCGTCTCCCGGCCGGCGGCGGACGTGCTGCGCGAGGCCGAGCGGCTCGCGAACGCCGGCGTGAAGGAGCTGCTGGTCATCTCGCAGGACACCAGCGCCTACGGCGTCGACATCAAGTACCAGGCCAGCGTCTGGAAGGACCGCGAGGTCCGGGCAAAGTTCCTCGACCTGTCGCGCGAGCTCGGCGAGATGGGCATCTGGGTGCGGCTGCACTACGTCTACCCCTACCCGCATGTCGACGAGGTCATTCCGCTGATGGCGGAAGGCAAGGTGCTGCCCTATCTCGACATCCCTTTCCAGCATGCAGCCCCCAACGTCCTGAAGAACATGCGCCGCCCCGCGCATCAGGAGAAGACGCTGGAGCGCATCCGCCGCTGGCGCGACATCTGCCCGGACCTCGCCGTGCGCTCGACCTTCATCGTCGGTTTCCCGGGCGAGACGGAAGAGGATTTCGAGATCCTGCTCGACTGGCTGGACGAGGCGAAGATCGACCGCGCCGGCTGCTTCAAATACGAGCCGGTCGGCGGCGCCCGCTCCGAGGCGATGGACCTGCCCGCCGTGCCGCAGGAGGTCAAGGAAGCCCGCTGGCATCGCTTCATGCAGCGCCAGCAGAAAGTGTCCGCCTCCCAGCTCCAGAAGAAGGTTGGCAAGCGGCTCCCCGTCATCATCGATGAGGCGAACGGCCTCGCCGCCAGGGGGCGGACGAAATACGACGCGCCGGAGATCGACGGCAACGTCCATATCCAGTCGCGCCGCCCGATGCGCGTCGGCGACATCCTCACCGTCAAGATCGACCGCGCCGACGCCTACGACCTCTACGGCACGGCGGTCTGAGCCTACTCGGCCGCGGCCAGCACCTCGAAGCCGGATGTCAGCATTGCGCTTTCGACGCGGCCGATCATGAGCGGCCGCCGCCACGTGCGCATGGCGGTGAACGGGTCGGCTGCGCCGTGCCCTGCGAAAGTCTCGAACGGCTCCCACGTCCCGTCCTTTTCGGTCAGCACGACCGCGTCCGAGGCGTCGAGCAGCGCCAGGCCAGCGGCAACGTCCCATATGTTCGGGCTCTCGAAGCGGGCGGCTTCCAGGATCCCGGCGGCGACGAAGGCGCATTCGAGCGCCGCGGAACCGGTCTTTCGCGTCTCCCAACCGCCCCGTCCCGGGATTGGCCTCGGCACGCCGGCCAGCCTTCGCCTGACCGCGGGGTTTGCCTTAGGGACGATCTCGTCCGTGCCGAACCGTAGCGGACCGCCCGCCGAGGCATGATAGACGCCGGGCCGGAGCGCCTGGCTCGTGCCGCACCAGACGGCACCGACCACGGGAACGCCCTTCCACAGCACGCCGATGGAGGCGGCGCAGAGGGGAAAGCCGTTGACGAAATTGGTTGTGCCGTCCACGGGGTCCACCGCCCAGACGAAGTCGCTGCTGCCTGTCGCCTCGGCGGGCGCGAACTCCTCGCCGATGATGCCGTGGTCGGGAAACTTGTCAGCCAGCCGCGCGCGGATCATCTCCTCCACGCGCTGGTCCACCTCCGACACCGGATCGCGCCACATTTGTTCGGCTTCGGTCTCTCCCTTGTATTTCACCGCCAGGATGCCGCCGAGCGCGTTGGTGATCTCTGCCCCGGCGAGACTGGCGAGTTCCACCGCCACGCGCTCGATCTCCGCCAGGTCTTTCGTATCTGGAAGTTCGATCATCCGACTGCCTGCCTTTTCTCCTCTTCGCCCGAAACTTCGCTCCGGGGAATGACCACCTGGAGGGGCTCTCCGTGAACGCGCATCTCCACCGACTTCACCGATGACGGAAGTTCCGCCCGTTCGTCATCGATGCGCAGCAGCGGCTTCTCCGACCATTCAAAGACCACCTTCTTCCCGCGCTCGATGCGGACGGGCGGATCGGAGTTCTCCGGCGATGTCACCCAAGCCGCCATTTCCTCGCCCCGCTCCTCCTCGAGCAGGACGATATCCAGCAGGCCGTCGCCGGAATCCGCAAGCGGACACAGTCGCAGCGCCGGGCCGCAGAATGCGTGAAGCAGCGCCTCGACGAAGAGGAACTTCCCTTCGACGGTCCGGTCGTCGATCTGTAGCGTCGCCTTGAATGGCTTCGCCTTCGAGATGACGCGCGCCACGATCTTCCGCGCGGCGACGATCTTGTCCTCGCCCTTCTCGCCCTTGCCGACCTTCTCATCCATGGTGGCGGCGAGAGCGCCCATCCCGATGCCCTCGGCGAGCACGGTTGTGATTTTGCCGAAGGTGCCGAGACCCAGATCGAGCCTCTCCAGGCAGTCACCGATCTCGTCGGGGCGTGGAAGCTCGAAGCCATCCAGAGGTATGCCAAGCGACCGCGCGACATTGTTGGCGGTACCGAGTGGCAAGACGATCAGCGGCGTCGCGCGGTGGGTGAGCCTCGTGACGACCTTCCTGACCGTACCATCTCCGCCGGCGACCGCGAGAAGGTCGAAGGGTTCGTCCAGGAGCTCGGGGAAACGGTCCGATTTGGTCGAGCAGTAGTGCGGCTCGTAACCCGCCTGCTCGAACCGCGCGATGAGCTCGATCCGGTCGTGATCTTCACGACCCGCGGTCGGATTGTGCAGCAGCAATGCCTTCATGCCCGATCAACGGGCGAACAGCAATTTGGCTCCCCTTCATCGGAAGTCTGCGCTAGCCTTTTGCAAACTCCTTGGCAAAGAACGGCACAGTCCGGGCCATCTCCATGTCCTTCGCCTGCGCCCGTTTGTAGGCGGGCCGGTCCACGATCCTGGACATGTAGTCCTCAAAGACCGGTCGCCGCGGCAGCACGTTCATCATGTTCATCGTGTAGCCGATCGCCGATCCCAGTTGCGTGTCGGCAGCGGTGAAACTGTCCCCGGCGGCGTATCTGCGTTCCGAGAGGACCCGCTCCAGATAGTTCACCATGTCGTCGAACAGTCCGAACGAGAACTGGTTGCTCGTATATCGGAAATCCTGAGCATGGGCCGAGATCGCAGGATCGAGCACCGAATCGCAATAGACCGTCATCGTGAGATACGGCCCGCGTGCCGGATCGCCGACTGCCGGCGCGAGGCCGACTTCGAGAAACATGTCCGCAAGGTAGATAGCGATCGCGGCGCGTTCGGTGATGACGATGCCGCGATGCACGATGGCGGGAACCTTCTTGTTCGGTTGAACGGCCCGATAGCTTTCCGAAACGCCGCCCTCGGCACGGATGTCGATCATCTCCATCTGATAGTCGACCCCGAGTTCCTCCAGCAGCCAGAGCGTCCCCGACGATCGCGACCATGGGGCGTGGTAGAATTTCAGCATGGCAGCCTCCTCTTGCTGTGCGATTCCAGTCCGCAACCGTCAGTCTAGCCGAAGGTTCCTGACAGCCTTTTGTCAGCAGCAGGCAGCGAGCCGGTCTCCCTCCTCGGAGGCTTGCCTCTCGCGGGACAGACAACCCAGCTCCATCTGGCAAGGCATTTGCACTGGGAAAGGTATGTCCCGGAACGTGTCACCTGCCGATCGCATCGCCACTCTGGACTGGCTCCGCCTCGTCGCGGCGCTCGCGGTCGTGGCGTTCCACTATCTTTTCCGTGGCGCGGCCGCGGGCGGCTTTCTTCAGGAGGGTTATCCGCAGGCCGCGGAAATCGCGATATATGGCTATCTCGGCGTCCATCTGTTCTTCCTGATCAGCGGCTATGTCATCGCCTGGTCGGCCGAGGGACGCGGCTGGCTCGACTTTGCCGTCGCGCGCTTCGTGCGTCTCTATCCGGGATTCCTTGTCTGCATGACCATCACCTTCGCCGTGATGCTCGCCGTTCAGCCGGAATGGGGCAGCGTCACGGTCCGGCACTATGTCGCGAACCTGTTCATGTTCGCGCCGGCGCTGGGCGAAGGGTTCGTCGACGGCGTCTACTGGTCCATCGTGCTCGAGCTGATCTTCTACGGCTGGGTGACGCTCGCGCTGATGTCGGGTGCCTTCCAGACGCTTCGCCTCGAACTCGTCGCCGTATGGCTGGTGCTTTCCGCTGTGAACGAGTTCTCGATCGGCAGCCACGCGATGCGCTTGCTGTTCCTCACCGAATACGCGCCGCTCTTCGCCTCGGGCATTCTAATCCACTATATCCAGACTCGTGGGCGCTCCGCCGAGGCGCTGGTGCTGCTGGCAGCCTCGCTCACCCTGTCAACAAGTCTGATGGCGATCGGCAAGGCGTGGATGCAGGCCCATTATGGCACATCGGTCCCGATGATCGGCCTCGCCGCCGCCAATCTCGCCATGCACGCCCTGTTGGTCGCCGCGATCCTGCTGCGCGCCAAGGTCAGCGCGACGCGTCTATCGCTCGCGGTCGGCGGCCTCACCTATCCGCTCTATCTGCTGCACCAGAACATCGGCTACACAGCGATCGACGCGCTCGCGCCGCTGGCAGGCAAGTGGCCGGCAGCCGGACTCGTCGCTGCCGCGATGCTGGGTCTCTCCTGGTTCATCTGGCGCTGGATTGAAACGCCGATGCGGCACGCCCTGATGCGGGTTGCCCGACCGGCGCTCTCCCGGCTCGCTTTGTCGATCACGTCGATCACCAGGAACATCGCGCACGCCAAGCCGGCTTAGGACAGGGTGGACCCAAAAAGAAAGGGCGCCGTAACGGCGCCCTTCCCTGTTCCGTGATGCTCGCCGGATTACTGCTTCGGCAGCTGATCGTCCACGCCCTGGACGTAGAAGTTCAGGCCGAGCAGTTCGCCGTCCGGAGCGGTTGCGCCGGCGGCCAGCCATTCCGAGCCGTCCTGCTTCTTGATCGGGCCGGTGAACGGGTTGAAGCCGCCCTTGATCTTGGCCTCGGTCTCCTCGGCCAGTTTCTTCACGTCGTCGGGCATGTTGGTGTAGGGCGCCATCACGACGTGCCCTTCCTTCATGCCGCCCCAGACGTCCACCTGCTTCCAGGATCCGTCCATCACCGCCTTGACCCGCTCGGTGTAGTAAGGACCCCAGTTGTCGACGATCGAGGTGAGCTGGGTCTCGGGACCGAACTTGATCATGTCCGAGGCCTGGCCGAACGCCTTCACGCCGCGCTCATGCGCTACCTGCATCGGCGCGGTCGAGTCGGTGTGCTGGGTGATGATGTCGACGCCCTGGTCGAGCAGCGCCTTGGCGGCGTCGGCTTCCTTGCCCGGATCGAACCACGTGTTGGCCCACACCACCTTGACCTTGAAGTCCGGATTGACCGACTGCGCGCCGAGCACGAAGGAGTTGATGCCCATCACGACCTCGGGGATGGGGAAGGAAGCGATGTAGCCGGCGACGCCCGCCTTGGACAGCTTGGCGGCGATCACGCCCTGCACGTAGCGGCCCTCGTGGAACTTCGAATTGTATGTCGAGACATTCGGCGTGTCGCGCTTGAAGCCGGTCGCGTGCTCGAACTTCACGTCCGGGAACTTGGCGGCAACCGTGTTGGTCGCGTCCATGTAGCCGAATGAGGTCGTGAAGATGATCTTGCAGCCGGAGCGGGCGAAGCGCTCGATGGCGCGCTCGGCGTCCGCGCCTTCCGGCACGCTTTCGAGATAGGCGATCTCGACCTTGTCCTCGCCGATCGCCTTCTGCATCTCCAGCGCGCCCTGGTGATGCTGGTACGACCAGCCGAAGTCGCCGATCGGGCCGACATAGATGAAGCAGGCCTTGGTCTTCTCCTGCGCGAAGGCGTTGCCCGATGCGATGATCGCGGCTGCCGACGCCGCGAGGGCTATGACGAGTTTTCTCATGGTGTCTTCCTCTATGGTTGCAAGCCTTCCGGGCTTTCGGTTGAGCCGGACCTCAGCGGTCCGGCACGAAGGGTCGCCCGAGACAGGCGGGCGTGTTGATCAGCGTCAGGCGCCGGTTGCGCGAGATAAGCACAAGCACCACCACCGTCGCCAGATAGGGCAGCGCCGACAGGAACTGTGCCGGGACCGTCTTCAGCACCGACAGCAGCCAGCGACCGCTTTCGCTCAGCAGCCAGAACGGGCCGGAGCCGACGGCGATGTCGTTGGGGCTGAGCGCCTGCACATGCAGCTGGGCAATGGTGATTGCGCCAAAGAGGTAAGCGCCGAGCAGCACGCGGAAAGGCCGCCACGAGGCGAACACCACCAGCGCCAGCGCGATCCAGCCGCGGCCGGCCGTCATGTTCTCGATCCACTGCGACGTATAGACCAGCGACATTTGCGCGCCGGCGAGCCCGGCGCAGGCGCCGCCAAAGGCGACCGCCGCATAGCGGATGCGGATCACCTTGATGCCGAGCGCATGCGCCGAGGTATGGCTGTCGCCGACCGAGCGGAGCGTCAGGCCCGCGCGCGTACGGAACAGGAACCACGACACCGCCGCGACCAGGATGAGCGAGATGTAGAACATCGGGTCCTGCCCGAACAGGAAGCGGCCGAACGGCAGGTCTGTGAGGCCGGGAATGTGGATTGGTGTCAGCTTGACGCCGGGCTGTCCGACGAAGGCCTCGCCGATCATGCCGGACGCACCGACGCCGAGCAGCGTCAACGCCAGGCCAGTGGCGACCTGGTTGGTGGCGAGGGTCAGCGCCAGGAAGGCAAAGAGCATCGAGAAGGCCGCGCCTGCGACGATGCCCGCCAGCACGCCGAGCCAGGGATTGCCGGTGGTCAGCGCCACGCCGAAGCCGATGACGGCACCCATCAGCATCATGCCCTCGACGCCGAGGTTCAGCACGCCGGAGCGCTCGACCACCAGCTCGCCGATGGCGGCGATCAGCAGCGGCGTCGAGGCGGTCGCGATGGTGAGCAGGATCGATTCAAGCATCGGCCTTGGCCTCCGTCACGGGCGCCGTCGCCTTCTCGGGTCGCGTCAGGCGGATGCGGTAGTGGATGAGCGTGTCGCAGGCGAGCACGAAGAACAGGAGCAGGCCCTGGAAGGCGCGCACGACCTTGTCGGAGACGCCGACCTCGATCTGCGCGACCTCGCCGCCGAGATAGGTCAACGCCAGCACAGTGCCGGCGGCGATGATGCCGAGCGGATTGAGCCGGCCGAGGAAGGCGACGATGATCGCCGCAAAGCCGTAGCCCGGCGAGATCGACGGCTGCAGGCGTCCGATCGCGCCCGACACTTCGGAAATGCCGGCAAGCCCGGCCAACGCGCCGGAGAGAAGGAACGAGAAGAAGATCGCGCCGGTTGTCGAGAAGCCGGCAAAGCGCCCTGCCCGCGGGCTCATGCCGATGACGCGCACCTCGAAGCCCTTCTTTGTACGCGTCAGGAGGATCCAGACCAGCACGGCTGCAATCAGCGCGAACAGGATGCCGATATTGGCGCGGCCGGACGCCGGCAGCAGTTCCGGCAGGATGGCGTAGCCGGTGAAGCGCGGCGCCTGCGGAAAGTTCATCGCCGCCGGATCGCGCCATGGGCCGCGCACCAGCCAGTCGAGGAAGAGCTGGGCGACATAGACCAGCATCAGGCTGGTCAGGATCTCGTTGGTGTTGAAGCGGGCCTTGAGGAAGGCGGGAATGGCCGCATAGGCCGCCCCCCCGAGTGCGCCCATGACCAGCATCACCGGGAGCGCCATCGGCGACTGCTGCAGGCCGGGATAGAGGATCGGCAGCATGGCGCCCACCACCGCCCCCATCACGAACTGCCCTTCGGCGCCGATGTTCCAGTTGTTCGACAGGTAGCAGACCGACAGGCCGACCGCGATCAGGATCAGCGGCGCTGCCTTGATGACGAGCTCATGCAGCGACCAGAGGTCGGTCAGCGGCGCGATGAAATAGGCGTAGAGCGCGGCACCCGGGCTCTTTCCCAGCAGCGCGAACAGGACCGCGCCGGCAATCACCGTCAGCAGGAAGGCGATGAAGGGCGACAGTGCGCTGAACAGCTTCGAATGCTGCGGGCGCTTGATGAGTTCCAGCCGCATCAGTGCGCTCCCGCGTCCGCGCCGCCCATCAGGAGGCCGATCTTTTCGCGCGTGGCCTCCTGGATCGGGATCGTCTGCGACATCTCGCCATGCGCCATGACGGCGATGCGGTCGGCGATCTCGAACAGCTCGTCGAGGTCCTGGCTGATGACGATGACGGCCGAGCCCGACCGCGTTAGGTCGATCAGCGCCTGCCTGATGCGTGCGGCCGCGCCCGCGTCGACGCCCCACGTCGGTTGGTTGACGACGAGCACGGACGGCTTGCGGTCCAGCTCGCGGCCGATGATGAACTTCTGCAGGTTGCCGCCGGACAATGCGGAGGCTTCCGGATCCTCCGCGCTCTTGCGCACGTCCATCTCCTCGATCACCCGCTTGGTCGTCGCCTCGATCGCGTCGCGGCGGATGAAGCCGAGCGGACCGCCGCCGAGGAAGGCCTTGGCGTCGGACCTGTGGCGCGCGAGCAGCATGTTGTCGGAAAGCTTCATGCCCGGCACCGCGCCATGGCCAAGCCGCTCTTCCGGCACGAAGCCAGCGCCGAGCAGCCGGCGGCCGGTGATGCCCAGCGTGCCAGCATCGATGCTGCGGATGCGCACGGTGGCTGCATCGCCCTGTGTCGCCTCACCGCTCACCGCGTCGAAGAACTCGCCCTGCCCGTTGCCGGCAACGCCGGCGATGCCGACCACTTCACCGGCCCTGACCGTCAGGCTGATGTTCCTGAGCGGCATCAAGAACGGGCCCTTCGGCGCCTGCGACAGGTTGCGGATCTCGATCAGCGGCGCGCCCTCGACATGGTCGGGATGCTCGCGATGCACCTCGTGCACGTCGCCGCCCACCATCATGCGCGCCAGCGAGCCGGCCGTCTCCTGGCGCGGATTGCAGTGCGCCACCACCTTGCCATGGCGCAGCACCGTCGCGCGGTCGCAGATGCGCTGCACCTCTTCCAGCCGATGGCTGATGTAGAGGATCGATTTTCCTTCGCCGCGCAACCTTTCCAGGGTCTCGAACAGCTTGTCGGCTTCCTGCGGCGTGAGCACCGAGGTCGGCTCGTCGAGGATGATCAGGTCCGGCACCTGCAGCAGGCAGCGGATGATCTCGATGCGCTGGCGCTCTCCCACCGACAGGTCGCCGACGAGTGAGCCCGGATCGAGCGGAAGGCCGTAGCTGTGCGACAGTTCCTTCGCCTTGGCCGCAATCGCGCCGATCGGCGTCGAGGAGTCGAGCGAGAGCGCAATGTTCTCCGCCGCCGTCAGCGCCTCGAACAGCGAAAAGTGCTGGAACACCATGCCGATGCCGAGCCGCCGCGCCTCGGCCGGGCTGCCGATCCTGACCGACTTGCCGTTCCAGAATATCTCGCCGGAGTTGGGCGCCAGGGTGCCGAACAGCATTTTCACCAGCGTCGACTTGCCGGCGCCGTTTTCGCCCAAGAGAGCGTGGATCTCGCCCTTCGCGATCTGGAGATCGACGCTGTTGCAGGCGGTGAGGGATCCAAAGATTTTCGTGAGCCCCCTCACGTCGAGAAGGAGCTCCGGCTCAGATGCCGGTCCGCCCGCCAATTCGTTCCCCATGCGCTGATTTTCCAGCTCGTTTATGTTCCCGTCCTGATGGTAGGCGGGGCCACCATCAAACGCAAAGCGTTTCGCGCGTTGAAAGTGCTTCAACGATTCCTGCGCAGAAATCGGGCAATCGATCAGGGCAGGAGCACCGTGGCTCCAGTCGTGCGGCGCCCTTCGAGATCGGCATGGGCCTTCGCCGCGTCGGACAGCGCATAGGTCTGGTTGACGTCGATCTTGACCACGCCGCTGGCGACAACATCCATCAGGGAGCCCGCGATCTCTTCGAGATCCTCGCGCTTGGCGATGTAGACGAACAACGTCGGACGCGTCGCAAAGAGCGATCCCTTCTGCGCGAGCAGGCCGAGGTTGAACGGCGGTATCGGCCCGGACGACTGGCCGAACGCGACGAACATGCCCATCGGCCTCAGGCAGTCGAGCGAGCCCATATAGGTATCGGCGCCGACGGAATCGTAAACGACGTCGCACATCCTGCCGCCGGTGATCTCGCGGACCTCCTCGACGAAGTTGCGCTCGCGGTAGTTGATGACGTGGTCGTAGCCGTGCGCTTTCGCAAGCTCGACCTTGTCGGCCGAGCCCGCCGTGCCGATCACGGTCGCACCCAGATGCTTCGCCCACTGGCCGGCGATCAGACCGACGCCGCCGGCAGCCGCATGGAAGAGGATCGTGTCGCCGGGCTTCACCTTGAAGGTGCGGCGCAGCAGGAATGAGGCAGTCATGCCCTTCAGCATCATCGCGGCCGCCTGCCGATCGCTCACGCCGTCCGGAAGCTTGACGAGCCTGTCGGCGGCGATCGCTCTGTCCTGAGCGTAGGCGCCGATGGGTCCCGCATAGGCGATACGGTCGCCCACCTTCAGGTCCGTCACGCCTTCGCCCAGCGCGGTGACCACGCCCGCGGCCTCATTGCCGGGAACGAGCGGCAGCCCCGCGGGCGCCGGGTAAAGCCCGGTGCGATAGTAGACGTCGATGAAGTTCAGGCCCACGGCGGTCTGCCGGATCACGACCTCGCTGGGTTTCGCGATCGGCTCGGGAATATCTTCCCACTGCATCACCTCCGGTCCGCCGGGTTGATGGATGCGGATTGCCTTGGTCATGTCTCAGGTCCTCCGGGCGCCCAGGGTGGGAAAGAGCTGCATGATGCCGCCGATGACGAACAGGTAGATACCGGTGACGGCGATGCCGATCTTGACCCAGTCGAATGCTTCCATCTGTTGCACGAGCGCCACCGCGCCGAAGCCGCACCATAGAAGCGTGACAGGCAAGTTCAGCCAGCGCAGCCGCGCGACCCGTACCGGATGGAGAAAGTTCATCGGCACGAAAGTGAGGATGCCGGCGATCACGACCACGGCAAAGGACACCCATTCGCCCGGCTCGATGACGAAAAGCGTGAACACCACCATGTTCCAGACGACCGGGAAGCCCTTGAAAAAGTTCTCCTTCGTCTTCATGCCGGTGTCCGCGTAGTAGATCGCGCTCGAGACGACGATGATCGCGGCCGACAGGAAGGACAGGTTCTCGCCCATGAAGCCGCGCTGGTAGAGCGCGAAGGCGGGGATCAGCACGTAGGTGACGTAGTCGATGATGTTGTCCAGCAGTTCACCCGACCAGGTCGGCAGGATTTCCTTCACCTGCAGCTTGCGGGCGACCGGTCCGTCGATGCCGTCGACAAGGAGGGCAAGGCCCAGCCACCAGAACATCGCCGTCCAGCGCTCCTCGCTCGCCGCGACCAGCGACAGGAAGGCCAGGAACGAGCCCGACGCCGTGAACAGGTGAACGGAGAAGGCCCTCGCCTGGGGCCAGGTGACTTTGGTCGGCTTCTTCACCGCGGCAAGGTCCGGCAAAAGGGGGTGGCGATAAGGCCGCTGCCGCGACGGTCCGCCGCTGGCCCTGCCGACTGTCGATACCCCGCCACGCGCCTCACCGCCGCTCCCTCCATTTCGCCGCGAAGATACAGGCACGGCTTGCCGCCGCACAAGCGGTAAGGCGCGATTGCACAGCCATTTGGCCACCCGCTCCCCTGCGCCACTTTGAACGCTGGCAATATGCGCCGACTTGGTCAATGACTTCATCGAAAGCGAGGAATGGAAACCGCCATGTCCGCATCAAACGAGCATGATGTTCTCGTCGCCGGCGCAGGCCCCGTCGGGTCGATCGCGGCGATCGCCCTGGCGCAGGCGGGCCTGTCGGTCGCGCTCGTCGGCCCGCAGCCCAATGCCGGCGACCGCCGCACCACGGCGTTGATGCTGCCGGCGTTGGAATATCTCGAAAAGCTCGGTCTGCCGCCCTTCTCGCGCGATGAGACCGCGCCGCTGGAGGTGATGCGGATCATCGACGGTACCCGCCGCCTCATCCGCAGCGCGCCGGTGACCTTCCGCGCCAGCGAGATCGGCGCGGCGATGTTCGGCACCAACATCCCCAACACCGTCCTGCTTCGCATGCTCAAGGAGGCGGTGGAGAAGGAATTTCGGATCACCCGTGTCGGGTCGCTCGTCAGCGAGTGGCGGCTTGGCGACGAGCGGGCATCCGCCATTCTCCCTTCGGGCGAAACCATCTCCGCCTCCCTCGCCGTGGCGGCCGACGGGCGGATGTCGCCGGCGCGCGAGGCCGCGGGCATCACGGTGGCCAGGCGCGACTATCCGCAGACGGCCCTCGTGCTCAACTTCGGCCATTCGCGCGACCATGGCCATGTCTCGACGGAGTTCCATACCGAGACCGGCCCCTGCACCCAGGTCCCACTGCCCGGCAATCGCTCCAGCCTTGTCTGGATCGTCTCGCCCGAGACGGCGGCCGAGCTGTCCGCGCTCGATGATCGCAGCCTGTCCGATCGCATCGAGGAGCGTATCGAGTCGATCCTCGGCAAGGTCGAGGTCGAGCCCGGCCGCCAGATCTACCCGATGTCGGCGCTGCTGCCCTCCACGATGGCTTCGAGCCGCGTCGCGCTGGTCGGCGAGGCCGCACACGTGTTCCCGCCCATCGGCGCGCAGGGCATGAACCTCGGCATCCGCGACGTCGCGGACCTTGTCGATACCGCAGTGAACCACCGCGACGATCCGGGCTCCGAACGGGCGCTTTCCGCCTACCGCTCGGCGCGGCGGCTCGACGTTATCGCGCGGCAGACGGCGGTCAATTCGCTCAACGTCACGCTGCTGTCAGACTTCCTGCCCGCCCAGGTGGCCCGCAGCGCCGGCCTTGGGCTTCTCGCGGCCGTCTCGCCGCTGCGCGGCTTCGTCATGCGCGAGGGCATGCAGCCCGGCAGCGGCTTCGCGCGGATCGCTTCAGGCTGGCGGAAACAGGTCCGGCGGTAACACGCCGGTCTTGATCAGGTAGAGCAGGCCCGTCACCGTGCCAACCGACAGCAGCGTTGTCAGCAGGATGCTGGCCGAGGCGCGCTCGACCCACACGCCGTATTGCTGCGCGATGACGAAGACGTTGGTGGCGGTGGGAAGTGCCGCGAGCAGCACCGCGGTGTAGATCCACACCGGCTGGAAGTCGCCCACGGCCGAGAGCACGACATAGCAGAGCACCGGGTGAACGACGAGCTTCAGCGCCGCGATCAATCCGAGCTCCTTCGGCACGCGCTTCAGCGGGCGCAGTGCGAGCGTCACGCCCATTGCGAACAGAGCGCAGGGTGCGGCCGCCCGCGCCAGCGTCTCGAACAGGCGGTCGACCGGCACCGGCGCCTGATAGTGCAGCGCCGCGGCCGCGACGCCGACGGCGGTGGCGATGATGAAGGGATGCAGCGCGATCTTGCGGATCACGTCGCCGGCCAGCGCCAGCGGCGGCCGCTTCTCGCCGCCAGACAGCGCCATCATCATCGGCGCGATAGCGAAATGGATGATGTTCTCGAAGCAGAAGATCAGCGCCACCGGCACCGCCGCCTCCTCGCCGAAGGCGAGCAGCGCCAGGCCCGGTCCCATATAGCCGATATTGCCGTAGGCGGAGGCGAGGCCCTTGATCGTGGATTCGGCGATGTTGCGACCCGTCAGCCACGAACCGCCGAACATCAGCGTGAAGACGATGTAGGTCGACGCAACCGCGCCGAAGATATAGCTCCACTCGGTCAGCCGCTCGATCGGCGTCTTGGACAGGAGCTGGAAGAACAGTGCCGGCAATGCCACATAGATGATGAACGTGTTCATCCATCCGAGCGCTTCCAGCGGCTGGCGCGTGATCCGCGCCACCACGAAGCCGAGGAAGATCAGTCCGAAGAACGGCAGGACGAGGCCGAAGACGTCATACATGGGCGTCCGCGCTATCGCGCTGCGTCATGGGGCGTCAAGCGCCAGCGCCATTGAATCGGCGCGGTTCCTGCGTCACATAGAACCAAAGAGGTAGACGATGACGCAGATCCGTCAGGCAAAATTCCAGATCGGCCAGGTGGTGCGGCACCGGATCTTTCCGTTCCGCGGCGTCATCTTCGACGTCGATCCGGAGTTCAACAACACCGAGGAATGGTACCAGGCGATCCCGGCTGAGGTGAGGCCGCGCAAGGACCAGCCGTTCTACCATCTGCTGGCCGAGAATGCCGAGACGGAATACGTAGCCTACGTTTCGGAGCAGAACCTGCTGCCCGACGACACCGGAGAGCCCGTGCGCCATGCGCAGCTGGGCGAGATGTTCGACGCCCTGCCCGGCGGCGGCTACGAGCGCAAGCGCACCGCGCGGCACTGAGCGGGGCAAAACCGGACACTCAGGCGTTTCAGCCCGAAGATGTGATGCGTCGCCTCAGGTCGTCATTCTCGGGCTTGTCCCGAGAATCCACCGACGCTGGTCATTGCCGAAACAGGTAATGCTCTCAGTTGCTTGGCAAGGTCGTAGATCCCCGGGACAAGCCCGAGGATGACGCCAATGATCGGAAGGCCAGAAAGCAAAACGGGGCCGTAAGGCCCCGTCGCGTATTCGACTTCGCTTGAGATAGCTCAGTTGCCGGCCTTGGCCTTTTCCTGCGCGGCCTTGAGCTGCTCGGCGAGCTTCTCCTGGTTGCGCTGGATGTATTCCTCGGCGGCCTTCTGGCGCTCGGCCATGTCGCTCTGCTGCAGCGGCTCGCCGTCATAGGCGCCGGTGAAGCCGGAGAGCGATACCTTGATCGGGTTCGGCTGGTTCTGGAAGTTGTAGGTGGTCAGCGTCAGGTCCGTGCCCTTCTTCATCGCCGCGACGATCGCGTCGGTGAGCGGCGCGTCGGCGACGCAGCGGTCCTGGAAGCAGGTGGTGAATTCGAGCTTGGTCGGCTTGTTGCCGTCGATCTGCATTGTCACGCCGGCGGGAAGCAGGCGGCCGACCGGAACGGAGACCTGCAGCGCGCGGCGGTTGATCTTGCCCTTGAACTCGGCGAGCTGCACGGCGGTCAGCATCTGACCGGTCTGGGCGAGAACCTGGTTCTGCACGTTGCAGATGTCGAAGTCCTGCTCCTTGCCGCAGACCTTGAACCAGCCGCGCGGAATGCCGCCGGGGCCGGCTGCCGCGGGCTGCTGCTGCGCGTAGGCCGAAGGCACGCTCGCTGCAGCGAGGCCGACGAGGCCAGCCGCGATGACCGAGATGCGAGTAGCTTTGCTGCTCATCAAGTAGTTTCCTCTCAGACGACATCGTGCCCGCAAGGCGGAGCGTTGCGAAGCTCATTGTTGCCCAATTGAGGCAACAGGATGACTTGTGCGGGCCTGTTACACCGCATGGCCCGCGGAATCCAGCGCGAAAGACGCGGTGTGCGGTGCTTTCGACAGCTTGGCTAAGGCCTGCCGTCGCATGTTAAACCGGGTCTGCGATTCGGAAGGTCGGATGGCGCCAAGGAGGCTCTGATCGGATGTTGCGACCACTTTCTCTCGCCCTGGCGGCACTGCTCGCGCTGGCGCCAGCCGCGGACGCGCAGCCCTCGCACGGCCTCTCAATGCACGGCCAGCCGGCTCTGCCTGCCGATTTCGACCACTTCCCCTATGCGAATCCCGAGGCACCCAAGGGCGGCGTGATCAATTACGCGCTCCAGGGCACGTTCGACAGCCTCAACCCCTTCATCGTGCAGGGTCAGGGCGCCTCAGGCATCGTCGACCTGCAGCGCGGCTACAATATCTTCGATTCGCTGATGCAGCGCTCCGCCGACGAGCCGTTCTCGATGTATCCGCTCCTGGCGAAGAGCGTCGAGACCGACGACGCGCGGAGCTTCGTCGAGTTCCAGCTCGACGAACGGGCGAAATTCTCCGACGGGCAGCCCGTGACGCCCGACGACGTGATTTTCAGCCTCGAACTGCTGCGCGACAAAGGCTGGCCGCGCTACGCCACCACGGTCAAGAAGATCGCGACGATGGAGAAGGTCGCGCCGAACGGTGTCCGCCTGACCTTCGTCGCGCCGGACCGCGAACTGCCCCTCATCCTCTCGCTCTGGCCGATCCTGCCGAAGCACGCCACGGACGCCGAGAATTTCGCAAGATCCTCGCTCAAGCCGCTGATCGGCTCCGGTCCCTATGTGATCTCGTCCGTGCGTCCGGGCGAGCTGCTCGTGCTCAAGCGCAATCCGGACTACTGGGCCACTGACCTGCCGTCGCGGCGGGGCTTCAACAATTACGACGAGATCCGGCTCAACTATTTCCGCGATGACAATGCGATGTTCGAGGCTTTCAAGAAGGGCCTGATCGACGTGCATATCGAGGCCGATTCGAGCCGCTGGGCCAAGGACTACGGCTTTCCGGCCGTGGCCGAAGGCAAGGTGATCAAGGACACGTTCAGGAGCGGCGTGCCGTCGGGCATGCTCGGCTTCGTGCTGAATTCGCGCCGGCCGGTTCTCCAGGACAAACAGCTCCGGCGCGCTCTGGCAGACCTGCTCGATTTCGAGTGGGTGAACGCCAACCTGTTCGGCAACTCCTTCACCCGTACCAAGAGTTTCTACGACAACTCCTCGCTGTCCTCCTTCGGCACGCCGGCGAGCGAGGGAGAAAAGGCCCTGCTCGCTCCTTTCCCCGACGCCGTCGATCCCGACATCCTCGCCGGCACCTGGAAGCCGCCGGTCTCCGACGGGTCCGGCCGCGACCGGGCCTTCGTGAAGAGGGCTTACGACATCCTCGTCGCGGCAGGCTACAAGCGCCAGGGCTCCACGATGGTGTCGCCATCGGGCGAGCCGGTGGCCTTCGAGATCATGCTGAAGAGCAAGGGAGGCGAGCCGGTCGCCCTCGCCTGGCAGCGCACGCTGGCGCTGCTTGGCATCCGGCTCGACATACGCTCGGTTGACGATGCGCAGTACCAGCAGCGGCTGATTTCGCGCGATTTCGACGCGATCCTGAACTATTATCCCTCGTCGCTGTCGCCCGGCGTCGAGCAGGTCGGCCGCTGGGGCAGTGCCTCGAAGGACGCGCAAGGCTCGATGAACTATGCCGGCGTGGGCGAGCCCGCGGTCGATGCGATGATCGACGCGTTGCTCAATGCGCGCGACCGGCCGGCCTTCGAGGACGCCGTGCGCGCCTATGATCGCGTTTTGTTGAGTGGCGCCTGGGTGGTGCCGCTCTATCATCAGCCAGAGCAATGGGTCGCGCGCTGGAACCATATCGGCCGGCCCGACACGACACCCCTGACCGGATACCAGCTGACGACCTGGTGGCGGCAACCCTGATTCCGGAAAGGAACGGCCATGAGCGACAAACAGACGATCAGCGTCGACGTCATTTCGGATGTCGTCTGCCCCTGGTGCTACATCGGCCAGAAGCGGCTTGAGAAGGCCGTGGCCGCGCTGCCGAACGTCGAGGTCGACGTGCACTGGCGGCCCTACCAGCTCGACCCGACCATCCCGCCGGAGGGCAAGGACCGCAGGCAGTACATGCTCGCCAAGTTCGGCTCCGAGGAGAAGCTGAAGCAGATCCACGACCGGATCGTGCCGCTGGGCGCGGCGGAAGGCATCGACTTCCACTTCGAGGACATCCGGATCGCCGCCAACACGCTCGACGCCCACCGTGTCATCCGCTGGGCGGCCTCGGCCGGCGAAGGCGTGCAGAACCGTGTGGTGAAGGCGCTGTTCGCGGCCAATTTCGAGAAGGGCGACTATATCGGCAACAAGGCCGAGCTCACGCGCATCGCCGCCGAGAACGGCATGGACGAAGCGCTCGTGACCTCACTGCTCGCCTCCGACGCCGACAAGGACGCCGTGCAGGCCGAGATCGAACAGGCCCAGCGCATGGGCGTCACCGGCGTGCCCTGCTTCCTCCTCGAGGGCAAATACGCCGTCATGGGCGCGCAGGACACCGCCGTGCTGGCGGACGCGATCCGGCAGGTGGCGGAGATGAAGGCGAGCGGGCAGCTCGCGGCGGAATAAGCGGCCGGTTCGCGAAACGAATTCATCGTGCCAGTAGCACGATGAATGCCAGCGAACGACGGGAGGTTACCGAAGGCAGTTGATCCTCAGCAGCGTATGCTGCTTACCGTCCCTTCAACCTTCGCACTAGTTCGTCACAGGTTGGATTCCTGCAAAAAGTAGCGCTTACTGGTGCGTGTTATGCGTTCGGCAGGTGAGTACGTTGCGAAGTTCGAAGTGTTTACGGCTTTGCTCAGCTTTGTTTATGCTTTGGTTTATGGCCATAGCTACGCACGCGGAAGAGCCTGTTGGATCGGGTACGGCCTTCTTCGTGAATTCTGACGGTTGGGCAGTCACTAATGCCCATGTCATCCGAGATTGCTCACGCATAACCACCGGGGATGGTTCTCGCATATCCGAAGTGAAACTGGATGTTGGCAACGATCTGGCGGCGATTCGGATCAACGCTAAATCGACAACTGTAATTGCCATCAGGCCGTCGGGCGCTCGTCTGGGCGAGGACATCGCCGCGTTCGGCTATCCGCTCGCTTCTGTTCTTTCTTCATCGGTAAAGATTACTACAGGCAATGTGAATTCATTAATGGGATTGGGTGACGATACCCGTTACTTGCAGATATCGACGCCCATTCAGCCGGGTAACTCGGGCGGACCCATTGTTGATCGCAAAGGTGCGCTGCTCGGAGTAACAACCGCCACTCTGAGGCCCGAGGCAGGTGGTGGCGCGCTGCCCCAGAATGTGAACTTCGCGATCCGTGCGACCTTGTTGCAGACGTTCCTCGAAAGCAGATCTATTGAGTTTGAAGTTGCTTCCACGGCGAGCGTCGAACTTACGACTGCAGATCTAGCCGAACGGTTGCAGCCAGCCATCCTTCAGATCGTTTGCTATGGAGGAGGGACTGGGCAAAAAGGTAGCGAGTCCACCACTTCTACGACGGTTCCTTTACCTGAACCGTATCGCGCTTCGCGAAAGTTCAGCACATTGGACGGACACGATGTTGTTGGCTTCGACTACGCAACGCTTCGGAACGTCGGACTTCAGCAGTGCAAGCAAGCCTGTGTCGACGATAGTAGATGTAGCGCGATCACTTACAACAAGCGCGAACGATTTTGTTTTCTGAAAGATGATGCCAAGCTCTTAGTTCAGAACGCTGACGCCTACGCGATGGTAGTCGACGAACTGAGCGCGGAGATGAAGCTCTCGACCTTCGTCATCGGATCAGGAAAAGATATTCCTGGAAGCGACTATCGGCGACTGAAGACCGACTTCATAACCTGTTACTTGGAATGTGAGATCGATAATCTCTGCCGCGCGTTTTCGTACGTTCGAAAGAAGCGGGAATGCTGGCTAAAGAATCGCGTTGGACCTGTTAGCCTCAAGCATGGCGTCGACAGCGGGATCAAATAATTGTCGGTGGCAGACGGCCTCAATATGACCAGTCGACTCATCCCGCGGCCAGCCGCGCCAGCTGCGTGATCACCACCGCCGAGCCCTGCAGCCGCTTCGCCGGCGTCGGCCAGTCGCGGATGAACACCACGCTCTGGTCGCCGCGGATCTTCGCCAGCGAGCCCTGCTCCGCGATCATCTTCACCAGCCCGGCCGGGTTGGCGAAGGTCTTGTCGCGGAACTGGACGACGACGCCCTTCGGCCCGGCATCCAGCTTTTCGACATTGGCCTTGCGGCACAGCGCCTTGATGTAGACGATCTTCAACAGGTGCTGCACCTCGTCTGGCAGCGGCCCGAAGCGGTCGATGAGTTCGGCGCCGAAAGCGTCGATCTCCTCCGGCGTGTCGAGATCCGCGATGCGACGATAGAGGCCGAGACGCAGTTGCAGGTCGGCGACGTAGCTTTCAGGGATCATTACCGCGGTGCCGATGGTGATCTGCGGCGACCAGGTGCCGTCTGTCGCTTCAGGCTCGCCCTTCACCTCGGCGACGGCTTCCTCCAGCATCTGCTGGTAGAGCTCGAAGCCGACCTCCTTGATGTGGCCCGACTGTTCCTCGCCCAGCAGGTTGCCCGCGCCGCGAATGTCGAGATCGTGGCTGGCCAGCTGGAAGCCGGCGCCCAGCGTATCCAGCGATTGCAGTACCTTCAGACGCCGGTCGGCGGTCTCCGTGAGCTTCCGGTTCGCCGGCAGGGTGAACAACGCATAGGCGCGGACCTTGGAGCGCCCTACCCGCCCGCGCAACTGGTAGAGCTGCGCCAGGCCGAACATGTCGGCGCGATGCACGATCATCGTGTTGGCCGACGGGATGTCGAGGCCGGATTCGACGATCGTGGTCGAGAGCAGCACGTCGTACTGGCCGTCGTAGAAGGCGTTCATGATGTCGTCCAGCTCGCCGGCCGGCATCTGCCCGTTGGCGGTGGCGACCTTCAGTTCAGGAACGGTTTCGCGAAGGAAATCATGGATTTCCTTTAGATCGCTGATGCGCGGCACGACGTAGAAGCTCTGTCCGCCGCGATAGCGCTCGCGCAGCAACGTCTCGCGGATCACCAGCGGATCGAAGGGCGAGATGAAGGTGCGCACCGCCATGCGGTCGACCGGCGGCGTGGCGATAAGCGAGAGTTCCCGCACGCCGGTGAGCGCCAGTTGCAGCGTGCGCGGGATAGGCGTTGCCGACAGCGTCAGCACGTGCACGTCGCTCTTCAGCTCCTTCAGCCGCTCCTTGTGCTTGACGCCGAAGTGCTGCTCCTCGTCGATGATCAAAAGGCCGAGGTTCTTGAACTTGATCGAGGAGCCCAGCAGGGCATGCGTTCCGACGACGATGTCGACCGTGCCGTCGGCAAGCCCGTTCTTCGTCTCCGAGAGTTCCTTCGCCGTCACCAGCCTTGACGCCTGGCGCACACGCACCGGCAGACCCTTGAAGCGCTCGGAGAAGGTCTTGAAGTGCTGGCGCGAGAGCAGCGTGGTGGGCACCACGACCGCGACCTGGAAGCCCTCCATGGCCGCTACGAAGGCCGCGCGGAGGGCAACTTCTGTTTTTCCAAAGCCGACGTCGCCGCAGATCAGCCGGTCCATCGGCCGGCCGAGCGACAGGTCGTCCAGCACCGCGTCGATCGCGTTCTGCTGGTCATCGGTCTCGTCATAGGGGAAGCGGGCGGCGAACTCGCCATAGAGCCCGTCGGCCGGCACCAGCGACGGCGCACCGCGCATCTTGCGCTCGGCGGCGATGCGGATGAGCTGCCCGGCCATTTCGAGCAGCTTCTTCTTCAGCTTCGCCTTGCGCGATTGCCAGGCCCCGCCGCCCAGCCGGTCGAGCGCCACCTCGGCATTGTCCGAGCCGAAGCGCGACAGAAGCTCGATGTTTTCGACCGGCAGGAACAGCCGCCCATCGCCCGCGTAATGGATCTCGAGACAGTCGTGCGGTGCGCCCGCTGCCTCGATCGTCTTCAGGCCGATGAAGCGGCCGATGCCGTGGTCCTGGTGGACGACGATGTCGCCCGTCGACAGCGATCCTGCCTCCGAAATGAAGTCGGCGGCGCGCTTCTTCCGCGCCCGGCGCACCAGCCGGTCGCCGAGAAGATCCTGTTCGGCGACGACGACCAGCTTTTCGGTCTCGAATCCATGCTCCAGCGGCAGGACGGCAAGGCCGACCTTGTCGCGCGACAACGCCTCCAGCCCGGCCAACGAGGCGACGCGCTCCATGTTGCCGAGGCCGTGGTCGTCGAGGATCTGCGTCAGTCGGTCCAGCGAGCCCTCGCTCCAGCCGGCAACCATGACCTTGCGGCCCGAGGCACGCAGCGAGGCGATGTGGTTCACCGCGTGGTCGAACACGTTCTGCGACGGGTCCTGCCGCTCCTGCGCGAAACTGCGGCCTGCCTTGGTCCGGGCATGCACCAGCCTGCGGCCCGGCACATGCGGCACCTCGAACGCGGTCAGATCCACCGACAGCCGCCCTGCCCCCGCCTTCGCCAGCGTGTCGGCGGACAGATACATCCGGTCCGGCGCGATCGGCTTGTAGGGCACGGCCTCGCCGAGGCTTTTCGATTCGGCCGTGCGCAGGCGCGCGTCGTAATGGTCCTCGATCTGCGTCCGCCGTTCCGCGATCGCCTCATGCGCCAGCGCGTCGAATACGACCGGCGCATCGGGCAGGTAGTCGAACACCGTGACGAGGCGCTCATAGAACAGCGGCAGCCAGTGCTCCATGCCGGCGAAGCGGCGGCCTTCGCTCACCGCGGCATAGAGTGCATCATCCCGCGATGGCGCCCCGAACGTGTCGATATAGCCGCGGCGGAAGCGGCTGATCGTGTCGGGCGTCAGCGCCACTTCGCTCATCGGCTGCAGCGACACCTGCGGCCGCGAACCGGTGGTGAGCTGGGTGGCCGGGTCGAAGGCGCGGATCGACTCCAGCGTGTCGCCGAAGAAGTCGAGCCGCAGCGGCTCGTTTGTGCCCGGCGCATAGAGGTCGAGGATGCCGCCGCGCACCGCGAACTCGCCGACGTCGCGCACCGTGCCGACGCGGTCGAAGCCGGAGCCCTCCAGCCGCGCGATCAGCGTGTTCATGTTCACCTGGTTGCCCGGCCGCGCCGAAAAGCCCTGCGCGGCGATGATCTCGGGTGGCGGGATCAGCTGCAGGATGGCGTTGGCCGTGGTCAGCACCACGGCGCGGTGCGGCTTCTCCTTCAGCGCGATCATGCCCGACAGCGCATCGAGGCGGCGGGCGGCCGTATCGGCACCCGGCGAAACGCGGTCATAGGGCAGGCAATCCCAGGCCGGCAGTTCGAGCACCGGCAGCTTCGGGTCGGCGAAGGCAAGCGCCTCGACGATCCCCGGCAGGCGCTGGCCGTCGCGGGCGACGAAGATCACCGGGCGGTCCTTGCCGGCCTCCGCCGCGATACGTGCAACGGCAAAAGGTTCAAAACCCTCGGCCACGCCGTCGATGGTTGCCTGCGCGGCGTCGATGCCGTCGAAGCCGAATGAATCGATCAGTTTCATGCGTCAGAACTGCCTGTGGCGGCGGTGGTCGAGGATCTTTCGGTAGACGGCCGTGTCGTGCTCGGCGGGGACCGGCTCCTCGCCGGAGAACCATTTGAACAGGAGCGGGTCGAGCTGGTCGAGCACCACCTCGTAGAGATCCATTTCGGCATCGCTCAGCTCGCCGATATGGTCGTCGGCGAAACCACCGAGGATGAGGTCCATTTCGCGCGTGCCGCGATGCCACGAGCGGAACAGCGCCTTGCGGCGGCGCGGATCGAGGTCGGCGCTGGAGCGGGTCGTTCCGGTCATGGGGAAATTCCTTCAGAGACGGCGCATATAGCGCCTTGATCCGCAGATGTCAGCCTTGCACTGGAGGTTTGCGGGGCTATGGTCCGGTCGTGAACGCAGCGCTTCCGAATACCCCCCACTGGCCTGCCGGCCATCTCCCCCTCAAGGGGGGAGATTACGCACGTCGCCGAAGCTGCCAATCTCTCCCTCAAGGAGGTAGATTACGCGCGTCGCCGAAGCTGCCAATCTCCTCCCTTGAGAGGGAGATGGCCGGCAGGCCAGGGGCGCGCGCCGTCCCGCCGACATCTGGTATTGGGGTGCGCTGATGCGCCCTTCGCTCCTCGATCCGCTCTTCGCGCCCATCACCTCGCTCGACGGCGTCGGCGAGCGCACGGCCAGGCTGATCGACAATGTCGTGCCGGCCGACGTGACCGGGCGCGGGGCACGAATCGGCGATCTCGTCTTCACCCTGCCGCATTCCGTGATCGACCGGCGCAACCGGCCGGGCATCGCGCTGTCGCCGGAAGGCGCGATCGTCACGCTGGAGGTGCGAGTCGACCGCCACCAGCCGCCGCCGCGCGGCAACCGCTCGGTGCCCTACCGGGTCTTCGCGCATGACGACACCGGCGAAATCGGGCTGACCTTCTTTCGCGGCCACCGCGAATGGCTGGAAAAGCAGCTGCCGGTCGGCGAGCAGGTGGTCATCTCCGGCCGGATGGAGTGGTTCAATGGCCGCCCGACCATGGTGCATCCCGACCACATCGCCGTGCTCGGCAAGGACGAAGACCTGCCGCTGGTCGAGCCCGTCTATCCGCTGACGGCCGGCCTGTCGGGCCGCACGTTGCGCAAGGCGATCCTTCAGGCGCTGACGCGGCTGCCCCCCCTGCCGGAGTGGCAGGACGCGAGCGTGATGAAAACGCACACGTTTCCCGCCTTCGCCGACGCGCTAGGCCGTATCCACAACCCCGCCGATCCGATCGATGTGTCGCCGGAAAACGCCGCCTGGCGCCGTCTCGCCTATGACGAGCTGCTCGCCGGCCAGGTGTCGCTTGCCTTGGTCAGGGCCCGCACGCGGCGGCTCTCCGGCCGTCCGCTTGAAGGCGACGGCGCTCTGGAGCAGGCGATCCGCGACGCCCTGCCCTACTCGCTGACCACTTCGCAGCAGATGGCACTCGCCGAGATCCATGCCGACATGGAGAAGCCTGAGCGGATGCTGCGCCTGCTGCAGGGCGATGTCGGCTCCGGCAAGACCGTGGTGGCGCTGCTTGCCATGGCCCGCGCGGCTGAAGCCGGCGCCCAGTCCGCGCTGATGGCACCGACCGAGATCCTGGCGCGCCAGCATCATGCGACCATCGCGCCGCTGGCGGCGAAGGCCGGCCTCAAGGCCGCCGTGCTCACCGGCCGCGAAAAGGGCCGAGAGCGGGCGGAAGTGCTGGAAGGGCTGGCGGACGGCTCGATCCACATCGTCGTCGGCACGCACGCGCTGTTCCAGGAGGGCGTCGAATATCACGACCTCGGTCTGGCAATCGTCGACGAGCAGCACCGTTTCGGCGTCCATCAGCGCCTCGCCATCACCGCCAAGGGCACCGCGCCCGATATGCTGGTGATGACGGCCACGCCCATCCCGCGCACCTTGGTGCTCACCGCCTTCGGCGACATGGACGTGTCGCGCCTGACGGAAAAGCCCGCCGGGCGGCGGCCGATCAATACCGTGACGCTGCCACTCGACCGTCTCGAAGACCTCGTTGGGCGCATGCAGGCGGCGGTCGCCGAGGGCCAGAAGATCTACTGGATATGCCCGCTGGTGGAAGAGTCCGACGAAATCAAGCTGACCTCCGCCGAGGACCGCTATGCCTCCCTGAAGCCCGTGTTCGGCGAGCGCGTCGGCCTGGTGCACGGCCGCATGAAGGGCGCGGAGAAGGACGAGGCGATGCGCTCCTTCAAGGCGGGCGAGACGCGCGTGCTCGTGGCGACCACCGTCATCGAGGTCGGCGTCGACGTGCCAGACGCCACGATCATCGTCATCGAGCACGCCGAGCGCTTCGGCCTCGCCCAGCTCCACCAGCTGCGTGGCCGCGTCGGGCGTGGCGACAAGCCCTCGACCTGCGTCCTCCTCTACAAGGCCCCGCTCGGCGAGACGGCGCACAAGCGCCTGTCGGTGATGCGCGAGACCGAGGACGGCTTCCTCATCTCCGAGGAGGACCTGAAGCTGCGCGGCGAAGGCGATCTCCTGGGAACCAAACAGTCCGGCACGCCGGGCTTCCAGGTGGCCCGCATCGAGTTCCACGCCGACCTGCTCGAAGTCGCCCGCGACGACGCGCGCCTGCTGCTGTCGCGCGACCCGGAGCTCGTCTCGGAGCGCGGCGAAGCCGTCCGGCTGCTGCTCTATCTGTTCGGCCGCGACGAGGCGGTGCGGCTGCTCAGGGCCGGGTGAACATCTCCAGCGCCGTCATCCTCGGGCTTGTCCCGAGGATCTACCGATTTGAATTTTGCTTTTTGTTCGAAGTTCACGCAATGGCAGCACATCCTCGGGACAAGCCCGAGGATGACGCCCTGCACGATAAGCTCGCCCGACCGAAAAGCCAGCTGTCACCGATAGTCAGCTCGTTCGAAGCTTACTTCTCCGGCCTCGGCTTCTTCAGCGCCTTCTCAGCCGAAAGCGGTCCGCCCTCCTCGTCCGGCGTCACCAGTCCCGCCGAAATTAAAAACCGCGCCGCCTCCTCGATCGACATCTTGAGCGGGATCACGTCCTTCTCGGCGACATACATGATGTAGCCAGTGGTGATGTTGGGCGAGATGGGACGGAAGACGGCGATCGTCCTGCCCTCCTTTTCCGAAAGCGCTTCGTTGATTTCCGTCGGCTGCTGGCGCGGGATCAGCACGATCGACCAAAGGCCGCGTCGCGGCCATTCAACCAGTCCGACGCGCTGAAAGAGGTCCGACCGGTTGGCGAGCACGGTCGAGAAGATCTTCTTCAACCCGCCATAGAGATTGGTCACCAGCGGAATGCGCCCGACGACCCGCTCGCCCGAATGCACGATGGCGCGGCCAATGAAGTTGGCGGCGAGGAAGCCGACCAGCGTGATCATCAGCAGCGCGACGATCAGGCCGAAGCCAGGCACTGCAAACGGCAGGTAATTGTCTGGATTGTAGCGCAACGGGATGTAGGGCTTCACCCAGCCGTCGACCCAGTGGATGAACGACCACACCAGATAGGCCGTGATAGCAAGAGGCGCGCAGACGATGAGCCCGGCGAGGAAATAATTCCGCAGACGTGTCATCGGTGGGACCGGAAGGAGGCGCTCATGGCCTCCTTCATATTGCACTGCGGCAGGAAAATGAACCGATGACCGCGGTCACTCCACCGTGACCGACTTGGCCAGGTTGCGCGGCTGGTCGACGTCGGTGCCCATGAACACCGCCGTGTAATAAGCCAGCATCTGGATCGGCAGCGCGTAGACGATCGGCGTGATGATCTCCGGCACGTCGGGCAGCACTATCGTCTCCATCGTCTGCAGGCTGGTCTGTGCCGCGCCCTTCTGGTCGGTGATCAGAATGATCTTGCCGCCGCGCGCCGCGACCTCCTGCATGTTGGACACCGTCTTTTCGAAGATGCGGTCGTGCGGCGCGATGACAATCACCGGCATCTTCTCGTCGATCAGCGCGATCGGGCCATGCTTCAGCTCGCCTGCCGCATAACCTTCCGCATGGATGTAGCTGATTTCCTTGAGTTTCAGTGCACCTTCCATTGCCAGCGGATAGTTGGTGTCGCGCCCCAGGTAGAGCACGTTCTTCACCTTGGCGAGCTGGCGCGACACCTTCTCAATCTGTTCGGCGAGCTTCAGCACCTGGCTGGCGATGCGCGGCGTCTCGGAGAGCTGGCGTACCAGCGCCTGCTCCTGCTTCGCGTCGACATGGCCGCGCGCGCGGGCCGCCCGCACCGCAAGCGAAGCCAGCACCGCGAGCTGGCACGTGAAGGCTTTTGTCGAGGCGACGCCGATCTCCGGCCCAGCCAGCGTCGGGAAGATCGCATCGGATTCGCGCGCGATGGTCGATTCGCGCACGTTGACGATTGCCGTGATCGGCACGCCTGCCTTGCGGCAGTAGCGCAACGAGGCCAGCGTATCGGCGGTCTCGCCGGACTGAGAGATGAACAGCGCGGCGCTATCTGGGGAGATCGGCATTTCGCGGTAGCGGAACTCCGAGGCCACGTCGATGTCGACCGGCAGCCGCGCCAGCCGCTCGAACCAGTATTTGCCGATCAGCCCGGCGAGATAGGCGGTGCCGCAGGCCGAGATCGACAGCCGGTCGATCTTGGCGAAGTCGAACGGCAGCTCGATCGGCTTTGCCGTGCCGGTGGTGAAATCGAGATAGTTGGCGAGCGTGTGGGAGATCACCTCCGGCTGCTCGTGGATCTCCTTCTGCATGAAGTGGTGGAAATTGCCCTTGTCCACCAGGAAGGATGTGCCCACCGACTGGGTGCGTTTGCGCTCTACCGGCGCGCCCGACATGTCGTGGATCTGCATCTCGTTGCGGCGCACCACCACCCAGTCGCCATCCTCGAGATAGGTGATCGAGTTGGTGAAGGGCGCGAGCGCGATCGCGTCGGAGCCGAGATACATCTCGCCCTCGCCGTGCCCGACCGCCAGCGGTGGGCCGTTGCGGGCGCCGACGATCAGGTCCTCGTCGCCGCGGAACATGATCGCGAGCGCAAATGCGCCCTCCAGCCGCTTCAGCGCCGCGAAGGCGGCGTCCTGCGGAGCCTTGCCCCGCGCGAGCTCGCGCGACACCAGATGCGCGACGACCTCGGTGTCGGTCTGCGAGGTGAACTCGTAACCGTCCTTCTGCAGTTCGGCCTTCAGCTCGGCGAAGTTCTCGATGATGCCGTTGTGGACGATCGCGACGTCCTTGGAGAAATGCGGATGCGCGTTGACCTCGTTCGGCACGCCATGCGTCGCCCAGCGGGTGTGGCCGATGCCGATGAAGCCGTCGAGCGGCTCTGACTTCAGGCGGCGTTCGAGGTTGACCAGCTTGCCCTCGGCGCGACGCCGTTCGAGCTTGCCGTGCTCGACGGTGGCAACCCCGGCGGAATCATAGCCGCGATACTCCAGCCGCTTGAGCGCTTCCACGATCAGCGGCGCGACCGGCGTGCTGCCGACGATGCCTACGATACCGCACATTGAGACCTACCCCTCGATTCGCCCGGAACTCGCCAATGCGTCGCTCATGTAGGCAGCGCGCGGCCCGGCCGGAAGTCAAACTTGGTTTCAATCCATTGCAGCGAACGAACGCCGCCATGGTACCGAGCATGACAGGATAGTTTTCAGGAAGTCTTACCCGCGGGACTTGGATTTGATCGCTGCATAACGTTCGCGCAGCGCCTTCGCCCGGCCGGGCTTGGTCTCCTGGCGCGCGCGGCCGAAGGCGAGGCCGTCGTCCGGCACGTTTTCCGTGATGACGCTGCCGGACGCGACATAGGCGTTGTCGCCGACCGAGACAGGTGCGACCAGCGCCGAGTTCGAGCCGATGAAGGCCCCTGCCCCGATCCGCGTCAGGTGCTTGTTGTAGCCGTCATAGTTGCAGGTGATGGTGCCGGCGCCGATGTTCGCGCCCGCGCCGATCTCGGCGTCGCCGATATAGGTCAGGTGGTTCACCTTGGCGCCCGGCCCCACCACGGCCTTCTTGATCTCGACGAAATTGCCGACCCTGGCCTTTTCCTGCAACTCCGCGCCCGGCCGCAGCCGCGCAAACGGCCCGATACTGCTGCCGGTCGCGACCGTCGCGCCCTCGATATGCGAGAAGGCATGGACGGTGACCCCCGATGCGATCTTTGCGCCGGGTCCGAAGACGACGTTGGGTTCGATAACCGTGTCCGCGCCGATCTCGGTGTCGTGCGACAGGAATACCGTCTCGGGCGCGATCATCGTCACGCCTGACAGCATCGTCTCGCGCCGCGCGCGCTTCTGCCAGATCGCTTCCGCCTCGGCGAGCTCGGCGCGGTTGTTGATGCCGAGCAGGTTCTCGTAGTCCGCCTCGGTGGCGGTGACCTTCAGCCCCCGCGCATTGGCAATCTCGACGATGTCCGTCAGATAATACTCGCCCTTGGCATTGGCGTTGCCAACCGCGTCGAGCAGGGCCAGCGCCTCGCGCCCGTCGATCGCCATCAGCCCGCCATTGCAGAAGCCGATCTTCCGCTCCTCTGGCGAGCAATCCTTGTCTTCACGGATCGCGACCAGCCGGCCGTCCTTCTCGATCAGCCTACCGTAACCGGCCGGCACATCGGTGCGAAAGCCGATGACTGCGACCGCATTGCCCTCCGCGACCAGTTTCCGCGCGGCCGCGAGCGGTGCGGCCGCGATCAGCGGCGTGTCGCCGAACATCACCAGCACGTCGTCATAACCGCGCGCGATCGCCGCGCGGGCAGCGAGCACCGCATGTGCGGTGCCGAGCCGCTCCACCTGCTCGAAACTCTCCGCCCCCGCCGCAAACGGCGTCACCGCCTTGCGAACCGCCTCGCCGCCGCGCCCGACGACGATGGCCACATCCGTGCCCCCCGCCGCGATCGCCGCCTTCGCCACATGTGCTACCATGGGCAGGCCGGCGATCTCGTGCAGCACCTTCGGCATGGCACTCTTCATGCGCGTGCCTTCGCCGGCGGCAAGGATGATCGTCAGGCAGCTTCTATCGCTCATGAAAGGATCCGCAGTGCGTGTTGATCGGGATTCGGCGCATCTGTATCATCACCCGCATTCGCCTCCAAACCGAAGTATTCAATCAGGTAGGGGCAGGCAGAACTGCGATGACTACTTGCTTAATGCACGAAATTTCCCTTCCCTAGCGTAAGGAGTGCCAGCAAGGGGAAATTTCCGATGCGAGTAATTTTCACCATCGTTGCCGCGGCCGCGAGCTTCGTGACATCTTGCGCACAGGCGGAAACCACCGCATGCACTGCGATCACCGCGGTGCCGACAACAATCAGCGTCCAAGGCGTCTATTGCCTGAAAAACAACCTTTCGACAAACGCCGTCAGCGGCGCCGCGATCACCGTCACCTCCAACCATGTGACCATCGATTTCAATGGCTTCAAACTGGGCGGGCTGGGTGGCGGAAGCAGCTCAACCACGATCGGAATTTTGTCCAGCAACGCCAGTTTCCTCTCGGTTCGCAATGGGGCGATCAAGGGTTTTCATAGTGGAATCGTCCTCGCCTGGGGAGCCAATAACCTTATCGAGGACATGCAGGTTGATGGCAGCTTATCTCGTGGAATCGCCATCAGCGAAGCTGATACGACAATTCTGCGCAGGAACCGGGTGACCAACACAGGGACGCCGTCTTCTCAATACATATATGGTATATCTGCAACCGGTACATCGTCAAATAGGAATAATATCATCACTGATAATATGGTCTCGGGCATATATGCGAATTCCTTTGGGATCGGAATAGCATTTCAAAATGCCAGGCAGCTTGAAATCAGTGATAATACCATTACCAACATTACAGGCGAATCATCCAACACGCTGGCGATTTACGCTTTCCCTCCCTTGTCAGGGTACCCGAGTAATGAAATGCGCGCCGTCATACGCCACAACATGCTGATCAATACAGGTGCCGGGTTCGGCATCGGAATCGAAGGTGGCACGGCCATTTGTACAGACAACAGCATACTTGGATTCGCTACCGGCATAATTTCGTGCGCCGTCAGCGCTCGCAATGACGTGATGTAGTCGGCCACAGGCGATTCGTTGATTTTTGAGTTTTATGAAATTGGATCAACTCTTCGTTGCTAAGACTGACTCCGTCGTTGTCAACTTTGCAGATTAATCGGGCTTCGACGCATCTGTATCACCCAGCCGCGTCCGCTCCAATGCGAGGCGACAGGAGCGGGCGCACGAATGGCTGACGAGACGACCCGCGCAAACGCGCTTGCGGTTCTGGTGATGCTGGCGACGCCGCTTCTGTTCTCGACCAACCTGATCTTCGGCCGCGCGGTGATCGGCGACGTGGCCCCGTTCACCCTCGCCTTTATTCGTTGGGCGCTTGTGGCGCTGGTCCTGGCGCCCTTCCTGCTGCGGGAGCGGCGGATGCTCTGGACGGTGCTGACGGCGCGACCGGGGCTGGTTGCGACACTCTCCTTCCTCGGCATGGTTGTGTGCGGCGCCGGCGTCTACCTGGCGCTCACCAGCACCACCGCGACCAACGGCACGCTCATCATGACCAGCTCGTCCGTCTTCATCATTCTGATCGAGGCGGCCTTCTTTGGCCGCGCGATCGGAATGCGCGAGGCGACCGGCTCCGCGATCGCCTTTGCCGGTGTCGCCGTCATCGTGCTCAAGGGCAATCTCACCGCCTTGCTCCGTCTCGATTTCCACTGGGGCGACGTTCTGTTCGTCGCCGCCGCCTTCTGCTGGGCGGTCTATTCGATCCTCTACCGCTCTCCAGATCTGCGCGGCGTCTCCAATCTTGGCCTCTTCGGCCTTGTCGCAGCGGTTGCGACCCTCATGCTCGCACCGACCGCTGCCGTTGAATTCGCGCTCGGCGGCTCGATGCCGGATCAGCCCTCGGACTGGATCTCCATCGCTGGCATCGTCATCTTCGCCTCGCTGCTGGCGTTTTCCGGCTTCCAGTACGGCGTACGCGCGCTGGGCGCTTCGCTTGCTGGTATCTTCATGTATCTGATGCCGCCTTTCGCGGTAACGATGGCCGTGGTCTTCTTCGGCGAGAGGTTTCAGCCGTTCCATGCGGCCGGCATCGCGCTGGTGATGGGCGGGGTGATCCTCGCGACCTTCCCGTCGCGGACGAAAACGGCTCAGCCGAGCGTGCCGAGCGCCGGGAACGTCTCCAGCAGCCAGTAGGACGCCTTCTGGACCCCGCCGGTGAGGAACAGCACGCCGGCCACGACCAGCAGCGCCCCCATCACCTTCTCCACCCGGCCGAGATGCGCGCGGAAGCGGGAGGCGAAGCGCATGAACGCACCCGAGAACAGAGCGGCGATGATGAACGGAATCCCCAGCCCGGCCGAATAGGCCGCGAGCAGAACCGCACCGTCCGTCACTGTGTCGCGCCCGCCGGCGAGCGTGAGGATCGGCCCGAGCACCGGTCCGATGCAGGGCGTCCAGCCGAAGGCGAAGGCGAGCCCCATTACATAGGCGGCGGTCATCGACGCCGGCTGTCCGCCGGCCTGGAAGCGCGCCTCGCGCGACAGGAAGGGGATGCGCACGACGCCGAGGAAATTCAGCCCCATCAGGATGATGGCGAGCCCCGCCGCCATGGCGAGCGGCTGCTGCCAGACCCTGAGCAACTGTCCGATCGACGAGGCGCCTGCCCCCAGCGCGACAAACACGGTGGAGAAGCCAAGCACGAAGGCGAGCGAAGCGGAAAGCAGCGCCGTCCGGTTGGCCGTGGCGGTGGCCGTCCCGTCGGGATTGCGGAATTCCTCGACCGACACCCCGGCCATGTAGCACAGGTAAGGCGGCACCAGCGGCAAGACGCAGGGCGACAGGAACGACAAAGCGCCCGCCCCCACCGCGCTCAGATATCCAACATCGATCGCCACGCCGCCTGCCCGCCTTCGAATGCAAATGACGGCCCGGATATAGCGACCCAGCCCGTCACGCGCCATTCACCTTGGCGTGGCGAAGGGACGCTGGAACTCACCGGTTTCCTGAGCCCACGTGCTCCATCGGATCCGAGAAGTATCTAACTAAAGCTCAGAGGAGATCCGGCAGCCAGTATCTTTGTCCACGACATCGCTGCGCAAAGGCGCCGGAGCAACATGCAGGAGTTTCGTCCGAAATTTCTGTTGTCCGCGGTGACGGTGGCGACGGCTGACCAGTCCCAGGGGAAAGGGACCTGAATAGGTCTACGGAATAGCTACAGAGCGTTGAGCGTTCGCATCCCGTCCAGAAGGGTATCCACGTCCACAATCCAGTTGTTATGACTCGGCAAAGACCCTCGCTCGGTCGGCGTCCCGAACACAAACGAAAAATTCGCGTTTTGGCTGGCGACCACGTTGCTGAAGCCGAACAGGAAATCCCTCGTCCCGCAAAGCACCACGATCAACTCCGCCATAAAGGCGAAGTAAGTGATGTAGATGTTTGAACCGCCTACGCAGACGATGATCTTTGCTTGCGATACGATACGCATCTGTTCCGGGAACGGGTAGTGCTCCGGTATGAATTCTTTGAAACCGTGCTGATGCAGTTTCTCGACAAGCTCCGTTTCATTTTCCAGTACTCGGAAGCCCGGTCTGTCGATCGACATGGAACGACGCGAAATGTAGATTTTTTCTGCGCCGGCCATGCGGGGCGAAACATCCTTTGGCGATTTGTCCAGCATCTCTCGGAAGGCATCGATCGTTTCCGGCCGTTGATACTGCTCCGGTGACGCCAGGGCCGGGATTAGCGCATCATGGACGGCATAGACGAGGCGCGGGTTATGATGAACGATTTCGATTTCAGGGTCGATGAAGTTCAGTATGCTTTTCGCCCACTTCGGCGCGGCGTAGGTCATAACGCTTTTGATCTTGCGTTCCTTTGCCAGCAGCAAGAGCTTCGGTATCCCGCGATACAGGAACGCCCCGAAATTCGCCGGCTCGTCATAGCAAAGAAGCGCGCAATCTTTGCCGTCGATATCAACAACTCGACTCATGTCGATATCGACATCTCCGCGCTGGTTGAACGGGATGTTCTCGTCGAAACCGAGAGGAAGTTTATAGGCGTACTCCTTGTTAGCCCCCGCTGCGTCGACAAGGCTTCGATCGTTGAACCATTTCCCGCCTAACGAATACAGCCTAAATCCGCACAGAGTAACTTGATCGAATTCGAACGCTGAAAATCGGCAAGAGACTGTATCATACTCGCGTATTCCGACCGGAACTAAATTCTTCGATGCGTTTGGGAATACAAAATACTTGTCTCTGATATGGTACGACTCCGGAGGAAGGATCTTTGTTTCTGATCCGCCTTGTAAGTCATCAGAGCTGCTTAGGTTCATATTTGAGTTTACAGCCAGAAATACTTAGAGATACCTGAAAGATCGCTCAATTTCGCGGTCGGCGTCATGTTAATTTCGGCGAAATATTTTTCAAGCCCTATGTCAGATATTTCCATGTCTATATATTTGCGGACTATTTCAAAGTAGGAGTCCGAAAGCACAGTGGAAGTTGGGGACAGGTTTGATACCAGCACTAAGCCGGTGGGTGGGGCGTCGACCGAGACGATAGTCAGCTCTGGCCTAAACTCCCTGAGAGCCAGAAGAACCTTCCAAACGTCGCCAGCCCACCATTCGGGATGCGGCGAAGTTTCGGAATACCGCTGATCCCCACCGCTGCGCCTTGCCACGTGGCTATCGGTCGGAATGCAATCGTGCATGGCAATGATTGAATTCGGGCGGCAATGGCGTTCCGTGTTGATGAAATCTCTCAACAGATACTCGAACAGATGCATCCCATCGAGGAAGGCAAGGTCAATTTCTGATCCCAGCAATGCGGACGGTGAGTGATCGCGGAAAAACTGGTCGCTCGTCATCTGGAAAAAGTGACAAGCGGGCTTGCCAACGAGACAGTTTCCGTCGACCTGGAACTTAGGGTCGATTGCGATCGATTTCGCGGTCGACAGCTTCAGAGTGGCGCCGTTCAGAGTGCCGATTTCCAGGTAGGTCCTGGGGTTTAGCGTCGCATGCAATGAGCGAAGCACCGCGTGGTATGGTGCGCCTTTATGATCCGTTACTTGCTCGTACCCTGCCATGCCACCCTCTGCCAATAAAGGACTTGAGGGTGGCATGGATTCGGCCAAATTTGCAATCCATCCAGTTGGCACACAGCGAGTTAAGAGGCGCCATCCGCGTTCCCAGCGAATTCGAGCGCGACCGCTATGCATCCGCCACGAAAGCCTAGTACCCGTGGGTCTTACATTGAGCCCGCCCCACTAGGGCGTGGACTCAATAGCGCGTATCCACAGCCGCGCTGATGCGAGTGCGACGGCGGCGAGGAAGTTGCGTGCCAGCTTGTCGAAGCGGGTTGCGATGCGACGGAATTGTTTGAGACTGCAGAAGTAGCGCTCGATCAGGTTCCGCTGCCGGTAGAGTTGGGGATCGACCGATCGTTTCAGCTTCACCTGACTTTGTGTCGGGATATGCGCCGTTCCGCCGCGTGTGACGACCATCTCGACGATCGCTCGGCTGTCGTAGCCGCGGTCGGCGACCACGACGGTAGCGGCCGGAAGACCTGCCAAGAGGTCCGGGAAAGCGGTCTTGTCTGAAGCTTGGCCGGGCGTGATCAGCAAGCGCACCGGCAGGCCGTCCTGATCGACCACCGCGTGGATCTTGGTGCTCAGTCCGCCACGAGAACGGCCAATGGCGTGATCCGGCCCCCCTTTTTTCCGCCCGCGGCATGCTGGTGCGCGCGGACGATCGAGCTGTCGATCAACTGAAGCGACTGCGGAGATCGCTCGGCCAAGGCTTCAAACATCCTCAGCCAGACGCCCTTCTTCGCCCATCGATTGAAGCGGTTGTAGACCGTCGTGTATGGGCCGTATCTTTCCGGCAGGTCTCGCCAGGGCGAACCTGTCCTCAGCACGTAGAAAATGCCATTCACGACCCGACGGTCGTCTGCACGGCGAGCCCCTTTGCCTACCGCCGGAAGCAGCGGCCCCACAATCCGCCACTCCGCCTCGCTCAGATCATAGCGCGCCATTTCAAGGCTCCTTTCGATAACCTTGAATCAAGCTTCGCTCAGCAACTCAAGCCTTATTGAGTACAGACTCTAGAGGTCGAGGTTGCCCTTGTGCAAACATAAGAGATGAGCCGACCGGTCAGCGCCGAGGAGGCGATCGGCTCCATCCTTATCGCGCGGCAAATTTCTCGCGCGTATCTTGCAAGAACCGCGCACTTCCTCTTACGTGCCAGACGCCACTTCAGAAATACAGCTATTTGAAGCATTGCGTTGGTGCGCGAATTCAGGACCCGGAGATCAAAGCCCTCATCACATATGATAAAAAACAGTCATCTGCGTTTTGCTATGATTTATCGAGAGGTGGCGTGGCGAGGGACAAGATTTCCCGCCTTGTGAACTGGTGCGTTGCTTATCTTTTGAAATCGATGTTGGGTCGTGCGATATAACCGTGGTTGCTTGGGGGTATTCAGTTGCATAAGGTGCCGCATCTATATCCGTTGACTTCGCTTCGCTTTTTCGCGGCGGCGGTTATCGTCGCGGGCCATATTTTGCCGACCATTGTAGGCACCCCCGGAGACAGCCGTTACGGTCTAGGGGTGAGTTTCTTCTTTGTGCTGTCAGGGTTCATCCTGACATATCAGTATCGAGACTTCTCGCGCCATTCGGTGAAGGCGTTCTACGTCGCTAGATTCGCACGATTGTGGCCAATTCATCTCGTGACGTTCTTGCTCGTTGCCATAATACTGCAGCCTCAACTTTTACTTAGCCCGATGCATGCTATGACGGCGATGCTGAATCTTCTATTGCTCCATGCATGGCTACCGATCAGTGGCCTGGTATTCTCCTGGAATGCACCGTCGTGGAGCATTTCGGATGAACTTTGGTTTTACCTTCTGTTTCCTTTTCTCGCTCGAACAAAGCGATTGTGGGCATGGCTAGTTGTCCTGATCGCGATCGCGGCGTTTATCATTTTTAGCTTCCCGATCGCCAAGGCAACGCTCTTCGAGTTTTCGTATGTCCATGCGATTATGCAGCATCCGGCTGTACGCGTTGTCGAGTTTGCTGTCGGGGTGTTCGCCGGGCGGCTGTTTAACGCCGGTCTCCGAATCAAGGGGCCAGCCATGGCTTTAGAGGCCACAGCGATAGCACTCATGCTTCTCTACGGTCTCACCACCATAACCGTTCAGGGGTTCATCACGTCGAACGTTCATCAGAGCCTTGGCGTCTGGTACAACCAATCGGGTGGTCTCCTGGTTTTTGCCTTTGCGATCTTTATCTTTGCTCAGAGCGATGGGCCTGTATCGCGACTGCTTGCATGGCGCGGACTGGTTCTTCTCGGCGAGATCAGTTTCTCAACCTACATGGTTCACCAGATCATTATCCGCTACGCCTTCACGCATAGATGGTCTGATGCCATGGGCGCTGTACCGGCAACAATTGTCGTCCTGACTCTTGTCTACTTGAGTTCATGGGTGTTGTGGCGGACTATAGAGATGCCGTGCCGGCGCTGGATAATCGCAAAAGCTCAGGCATCTTGAACGGTCAAAATGCCGGATACTTGTAATCGATCCGTCCGCCGCCGGGCATGATTTGTCGTAGTTCTTAAATCGCATGGCGTTGCCCCCTGCCACGCCGACCGCCCGAGCGGATTCTCACCAACTGCTGTCGCGACAGTATATGCATCGCTCCTGACGTGAGCCTCCGACTTCCTTTCAGCGCAGAGAAGAGTCCAGGGGTTCGTGCTTCGGTCCCAATTTGCGCCTGGCCGAATTCAGCTGGACCATAAGTCCCGCAATCGGTCTCATCTACACCATGAAAAGAGAAGCGCAGCAATTCCAAGCACTTAAATGGTGAGCGCGATGGGACTCGAACCCATGACCTACAGATTAAAAGTCCGTTGCTCTACCAGCTGAGCTACGCGCCCGTCGGGTGGCACGACGCCCCCTCGAAAGTGCGGCGGAACATAGGGATGGCGCCCAGCGCGGTCAACCCGGAATCCGGGCCATTTCCGCGGTTCCCGAGGCCGTAGGAACTTCTTGTTATGTCGCTCGTTGATCGTGATTGCAGCTCTTTCGGAGGGATACGACGTGAGCAAGACCATTTCAGCGAAAAAGTCGTCCGCGACAAAGCCGCTCGAAGCCAGCACGGGCGCCGGCGCCGCGATTGCCGAGCGGTCGAAAGATGCCAAGTCCGCCGCGCCTGGAAAGAAGTCGCCGCCGAAGCAGGCCAAGGCCGCCGGCGGGCCCAAGACGGCGAAGACATCCAGCGCCGCCAAGCCTGTCGCTCCGGCGAAATCGCCGAAGGCTGCCTCCAAATCCACAGGCAAGGTCGCAACCAAGCCAGCGACGAAGGCAGCCAGGAAGTCCGATGGAGCCGCCGCGAAAGCTCCGAATGGCAAGGGCACGGCAAGTACCCTGGTCGCCGGAGCGAGCAGTATGGCGAGCGGCTTGGCGTCGATCGCTGGCAGCGTCGCTGGCGCCGTTGCCGGCGTCGTGGCGGGTCGCAGCCGCGGATCGACCAAGGACAGCAAGGCCGGACAGAAATAATCCGCGACGTGCGGAACCCTATGCCTTCCATTACGTTGTAGGGGCGTGACGGGCTGTCCCCCACCCCCGAGGCCCGTCCCGTCCCAACTGAGAGCCGGTCGTCAGACCGGCTTTCTTTTTATGCCAGGACGCCGTCTGCCCCGGCGCGGACATATTTGCAGTGGAACCAACGCTTACAGACGCGCGTTGAGCGCGCAAAGGGACATCCTCGTTCGAACCCAGGAGGTTACTATGAAAAGGCTTGCGAGCATTCTCAGTGCAGCGGCCATGTCCGCCGCGATAGCGGTGACGTCGTTCGCGCCGGCCAGCGCGGTCCCGTTGCCCGCACCCCGGATTGCTGCCGACAATGGCTTGATCAACGTGCAGAATCAGTCCGTCTACGAATGGGGTGGCCGTCGCTCGGGCGGCGATCGCTACTGGGGCGGCAATCGCCGCGAGCGCGGTGATCGCCATTGGCGCGGTAATGGACCGCGGCATGGCTGGCACAATGGCGGATATTATTACAATGGCCACCGCGGCTATCGACACAAGCGCCACGGTTATCGCTACCATGACGGCTGGTGGTTCCCGGCCGGCGCGTTCATTGCGGGTGCAATCATCGGCAATGCGATCAACTCGGCCCCGCCGCCTCCCCCGCGCTACTATCGCGGCGGTGGCAGTGCCCACGTTCAGTGGTGCTACAACCGCTACCGGTCCTATCGCGAGTGGGACAACACGTTCCAGCCATACCACGGCCCGCGCCAGCAGTGCTATTCGCCCTACAGCTGATCGTTGAGCGTTTACGGCATGTTGAAAGCCCCGCGCCACAAGGCGCGGGGTTTTGCTTTGCTAACGGCTGAGCGTGCGTGACACCGCGTCGTGCCAGCCGGCGACCTTGCGCTTGCGGGTCGTGGCGTCCATCGCCGGCTCGAAGCGGCGGTCGAGCGCCCAGCGCTTCGCGAACGCCTTCTCCTTCGGCCAAACGCCCGCGCGCGATCCCGCCAGCCACGCGGCCCCGAGCGCCGTCGTCTCGAGTATCTTCGGCCGGTCGACCGGCGCGTCGAGGATGTCGGCGAGCCGCTGCATGGTCCAGTCCGACGCGACCATGCCGCCGTCGACCCTGAGCACCGTCTTCGCCGCCGCGCCCTTCCAGTCGCGCTTCATTGCCGAAAGCAGGTCGGATGTCTGGTAGGCGACCGATTCGAGCGCGGCGCGGGCGAACTCGGCAGGACCGGAATTGCGCGTCAGCCCGAACATCGCGCCGCGTGCTTCTGCATCCCAATGCGGCGCGCCCAGCCCAACGAAGGCCGGGACAAGATAAACCTCCTGGCTGTCGTCCGCCTTGGCAGCAAGGATACCGGAATGTTCGGACTTCTGGATCACCTTCAGCGAATCGCGCAGCCACTGCACGGCCGCGCCCGCGATGAAGATCGAGCCTTCCAGCGCATAGGTGGTCTTGCCGTTAAGCCGATAGGCGATCGTGGTCAGCAGCCGGTTCTTCGAGCGGACGATCTGCGGGCCGGTGTTGAGGATGGCGAAGCAGCCCGTACCGTAGGTCGACTTCATCATGCCCGGCTCGAAACAGGCCTGGCCGATCGTCGCCGCCTGCTGGTCGCCGGCGACGCCGAGAATCGGGATTTCGTCACCGAAAAGCGCCTTTTCTGTCCGGCCGTAGTCGTCGGCGCAGTCCCTGACCTCTGCGAGCAGCGCGCGCGGTACCCGCAGCAATGTCAGCAGCTCGTCGTCCCACTCGTTGGCCGAGATGTTATAGAGCAGCGTGCGCGAGGCATTCGTCGCGTCGGTCGCGTGGACCTTGCCGCCGGTCAGCCGCCAGATCAGGAACGTGTCGATCGTACCGGCCAGAAGCTCGCCCTTTTCGGCGCGCCGCCGCGCGCCCTTCACCTTGTCGAGAATCCAGGCGATCTTGGTGCCGGAGAAATAGGGGTCGAGCAGCAGCCCGGTCTTGGCGGAAATGCGGCGTTCATGGCCCGCCTTCTTCAGCTTGGCGCAGAGCGGCGCGGTGCGCCGGTCCTGCCAGACGATCGCATTGTGGATCGGCTTGCCCGTCGCTTTGTCCCAGACGACCACGGTCTCGCGCTGGTTGGTGATGCCGATCGCCGAGATGTCGACCGCCTTCAGCTGCGCCTTCTTCAGCGCGTCGCGCATGGTGGCGACGACAGTGGACCAGATCTCCTCCGGATCGTGCTCGACCCAGCCCGACGCCGGATAGATCTGCGCGAATTCCTTCTGCGCGACCGCGACGATGTTGATCTCGCCGTCGAAGACGATCGCGCGGCTCGACGTCGTGCCCTGGTCGATCGCAAGGACGTAGCCGCTCACGCTGGCCTCGCCGTGATCTGCGCAGCCGCTGGCCGCGTCGGATATAACGTCATCTTCTCCTCCCAACGCAATCGCACCCAGTGGAAGGTGCATCTTCCGGCGAGACCTATTCGCCGAAAAGGAAATGTTTCGAACCTCATTCGAATGTCAAACGAAATCGGCACTCATGCCGATGTCTCGATCAGCTCGACCTCTGCCTCGGCCAGGATCCGCCGAACCGAAGGGATATCGCAGCGGTCTGTGATGAAGGTGTTGACCTGGTTGAGATGGCCGATGCGCACCGGCGCGGTGCGTTCGAACTTGGCTCGGTCGGCGACGAGGATGACATGGCGCGTATTGGCGATGATCGCCTGCGCCACCTTCACCTCGCGATAGTCGAAGTCGAGCAGCGCGCCGTCATGGTCGATCGCCGAGACGCCGATGACGGCGTAGTCGACCTTGAACTGGCGGATGAAGTCCACCGCCGCTTCGCCGACAATACCGCCGTCGGAGCCGCGCACCACGCCGCCGGCGATCACCACCTCGATCGACGGATAGACCCGCATCCTGTTCGCGACATTGATGTTGTTGGTGATCACCATCAGGCCCTTGTGGTCCAGCAGTGCCTTCGACACCGCCTCGGTCGTGGTTCCGATGTTGACGAAGAGTGAGGCATTGTCGGGGATCAGCCGGGCCGCGGCCTTGCCGATCGCGTCCTTCTCGTCGGCGGCGATCTTGCGCCGCGCTTCATATTGCAGGTTCTCGATGCCGGACGGAAACAGCGCCCCGCCATGGATGCGCGTCAGCAGCCGCTGGTCGCAGAGGTCGTTCAGGTCCTTGCGGATCGTCTGCGGCGTGACCTGGAAATGCGCCGCGAGATCCTCGACCAGCACCCTCCCCTTGTCCTTGGCGAGCTGGATGATTTCGGAGTGGCGCGGGGTGAGCAGCACGGTTTCCTCCCGTTTTCGTTTTGCGCCAGGTTAGCGGAAAACGAAAATCTCGGAAAGCCTCAGCCGGACAATTCAGCCGCGATCCCGCGAATGACCTCAAAGGCCGTGTCCGCGTCCTCCTCGCGCATGTCGAACTGACCGGCCTGGAAGCGGATTGCGACCTTGCCGTCCACGCGCGTCTGCGTGAGGTAGATGCGCCCGTCGTCGTTGATGCGGCGCACGAGCTCGTAATTGTGAGCGTCGGAGTCGCTGCCGGCTGCCGGCAGGTGACGAAAGCTGAACAGGGAAAGCATCGGCGGCGTCACGATCTCGAAACCGGGCTCCGCTGCAAGCCGGCTGGCGACCTTTCGCGACCAGGCGACATGGTTGCGGATCATCCCGCGCAGATGTTCGAGCCCGTAGGCGCGCAGCAGGAACCACAGCTTCAGTGCTCGGAAGCGGCGTCCCAGCGGCACCGACCATTCGGAATAGTTGATGATGCCGTCGGCGCCGTGTGTCTTGAGGAATTCCGGCTGGATGGCAAGCGTGCGCACCAGTTCACCGGGATTGGCGATGAACTGGACGGAACAGTCGAACTGCGCGCCCAGCCATTTGTGCGGATTGAACACGACCGAATCGGCTCCGTCGACCCCGGCCCATAGATGCCGGAATTCCGGGCAGATCATCGCGGAGCCCGCCCAGGCCGCGTCGACATGGACGTAAAGTCCGTGCCGGCGCGCTACCTCCACCACGCCCGCGACATCGTCGGTCCCGCCGACGCTGGTGCCTCCGACCGAAGCGATGATGCCGGCGGGAAGATAGCCGGCATCGCGATCGCTGCGGATCGCTGCATCCAGCGCGCCGACATCCATCGAGCGCTTTTCGCCCTGCACCGGGATCCGCACCAGATTATCCTGGCCGATGCCCGACACCCAGATCGCCCGGTCGATCGAGGTGTGCACCTCGCCGGAGCAATAGATGCGCAGCTTCGGCTGGCCGGGCAGGCCGTCGATATTGCCCTTCCAGCCCAGCGCCCGCTCGCGCATCACCAGCACGGCGTTCAACGTGGCGGAGGAGGCCGAATCCTGGATGACGCCGGTAAATCGATTCGGCAGGCCGAGTGCCTGGCGCAGCCAGTCGACCACGCGCGTCTCCATCTCGGTCGCCGCCGGCGAGGTCTGCCAAAGCATGCATTGCGCGGCCATCGCCGTGACGAGGTATTCGGCCACCACCGAGGCGGGTGCGGCATTGGCCGGGAAATAGGCAAAGAAGCGCGGATGCTGCCAGTGCGTCATGCCGGGCACGACGATTCGCTCGAAGTCGGCGAAGATCGCCTCCATCGGCTGGCCTGCCTCCGGTGGGCTCGGCTCGAGCTGTGCCGCGATGTCGCCCGGCTTCGTCTGCGCCCGGACCGGCAGGTCGCGAAGTCTCGCCCGGTAGTCCGCGCCCCATTCGGCGGCCTTGGACGACCAGTCGCGAAACTCGTTGTCCTTCACGGCGTCATCCCATCGGAAAGTCGGGTAGGTTCTTGAACGCGGCCTTCAGCGCGCTCGACCAGCCGTCGGATACGGTGCGGTAGTAAGGGTCGTCGCCGGTGATCCGCTTCTGGAAGCCGACGCGCAACGTGTCCTTCTCGTAGAACAGCATGTCGAGCGGCAGGCCGACCGACAGATTCGACTTCAGCGTCGAATCGAAAGACACCATCAAGAGCTTCGCCGTTTCCTCGAAGCTCATCGCCGGGTCGTAGGCGCGCACGATGATCGGCTTGCCGTATTTGGTCTCGCCGATCTGGAAGAAAGGCGTGTCGCCGCCGGCCTCGATGAAATTCCCTTCCGGATAGATCATGAACAGCCGCGGCTCGCTGCCCTTTATCTGGCCGCCGAGGATGAAGGAGGCGTTGAAATAGCTTTCGGCCTTCTGCCCTTCCAGCGCGGTGCCGCTGATCACCTCGCGCACGATGTTGCCGACGATCTGCGCCGTCCGGAACATCGACGGTGTTTCGAGCAATGTCGGCGCCCGGTCGCCTACCGCCTTGCTGCGCTCGTCGAGCAGGCTGACCACGGCCTGGGTCGTAGCGAGGTTGCCGGCCGAGAGCAGCACGATCACCCGCTCGCCCGGCTCCGACCAGACATGCATCTTGCGGAAGGTGGAGATGTTGTCGACGCCGGCATTCGTGCGCGTGTCAGACATGAACACGAGCCCGCGATCAATCTTCAGGCCGACGCAATAGGTCATGGAATCGATCCGCAGCGGATAGGTCGGGGATTACTGCTCGACCGTAATGTGAACCGCAAGCGTTTCCAGCGCCTGTCCCAACCTAATTCCCGACACAGGCGCGGTGTCGCGATAGTCGCGCCCGGTGGCGAGCGTGACGTAGGTCTCGTCCGGCGACATGCGGTTCGACGGATCGAAGCCCACCCAGCCGAGCCCCGTCACATGCGCTTCGGCCCAGGCATGGCTCGCCGCCTGCTCGCCATCCTTCATCAGGTAGCCACTGACGTAACGTGCCGGAAAGCCGCCCAGCCGCGCGGCCGAAATGAAAACATGCGCATGGTCCTGGCACACGCCCGCACCGAGCTTCAGCGCCTCCTCGGCCGTCGTGGCGGAGGTCGTTGCGCCAGTCTTGTATTCCACCTGGTCGGCGACGAGATCCTTGAGGCGGTGCAGCCGTTCGAGCCCGTCGCCCTCGCCCAAGCCCTTGGCAAGCGCTGCGATCTTCTTGCCCGAGGCGGTCAGCGGCGTTTCGGCCTCAAACAGCCACATCGGCGCGAAGCCGCGCTGCGGGCCGGTAACGCCTGCTGTGTCAGCGGTCTCGACCTCGCCGGTCGCCGTGATTGCGACGCTGCGCGGCTCGCCCTCGATCGAGATGAGCCGCGTCTCGTTGCCGAACCCGTCGATGTAGCGCAGTTCCTCGCGCGCCCCGTCGACCGCGATCTCCCAGGTGATAACAGTCTGTGCGCGTCCACTCTGCGGCGTGAGCCGCAGCCGCTGCAGCCCGTAGCTCAGCGGCGCGTCGTAGCCATATTCGGTCCGGTGGGAGATTTTCAGTCGCATGGGATCAGTTGAACCGGTATTCCTCGGCGATCTGGTTGCCCAGCCGGTTGTTGTCGCCGATGAACTCGACCAGGAACTCGTGCAGGCCCCGGTCGAAGATGTCCTTGATCGAGCCGACTCTCAACTTGGCGAGCGTGGTTTCGACGGTGTCGTGGCAACCGAAACGATTGCCGTATTCCGTCGCCAGAAAGCTCAGGCTTTCCGCGATGTTGCGGTAACAGAAGGCGAGCGAGCGCGGCATGCGCCCGTTGAGGATCAGGAAGTCGGCGATGTTGGTCGGCTTGTATTCCGCCTCGTAGACCCAGCGATAGGAACGGTGCGCCGCAACCGAGCGCAGGATCGACTCCCACTGGTAGTTGTCAAGCGAAGATCCAACCCAGGACACCGACGGCAACAGGACATAGTATTTCACATCGAGGATGCGCGCCGTGTTGTCGGCGCGCTCGATAAAGGTACCTATCTGGCTGAAGTCGAAGATCTCGTTGCGCAGCATCGTGCCGTAGAACGAACCGCGGATGAAGGCGGTCTCGCGCTTGATCTGGTCGAGGATGCGCGGCAGGTCGCGTTCGTCGATCGGCGCCTTGAGCAGCCGCTTCATCGACATCCACGCCTCGTTGATCGCTTCCCAGGTTTCGCGCGTCAGCGCCGTACGCACCATGCGGCCATTGTTGCGCGCCGTTTCGATCGCCGACATGACACTCGACGGATTGGACGTATCGCGCAGCAGGAAGTCCGCGACGGTGTCCGCCGTGAACTCGGTGTGCTTCTGCAGAAAGGAAAACTCGACGCCGGCCGAGACGACCACCGAGGTCCACTCGTCGGTCGAACTCGCCGTGCTCGTCAGCGCAAGCCGAAGCCCGGCATCGACCAGCCGTGCCATGTTCTCCGCCCGCTCGATGTAGCGGTTCATCCAGTAGAGGCCGTTGGCGTTGCGTCCGAGCATCAATTGACCGGCGAATGGAGAGTGGCGAATGGCGAGTCGGGAGGGCGACGGTCTATCATGGCGCTAGTCATCCAGGACCCAAGTGTCTTTGGTTCCCCCACCCTGTGACGAGTTGACGACCAGCGAGCCTTCCTTGAGAGCGACGCGCGTCAGTCCTCCGGGCACGATCTGTATCTTGTCGGAGACTAGTACATAGGGTCTTAGGTCGACATGCCGCGGCGCAAGTCCGCCTTCGACCAGGATCGGACACGTCGACAGCGCGAGAGTCGGCTGCGCGATGTAGTTTCCCGGCTTCGCCGCCAGCTTGGCCGCGAACGCTTCACGCTCCTTCTTCGAGGCCGTCGGGCCGACCAGCATGCCGTAGCCACCAGAGCCGTGCACTTCCTTGATCACCAGTTCGGCGATGTGTTCCTGGACATATTTCAAACTGTCCGGCTCCGAGCAGCGCCAGGTCGGGATGTTGCCGAGGATCGCCTTGCGGCCGGTGTAGAACTCGATGATCTCCGGCATATAGGAGTAGATCGCCTTGTCGTCGGCGATGCCGGTGCCGGGCGCGTTGGCGATGGTGATCTTGCCGGCGCGGTAGACATCCATGATTCCCGGCACGCCGAGAGCGGAGTCCGGCCGGAAGGTCATCGGGTCGAGAAAGGCGTCGTCGACGCGGCGGTAGAGCACGTCGATCGGCTTATAGCCCTGCGTCGTGCGCATCGCGATATGGCCGTCGACCACGCGCAGGTCCGAACCTTCAACCAGCTCCACGCCCATCTGGTCGGCGAGGAAAGCGTGCTCGAAATAGGCAGAGTTGAAGATGCCGGGCGTCAGCACCGCAATCGTCGGCGTGCCCTTGCAGCCGTCGGGCTTCACGTTGGCGAGCGACTGGCGCAAGAGTTGCGGGTAGTTCTCGACCGGGCGCACCTTGACGTGCTGGAACAGCTCCGGGAAGAGCTGCATCATCGTCTCGCGGTTCTCCAGCATGTAGGAGACACCCGAGGGCGTGCGGGCATTGTCCTCCAGCACGTAGAACTCGTTCTCGCCGGTGCGCACAATGTCGACGCCGATGATGTGGGTGTAGACGCCAGCCGGCGGGCGCACGCCGATCATCTCCGGCAGGAAGGCCTCGTTGCCGGCGATCAGGTGCTTCGGGATGCGCCCGGCCTTCAGGATTTCCTGCCGGTGGTAGATGTCATCGAGGAAGGCGTTCAGCGCCACGACCCGCTGCTCGATGCCCTGCGTGAGTCTGCGCCACTCCTGGCCGGACAGGATGCGCGGGACGATGTCGAACGGGATCAGCTTTTCGGAGGCATCCTCGTGTCCGTAGACGGCGAAGGTGATGCCGGTCTTGCGGAAGACGCGCTCGGCGTCGCCCATCTTTTCCGTCAGGCGCGCCGGATCCTGTTTAAGGAGCCACTGCTCGTATCCCGCATAGGGTTTCCTGACTCCCGAACCGTCGGGACGCATTTCATCGAACGCAACCAATCGGCCTTACTCCCCTGTGCGCTCATTTCATCGGGCCGATTTCGGAATTGCAAGCGCAATCGCGCGTCAGATGCACAAAGCACGGCCAAAGTCGGATTTTGCCCAGCGTGATGGCACGGTGCTTGTTTGCTGGGCGCGGAGGTGACCGCAAAGCGGGCGACGCGCTTCCGCTCAGAAGGCGCGAAAGGTCATGATCGTCAGCGTGTCCCTGATTCCGGCGACGGAATGGACCTGCTCGTTGACGAAGTGGCCAATGTCGATGCCGTCTTCGATATAGAACTTGACCAGCAGGTCCCACTGGCCCGCCGTGGAGTAGATCTCGGAGGAGATCTCCTTGTCGGCGATGGCGGCCGCGACCTCATAGGACTTGCCGAGATCGCATTTGATCTGCACGAACAACGCCTGCATTCCGACCGCCTCTCCTGTTGCGCGGCCTGACTCTCGCAGGAAGGATGCGCGGTTTCAAGGCGAGCGGGCGATGGCTGCGCATATGTTGTGAAACTGCGGCGCGATTTCCGGCGTATATTGGAGAAGGTCCGGCCACGATCGAACGCCGGGACCGGGAGCCCTGCCATGCGCATCGTCCTTGCCGCTGTTCTTTGCCTCCTGTCCGCCCTGCCTGCCGCCGCGGGCGAAGCCGAAGTGCGCTCGGCGCAGTCGGCCATCGACGGCCAGCTGAAAGCCTTCCTCGCCAACGACGGGCCTGCCGCCTACGGCTATGCTGCGCCGAACATCAAGCGTATCTTCCCGACGGTCGAGGCCTTCATGGGCATGGTGACCAACGGCTACCCGCCGGTGCGGCGGCCGAAGACCTATTCCTTTGGCAAGGTCGAGGAAATGAGCCCGACCTCTATCATCCAGCAAGTGCTGATCCTCGGCCCTGACGGCAAGGAATATGAAGCCGTCTACACACTCGAACTGCAGGCCGATGGAACCCACAAGATCACCGGATGCAGCCTGCGCGCGTCCAACGCGCTCAGCACGTGACCGGTGCGATGTCCCCCCGCGCCCACCCCTCGGTCACGGCCGCCGCATGGTCGACAAAGCGGCTTTCGCGGATCGCGCCGCGCAGGCCGCGCATCAGGTCCTGATAATAGGAGATGTTGTTCCAGGTGAGCAGCATCCCGCCCAGCGCCTCGCCCGACTTGATCAGGTGGTGCAGGTAGGCGCGGCTGTAGTCGCGCGCGGCAGGGCAGCTGCTCTCCTCATCCAGTGGCCGCGGGTCGTCGGCATGGCGCGCATTGCGCAGGTTGATCTTGCCGCGACGCGTGTAGGCTAACCCGTGTCGCCCTGCCCGCGTCGGCATCACACAGTCGAACATGTCGATGCCGCGCGCCACCGACTTGACGATGTCGTCCGGCGTGCCGACGCCCATCAGATAGCGCGGCTTCTCGTGCGGCAGTTCCGGGCACGTCGCCTCCAGCATGGTGAGCATCACTTCCTGCGGTTCGCCGACCGCCAGCCCGCCGACCGCATAGCCCTTCAGCTCCAGCGCCTTCAACGCCTGCGCGGAGCGGATGCGCAGTTCCGCGTCGTCGCCGCCCTGCACGATGCCGAACATCGCCTTGCCCGGCTGGTCGCCGAAGGCCGTCTTGCAGCGGTCAGCCCAGCGCAGCGACAATTCCATCGCCCGCTCGATCTCTTGTCTCTTGGCCGGCAGCGCCACGCACTCGTCGAGCTGCATCTGGATGTCGGAATCGAGCAGCCCCTGGATCTCGATCGACCGTTCCGGGCTCATGTGCCAGGACGAGCCGTCGATATGCGAGCGGAAGGTCACGCCGTCCTCGGTCAGCTTCCTGAGCTGCGCCAGCGACATGACCTGAAAGCCGCCGCTGTCGGTGAGGATCGGCCACGGCCAGCGCGCGAACTCGTGCAAGCCCCCCAGCCGCGCGACGCGCTCCGCACCCGGCCGCAGCATGAGGTGATAGGTGTTGCCCAGGATGATGTCGGCGCCCGCCCCGCGCACCTGGTCCATGTACACGGCTTTCACCGTTCCGCCGGTGCCGACCGGCATGAACGCCGGCGTCGCGATCGTGCCGCGCGGCATCGAAATCTCGCCGGTGCGCGCCGCACCGTCGGTGGCGTGGAGGGTGAATTGGAAGCTCGTGCTGCTCATCGAACCGCCTCCATGGCGACCCAGCCGTGCACCATCGCCCTCGCCTTGAGATCGTAGGAGAAGACGTTACCGCCGCCCGCCGGCTGGTCGCGTATGCGGGCGATCGGCATTACCGCAAGATGGCAGAACAGCAGCGTGCCGACGCCGCCGTGACCTACGAGGAGAACGTCGCCGTCCTTATGCGCCGCAAGCACTGCCTCGGTCTCGCGTATGATCCGCGCCTGCGCGTCCGCCGCCCGCTCCCACCCCCTGATGCTGACGTCAGGATTGGCGAAAAAGGCGTCGGCGACCGTTTCGAATTCTGGCGGCGGCAGGAAGCCGGTCGCCGAACGATCATTCTCGTGCATCGCCTCGCGCACCGCCATGCCGATCCCGAGCGATGCCGCGATCGGTTCGGCCGTCTCGACCGCCTTACGCTCGGCGCTGGAGACGATCGTCGTTGTGCCGCCAAGCACGCCGCGCGCAGCAAGCGCCGCGACGCGGGCAGCACCCACCTCGTTCAGGCCCCAGTGCGGAACCGGAACGTCCGGATCGATCCGCACCTGCGGATGCGTAAGATAGCGCAGGAGCATGGTCAGCGAAGCCCCGCTCGAAACAGCAGCCCCGCATCCCCATATGAGTAAAATCGGTACCCGCCCGCGATCGCATGCGCATACGCCGCCCGCATCGTCTCCAGCCCTGAAAACGCCGACACCAGCATGAACAGGGTCGAGCGGGGCAGATGAAAGTTCGTCATCAGCACGTCGACGAAGCGGAAGTGGTAGCCTGGGGTGATGAAGATGTCGGTCGGGCCGGTCCAGGCCGACAGCCTTCCGTCCTCGCCGGCCGCACTCTCCAGCAGCCGCAGCGAGGTCGTGCCGACGCAGACGATACGCCCTCCCCGCGCCTTCACCGCGTTCAGCGCCGACGCAGTCGCGGTCGAGACGCGCCCAACCTCGGCATGCATCTTGTGATCCGCCGTGTCGTCCGCCTTCACCGGGAGGAAGGTGCCGGCCCCCACATGCAGGGTCACGAAATGCCGCTCGATGCCCGCCGCGTCGAGTGCTGCGAACAGGTCCGGCGTAAAGTGCAGACCTGCGGTGGGCGCCGCGACGGCCCCTTCCTCATCTGCATAGATGGTCTGGTAGTCGGCCCGATCGCGCTCGTCCTCCGGCCGCTTCGAGGCGATATAGGGCGGCAGCGGAATGTGTCCGACCGTGTGCAGGGCCTCGTCCAGCGCAGCACCCGAGAAGTCGAAGCGCAGCAGCACCTCGCCGCCCTCGCCTTTCTCCTCCACCGTCGCGTCCAGCGCGCCCATCAGGCAGATGTTCTCGGTATGGCCGAAGGCGATGCGGTCGCCGACCGTGACCCGCTTGGCAGGCCTGAGAAATGCGCGCCAGGCGTCCGGGCCGACGCGCATATGCAAAGTGGCGTCGACGCGCGCGCTCGCCTCCCCGCGCCGCCTCAGGCCGGACAGCTGGGCCGGAATGACCTTCGTGTCGTTGAACACCAGCGCGTCGCCCGGACGCAGCAGGCCCGGAAGGTCGCGCACGACCCTGTCCGCGAGCGCCTCGCCCGGCCTGACGACCAGCAGTTTTGCGGAATCGCGCGGCACCGCCGGGCGGAGCGCGATTCGGTCCTCCGGCAGGTCGAAATCGAACAGGTCGACCTTCATTGGAGTTCGGAGCAATCCACGACGAAAGCGCCCTTGCCCTTGAAGGTGAACACGCCTCCGGCGACGCGGCTGTCGCCTTCCTCCGCCTTCACAACGCGCAGGCGGGCGATGATCTCGTTGACGTTCTCGTCGGTGAAGTCGACCGCGAGCATACGGTCGTCCTCAAAACCTTGGCCTACCGTGATCGGGGTGCCCGGCATGATGTCGGGCGCCGTCGACCAGCTTTCGCCGCCGATGGTAATCACCGCCCGTGCAATCGACAGCACGTCCATATGGCCGACCAGCAGGTCGATGCCCACGCCCTCGCCGCCGCACGACAGCTCGCCGGTCGCCTGGGCAGGCCAGGCGGCGCATGCGAGAGCGGCGGCGAGGAGCGCGCGCTTCATGATCAGGCGATGTCCGCGGCGACGCGCATCGTCTTGATCGAGTCGGGATCGCGCACGGGCTCGCCGCGCTTGATCTTGTCGACGTTGTCCATGCCCTCGATCACCTGTCCCCACACCGTGTACTGCCGGTTGAGGAAGGAGGCGTCGTCGAAGCAGATGAAGAACTGCGAGTTGGCCGAATTCGGGTTCTGCGAGCGCGCCATCGAGCAGGTGCCGCGCACATGCGGCACGTTGCTGAATTCGGCCGGCAGGTTGGGCTTGTCCGAGCCGCCCATGCCGGTGCCGGTCGGGTCGCCGCCCTGCGCCATGAAGCCCTCGATGACGCGATGGAACACCACGCCATCATAGAACTTCTCGCGGGCGAGTTCCTTGATCCGGGCGACGTGCTTCGGCGCAACGTCCGGGAAGAGTTCGATCACGACCGGTCCTTTGGTCGTGTCCATGATGATCGTGTTTTCCGGATCCTTGATCTCAGCCATGTGTTCGGTCCTTTCGATGCTCTGGAAATGGGTAGTCGAGCGAATAGTGATTAGTGAGTATTGAGTAGTAAAGCTCGCCTCAGGCCAATCCTCCGCCTGCTACTCACTACTCCCTACTCACTCAGTTCTTGTCGGCCGCGATGCGGACCTTGATCATGCGGTCGGGGTCGGAGACCTCGCCATTGCCGCCCGCGCCGCGCTTGATCTTGTCGACCAGCTCCATGCCCTTCTCCACCTCGCCGACCACCGTGTACTGGCCGTTCAGCGACGGGTATTCGGTGAACATGATGAAGAACTGCGAATTAGCCGAGTTCGGATCCTGCGCGCGGGCCATGCCGAGCACGCCGCGCACGAAGGGCGTCGAGGAGAATTCGGCCGGCAGGTCCGGCTTGTCCGATCCGCCGGTGCCGGCGCGGCTGGGGTTGAAGCCGTCATTCATGTCGCCGAACTGAACATCGCCGGTCTGCGCCATGAAGCCTTCGATGACACGGTGGAACGCCACGTTGTCGTAGGCGCCCTCTCGCACCAGTTCCTTGATCCGCTCGACGTGCTTGGGCGCGAGATCGGGCCGAAGTGCGACCGTGACGTCGCCATCCTTCAGCGTAATGATCATCGTGTTCTCGGGCTCGGCCGCGAGCGCCGGTTGTCCGAGCAGGATGGCGCCGAGGGCGACGGCCGACATGAAGCTGCGTCTGTTCATGAAAACTCTCCGGAAGGGTCAGGACCCGAACTTGGCCGCCAGCGCTTTCGCGACGACCGCGGGGACGAAGGGGCGGATGTCACCGCCCATCGAGGCGATCTGGCGGACCAATGTGGCGGTAATCGTACGCACCGAGGGGCTGGCCGGCAGGAAGACGGTCTGCAGCTCCGGCGCCATGGTCTCGTTCATGCCGGCCATCTGCATCTCGTAGTCGAGGTCGGTGCCGTCGCGCAGGCCGCGGATCATGATCTTGGCGCCGTTCTTGCGCGCAGCGTCGATCAGCAGGCCCTGGAAGGAGATCACCTCCAGCTTGGCGGCGTCTTCGCCCAGTTCGTCGCGCGCGGCCTGCTCGATCAGCGCCACACGCTGCTCGAGGCTGAACACCGGCGTCTTCGAGGCCTGGATGCCGATCGCCACGAAGATCTTGTCCGAAATCGTGAGCGCGCCCTTCAGCACGTCGAGGTGCCCGTTGGTGAGCGGGTCGAAGGAGCCGGCATAGATGGCGATGCGTTCGGTCATGGCGAGAGCTTCTATTGATCCCGCTCAAGGAAGGCAATTCACCAGGTTGGTAGAAAGGTGAATGTTGGATGAACGCCGCGCTCAGGCTGAGTTCAAGGCAATCACGGCAATGTGCATGCAAGGACAATGAAACCGAAACGGTGTTCGGCCGTTATTGCCGTCAAGGAGACGACACCATGATCATCTTGATGCTTGCCGCCGCAATGACCATCGCCATGCTGATCGCAACTGCCTTCGGCATCCACGAAGAAAGCCGCCGCGCCCACCAGGAGCGCAACATCCGCTCCACCCGCCCGTTCGGCCTGACGAATTGAGCCGTGGCACAAGTTGAGCGCCTCCGCGAGACGATCTCCTCCGGGAGGTGATCGCACAGTCACGGGCTACCTGTACAATCGGAGACCTTCTCGCGCCGTCATCCTCGGGCTTGGCCCGAGGATCTATCGACATAGGCGCACAGAAACGGAATAACTATCAGCTACTTGCGAGCTTCGGCAGATCCGCGGGACAAGGCCGAGGATGACGGCTGCTGGAAGCAGTGACCTCGCCCGGCCCAGAGCCGACGGATCACTCCGGCGGTGTTTCAGGCAGCGCGGGTGCCTCCGCCTCGCCTTCGCCTTCGTCGTCCGAGGCATCCGAGATCCGCTCGACCGAGACGACCTTTTCGCCTTCCGCCGTCTTGAACACCGTCACGCCCTTGGTGGCGCGGCTGGCGAAGCGGATGCCTTCGACCGGCACCCGGATCACCTGGCCGCCATCCGACACCAGCATGATCTGGTCGGATGACGCGACCGGGAAGGCGGCTACAAGACGTCCGATCTCGTCCACCTTCGACACGTCGGTGGCGCGGATGCCCTTGCCGCCGCGGCCGATAACGCGGAAGTCGTAGGACGACGAGCGCTTGCCGTAACCGTATTCGGTCATGGTCAGCACGAACTGTTCGTGCAGCCTCAGTTCCTCGTAGCGGTCGTCGGACAGTTCACCACCTTCACCGACCTCCTCATTGGTCAGCGCCACCTCCTCCTCGCCTTCGCCCTCGGCGGAGGCAAGCCGGCGCTCGGCGACGGAGCGCTTGAGATAGGCCGCGCGCTCCCAAGGCTGCGCCTCGACATGTTCCAGGATCGTCATCGAGATCGCCCGGTCGCCTTCGTTCATGGCGATGCCGCGAACACCGGTCGAATCGCGTCCCTTGAACACGCGCACGTCAGTCACCGGGAAGCGGATGCACTGGCCGGAATCGGCGGTCAGCAGCACGTCGTCGTTTTCGGTGCAGGTTTCGACCGCAAGTATCGCGTCGCCTTCTTCGTCGAACTTCATCGCGATCTTGCCGTTGCGCTTCACGTCGGCGAAGTCGCTGAGCTTGTTGCGCCGCACGGTGCCGCGCGTGGTGGCGAACATCACGTCGAGCTTGTCCCACTCGCTCTCGTCCGGCAGCGGCAGGATCGCGGTGATGCGGTCGCCCTCTTCCAGCGGCAGCATGTTGCGCAGGAACTTGCCCTTGGACTGCGGCGTACCGATCGGCAGGCGCCACACCTTCTCCTTGTAGACGATGCCGCGCGAGGAGAAGAACAGGATCGGCGTATGCGTGTTGGCGACGAACAGGCGGGTGACGAAATCCTCGTCCTTGGTCGTCATGCCGGAGCGGCCCTTGCCGCCGCGCGCCTGCGCCCGGTAGATCGAGAGCGGCACGCGCTTGATGTAGCCCTCATGCGTGACCGTGACCACCATGTCCTCGCGCTGGATGAGGTCCTCGTCCTCCATGTCCGCGCCGCCGTCGACGATCTCGGTGCGCCGCGGCGTGCCGAACTCGTCGCGCACGGCGGCCAGCTCGTCCTTGACGATGGTCTGGATGCGCGCGCGGGATGAGAGGATGTCGAGGAGGTCAGTGATCTCCAGGCCGATGCCGTTCAATTCGTCGGCAATCTCGTCGCGGCCAAGTGCGGTCAGGCGCGCGAGCCTCAGTTCGAGGATAGCGCGTGCCTGCTCCTCGGAAAGGTTATAGGTGCCGTCTTCGTTGATGCGGTGGCGCGGGTCATCGATCAAGAGGATCAGCGACTCAACGTCCCGCGCCGGCCAGCGGCGGGTCATCAACTGTTCGCGCGCAGTCTGCGGATCGGGCGCGGTGCGGATAAGCTTGATAACCTCGTCGATGTTTGCAACCGCGATGGCGAGACCGACGAGGACATGCGCCCTGTCGCGCGCCTTGCGCAGCAGAAACTTTGTTCGGCGGCTGATCACTTCCTCGCGGAACTGATTGAACGCCTTCAGCATGTCGATGAGCGTCATCACCTCCGGTTTGCCGCCGTTCAGTGCGACCGCATTGACGCCGAACGAGGTCTGCAAGGGCGTGTAGCGGTAGAGCTGGTTGAGGATGACATCAGCGTTGGCGTCGCGCTTGAGCTCGATCACCACGCGGTAGCCCTGCCGGTCGCTCTCGTCGCGGATGTCGGAAATGCCCTCGATGCGCTTCTCGCGCACCAGTTCGGCCATCTTCTCGATCATCGAGGCCTTGTTCACCTGGTAGGGAACCTGGTCAATGATGATCGCCTCGCGGTCGTTGGCGCGCTGCTCGATCTGCACTCTGCCGCGCATCTGCACCGAGCCGCGGCCGGTCGAATAGGCGTTATAGATGCCGGAGCGCCCAAGAATGATGCCTCCGGTCGGAAAGTCCGGGCCCGGGATGATCTCCATCAGATCCGGCAGTTCCATCGCCGGATTGTCGATCAGCGCAATGGCGCCGTTGCAGATCTCGGCGAGGTTGTGCGGCGGGATGTTGGTCGCCATGCCGACCGCGATGCCACCCGCGCCGTTGACCAGAAGGTGGGGAAACCGCGCCGGCAACACCTTCGGCTCGGAATCGGAACCGTCATAGTTGTCCTGGAAATCGACCGTGTCCTTGTCGATGTCCTCGATCAGCTCGTGAGCGACCTTGGTCAGGCGCGCCTCTGTGTAGCGCATCGCCGCCGGCGGATCGCCGTCGATCGAGCCGAAATTGCCCTGCCCGTCGATCAGCGGCACGCGCAGCGACCAGTCCTGCGCCATGCGCACCAGCGCGTCGTAGATCGAGGAGTCGCCATGCGGGTGATACTTACCCATCACGTCCGAAACGGGACGGGCAGACTTCACGTGCTTGCGGTTCCAGTGGTAGCCGCTCTCGTGCGAGGCGTAGATGATACGGCGATGCACCGGCTTCATGCCGTCGCGTACGTCCGGCAGCGCTCTGGAGACGATGACGCTCATCGCGTAGTCGAGATAGCTGCGCTGCATCTCCTCGATGATGGAGACGGGCTCGATGCCGTCAGGCTGGTCGCCCTGCGGCGGCTTGGTCAGGTCACTCAATGGGGATCACGCTTTCTGGCAGAATCTTGCCCCCATTATATAAGAACGAAGGGTGGTTTTCCAAATCCCGCGGCTCAGTCGCTGTGGGTTATTCATGGCGCCTTTTCAAATAGATAGGCACGAATGACGAAGCGGCTGCGAATTCCGGAGCCGCATTTCGCAACGGCAACCGGTCGCCATGCCACGCGGCGCCTTGAATTCGCGCCCGCGATTCGGCTTTCTGAAGGGCGCGAACCGCACCGGAGCCTGAATGCCGCCGACCGAAACCACCTCGCCTTTCCGGCAATATGTCGCCCTCGCGAGGGAGGGCCGATGGGGCGTCCCGTCCATCGTCATCGGTATGGTGCTGATCGTGGCTCTGTGGGTCGTCACCACGGTCGTCGTCATGTTCGCCGCGTCTGCGATCATCAGTGCCTGGTACGGAATCTCGTATGCATCGATCTCCGATCGCCTCCAGACCGCCTTTGCCGGCCGCGCCGGGACGGCGACCCTGCTCGTCACCCTGGGCGTTCTGTGGGGTGTGGTCTGGGCCGTGCTGCGCATTGTGCACCGTCGGCGCCTGTCGAGCGTCCTCGGCGCGGACCGGCGGATCGACGTCCGGGATGGCCTGAAGGCGGTTCTCGCCGGCTGCCTCGCCTTCGGCCTGTCGATGCTCGTCGGTCCGGATTCGCAGGACTTGCCGATCGAACGGTCGTCGCTGGCGCTTGCCGACTGGCTGGTCTACCTGCTGCCGGTCGCGGGTTTGATCGCGCTGCAGGCATCGGCCGAGGAAGTGGTATTCCGCGGCTATCTGATGCAACTGCTCGCCAACCGGTTCGCGAGCCCGCTCGTCTGGGCGGCGATCCCGCTGCTCATCTTCACCATCGCGCATTGGGACCCGGAGGTGCAGGCGCACATGCTGCTGGCGATCTTCGGCTCCGTCTTCCTGTTCGCGGTCGCGGCGACCGTTCTCGTCGTGGCCACAGGCAATCTCGGCGCGGCGATGGGGTATCACGTCGTCAACAATATCTTCGCCTTCCTCGTCTTCTCGCCGCGGGGCGACGACAATGAATTCGCGCTCTATCTCTACCTCGCCCTGTCGGATCCGCGCTGGACCGGGAGCGAGGCCGCGTTGCTGATCGGCATGGATGTGCTGTCCTGCCTGCTCGTGCTGTTTCTGCTCCTTCACCAGCGCTCGCCGCTGAGGGTCGGCCGGCGGCCGGATGCCGGTTGCGCTCCGGTGCCCGTGGAGTAGCATGGCGGCGCGGAGGGGGACGCCATGCCGACCATCGAGAGCCTGTTCAACGCCTTCGTAACGGTGCTGGTGACGATCGATCCGCCGGGGCTGGCGCCGCTGTTCCTGGCGCTGACGCGCGGCATGAACCGGTCGGAGCGCAGCCAGGTGGCGCTGCGCGCCTCGGTGATCGGCTTCATCGTGCTCGCCGTCTTCGCGGTGGCGGGCGCCGCCATCCTGAACATGTTCGGCATCACGCTGCCGGCCTTCCGCGTCGCGGGCGGGCTGCTCCTGTTCTTCATCGCCTTCGAGATGATCTTCGAGCGCCGCAACGACCGCAAGGAGAAGAGCGCCGACGTCGCGATCACGCGCGACCACATCCACAACATCGCCGCCTTCCCGCTTGCCATCCCGCTGATCGCCGGGCCTGGCGCGATCTCGGCCACGGTGCTGCTCTCGGGCTCCTTCCCGACGCTCTACGGCCAGGTCGCGCTGCTTTTGATCCTGCTCGCCGGCATCGTGCTGACCTGGCTCGTCTTCTTCCTCGCCGAGCGCATCGACGGCTTCCTCGGCCAGACCGGCCGTTCGATCCTGACCCGCCTGCTCGGCGTCATCCTCGCCGCGCTCGCCGTGCAGTTCGTCGCCGACGGCATCAAGGCGCTGATGGCGGCCTGAGGTTCGACATGGCGTGGGCATTTTTCTGCGCTCAACTCAGCGGATGGCGAGGCGATGTCGGTTAGCTGCACTATCAAGGTCAGTGGTCGGGAAGAGGACTTGGCAGAAGGGAAATGGCTGCCGGTGCGAACCTTCGCGGAGGTTCCGAGGATCGGAGAACTGATCGCGTTCACGCCCGACGACGTGCGGGACGAACGAGGTGTGATTTTGACGAACCTGTATCGTGTGACGCACGTGCTGCATACGGCTGCGACCGAAATCAGCCCGGCAACAGTGACGCTGGATGTCGTGGTTGAGCAGTTGCATCCGAGCCGCGCCTGACTGCTCTCCTGCCGCGCGGCAAAAACTAGCCGCCATGCCTGTCCGGGCAGTCAAGACTTGTGGACGATCGGCACCATCAACCTGACCGCCTCGGGCCGAGCGAAGTCGGCATGCAGCGGATATTCCTCACGGTGCTGAATCTGCGAGCAATCGCGGGAAAGTCGCTCCGCCCGCATCCAGTCCAACATCGCCGCATAACGGTCGATGACCTCGCCCTCGGTCGCACGGTGCAGGGCGCTGGCGTAGTCGCAAGCGGGAACAAGGAACTCCTCCAGCCCGTCCGGCAGTGATGCGCCGTCTTCCAGCCGCGCGCCGGCGAAGCATCGGACGTCATCCCCCTGCCCGGCCAGCGTTACGACGACCACCGGCCCAGGCGCAAACGCCGGCTCCTCCAGGATGCGCTCGCGCAACGCCGCCAGCACCTCCCTCAGGCCGCCGGCGACGGCGTCGGCATGCGTGCCTTGCCACCACCGCCCGGCGAGCCGCGCCTGCCCCCGCGTCTCGATCGCGAACCCGTCGAGACCGGTGGCCGCACCCTCGCACCAGACGCACATGCGCCGTCAGCGCGGCCTAGAACGGGATGTCGTCGTCGAGGTCGCGCGATGCCGGGCGTCCGCCGCCCCCGCCGCCTCGCGAACCGTAGTCCGACGGTCCCGACTGGCCGAAATCGGAGCCGCCGGAGCGGCCGCCGCGGTCATACGACACCTGGCCGCCACCGCCGCCCTCGCCGCGCGAGTCGAGCATCTGCAGCTCGCCGCGGAACTTCTGCAGCACCACTTCGGTCGTGTAGCGCTCGACGCCGTCCTTTTCCCATTTGCGGGTCTGGAGCTGGCCCTCGATATAGACCTTCATGCCCTTCTTCAGATACTGCTCGGCCACCTTGGCAAGCTGGTCGTTGAAGATCACGACCTGATGCCACTCGGTCTTTTCCTTGCGCTCGCCGGAATTCTTGTCGCGCCAGCTCTCCGACGTCGCGATGCGGAGGTTGACGACGGCGTCGCCCGAGTTCAGCCGGCGGATCTCCGGGTCCGCCCCCAGATTGCCCACCAGGATCACCTTGTTCACGCTACCCGCCATCACACCGCTCCGCGCTTATCCGAAACCAAATCGAGCCGTATCATAACCGAACAGGACAGCCGATGCGCCGGGGCGTGGGAAAACCCTCCCGCTGTCCACATCTTTGTCTGTTCCTGTTATGTTCTATAATATTCCGGACCCGGTGGCAAGCGCCGATTGCGGGCGATTCCTGCGTGCGACGCCGGCCGGTCCTGGCGTCGGCCGGGTGGCTTTCGGCAGGACGAAAGGCTATGCTGGCGTCATGCTTCGCATGCGCTCCGCCCTCCTCGCCACACTCGCTGTCCTCGCAGCCGCGAGCCTGCCGGCCGTCGCCGACGAGGCGAAGAAGGACGCCGCGCTGCCCGGCGTCGACAGTACCTATTCGATCGTCGCGCCCGAACCCGAGCCCGAGGAGCCGCCGGCCGATGCCTTGGGCACGAAGAAGTTCGGCAAGTGGGAGCTCACCGTCTCGGGCTATGTCTGGGTGCAGGTCGGTTCCGGCAGCCATGGCGACGGGCGGTAAGGCCGGCGCCCCACCTTCCGCTCACGCCGCGACCGGCAGCGCCTTGGCCTCTCCCGCCCCCCTTGCCTTCGGCGCCTTCGCGGCGGCCGTCCGCGTCATGTCCGCCTTCCATTCGAGGAAATAGGCCACAGCGAGCTGCGTGGCGATGCCGGTGGCGATCAGCAGCGTGTCGAAGCCCAGGCCGGGCTGGTCCAGATGGCGCAGCACCTGCGCCACCATCGCGCACATCGTTCCGGTGACGAACACCGGCAGCGAATGCTTGCCGAGGATCGCCAGCGGATGGTCGGGCGCCGTTCGCGCCAGCCCCGACACCGCCGGCCAGCGCGCGACGAGATAGGCGAGCGCCAAAACGTCGAGCAGGCGGAAGAGCGACAGGAAGGTCTTGTTGAACCCGCCCAGCACTTCGGGCAGGCCGAGCCACGTCACATGGCCCCAGAACGGGCCGTGGATCCACAGGAACGCGAAGACGAGATAGGCGAGCGCCAGCCGGGTCCAGAGCGGATGCTGCGGCAGAGATCCGCCGGACCTGACATGCATCATGCCGGCGATGCCGATGACGTAGAGAAACTGCCAGGACAGCGGGTTGAGGAACCAGACTCCCGGCAGCGGATAGTTCGCCGGCGCGACCTGGAAGATGCCGGCCGCGAGCCACAGCGCGCCCGAGGCGGCCAGCGTCCCGGCCATGCTGCGGTTGAGCAGCCACACGATCGCCGGCGTGGCGAGAAGCAGCAGCATGTAGACCGGCAGGATGTTGTTGTAGCCAAGCTGGTGGCCGAGCGTGCCTATGCCCACCACCACGCGGGCGGGGTCCTCCATCAGCGGACCGATGTTGATCATCTCCAACAGGTCGGGCCGCAGCGCGAACACCGCGGCGCCGCAGAAGATGGTCAGCGTCGCCACCGTCATCATGATATGGGTGTAGAACAGCACCCACGCCCGGCGCCAGATGGCGAGCGCGGACCTCACCCCTTGCCCGCCCGTCATCTTCTGCCCGTAGACAAGGCCGATCGCGAGTCCCGAGATCAGCACGAACACCTCGGCCGCGTCGGAGAAGCCGAGATTCTTGAGCGTGAACTTTTCGTAGACGTTCCCGGGAACGTGGTTGATGAAGATCATCAGCAGCACAATTGCCCTGATGACGTCGATTCGAGTGTCTCGCTCGGCACGCATGTCTCTGATTCCCGGCCAGTTTTTGCCCTGGACGACGCGCTGTGCGCCGCCCGGCTCTTCCAATCCCCACGACCCCGGTCGGGTTTGTAGGCATCCCTAAACGGCGAAAAACTGTGTCGGTTCGATCAACTATCGTTTAAGGAGATAACAATGAGGGGTCGGATCGATTTGGGCGGAGCGCACAATGAGAGGCGACTGGATGGATGCGCCGCTGCGGTATGACCGCAGCTATGTCTACCGGCTCTATGAGCCGCAGGACCCAGCCGAGCGGACGATCGTGGCGTTGCACGGGTCGGGCGCGGATGAGGCGGCGATCCTGCCGCTGGCGCGGATGCTCGATCCGAAAGCGCGGATCGTCGCGCCCCGCGGCCGTATCCTGCAGAACGGCGAGCGCCGCTGGTACCGCAAGCTGAGCCCGATCACCTTTGACCAGTCGAGCGTGGCGCTGGAAGCCGACACCTTTTCCGGCTTCCTCGACGGCCTGCGCCGCGACGGCGTCACCGATCCGGACCGCACCCTGTTCCTCGGCTATTCGAACGGCGCCAACCTGGTGGCCGCGACCATGCTGCTCCACCCCGGCGCAATCCGCCAGGCGGTGCTGATGCGCGCCATGTCCGTCCTCGAATCCGCCCCCAAGGCCGACCTCACCGCCGCGCGCGTGCTGATCCTGTCCGGCGCCACCGACCAGATCTACGGCTCCTACGGCGCGATGCTGGGCGACCTGTTGAAGCGCAACGGTGCGGTGGTCGTGCAGGACACGCTGAGCTCCGGCCACGAATGCGGCGAAGGCGACATCGCCTATGCGCGCGGCTGGCTGGACTCGGTGGAAGGCGGGGTGCCGGCCACGGCGGATGCGAGGGGAACGAGGGGGTAGCTGCGCCGGTGTCTCGCTCGTGTCCGCTTCCTATTTAGTAGCGATGTTGATCGAAGGTTTTGTCGCCGTATCGATGGTGACGACAACGGACATGCCGGGCGCCAGCCGGTCGGCCAAGGCCTGACCCGGGTCGATCGTGATGCGTAGCGGCAACCGTTGCGCGACCTTGGTGAAGTTTCCCGTGGCGTTATCGGCCTTCAGCACGCTGAACTCAGAGCCAGTGGCGGGTGCGAACTGTTCGATATGGCCGGTCAGTTCTGCATGATGCAGCGCATCGATGGTCATCTTGGCAAGCTGGCCGATCTTCATGTCGGCGAGTTGTGTCTCCTTGAAATTCGCAACCACCCATTTGCGCTCGGGCACCAGCGCGACGAGCTGAGTGCCGGCGGCTACATATTGACCGATCCGCGCTCCCACCTCACCCAGTGTTCCGTCCTGAGGCGCAACGATACGGGTGTTCTCCAGATCGATCTCGGCAAGATGCGTAGCCGCCTCGGCGCCCTGCACGGCAGCTTCTAAAGAGCGTCGACTGACAATGGTTGCCTGCAAGTCTTGTCTGGCGACATCAAGGCTTGCCTCGGCCTGGGCATGGTTTGCACGTGCCTGATCAACGGTAGAACGGCTCTTATCGGCGTCGCTGGCCGTCACCACGCCCTTGTTCAGCAGCGGCTCCAGCCGTTCCCAGTTTTTTTCCGCTATATCAAGAGCCACTTTTGCTCCTTCGAGCGCAGCCTCACTCGCGCGGATGCGGGCCTCGGCAGATGCCTGGGCCTGCTGTGAATTCGCAAGCGAGGCTTGCTGTCCAGACAGCGTCGCACGCGCCTGCTCAAGCTTTTGAAGGTAGATTCGGTCGTCGAGGCGTACGAGAAGCTGCCCTGCCTTGACATGGTCATAGTCCCGCACGGGCACCTCCAAGACATAGCCGGCCAATTGGGGAGACATGACCGTGACCTGCCCGCGCACATAGGCGTTGTCGGTGGTCTCGACAGTCGTCACGAAAGGCGGCAGCCGCCAAGCGTATAGCACGAGCGTGACACCTAGAATGCCAAGCAGAACGGCGAGCGTGGTTGCGGAAGGTCTTAGAAATTTTGACATGGAGGTGGACGCTCTGTCAGCTGGAGGCCGTTTGGGGTGCTGCGACTTGCCAGCGTCTGATTGTATCGAAGGCGATATGGATGAGGAGGCAGACAAAGGCCAAGGCAGCCAGCGCGGCAATGAGAAGGAAGGCATCGTTGTAGGCCAGGACATTGGCCTCTCGCGTTGCCTGCTGGCCGAGGAGTGCGATGCCTTCCTGGTTGAGCAACGCTTTGTCGGTTAGCGATCGGGCATAGGCGCCGCTCAACTGTGCGACGCGCTGTGCGACGATCGGGTCCGTGAGCGCTAGGTGCTCCACCAGCGCGTGCGAATGGAGTTTCTCCCGCCACGTGATGAAGGTGCCGAACACCGCCGAACCGAGCAGTCCGCCAAGGCTTTGGGTGGTCAGAAACACAATGACGAAGCTCAGTATGTAATTCGGCCCCTTCTTGAGTGCCGACATTAATCCGCTGAGCAATGCTGGGGGGAGGAACAGCGCGCCAGCGAAGGCGATCAACGCTTGGCTGAGGTACATTTCCTCCGGACGCGTCAGGTTCGTCGAGCGGCTGTCCATCAGCGCTCCGGCGATCAGGAACGCGAGCGCGACGAGATGGATCTCCGGCTCGCGACCCGGTTTCATCACCGCCACGCAACTCAGTCCTCCGGCAACCGACGCGACGAGTATGATCCAGTACAATGTTATCGTCTGGCCGTTGTTGAGGCCGAAAACCTGGAACAGTCCGGCAGCTCCCGTCGTCTGCTCCGAGAGCACCACGCGGAAGACCAGCAACGCGCCGGTAAAATGCAGCACGGCTGGGCTCGACAGCCATCTGATATCCAGCAGCGGATTCTCGCGATTGAGCTCGATCACGGCGGCAGTCGCGACGCAGGCAATGGCGACCGCCAGGCTGACCCCGAGCCATGGCGCTTCGAACCACCAATAGAGGCGGCCGAGCACAAGGACGACGGCAGTCGCGCCGAAGCCGATTGCAATAAGGAGATAGCTGACGACGTCGAGCTTCTCGATGACCTTTGCCCTGGGGTGGGGCTGCCCGAGCGGCAGGTTGTAGACAAGGCAGAAAGCGATGAGGGCTAGCGCGACCTCCAGCAATGTCACATTGTGCCAGCCTTCAATGTCCAACAGCGTCGGCGAGATAAGCCGGGCGACCGGTGCACCGAGCGAGATGTTGGTCAGTGCCAGCGGAAGTCCGACCTGCATCTTCCTTTCCGGTCGGAACGGCTCCAGCATGTAGAGAAAGCCCAGCGTAGACATCGGCGCTGCGGCAATACCGCTCATGAAGCGCACGATGATCGCCGACGGCAGGTCGTTGATCATCAGATTAAGCGCCGAAGCGAGCACGAAACCAAGAATGCTGATCTCGGCAAAGTTCCTCAGGCCGTATTGCGCCCGTATCTTGATCAGGGCGAGGGACAGCGAAACATTCGGCGCCATGTAGGCCGCAACCATCCAGGTCGCCTCGTTCGTCGTCGCGCCGATGGAGCCCTGGATTTGGGTAATGTTCGCCGTAACCAGGTTCATGCCGAGCCCTTGCGTGAGCGCAAGCAGCAGCGCGGCCAGCATGTAGCCGCCCGAACGTGCGGGATGCATTGGCACGAAGGCTGGCGGGGCTGTGCTTTGCGGCGCTGGCTGGAGCTCTTCTCCCGAAATTGGAGCAGACGACGATCCGGCGAAACTCCGGCCCTCGGATACGCCATCCGCGGCGACCGGCGCAGACGGGAAGGAAGAGTGTCGTTGCATTTGAAGCTAGGCCAGGTTCAGGCGACCGCGCCTATGTTGCGCGACACATGCTTCAACACGTCCGTCGCGGCCGACAGATCCTTCTCGTCGATGCCTGCCAGGATCTGCCTTCGCAACTCGACCACAAAGGCGAGTATGGCATCCGCCTCGCTGCGGGCTTTCGCCGTCAGGAAAATCCCGTTGGCACGTCGATCGTCCTTGACGGCGCGGCGAACGACGAGATCTTTCTTCTGCAAGGCATCGAGCAGGGAGACGATCGATGCCTGCTCGATCTCCAGCGCGGACGCCAGTTCCGACTGCGTCGCTCCCTCGTTTTTCGCCAGATGCATCAGCAGACGCGCACGGGCCAGCGTGAGGCCCTGCGCCTTCACGCGGGCGTCGAACATCGTCCGCAGCTTGCGGTTCACCTTCGACAGCTCGTCCACGAACGCGGTCTCAAGAACGGTGTTATCCATAGGTGCCATATAAGTAAGTATCAGATAATTAGAAGCCTAAGTATAATGGCACCGTTCGGATTGCAAGGTGAGACATCCGTGATTGGCGTATCAAGCGACCGAGGCCGACAGCGACGACCAGGCCGGAACGCTACATCATGGGCGAAGCTTAACGTTAGGGTGCACAAAGCGTTGTGCTGACGCAGACGATCATGCCGCGTCGGCGCCGCCAATCCGGCTCGGTTTGACAAACGTCGCGACGGCAACCCGGTCTGCGCCAGTCCTCGTCACGTCCTCTGCGTCCGCTCTCCCGGCCATGCAGACAGCGCGATGTCGGCCACCTGCTTCAGCCTGGCCGTACATGCCCCGTCGCACGCCTGCGCGGACATGCCCTGGACGATGGCCGCATAGAAGCGGGCGAGCGAATCGGTGTCCGTGTCGGCCGGGAGCTCGCCGTCGCTCACGGCGCGATCGAAACGCACCTGCATGGCCCGGGTCGCGGCCTCCCGCCGCGCCGCCACATCCCGGGCAACCGACTCGCTCGCCTCCGCATGCTGGAGCACCGCCGACGAGACGATGCACCCGCGCGGTTTGCCGGGCTGGCTGATGCTTTCGGCAACGTCGTACAGGTAGAACGCCATGGCGTCATAAGCGCTCGCCGCGCCTTGCAAGGCTTCGGCGCGCCGCCTGTTTTCGCCGTCGATGGCGTAGTCGAGCGCCTGTCGGTACAGGTCCTCCTTCGAGCCGAAGGTGGCGTAGAGCGACGGCGGCGTGACGCCCATTGCCTGCGTCAGGTCGGCGATCGACGTCCCCTCATAGCCATGCTCCCAGAACAGCAGCGCGGCCTTTTCGAGCCCCACCTCCGGATTCAGCAGCCGTGGCCTGCCGCGCTTTCGGACGGCTTCCGTCATTTTTATATCGATCCCTATAATATTCATTGACACGCTTTCCGGTCATTTATTATATCGGTCGCTATAAAATTTCAATGGAGCGACCGATGCCTGGAAGACTGTCGAACAAAGTGGCCCTGGTGACTGGAGGCTCGCGCGGTATCGGCCGGGCGACGGCGTTGGCCCTTGCCAGGGATGGCGCGTCCCTCATCGGCGTGCATTATGGCAGCAACGCCGATGCCGCCCGCGAGGCCGTCGGGCAGATCGAAGCGCTCGGCGCCAAGGCCGTCGCCATCGAGGCTGATCTCGGTAAAGGGAGGGAGGCGGCGCTCGGTATCTGGGAGCAGTTCAGGGACGCAGCCGTCGCCCACACCGGCGAGCCCGGCCTGGACATTCTGGTCAACAATGCCGGCGTGGCGCCAGCGGTCTCATTGGCCGAGACGAGCGAAGCCGTCTACGACGAGGTCATGGCGATCAACCTGAAGGCGCCCTTCTTCCTGATCCAGGCTCTGGCCGAACATATCCGCGACGGCGGGCGCATCATCAACGTCTCGACCGGCTTCACGCGCGTCGCCGCGCCCAGCCACCCGGCCTATTCGGCGTCGAAAGGCGCGCTCGAAACGCTGACGCTGGCACTGGCGCCCGAGCTGGGCCGGCGCGGGATCACCATCAACGCGGTCATGCCGGGCATCACCGAGACGGACATGAACGCCGGCTGGCTGGCCAATCCCGAGGCACGGGCGGGCGCAGAGGCGATGTCGGTCTTCTCGCGCATCGGGACGGCCGACGACCTCGCCGACGTGATCGCCTTCCTCGCCTCCAACGATGCGCGCTGGACCACGGGACAGGTGATCGACGCCACGGGCGGTGCCCGGCTCTGAGCATTCGCGGCGCTTTGCCGTGGTATGCGCATCATGCGAGATCCCAAAGCAAAACCCCGCCGCGCTTCCGCGCGGTCGGGGTTTCGTTTTTGTGAGCCATTGCTCATCGGCCGGCTTTAAGGGGCCGGTCCTGTTTCGGATGCCGAGATGGCGTCAGCCATCGATCCGACTGCGGTCTCTGATTGTGGTTTTGGCGGCAATGCGTGGTTCGGCGGATTTTGACCCGCGCCTGCGCCTGCCGTGGCTCCGTCTAGCTGCGGAGCCGCAAGGGACTGTCCGGTGGAGTCATGGCTCCCTCCCATGTCCGTTTCGCTTCGTCGGGGAGTGCTCTGATCCGGTGTCTGCGGCGTCTCGCAGCCTGCCCATCGGCCCGGAGAGCGCCTCGCGCTCGTCATTCCCGACAGGTAGAAGTCTGCTCCCGCGCGCGCCTCAGGTCAAACATTTCCAGCCGCCCGGCCCAAATCGTGATCGAATGTTACAGGCCGCCTGGCGCGAACCGCCCCTCCCTCCTGACATCGTCTTGTCAGGAGCTTCCGTTCACTCTCCGTTCTTTTCGCTTGCCGCGTCTTCCGCCGCCGTCTAATGCTTGGGGGGTCGCGGGCGCGCAGCCCTCGACCTTGCGGCGAAAATACCTACATTCGGGCTGGCGGTCTCCGCCATCCCCTTTATCAGCATGAGGCTGCGGACCGGTCATGGCCGATCAGAAGTACATTTCGATCCGCGGCGCGCGCGAGCACAATCTGAAGAACGTCGACCTCGACATCCCGCGGGATTCGCTGACGGTGATGACCGGCCTGTCGGGTTCGGGCAAGTCCTCGCTCGCCTTCGACACGATCTATGCCGAGGGCCAGCGCCGCTATGTCGAGAGCCTGTCGGCCTATGCGCGGCAGTTCCTCGAGATGATGCAGAAGCCGGACGTCGACCAGATCGACGGCCTGTCGCCCGCCATCTCGATCGAGCAGAAGACCACCTCGCGCAATCCGCGCTCGACGGTCGGCACCGTGACCGAGATCTACGACTATATGCGCCTGCTCTTCGCGCGCGTCGGCATCCCCTATTCGCCGGCGACCGGCCTGCCGATCGAGAGCCAGACCGTGTCGCAGATGGTCGATCGGGTGCTGGAGCTGCCGGAAGGCACGCGCCTGTTCATCCTGGCGCCGATCGTGCGCGGCCGGAAGGGCGAATACCGCAAGGAGATCGCCGAGCTGCAGAAGAAGGGTTTTCAGCGCCTCAAGATCGACGGCCAGTTCTACGAGATCGCGGAAGCCCCCGCGCTCGACAAGAAATACAAGCACGACATCGACGTGGTGGTCGACCGCCTCGTCGTGCGGCCCGACATCGCGACCCGTCTGGCGGACTCCCTCGAAACCTCGCTCAAGCTCGCCGACGGCATCGCGGTCGCCGAATTTGCCGACAGGCCGCTGCCGGCCTCGGAGACCAAGGAGGATTCCGCCAACAAGTCGGCCAACGAGACGCATGAGCGCATGCTGTTCTCGGAAAAGTTCGCCTGCCCGGTCTCCGGCTTCACCATTCCCGAGATCGAGCCGCGGCTGTTCTCCTTCAACAACCCGTTCGGCGCCTGCCCCACCTGCGACGGCCTCGGCTCGCAGCAGGCGATCGACCGCAACCTCATCATCCCCGACGAGAGCCTGACGCTGAAATCGGGCGCCGTCGCCCCCTGGGCGCGCTCGACCTCGCCCTATTACCTCCAGACGCTGGAGGGGCTTGGCAAGGCCTACGGCTTCAAGGTCACCGACCGCTGGTCTGACCTTTCCGAAGAGGCGCGCGACGCGATCCTCCACGGCACCGGCGAGCGCCAGGTCGCCTTCAGCTATGACGACGGGCTGCGCTCCTACAAGACGACCAAGACCTTCGAAGGCGTCATCCCCAATCTCGAGCGCCGCTACAAGGAGACCGACTCCGCCTGGTCGCGCGAGGACATCGAGCGCTTCATGGCCTCGACCCCCTGCCCCGCCTGCAACGGCTTCCGCCTCAAGCCGGAGGCGCTGGCGGTGAAGATCGCCGGCCTGCACATCGGCCAGGTCACCGACCAGTCGATCCGCAAGGCCGGCGCCTGGTTCGATGCGCTTCCCGCGCAGCTCAACGACAAGCAGAACGAGATCGCCTACCGCATCCTGAAGGAGATCCGCGAGCGGCTGAAGTTTTTGAACGACGTCGGCCTCGACTACCTGACGCTGGCGCGCAATTCCGGCACGCTGTCGGGCGGCGAGAGCCAGCGCATCCGGCTCGCCTCGCAGATCGGCTCCGGCCTCACCGGCGTGCTCTACGTGCTCGACGAGCCCTCCATCGGCCTGCACCAGCGCGACAATGCCCGCCTGCTCGACACGCTGAAGCACCTGCGCGACATCGGCAACACCGTCGTCGTGGTCGAGCATGACGAGGACGCGATCCTTGCCGCCGATTTCGTCGTCGACATCGGCCCCGCCGCCGGCGTCCATGGCGGTCGCATCATCGCGCAAGGCACGCCCGCCGAGGTGATGGCCAATCCGCGCTCGCTCACCGGCAAATACCTGTCGGGCGAGCTCGAAGTCTCCGTCCCGTCCGAGCGCCGGCCGCTGAAGAAGAACAAGCGGCTGAAGATCGTCGGCGCGCGCGGCAACAATTTGAAGAACGTCACGGCCGAGATCCCGCTCGGCACCTTCACCTGTGTCACGGGCGTGTCGGGCGGCGGCAAGTCGACGCTCCTGATCGAGACCCTGTTCAAGGCCGCCTCGCGCCGCATCATGGGCGCGCGCGAGCACCCGGCCGAGCACGACCGCATCGAAGGGTTCGAGTTCCTCGACAAGGTCATCGACATCGACCAGTCGCCGATCGGCCGCACCCCGCGCTCGAACCCGGCCACCTATACCGGCGCCTTCACGCCGATCCGCGACTGGTTCGCCGGCCTGCCGGAAGCCAAGGCGCGCGGCTACCAGCCCGGCCGCTTCTCCTTCAACGTCAAGGGCGGCCGCTGCGAGGCCTGCCAGGGCGACGGCGTCATCAAGATCGAGATGCACTTCCTGCCCGACGTCTACGTCACCTGCGACGTCTGCCACGGCAAGCGCTACAACCGCGAGACGCTGGAAGTCACCTTCAAGGGCAAGTCGATCGCCGACGTGCTCGACATGACGGTCGAGGAAGGCGCCGAATTCTTCGCCGCGGTCCCCGCCGTCCGCGACAAACTGGAGACGCTGGCCAAGGTCGGCCTCGGCTACATCCATGTCGGCCAGCAAGCCAACACGCTCTCAGGCGGCGAGGCGCAGCGCATCAAGCTCGCCAAGGAACTCTCCCGCCGCGCGACGGGCAAGACCCTCTACATCCTCGACGAGCCCACCACCGGCCTGCACTTCCACGACGTGGCCAAACTGCTCGAAGTCCTGCACGAGCTGGTCGACCAGGGCAACACGGTCGTCGTCATCGAGCACAATCTGGAGGTCATCAAGACCGCCGACTGGGTTCTGGACCTCGGACCGGAGGGCGGCGACGGCGGCGGCGAACTGGTGGCGCAGGGCCGCCCGGAGGACATTGTTGCCGAGAAGCGCAGCTATACGGGGCAGTTCTTGAAGGAGCTCTTGGAGCGACGGCCGGGCGGGAAGCGCGAGGCGGCGGAGTAGTCCTCCTCGCCCCCTACGGGAGAGGATGGCTTGTCCCCGAACTGCCCTTCGCAGTTCGGCTGGACATGCCTGGTGAGGGGTGGGCGCGCTGCAAACAGAAAGCCACTAAATGGGCTTTCATGGGCTTGCGAGTGAACAAACGCCTGAGGCCATAGCCAAGGGCAACAGCGCGAGGCGGCGGAGTAGTCATGGACGACCTTGTCGATCAGATACGCCGGCGTATCGAGAGCGGCAAATTCAGGGTCTCGGATCATGCGCAAGGCCGGCTGGACGAACGCGGCCTCCTGCTCTCGGACATTCTGGCAAGCATCCCGTCCTGGTCGATCATCGAGACCTATATCGCCGGCAGGATGGGACCGTCCTTCCTCGCTCGGCATGTTCTAGCGACTGGCCCCATCCACGTGGTCTGGGGTATGATCAATGCAAATGCGGTTCATGCCGTTCTCGTGACGGTCTATCTGCCTGACAAGGAGAAGTGGGATGAGCAGTCCACAACCCGACGCAAGGCGTGAACAGGTGACGCGGCTCGTCGAGGAAAACGGCTACATCGCCAAGGTTCCCGTTACGCTGATCTACGAGACCGACGACCCGACCAATTGGGGCCCGTACCTTTCATCCGGCGACGCACTCAAGCTCGACGAGGTGCGCAGGGCGCTGCGCGGCGGCGACATCGCCGGCGCGGCCCGGCACGGGGAAGTGTTCGAGCTGACGAAGGTGGCGTAAGCGAGCGGCGATAAGGGATAGGTTCCGAAGGTGCTGTCGGCGGGGAGACCAGTTCGGTTGGAGATTTACGCGTCTCGCTGGCTGATTGAATTGCTTTGAGCAGATGGCCGTTCGGCTTTGAGTCAAACGAATTGCCATTCTTCATCTCGTAATCTGGAGATGCTGTTCTGGACGCCGAGTAATTGCGGGGTTGATCGGAAGTTTCTTCACGCCGGACACGAAAAGCCGCGCGACACCGGTTTTGGAAAACTCCACCAACTCGTTCACGCCGCTGCTGCTGGTGAAGTGCAATATCTCATATCGACAGATCGGGATTTGCCTGTTGTCTCGGAATCGGCGATCAGGACCACCATTCTTATTTGGATGTTTCCATGTATGGCCGATCACCTGTGCATCTCGCGGCAAAGGTCCGTCCTCGATGAAATTCGAATCCTGCCAGACGATTGAAAGATCAGAATACCCGACCGCTCCGACTTTGTGGCCATCTTCAACAAGTGCGACGTCAGGCAGAAAGTAGATCACCTGCTTCCCGACATGGAGCGCCGGCGGTGTGATATTGGACGCTAACGTCGCCGGCAGCCTAAAATCAAGCACGGTAGGTTTTTTGCGGACGATGTGAGACGCCCCCGCATTGCGCTTCCAGGTCGTTAGATCGTTCACCGCGCCGCCGGCCTCAACGTGCCATTTGCCGCCGCAAGACATCATTGCATCAAAGCCGCTGACCAATTCTTCGTATGCCTTCATGGCGTCCGGCTCGAGGTCGTAGAACAAGACCGTCGTGCGGCGATACGAATCCAGCCATCTTCCCATAAGCCACGCAGGGATCGCACACAGGGCGACAAATACTCCCATGATCCCGGCAACCATCATCGTCAGTATGCCAACGATGCCAACGGACCAGCCGAGAACGGACCCCATTTTCACCTGCCGGCGCTTTCCGTTGATTTCGTCCAAGAGTTCCCCGAACGCCTCATCTCTCATTGCCAACACATCTCCAGAGTCGACTTCGATCATCTGAACGCCATCGATCTGAATTGGAGCGCTGGGGACGGGCGCCTCGAACTGCGACGGTTGGCGCGAAGCACGTGCCTCACCAGCACGGCCAATCGTCGCTCGATAATAGATGCCGCCACGACCCGCATGCACGTAGTGGCCGCGAGGTCCGGTTCCAAACCGCAACCCTTTGATGCCAACCGACGCTCCGACGCCTCCGTTAGAGAAATTAAACCTGAAAGGCCCTGCGCTCACCGACTTGCGAAAATAAAACGGCATTGGCCCCTCCCCACCAGCGCCTCAATATTCGTTCCTTTGAGAACTACTTGGCAAGCCGTTTGCCAACATTCATTGGAAGCTGATTTGATCTGGGAGCTAAGTCAGACGCTGGCCGCTGATGCCACTCGCTCTGCAGGGTCGGAATAATCGTCCGGCCGCGCAATTCTCCGGCCATCAACGCATGGGTGCCGTTGACCGGCCGTTCAATGAAGCCGAAGTCAGCGCAGAGGGTGACGAGGGTGCGGGCGTTCGAGCTGCGTCCTTCTCCCCGTTCACGGGGAGAAGATGGCGGCAGCCAGATGATGGGCAGCCCCGACTTTCGAGGGCTCGCGCAATGCCCCTCATCCGCCCTTCGGGCACCTTCTCCCCGTGAACGGGGAGAAGGACAGGCGGCGCCGGGCCGCTCGCACCCTCACCTATAAGGTGACCGGCAATATCGCCTCGGCCCATGATACGGCTGATACGTATCCGTCCACGCGTCGTACGACCGGTAGCGCGCCGCGCACCAGTCGACGTGCGCGGTAGGGCCCTGGAGCGGCGGGAGCGGGCGGTGCGCCTTGTAGATCGGCAGCGGATAGCCGCACAGCCGATGCGGGCACCTCGGCACGTGCCGGAGGCGATAATGCCGCGGGCTGTGATAACGCCGCGCCCCCGTCTCCATCGCGGGACGCTCGTTATACCAACGGGCCACCGGGACGGAGCCGTGATAGATCACATCGGTGGCGGGATCATATTGCCATTCGCCCGCCCCCGCCGGCGAGGCCGCGAGCAGTATCGCGGCAAGACCCAGCGCAGCTTTCCACATCTCAGGCTCCATCGACTGCAGCGCTGCATACAACCACCGGCGGGGGCGAAGGTGCCCTGCGTTCCGGAGGCAGGGTTAACGATCTGCAAACGCGGCGCGCGCGTCGGACCGAAAAGTCTTGCGAGTCGAGCTACAGTCTCCCGGGCCAAGCGGCTTTGAGGTTCGCAGGCGTCCCCCCTCCTTCCGTCATACCGGGCGCCGAAGGCGACCCGGTATCCATTCCTCTTCGCGATTGGCCGCTTCTTGCGCCAGGATTCCGACCGCCAATCGATCCCGGCTGACCTCCGGTCGCCGGGATGACGAAGCGCCAGGGTCTCCCGCGCCCCAGGCGACCGGCGCGAGGCTTGGCCGGCCAGAGCGGAGGCGGCGGTGGCTGGAACAGGGCGATCGAGAAGACCGGGAGGCGCCGAGGCTGGTGCTGGCGTCGCTTGTCGTCACGGCCGCGTGTGTCGGCGGCGGCCCCTGCCCCGCCGTCTCCACCGCGCCATCCGGTGCCTGCTGCGCCCGGCGCGCCCTGTCCCGCGCGGCCGCGCCTCAGTTCGCGGCGGGCTTGGGTGCGGGGCGGAACATCTTCCAGTTCTTGTAGAAGATGGCGTTGATCTTGGAGGCGATCAGCGACACGACCGAGACGAGCGCCGACAGCAGCCCCGGGAACGGCGTCGGCCGCACGATGTCCATGAACACGCAATAGCGGCGCGCGTCGTATTCGTTGACCGAGCGGTGGATCAGCGTGTCGTCGAAGATGTAGAGCGGGTCGTCGTGCCAGTAGTGCTTGGCGTTGCCGCATTCGATGAAGATCTGGTCGGTCTTCACCGGCGAGAGATTGTAGAGCACGCGCAGCGTCAGCCTCAGCGGGCCGTAATGGAAGGTGGTCGATTCGCGCTTCGAAAACACCGAGACGGCGATCGTCTTGATGTATTTGAACTCGCGCTTGAACTCCTCGATGTTGTGCGGGTTCTCCTTGCCGTACCAGGAGAAGACATACATGCCGCGCCGGCCGGCCTCGAACACCTTGTCGATGTCGCCGACGATCTCGTCCTTGCGGGTGCGGAAGGTGCCAAGCACGAACTCGACCTCCTCGCGCCAGGCCGGCGGCAGGTCCTCCATTTTCCAGATGCCCTTGTTGCGGTAGGACAGGAGGTCGATCAACAGGTTGAACGGCGACAGAAGGAAGGTCGGGATGCCGTTGCCGAGGAAGTAACGCTCGAACACCATCGCGTCGCGGCGCGTGTTGCGCATCACGTCGATCAGCCCGCAGGCAAGCCATACGATGGTGACGACCGGGATGAACCAGAGGCCGGCAAGGACGACGACGGCGGCGACGGCGAGCTTGCGGGCGAGTTTGGCGGATATCGGCATGAGGTGACTGGCTCCGGGGCCGGTCCCCACCGGCGGCTTGCTTCATTACACCCGTAACCGGCGCCTGTGAATGTGATGCGAAGCCCGGCACCATATGTCAGGAGGCTGGCGGGCAGCGTGCCGCCGCGATGGACCCGTGGCCCCTTGCGACATAAGTTCTGTCCGGCGACATCGATGGGAGGCGTGATGAGCAAGGCCGGAACGATCCGCGCGGGAATGGGCGGCTGGACCTTCGAGCCCTGGGAGGGCACGTTCTATCCCGACACGCTGCCGAAGAAGCGGCAGCTCGAATTCGCCTCGCGGCAGGTGCCGACCATCGAGGTCAACGGCACCTACTATTCGGGCTTCACGCCGGCGACCTATGCCAAATGGGCGGCCGAGACGCCGGAAGACTTCGTCTTCTCGATCAAGGGCAACCGCTTCGTCACCAACCGCAAGGTGCTGTCCGAGGCCGGAGAGTCGATGGCGAAGTTCTTCTCGCAAGGGCTGGAGGAGCTTGGGCCAAAACTCGGGCCGCTGGTCTGGCAGTTCGCGCCGACGAAAAAATTCGAGCCGGACGATTTTGAGGGCTTCCTGAAGCTTCTGCCGCAAACCCATGCCGGCGTGAAGCTCAGGCATGTGCTAGAGGTGCGCCACGGCTCGTTTGCCGTGCCGGACTTCGTCGCGCTCGCCGAGAAGCATGGCTGCGCGATCTGCTACGCGCATCATTTCGACTATCCGGAATTCGCCGACATCACGGCGGATTTCGTCTATGCCCGCCTGCAGCGCGGTTCGGACGACATCGCGACTGCCTATGCGCCGAAGGATCTCGACGGCTGGGCCAGGCGGGCCAGGATCTGGGCCGAGGGCGGCCAGCCCGACGACCTGCCCTATGCCGACCCGGCGCGGAAGGCAAAGAAGGTATCGCGCGACGTGTTCGTCTACATCATCCACGAGGGCAAGATCCGCGCGCCGCAGGGCGCGATGGCGTTCATGGAGCGGGTTGCAGGCTGAGCGGACACTCCTCCGGCGGCTGCGGCAAAAAAGCGAAAATTCCTCTGCCGTCCGGGTTGCCCGTCCCGGCGAAGCTGACTATAAGCCGCCTCGGCTACGCGCCCTTCGTCTATCGGTTAGGACGGCACCCTTTCACGGTGCAGAGAGGGGTTCGACTCCCCTAGGGCGTACCACCTTCCTCCTCCCGAACATCCGCCTCGACAGCTGGACCCAGCCTGTTCATGCTGGCGTGGTTCGTGTCACGGAGGCGGAGATGGAGGGCTTGCCGATTGCCAGGGCGTTCACGCTGCTGGAGCCGGGGCCGGTCGTGCTGGTGACCACGAGCGACGGCCGCAAGGACAATGCGATGACCATCCCCTGGACCATGGTGATGGACTTCTCGCCGACATTCGCGCTGACGACCGGGCCGTGGAACCATTCCTATGCGGCCCTGCGCGACACGCGGGAATGCGTGATCGCGGTTCCGACCGTCGACATGATCGACACGGTCGTCGGCGTGGGAACGTGCTCCGGCAAGGATACGGACAAGTTCGAAAAGTTCGGGCTCGCCCGTCAAGGCCAAGCATATACGGGCGCCGCTGATCGGGCAGTGTCTCGCAAATGTCGAGTGCCGCGTCGTCGACATCGTCGAGCGGCATGGCATCGTCGTGCTGGAGGGGATTGCCGCCTATTTCGACAGTGCCCGGAAGGAGAAGCGGACCATCCACGCGGTCGGCGACGGCACGTTCATCGTCGACGGACGCAGGATCGACCGCAGGGAGATGATGCGTTCGAAGCTGCCGAGCGGACTGTAGCCCCCTCGCCCGCCAGGTCAGTTCGCCGCGACGCGTTCCTGCTTGCCGAGCCAGCGGCGCCAGTCGGATTCGGAGCCGGAGAAGACGTTGAGATCGATCTTGCCCTTCACGCCGTGCGACAGGCCCGATCCCGAATACTGCCAGAACACCCAGTCGCGGCCTGGATAGACCTTGGAGGGATGCTGGGCGACTGCGCGCAGCCAGAAGGGGTAGTTCTGGAAAGCGTTCTTCAGATTGTCGCCGTAGAAATCCGGCGCGGTGTAGATGACAGGGCGCTGGCCGTAATGCGCCTCGATCTTGTCCATGAACACCTGCATCTTCTCGAGCACGGTGGCGCGCGAGGGCCGCTTCTTGCAGGCGGAGAGATGGTTCCACTCGACGTCGATCACCGGCGGCAGCGCGTTCGGGTCCTTCGGCACGTTGCGGATGAACCAGTCGGCCTGGCTGGAGGCGCTGCGGCACCAGTAGAAGAAGTGATAGGCGCCGCGCTTCAGGCCCGCGGCATCGGCTTCGCGCCAGTTCTTGCGGAACATCGGGTCGAGATGGTCGCCACCGTCGGTGGCCTTGATGTAGGCGAAGTTGGCGCCCTGGCTGCGCAGCTTCACCCAGTCGATCTCGCCCTGCCAGCGCGAGACGTCGACACCGTGAACGGCATAGTCGGCCGGCTTGCGCTTGCCGAAGTTGATCGGCTTGGCGTCGCGGAAGCGCTGCCGCTGGACCGCGCCATAGCGGCGCGTCTCGGGCCGTGCCGTCGGCGTCGGCGGGGTGACGAGGGCAACGGCCTTGACGGCGGGCTCGTCGATCACGTCCGGAGGGGCGAGCGCGGACACCTTGACCGGGTCGACGTCGGCGTCTGCCTCGATCATGGTCTGCTGCTCCTCAGCCAGCCCCACCACTTCGGCTGGGCGCGGACCGGAGACGGAGGCTGTGGTTTCGGAAGAGGCGCCGACCTTGAGCACATCGGCGGCATTGCTCGACATGCAGCCGGCGAGTGCGACGCAGGCAAGGAGCGAGACGACGAGAGGGGAAAGTCGCATGTCGGACCGTTACGCAATACGAGAAGGACCGAGCAGCGCCCGGAAAGACCAGCCTCTTTATGAATGGGAAATTACCAAGAAAGATTGAATCCGATCTTTACCATGATCGGTAACGCTTGAATGCGCCGCTGCGTGCCCGCCGCGTTCGTCACGGCGGGCCATGCCAGTCATGGTTCCTCAGCTGCCCTCAGAAGCCCCGCGGCGGCACGAACAGGCAGATGGTGCGGCCCGCGTCCAGGCCGGACTGGTGCGCGCACCAGTGGAACTCGCCGTCGGGCGAATTGCGGATGCGCTTGTCGTTGTAGGCCACCACCTCGCCGGTGCTGATGACATAGCCCTCCGGCCGCTCGCTGACCGAACCGTTCGACACCGGTTTGCAGTCGAAGTTCGAGCAGCACGACAGCGGATACGCCCAGCCCTTCGGCGCTTCATGGGCGCTCGCGGCAGGCACAACCGACACGGTCGTCAGGAGGAACGCGGCACGCACACTGGCACGCGTGGGCATCATTTGCTTGAAGAGCATGACCTTCTCCTTTGGTCTGCTCCTTGGGCGCGATTCGCTCCGCAAACTGCTTTTGTGGAATCGTGCGCCCGTCGTACCGGACTGACAAGGGATCACGTCATGTAACCGTCATATGGTCACTCGTGTGCCACAGGCGCATGGAACCGCAGCGCGCGCTGGCAGTTAGCTGGCTGGCATGACGGAACTCTCCCACCCGCACAGTCTCGAGGATCGCAACGGCCCTTCCGACCTGACGAAGCAGGCCGCCGAACTCGTCGCGCTGGTCTATGTGAACGACGGCGAGCCCGGCATCCGCCGCCGTGGGGCCGGCCGCGGCTTTTCCTATGTGGACAGCCGGGGACGCCGGATCGACCACGACGAGGTGCTCGCCCGGATACGGGCCCTCGCCATCCCGCCGGCGTGGACGAACGTCTGGATATGCGAGGATCCCGAGGGTCACATCCAGGCCACCGGCCGCGACCATAAGGGCCGCAAGCAGTATCGTTACCACGCGCGGTGGGCCGCCTGTCGCGACGAGGCCAAATACGGCTCCCTCGTTGACTTTGCGCGGGCTCTGCCGCGCTTGCGCGCGGCGATCGACACGGACCTGCGGCGCCGCACCCTGTCGTTCGAATGCGTCGCGGCGGCGGTGGTGCGGCTGCTGGACAAGACGATGATCCGCGTCGGCAACTCCTCCTATACGCGCGACAACGGCTCGTTCGGCCTCACCACGCTGAGGGACCGGCATGTCGAGATCGAGGGCGCCAGCCTGCGCTTCGCGTTCAAAGGCAAGTCGGGCAAGGAATGGCGGCTAAGGCTCTCTGATCGGCGAATAGCGCGGGTCGTGAAGGGAGCGCAGGACATTCCCGGCCAGCATCTGTTCCAGTATTTCGACGGAGACGGCGCCCGCCGCCGCATCCGCTCCGATGACATCAATGCCTATATCCGCGAGGCGACCGGTTCGCCCTTTACGTCCAAGCATTTCCGCACCTGGGGAGGGAGCGTGCTGGCGGCCGAGGTTCTCGCGGCCACCGAGTTACCCGAGACGCAGGCGGGGCAACGCAGGGCGCTGAACGAGGCGGTGGATCAGGTCGCCTCGCATCTCGGCAACACCCGCGCGGTCTGCCGCAACTGCTATGTCCATCCCGCGCTGATCGAAGACTGGATCGCGGGCGGCCTCGCCGCGTCGCTCACGGCGGCACGGCGAAGCTTCCGCAAGCTGCCATCCGGCCTGTCCGAGAGCGAGATGACGCTGCTGCGATGGCTGGAGCGGCGGCCGGCCTGACATTTGCCGTCAGCATGGTTACGAAAGGTGACCTGCTCGTCTCGACAGCTCCTACCGGATCGCTTATGTAATCTGGCAAAGGTCACTATAGCTACGCGCCTGCCCGGATCAGGCCGCAGCCACGGAAGGCACCACCATGAGCGCGATCGCAGAGTTCATCGACAACGAGGTCAAGAGCAACGACATCGTCCTCTTCATGAAGGGCACCCCGGGCTTCCCGCAGTGCGGCTTCTCGGGTCAGGTCGTGCAGATCCTCGATTATCTCGGCGTGGACTACAAGGGCGTCAACATCCTGACCTCCGACGAGCTCCGCCAGGGCATCAAGGAATATTCGCAGTGGCCGACCATCCCGCAGCTCTACGTGAAGGGTGAGTTCGTGGGCGGCTGCGACATCGTCCGCGAGATGTTTCAGGCCGGCGAATTGCAGGGCTTCCTCGACGAGAAGGGCATCAGCGTCAAAGGCGCTGCCTGATCGACTGACAAAAATTTACGGGCGCCGCTCAGGCGCCCTTCGCCAGGGGATGTGACGGGCGACCGCGCATCCCTTTGCATTTTCAGACGACCGATTGGACCAAGACTATGGACCAGAAGACACCTCTGGCCGAGACGCGCCAGGATTCGCTCTCGCGCTGGGAATTCATCGCGCTCGCCGCTGCCCTCATGGCGCTCAACGCGCTGGCAATCGACATCATGCTGCCCGGCCTGCAGCAGATCGGCGAGAGCCTCAACGTCGCCGAAGAGAACCACCGCCAATACGTGATCTCCGCCTATTTCGGCGGCATGGCAGCCGCACTTCTGATCTACGGGCCGCTTTCCGACCGCTTCGGGCGGCGCGGACCGCTGCTCGTCGGCCTTACGATTTACGTGCTCGCAGCCTTTGCCGCGGTCTTCGCGCCGACGTTCGAGGTGCTGCTCGCACTACGATTCATCCAGGGCGTGGGCGCGGCGTCGACGCGCGTCATCGCCGTCTCGGTGGTGCGCGACCGGTTCGGCGGGCGTGCCATGGCCGAGGTCATGTCTTTGATCTTCATGACCTTCATGGTCATCCCGGTCATCGCCCCCTCCCTCGGCCAGCTGATGATGATCTTTGCCAACTGGCACATGATCTTCGTGCTGATGGCCGCCATCGCGGCCGCGGTCACCGTCTGGACCTGGGTGCGGCTGCCCGAGACGCTGCATCCTGAAGACAGGCGCGCGATCGACTTCGCCTCGATCATGCAAGGGTTCGCCATCGTGCTCTCGAATCGCACTTCGCTCGGCTATACGCTCGCCTCGACGGCGGTGTTCGCGGCGCTGTTCGGCTTCATCAACTCGGCGCAGCAGATCTATGTCGGGATCTACGGGCTTGGTACCTTGTTCCCGATCCTGTTCGCAGTAGTGGCGGGCATGATGGCGGTGTCGTCCTTCGTCAACTCGCGTCTCGTTTCGCGCGTCGGCATGCGCCGGCTGTCGCACGGCGCCCTGCTCGGCTTTCTCGCAGTCAGCGCAATCTGGTTCGCCTGGTCGCTGACGGGACCGGTTCCGCTCACCGCCTTCGTCGTCCTGTTCGCGCTGGCGATGATGCAGTTCGGCTGGATCGGGTCGAACTTCAACTCGATCGCCATGGAGCCGCTCGGCCATATCGCCGGCACGGCGTCGTCGATCCAGGGCTTCATCCAGACGCTCGGCGGCGGCATCGTCGGCGCGCTGATCGGCCAGGCCTTCGACGGTACCGTCACGCCGCTCGCGGCGGGCTTCTGCGGCGTGTCGATCGTCGCGCTGGTGCTGGTGCTGCTCGCCGAGCGCGGCCGGCTCTTCGGCACGTCGGCGCCGGGTGGCCACTAAGGGTCTGTCGGGTCAGAGGGCCGCGAAGTCGAACAGCTTGCGGTCGAGCAGATGGCTCGGCCGCACATTGGCGAACGCCCGGATCATGGTATCCTTGCGGCCGGGCATGCGACGCTCGATGTCCTCCAGCATGGCCTTCATGGCGTTGCGCTGGAGCCCGTCCTGGCTGCCGCAGAGATCGCACGGGATGATCGGGAACTGCATCGCCTCGGCGAACTTGGCGAGGTCAGCCTCTGCGCAGTAGGCGAGCGGCCTCAGCACCATCACGTCGCCCTCGTCGCTCATCAATTTGGGCGGCATCGCCGCCAGCCGCCCGCCATGGAACAGATTCATGAAGAACGTCTCGAGGATGTCCTCGCGATGATGGCCGAGCACCAGCGACGAGCAGCCCTCCTCGCGCGCGATGCGATAGAGGTGGCCGCGGCGCAGGCGCGAGCAGAGCGAACAGTAGGTCGCGCCCTTGGAGATCTTGTCGGTGACGACTGAATAGGTGTCCCGGTATTCGATCCGGTGCGCGACGCCGATCCGGGTCAGGTAATCGGGCAGGATATGCTTGGGAAAATTCGGCTGGCCCTGGTCGAGATTGCAGGCCAGCAGTTCGACCGGCAACAGGCCCCGCCATTTGAGATCGAGCAGCAAGGCAAGCAGGCCGTAGGAATCCTTGCCGCCCGAGAGCGCGACCAGCCAGCGCCCCCCTGCCCGCGCCATTGCAAAATCCTCGATCGCCTGGCGCGTCGAACGCAGCAGCCGCTTGCGCAGCTTGTTGAACTCGACGGTCTGCGGCGCATGCGCGAAGAACCCGGCCAAGCGGGCGTCTGCATCGTCGAGCGGCAGTTCCGGGATAGCGTTCATGATCTCATCTTGCGCGGATTGGACACTACGGAGCCGGGCCGGAAATGAAAAGGCCGCCAAAAGGCGGCCTTTCGCAGATTCGCTGAGCCGAGGGATCAGCGCGAGTAGAATTCGACGACGAGGTTCGGTTCCATCTGGACCGCGTAGGGAACGTCGGCGAGGCCCGGCACGCGGACATACTTCGCGACCATCTTGTTGTGGTCGGCTTCGATATAGTCCGGCACGTCGCGCTCGGCGAGCTGGGCTGCTTCGAGCACGATCACCAGCTGCTTCGACTTCTCGCGCACCTCGATCACGTCGCCCGGCTTGCAGAGATAGGAGCCGATATTGGTGCGGCGGCCGTTCACATTGACGTGGCCGTGGTTGATGAACTGGCGCGCGGCGAAGATCGTCGGAACGAACTTGGCGCGGTAGACGACCGCGTCGAGTCGCGACTCGAGCAGGCCGATCAGGTTCTCGGAGGTGTCGCCGCGACGGCGATCGGCCTCTTCGTAGGTCTTGCGGAACTGCTTCTCGGAGATGTCGCCGTAGTGGCCCTTCAGCTTCTGCTTGGCGCGGAGCTGCAGGCCGAAGTCGGACATCTTGCCCTTGCGGCGCTGGCCATGCTGGCCGGGGCCGTATTCACGCTTGTTAACCGGGGACTTCGGACGACCCCAGATATTTTCGCCGAGACGGCGGTCGATCTTGTACTTGGCGGCTTCGCGCTTGCTCATCGCATTTCCTCAACATGTTGCGAACCGATGCTTGCGCATCGGTTCAAGGAAACGCGCCCTCCTCTGGCTCCCTTTTGCGGAACCTGACAGGGGCTTCCACGCACGCTTTGCGGAAAGACCCCACGGGACACGTTAGTTGATCGGGACCGGCGCTTAAGACACCGCACCCGAGATAGTTCAAATGAAACACCGCGCATTTCTGCGCGGCGTTGGCGGTCGAATAAGCGCAAAGACGCGATTTGTCAACGCGACTGGCTGGTGCCGGGCGGCGGCGCTGTTTCCTTTGCCGGCAGGACATCCGGCTTGTCCGTGTCGGCGCCCTTCGCGGCGACCTTCGACACGGGGATCTTCGCGCTGACGCGGCCGCGCTGCACGAACTCGCCCCAGACGAAGCCGCGCTTGCCCTTGACGACGATCTCGCACCACTGATTGCAGCCTACGAGCTGGACCTGCGTCCTGGCGGGAACTGTCCCGATAACCTTGGACCCCTTTTTCGGGCGGCTGCGAATATTGGCGTCGTCGATCATCAGGGCGGTGCCAATGGGCTGCTTGCCCGAGCCTTCCGCCTTGGCGGGCTGTTCCTCCACCGCCGCCTCTTCCTCGACCTTCGGCGGTGGTACGATGGCCGCTGTCTTTTCGGGCGAAGCCTGCGCCGCCTCGTCGACCTTGTCGAAAGGAGCCTGCGAGGGCCTCGTCATCGGCACGAAGGCATTTTCGGGCTGTTCGAGATCGGAGATGTCGCCGAGGTCCTCGATGCCGCGTGCGGCACTTGCGTCATGCGCGAAGCGGGGATCCCTGACGCCGAGCGCGACCAGTTCCGCGGGCGCTTCCCTGGTCGCGGCCGGGAGCGAAGGCAAAGGAACGGCGGCAGCGCTGGCCTGCATGGCGCCGGTGTTGGCGGGAACGATATCGCTGAAGATCGGCTTCTCGGCGGGCGCCGGCTCTACCTGCACCTGCTCGGCGGCCATGGCGGACTGGATGATTTCCTGCTCCGGCATGGGATTGGGGAGGTCGCTCGCAAGCAGCGACATCGCCAGAACGGCTGCGCCCGCGGAGCCTACGCCCACCGCGATGAACGCGGCGCCCATTGCAAAATAGCCCTGACCTACTCCGTTGGGAAGAATCTCGCCGTCCGAATTCCCCCGGTAGGCTACGTCCCTGGTCGTTATCACGTCGTTGGCTCCACGTTCGGCCTTATGCCTGGCCGTGTAGTCTGACGCCCCCGTCACCCATGCATCGCATGTCAGCGTCTGTGGACGATTGTTTTTCGCCTGTTATCCAAGTCTTTTCAGGGACGATTGTGGCCGAGATTTGATCATATTGACAAAAGTTAATGTGTCTAGCGCTTTGAACGGGCTTCGTTTCCCGCGTTCGAGATTGATATCATGCCCGAAAACGGCCGCTCAGAGGAGAACGGTCGTTAGGGTTGCACACAACAGAATGCCGGAACGGCTATTTCTTGGCTGTGCGCTCGGGAAGCGTCTTGCGTTTGGTCTCAGCGAACTCCTCGAGCTGCTTTTCGCTCATCGAGTCCACCATCTCGCGCGACGCGCCCTTGAGCTTCGATTTCGGCGTCTCGCCGCGCTTGGCCGACAGGGCGGCGCCGGCTGCTTTCTGCTGGGCCTTGAACTTTGCGGGCATGGCTTGCTCTCCTCGCTGTGGTGGACAAGCAACGCGGCGGGATATCGCCGGTTCCAGCGAAGCGTCAGGCGACCTTGAGGCCGAATCCCTGCATCAGCCGTCTTCCGGCGAAATCGGGCTTGCCGGAGGTGAAGATCGCGATGTCCTCGCCCGCGGGGGTATCCCCCCGTCGGGACGGAAGGAGCGACAGGGCGCGGCGCGCGATGGCCTCGGCCGGATCGATCCAGTCGACAGGCCAGGGCGCGGTCTTGCGCATGCGGTTGGCGAGAAATGGATAATGCGTGCAGGCAAGGACGACAATGTCCGTCCGCTGCCCGTCCTTCTCGATGAAACACGGGGCGATCTCGGCGCGTACGGCCTCCTCGTCGACGAAACCCTCGCGCATATAGGTCTCCGCTAGGCCCGCGAGCTGGTCGCTGCCGACAAGGCGGACATGGCACTTCGTCGCCCATTGCGCGATCAGGTCGCGCGTATACTGGCGCTTGACGGTTCCGGGAGTGGCAAGGACCGAGACGAGGCCCGAGCGAGTGCGCTCCGCGGCCGGCTTGATTGCGGGCACGGTGCCGACGAAGGGCGTTGCCGGATAGGCCGCGCGCAGGTCGGACAGGACGATGGTCGAGGCCGTATTGCAGGCAACAACAACGATTTCCGGATGATGGGTGGCGAGTAGGCCGCCAAACAGGTCGACGATGCGCCGTGACAGCGCCTTCTCTTCCCAGGCGCCGTAGGGAAAGCCGGCGTCGTCCGCGACATAGACGAAGCGGCGATCCGGCATGATCACGCGCGCCTCGCGCAGCACGGTCAGGCCGCCGATGCCGGAATCGAACATCAGCACGGGGCGGTCAGTCGATGTCATTCCCATTCCCGCTCCTGCGCGCGGCCTCGTCCGCGTCCCGCTTGCGGTCGGGATAGCCCGCACCACGCGGCTCTTTCGGCGAGAAATAATCGAGCGAAGCCAGCACGCCTCGCAGCACCTTCACCTCCGGCTCGGTGAAGCCTGGCCGGGTGAAGACAGCGCGCACATTGTCGAGCATTTTCGGCTTCTTTTCGGCGGGCCGGAAATAACCGCGCGTGTCGAGCGCCTGTTCGAGATGGCCGAGGAAGCCGTGAATGTGCCGCTTGTCGGCCGGGGTCAGGTCAGGGCCGGCAAAGGCCGTGTCGGTCTCGTGCTCCAGGCCCGACTTCATCCACTCGTAGGACATGAGCAGCACTGCCTGGGCGATGTTGAGCGACGAGAACTCGGCATTGACGGGGAAGGTGACGATCTCGTCGGCCAGTCCGATCTCCTCGTTGAACAGACCGAAGCGCTCGCGCCCGAACAGGAGGCCGGTCTTCTGCCCTGCCCTGCTGCGCGCCCTCAAGCCCCGGCCCGCCTCGACCGGGCCCACGACCGGCTTGAAGTTGTCGCGCGGCCGCGCGGTGGTCGCGCCGACATAGACGAGGTCCGCCACCGCGTCCTGCAGGGTCTCGAACACGACCGCGCCGTCGATCACATGGTCCGCGCGGCTTGCCGTGGCACGTGCGCTCTCGTTCGGCCAGCCGTCGCGCGGCTTCACCAGGCGCAGCTCGGCGAGACCGAAATTCGCCATGGCGCGTGCGACCATGCCGATGTTCTCGCCGAGCTGCGGCTCGACGAGGATGACAGCGGGGGGTGGCATGTCGTGCGGACGGGAAAGGTCACCGGGCATGCGCGCGTCTGTGACATGAAACGCCGCCGAAAGGAACACCGCGCCGTCGCAAGCACGGCTCAGGCAGGCATAAGTTTCCGTTGCGTCAGATTTTGACAAGGTTTAAAGGAGGCCGGCGCGAAGGAGCGCTTTTTCCGAATTAAGGGAACGACCATGAAGGTCTCGACACTCATCACGGCTGCTGCTGTTGCCGCTGCCGCACTCATTGGCTTGGCCGGAAATGCTTCCGCGCAGGCGACCCGCACCTGGGTCTCGGGCGTCGGCGACGACGTAAATCCGTGCAGCCGCACCGCGCCATGCAAGACCTTTGCCGGCGCTATTTCCAAGACAGCCACGAACGGCATCATCAACTGCCTCGACCCAGCCGGCTTCGGTGCAGTGACGATCACCAAATCGATCACGCTCTCCTGCGAATACACGATGGGAAGCATCCTGGCGTCAGGCACGACCGGCATCATCATCAACGGCGCCGATATCGACGTGGTGCTGCGCGGTATCGATATCGACGGCTCAGGCACCACGCCGGGCATCAACGGCATCCGTTTCCTTCAGGGCTCGTCCCTGATCGTCGAAAAGGGAGTGTTCCGCGACTTCAACGGCGCCTCGCCGAACGGCGCCGGCATCATGGTCAATGCGACCTCGGGTAACCTGAAGCTCGTGGTGCGTGATTCCGTCTTCACCAACAACGGCGCGACGACAAGCGGCGCGGGCATCGATATCTCGCCGACTGGCTCCACGAGCGTGACGGTCTCGGTCGAGGGATCGCTGTTCACCGACAACAGGGTCGGAATCCGCGCCATCGGCACCGGCACGACCGGAACCATCCAGCTGTCGGTCACCGATAGTGAAATCAGCAACTCGACGTCGCATGGTCTTGTCGTTCAGGCAGACCCGGGCAGCAGCAAGGTCATGGTCACCGGCAGCCAGATCGTGAGCAACGGCGATACCGGCATTCGCGCCTCGGGCGCAAATACGATCGTGCGGGTCGGCTCGTCTGTCATCTCGGGCAACCTCGTCGGCTTGAATGCGATCAACGGCGCCAACATCCGCAGCTACGGCAACAACCAGCTCAACGGCAACGGCACCGACGGGGCTTTTGGAGGCACCATAGCTCTGCAATAAGCAAACGCACGGGACGCACAAGACCGTCCGCACATTGAAGACAAAGGCCCGGCCTGCGCCGGGCCTTTTCGTTTTCGAGTCAGGCCCCCTCCTGCCCGGTCAGGGCCGCCGCCTTCTTCGACAGGTCGATCTCCGACATGACCTCGCCGGTCAGGTGGACGTCGAACTCCTTTGGCGGCAGGTGCGCCGGCTCGTGCGCGATCGCATACCAGTTCTGGCGCGGGTGGTACCAGGGCAGTTCGCGTCCGACCAGACCAGCCTCTCCAATGAAGTGCAGGATCCGCTCCGGCAGGTACGCGGTGTTTCCGGGATACGTCCAGCCCGGTTTTTCGACCGGGCTGTTCGGCCGCCGGATGCTGTCCAGGAAAGTGACAAGCATGAGGCCGCCCGGCGCCAGCGAGCGCTTCAGCGATCTGAGCGCCGGCACCACGATGTCGGGCCCTGCATGCGAGAAGATCGACTGGGCGACGATGAACTCGAACGCGACGCCAAACTCCGTCGCGTCGAAGTCATCCCGATAGCTGAAATGAGGCGCCCTGAGCTTGATCAGTTCCTCGCCCAGTTCCTTCGCCACCATGTCGTCGATGAGCCATTTGTTTGGCTCGATGCCGTAGTAGTTGCCCTTGTCCAGATAGAGCATCAGGAAGCGCCCCGCCCTGAGTGAGCCGCAGCCGACGTCGAGCACGCGATGATGGTGCCGCAGGCCGAGCGAGCACAGCAGCCGAAATTGCGTCGCCCCCATGAAATCCCACTGCTTCGGCGGTCCTACATAGGCGGCGAAATGCTCCTCGCCCGGCTTCAACGCGCGGGATTCGTCGAGGCTCAGGTTTCGCTTGTCCACGTCGTGCATTCTCCGGTGAGTAGTGGTCAACCGCGCCCGGACCCTTGCCGGGCCGGTAGCTTTTCAGCATTCCCACCTCGCGGCCCGCGCTGCAAGGCCTCAGGCGGCGAAATGCCTGATCGCGGCCGCGACCGCTCCGGGCTGTTCGTGCAGGATCCAGTGGCCCGCGCCCGGCACGCGCTGGATGGTCAGGTCGGGCGCGAAGCGGTCGAGCCCTTGGAGGCACGACGCCGTCAAAGCGCGGTCCTCCTCCCCCCACAGGACGAGATGGGGCATGCGCACGGCCATTGTCTCGGGCGGGATCGTGTCGAGCACCGTCCGTGCCGCCGACGCGCCGGGCTCCGGGACGTCGATGGGCGAAGCACGATACCAGTTGAGCATGGCCGGCATCGCGCCGGGCTGTCCCCAGGCGTCGAGATAGCCGGCTCTGATCTCGCCAGTCATCCAGTCTGCCCGCGAAAAACCCTCGATCATGCGCAGGGTGCGCCGGAAACCGTCCTCGACCAAGCGTTCGTCGGCGGCGGGAGCGCGCAGCTTGTTGATGTACTGGCTCGCCTCGCGCTGCGCCGGATCGTCATGGATCGCCTTCTGGAAGCACCAGGGATGGACGCCGTTGGCGATGACGAGGCGGCTGAGCCGGCCGGGATGCGCGAAGGCGTAGGCATAGGCGACAGAGGCGCCCCAGTCGTGCCCGGCGAGCACGAAAGGCCTGCCCGGCGACAAATGGTCGGCGAGCGCCGCGAGGTCGGCGACCATGTGCTTCGTGCGGTAGGCGTCCATGCCCGCCGGTTTGGAGGAGAGATCATAGCCCCGCTGATCCGGCGCGACGACGAAGAAATCGGAGGCGAGATCAGCCATCACCTCGCGCCATGCGGCCCAGTATTCAGGAAAGCCGTGCAGCAGGATGATCAGCGGCCGCGACCGGTCGCCAGCATGCGCGACGTTCAGCGTGACGCCGCCGGCGTCGAACGCCATGAATTCAGGCTGGAACATATGAATTTCCTCTTCCTCCCTGCATGAGCCGCCCTAAGCCCTTCGCATCGTTTGCGCCTTCCGGACGGCTTTGCTATAGCGGCCCAATCTCCAGTCCAAGGCTCTGCGGAACCGCGGTTCCGACTTTCTCAAAGAGGCGCATTCAATGGCGAAGATCAAGGTGGCCAACCCCGTCGTCGAGCTCGACGGCGACGAGATGACCCGCATCATCTGGCAGTTCATCAAGGAGAAGTTGATCCACCCCTACCTCGACATCGACCTCCACTACTACGACCTCGGTATCGAGCACCGCGACGCCACCAACGACCAGGTGACGATCGATTCGGCGAACGCGATCAAGAAATACGGCGTCGGCGTGAAATGCGCCACGATCACCCCCGACGAGCAGCGCGTCGAGGAGTTCAAGCTCAAGAAGATGTGGAAGAGCCCCAACGGCACGATCCGCAACATCCTCGGCGGCGTGATTTTTCGCGAGCCGATCATCTGCAAGAACGTGCCGCGCCTGGTGCCCGGCTGGACCAAGCCGATCGTCGTCGGCCGCCACGCCTTCGGCGACCAGTATCGCGCGACCGACTTCCGCTTCCCCGGCAAGGGCAAGCTGACGATGAAGTTCGTCGGCGAGGACGGCCAAGTGATCGAGCACGAAGTGTTCGACGCGCCGTCGTCGGGCGTCGCGATGGGCATGTACAATCTCGACGAGTCGATCGCCGACTTCGCGCGCGCCTCGCTGAACTACGGCCTGCAGCGCGGCTATCCGGTCTATCTCTCGACCAAGAACACCATCCTCAAGGCCTATGACGGCCGCTTCAAGGACATCTTCCAGGAGATCTACGACAAGGAATTCGCCGCCGAATACAAGGCGCGGAAGCTCTGGTACGAGCACCGCCTGATCGACGACATGGTCGCCTCCTCGCTCAAGTGGTCCGGCGGCTACATCTGGGCGTGCAAGAACTACGACGGCGACGTGCAGTCGGACACGGTGGCGCAGGGCTTCGGCTCGCTCGGCCTGATGACCTCGGTGCTCTTGACGCCGGACGGCAAGACCGTCGAGGCCGAAGCCGCGCACGGCACGGTCACGCGCCATTATCGCCAGCACCAGAAGGGCGAGGAGACCTCGACCAACTCGATCGCCTCGATCTTCGCCTGGACGCGCGGCCTCGCTCATCGCGCCAAGCTGGACGACAACGAGGCACTGGCGAAGTTCGCCGACACGCTGGAGAAGGTGTGCGTGCAGACGGTCGAGAGCGGCTACATGACCAAGGATCTGGCGCTGCTGATCGGGCCCGACCAGCCCTGGCTCTCCACCACCGGCTTCCTCGACAAGATCGACGAGAACCTGCAGAAGGCGATGGCCTGAGGCACGCCGATGCAAGGTCCGACCCTCTACGGATCGGACTACAGCGTCTATGTCCGGATAGTCCGCCTCGCGCTCGAAGAGAAGCGCGTGGCGTATGAGCTTGTTCCGGTTGATATTTTCGCCCCGGGCGGACCACCCGCCTGGTATCGCGAGCGACATCCCTTCCTTCGCATCCCCGCCTTCTCGCATGCAGGCATCGATCTCTACGAGACCGGGCCAATCATCCGCTATGTCGACGAAGCGTTTGACGGTCCGCTCCTCCAGCCGATCGCGCCAGGCGATCGAGCGGTGATGAACCAGATCATCGGAATCATCGATTCCTACGCCTACAGAACGCTGGTCTGGGATATCTATGTCGAGACCGTCTCAAAACCCGAACGCGGCGAGACGACGGACACGGAGCGCGTGTCGAAGGCTGTTCCGGTCGCCGAAACCTGCCTCTCCGAATTGTCGCGTCTGAAGCGAAGCGGGCCGTGGCTGACCGGCGAGGATATTTCTCTCGCCGACCTCTATCTCGCTCCGGTCATGGCCTATTTCGAGAAGGCCGACATTGCCGGCGCAATGCTGGACAGGCATCCCAACATATCGACCTGGTGGCGCGCGATGCGCGGGCGGGAGAGCTTCATCGTCACCGAGCCATCCGACTGACGCGGGGATGAAGCGAGATCATGCCGGTGACGAGACAGGTCTCGTCGCCGCCGAATCGTCCTGCGGCCCGATGATACCAAAGCTGGCGGCACCTATGGCGCCGCCCCATGAACCTTGCGTGCTGTCTCAGCCTGCCATGGCCGCCTTGACGGCGGCGATCGCGGCCTCGCCCTTCGACGCGTCCGGGCCGCCGGCCTGCGCCATGTCTGGACGCCCGCCGCCGCCCTGACCGCCAAGCGCGTCTGCCGCCACGCGGACGAGGTCGACCGCGCTGAAACGGCCGGTAAGGTCTGGCGTCACCGCGACGACGACGCTCGCCTTGCCGTCGTCGGACGCGCCGATGAAGACCACCACTCCGGAGCCCAGCGCCTGCTTAGCCTCGTCGGCGAGGCCCTTCAGGTCCTTCGGCTGGACGCCTGTGACAACCCGCCCGGTGAAGGAGACACCGGCGATTGTTTCGGTCTCCCCTGCCCCGCTCCCTCCGCCGCCACCCAGCGCCAGCTTCTTGCGCGCCTCGGTGAGTTCGCGCTCAAGCTTGCGGCGTTCCTCGACAAGACCCTCGACGCGCGAAAGCACTTCGCCCGGACCGACCTTGAGCGCGGATGCGACCGCCTTGAGGCGGCGGTCCTGCTCGTCGAGATGGTGGCGCGCGTCCTCGCCGGTCAGCGCCTCGATGCGCCGTACGCCGGCGGCCACCGCGGCGTCGGAGACGATGCGGATCAGGCCGATGTCGCCGGTTGCCCGCACATGGGTGCCGCCGCAGAGTTCGACGGAATAGGGCCGGTTCGCCTTCTGGCCATGCAGCGCCGTTCCCATCGACACAACGCGGACCTCGTCGCCGTATTTCTCGCCGAACAGCGCCATGGCGCCTTCCGCGATCGCGTCGTCGACCGACATCAGCCGTGTGGTCACCGGGCTGTTCTGGACGACGATCTCGTTGGCCATGCGCTCGACCTGCTCGAGCTCCTCCTGAGAGATCGGCTTGTTGTGCGAGATGTCGAAACGCAGGCGCTCGGGCGCGACGAGCGAGCCCTTCTGCGCGACATGGGTGCCGAGCACTTCGCGCAAAGCTTCGTGGATGAGGTGCGTGGCCGAATGGTTGGCGCGCAGGCGGCCGCGGCGCGCATGGTCGACCTTGAGTTCGACCGCGGCGCCCACCTTGGCCTTGCCCGACACGATCTTGCCGATATGGACGAAAACGCCGTTGGCCTTCTTCTGCGTGTCGGTGATCTCGATCGCCACCCCTTCGCCCGAGATCATTCCGGTGTCGCCCATCTGGCCGCCGGACTCGCCGTAGAACGGCGTCTGGTTGACGATGACCGACACGGTCTCGCCCTCCGTCGCTGCGTCGACCGCCGCGCCGTCGCGCACGATCGCGGTGATGACGCCTTCGGCCTTTTCGGTGTCGTAGCCGAGGAACTCGGTCGCGCCGAGCTTTTCGCGCAGGCCGAACCAGATGGTCTCGGTCGCGGCCTCGCCGGAACCGGCCCAGTTAGCCCGCGCCTCGGCGCGCTGGCGTTCCATCGCATCGGTGAAGCCGGCGAGATCGACGGAGATCGAGCGCTGGCGCAGCGCGTCCTGCGTCAGGTCGAGCGGGAAGCCGTAGGTGTCGTAGAGCTTGAAGGCCGTCTCGCCGTCCAGCATGTCGCCGGCGTGCAGCGTTTCGGTCGCATCCGCGAGCAGGCCGAGGCCGCGCGCCAGCGTCTTCCTGAAGCGCGTCTCCTCCAGCTTCAGCGTCTCGGTGATCAGCGCCTGGCCGCGGCTCAGCTCCGGATAGGCCTGGCCCATCTCGCGCACCAGCGCCGGCACCAACTTCCACATCAGCGGATCGGAGGCGCCGAGAAGCTGCGCGTGGCGCATGGCGCGGCGCATGATGCGGCGCAGCACATAGCCGCGCCCCTCGTTCGACGGCAGCACACCGTCGGCGATGAGGAAGCAGGACGAGCGCAGATGGTCGGCGATGACGCGGTAGGACGCGACGTTGTCCTTGCCCGGGCCCTTGCCGATCTCGGACGAGGCGGCGTCGATCAGGTGGCGGAACAGGTCCGTCTCGAAGACGCTCTCGACGCCCTGCAGGATCGAGGCCATACGCTCCAGGCCCATGCCGGTGTCGATCGACGGACGCGGCAGGTCGATGCGCTCCTCCTTCGTCACCTGTTCGTACTGCATGAAGACGAGGTTCCAGAACTCGAGGAAGCGATCGCCGTCCTCTTCCGGGCTGCCGGGCGGCCCGCCCCAGATGTGCTCGCCGCGGTCGATGAAGATCTCAGAGCACGGGCCGCAGGGGCCGGTGTCGCCCATCGCCCAGAAATTGTCCGAGGTCGCGATGCGAATGATGCGGTCGTCGGAGAAGCCGGCGATCTTCTTCCAGTAGCCGGCCGCCTCCTCGTCGGTGTGATAGACGGTGACGAGCAGCTTGTCCTTCGCCAGCCCGAACTCCTTGGTGATCAGGTTCCAGGCGAGCTCGATCGCGCGTTCCTTGAAATAGTCGCCGAAGGAGAAGTTGCCGAGCATCTCGAAGAAGGTGAGATGGCGGGCGGTGTAGCCGACATTGTCGAGGTCGTTGTGCTTGCCGCCGGCGCGCACGCTCTTCTGCGCCGTCGCCGCCCGCACGTAGGGACGCGTCTCAAGTCCGGTGAAGACGTTCTTGAACTGCACCATGCCCGCATTGGTGAACATCAGCGTCGGATCGTTGCGCGGCACGAGCGGACTCGACTCAACCACCTCGTGGCCGTTCCTGCGGAAGTAGTCGAGGAAGGTCGACCGGATCTCGTTGACGCCACTCATCTTCGTGCCTTTGCGGGGAACGCCGGGAACCCGGCGGAATTCTGGACTTCGGCCTTTTAGCGGCGCCCTTCCGCACTGTCCAGAATGCGCGGGGCGTGCTGGTGGCGCAGAGTGGCGCAGACGTGAAAAGGGCCGCGGATCGACCGCGGCCCGAAACGTCCTTGCGCCTGCGCAGGTCGACTACATTGCGGCCGCGTCGTCGGCATCATCGGAATCGGACGCCGAGCCGGTCTCGAGGAACTTGTCGGCGATCAGCCCGGCATTCTGGCGCAGCATCTGCTCGATCTCGCCGGCGAGTTCGGGATTGGCGCGCAGGAACTCCTTGGCGTTCTCGCGGCCTTGGCCGAGGCGCTGCGAATTGTAGGAGAACCAGGCGCCCGACTTCTCGACCACGCCGGCCTTGACGCCGAGGTCGATGAGTTCGCCGGTCTTCGACACGCCTTCGCCATACATGATGTCGAACTCGACCTGCTTGAAGGGCGGTGCGAGCTTGTTCTTCACCACCTTGACGCGGGTCTGGTTGCCCGTCACCTCGTCGCGGTCCTTGACCGAGCCGATGCGGCGGATGTCGAGGCGCACCGAGGCATAGAACTTCAGCGCGTTGCCGCCGGTGGTCGTCTCGGGCGAGCCGAACATGACACCGATCTTCATGCGAATCTGGTTGATGAAGATGACCATCGTGTTGGAGCGCGAGATGGAGGCGGTCAGCTTGCGCAGCGCCTGGCTCATCAGGCGGGCCTGCAGGCCCGGCAGCGAGTCGCCCATCTCGCCTTCGATTTCGGCGCGCGGCGTTAGCGCCGCCACAGAGTCCACAACCAGAACGTCGATCGCACCGGAGCGGACCAGCGTGTCGCAGATCTCCAGCGCCTGCTCGCCGGTATCGGGCTGCGAGATCAGCAGGTTCTCCAGGTCGACGCCGAGCTTGCGGGCATAGACCGGGTCGAGCGCGTGTTCGGCGTCGACGAAGGCGCAGATGCCGCCCTTCTTCTGCGCCTCTGCGACCGTGTGCAGCGCCATGGTGGTCTTGCCCGAGCTTTCCGGGCCATAGATCTCGATGATGCGACCGCGCGGCAGGCCGCCGACGCCGAGCGCGATGTCGAGGCCGAGCGAGCCGGTCGACACGACGCCGATCTCCACCACCTGCTCGTTCTGGCCGAGCCGCATGATCGAGCCCTTGCCGAAGGCGCGCTCGATCTGGGACAGCGCCGCGTCCAAAGCCTTTGTCTTGTCCACCGATTTGTCCTCAACCAGCCGCAGTGTGTTCTGAGCCATGATACATCACCCCTAGATCGTCAATGAAGGCCGAGCGCCGCTTTGTCCGATGGTGATTTGTATCCGTTTTGTTCTCTTTTGGCAAGGGGTATCAACTCATTGAAAAATATATGTATTCCACTCCATGTTCTTTTTTCGTTTCAGAACGTCTGTTCGGAACAGATTCTGGCGCTCGTCGCGGCTGCGCGCGGCGGCGAGACAGAATCAGCCTAGTCGAACTCGGGCGCGATGCGCGGCAGGTCGTCGAAGCTGTAGCCGGCCACCTGGTTGAGATAGTAGAGCCCGCCGAAGATGATCGCGGCGACGATCGTCGTGCGCACCATCGCCCGCAGCATGTGGGCGCCGCGCGGAGCGCTCGACACGGTGCCCAGCGTCACCTCGCCGTCCTCGTCCTGCGTCTTCAGGCTGAATGGCAGCGTGGCGAACAGCACGATCCACCAGATGATGAAGAAGATGGCGAAGGCGGAGAAGTAGCCCATGGCAGGATCAGACCTGTTCCAGTTCCACCAGCGTGCCGGCGAAATCCTTCGGATGGAGGAACAGAACCGGCTTGCCATGCGCGCCGATCTTCGGATTGCCGTCGCCGAGCACCCGGGCGCCGGACGCCTTGAGCTGGTCGCGCGCGGCCAGGATATCCTCGACCTCATAGCAGACGTGATGCATGCCGCCCGACGGGTTCTTCGCCAGGAAGCCAGCGATGGTCGAGTCGGTACCGAGCGGCTCCAGCAGCTCGATCTTGGTGTTCGGCAGTTCGATGAAGACGACGGTCACGCCATGTTCGGGCAGCGCCTGCGGCGCAGTAACGGTCGCGCCCAGCGTGTCGCGGTAGGTCGCAGCCGCCGCCGCGAGGTCCGGCACGGCGATGGCGACATGGTTCAAGCGTCCGAGCATGAGGCGGCTCCGCGGGTTCAGGGGAGTACGGCAATAAGGCAGTAGGGCAATAGGAGAAAGCGGGAAACGGGGCGAAAGCGCGCACATCCGGGACGATCCGGCCGTCGCCGAATCTTCCCTTACTCCCCTAATGCTCTACTCCCTTAGTATGTCACAAACACCGTCACGACCGGTTTCTTGCCCCAGGCCTCATTGGCGGAGCTGCGCACGGCGCGCCGCACGGCCTCTGCCACGAGGTCGAGGTCCTTGCGCCGCTGGCGCGGAATGGACTGGACCGCGCCGGCAGCAGCGTCGAGCAGCATCTCCTCGAAATCCTCGCCGCCGGTGTTGAGCTGCGGCAGGCCGATCGCCACGAGGTCCGGATCGCCGGCGAGGTCGTAGCGCTCGTCCAGCACGACGTTGACCGCGACATGGCCGGCGAAGGAGAGTTTTCTCCGGTCCTTGACGCCGACGCCCTCGTCGGTGCCGATGATGCGGCCGTCCTTGTAGATCCGGCCGAATGGAACCTGGTCGATGATCTCGGCCGGGCCGGGCGCCAGCCGGGCGACGTCGCCGTTGCGCACCTGCATGACCTCGGGAATGCCTTGCATGGCGCCCAGCGAACCCTGCGCGACCAGGTGGGCTGCCTCGCCGTGCACCGGCACGAGGATGCGCGGCCGCGTCCACTCGTACATACGCTTCAGTTCGGAGCGGCGCGGATGGCCGGAGACGTGAACCAGCGCGTCGCCGTCTTCGATGATCTTCACGCCCATATCGATGAGACTGTTCTTGATCTCCAGGATCGCTTTCTCGTTGCCGGGAATGGTGCGGGAGGAAAAGATCACCGTGTCGCCGGCCGCAAGCTTCACCGAGCGCAGCTCGTCGCGCGACAGCTTCGCGAGTGCTGCGCGGTCCTCGCCCTGGCTGCCGGTGCAAAGAACCACCAGGCTCTCGCGCGGGACGGCGGCGAACTCCTCTTCGGCAATGAAGGGAGGCAGCCCGTCGAGGTAGCCGAGCTCGCCGGCGACATCGATGACGCGGCGCATGGAGCGGCCGAGCACCAGCACGGAGCGGCCAGCGTCGCGCGCTGCTTCCGCGATGGAGCGGATGCGGCCGACATTGGAGGAGAAGGTGGTGATGGCGACGAGCGCGGGCGCCTTCTCGATCTCGGCCCGCAGCCCCTTCCCGACATCCTGCTCGGACGGGGATTCGCCCTCGCGCATGGCGTTGGTGGAATCGCACATCAGCGCGATGACGCCCGCATCCCCCAGCGCGCGGAAGCGCGCCTCGTCGGTTTTGGGGCCGATCTCGGGCGCGGGATCAATCTTCCAGTCGCCGGTGTGGATCACCGTGCCGAGCGGCGTCGTGATCGCGAGCGACACCGGCTCCGGGATCGAATGTGCCACCGGAATCGCCTCGATGCGAAACGGGCCGATCTCGAAGGTCTCGCCGGCACGATAGATCGTCACCGGCACCTCCGGCGCGCCGCGCTCCGACTGGCGCTTGGCCTCGAGCAGACCGGCGGAAAACGGGCTCATCCAGACCTGCGCCTTCAGCCGCGGCCAAAGGTCCAGCAGCGCGCCGTAGTGGTCCTCGTGGGCGTGGGTGATGACGATGCCCTTGAGATTGGCGAGATCGGCCTCGATGAAACGCGTGTCCGGCAGGACGAGGTCGACGCCCGGCAGGTCGGGGCCGGGAAAGGTCACGCCGACATCGACCACGATCCACTGCCGCGCATTCGCCGGCCCGTAGCCGTAGAGCGCGAAGTTCATGCCGATTTCGCCGACGCCGCCCAACGGGACGAAGACGAGTTCGGCCGAATCATTTTTCGCCATTGTCGTTTCCTCTTGCCCCGTTCAGTTCCTGCCCGCCGAGGCGACCGCGCCGAAATGCACGTCGCCGGCAGCGATCGCTACAGTGCCACCTTTATCGTCGCGGATGACGAAGCGGCAATCCTCGTCGATCGTCTCGAACACGCCGCGCACTATATTTCCGTCGACATTGACCGCCACTTCGCTGCCGAGACCCGCGGCGCGGGCGAGCCAGAGCCGGCGGATCTCGGCGATCCCCCTGCCCTCGGCCCAGATGCGGTCGAGCCGCGTCCAGGCGTCGGAGAGCGCGAGAAAGAGCGTTTCGGCGTCGATCTTGAAGCCGAGTGCTGCAAGCGACGTCGCGGGGTATGGCAAGCCGGCAGGATGCGCCACGACATTTATGCCAATGCCGATCGCAAGCGCGAAGCGACCATCCGGCAACATGGACGATTCGAGCAGGATGCCGGAGAGTTTGGCATTGGAACAGAGCACGTCGTTCGGCCACTTCAGCTCGAACCGCGGCGCGTTCGGGCCGCTTGCGCCGTCCATGCCGATGGAGATGTCGGCATCGGGCGCGAGAGCATCAAGGGCCTCCCCAAGGGCAAGGCCCGCGACGAAGCCGAGCGTGGCTGCCTGGCGCAGATCGGTCTCGACCCGAAGCAAGGTGGCCGCGAGATTGCCGTCGACCCATGCCCAGGGCCGGCCGCGACGGCCGCGTCCCCCCTCCTGGCGCGTGGTGACGAGCCAGAGCGGGCCGGTTTCCCCCTGACGTGCCCGTTCGAGCGCGATCGCATTCGTGGAGCCGGAGACTTCGAATGCCTCCAGACGGTAGCCCGCGGCTTCGGCGATCGGGGAAAGGCGAAATCCCATCCGCTCAGAAGAACGCCCGCGCGGCCGCCTCGGCAAGCGCTTCGACCGGCTGCCCGACCAGCATGTAAAACAGCACGAACAGGCCGGAGAGGCCGAGCACGATCCGGAGCTCGCCGGTCATCGGCACAAAGCCGCCGGCCGGCTCGTCGAACCACATGATCTTGATGATGCGCAGGTAGTAGTAGGCGCCCACGACCGAGGCGAGCACGCCGATGATGGCGAGCGCGAGCAGGTTCGCCTGGATCGCGGCGAGGAAGACGTACCACTTGGCCCAGAAGCCGGCGAGCGGCGGGATGCCGGCCAGCGAGAACATCAGGATGGTCATGATGGTGGCCATCATAGGATTGGTCTGCGCCAGGCCCGACAGGTCCTCGATCTGCTCCACATTCCCGTCCTTGCGACGCATGGCGAGGATGAAGGCGAAGGTGCCGAGCGTCATCGCCAGATAAATCGCCATGTAGATGGCGACACCGCGTACGCCGACCTCGGTGTTGGCGGCGAGTCCGACCAGCGCGAAGCCCATGTGGCCGATCGACGAATAGGCCATCAGGCGCTTGATGTTCTTCTGGCCGATCGCCGCGAAGGCGCCGAGCAGCATCGAGGCGATGGAGATGAAGACGATGATCTGCTGCCAGTCGGCCGCCACCGGTTCGAACGGGCCGACCACGACGCGCACGACCAGCGCCATGGCCGCCATCTTCGGCGCGGCGGCGAAGAAGGCCGTCACCGGCGTCGGCGCGCCCTCGTAGACGTCCGGCGTCCACATGTGGAACGGCACGGCCGAGATCTTGAAGGCGAGGCCGGCGAGCACGAAGACCAGGCCGAAAACGAGGCCGAGCTGCCGCTCGCCCTGGCCGAGCGCCGCCGCGATCGCGTCGAAGCCGATGTTGCCGGTGTAGCCGTAGACGAGGCTGATGCCGTAGAGCAGCATGCCCGACGACAGGGCGCCGAGAACGAAGTATTTCAGGCCCGCCTCGGTCGCCTTGGTGCTGTCGCGGTTGATGGCGGCGACAACGTAGAGCGCCAGCGACTGCAGTTCGAGGCCGAGATAGAGCGTCAGCATGTTGTTGGCCGAGACCATCAGCAGCATGCCCAGCGTCGAGAGCAGGATCAGCACCGGATACTCGAACTTGTCGAACTTCTCCTCCTGCGCGAAGGAGACCGACATGGCCAGTGTCACGACCGAGCCGATCAGCGTCAGCACCTTCATGAAGCGCGCGAACGGATCGGAGATGTAGGCGCCGCCGAAGGCCTCGCCCTGCTCGCCGATCAGGACCATCCAGGCGCCCGCGCCGATCAGGATCGCCACCGCGAGGCCGGTCACCATCGTGTTGCCGCGCTCGCCGGAAAAGACGCCGATCATCAAAAGCACCATCGCGCCGACCGCGAGGATCAGCTCGGGGGCAATCGTGGACAGGTTCGAGATCATGTCAGGCGTCATGTCGTCGGGCCTTCGTCAATGTGCCGGCGCCGGGGCGGCGACAGGCTCGGCGGCGGCGGCCGCTTCGCGCGAGATCGTCAGATTGTTCACCAGCGCCTCGACGGAGGCGGTGGTCGGGTTCAGCAGCGCCGACGGATAGACACCGTAGAAGATGACCAGGATCACCAGCGGGTAGAGGATGATCTTCTCGCGCAGCGAGAGATCGAGCATCGCCTTCAGGTTTTCCTTGGTCAGCGCGCCGAACATGACGCGGCGATAGAGCCACAGCGCATATGCCGCCGACAGGATCACGCCGGTTGCCGCGAACAGGGCCACCCAGGTGTTCACCTTGAAGGCGCCAAGCAGCGTCAGGAACTCGCCGACGAAGCCGCTGGTGCCCGGCAGGCCGACATTGGCCATGGTGAAGATCAGGAACACCACCGCATATTTCGGCATGTTGTTGACCAGCCCGCCATAGGCGGCAATCTCACGGGTGTGCAGCCGGTCGTAGATGACGCCGACGCAGAGGAACAGCGCCCCCGACACCAGGCCGTGCGACAGCATCTGGAAGATCGCGCCCTGCACGCCTTCGACGTTCATCGCGAAGATGCCCATGGTCACGTAACCCATGTGGGCGACCGATGAGTAGGCGATCAGCTTCTTGATATCCTCCTGCATCAGCGCGACGAGCGAGGTGTAGATGATGGCCACCACCGAGAGCGTGAACACGAACGGCGCGAACCAGTCCGAGGCGAGCGGGAACATCGGCAGCGAGAAGCGCAGGAAACCATAGCCGCCCATCTTCAGCAGGATGCCGGCCAGGATGACCGAGCCCGCCGTCGGCGCCTCGACGTGGGCGTCGGGCAACCAGGTGTGCACCGGCCACATCGGCATCTTCACCGCGAAGGAGGCAAAGAAGGCGAGCCACAGCCATGTCTGCATGTTGGCCGGGAACTCATGCGTCAGGAGCTGGGTGATGTCGGTGGTCTGCGCCTGCCAGTACATCGCCATGATGGCCAGCAGCATCAGCACCGAGCCGAGCAGCGTGTAGAGGAAGAACTTGAACGAGGCGTAGACGCGCCGCTTGCCGCCCCACACGCCGATGATGATGAACATCGGGATCAGGCCGGCCTCGAAGAAGACGTAGAAGATCACCAGGTCCAGCGCGCAGAACACGCCGATCATCAGCGTCTCGAGCACGAGGAAGGCGATCATGTAGGCCTTGACGCGCTTCTGGATCGATTCCCACGACGCCAGGATGCAGAGCGGCATCAGGAAGGTGGTCAGGATCACGAACAGCATCGAGATACCGTCCACGCCCATGTGATAGGCGATGCCTGAGTTCAGCCACTCGACCTTCTCGACCATCTGGAAGCCGGGCGTCGCATTGTCGAAGCCGATCCAGATGCCGAGCGACAAAAGGAAGGTGAACACCGTCGTGAACAGAGTCACGGAGCGGATGTTGCGGCGTCCGGCCTCGTTGTCGTCGCCGATCCAGAGGATCAGGAACGCTCCGACAAGCGGCAGGAACGTGACCGTGGAGAGGATGGGCCAGTCGGTCATGGTCTAGAAACTGCTCCCGAGCATCATCCAGGTGACGAGCGCCGCGACGCCGATCAACATGGCGAAGGCGTAGTGATAGAGGTAGCCGGACTGTAGCTTGACGACACGATCGGTGACGTCGACCACGCGAGCCGACACGCCGTCCGGTCCGAAGCCGTCGATGACGTAGCCGTCGCCCTTCTTCCATAGGAAGTGGCCGAGGCGCTTGGCCGGGCGAACGAACAGGAAGTCGTAGAGCTCGTCGAAATACCACTTGTTGAGCAGGAACGCGTAGAGGCCGCGATGCTGCTCCGCCAGCGCCTTCGGCGTCTCCGGCGAACGGATGTAGAAATACCAGGCGGTGACAAGGCCGAGCAGCATCGCCACGAACGGCGCGAGCTTCACCCAGACCGGCACGGAGTGGAAGTCGTGCAGGATATGGTTGTCGGGCAGCGTGAACAGCGCCGACTTCCAGAAGTGCTCATAGCCCTCGCCGATGAAGAACTCGTGGAAGAGCACGCCGGCGAACAGCGCGCCGACCGCCAGGATGAACAGCGGCGCGAGCATGACCATCGGCGATTCGTGCACGTGGTGCATGACGTCGGCCGAAGCGCGCGGCTTGCCGTGGAAGGTCATGAAGATCAGCCGCCACGAATAGAAGGAGGTGAACATCGCGGCGATCACCAGCAGCGTGAACGCGATCGGCGCGATCACGTTGTGACCGACGAACGCGCCTTCGATGATGGCGTCCTTCGAGAAGAAGCCGGCGGTGCCGATGATCGTGCCGGGGATGCCGACGCCGGTCAGCGCGATCGTGCCGATCACCATCATCCAGTATGTGGTCGGAATGTGCTTCCTCAAGCCGCCCATCTTGCGCATGTCCTGCTCGTCGGAGACGGCGTGGATCACCGAGCCCGAGCCGAGGAACAGCAGCGCCTTGAAGAAGGCATGCGTGAACAGGTGGAAGATCGCGGCGGAATAGAAGCCGAGGCCGAGCGCCACGAACATGTAACCGAGCTGCGAGCAGGTCGAATAGGCGATGACGCGCTTGATGTCGTTCTGCACCAGGCCGACCGTGGCGGCGAAGATCGCGGTGATCGCGCCGACCAGGGTGACCACGATCAGCGCCGTATGCGACAGCTCGAACAGCGGCGACATGCGGGCGACAAGGAACACGCCGGCGGTCACCATCGTCGCAGCGTGGATCAGCGCCGACACGGGCGTCGGGCCTTCCATCGCGTCCGGCAGCCAGGTGTGCAGCGGCACCTGCGCCGATTTGCCCATGGCGCCCATGAACAGCAGCAGGCAGGTGACGGTCAGCGCGGCTGCCTTGTCGAGATGGTAGCCGAGGAAGGTCAGCACCGTCTCGCCATGCGCCGCAGCCGCCTCGGCGCCCGCAGCCGCCTCGCCGTGACCGGCCGCCGGAATGAAGGAGGCGGTATTGTTGAAGATCGTGTCGAAATTGACCGAACCGAACAGAATGTAGACGCCGAAGATGCCGAGGATGAAGCCGAAGTCGCCGACGCGATTGACGACAAAGGCCTTGATCGCGGCAGCGCTTGCAGACGGCTTCTTGTACCAGAAGCCGATGAGCAGGTACGACGCGAGGCCGACGCCTTCCCAGCCGAAGAACATCTGCACCAGGTTGTCCGACGTCACCAGCATCAGCATGGCGAAGGTGAACAGCGACAGATAGGCAAAGAAGCGCGGCCGATGCGGATCGTGGTGCATGTAGCCGATCGAGTAGATGTGCACGAGCGCGGAGACCGTCGTCACGACGATCAGCATCACCACCGTCAGCGTGTCGACGCGGAATGCCCAGTCCACGTCCATCGCGCCGACCTGGATGAAGGTGAGCACCGGCACGGTGAAGGCCTGGCCGTCGCCCAGGGCGACCGAGAAGAACGCGATCCACGACAGCGCGGCCGCGATCACGAGGAAGCCCGACGTTATGTATTCCGACGCCGCGGAGCCGATCGCGCGGCCGCCGAGGCCGGCGATCAGGAAGCCGATGAGCGGAAGGAAGACGATGGCGTGATACATGGCTTCCTCAGCCCTTCATCATGTTGACGTCTTCCACCGCGATCGAGCCGCGGTTGCGGAAGAAGACGACGAGAATGGCAAGCCCGATCGCGGCCTCCGCCGCCGCGACGGTGAGCACGAACAGCGCGAAGACCTGGCCGACGAGATCACCGAGCGCGGCCGAGAATGCGACGAAGTTGATGTTCACAGCGAGCAGGATGAGCTCGACCGACATCAGGATGACGATGACGTTCTTCCTGTTCAGAAAGATGCCGAACACGCCGAGCGTGAACAGGATCGCCGAGACGGTCAAAAAATGCGCGATACCGATTTCCATCAGATGCCCTTCCCCGTCTCGACCTTCTTCACCTCGATCGCGGTCGCCGGCGTGCGCGCGACCTGCGCGGCGATCGACTGGCGCCTGACGCCCGTCTTGTGGCGCAGGGTCAGCACGATGGCACCGACCATGGCGACCAGCAGCACGAGGCCCGCGATCTGGAAGTGGAAGAAATAGTCCGTGTAGAGAATGTCGCCGAGTGCCGCCGTGTTGCTGCGGGTTGCGAGGTCCGGCGTCGGCTGCGCCACCGTCGAGGCGAGCTGCGGCGCGAAGGTATAGCCGCCCACGACGACGATCAGCTCCGCCGCCAGGATCAGGCCGACCAGCGCGCCGATCGGCGCATATTGCAAAGCACCCTGCTTCAGTTCGGCGAAATCGACGTCGAGCATCATGACGACGAACAGGAACAGCACCGCCACCGCGCCGACATAGACGACGAGCAGGATCATGCCGAGGAATTCCGCGCCGGTGAGCAGGAACAGCGCCGCCGCGTTGAAGAAGGTCAGGATCAGATAGAGCACCGAGTGAACGGGGTTGCGGGCCGATATGACCATGAACCCCGCCGCGACCGCGACGAAGGCGAAGAGGTAGAAAAATACCGCTTCAAGTCCTGACAGCATGGGTTGCCCCCGGTTCGTACTGCGGCGTCCACGCGGGACGCTCATTCCGTTCTCTGGCGACTCCCGGATACCCCCGACCCGGAATTCGCGCGTTCCTTAGACGAGGCGTTGCGCCCCGTCCATCGCCCTCAGCGGTAAGGCGAATCCAGCTCGATGTTGCGCGCGATCTCGCGCTCCCACCGATCGCCGTTCGCGAGCAGCCGCTCCTTGTCGTAGTAGAGCTCCTCGCGCGTCTCGGTCGCGAATTCGAAATTCGGGCCCTCGACGATCGCATCCACCGGGCAGGCCTCCTGGCAGAAGCCGCAATAGATGCACTTCACCATGTCGATGTCGTAACGCACCGTGCGGCGGGTGCCGTCGTTACGGCGCGGACCGGCTTCGATGGTGATCGCCTGCGCCGGGCAGATCGCCTCGCACAGCTTGCAGGCAATGCAGCGCTCTTCGCCGTTCGGATAGCGGCGCAGCGCGTGCTCGCCGCGGAAGCGCGGCGACAGCGGCCCCTTTTCGTGCGGGTAGTTGATCGTCTCCTTGGCGCGGAAGAACTGGCGCATGGCAAGGAAGAACGCGCTGACGAAATCCTGCAGCAACAGCGACTTGGCGGCTTGGGCTAGCGCTGACATCTCTATTCTCCAAACACGTAGGGGCCGACGAACCAGCCCACGAGCGGCAGCAACACGAACTGGCTGGCAGCAGTGATCCTGAGCACCCGCTTGGTTTCATCCAGATCGACGCGACCGGCCAGCATCCGCAGGACGACGAAATCCGCCGCTGCGATGACGAGTCCAGCCAGGGCGCCGATGAGCGAACCGGACATCAGGGGGTCCCCGCGATCTGATAGCCGGCCATGGCTCCGAAAATCGCCCATACCGGTGCGACGACGCCGAAGTAGAACACGGGCGGGCTTACCCGTGAGAAAATCGTCTGCGCCACTTCCGTATTTCGCATAAATTCCGAACGCCGCAGGACAACCAGCATGAATGAACCAGCAGCCACAGCCACCAAACCTAGAACGACCGCGCCTACCAGCGCGCCCATCGGCTTCGAAAGCTCGGCGAAGAAGGATAAATCCATCACGCCAGCCCCGTGAACTTCAGGAACGCCGCCGTGGCGATGACCATGAACAGCGAGATCGGCAGGAACACCTTCCAGCCCAGCCGCATCAGCTGGTCGTAGCGGTAGCGCGGCACGATGGTCTTCACGATCGAGAAGAAGAAGAAGCCGAGCAGGACCTTCAGCACGAACCAGACGATGCCCGGCACCCAGGTGAAGGGCGCAAAGTCGAACGGCGGCAGCCATCCGCCGAGGAACATGATCGCGCCGAGGCAGCACAGGAGCACGATCGCGACATATTCCGACAGCATGAACAGCAGATACGGCGTCGACGAATATTCGACCATGTGGCCGGCGACGAGCTCCGATTCCGCCTCGACAAGGTCGAAGGGCGGCCGGTTCGTTTCCGCCAGCGCCGAGATGTAGAAGATCACGAACATCGGGAACAGGCCGAGCCAGTGCCAGTCGAGGAAGCTGTTCGGCAGGCCGAGATGGGTGCCGAGACCATCTTTCTGCGACAGGACGACGTCGGTCAGGTTGAGCGAGCCGACGCAGAGCAGGACGGCGACGATGACGAAGCCGATCGAAACCTCGTAGGACACCATCTGCGCCGCCGAGCGCAGTGCGCCCATGAACGGATATTTCGAGTTCGACGCCCAGCCGGCCATGATGACGCCGTAGACCTCGAGCGAGGAGATCGCAAAGATGAAGAGGATGCCGACATTGATGTTGGCGATCACCCAGCCCTCATCGAACGGGATCACGGCATAGGTCGCGAGCGCGAGCACGGTCGAGACGAGCGGAGCAAGGAGGAAGATCGCCTTGTTGGCGCCGTCCGGAATGACCGGCTCCTTGAAGACGAACTTCAGCAGGTCCGCGAAGGATTGCAGCAGTCCCCACGGACCGACGACGTTCGGGCCACGACGCAGCATGACCGCCGCCCAGATCTTGCGGTCGGCGTAGAGGATGAAGGCGATCGCGACCAGCAGGACGACGATCAGCACGACCGACTGGAGAAGGATCCAGAGCGCCGGGACGACGTAGATTGAGAAGAAGCTGTCCATCGTCCCTGCCCTATTCGGCCGCCTGGCGGAAACCGTTCTGCGCGAGAGCCGAGCATTCGGCCATCACGGCCGAGGCCCGCGCGATCGGGTTCGTCAGATAGAAGTCCTTGACCGCCGAGGCAAACGGCGCGCGGCCGGCTTCCCCACCTGCCTGCGCCAGGCGCGACAGGCCCTCCACCTCGGCAAGCGCGATCTGGTCGAGCCCGACGAAGTGGGGGAACTCCGCATGGAGCTTCGCGCGCAGCTGCGGCAGCGAATCGAACGGCAGCCGCTTGCCGAGCACGTCCGACAGAGCACGCAGGATGGCCCAGTCTTCCTTGGCCTCGCCCGGCGCGAAGCCGGCGCGATTTGCGACCTGCACGCGGCCTTCGGTGTTGACGTAGGTGCCCGACTTCTCGGTGTAGGCCGCACCCGGCAGGATGACGTCGGCGCGGTGCGCGCCCGCGTCGCCATGCGTGCCGATATAGACCGTGAAGGCGTTGCCGATGCGGTTCATGTCGATCTCGTCCGCGCCGAGCAGGAACAGCACGTCCATCGCGCCCATCATGCCGGCGACGTCCTTGCCGCCCTCGCCCGGCACGAGGCCGAGATCGAGGCCGCCGACTCGGGAAGCCGCCGTGTGCAGCACGCCGAAGCCGTTCCAATCCTCGCGCACGGCGTTGACCGAAGCGGCCAGCTTCGCTGCCAGCGACAGGACGGCAGCCCCGCCCTCGCCCGAAATAGCGCCTTGGCCGACCAGGATGATCGGGTTCTTCGCCTGCCGGAACGCGGTCATGAACTTGCCGCGACCCGTCGCGAGATCCTTCAGCGTCTCCGCACCGGCGCCGAGGCGCTCATAGTCATAGCGTGTGTCGCCGATGTCGCCGACCACGCCGATCGGGAAGTTGCCCATCCGCCAGCGCTTGCGGATGCGGGCATTGAGAACGGAGGCCTCGTAGCGCGGATTGGCGCCGACGATCAGCAGCGCGTCGGCCTGCTCGATGCCTTCGATGGTCGGATTGAACACATAGCTCGCGCGGCCGAAGGACGGATCGAGCGCCGCGCCGTCCTGACGGCAGTCGACATTCGGCGAGCCCAGCGAGGCCATCAGCAGCTTCAGCGCATACATTTCCTCGACTGCCGCGAGGTCACCGGCGATCGCGCCGATCTTCTCAGCCGAGGTCTTCGCCACCGCGTCGCGGATCGTCGCGAAGGCTTCCGGCCAGCTCGCCGGCGTCAGCCGGCCGCCCTTTCGGACATAGGGCCGGTCGAGGCGCTGCGTGCGCAGGCCATCCCAGATGAAGCGGGTCTTGTCGGAAATCCACTCCTCGTTCACCTCTTCGTTGATGCGCGGCATGATGCGCATCACCTCGCGGCCGCGCGTGTCGACGCGGATCGCCGAGCCGACCGCGTCCATCACGTCGATGGATTCGGTCTTGGAGAGCTCCCACGGACGGGCCTGGAAGGCATACGGCCGGGAGGTCAGCGCGCCGACCGGGCAGAGGTCGATGACATTGCCCTGCAGCTCGGAGGTCATCGCCTGCTCGAGATAGGTGGTGATCTCGGCGTCCTCGCCGCGGCCGATCAGGCCGAGTTCGGAGATTCCAGCCACTTCCGTCGTGAACCTCACGCACCGCGTGCAGTGGATGCAGCGGTTCATGATCGTCTTGACCAGCGGGCCGATATACTTGTCCTCAACCGCGCGCTTGTTCTCGTGATAGCGCGAGGAATCGACGCCGAAGGCCATTGCCTGGTCTTGCAGATCGCATTCGCCGCCCTGGTCGCAGATCGGGCAGTCGAGCGGATGGTTGATCAGCAGGAACTCCATCACGCCTTCGCGGGCCTTCTTGACCATCGGCGTGTTGGTGAACATCTCCGGCGCTTCACCATTCGGGCCCGGGCGCAGGTCGCGCACGCCCATGGCGCAGGACGCGGTCGGCTTCGGCGGGCCGCCCTTCACCTCGACCAGGCACATGCGACAGTTGCCCGCGATCGACAGGCGCTCGTGGAAGCAGAAGCGCGGCACTTCCGCGCCGGCCGCCTCCGCCGCCTGCAGCAGCGTGTAGTGGTCGGGTACCTCGATCTCTTTCCCGTCGACCTTGAGCTTTGCCATCACTTGCCCCCGGCAGCCTTCGCCGCTTCGTATGTTTCGAGGAGTTCGGTCACGAGGATGCCGTTGATCCGAAGCCCCGCGACGCAGGATTCCTCGATCGTGACGTCCTGCAGCTTGACGTTGTGAAACCGCGCGCCCGTCAGGTTCACATCGTCGAAGACCGACCCCGTCATGTCGAAATCGACCGCGTCGAGGCGGTCACGTCCGGCGGCAAGCCTCATGCCTTGCCTCCCTTGACCAGCGCCCTCGCCTGCCCGACCCAGTCGTCGCGGCCGATCCGGCCCTTGAAGCCGAGCTTGTCCTCGATCGAGGCGATCTCCGACGCCGTCAGCGCCGCGACCTGCGCATAGGTGCGGACGCCGAGCCCGTTAAGCACGGCTTCGAGCTTGGGGCCGATGCCGCCGATCGCCTTGAGATCGTCGGCCGACTTGGCACGCGCCTTTGCGACCGGCTTCACGACCGCCGGGGCCGGTGCCACGGCTTTGGCCGGCGGCGCTGCCCGATGCTTCGGCGCCTTCGCCACCTTTGCGGCGCGCTCGGCTTTCGAAACGAATTTCACCACCTTGTCGCCGGCATCCGTCGCGGCAGCCTTGGCGTCGGCCATGACGGCTTCCGCTGTCGCCTTGGCGCGCAGGCTGGCGGGCTTCGCGGCCGCATCGCGCTCGCCAGCATGGGCGATGTCATGGCCCGCCCGCATCGCACTCGAAACGGCGGTCAGCCAGAAGCCGAAGGCCTGCGTCGCCATGCCAAAGCCGAGCGCGGAGAGAGCCGCCGCGCCCGCGATCGGCTGCGCCATCAGGCGGGCCGCATTCTCGAACTCTCTCGGCATCATGTCGGAAACCTGCTGTTTCAGCTTGGCGACGTCGTCCGCATCGGGCAGACGACCGCCAGGGAGGGCGTCATTCGTCATCGATCGCTCCTTTCCTTCTGTCATCGATTGCCCCTTTCGCCCGGCACGCGGCCGGAAGCTCCTGTTCTATTCGGCCGCCATCAGCGGCTGCGTCTGATGCGCGTTGCGCGAGAATTCGTCGATGCGCCGCTCGATTTCCGGACGGAAATTGCGGATCAGGCCCTGGATCGGCCAGGCCGCGGCGTCGCCCAGTGCGCAGATCGTGTGCCCTTCCACCTGCTTGGTCACGTCGAGCAGCATGTCGATCTCGCGCTTCTGCGCCTGGCCAACGACGAGACGCTCCATCACGCGCCACATCCAGCCGGTGCCCTCGCGGCACGGCGTGCACTGGCCGCAGCTCTCGTGCTTGAAGAAGTAGGAGAGCCGAGCGATCGCCTTAACGATGTCGGTCGACTTGTCCATGATGATGACAGCCGCCGTCCCGAACGACGACTTCTTCTCGCGCATGCCATCGAAGTCCATGATCGCGTCGCCCATGTCTTCGCCACGGATAACCGGGCAGGACGCGCCGCCGGGAATGACCGCCAGTAGGTTGTCCCAGCCGCCGCGGATGCCGCCGCCGTGCTTTTCCACCAGCTCCCGGAAGGAAATGCCCATTTCTTCCTCGACGGTGCACGGCGTGTTGACGTGGCCGACGAGCATGAACAGCTTTGTCCCGACATTGTTCGGACGACCGATCGAGGAGAACCAGGCCGCGCCGCGGCGCAGGATGGTCGGCGCGACCGCGATCGACTCGACATTGTTCACCGTCGTCGGGCAGCCGTAGAGGCCCATATTGGCCGGGAACGGCGGCTTCAGGCGCGGCTGGCCCTTCTTGCCTTCGAGGCTCTCGAGCAGCGCCGTCTCCTCGCCGCAGATATAGGCGCCGGCGCCATGGTGGACGTAGACGTCGAAATCGTAGCCGTTCTTGTTGCCCTTGCCGATCAGCCCGGCCTCGTAGGCCTCGTCGATCGCTCGCTGCAGCGCTTCGCGCTCGCGAATGAACTCGCCGCGGACGTAGATGTAGGCCGCGATCGCGCCCATGGCGAAGCCGGCGATCAGGCAGCCTTCAACCAGCGTGTGCGGGTCGTTGCGCAGGATCTCGCGGTCCTTGCAGGTGCCCGGCTCGGATTCGTCGGCGTTGACGACCAGATAAGACGGACGGCCGTCGCTCACCTTCGGCATGAACGACCATTTGAGACCGGTCGGGAAGCCCGCGCCGCCGCGACCGCGCAGGCCGGACGCCTTCATCTCGTTGATGATCCAGTCGCGGCCCTTGTCGATGATGCCCTTCGTGCCGTCCCAGGCTCCGCGCGACATCGCTCCCTTCAGCGACTTGTCGAAGCGGCCGTAGATGTTGGTGAAAATGCGGTCCTTGTCCTGAAGCATGCTCTATCCCTCAGACCGGCTTCTTGCCGAAGACGCGGATGTATTCGGCGACACCGCCCTTGGCGAGCGCCTTGGCCTGCTTGACCCAATCGTCGCGCTCGATCCGCCCCTTGAAGTTCAGGTAGCCGTCGACCCATTCGCGCTCGGCCTTCTTCCACGAGGCGACCTGCGCGAAGGTGTAGATGCCGAGCGAATGCAGGATACCCTCGATCTTGGGCCCGACGCCCGAAATCAGCTTGAGGTCGTCGAGCGCAGACGGCTTTTCGATGCCGGCCGGCCGGTTCTTGTCGGTCAGCGAGGGCTTCGCCGACGATTTGGCGGACGCCTCGGGCGCCTTGTAGGCGGAAACGGGCTCGGCCTTCGCGGTCTTGCCGTTGCGCTGCTTGACGGTCTTCTCGACCGCCGGCTCGGCAAGGTTCGCGGCCTTGGCGGAAACCGCCGGCGCGACGCTCTTGGTCTGTTCGGCGGCCGGAGCCACCTTCACCTTCGACGGCGACTTGATTGCCGGGTTGGTTTCGGGCGCGTCCGTCTTCGGCTTGGCCGCATTCGACGGCGCGACGGTCTCGGCGGCAGGTGCGGCTGCCGCAGCCGCCTTCGCCTCGCGGTCGCGCGTCGACTTCAAAACGGCTTTCTCGTCCTTCAGCGTGGTGAAACCACCCTGCGGCGCCGAATAGAAGCGGTCGATCTGCGGACCGGGCTTCACGGTGTCGCCCTTGCCGGCCTCGAAGGCATCGATGATCTCCGCCAGCCGTTCCGGCGTCAGGTCCTCGTAGGTATCCTTGAAGATCATCACCATCGGCGCGTTCACGCAGGCGCCGAGGCATTCCACCTCTTCCCACGACAGCGTGCCGTCGGCATTGGTGTGGAACTGCTCGTGATGGATCTTGGAACGGCAGACGTCCATCAGCTCTTCGGAGCCGCGCAGCATGCAGGGCGTCGTGCCGCAGACCTGCACATGCGCCCGCGTGCCCACCGGCTTCAGCTGGAACTGGGTGTAGAACGTCGCGACCTCGAGCACGCGGATGTAGGGCATGCCCAGCTTGTCGGCGATGTGCTCGATCGCGGCCCGCGTGACCCAACCTTCCTGCTCCTGAGCAAGCATCAACAGCGGGATGACGGCCGACTGTTCACGGCCCTCGGGGTATTTTGCGATCCAGGTCTTTACTTCCGCGGCCTTCGCCTTGGAGAAGGCGAACGCGGCTGGCTGGAGAGCTGGCTCGGCGAGACGGCGGACGGACATTTCAGCGATCGACCTCACCAAACACGATATCGAGCGACCCCAGCACCGCCGTAACGTCGGCGAGCAGGTGACCGCGGCAGAGGAAATCCATCGCCTGCAGATGCGCGAAACCCGGTGCGCGCAACTTGCAGCGGTATGGCTTGTTCGTACCGTCGGAGACGAGATAGACGCCGAACTCGCCCTTCGGCGCTTCGACGGCGGCATAGACCTCGCCGGCGGGCACCCGGTAGCCTTCTGTGTAGAGCTTGAAGTGGTGGATCAGCGCTTCCATCGAGCGTTTCATCGCCTGGCGCTTCGGCGGCACGATCTTGCCGTCGGTGTTCGACACCGGCCCGACCTTTTCCTTGCCGAGCAGCAGGTCGACACACTGGCGCATGATCTTGGCCGACTGGCGCATTTCCTCCATGCGGATGAGATAGCGGTCGTAGCAGTCGCCGTTCTTGCCGATCGGGATGTCGAAATCCATCTCGGCATAGCACTCGTAGGGCTGCGACTTGCGCAGGTCCCAAGCGGCACCCGAACCGCGCACCATGACGCCGGAAAAGCCCCAAGCCCAGGCGTCTTCCAGCGACACGATGCCGATGTCGGCATTGCGCTGCTTGAAGATGCGGTTGGGCGTGAGCAGCGCATCGAGTTCGTCAATCGATTTCAGAAACGGATCGATCCACTTGCCAATGTCCTCGACCAGCTTCTCGGGCAGGTCCTGATGCACGCCGCCCGGCCGGAAATAGGCCGCGTGCATGCGCGAGCCGGAGGCGCGCTCGTAGAACACCATCAGCTTCTCGCGCTCGACGAAGCCCCACAGCGGCGGGGTCAGCGCGCCGACGTCCATGGCCTGAGTCGTCACATTGAGGATGTGCGACATGATCCGGCCGATCTCGGAATAGAGAACGCGGATGATCTGGCCGCGCTTCGGCACCTCGATGCCGAGCAGGCGCTCTGTGGCGAGCGCGAAGGCGTGCTCCTGGTTCATCGGCGCGCAGTAGTCGAGCCGGTCGAGATAGGGCACAGCCTGTAGATACGTCTTCGCCTCGATCAGCTTCTCGGTGCCGCGGTGCAGGAGGCCGATATGCGGATCGACGCGGTCGACCACCTCGCCGTCGAGCTCGAGCACGAGGCGCAGCACGCCGTGCGCGGCCGGATGCTGCGGACCGAAGTTGATGTTGAAGTTGCGGACGTTTGTCTCAGCCATGGCAGGCTTCGCCGTGAATGGTGAATGGTGAATGGTGAATGGTCATTGTCACGGAGCGCGTTCCAGAGACCGAACGAACTGGACGAGCCGCTTTCCGAGCCGCTGAGTATGAGTCAGAAAATCCTTTTCCTGCTCCGCCGAAAGCAAGCCCACGCGCATAGCCAGCGACGCCTGCGTCTCCAGTTCCTTCAACGATCCCTGAGATATCCTCAGAAACTGCACGAAGCTCTTCCGCTGCGCTCGACCAAAGCCTTCCGCAATGTTGGACGGAATGGAGATTGCCGCCCGGCGCATTTGAGACGTCATGGCGAATGCCTCTTCCCGCGGAAAGCTCCGCGTGAACGAATAGACCAATTCGGCGATATCCATCGCCTCTTTCCAAACGATCAGATCGCGGTAGTCCCGAATCTGATCGCGTTGTTCGTCCATTCACCATTCACCATTCACCATTCACTGCTTCGCTTTTTCGTCGCCGGGCAGGACATAGTCGGTCCCTTCCCACGGCGACAGGAAGTCGAAGTTGCGGAATTCCTGCTTGAGTTCGACCGGCTCGTAGACGACGCGCTTCACCTCATCGTCGTAGCGGACCTCGACGAAGCCGGTGAGCGGGAAATCCTTGCGCAGCGGGTGTCCCTCGAAACCGTAGTCGGTGAGCAGACGGCGCAGGTCCGGATGGCCGGTGAACAGGACGCCATAGAGATCGTAGGTCTCGCGCTCGTACCAGTCGGCGCCGGGGTAGACGGCGGTGGCGGATGGCACCAGCGTCTCCTCGTCGGCCTCGACCTTGACGCGGATGCGCTGGTTCTGGCGCGGCGACAGCAGATGGTAGACGACATCGAAACGACGCTGGCGCGAGGGATAGTCGGCGCCGCAGACGTCGATGATTGAGATGAACTGGCACTGCACATCGCGCTTAAGGAAATTGAGCACATCGATAAGGTCGTCGGGCGCGACGGTGACCGTCAGCTCGCCATACGCCACGACAGCCTTTTCGATGTCGTCGCCGAGCTTTTCCTTCAGATAGGCCGCGAGGTCGTTCAGCGCTTCGCTCATCTGTCCGTTTCCAGTTCACCGGACACCGCGCGTGTCCGGCCGTTGTCGACGCCGGCCGCCAATCGGCCGGCATCGGTCCTCATCTTTCGATCGTGCCCGTGCGGCGGATCTTCTTCTGCAGGAGAAGGATGCCGTAGAGCAACGCCTCCGCGGTCGGCGGGCAGCCCGGAATGTAGATGTCTACCGGCACCACGCGATCGCAGCCGCGCACCACCGAATAGGAATAATGATAGTAGCCGCCGCCGTTGGCGCAGGAGCCCATCGAGATGACGTAGCGCGGTTCCGGCATCTGGTCGTAGACCTTGCGCAGCGCCGGCGCCATCTTGTTGGTCAGCGTGCCCGCCACGATCATGATGTCGGACTGGCGCGGAGACGCGCGCGGCGCCACGCCGAAGCGCTCGCTGTCGTAGCGCGGCATGGAGGTGTGGATCATCTCCACCGCGCAGCAGGCCAGACCGAAGGTCATGAACATCAGCGAGCCGGTGCGGGCCCAGGTGATCAGCGCCTCGGACGAGGTGACGAGGAAACCCTTGTCGGCCAGCTCGTCGTTGATCTCGGTGAAGAAGCGATCGTCATGGCCTATGGGCTTGCCGGTGGCCGGATCAAGGATCCCTTTCGGCTTCGGCGCGACGAGCGTTCCGGTCGAATCGTTCAATCCCATTCGAGCGCTCCCTTCTTCCATTCGTAGATGAAGCCGATCGTCAGCACGCCGAGGAAGACCATCATCGACCAGAAGCCGAGCATGCCGATCTCACCGAACGATACGGCCCAGGGGAACAGGAACGCCACTTCGAGGTCGAAGATGATGAACAGGATCGACACCAGATAGAAGCGGACGTCGAACTTCATGCGCGCGTCGTCGAAAGCGTTGAAGCCGCACTCATAGGCCGAGAGCTTCTCGGGGTCCGGGTTGCGGTAGGCCACCAGGAACGGCGCAACGATCAGCGCCACGCCGATCAGGAGCGCGACGCCCATGAAGATGACGATCGGCAGATAGGAACTCAGGAGTGCATCCATGACGTGCCTTGTGGGTCTTTCTGATACGGCAGACCCTAGCATGGTTTCAGGTCGTTCGTACGCGACAGATTGGCCGCCCGCGCGACCAGCTCCAACGCTTGCTGCAATGCGGCGAGGGTTATCCCAGCGGCGGATGCGGTGCAAGCCAAACATTGGCCCCAATCGCCCGGATTCCTCCTTTCAGCGTCAATGGATTGTGCGCGATTTTGTCACTGTCTCGTGATCGCGCTGGCGCTTCCAGCGACGGAGACGGCCACCGGAACGCAACACGGCATTCGCAGCTGCGAAAAGATGCCCCGGGAGCACCGCAACGCCCTGCATGAGAACTGGAATCACGAGAAGAAAAAATGGCGCGAGTGACGGGGCTCGAACCCGCGACCTCCGGCGTGACAGGCCGGCACTCTAACCGACTGAGCTACACCCGCGCTTGCGACATGGAGCCGTGGGCGCCGCGTCGATGGCGCGGAATTAAGGGGTTCGTTCCGGGCTGTCAAGCTGCCCCGCACCGGTTTTGCCGGCTCTTTCGCATGCCCATGCGAAAGGCCGCGGAAAAGGCCGATTGCGAGGCCATCCGGCCGCTTTTTCCTTGCGCCCAAAAGGCCGACCGCCTAAATCCGCGCGTCAGGGGCGATTAGCTCAGTTGGTAGAGCGCTTCGTTTACACCGAAGATGTCGGCGGTTCGAGCCCGTCATCGCCCACCATTTCCCCTTCCCTGCCAACGAAATCGCGACAGCGCGCCGGATACCGGGCGGCCAATCGTTCGCATGAACCCGTTATTGAGGTTTTTCAGCGATCTTCACCCGACCAATGGGTTGGGGCACTCATGATCTTCGATCGCTTTCTCGCATCCGAGCGCGGCAATTTCGGCATGATGTTCGCGCTTGTCGCGCCGGTTTTCCTTGGCGCCATAGGACTTGCAGTCGATATCACCACGCTGGCCAGCGCGCGCTCGCACATGCAGTCGGCGCTTGACGCGGCCGTGCTTGCCGCATCCCGGCTGGACGACACGGCCGAGGCGCGGGACGAACTGTTCCAGGCTTTCCTCGCGGCCAATCTCGCCAATATGAACAGCATCGAAAACGCCGACGGGGATCTGAATATCGACAAGGGCCTCAACTACATCCGCACGGATGCGACGCTGACGGCCGACGTCAAGCTGATGCTGCTGCGCGGCCCCGTCCAGCGCCTTTCCGTCAACGCCTCCGCATATGAGTCGACCAACGAGCTCGAAGTAGCGCTGGTCCTCGACAATACCGGCTCGATGGGAGCCACGAACATGGCGGCCCTGCGCTCCGCCGCCACTGATCTCGTCAACATCCTGGAGAATGCGAGCTCCTCGAATCGCAAGGTCCGGGCGGCCCTCGTCCCCTTCGTCGCCCAGGTCAACGTGAAGGGCGAAGGCTACGACGCGGGCTGGATCGACACCGATGGAAAGGCTCCGTACAACGGCGCCAACTTCGACAAGAACGGCAACAAGAACTACAACCACCTCGACCTGTTCAAGCACCTGAATGTGGAGTGGAAGGGCTGTGTCGAGGCGAGGCCGGCGCCCTATAATCTCGACGACACCGCGCCCGACCCCAAGACGCCCGCGACGCTTTTCGTGCCGTCCTTCGCGCCGGACAATCCGGGCGCCGCGGCCAAGTCGCCGAACTCGTCGAGCGCCTGGAACAACTCCTACCTGGCCGACAGCTTCACCTCCTCCGACAAGTCGAAGGTGAAGGATGTCGCCCGCTATCTTTCCTCCGCGACCGCCCGCTATATCGAGGACAAGCCACCGCGCAGCACCGGACCCAATTATGCCTGCGCCACGCCGATCACCCCGCTGACCGATGATTTCACCAAACTCAAGACCTCCATAAGCGCCATGACCTACTGGGAAGGCGGGGGTACGAACGTGTCGGAGGGCCTGGCCTGGGGCATGCGCGTGCTCTCTCCCGGCGAGCCCTACACGCAGGGAAAGCCCTTCAAGCAGGAAAGCGTGTCGAAGGTCGTCGTGGTGTTCACCGACGGCGAGAACACGGTGTTCGGCGCGAGCAGCCAGAGCTTCAACACGTCGGACTATGGCGCCTACAGCTTCCTCGATTCCGGCCGGTTCGGCACCACCAACCGCTCGACGGCGCTGACCAACGTCAACACCTGGACCTCGTCGATGTGCACCGCGCTGAAGAACCAGGACGTGCAGATCTTCACCGTGCTTCTGGGCGCCGACACCGCCGCCAACCGCACGCTCTACTCCGCCTGCGCATCCAGCCCGTCAAATTACTACCCGACCAGCAATGTCAGCCAGCTCAAGGTCGCATTCCAGAAGATCGGCAACGCCATCGCCCAACTGTCGCTGACGCAGTAAACGGGCGTCAGCAGCATGGCTCCCGATCACGATTGACGAGGACCTCCCGGAGGGCGCAGATGTCGCCCGGGGCGTCATCAATTTCGGCTCGGGGGTCATCCATGCGCAGACTTTCATTTCATCTGCTGGCAACATCGCTGCTCGTCTTCAGCGCACAGAGCGCTTTCGCGGACAGCTGCTACGATCTCTGGTACGAGCGCAACGCGATCTATGACGACAACGGCTATTGCTTCAAGACGGCGCTCGGCAAGCGTGTGTTCGACAACAGCGACTGCTACACCAGCGATCCGAGCTTCACGAAGGCCGAACAGCGGCGGATCGACCAGATTCGGCGGCAGGAAAAGCGTCTCGGCTGCAAGGTGAACTGAGGTCCGCGCGACCTCTACTTGCGGATCGCCTGCCAACGGCTTTCGACCAGGTGATGCGCCTCGGCGAGTTGGGTCGGTGTCATGGCAGCGCCGACGCGGTCGCGCAGTGTGGCCGCTTCGGAAAGCCCTGCCGCGGCTGCGAGGTTGAGCCACATATATCCGACCACGTAGTCCTGCGGCACGCCGCGGCCGCGAATGTGGAGAAGGCCGAGATTGGCCATCGCAGCCGGCAGACCCAGTCCGGCGGCCTTTTCGAACCACGCCGCCGCCCGGGACGCACCGCCTGGCCGCGTCTCGTCCGACGCCTCGACATAGCCGAGCAGGAACATTGCGAGCGGATCGCCGTTCCCGGCCGCGGCGGCGAAATCCTCGCTGCGCGCTTTCGTCATGTCGAGCGGCTGGAGGCGCGGATCGTAGAGCAGTCCACTATCCGATACGGCGTCGGTAGCGCTGTCGCCGCCAGTACGCCCGGCCTGCGCATAGAGCTCCCTTGCCTTCGCCTCGTCGCGGTCGATGCCGAAACCGTTCTCGTACATGACACCGAGATTGTACATCGCCTGCGACTGGCCCTGCGTCGCGGCCTTGCGGAAGAGCTCGACGGCTCTCTCATAATCCTGCGGCATCCCCTCCCCGCGGGCGAGCATCAAGCCAAGATTGTTTTGGGCACGCGCGTCGCCGGCATCGGTAGCCTCGCCAAAGAGCCGTGCTGCCCGCGCCAGATCCTTCGACACGCCTGCGCCTTGCTGATAGGCGAGGCCGAGGCTGGTTTTCGCGGCCGCGTGACCTTGCGCGGCAGCCGCTTCGAACCAGCGCGCGGCCTCCTGCCTGTCCTGCGCCCCCATGCCCGCATCGTCGAGAAGGATACCGAGATCGTATTGATGGACCGGATCGCCCTTCTCCGCCGCGCGCCTCATCCAGCGCATTGCGGCTCCGGCGTCCCGCTCCACGCCAAGGCCCTGCGCATAAAGACGCCCGAGCAGGTTCTGGGCCCGGGCGTCGTCCTTCTCGGCGGCTTTCTCGATCCAGCGGGCCGCCGCGGTAAAGTCCTGCGGCAACCCGATCCCGTCGAGATGGGTCTTGCCGAGGAGATATTCGGCGGAGGCATCGCCGTCTTTCGCGAGCGGTTCGAGGATACGCACCGCCGCAACGATCTCGCCGGCGTCGAGGAGGGCCGACGCGCGCTCGACCGTTTCCGCGCGGGCGGGAAGTGCCATCACCAGGGCAAGCAGGAGCGCTGCCGCCGTGGACGGCCCTGCCGGCCTCAGCCGCCGTCGCGCGCCTTGGCGGTCCATTCCCTTGCCTTCTTTTGCGCATCCGCGATCTGCTCGCGCGTCATCAGCTTCGACAGGTTGTCGCGCAGCTTGACGGCGTCCTCATTGCCGTCTGTCGCGGCGATGTTGGCCCACTGGTGCGCGGCGACATAGTCCTGATCGACCCCCTCGCCGGCCGCATATTTCCTGGCGAGGGCCAGTTGCGCCAGTCCGTCTCCGGCGCCGGCTGCCTCGAGATAGAGCGCGACCGCTCGTGCGTCGGCGGCGGCGTCATGGGTCTCCGAGTCGATGAGTTCAGCCAGCCTCGATTGCGCCGCGGCCGAGCCTTCGCCTGCCTTGGCCTCCAGCCATGAACGTGCCGCCGCATCCCCACCCTTCGCCGCCAGCGCGACCCAGAGCGCGGCGTCCGCATCCTGGAGTCCGGCCCGCCCGTCGGCGATCAGCACGACCAGCGCGGAGAGCGCGTTACGGTCGCCGCCGAGCGCGCCCTTGCGGTACCATTCTGCCGCCTTCTCATCGCTCTGCTCCACGCCGCGGCCCGCTTGGTAAAGCACGCCGAGAGCGGCTGCGGATCGCGCCAGCCCCTTTTCGGCTGCCTTGCCGTAGGCCTCCGCCGCGCGCTGGTCGTCCTGCGGAACGCCCTTTCCGGAATAGTACATGTAGCCGAGATTGCTCAGCGCGCCCGCATCGCCGGCATCCGCCGCCTTCCTGGTCCAGTCATAGGCGAGCGCGTAGTCAGGCTTGCCGTCGATGCCGGCGAGGTAGATCCCGCCGAGGTCGCGCTGTGCCGCCGGCATGCCCTGGTCCGCGGCCTTGCGATACCATTCGAGCGCCTTCGCCTCATCCTTCTCGATGCCGGTGCCTGCCATCAGGTTGCTCGCCAGCGTGTACTGGGCGCTGGCGAGCCCGTTCTCCGCGGCGAGTTCGAACCATTTGCGCGCCTCCTTCGGGTCTTTCGTGGCGCCCTCGCCGGTCGCGTAGATCGAGCCGAGCTTGAACTGGGCCTCGGCGCTGCCCGCGCGAGCGGCCGACATGATCCATGTCAGCCCCGCGACCTCGTTCTTCTCGATACCCGCGCCGGCGAGATACATCTGGCCGACATAGAGCTGAGCCAGCGCATTGCCCTTTTCCGCTGCGAGCTTGAACAGCCGCGCTGCTTCGGTCTCGCTGCGCTCGACGCCGGTTCCCTGGACATGAAAGACGCCGAGCTGCAGCAGCGCCGACGTTTCGCCCTGATCGGCGGCCTTGCGGAACCAGCCGGCCGCCGCCTTCAGGTCCTTTTCGGTGCCCTGCCCCAGCGCGGTCATGTAGCCCAGCCGATACTGGGCAAACGCATCGCCGGCCTCGGCGAGCACGCGCACGATACCTATCGCCTTGGCGTAGTCGCCAGCCCTGTAAGCTGCCTCCGACTCCGCCATGGTCGGCGCGGCCTCGGATACGGCAGCCTGCTGCGCCAGCGTCGGGTGCGGCAGCGCGACGGCTGCCAGGACGAGCAATACGACGCCAGCGGCGCTTCGGGCGGACTTCATTCGATTCCTCTCAAGCCGGGCGGCGGCCCGCCTTACGGGCTATTCCGCTCACGGCTAGGCGATCCATAGCGGCATCGCAAACTGTTTCAAGATCGAGGCTCTCAGCGCGTCGCCGTCGGTTCGCGGGCGATGCGATAGTGCGCGCCCGTGTCGAGACCTCCGTCGAGGACCGTCGTCTCGCCCGTCGACCAATGGACGGTCGCGCTCTCGACGCGCTCCGCGGTGCCTGTTCCGAAATGCAGCACCGGCGCGTCGAACGACATGAAGCCCCCGCCGCACTGCAACTCGCGCATCTGGGTCAGGCCGTCGGCCGTGCGGATCTCGATTCGGTTGCCGATGCCGTAGCGATTGCCGACGCCGTCGCGGAACTCGAAGGCGATCGAATGGCCTTCAGCCGAACCGTTGACATAGGCCATTGGCGGACCGTTCACCGGCACTGTGATGAAGTCCTGGTCGCCGTCATTGTCGAGGTCGATCGCCGTGGCGGCGGCGGTGATCAGGTAGTCCTCCATGCCGGCCGCGACCGTCTCCTCCTTGAACTTGCCGGTGCCGTCATTGACTAAAAGGATCTTGGACGGGCTGATCTCGTTGGGGATCCACGTGCCGTTCAGCACATAGATGTCCTTCCAGCCATCATTGTTCACGTCCTCGACCTTCACGTCCCAGGTCCAGCCGCCGATGTCGACGCCAGCTGGCACGGCATGTTCCTCGTAAGTGCCGTCGGCCTTCGGCGACAGGAGCACGTTGCGGCGCTGGATCTGCGGGATCGCCTCGTCGAGTTCGGCCTGCACCGGCTGCCGGATCGGCCGGAAATGGATTTCGCAAAGCTGACGCGCCCTCACCTGCGCTACGGCAATAAGGTCGCATATCGAGGGATCCTTGCTCTGGATGGCAAGGTCCTTCACCAGCATCGCGCGGCATTCCGAAAGGTCGGGCTCTGTGAGCTGCGCGCAGCGCGAGGCGTTGGACGGGTCGAAGCTGTGGCCGGACTTGTACCACTCCTTGATCGCCATGTTCTTCCGGCAGATCGCCTTGTCGCTCTCGCGCCCGATGTCGTCGCAGTAGAATTCGAGCGGCTGCGTCCTCAGCTTGGTGGCGATGCCCGACGACCGGCCCGCGATCTGGCCAACATAGATGTCCTGCCGGCCGGTGTTGGCGAGGTCGGCGGTCTTGAACGCCATGGTCGTCTGCGTCGTCATCGGGATGACGTTGTCCTGGCGGCGGATCGGCCTGAACGCGCCGATGCCGTCGCCGAGGGAGAAGATATCGGGCATCTCGAAGTCGTTGCCTTCGAGAAGATCGAGCTTGCCGTCGAGGTTCAGGTCGGTGAGCAGGATCGACAGCGTCTCGCCTGGCGGTCCGCCAAGCTCGGTGAAGGCGGAGCCGTCCATCACGCCACCCTTGTTGAAGACGATCCGGTTCGTCGCCTCGGGACCGGGGATGCGGCGATACCAGCCGGCGGCCCAGTTGCCGAGGGCGACGTCGAGATAGCCGTCGCGGTCGACGTCGCCGAAGCTCGCCGCGAGCGTCAGGACGGCGTCGTCGCGGTTGGCGACCTGCGACAGGTTCGCCGCTGCGAATGACCCGCCCGTGTTGCGCAGCACATAGTTGCCCTGCCGGAACGTCGTGAAGAACAGGTCGAGCCAGCCGTCATTGTCCAGGTCGACGAGCGCGATGTTGAATACGGGCATTTTCGCGATCTCGCCCATGTCGAAAGCCGCCTTCTCGAACCTGCCGCCGACATTCCGGTAGAAATGGACGCCCGCGACGGTCGACGCGATGGCGATGTCCTGCCAGCCGTCATTGTCCCAGTCGCCTGCGGCGATGCCCCGTCCCTCCCAGAACGGCGGCCACATGTCGCCGAAGGAGAACTCGATCGGCTGGTCGATACCGAGCTTCCAGGCTTCCATCTTGGCGAAACGCTTTTCGCCCGCGGCCGAGCGCGGCTCGAAGGCGCGGCGCGAGATGGTGACCGTGTTCGGGCCGTCCGCGAGGCTGCGCACCTGTTCTGGCTCCGCGGCCTGCGCCGAAGAGACGAGGCGGAACTCGAAGGAGGTGAGGATCTCAAGCGCCCGGCTCTGGAGATAATGATGGTAGTAGTGAACACCTATTCCGGCCAGCGTGCCGATGACGACGATCGCGCCAGCCAGCAGTGAAGCGGCCCGCAGCGAGATCGCGCCGGCGACGATGAAGAAGGAGTAGACCGAGAAAATGCCGAGCGTGAACAGCAGCGTCGTCACCAGGCCGACATCCATGCCGCCGCCGAGCAGCGCGCCCGACACGACCACGTCGAAGCCGATCGGCACCGGCAGGAAGGTGCCCAACAGCGCGGCGAGGAAGACGGTGACGAAGCCAAAGCTGAGGCCGGAGAAGGTTTCCGGCGGCACGAGGGTCGCCACCACCGCGCCGAGGAAGCCGGCGAGCAGCATCAGCGGCAGCGTGCGGGAGACGATGAACCACAGGCTCTTGGCGAAATCCCAGGCGAAACGCCAGACGGACTGGAACAGGTTCTCGCTCGTTCCCGCTTGAGCAGGCTTCGGCATGCGCAGGAATTTCTCCGGCGTGGACGACACCTTGAGCTGGTTCTCCGGCAGAAAGCGGCAGATGACGGGCACCGCGATCAGGATCACGAAAACGCTGAGGATGACCTTCAGAACGCCGACATAGAAGGGCATCAGCGAGAAGACCATGGTCAGCACGACGACATTCAGCGTCGGCGATGCGATCATGGCCGACAGTGTGGCCTCTGCGCGCGCGCCGCCGGAATAGAGCGCCTTGGCGATGGGCGCCGCGCAGTTGACGCACACGCCGAGCGGCGCGCCCACCCCCATGCCGAGCAGCGAGTTGGCGAAGCGCCCCTTGAAAGAATGCTGGCGCACATAGCCCATCAGCGTGAGGAACGCGGCGCCGAACAGGATGCCGAAGGTCATTCCCTTGCGATTGGTCTCGATCCAGTTCAGCGTCGAGTAGCCGATCCGCTGCATGGTGGTGTATTCGGGCTTCAGCGGGTATTTCGCTTCGAAGCTCAAAGGATCCTCGAGCTGAATCGCGCCGCTCATCATCGCCTTCTCGTTCAGCGAGGGATAGCGCGACTGGGTCCAGAACTGGATCGCGAGCAGGGCGACCAAGATCAGGCTCAGCACGAAGCGCTTCTCATATGGCCGGATAACGAACGAGCCCATCCTGCCCCCCTGGCATGATCTTCCTGCGTACAAATGCTATCCAAGCTTACGCAGCGACACAACGGTCGCGGGGTTGTTCCAGACGCCTAAATATGCTTTCGGGACGTGTGTTTGCCCCGAGAAATCGGCCCCCGGCGCTTGAACGGCATATCCGTGCGATGCTAGACTAACGCTGGGTTAGGTTTGGATCGGGATTCGGTGCTGCTTGTGAGTGGCATTTCCGAAGATGGGGGAGGTCATGAGACATTCCATTCGGGTTGCAGCTTTGGCGGCCACGGCGGCGTATTTTGCCATGCCGGCGCTTGCGGACGAGGTCATGAGCGCACGTAGCGCCTCGGCCGGAACCAAGGTCAGCTTTGTCCTGCCCTCAGGTTATTTCAATGCGACCCTGTCGGTGGCGGGGCCTGACGGCAGAGTTCTCACCGTGTCCGCCAAGCAGGGCTCGCCGGTGATCGACATCTCCGGCCAGAATGCGATGGGCGACGGCGTCTACACCTACCAGATCACGGCGGCTTCGCCGAAGACCAAAGCCGTCAAGGCCGGTGGCGCCGACGGGCGCGACATTGCGGCGAGCCAGGTCAACATGCGCGGCGAGATGTCGGTTCATGTCCCGGCCGCGATGTCTGGATCGTTCCTGGTCAAGGGCGGCCGGATCGTCGACACGTCCAACATGACGGAAGGGGCGGCACGGTAAACCGGGCCGGGGGAGAACCATCATGAAGAGATATGATCTTGCAGCCTGCACCGCCGCTCTGGCCATCACGCTCGTAGCAGGTTCCGCCGCGCGCGCGGACCAGGTGATCCCGGACGACCTGATCGTCCAGGGCAGCATCTGCGCCGGTCTCGACTGCGTGAACAACGAAAACTTCGGCTTCGCGACGATACGGCTGAAGGAGAACAATACGCGGATCGATTTCGTGGACACGTCGACGACAGCGGGTTTCACCACCAACGACTGGCGCATTCAGGCAAATGACAGCGCAAGCGGCGGAGCCGAGGCCCTGTCGTTCCGCAGCATGGGCGATGCGTCGGCCGGCAGCGAGGGCGGCACGCCGATCCTCACCCTGACGAACGGCGCGCCGTCGAACTCCATCTTCGTCGACTCGACGGGCCGCGTCGGCTTCCGGACGGCCACGCCCGTGCTCGATCTTCACGTGGCAACCAGCAACACGCCTGCCATGCGCCTAGAGCAGTCCAATGCTGGCGGCTTCACCGCGCAGACCTGGGACATCGCCGGCAACGAGGCGAATTTCTTCATTCGCGACGTAACCACGGGCAGCAAGCTGCCGTTCCGTATCCGTCCCAACGCGCCGACGAGTTCGATCGACATCGCTGCGACCGGAAACGTGGGCCTAGGCACCGGCAGCCCGGCGGACGTGCTCCACATCAGGCGGACTACGGGACCAGTCGCAATTCGCCTCGATTCGGGTTCTCAGCCCAATCCGATCCGACTGAATTTCAATACAAATACCAATGAGTTTCGAATTACCTATGACGGCCTCGGAATCAATCAGTTGCGTCTCACAAGCGCAGGCAACCTGATCATTCCAGGCTCGATCACGACCAGCGGAAGCTGTAGCGTCGGCTGCGATCGTGTCTTCGAGCCGGATTTCGAAATTCCGTCGATCGAGGAGCAGAAAGAGTTCATGTTCTCCCGGAAGTATCTCCCCGCCGTCGGATCGACGCCGGAGGGTGAACCGATGGATCTGACGCGCAAGGTCGAGGGGATCTTGCACGAACTCGAGAAGGCTCACATCTACATCTCTCAGCTTAAGTCGACCCAGGACCAGCTGACGGCCGAGATAGATCGGTTGAGGAAGCCGCAATAACTGTCTACGTCGACCATATTGGCCGATCGTAGATAGTTGGTATCCATGAGGACCTCGCACTCGAAGAGCGTCACGTTTTGTTGCGCCCTTGACCAGCAGCCGCGGCTGTATGTCGAGGTCATTCTGTGGCTCATCTGTGTAAAGAAATACGCAGTGAAAGCCGGAGACCAGATCAAGGTCTACACGTTCGGCGATTTGCCGGCTGATCTGATAGAATGGATCCGGACGCAAGGCGTCGCGACCATACCCAGCGCCCCAATCGTTGACGGCTCGCCGCATTGCAACAAGATCGGACCATTTTTCGATCAGCACGAATCCGACTGGGTGATTGTGTCTGATTGTGATCTGTATTTTGTGTCGGATGTATCGGTGTTCTTGAGTGCCTTGCGATTCCGCGCAGCACCCAACAATCACTGCAACCCGCCCTCGAAAATCTTCAAGTCGATACTGAGCAGATCCGGCGTTGGCGAATACCGGCCCGGATCATCCCTTTTCCCCGGTGCCGGGAACGAGCGAGAGACGCACATCAACAACATCTCGGCCGGTATCGTCGCCGCGCCATCCGGCAGGTCTCTGAGTCTTGCCTTGACTTGGAGGCGGTGGGCCAAATGGCTGATCGAGAACCGTGATCTCCTCGAACGATGGCATGTTCATGTGGATCAGGTAGGCTTTGCGCTTGCCATGGAACAGCTTGGCGAAGACGTGGAGTTCTTTCCCCCACAGTTGAACATGACACTTTATTCGATGAAGGAGTTCCAGAGCCCGATCGCATTTCATCTGACGACCGGACACATACCTTCCTTCCCCGAGTCGTTCGATGAGAACAGGAATTTGACGACCAGCGACCTACATCCTTCGATGACGGACGCGGTCAAAAATCTCAACGCCTCGATAGAGGAGGCCAAAGCGGTCATCAGACGGCTGGACTCAGTGGCGCCGCACTACGACAAATTCCTCAATCCGCGCTGGATTAGATGAGATCGAACGGCAAATGACACGAAAAGCCGTTATTCACGTCGGTCTTCCGAAAACCGGTACGTCAGCACTCCAGGACTGGTGCTATCGCAACAGGGAGAACTTCCTTGCCGACGACATCGCCTACCCGCCTCCCGATTCGCGTTCGGTATCTCCCAAACATCAATATATCGTCGAGGATCTGTTCTCGGGGCATGCGAACCGGATGCGGGAAGCGCTTCAGAGCACCACAGAGCGGACCGTCATTCTCACGACCGAAGGTCTTACGAACCATCTCTACGATTTCTCGGACGGAGCTCTCGAGGAATTCAGGGCGGCCCTCCGCGGCTTCGGCGTTCAGATTTTCCTGGTCGTGCGCGACAAGGAATTCTTTCTCAAATCATACTACAAGCAGGCCGTAATAAATCCGCCAATCCTGCGGTTCAACTACGCAACGTCTTTGAGTTTGGACGAATTTTCGGCACTTGAGAGGACAAGACGGCTTGCAGACTATGACAGGCTGGCCAGCGATCTGTCGGTTAAATACGGCGCTGCGAATGTCGTCGTTTCGAAATACGAGGGCGACTGGCTGAGCGACCTCACCAAAGTGGCTGGAATTACCACTTCGCCGACATTCGCGTCGCTTCAGAAAGTTCATGTCTCAGTTTCGGACGATGTTGTTGAAATCGTGAGACAGGTGAACGGCAAGAGTCTCACGGAACAGCAGCGTTCGCAGTTCCTGGCCGTGATCCAGAACGTGCTTCATACCGAACATAACGGTCTTCGCCTTTACGCAAGACAGCACGATGCCGCCCTGCTGAGGAACGATGCGAACCTGGCTGTTGCGCACGGCATCGTGCCCCTCAACGATCGGCAGCAGGCCATTCTCGCGCAGATCCTAGCTTGGCTGACAGATCGGCGGGCACTATGAGCTTTGTTAGGTCGGACCATTCGTGGTCCTCGCACACTGCCTTCCGCCGCGATCCGAATTGAGAAGCAGATCATGACCGAACCCTTGCCCGGCAGGCCGATGCTGATCCTCGGCATGCACCGATCCGGCACCAGTTGTCTGGCCGGCTGCCTGCAGGCCGCGGGGCTGATTTCCGGCGAGGTCAACACCCAGGCGATGTACAACGCGAAGGGAAATCGCGAGAACCTCGCCGTGATGCATATGAACGACGAGGTGCTGGCGGCGAACGGCGGATCGTGGCGCAAGCCGCCGCAGGTCGTCGTCTGGTCCGCCGAGCAGATGCGGAAAGGCGCCGAGGTCGCCGCCGCGATCGCCGGCCGGGGCGCCTGGGGTTTCAAGGATCCGCGCACGCTGCTTACGCTCGACGGATGGCTCGACGTGCTCGGGCCGGTCGAGATCGCCGCCAGCTTCCGCCATCCACTCGCTGTGGCGCAGTCGCTCAACAGCCGCGATCCGAGTCTCTCCATCGACGAGGGCCTCGAACTGTGGCGCGCCTACAATGAGCGGCTGGTGCGGGTGGCAGCCCGCTTCCCGGTCCGTCTCATCAGTTATGACCGGCACGGCGATGCGTATCTGAATGCCGTCACTCGGATCGCCGCCGCGCTCGAACTGCCCGATCCCGAGGCCGCCGCCCGCTTCTACGACAACAATCTGCGACATCAGACCGTGGAGGAGGCGCGTCCCCTTCCCCCTCATCTCGCCGGCACCTATGCGCAGCTGCAGGAGTTGGCCCGATGACGACGCCTGCATCAGCTTCGCCCCGCCTGTCGATCGTCGTGGTCGTCTACAATATGCGGCGCGAGGCGCCGCGCACGCTTCATTCGCTGTCGGCGGCCTACCAGCAAGGCGTGTCCGCCGATGACTATGAAGTGATCGTGGTCGAGAACGGATCGACTGAGCCGCTTGACCCGGCCACCGTGGCCGCTATTGGTCCGAACTTCCGCTACACCTACATCGCCAATGCGGCGCCCTCGCCCGTCGGCGCCGTGAACCACGGCGCCTCGCTGTCAATCGCGCCCAACATCAGCGTCATGATCGACGGGGCGCGCATGGCGACGCCCGGCATCGTCGCGCGGACGTTGGAGGCGCTCGACGCGTTCCACCCCGCTGCGGTGACGACCATCGCGCTGCATCTCGGCCCGGACGTGCAGTTCCGCACCATGACGCGCGGCTACGACCGCGTCGTCGAGGACGGTCTGCTCGCATCGATCGACTGGCCCAAGGACGGCTACCGGCTGTTCGAGATCGGCGCGCTGGCGCCGTCGAGCGGCGGCGGCTGGCTGGAGCCGCTGGCCGAAAGCAACCTCATCTCGATGCCGCGCGAGGTGTGGGACAGGCTGGGCGGCATGGATCCGGGCTTCGTGATCCGCGGCGGCGGCCTCGCCAATCTCGATTTCTACAATCGCGTCTGCGAATTGACCGACCTGCGCATCGTCTGCCTGTTCGGTGAGGCGACGTTCCATCAGTTTCACGGCGGCATCATGACCAATCGGCCGGAGGAGCAGATGCCGGACGAGATGCGCGACTATCTCGCCGAATACCGTACGGTTCGCGGCAAGGAGTTCCGGCGCGCGACCCGGCCGCATCTCGTCTACGGCGAGCCGCGCCCGGAAGCGCTTCAGATTCTGAAGGCTGCGGCCGACAAGATCCTCTCGGAGACCTGATCCTCAGCTCGCCGGCACCCGCACTGCCTCGGTCTTCTCGATTGCGGTCAGCACCTTCTCGTCGCGACCGTAGACGTCGGGGAAATATTCGACCACGCCGTCCTTGTTCGGCCACGCGGTGAAATAGGCGACATAGACCGGAATGTCGCCCGGGATCTTCTCCGAGGAATGACCGGCGGCCAGCTTGGTCTTGACGTAATCGATATCCTTGCCGAGCAGCGCGGCGGCCATCTCGCGCGGCTGGTGCAAGCGCACGCAGCCATGGCTGAAGGCGCGCGACTCGCGGTCGAACAATGCCTTCTGCGGCGTGTCGTGCATGTAGATCGCGTGCTTGTTCGGGAACAGAATCTTGAGTTCCCCGAGCGCGTTCGCCTCGCTCGGGCTCTGCCGCACGCTGTACGGCACCTTGCCGCCGAACTGCCCCCAGTTGATCGCGGCGGACGGGATGCGTTTGCCCTTGGCGTCGGTGACCTCGTACCCGGCCCGGTCGAGATAGCCCGGATCGCCGCGCAGGCGCGGCAGCATCTCGTTGACGATGATCGACTGCGGCACGCCCCAGTAAGGGTTGTAGTCGATCTGCTCGATCACGTCCTGGAAGAAGCTGGTCTGGTTCGACGGCCGGCCGATGACGACGCGCATCGACAGCTTCTCGGCATTGTCCTCGAAATAGGTCGCCGTGAACGCCGGCTGGTTGATGAAGACCCGGCGCGCACCGAGATCTGAGGGCAGCCAGCGCAGCTGCTCGAGCGCGACCTTGACCTTGGCGATCCGGTCCGTCCGCGACACGCCGGCGAGCGCCTGCACCGTGCGCGGCCCGATGACGCCGTCACCCTTGAGCCCGTGCTCCTCCTGCGCGTCCTTGATCAGCGGCACGAGGTCAGGCGTGTAGTCTTCTTTCTCGCGCGAGAGCGCCAGCAGCACGGAGTGCCGCGTGGCGAAGTCCGGCGTCGCCTTGCGCTCGATGAGGGCGATCAGCTTCGGCAGTTCGGCGCTCTTGCCGCCGGGCCTCAGAAGCAGGTTCGGATCAACGACGATGTCGTTCTCCTCCTGCGCGGACAGCGATTCGAGCTCTGCCCGCAGCTGGCGGTATTCCTCGTTCTGCGGATGGTAGGATTCCAGCAGCACCGCCGTGTCGAAGGTGCGCGAGAGCTTATCCAAGGTCCCCGCGAGATCGAGCTGCTTGGGCGCGAAGTCGTGATAGCCCGACAGTCGGTTCGGATCGATGCGGCCGCGCGCGGCGTCGCGGACATAGCGCAGCACTTTGGCCGAGAGCGTGAGCTCGAAACGGGCGAGCTCGCGCTGGCGCGACGCCATGTCGTCAATCGAGAACGAGGCGCGCGGCACCTCGACCGAATAGTCGGCGGGGTCGAGGCCATGGCTGGACGCGTCCGCGAGCACGCGCAGCGCCTGCTGGGCGCGGCTGTTGAGGCCGTATCCGGAAATCCAGACGAATTCGGGATGCGCCGCATAATGCGCTGCGATCGCGTCGGCGACCTCCTTCTCGGCGACGAGATCAAGCTCGCCCAGCAGCGGCATGGCTTCCGAGAAACGAACGCCGGACGCGACCACCAAAGTCAGCTCGGGAACGGCAGCAGATGCCGAGGCCTGTGGAACCTTCACCTTGGCCAGAGAGTCGACCTTGTAGGTGTAGTAGGAGGGCGCCGAAATCTTCGCGATCGGCTTCGCGGCGCGCTTTTCGGGAGGCGGAGGCGGTGGCGGGAAATCGCTGCGGCGCTGGGCGCCGCCGCCGAACAGACGATCGAAAAAGTTCTGCGCCTCGGCCGGCTGCACATTCGCCACGACGAACATGCCCATGGCGGCGCCTGCCGCCAGGGCGCGCATCGATCCGTTTCGTCCCCTCAAAATCGTTCTCCCTGCTCCGCCGTGCATCAGGAACGCTCCGGTCGGCGGGGCCCCGTCCGCCTGCCGAAGCAATCACCCCGTCAGTATAGCCGTAACCGCCGCCGACACGACGGCAAAAAACCTACCGCGTGACGATCTCAATGAAACGTGATGCGGATCACACAGTCGAGCGGGTATGCGCAGGCTTACCTAGGCGTCGCTTCGCGGCGGTGTTTCGGTTGTTCGTTCCGTGCACTGCTTCCAGATCGGAATGAGCTGGTACAGCTGGTCCTGCCGGGGTGGCCTCGCCAGAAAACGCCGCGTCATGGGCGGGCCGACTTCGGAGCCCTGAGGCTTCCGCTCGTTCGCCGGCTTTGCATCGTCGGGCTGGATCTCGTGAGCCATGTCCTCAACTCCCATCATGTCCACGAATGTTACCCACATTGAACGCGGAATACGGCGAAACGTTGCCGCCCGCCGGCCGGCCTTTTCGCACCAAATCGTTGACGTACAATGACTTTCGCGGCCGAACCTGACCTGCCCGCCTCGCTACGGCAGCCGCCCGACGCTCAATCGCGAGAGCGACAGTATCTACGGTCGGAACGGTGGAGAGATGGGCAGCGGGCCTGCCCGTCGAGACGGGCGAGAGGAAACCTGACGTCAGCCCTTGTGGCGAGTCGCAGCCCTCTGTGGCGCCGGCACATCGACGGCCTCCCCAAGGCCAAAATCAACGGCCTGCACCACGACCGACGGGTCGGAGACGATGCGCCTGTGGCCAAGCCCGTTTACCCAGGCGAGCCGGACATGCGGACCCGCCTTGGCATATCCTTCCGCATGGACCGGAGCCACCTCCTTGTCGTCGGCGGCGTGCATCACCAGCGTGTCGATCGGGTGCTCGGCGAGCTGGTACTGTCCGGCATAGGCCTCCAGCGGCTGGCCGGCGATCCGTTCGACGATGTCGGCGATCGCCGTCTGCGTGCGCGGGCCGAGATTGAGGAAGCGTCCGAAGTCGGCAAAGATCATCGGCAGCGAGCTTGGCGCGGCGATCAGCACGAGGCGGTCCGTGCGGACCTTCTCCACGCCGGTGACCGATCCCACTGCCGCGTTGACCGCGACCGCGCCGCCGAAGGAATGGCCGACCATCGCGTCGAACGGCCCGAACCACAGATCGGCCGCCTGCACCGCCGACACAGCGATCGCCATGTTGAGCCGGCGCCCGGACGAGGCGCCGTGGCCGGGAAGGTCGAGGGCGATCGCCCTTACCCCGGCATTCCTGAAGCCGTCGATCACCGCACGCATGTGTTCGGTGCGCGATTTCCAGCCGTGGATGACGAGGACCGTGGCGGACCAGCGGCCCGAAGCCGGCCGGAATTCGTGCGCCGCCACGCAGCCGCCATCGATAGTCAGCCGGTGCAGACGCGCCTCCTGCATGAAATCGCGGCTGCGCTCCAGCGCCCGCTTTTCCGCGGCCGAGGGTTTGCGAGGATCGGCCGTGCGGCAGAACACCTCGAACGCGACGCGGCCCGCAAGCCGTGGCGCGATCGGATCGACCATGCCAAACAGGGTGCGGATGATTCTCAACCCGAATGATGCCACAATGGCTCTCCATTGGATTCGTTCAAACATGAACATAATCGTTCAAGCATGAACAAAATGCAAGACCTCCCCTGGGACAATCCGCGATTCCGCAACTGGATCGCCGTGGTGCAGGCCGAGAAGGCGATCGTGCGCGCACTCACCAAGGCGCTGCAGCCCTTCGACCTCAAGATCGCCCAGCTCGACCTGCTGATGAATCTCTACCGTCATCCCGGCACCTCCCAGCACGACATCGCGCGCAAGCTGCTAGTTGGACGGTCGAACGTGACGATGCTGATGCCGCAGATGGAGAAGCAGGGTCTCATCCGCCGCGAAGGCGACGCTAGGGACAAGCGCGTGCTGCGGCTCTACCTGACCGAGAAGGGCGAGGATGTCCTGCTCAAGGCGCTGAAGGCCTACACCGCGCTGATCGACCGCGTCATGGCGAGTTCGACGCCCGCGCAATGCGATGCGATGGGCGACCAGATGCGCAAGATCTCCGAGATGCTGAAGGACGAATGATCAGCGCGGTCCGCCGATGATCAGCGCGGTCCGCCGATGATCACCGCGGCGCCTGCGATGCACAGCGCTGCGCCTGCGAGGTCGTAGCGGTCCGGCGTCGTTCTCTCCACCGCCCACAGCCAGGCGAGCGACGCGGCAATATAGACGCCGCCATAGGCCGCGAACGCCCTCCCCGCCGCCTCGGACGGCACGAAGGTCAAAAGCCAGGCGAACGCGGCGAGCGATACGAGGCCCGGCGCCAGCCACAGCGGAGACTTGTCCAGCCTCAGCCAGGCCCAGAAGGCATAGCAGCCGGCGATCTCGGCAAAGGCGGCAAGCGCGTAGATGATCGGTGTCTTCATGAGGACTGGTTAGCGCACCGCATGCGTGCGCGAAACCCGCCTCACCACATCGATTTCTTCGCGCGCTCGGGCCACTCGGCGTCATAGGCCGCGCCGTCGATCGCCGCGCGGCTTGTCACCTCCAGGATTTTCCCCGGCGTCGGCAGCGATTTCGGATCGACATGTTTTGCCGGGTTCCACAGCTCCGAGCGATGAATCGCCCGCGCGCACTGGAAATAGACCGAGCGAACCTCGATCACGGTGACGGTGCGGGCTGCCCTGCCCTCCATCGTGAAGCTTTCGCAGAGTTCCGCATCGTCGGTGACATATGCCTCGCCATTGACCCTGAGCGTCGTGCCGGAGCCAGGAACGAGGAACAGCAGGCCCACGCGACCGTCTCTGATGATGTTCCTCAACGAATCCGCACGGTTGTTGCCGCGCCGGTCCGGCATCAGCAACGTCCGCGGATCGTGGATGCGGACGAAGCCTGCCAGGTCGCCGCGCGGCGAGCAGTCCAGCCCCTCCGGCCCCGCGCTCGCAAGCGCTACGAAGGGCGAGGCTTCGATGAAGGCGGCGTATTCGGGAATGATATGGTCGAGTTCCTTGACCAGCGACGTCTCGCCCGGAAAGCCGTAGAGAGCCTCCAGTTCCGCGACGGTCTCGATCCTGCGCATGTTCCTGCCTCCTTCGCCCTGCATCCGGCCTGCTTTCTTCGCCGGCTGCATGACAGGCGTGTGACCGCTCCGCGCCTTAGTCGCGCGTCAACCCCTTGGCGGCGAGTTCGTCCAGATAAGCCTGCCAGCGCTCCGCCTTTTCATGCCCCAGCGTATGCAGGTAATCCCAGGTGAAGATGCCGGTGTCGTGGCCGTCGTCGAAGGTGATTCGAACGGCATAATTGCCCGTCGGCTCGATCTTCGAGATGGCGACGTTGCGCTTTCGCGGCACAGTCACGCGCTGTTCCGGCGAATGGCCCTGCACCTCGGCCGACGGCGACAGCACCCGCAGCATCTCGGCCGGAAGCTCGAAGGCCTGATGCCCGGGAAAGCTCACCGTCATCAGCCGTCGGTCCTTCGACACACGCAGTTCGGTCGGGGCGGTCATGTGCGTTCTAATCCTGCCTGTTCATCGCCGGTGCCGGCTGCTGATCGCGAACCCTGGAGAGGATATCAACCATTCCGCAGCCGGTCGCATTTCCACGCCGGCGGTCGAGAAACAGCGATGCCCGCTCAATTTCCGGTTTCTTGTCGGAGGGTTTCATGCTGCGTCGGGCGTGATTTCGGCGATGATCTTCTCCCCGATCTCTCGCTCCGCCACGGCTAATTCATACGTGCTCTGAAGATTCATCCAAAATCGCGGCTCATTGCCGAAATAGCGACCAAGTCTCAGCGCCGTTTCCGGCGAGATGCCCCGCTTGCCGTTGAGGATGTCGGTGATACGGCCGGACGGCAGCCGCAATGCGATCGCCAACCGGTTGGCCGACATTGCCCGAGCTTCGAGCTCCCGCTTCAATATCCGTCCGGGATGAACCGCTACCATGTCCTGTTCCTCTCAATGATAGTCGACGATTTCGACGTCGAACGCATGTCCGGCGTCAAACCGAAAGCAAATTCGCCAGGGACCGTTTACGGTCATCGCCCACTGTCCTTTGCGATCCCGCGACAGCTTATGCAAAGCGACTGAAGCCAGAGGGCTGAGGTCGCCAAGAGAAGTCGCCGCGTCCAATGTCGCCAAAAGTTCAATTGCGCGATCCGCATCGAGGCCGGAGAATTTCGACTTCCCATCCTCGGCGAACCGACGCGTCGCGGAGTTCCCCCACGACTGTATCATTGATATAGGATACTACGCACAGCATAGCACGACAACCGTCTGGACTTGAACACGCGCACTAAAAAGCCGACATTCTTTCATAGGATGCTGATGTAATGTGCGGCATCGAGAGGCGACCTGGCAGGAACGATGCATCTTCACCCCCACACCTCGCCGATGATCGACCCGTTCGGGCGCTCGATCACCTATCTGCGCGTCTCCGTGACGGATCGCTGCGATTTCCGCTGCACCTACTGCATGGCCGAGGACATGGCCTTCCTGCCCAAGAAGGACCTACTGAGCCTCGAGGAACTCGACCGGCTCTGCACGGTCTTCATCGACAAGGGCGTTAAGAAGCTCAGGCTCACCGGCGGCGAGCCGCTGGTGCGCAAGAACATCATGTATCTCGTGCGCCAGCTGTCGCGCCACCTGGCCTCCGGGGCGCTGGAAGAGCTGACGCTGACGACCAACGGCTCGCAGCTCGCGAAACATGCCGCCGAACTCGCGGATTGCGGCGTCAGGCGCATCAACGTCTCGGTCGACACGCTCGATCCCGCGAAATTCCGCGCCGTGACCCGCTGGGGCAATCTCGACCGGGTGCTGGAAGGCATCGACGCCGCGCAGGCGGCCGGCATCCATGTCAAGCTCAATGCCGTGGCGCTTAAGGATTTCAACGACCGCGAACTGCCGGAACTGATGCGCTGGGCGCATGGCCGCGGCATGGACCTGACCGTCATCGAGACCATGCCGATGGGCGAGATCGACGCCGACCGTACGGACCAGTATCTGCCGCTGTCGCTGCTGCGTGCCAATCTCGAACGCGAGTTCACGCTGACGGACATCCCGTTTAAGACCGGCGGACCGGCGCGCTACGTCCAGGTGGCCGAGACCGGCGGAAAGCTCGGCTTCATCACGCCGATGACTCATAATTTCTGCGAGAGCTGCAACCGCGTCCGCATCACCTGCACCGGCACGCTGTACATGTGCCTCGGCCAGGAGGACGCGGCCGACCTTCGCGCACCTTTGCGCGCGTCGGAAGGCAACGAACTCCTTTCCGACGCGATCGACGAGGCGATCGGGCGCAAGCCCAAGGGCCACGACTTTGTCATCGATCGCACCACCCGCCGTCCGGCAGTCTCGCGCCACATGAGCGTCACCGGCGGCTAAGCCAATATGCGCCCCCGGCCCCGTTCGAAATTTCCGTAACGGCATTTACAGCCATTTCGCACCTACGTACTGTTCTTGCCCGCGGACAATGTCGTCCGCGGGGGAGTTTTCCGACATGTTCAGGACATTCGCACTCGGTCTGGCCCTCGCCGGACTGGCAAGCGTGGCGCAGGCGCAAAACATCGGCGGCTCGTACACCGTCGAAGGCACCAACCATAACGGCAGCACCTATGAGGGCACCGCCGACATCACCCTGACCAGCGATACGACCTGCGAGATCCACTGGGTCACCGGCTCGACCGAATCGCACGGCATCTGCAGCCGCAACGACAATGCGTTCGCCGCCGCCTATGTGCTCGAGGATTCAATCGGCCTTGTCATCTACAAGATCAATGCCGACGGCTCGATGGAAGGACTTTGGACCATCCAGGGTGAAGGCGGAACCGGCACGGAGAAGCTGACGCCGGCCAACTGACGGTCGGACTACCCGCCCAACGGCCCCGGGGCAACGTTCCGGGGCCTGTGCTCTGGACCATCGCATATCGGTTGCGATTTGCGGTCCGACTGCTACACCGATCCGAAAACAGGCTGCTTCGCTGGCCAGAAATTCGGAAACGTCCATTGCCCCTCTCGCCCAATCTGCGCGGCGCCGTGTTCATGGCGATTTCGATGGTCGGCTTTACGTTGAACGACGCATTGACCAAGCTCTCCTCAGAGTCGATCAATCCGGGCCAGATCATGCTGATCCGCGGCCTTTTCGCCTGCAGTATGATCGGCCTGATCGCCTGGCATCGTGGCGCGCTGCGGCGGATCGGACAGGCGTTCCATCCGATGGTCGCCGTTCGTGTCATGGGCGAAGCGCTGGCCACCTCCTGCTTCCTGTTGGCGCTGAGCCACCTGCCGATCGCCAATGTCTCGGCCGTCCTTCAGGCTCTGCCGCTTGCCGTAACGATGGGTGCTGCGATGGTTCTCGGCGAGCCGGTCGGCTGGCGTCGCTGGCTTTCGATCGCAGCCGGCTTCGGCGGCGTGCTGATCATCGTCCGGCCCGGCCTCGAAGGGTTCAGCGTCTATTCGCTGTGGGCGCTGGCCTGCGTATTCTTCTGCGCCATCCGCGACATCGCCACCAAGCGCATCCCGCAGGAGATATCATCCTTCCTCGTCTCCACCGCGACGGCGGTCGTGGTCACGTTGACAGGCGGCATTCTCGTCGTTCCGATGGGCGGCTGGGCACCGGTGCCATACAGCGCCGTTGCGATGCTCGCGCTTGCCGCGGTGCTTTTGGTCGTCGGCTACCAGTTCATCATCCTGTCCCTGCGGGTCGGCGACATCTCCTTCGTAGCGCCGTTCCGCTACACGGCCCTCATCTGGGCGATCCTGCTCGGCTATCTGATCTTCGCCGATATCCCTGATCTCGCCATGATCATCGGCTCTACCATCATCGTCGGCTCGGGCATCTACATGCTCTACCGCGAGCGTGTCGTAGGTCGTCGTCCGGGCGCGGAGAGCACTTCCCCCGCCATGGCGCCGGACGGCCTCTAGTGTCGCGAGCCTATCTCAACCGCCGCACGGCGCCGCACGTCACAACTCTCGTCGTCGCGACGTCGGCTGGCGCGCTGGCGCTCAATGTCTTCCTGCCCTCGCTGCCGGCCATGGCGCGCTATTTCGAGGCGGATTACGGGCTGGTCCAGCTCACCGTCTCGCTGCACCTCGCCTCCACAGCAGTGCTGCAGCTTCTGGTAGGCCCCGCCTCCGACCGATTTGGCCGGCGGCCGGTGATGCTCGCCTCCTTCGCGATCTTCATCGTGGCGACGCTCGCGGCGATCTTTGCGCCGACGATCGAGTTCCTCCTGGCGTGCAGGGTCTTCCAGGCCTTCGCAGCGGCGGGCATGGTGCTGTCGCGCGCGATCGTGCGCGACACGGTCAGCGCCAACCTTGCCGCCAGCCGCATCGGCTACATCACCATGGGCATGACGCTGGTGCCGATGATAGGGCCTGCCATCGGCGGCGTGCTCGACGAGCTCTACGGCTGGCAGGCGACCTTCGGGCTGACTCTCGCCTTCGGCATCCTGTCCTTCGCCATCATCTTTTTCGATCTCGGCGAGACCAACCGCAATCCCTCCGCGAGCCTCGGCGCGCAGTTCCGCGCCTATCCCGAACTGCTGCGCTCGCGGCTGTTCTGGGGCTATGCGCTGACCGCCGCCTTCACCTCGGGCTCGTTCTTCACCTTCCTTGGCGGCGCGCCCTACGTCTCATCGGTCCTGTTCGGAATGTCGCCGTCCACCTACGGCTTCTATTTCGCTTGCCTCGGCCTCGGATACATGGTCGGCAATTTCATCGCGGGCCGCTACACGGCCCGCGTCGGGATCAACAGGATGATGCTCGCCGGAAACATCATCTCGGGCGTCGCGGTGCTCATCGCCATCGCGCTGTTCACGTCCGGCGTCGCGGATCCGCTGGCGCTTTTCGTACCGGCGGCCATTGCGACCGCGGGCAATGGCTTCACGCTGCCGAGCGCCAATTCGGGCGTTGTCAGCGTCAAGCCGAGCCTTGCCGGATCGGCCTCAGGCCTCGGTGGCGCGATGCAGATCGGCGGCGGCGCGGCGCTCTCCGCCCTGCCGGGCCTGTTCCTGTCGCCGGAAACAGGCGTCTATCCGCTGCTCGCGATCATGCTCTTCTCGGCGATCGCCGCGATCGCGGCGAGCTCGTTCATCATGGTGGTATCGCGCGCCGGCGGCGCCTCACGGCCATGATCGCGGGCGTCATCCTCGCCGGCGGGTTGTCGTCACGCATGGGCGGGCGCAACAAGGCGCTGGTCGAGCTCGGCGGACAGACGCTGCTCGCCCGGCTGACCGCGCGCCTTGCGCCGCAGGTCAACGCGCTGGCGATCAATTCGAATGCCGAGCTGGACGAAGTCGCGGGCGCAAGCCCGGTGCTCCGCGATCGCTTCGCAGGCTTTCCCGGTCCCCTCGCCGGCCTTCACGCCGGCCTGTGCTGGGCCGAAGGCATCGCAGGTGTCACCCATGTCGCCACGGTCTCGGTCGATACGCCCTTCCTGCCGGCCGATTTCGTGAGCAGGCTGAATGAAGTCGGCGCAGGCGTCGCCATCGCGCGCTCGGAGGGCAGGCTTCATCCCACCTGTGCGCTGTGGCCGGTGTCCTTGCGGGCCGCCCTGGAGGCGGTTCTTCAGTCAGGAACCTCGCGCAGAGTGCTGGATTTCGCCGAGGCGGCCGGCTATGTCGCGGTCGACTTTCCGGCCGTCCCGTTCGATCCGTTCTTCAACGTCAACACGCCGGAAGAGCTCGCAAGGGCAGAAAGCTTGCTGGAATCGGCGGAATGAACGCGAAGGTGTTCGGCATCACCGGCTGGAAGAACTCCGGCAAGACGACGCTCACCGAGCGGCTCGTCGCCGAGTTCACCCGGCGCGGCTACCGCATCTCGACGGTCAAGCACGCCCACCATTCCTTCGACATCGACAAGGAAGGCACCGATTCCTTCCGCCACCGAACAGCCGGCGCGCATGAGGTGGCGATCGTCTCGCACGGGCGCTGGGCGCTGATGCACGAACTGCGCGACGAGGACGAGCCGCCGCTCGCACAAATCCTCGCACGGCTCGCCCCTTGCGACCTTGTCCTGGTCGAAGGCTACAAGCGCGAGGCGCATCTCAAGATAGAGACGCGCCGGCTGGGCGCGAAGGACACCGCTTCGCTGTCTCCAGGCGACCCGGCGATCGTCGCCGTCGCCGCCGACGTGCCGCAGCCGGGCGAACCGCTTCCGGTCTTCGGCATCGACGATGTCCCGGCCATCGCCGATTTCATCGCCGCCCGCATGGAACTGCACCCTCCGCCCGCGGCCTGATCCGATGCCGCACACGGCATGCTGCAGGGCGGTTTTGCGATTGCAATCCGCGCGATAATAGTGGGAATATCGGCCAGTTTGCGGGCAAAGCGACCCGCACGACACCGCCTCGCATGCGGGGCGGCAACTACAAAGAAAGAGGATGAACATGCGTATTACGAAGCGTCTGGCGCTCGGTCTGACCGCCGCCGCGTTTGCGTTTGGCCTGGGAGCGGCCAACGCGCAGGAGACCCTGAAGATCGGCACCGAAGGCGCCTATCCCCCCTTCAACAACCTGACCTCCGACGGCAAGCTCGAGGGCTTCGACATCGACATCGCCAACGCGCTCTGCGAGGAGATGAAGGTCAAGTGCGAATTCGTCACGCAGGACTGGGACGGCATCATCCCGGCGCTGCAGGCCGGCAAGTTCGACGCGATCATCGCCTCGATGTCGATCACCGACGAGCGCAAGCAGAAAGTCGACTTCACGCACAAATACTATCACACGCCCTCGGCGATCGTCGTGCCCAAGGACAGCGACGTGAAGGGCGCATCCAAGGAGGATCTGGCCGGCAAGACGATCGGCGCGGCGACCTCCACGACCCATTTCAACTATGCCGAGAAGACCTATACGGACTCGACGCTGAAGGGCTATCCGACCAGCCAGGAATTCTTCCTCGACATCGCCAACGGCCGCCTCGACGCCGTTACCGACGACGTTGTCGTGCTGGACGAGTGGCTGAAGACCGCCGACGGCGCCTGCTGCAAGATCGCCGGCATGATCACGCCGGTGCCGGAGATCCATGGCGAGGGCGCCGGTATCGCCGTCCGCAAGGGCGAGACGGCGCTGGCCGACAAGTTCAACGCCGCGATCGATGCGATCCGCAAGAACGGGAAGTACAAGGAAATCAACGACAAGTACTTCACCTTCGACGTCTACGGCGGCTGAGCCGCATGAGTCCGGGTGCGGCGGCGGGCACTTTCCGCCGTCGCCTCCCATCCTGCTGTCCCGCCAACGGATGAAGCAAACGCGCTGATGCAGAGTGTCTGGACGCTGCTGAGCTGGGGGCCGGAGGGCTGGCTCGACGACATCGCCTATGGCGTCTTCATCACCGTCTCGCTCGCGCTCGCGACGCTTCCCGTCGGGCTCGCCATCGGCTTCGTCGTGGCGCTCGCCAAGCAGTCGAACGAACCCTCGCTCAGGCTCGCCGGCAACGTCTACACCACGATCTTCCGCGGCTTGCCCGAGCTCCTGACGCTCTTCCTCGTCTATTACGGCGTGCAGACGCTGTTGCAGAGCCTCGTGCACATGATCGACCCGACGGCGACGATCGAGGTCAACAGCTTCGTTTCCGGCATGGTGGCGCTCGGCGTAGTCTTCTCCTCCTACGCGAGCGAGGTCTTCCTCTCCGCCTTCCGCGCCATCCCGCGCGGCCAGTACGAGGGCGGCTTCGCCATCGGTCTGACCGGCTACCAGACCATGCGGCTGGTGATCCTGCCGCAACTGGTGCGGATCGCCCTGCCCGGCCTCGCCAATCTCTGGCTCATCCTCCTTAAGGACACCGCGCTGGTGTCCGCGATCGGCCTGTCCGACATCCTGCGGCAGAGCGGTGTCGCCGCCCGCGTCACCCGCGAGCCGTTCCTGTTCTTCGGCGTCGCCTGCCTCATCTATCTCGTGCTGGCCATCATCTCCTCCTTCGGCATCAACGCGGTCGAGCGTTCCGTCAGCCAGTCTGGAGCGCGCCGATGAGCGCCGTGTCGGACGCCGAAGCGCTGGATCTGCCGCCGCCCGTAGAGCGCGGTTGGCCGGGCAAGCGCATCGCCGGCTATATGCTGGTCGGGGTCTGGATCCTGCTGGGGCTCGCCCTCGTCGCCTATCTGGTCACCGCCTGGGATCCGGCGCTGTTCGAGCGCTATTCGGCCAACTACGTCTCCGGCCTCGGCGTCACACTGCTTCTCGTCGGCGTCTCCACAGTGCTCGGCGTACTCCTGTCGATCCCGGTAACGGCGATGCGGATGTCGAAAAACCGCGTCCTGTCGGCGATCGCCTACGCCTACGTCTATTTCTTCCGCGGCACGCCGCTGCTCGCCCAGACCTTTCTGATCTATTACGGCCTCGGCACATTCCGGCCGCAGCTCGAGATGGTCGGGCTCTGGACCTTCTTCCGCGAGGCCTGGTACTGCGCCGTGTTCGCCTTCACGCTCAACACCGCGGCCTATCAGGCGGAGATTCTGCGCGGCGCGATCGAGAGCGTCGGCAAGGGCCAATGGGAAGGTGCCGCATCGCTTGGCCTGTCGAAATGGCAGACGCTGAGGATGGTGATCCTGCCGCAAGCGCTCATCGTCGCGCTGCGACCCTACGGCAACGAGCTGATCCTGATGATCAAGGGATCAGCCATCGTCGCCATCATCACGGTCTACGACCTGATGGGCGTCACCCGGCTCGCCTATTCGCGCAGCTTCGATTTCCAGACCTACATCTGGGCGGCGATCATCTATCTTGCGATCGTCGAGCTGCTGCGCAATGTCGTCGAGCTGATCGAAAGGCGCATCACGCGCCACTTGAGGCGCTGACGCGCGACACCATCGACTTCAGGAGAATTTGACATGGCCAGCATCGCGTTTCTGGGACTTGGCGTCATGGGCTATCCCATGGCGGCGCATCTGAAAAACCGCGGCGGCCATGATGTCACCGTCTACAACCGCACAACGGCCAAGGCGCAGAAGTGGGTGGCCGAACATGGCGGCGCCTTCGCGCCGACCCCGGCGGCGGCTGCCGAAGGCAAGGACTTCGTCTTCGCCTGCGTCGGCAATGACGATGACCTCAGGCAGGTGACGCTCGGCGCAGACGGCGCGTTCGACACGATGAAGAAGGGCGCGATCTTCGTCGACAACACGACCGCTTCGGCCGAGATCGCGCGCGTGCTCGACGCCGAGGCCAGGGCGCGTGGCTTCGCGGCCCTCGACGCCCCGGTCTCCGGCGGCCAGGCGGGCGCGGAAAACGGTCAGCTCACCGTCATGGTGGGTGGCGATCCGGCGGTCTTCGAGACGGCGAAGCCGATGATCTCGTCCTATGCCAAGATGGTTGGCCTGATGGGGCCGGCGGGCGCGGGCCAGCTCACCAAGATGATCAACCAGATCTGCATCGCCGGCCTTGTCCAGGGTCTGGCGGAAGGCATCCATTTCGGCCGCAAGGCCGGGCTCGATATCGAGAAGGTGGTGGACGTCATCTCCAAGGGGGCCGCGGGCTCGTGGCAGATGGAGAATCGTCACAAGACCATGAATGCCGGCAAATACGATTTCGGCTTCGCCGTCGACTGGATGCGCAAGGATCTCGGCATCGTGCTGGACGAGGCCGACCGCAACGGCGCGAAACTGCCCGTCACCGCGCTGGTAGACCAGTTCTACAAGGATGTGCAGCAGATGGGCGGACGCCGCTGGGATACGTCTTCGCTGCTCGCGCGCCTGGAGCGCTGATGGCCGACCTGTCGAAAGGCTCGACCGCGCAGGAGGTCATCGCGCATCTCGGGACCCTCGGCTCGGAAGAGAACCGGCAGGGCATGAAGCGCTATGGCATCAGGATCGATCGGGCACTCGGCATTTCGCATGGCGAGCAGCGCCGCATCGGCAAGCTGATCGGCAAGAATCACGAACGCGCCTTCGAACTCTGGGCGAGCGGCATTGTCGAGGCGCGCTTCATCGCCTCGATCACCGCCGACCCGAAGCGCTTCACCGCCGCCGACGCGCGGGCCTGGGCAGCGGATTTCGATTCCTGGGACATCGTCGACGGGGTCTCGGACCTGTTCGTCGACAGCGACGCCTGGCGGGAGCTGATTGACGAATTCGCCGCGGACGAGCGCGAATTCGTCCGCCGCACCGCCTTTGCGATGATGGCCTGGTCGGTGGTGCACCGGAAGAAGGAGCCGGACGAGACCTTCCTCTCTTATCTCCCGCTCATCGAATGCCATGCCACCGACCCGCGCAATTTCGTCAGGAAGGCGGTGAATTGGGCGCTGCGCTCGATCGGCAAGCGCTCCATGCTGCTCAACGCGGCCGCCCTCGAAACCGCACGCCGGCTGGCCGAATCGCCCGATAAGACGGCGCGCTGGAACGGCAAAGACGCCATCCGCGAACTTACCGCCGAGAAGACGCTCGCCGGCATCGCCAGGCGGGAAGAAAGCAGGAAGGCCAGGCAGCGCCCTCTTCCAGGCCATTGACGCGCGCTTCGCGCGGCGCTTCAATCGACGTGTCGAAAGGGCTTTCCCGAATGGAAAACCTGCTGCGCGCATTCGCGCTCGCATGTCTTGCCATGATGCCGCAGGGGCTCGCCGCGGCTGAGGAGGGGCCACGGCCCGTCTCCTGGAAGCAACTTGCCGTCGCGCCCTCGGCGGCGGGGCTGGACGTGCGCCTCGACGGCTATCTGCTTCCCGTCGATCGCGAGAACGACCTCGTCTACGAGTTCCTCCTCGTGCCCTGGGCGGGCGCCTGCATCCACACCGCGGCGCCCCCGCCCAACCAGCTCGTGCGCGTCTCCCTGGCCGAGCCTTTCCGGCTGGAGGAGATCTACGAGGCTGTCACGGTTTCGGGCAGGCTGATCGCCGCCGAAGAGCGCCAGCAGGTGCTGATGATCGACGGTGTGAAGCAGCTCGACAGCGCTTACGCCATCGCCCGCGCAACGGTTGTCCACACGGCGGGCGCTCCGCCGCCGGCGGGAATTGGAAATCCCTGGCGAAGGCTCGCCAAATAGCCGTCGATCAGGCGTTCGCCGAATCCTTGTCGAGCACCATGTAGTCGAGCGGAAGCTCCGTCGTATATTTGATCTGCTCCATCGCGAAGGACGACGACACGTCGCGGATCTCGATCCTGGCGATCAGCCGCTTATAGAACGCGTCATAGGCCGCGATGTCGGGCACCACGACCCGGATCAGGTAGTCGACATCGCCGCTCATGCGATAGAACTCGACCACTTCCGGAAACTCCTGCACCACTTCCGAGAAGCGCTTCAGCCATTCGAGGCTGTGCGATGAGGTGCGGATCGAGATGAACACCGTCACCCGCGCATTCACCTTGACCGGATCGAGGATAGCGACCCGGCGGCGGATCACGCCTTCCTCCTCCAATTTCTGGATGCGGCGCCAGCAGGGCGTGGTGGACAGGCCGACCTTCTTCGCCACGTCGGCGACGGCGAGCGTCGAATCCTCCTGGAGGAGGCGAAGTATTTTCCGGTCGAGGCGGTCCATCGGGATTCTCCGGCAAGTTTTTTCTTTCAAATGCCAGATTCAGGAATGTCATTTCAAGGCAAAATCACACTTCGAAGAGCACCCATTGGAGGATGAAATTCCAACGGCTCAGAACCGCGCCCTCACTTCCGTCCTCAAAAGTGGCACGAGGTCGGCTTCGAACCACGGGTTGCGCCTGAGCCAGCCGGTGTTGCGCCATGACGGATGCGGCAGCGGCAGGACATGGGGGGCGGCACTCGCCTCGAAAATCTCACGCCAGCGCGCGACCGTCTCGGTCAGGCTGACGCCGCGCTGTTTCCCCATGTGCCAGGCCTGCGCATAGATGCCGATTGCCAGCACGAGATCGATCTGCGGCATCAGGTCCATCAATGGCCTGCGCCAGGCGGGCGCGCATTCGCGGCGTGGCGGCAGGTCGCCGCCCTTGGCATCCTGCCCCGGAAAGCAGAAGCCCATCGGCAGGATCGCAAACCGGTCGTTGTCGTAGAACTCCGCCCGCGTCACGCCGAGCCAGTCGCGCAGCCTGTCGCCGGAGCGGTCGTCGAAGGGAATGCCGCTGGCATGGACCTTCGTGCCAGGCGCCTGGCCCGCGATCAGGATGCGCGCCGTCGAGGACGGCCAAAGCACCGGCCGCGGCTCGTGCGGCAGAGGCTTGCCGAGCGGCGCGTCGCGGCAGATGCGGCATGCGCGGGCGTCATTCGCCAGCGCCCGCAGCCTCTGCTCCACGTCACGCCCCGGCGCTCGGCCGCGCCGCGATCGCCGCATACCAGCGCTTCAGATGGGTGAGCTCATCCGGCACGGTGATGCGCGCCGGCTTCAGGAAGTCCATCGAGACGAGGCCGGTGATGTCGGCCACCGTATATTCGTCGCCGGCGGCGAATTCGCGCGACGCGAGCTCCCGGTCGAGAAGATGCATGAATTCCAGCGCCTTCGGCTTGTTTGCCTCGCCCCATTCGGGGATCTGCGGGATCTCCCATTCCTTCATCGCCGGATGGATGTGGCGGAAGGCGTTGGCGACCACGGCGAAGAAGTTCAGCTCTATCCGCCGCTGCCACATCTCGACGCGCGCCTTGCCGAGCGCCCCGACGCCAAACAGCGGCGGTTCGGGATGCAGTTCCTCGAAATAGCGGCAGATCGCGATCGTTTCGGTCAGGATAGTGCCGTCGTCCAGCTCCAGCACCGGCAGGCGCTTCAGCGGGTTGAGCGAAGCGACGGGCTCCGACTTGTGGCCGAGCGCACCCATGTCGATCGGCACCAGCGGCACGGAAAGTCCCTTTTCCGTCAGATAGATGCGCACGCGGCGCGGATTGGGCGCGCGTCCGCCGTCATAGAGCTTCATGTCCTTCCTCCCGTTCGTCGATACCCGTTCGACTTACCAGCCGAGCACCTGCCTGATCCAGTTGAAAATCGTCTGCATGGCGCTGTGCTCGGCCTCGGCGACACCGCCCTTCAGCTCGCGCCAGGCGCGCGGCCGGTCGAATTCGCCGGCCCAGATGCCCTTGGCCGCCGCGCGCGCGGCCCGCTCGGCGTCGGCATAGTCGCCATAGGCGATCGCCCACCCCTCTTCGACAAGCCTGCGGTTGAGGTCGATGTCGCCGGCGCGGCAGACCGCGAGCAGGCGGTCGTATTTGTCCCGTTCCCAGCCCTCGCAGGCGACCGAGCGCCCGGCGACCAGTCGTTCGAGTTCGCGCCGCGACTGGCGCCCGCATGGATAGGACGCGCCGGCCCGGGTGCAGGTCTGGTCGTATTCCGGCGCGTCGATACCGCGCAGCCTGATCCTCTCGCCGGCCAGCGTGATCGTGTCGCCGTCATTGACGACCGCCCTGCCCTCCGGACGCACGGTCTGCGTCCGGTCAAGGCGGGCCGCGACCAGTGCAAGCGCCATGAACAGGACGAATGTCAGCGCGTATTCGGCATAGCGGCGGCCGGCACTTCGCCTGTAGGTTGCCCTGCGCGGCCGATAACGCCCGCCGCCTTGCATGCGTCTCATTTCGGGAAGGGTCTCTTAATCATTCGGAAGTAATTTTCCCTTTGGCATCAGAGACCTGAAATTCCGGCACCTTATGGCGCTCAACCGTTCGACGACGGCAGACAAGAATATTGTGGACCGCACGAAGGCGCACCGCAACAGCGAGGTCGCGCGCGCGGTGCGCAAGACGCGCGACCAGCTCGCGCAGAAGTCCGGCAATCCCGTCTTCGACCGTGAGTTGCTCAAGCACCATGCCCGCGCGACGCTGAACGGAGCGACTGCGATCCCCATCCTGGTCATGGCGATCGCGCTGGCGGGCATCTTCATCGGGCTGGGCGTCGACATCCTCGTCTGGGCGCTGATCACCGTGTCCTGCTACGCCGCGCTCGCGGTCGTCGCCCGCCGGACCGACCGCAGCGAGGCGCAGGCGATCGATGCCGAGAAGACCCGCCGCCTGTTCCTCGCCGCGCATGTCGTCTCCGGCCTCGGCTGGGCCTATTTCGCCACGCTGCACTGCGATGCCTGCCAGATCCAGCCGCTGCCGGTGGTCAAGGCGGTAGTGCTGCTGCTCGCTCTGTCGGCGACGGCGATCCTCGCCTATGCGCTGCGCGGCGCGCTTGTGGCCACATTCACGTTTCCGGTGCTCGTCTTCGCCGCGTTCGCCATCGACTACCGCGAGCCGGTCGAGGTGCTGATGGCCGGACTCGTCTTCGCCGCGCTGCCCTTCTTCATGTACGTCTCCACCCATCTCAACCAGTCGGCTTTGGCATTCCTGTCCTTCCGCACCGAGAAGGACTACCTGATCGCCGAGCTGGAGACGGCGAAATCCATGTCCGACGAGGCGCGGCGGCGCGCCGAGGACGCCAACCTCGCCAAGTCGCGCTTCCTCGCCTCGATGAGCCACGAGTTGCGCACGCCGCTCAACGCCATCCTCGGCTTCTCGGAGGTGATGGGAAGCGAGGTGCTCGGCCCCATCGGCAACGCCACCTACCGGGACTACGCCAACGACATCCATGCGTCGGGACAACATCTGCTCAACCTGATCAACGAGATCCTCGATCTCTCGCGCATCGAGGCCGGGCGCTACCGGCTGCACGAGGAGCCGCTCTATCTCGCCGAGACGGCCGAGGAGTGCTGCCACATGATGGAGCTGAGGGCCCGCGCCAAGGACATCCGCATCGTCCAGCAGTTCGAGCAGGGCCTGCCGCGGCTGTTTGCCGATGAGCGAGCCGTGCGCCAGGTCGCGCTCAACCTGCTCTCCAACGCGGTCAAGTTCACGCCGACCGGCGGCGAGATCCAGGTCAAGGTGGGCTGGACCGCAGGCGGCGGCCAGTATCTCTCGGTCAGGGACAATGGTCCCGGCATTCCGCCCGACGAGATCCCGGTCGTGCTCGCGGCCTTCGGCCAGGGCGCGATCGCCATCAAGAGCGCCGAGCAGGGAACCGGGCTCGGCCTGCCGATCGTCCAGGGCCTCGTCGCCATGCATGGCGGCGAGTTCGACCTGCGCTCGAAGATCCGCGAAGGCACCGAGGCGATCGCCATCTTCCCGCGCTCGCGCGTGATGGAAAGCCTGCCGGCCGTGCCGACGGCGCAGGGCGGACGCCGGGATTCCCGCGCCGCCTGATTTCTCTCAGTGATGGTGATGAGTTGCCGCGCGCGCCTGCGCCGCGAACCCCGCATGCAGCGCGAGCGCATCGCGGACGGTGGCCGTCGCCAGCGCCGCCGCCGTGCCCTCGCCCCCCGCCAGCCCTTCGCCCAGCAGCGGCACCAGTCCCAGCCGTTCCGCCGCACGCTGCCCGGCGCCCGCGGGCGCATCCGCCAGCATGCAATGCGCAATGGCTGCAGGATCGGCGGCCCACAGGGCAGAGGCGGCCGCGAGCGCCGTCACCCCGTCCAGGATCACAGGCACCTTCTCGACACGCGCCGCCAGGATGGCACCCGCCATGGCGGCGAACTCGCGTCCGCCGAGCGCCGCAAGCGCCGCCAGCGGATCGCCGAGCACCGCGCGATGGGTCCCGAGTGCGGCCGACACCAGTTCGGCGCGGCGCAGGGCATGATCGCCCTCCGGCAGCCATTCGGCCGGATCGCCGCCGTGGAAGGCGCAGAACAGTGCCGTCGCGACCGTCTCGTCGCCGGTCGAGGCGATCGATCCGGCCAGCACGCAGTCGGCCCCGCCGGCGATCGCCTCCATGCCGAAGGCCATGGTAGCGGCCGCGTTGCGCTCGTCCATCGCCGGCGCTGTCGAGATATCGCCAGTCGGCAGGTGCAGCGCCAGGTCGTAGACCTTGAGCCCGATCATGTTCGCCGCGCAGAGATGGCTCACCGGCGCGTCGCCCGAGCCGCAGGCGGCGACGGTCGCGAGCGTCGCATCCATCCGCCGCGACGAGATGCCGTGGCGGGCAATCCCGTGCGCGCCTGCGAACAGCGCCAGCGACGGCCGGCTCATCGACGGCCGCCCGCCGGTGACGGCGGCGATCAGCGCCGCGACGTCGGCGAGGCGGCTCTCGCCCGCCCCTTGCGTCTCGAACAATTGGCGCGCTGCGCCCCCCGCCTGCGCGTCCAGCGCCGGCATGCGCTGCAGCAGCGCGCGGAAATCGTCGAGCGGATGTTCGGTGGACATGAGCGGACCCAACTTGTTCGAATGGCGCGCTCTAACGCGTCGACCGCCGCAGCACAATGAGGCCAACGGCATAAGCGCGGGGCCTTGCATCGACCGGTCGATTGGCCCACATCCTTGTCAACCGCACAGGACGACGCCTTGGCTGCCATCGAATCCCCCTGCATCCTGGTCTGCTCGATCGACATGAAGACCGGCTACTGTTTCGGATGCGGCCGCACGCGCGACGAGATCGGTGCGTGGCTCTCCATGACGCCGGAGACGCGCCGCGCCGTGATGGCCGAGCTCCCCGCGCGGCTCGAGACGGTCGAGCGGCGCCCCCGGCGCGAAACCCGGCGCAGCCGCCTAGCGCGCGAACGGGCGGAAGGCCTCTGACATGGACCGCGTCTGGTGGTTCGTCGCAGCCGTCATGGCCGCCGGCCTCGTCTTCCTCGTCTTCGGCGGGTCCGGGCAGGCTCTGAACATGGCCGACCAGGATTTCGGCCGCCTGCTCTATCTCGGCATCTTCGGCGCGGTGGTGGCGTCCGGCATCCTCGGCTCGGGCATTCCGATCGGCACGGTTGGGCGCAGCCTTGCGATGTGGCTGGTCATCATCGTCGCCTTCATCGCCGTCTACCAGTTCCGCTACGAGTTGCAGGACATCGGTAGTCGGCTGACCGCGGGCCTCATTCCCGGCAGCCCGATCTCGATGACGGCCTCGGACGGCAGCCGGACCGTGCTCCTCGACAAGCAGGGCGACGGCCATTTCCAGGCGCGCGCCGAGGTCGACGGCAGGAGCGTGCGTTTCCTCGTCGACACCGGCGCCACGACCACGGTGCTCACCAGCGCCGACGCGGCCAGCGCCGGCTTCGACATCGGCGCGCTGTCCTTCGACATCCCGATCTCGACGGCCAACGGGATGACGCGCGCCGCCCGCGTTACCGCCGATGAAATCCGCGTCGGCAACATCGTGAGGCAAAGGCAGGTCGTGCTCGTGGCCCAGCCCGGCGTGCTGGACACCAGCCTGCTCGGGATGAGCTTCCTCAACTCGCTGTCGGGTTACGACGTGCGCGGCGACCGCATGGTGCTGATCGACTGACGCTCTTCGTCAGGCCGCCTCGCGGCCCGCTTCGCCTTCGACGGCCGCATAGGCGCGGCGGATAACGTCCGGCCCTGCGCCCGGCCGCGTCGCCTCGGTCGACAGGATCTGGCGGAAGCGGCGCGCGCCCTTTCGGCCATGGAAGAGCCCCACCATGTGCCGCGTCACCTGTCCCAGCTTGCCCCCGGCCGCGATGTGCCGCCCGGCATATTCCGCCATCGCCTCGATCAGAGCCTCCGGATCGAAGGCGCGCGCCGGCGCGCCGTAGAAGCGCGCATCCACCTCCGCAAGGATGTCCGGCGTATGATAGGCGGCCCGCCCGAGCATCACGCCGTCGACATGGGCAAGATGCGCCTCAGCCTCATCCAGCGAGTGAATTCCACCGTTTATGCCGATGAACCGGTTCGGATATTTCTGCTTCAGCCGATAGACCCGGCCATAGTCGAGCGGCGGGATGTCGCGGTTCTCCTTCGGGCTCAGGCCTTCCAGCCAGGCCTTGCGCGCATGCACCCACAGTGCGTCGGCCCCGGCGGCGAACACCGCTTCCGCCATCGCGTCGAGCGCGACTTCCGTGTCCTGCTCGTCGACGCCGATACGGCATTTCACCGTCACCGGCACGTCGACCGCCCGCTTCATCGCGGCGACACCTTCGGCGACCAGCCCCGGCGTGCGCATCAGGCAGGCGCCGAACGTGCCCGACTGGACCCGGTCCGACGGACAGCCGCAATTGACGTTGATCTCGTCATAGCCGAAGTCCGCCCCGACCCGCGCTGCCTCCGCCAGCTTCTGCGGATCCGACCCGCCAAGCTGCAAGGCGACCGGGTGCTCGACCGCATCAAAGCCAAGCAGCCGCTGACGGTCGCCATGGATCACCGCATCGGCCACCACCATCTCGGTGTAGAGCAACGCATGCCGCGACAGCTGTCGATGCAGCAACCGGCAATGCCGGTCCGTCCAGTCCATCATCGGTGCGATGGCAAATCTATGTGATTGATATGTCATGTTTTTTTAAGCAGTAATCATGAGCGACTACGCCTTTGTGCGCTCCGATGCCTGATATGAGAGCGACACCGAAAGCGATATCCACCAAGGCAAAGCACCGGCACCAAAGCGCGTCCAGGGATCAACAATCTTGGCGATCTTATAGACCTTCGCGTCGACAACATGAAGGCCGTTGGACGAGCTGCAGCTGTTTAGCCTCGAGAGCCTGAAACGGACTCGGCAAGTACGACGAGGTGATCCAGATCAGGCGACTGATCGACACTGTCAGCCTTCTCGAGTGTCCTGCCGGTCATTCCCTCGACTGGCGGATGGCCTCTGCCTCCTGCACGTCGATCGAGCAGAGTAGATCGCCGGTCGGGCTGCGCACCCGCACCAGCCAGCCGGAGAGCGCATCCGTGCCCGGCTCCAGGTCGGCCAGGAGATCGATCGCGCAGCGAACCGCCTCCTCGCGCGCGGCTTCGAAGCTTGGCATACTGGACGGAGGAACCTGTCGGCTACCCTCCCCGTCACGATACTCGAAAATGTAGACACCGCCGTTCTCGTCGTTCGCGGCAGTGACGGCGACCTCGTCGAAATTGCCGTTGCTCTGGATGTCGTAATCGTTTGCCGCGAGATCGAATGTGGCGGTCTGAACCAGGATCGCCCGTGCGCGGTCGAGTACCGCCGCGTCGTTGCCGGCCTCGGCCTGCGCCATGTCGACGGTGACGCAGTCCCCGTCCTCCCCTCGGAAGAAGACGCGCAGGACGGGTTCCCCAGTCGACGTGGTGGCACGTTCGACGTCGGTGCGAATGATCTGCATGAGAGCCTCCCGGGATGCCTCTCCGGCTACAGTTGGACCGCCATCTCCCGGCTCCAGAGACGGAGCCTCCGGCAGGATTCGATGAACTTGGCCACGGATTTCGGACTGTCGAGACCGATGAAGCCCTCGTCCACTTTCGGATCGACGCCGGCCCGTTCCAGCAACGGGAGGGCCCCGTCGGAGAAGCCGATGAATTTGCAATGCGCGAAGGCATCGGCGACGAAATCACGCGCTGCGGCCTCGCCGGCCAGGCGTTCGGCACCTTCCTCGGAGAGGATCAGCCCTACGGCATCAAACAGGACGGACGGCCCACCGTCGATCATGTGCTTGGCTTCGATCCAGCTGCCGTCCGCCGCCTCGACGCCGCCGACCTTCGGCGCAACGACTTCCATCACTGCGCCCTCCTTCTCGATCGCCGACTGCAACCTCTTCAGCAACGCCGCGTCGGCGCCGGGGCTCACGAGCACGCCGACCTTCCTGCCTGCGAAACTCTCCGGTCCATTCTCGATGATGCTCAAGGCTGGCGAGGGCAGGAGATCGTCGCGCGGCGGAACCGCCGCATCGGCCGGCTTGGGCAGCTTCGTGATACCCAGCTTGTCGGCCACCGCGCTGCCCAGCGTCTCGTCGATATTGAGCAGATGCGCGATCATCCGCTCGCGGATGACAGGGTTCTCGCACTTGCTCAATTCGAAGGTCAGCGCCATCACGATGTGCCGCTGCTCGGTCGCCGTCTGGCTGATGAAGAACTGCCTCGCCTGGCTGTAGTGGTCGGCAAAGCTTTCCGGACGCAGCCGGACCTTCTGACCCTCCTCGGGGTTGGCGAAAGTCGGAAAGCCTTTCACCGGGCTTTCCCTCGGCCCGTCGCCCCACGAGTTCGGCTGATAGTTCACCCGTCCGACCGGGTTGCGCATGGCCATGTGCCCGTCCTGCTGGAAATGGTGGAACGGGCATTTCGGCGCGTTGATCGGGATGTGTGTGAAGTTGGGGCTGCCGAGCCGCTTCAGCTGGGTGTCGAGATAGGAGAAGTTGCGGCCCTGGAGCAGCGGGTCGTTGGAGAAGTCGATACCGGGCGGCACGTTCTGCGTCATGAACGCGACCTGCTCGGTCTCGGCGAAGAAGTTGTCCGGCATCCGATCGAGCACCAGACGCCCGACCGGCACGGGCGGGAGGACCTCTTCCGGGATGAGTTTGGTCGGGTCCAGAACATCGAAGTCGAAGCTGTCGGCAAAGTCCTGGTCGAAGAGCTGCAGGTTGAGCTCCCATTCAGGGAAGTCTCCTGAGGAAATGGCATTCCAGAGGTCGCGGCGATGAAAATCCGGGTCGGCGCCATTGATCTTCACGGCCTCGTTCCAGACCACAGACTGCATGCCGAGCTTCGGCTTCCAGATGAACTTGACGAAAGTGGATTCGTTCTTGGCGTTCACCAGCCGGAACGTATGCACGCCGAAGCCCTGCATGAACCGGAACGAGCGCGGAATGGCCCGGTCGGACATGACCCACATGACCATATGCATCGATTCAGGCGTCAGGCTGATGAAGTCCCAGAAATTGTCGTGCGCGGACTGGGCCTGAGGAAAGGCGCGATCGGGCTCCGGCTTCACGGAATGGATGACGTCCGGAAACTTGATGGCATCCTGGATGAAGAACACCGGGATATTGTTGCCGACAAGGTCCCAATTGCCTTCCTTCGTGTAGAACTTGACGGCGAAGCCGCGCACGTCGCGCGCCAGGTCGAACGAGCCCTTCGAGCCTGCCACCGTGGAGAAGCGCACGAAGACAGGCGTCCTCTCGCCGGCCCGCTGGAAGATATCGGCGCGCGTATAGGCGGCGAGGGATTCATAGGTCTCGAAAAACCCATGGGCGCCATAGCCGCGGGCGTGGACGACACGCTCGGGAATCCGCTCGTGATCGAAATGGAAGATCTTCTCGCGGAAATGAAAATCCTCGATCAGCGTCGGCCCGCGCTGACCGACCTTCAGTGTATTCTGGTCGTCGGCCACCGGGCCTCCCTGGGCGGTGGTCAGGACCTCGGTGTCGCCGCCGGCGATCTGGTGAAGTTCCCCTCCGTTTCCTCGCACGAGCTTCTGATCATGGATGGTCGCGGACCTGTCCGTCGACTGTCTAGACCTCTTGGCCATTCTTGTTTCCTCCGGAGGATGTGCGGCTTGGCAGTTCTCCCACAATGCTGCGATGCTCGTTTCGGTTCCTGCGTGCGAGCGATCGACGAGTTCGTGCGTGAGGCCCGCCCTGCTCTACCTTCCGGCCAGCCAGGCCTTCCAAGCGGTCACGTCCGGAAAATGGCATCGAGCGTTTGGCTGGAACCTCGCCTGCCGCCGGTTTCGCGGGCCCCTGTTCGGACGCGCGCCGTCTGCCAAGTCGTAAGGTTCTATGCGATCTGTTTCGTCTTCAGATCGAGGATCATCTTCGGTCCGCATCGCGGACGGAATGGGGACTGTCGCCCACTGAGCCTCCCCGGTTCCAGAAGCTCGAGGGCGGAGGTGGCGGCGGGCTTTTATGAAAGCGCGCGCCCTTCACCCACAGCTTCAGCGCCTGCCAGTGGATGGCGGCTGTCACCTTCAGCGTCATCAAAGGGAAGCGAGCCAGACAGCCAAGAAGGGTCGAGTCGTTGAACGGCCGCGCTTTGCCGACGAAGGTCGCCGCCAGCAGCGGGGTCTCGCCCTCCGACTCGTGAATTCTGATCCGAACGACCCGGCCTGGGGGCAGCACCCGAAAATTGTATCGAGCATCCATGCCCACAAAAGGCGAGACGTGCAGCACCTTGGAGCATGTCTGGCGAATTCCGGCGGGCCCCGCATCACCCGGCCGCACCGGAGCCACATAGGCGTGGCGTTCGCCGAACGTGTTCCGCACTGCATAGATCAGTGCCAGCAGACTGCCGTTCTCATCATAGGCAAAGTAGACGGAGATCGGGTTGAACACATAGCCCAGGATCCGCGGATAGGAGAGCAGGAGCACACGCTCGGCCGGTCGCTCAAACCCTGCCTGCGTCAGCAGGCGGTCCGCGAGTTGCCGAAGCGTCTCGCCCGGCCGCTCGGCATGATCGCTTTCCTTGAAGGAGACCACCCCCGGCCGGTTCACCGACAACAGCCGCGACGCGCCGTCGAGTTCGTCAAGTCTGTCCAGATCCACAAGCAGCGAGAACACCGAATAGGTAAAGCGGTGACCGAACGGCTTCAGCCGCTGGTGCATGACTTCGCCAACGTAAAGTGTCCCGGCGTTTGCCGGCGGCGCACCATTCGCCGCCACGGTCGAGACGGGTGACGCGGTCATCCTTCGCCTCGCATCCTGCTGTATGCCGCCAGGGCGCGCTGTCGCGCCTTCGCGTGGTCGACGACAGGCCACGGATAGGTCTTGCCCAGCGTCACGCCCGCCGTATCCAGCACCGAGGCCGCGGCTTCCCATGGCCTATGCAGCACACGGTTCGGCAGCCCTGCGAGTTCGGGGATCCAGCGGCGAACATACTGCCCGTCGGGGTCAAACTTCTCGCCCTGCAGCACCGGGTTGAAGATCCGGAAGTAGGGCGCCGCGTCCGCGCCGCTACCCGCGACCCACTGCCAGTTCGCGGGATTGCTGGCCGGATCTGCATCCACCAGCGTGTCCCAGAACCAGCGTTCGCCCTCGCGCCAGTCAATCAGCAAGTGCTTCGTCAGGAAGGAGGCGGCGATCATGCGCACGCGGTTGTGCATCGTGCCTGTCCGCCACAGTTCGCGCATTCCCGCGTCGACAATCGGGTAGCCCGTCTGGCCGCGCTGCCATGCGCGCAGGGCACTTTGATCGGTCACCCATGGGAAATTATCAAAGGTCGGCTGGAAGTTCTTCTCGTGAAGCCGCCGATTGTGGAACAACAGATGGTAGCAGAACTCGCGCCAGCCGATCTCCTTCCTGAACTTGGCGATATCGGAGCTGGACGCTTTCCTGGCACGCTCCCGGAGGGCGGCGAGTATCTGATGGGGGGTTATCTCGCCGTGTGCGAGGTGCGGCGAGAGGCGCGAGGTGGTCTCGCGTCCAGGGAAATCGCGCCCGTCCGCATAAGCATCCAGCCCACCTGAAAGGAAGTTCTCGAGACAGGCATGCGCACCCTCTTCGCCGGGTGTCCAGCTTTCCCTTAGTCCGCCGGCCCAATCGGGCGAAGTCGGAAGCGGAAGCAACTCGTTGATGTGCTGCGACGCAATCTTGCCGCTGTAGCCGTTCAGTTTTTCGGGTGCGTCTACCGGATCGCGCGGTTCCGTCCCTCCTGAAAGCGCCTGCCAAAAGGGCGTAAATACCTTGTAGAAACCGCCGGCACGGGTAACGAGGCGAGATGGCTCGTGCAGCAGGTGGCCGTCGAAGCTCTCGACGCGCAGGCCGCGCTCGCGCAACTCCTGTTTCAACCTGGCGTCGCCTGCACTGCCGCCTTGGTCGTAGCGCCTGTTCCAGAATACGGCGTCTGCGCCGCTCTCATCCAGTAGATCGGTGACCGCGGACCGCATCCGATCGCGCCGCAGCACCATCCGCGCCCCAAGTTTGTCGAGCCGCTGAACGAGCGTTTCCAAAGAGTTGCGGAGCCACCATCGCGAAGCGGCGCCGGGCTGCCGCACCCCTTCGCTTTCCTCGTCAAGGATATAGACGGCAATCAGCGGCTTGTGCGTCGCGGCCGCGGCCGAGAGCGCACCATTGTCGCCCACACGCAGGTCGTTGCGAAACAGCACGAGTGCCGGCTTGGCGTGCGTCTCAGTGCGAGAATTCACTGTGCAGGCGTCCAGCTCACATCCCGGCACAGCAACCGGCCGAGCAGGCAGCCGCGGGTGACGAGCCGGCCATTCTTCTTCTCGATGGTGATCGAATAGGTGCGGTCGCGCTTGCGGTCATACGCGGTCCCGACGAGCTCACCGTTCGATTCCGGCTTGACGGTCATGACAAGCATGTCGCCGACCTCTTCGCCGCCGCTGCTGTCGCCGATCCACAGATTGGTGGCACACAGGGCCTCACCGCAGGACGCTATCTTGACACGAGCGTTGCCGTCGTCGCGCAGCCATACGCCAGCGGGATCCGTCCCTTCGCCCGCGGCAAGGGATGCGCCTGCCAGCACAGTCAGGGAGATTGTCGCGAGAGCCAGGTTCTTCATGACCATTCGTCCTGTTGCGCTGTTCATACGCGCAGATGCGTCGGTCGGTTCACTCCCGGGTGATCCAATTGCCGACGGAACCGTAAAAAGATGTGTTGAAGCGGCGGCCATATGAGGACAGCCATGAAAAGCGCAATCATTGCCTATGTCGCCGCCGGCGCGGCCTTCCTTGTCATCGACGCCGTCTGGCTGACGATCATGGCCGACACGCTTTACCGCCCCCTTCTTGGCGACAAGCTGGAGCCACGGTTCGTTCTCGCTCCGGCTGTGGCCTTCTACCTGATCTACGTCGCCGGAATCGTGTTCTTCGCGGTCATGCCGGCGCTCACGGAAGGGGGACTCGCGAAAGCGGTCGTAAATGGCGCCGTGCTGGGGTTTGTGGCCTACGCGACCTACGATCTCACCAATCACGCAACCTTGCGAGACTGGCCGCTGACGATCACCTTGGCGGACATGATGTGGGGAACGTTTGTCACCGCCATCGGCGCGTCAGCGGGATTTCTGGCCGCCTCCCGTTTCGGCTGAACCTTCCGCCTTCGCAAGCATGTTCGAGAAAACAATCGCGGCCAGGACGGTCAGTGCCGACGCGCTCACCGCGTTGAGCCGCATCAGCGCCTCGTATTCCAGCGCGCCATAGGCAACCACGGGAATGCCGTAGCGACCGTGCAGGACAAGGAAGGAGAGGAAGGCCAGGCCCACGATGGGCAATCCAACCATTCTCTCCGTCGGCCGGAACAGCAGCGCAGCAAGAACCGCGCACGGGATGAGAAACACTTCAACGGCGGATTGTACGCCGAACAGCTTCGCGCAAAGCAGCGTGTTGCCGATCCCGGCCAGCGGAAGGAGCGCCCGTCCCGCGATCGCGCTTCTTCGTGCCAGTGCCGGCACCGCCAGGAAGAACGGCGTAGACAGGAAGGTGTAGAGGGCCGGCCCCACATCTCCGACCAGCCACCATACGTAGATCGGATAGAACGGTTGGTTCGACGCGACGAGCAATGAGATGTAGTTGGCGGCCGCCACTCGCGGATCAGGATGATCCGCATAGATGCGCATGGCCGCAGCCGCGTGGCGGAAGCTCGACCTCGCTGTCACCGCACTGCCTTCGGCGAGGCTGGCCTCAGCAGGTAATGGCTGACGCCCCATTCCTCGCCGCCGGCATGGCCGAAGAGGCCGGCCGTTGCCAGGAAAAACAGCCTCCAGCGCCGCATCCAGAGAGAGGCTTCGGTGCCGTAGACGTTCCTGAAAATCGCCTCGATTGCCGCCCGATTGCTATCGAAGTTGCGTAGCCAGTCCAAGGCTGTGCGCTCGTAATGTTGCCCGCTCCAGCGCCAGTCCTGTACGACTGCGAACACCTCGCCGAACTGATCCGCCAGGTCGTGGCTCGGCATGATGCCGCCTGTGAAGAAATGCTGGGCGATCCAGTCAGCCTTGTCGGCATGGTCGAAGCGGTAGGGGCTGTCACGGTGCGTGAAGACATGGAGAAACATGTATCCATCCAGCCTGATCCACGACCGCGCGCGTGCAAACAGCGCGCGCCAGTTGGCCATATGCTCAAACATCTCGACCGATACGATACGGTCGAACGTTGCGTCCGTGGTGAAGGCGTTCATGTCGGCGGTCAGCACAGTCAGGTTCTTCAAGCGTCGACGCTCGACTTCTGACTCGATGTAAAGACGCTGCGGCGTGGAGTTCGAGACCGCGACGATACGCGAGGCTGGAAACCGCTCGGCCATGAACAGTGACAGGGAGCCCCACCCGCAGCCCAGCTCCAGCACGTCCTGCCCGTCCTCCAGCGCCGCATGGGCGCAGGTTTCTTCCAATGCCGCGATCTCGGCGTCGGCCAACGTTGTTTCTGCCGTCGCATAGAGGCAGCAGGAATACTTCCTGCGCGGCCCGAGCGCGATCTGAAAAAAGGCAGGTGGAAGCTCGTAATGTTGCTCGTTCGCCTGCTCGACATGCACTGCAATCGGCCAATCCTCCATGGCCCGGGCGAAATCGCGCGCCTGCGCTCCGCCGCCCGCCGCGAGCTCTCGACTTGTGCGGGCGACGAGCCGGTTCACCCCGAAACGCAGAGCCGCATCTGGAAGAGGAAGGCGTTCAGCGGCGGCGATGGCAGTTGTGGCGAGGCTCATCTTGGCGTCTCCTCAGTTCTGCGGGCCCGGCCAAAAGGCGTTCACCCGGTCCTGATAGTCGGCATAAGCTGGGCCGCGCGAGCGCAGCATATGGGCCTCCAGCGGGGGAATGCCGGAGGCGCGCGTGAGCAGCCAGTACATCATGGCGGGGCCCGCCAGCGCCGCCCAACCCCAGGGCCACACGCCGAAAGGGCAGATGGCCACGATCGCGTAGCCCGTCCATCCGAGCCATTGGAAAAAGTAGTTGGGATGACGCGAAAGACCCCAGAGCCCAACATCGCAGACCCTTCCCCTGTTCGCGGGATTGCGAGCGAAGCGGGCAAGTTGCGCGTCGGCTACCCCCTCCCCGGCGATGGCCGCCGCGAGGACGACCAGTCCGGCCAGGTCACTCCACTGCACGACCGGCACGGGATTGCGTGCTGCGAGGAAAATGGTCGTCGCAAGCAGGAACGCGGCCGCCGCCTGGATCTGGAGGAAAACAAAAAGCCGGCCATTCCAGTCGTCTCCCCACTCTTGTCTGAGCGCAGCGTAGCGCGGATCGTCTCCACCTCTCATCGTGCGGCTCGCAATATGAAGACCCAGTCGCAGGGACCAGGCGGCGGCTACTCCCGCGACGCCTATGCGGCGCGGCCAATCCCCCTCCCAGCCTTCCACTGGCATGAGCGCGGCAGCTACTCCGGCGATGCCCACGAAGAAAGACCAGGACGCGTCGATCCAGCCGGACCTGGCGCCGCGCGCCACGACAAGCCAAGCCACCGCCATGGCGAGGCTGAGCAGGACGGCGATGCCTATGAAAAGCGTCGCCGGCGTCATCGTCATATCCCGAAGATGGGCTGGAGCAGCCGTCCGATGAAACCGTTAAAGCGCATTCGCCCCTCCATGGCCGCGAGGCATATGCAGTCCTCCTCCGGGTCGACGATCGGCTGGTGCTCGATGTCTTCGTCGACTTCGGCAAGGTCACCTGGTCCGAACTGCCCCAACCGATCGGTATAAGAGCCAGAGACGATATGGGTGAACTCCGCGCCGACATGGCCGTGGTCCGGCAGCGCACGCCCCGGTCCGACCTTGAGAAGAATTAGGTTGGCGTCCGGATCGCCCGGGACACCGACCCTACTCATGCGCATTCCCGGTCCGATCCATCGCCAGCGGCCGATGTCGCAGCCGCGCAGCGAGTCAGGGAGGCGCACGCCGTCTATATGAACCGGCATATCCGAGCGAACAGGCTCGGACATTTCACCTGCATCGATGCGGGACAGAACGTTCGCAAGCGCATTGGCAGGAAGCCGCGACGGTTCGGTCTCTTCCAAAACCGCGCCGCCCAATGCCTCGAACTCGCGCACGCGCGCTCGGCAAACAGGGCATCCCGACAGATGGGCTTCCACCACGATCCTCGGTCCGGTTGCGAGCGTGCCTGCAGCGTAGCGAAGCAGCGTCTCGTCTGTGGCGTGATGGGAAATTGTCATGCGTCATCTTCCAGAATCGCGCGCAGGCGATTCATCGCCAGCCGTGTCCTTGATTTTACCGTGCCAAGCGGAATCTTCAGTTCTTCCGCGATCTCGCTTTGCGATCTCTCGCTGTAATAAGAGAGCCGAATGATCGTCTGCTGCTCGGTCGAGAGCAGCGCTAGCGCCTCGCGGACGCGGCTCTCGCGCTCGGCCCCCATCAGCGCTTCCTCCAGTGACGGTGGAAGCTCTTCTGGCTCGGAAGGCAGCTCGTTCGGGCTGCGTTGGCGGCGAAGGTAATCGATCCGCAGATTGCGCGCGATGGTGAAAACCCAGGTCGCCGCCCCGGCACGCGCCGGATCAAAATACGACGCCTTGCGCCAGACCGCGAGCATCGCCTCCTGCACGATGTCCTCTGCCACCGCCGACGACATGCCCCCACGCATGAAGAACGTCTTCAGGCGGGGGCCGAAATGCTTGAAGAGCGCGGCGAACGCCTCGCGATCGCCGCGCGCCGCAACTGCGGCAATGAAACCGGCAAGCTCGTCAGCCGCTGGAGGCAGCTGAGATTCCTCGCTCACAACGCCCAACCTTCGCCGGAGCGGAACCGCCCGGCGTCTGGGTTCATAAGTATGGTCCGTCGCCTCATGCATCGCCCCTTCTACGCTTCGCACCTGGAAGCGGATCACGCGGCACAGATAGATCTCCCCAGCGAGCGAGGCCACCCCCGGTGATCCATCCTGCTCCACCGCGCGTAGAACCTAGCGGAACTAGAGATCCAGATCGACAGCTGCCCGCGCCGGGCCCAGGATAGCAATGCGCCATTTTCCGAGTTCCGACCGTCCGCTGAAGATCGCAGTCGTCGGAACAGGCATTGCCGGACTTTCAGCAGCCTGGCTGCTCGACCAGCAGCATGAGGTGACCGTCTTCGAGGCGGAGCGGCGCATAGGTGGACACTGCCACACGATCGATACGGGCGCGGCGCGCGTCGATACCGGCTTCATCGTCTACAATGACCTGACCTACCCTAACCTGTCGGCGCTGTTTTCCCACCTGAACGTTCCGACAAAGGCCTCCACCATGTCCTTTGCGGTTTCCATGGATGGCGGCAAGCTCGAATATTCGGGCGGCAGCCTCGCCGGCTTGTTTGCGCAGCGGCGCAACATTGCACGTCCGAGATTCTGGTCGATGCTGCGCGATCTCGTGCGCTTCTATCGCGACGCGCCGGGGGACGTGCGCCGCATCGGGCCATCCGCGAGCCTGGATGAGTATCTCGATGCAGCCGGCTTCGGTACCGCGTTTCGCGAAGATCATCTCTACCCGATGGCGGCGGCAATCTGGTCCACCCCTGCCGTCGAAATCGGCAACTATCCGGCGGTCGCCTTCATCCGCTTCTGTGAAAATCACGGCCTGCTGCAGTTCTTCCGGCGGCCGGTCTGGCGCACGGTAGAAGAGGGCAGCCGCGCCTACGTGGAAAAACTCGTCTCGCCTTTTCGCCATCGCGTGCGCACAGGTGCCGGAGTCACTGCGATACGACGCGTGAACGGCGCCGTCGAAATCTCGGTTTCCGGCGCGGAGCCCGAATGGTTCGACCACGTCGTCATCGGCGCGCATGCCGATCAGGCGTTGAGAATGCTGGCCGACCCTTCCGAACAAGAATCCCGATTGCTGGGGGCGTTCTCTTACGGGCGCAACGAGACGCTGTTGCATACCGATCCCGGCCTCATGCCACGGCGACGAAACATCTGGTCGAGTTGGAATTACCTCTCACACTCCGCCGATCAAAATGAAGCACTGCGTAAGCCATGCGTGACCTACTGGATGAATCGGCTTCAAGGTATCGAAGACAAGGCGCCGTTCTTCGTTACACTTAGTCCGCTCGTTGAGCCTCTAGCCGACAAGGTTCTGTGGCGTGGCGTGTACGAGCACCCGCTGTTCAACGCAGGGACACTCGCGGCACAAAGCCGGCTCTGGTCGCTGCAGGGTGTGAGAAACACCTGGTTCTGCGGCTCCTACTTTGGATCGGGCTTTCATGAGGACGCGATCCAGGCCGGCCTGGCGGTTGCCGAAAATCTCGGCGACGTGAAACGGCCGTGGGTTGTCAATGGTGACACCGACCGCATCTTTTGCCGGATACCATCGGCGGAAGAATGAAGCGACCGATCACTCCGTAAGAGCGGGTCGCTCCATCTACTTAGCTCGCGCGACACACCACGCCGCCGCTTGACGCGAGCTATACGTTGGCAGCGGCCAGAGCCCTTCGTTCGAAGAAGTCACGGCCGGGAACCGCGTCCAGCAAGCGGCGCGTATAGTCGGCCCGGGGCGTCTCGAAGAGTTCGGCTGCGGGAGCCTGCTCGACGATGCGGCCGTTCTGCATCACGACGATGCGGTCGGCGATCTCGCGTGCCACCCGCAGGTCGTGGGTGATGAAGAGCATGCTGAGGCCCATCTCGGCCTTCAGGTCCGACAGAAGTTTCAGCACCTGCGCCTGGACCGACACGTCGAGCGCCGACACAGCCTCGTCGGCGATCAGGCAGATCGGGTCGAGCGCGAGCGCACGGGCGATGCAGATGCGTTGCCGCTGACCGCCGGAGAATTCGTGCGGGAAGCGGTTCAGCGCCTGGGCGCCGAGGCCGACCTTCTTCAGCCAGCGGGTCGCGGTCGCCGTCGCTTCGGCGCGCGACGCGCCGAACGCCATCGGCCCGCGGACGATGCTCTCGCCGATCTTCAGCCGCGGATCGAGCGAGGCGTAGGGATCCTGGAAGACGATCTGCACCCTGCGGCGGAACTGCCGCAGCGCCTCGCCCCTCATTGCGCGGACCGGGGCGCCGTCGAAGCTGATTGCGCCGTCGTCGGGTTCGATCAGCCGCAGGACCATCCGCGCGAGCGTCGATTTGCCGGAACCGCTCTCCCCCACCACCGCCAGCGTGTCGCCGCGCTTGAGGACCAGATCGATGCCCTCGGCCGCGACGACGCGGCGCGGCTTGGCGAACAGGTTCTGCCGCGTCACGAACACCTTGTGCAGCTGCTTGATCTCCAGCAGCGGCGCGCTCTCGTTCCCGGCCAGGCGAATGGCGCCCCGGCCGGGCACGGCGTCGAGCAGGTCACGGGTGTAGTCGGTCTGCGGCGTGTCGAGCACCGCGGCCGCGGCCCCCTGCTCCACCACCTTGCCGTGGCGCAGCACGACGACGCGGTCGGCGATGTCGGCGACGACGCCGATGTCATGGGTGATGAACAACACGCCCATATCGCGCTTCTGCTGCAGGCTGAGGATCAGGTCGAGGATCTGGCGCTGGGTCGTGACGTCGAGCGCGGTGGTCGGCTCGTCCGCGATCAGGAGTTCCGGATCGTTGGCGAGCGCCATGGCGATCATCACGCGCTGGCGCTGCCCGCCCGAAAGCTGGAACGGATAGGCCGAGACGATCGAGGCCGGATCGGGCAGGCCGACCTGGCCGAACAGCTCGACGACGCGGGCCTCCACGTCGCCGTCGCTGGCGCGGCCATGAATGCTGATCGCCTCGCCGACCTGGTGGCCGACGCGCGCCAGCGGGTTCAGTGCGGTGAGCGGCTCCTGGAAGATCATCGCGATCCGGCTGCCGCGCAGGGCCCGCATCTCGCGCGGCGGCAGCGACAGCAGGTCCTTGCCACCGAAGCGGATCTCGCCCTGAAGCGCTTTCACCTTGGCGGGGAGCAGGCCCAGGATCGCATGCGCCGTCATCGATTTGCCCGAGCCGCTTTCGCCCACGAGGCAGACGATCTCGTTGCGGTCGACCGTCAGGCTGATCCCGTCGACGGCGCGGCTGCGGTCGGCGCCCTGCGGCAGGCCGAGAACCAGGTTCTCGATGGCAAGCAAAGGCGCGGTCATGCTCGGGAAATCCTCGGGTTGAGCGTGTCGTTCAGGGCCTCGCCGACGAGGTTGATCGCGACCACGGTCAACAGGATCGCGAGCCCCGGAAAGACGCTCATCCACCACGCCTGGCGGATCACGGTGCGTCCGGCGCCGACCATGTAGCCCCAGCTCATGAAGTTGGGATCGCCGAGACCCATGAAGGAGAGTGCTGCCTCGATCAGGATCGCAGCCGCGACCGTCAGCGAGCCGGCCACGATGATCGGCGAGATGGCGTTGGGCAGGACGTGGCGCACCACGATCGAGATTGTGGACTGCCCCTGGCAGCGCGCCGCCTGGACGAATTCGCGCTGCGAGACCGTTTTCACTTGGGCGCGTGTGAGGCGCGACAGGGGCGGCCAGCTCACCAGCCCGATCGCCAGGATGATCGTGCCGATCGAAGGCGTCAGGATGGCGACGAAGAGGATCGCCAGCACGAAGCTCGGGATGGTCTGGAAGATCTCGGTGAAGCGCACGATCGCGCTGTCGACCATGCCGCCGGCATAGCCCGCGATGCACCCGAGCAGCACGCCGATGCAGAGCGCTGTCAGCGTCGAGGCAAGGCCGATCAGGATGGAGACGCGCGCCCCGTGTGCGATGCCGGCCGCGATGTCGCGCCCAAGCGTGTCGGAGCCCAGGAGCATGCCGTTCTCGCCGGGCTGGCTGAACGGCGCGCCGCTCATTTCCCAGGGCGAGGCCGGATAGATCAGCGGCGCCAGGATCGCGAGCAGGCAGATGAGAGCCAGGAGCAGCATCCCCACCATCCCGGCCGGGCGGAGCAGAAACGTGCGCATGAAATCCCGCATTGCGTTTCTCCTATCGGCCTTTGATGCGCGGATCGATGAGCCGGTGCAGGAAGTCGCTCAGCAGGTTGGTGGCGATCACCAGCACGGACATGATGAGGAAGAGGCCGAGAAGCACGGGATAGTCCCGCGCCGTGACGGCGTCGTAGGTTAGCCGGCCGAGCCCCGGCCAGGAGAACACGGTCTCGACGACCACGGCGCCGCCGATCAGCGCGCCCGCCTGCATGCCGGCGAAGGTCACCACCGGCACGGCGGCGTTGCGCAGCATGTGGCGCGATAGGATCTGCGGTTCGCTCAGCCCCTTGGCGCGCGCGGTGCGCACATGGTCCTCGTGCGACACCTCGATCAGCGAGGAACGCATCAGCCGCGTGTAGACGGCCATATAAATGGCCGCCAGCGTGACGACCGGCAGGATCAGGTGGCGCGCCACGTCGAGCGCATATTCCAGCGGGCCGAAGCTCGACGAGCGGATGCTGGCATAGCCGAAGGCCGGCAGCCATTCGAGCTGGATCGAGAAGATCAGCACCAGCATCAGGCCGAGCCAGAACACGGGCGTCGCATAGAGCAGCAGCGACAGCAGCGAGATGGCGAGGTCAGACCACTTGCCCTGGCGCTGGCCCGCGAAGGCGCCGAACAGTACGCCGCCGATCAGGGAGAGGAAGAAGGCGGACAGCGTCAGCAGCAGTGTGGGTCCCAGTCGTTCGAGGATCAGCTGGCTGACATCGGCGCGCTGCCGGTAGGAATAGCCGAGATCGAACTGCAGCACCTTGCCGATATAGGTGCCGAGCTGCACCAGGAACGGCTGGTCCAGGCCGTACTGGGCGCGGATTTCGGCGATGAACTTGGCGTCCGCCGCGCCCGACTGGCCTGCGATGACGAGCGCCGGATCGCCCGGCGTCGAATGGATCAGGACGAAGTTGATCGTGGCGATGACGAGGATCGTGAAGACGATCCCGATGAGCTTGGCCAACAGGCGGGAAATGACCGACATCGGACGTGCTGCGACCTTCGAATCTACCGTTCGCCCGGCCGCTCGAATCCGAGCAGCTGGTCGAGGACGCCAAGGAACAGGCCGGCCCCGACGGGGATCAGCTCGTCCGGAAAGTCGTAGTCGGGGTTGTGCACCATCGGCCGGTCCATGCCCGAGCCGATGAACAGAAGCGCCGACTTCGAGCAGGATCCGAAGAGGCCGAAGTCCTCCGCGCCCCTGATCGGCACGTAGTCGGTGACATGTGACAGGTTCATCCGCGCAGCCGCGTGCTCGAAGGCCGCCGCGGCCTCTGGATCGTTCACGCAGGCCCGGAAGAAATTGTGCGTCGAATGAGTGACGGTGAGCCGCTCGTCGGCGGCGACCCTGCGCACCATCTCCAGCACCTCCTCCACCAGCGCCGGCATCCCGTCGCTTTCCGGCCTGCGCAGGGTCATGCGCAGCTCGGCCGAGCCAGGCGTAATGCCGAAGACGGGTTTGCCCATCTGCACGTTCGTCAGCGTCACCCGGCGGAAGCCCTGCGCGACGGTGTCGCCCGCCTCCAGCGTCTTCAGCCCCGTGATGATGCGGGCGACCGCCGTCGCCGGCGAGATACCGGATTCGGGCATGGACGCATGCGCGGTCTTGCCGACGAGCTCGATGCGCAGCCCCATCGAGGCGCAGGTGATCTGGCCGGCGGCGACGGCGACATGGGCGAGCGGCAGGCCGGGCATGTTGTGGATCGCAAAGGAGTGGTCCGGCGTGATCTCGGCGAATTTCGGATCGGCGAGCACGGCCTCTGCGCCGTGCGCCGTCTCCTCGGCCGGCTGGAACAGCAGGACCGCCCTCCCCCGCGCGGGCCTGTGCCGGGCGAGATGGCGGGCGACGGCGGCCATCATGGTCATGTGCCCGTCATGGCCGCACATATGCGCCTTGCCGTCGTTGCGCGAGCGATAGGGAAGGTCAGAGATCTCGTGGATCTGCAGCGCGTCGAGCTCGCAGCGCAGCAGCACCGTCGGCCCTTCCGCCGCGCCTTCATAGACCAGCGCGACGCCGTGACCGCCGAGTTCCGTGACGACTTTGTCGGGTCCGGTGTCGGCCAGGAAGGAGACCACTTCGCGGGCGGTCTCGACCTCTTCGCCCGAAATCTCCGGAAACTGGTGCAGTTTGTGCCGCCACGTCTGCAGGACGGCAATTTCCGCGTCGTCGAAATACGAAATCATGTCGGCTTGAAGTCTCCTTCGGCGCGGCCGCCGGCCGCGTTACACGGATGAAGCGCAGACGCGAGCGCGCTGCAAGACAATGTGCCGGCGCCCGGGCGGGCGCCGGCGACATCTTCTTCTGGCGATCAGGCCGCGAAGTGGGTCGTGGCGAAGTTGGCGTTGACCCCCGTCGACGAGGTCACGACGTCCCTGAGCCTGTTGTCGTAGATCGTCGGATACCTCTGCTCGCACAGCCACAGCACCGGCATTTCCTCCACGAGCAGCTGCTGCACTTCCGTGTAGTAGGCCTGCCGCTTGCTCTCGTCGAGCTCGATGGCCGCCGCTTCGAACAGCTCGTCCACCTTCGGATTCGAATAGCCGGCGGTGTTGGAGAACATGACGCCCTTGCGGATGTTGGACGAGACATAGGTGCGAGCCACGCCCAGGGCCGGGTCGCCGTTCTGGTAGAGCTGGTTGCCGCTGATATCGAAGTCGCCATTGCTGACGGCGGCGACCCAGCCGGCAAGATCGTTGCTCTGCAGTTCGACATTGATACCGGCCGCGCCCAGCGCCTGGCGGACATATTCGGCGATACGCGTCCAGACTTCGCCCGCCGGCACCATGGTGAACTTCAGCGTGGCGCGCACGCCATCGGCACCCGGCTTCAGCCCCATCTCGTCGAGCAGCGCCACCGCTTTCTCGACCGACGGCTCATAGGTCTTCACGTCCGCATCGTAGAAGCGCATCGACGACGAGATCGGCCCGGTGGCCGCGTTGGCGAGGCCGAACAGGATGCGGTCGCGCACGAACTCACGATCGATCAGGTGCATCAGCGCCTGGCGGAAGCGCTTGTCGTCCATCGGCGGGCGGCGGCAGTTGAGCTCGATCCACACCATGGGCGAGAAATATTCGTAGCCGTCGGTCGTCATGTCGAGATGCTCGAGTGCCGACAGGCGCTCGGCGTCGAACGGCTCGATGTCCTGCCATTGCGCCAGCTGCGTCTCGCCCTGCTCCAGCGACACGGCGCGGGAGGCGGCGTCGGGAATGACGCGGTAGAAGATCTCCTTCAGCTTCGGCTGGTCCGGGCGGTAGTAGTCGTCGACCGCCGTCAGATGGATGTGCGACCCCTTCACCCATTCGTTGAGGCGGAACGGGCCGGTGCCGATCGGCGGCTGTTCGGCGCCGTCCTTGCGATAGTCCTTCCCCTCCAGCAGATGGCGCGGCAGCATCGGCGCCGACGCCGTCTCGAAGGCCATGATGAAGGCCGGGAAAGGCTTCTTCAGCTTGAAGACGACCGTGAAGTCGTCGGGCGCCTCGATGCTCTCGCAACGGTCGAAAACCGCCCGCGCGCGCGGATGCGTCTCGGGCAGCAGCGACTTGCAGGAGAAGAGCACGTCCGCCGAGGTAAAGGGCTGGCCGTCGTGCCACTTCGCGTTCTGGACCAGCTTGAAGGTGTAAGTCAGGCCGTCCTCGGAAATTTCCCAGGAATCGGCGAGCAGCGGCTGCGGCGTGAGATCCTTGGCATAGGACAGCAGCCCCTCATAGAGTTTGCCGCCCACGACGCCGGTGGGCGTCTGCTGGTTCAGCCCCAGGTTCAGGATCGGCGGCTCGGGCTGGATGATCGCCGTCAGCGTCCCGCCGGCCTCCTGGCTGAAGGCCTGCCCCATAAAGGCGGACGAGCCGAAGGTGGCCGCCAGCATCAGATTGAATTCCCGCCGATTCATTTCATTTCTCCTTCTTCGATCGAACAGCTGCCGATGCGATGCCTGCGGCACCCGGCGCTGCGGTTCCCCAACCGCTTGTTTCACTGACAACGAGCACGCCTCGCGACGCGGTATTTTCGACACTCTAGGGAATGCCGCGCATGGCGTTCAATGTCTCGGCAACACATCTGCGGGGATCATATGTGTCGACCGGCGACAGGCCCCCACGCTGCGACGGCGTGGAAGACCACGGGTGCCTCGGCCGCACCGGAGGAGCGACACAGCGGCTAGCGGACCGCGGCCCCTGGAGAAGGCTCGCGGGCGACGGCCACACCGCCGTGTTGGTCTGCTGTCCGATCATCCCTGCCTCCCGCCCGAGCCCGCCGCGCGTTCGGCGAAGGCGCGCAGCCCGCGCTTGGCGTCTTCGCTGGTGAAAGTGCGCTGCCCAAGCCTGGCTTCTTCGGCGAAGGCCTCGTCCAGGGGCAGGTCCTGCAGCGTGAGGGCGGCTTCCTTGATGGTCTGGATCGCCGTCGGGCTGAGGGCGGCGATCCCGGCCGCGATCTCGAGGGCCAGCGGCTCGACCCGCTCCGGCGCGACGACCTGGTTGACGACGCCCTTCGCCACCATTTCATCCGCCGTGAAGCGCCGCGCCGAGAGCAGGATCTCCATGGCGTGGGCGTAGCCGATCTGGCGGACCAGCCTCACCAGCGTGCCGCCGGCGGGCACGAAGCCGTGGCTTGGTTCTGGAAGCTGGAACACGGCGTCGGTGGAGGCGATGCGGATGTCGGTCGCCAGCATGATCTCGAAGCCGCCGCCGAGGCACAGGCCGCGCACCGCGCAGACGATCGGCTTGTAGAACTTCTGCCCCTTGAGATGGGCCGGATCCCAGGCGCTGATGTCGAAACGGTCGCTCGCCAAAGCCGGGATCGATTCCGTCAGGTCGGCGCCGACACAGAATGCGCGTTCGCCGGCCCCCGCCAGGACGACCACTCGGATCTCGTCATCGTCCCGCACAGCCACGAAGGCCTTGCCCAGATCCTCGTACATCGCCAGCGAGAGGGCGTTCAGCTTCTCGGGACGCGCAAGACGGATGGTCGCGACATGGCCGGAACTGTGCACTTCGATCGCCATCAGATGACCCCCTCGTCCGACAGCTTGCGCACTTCCTCCGGCGTCAGGCCCACCAGCCGCGAATAGACGAACGTGTTGTGCTCGCCGGGGTTCGGCGCCTTGGCGCAGGCATTGCCGGGCGTGCCGGAAAGCTTGATCGGCAGCCCGAACATGCGCACCAGCTTGCCGGCGACCGGAACCTTGACGATCATGTCGCGGGCCGCGATGTGCGGGTCCTCCACCACCTCCGCGATGGTCTTGATCGCGCTGAGCGGGACACGGTCGCCCGCCAGCTCCTCCAGCTCGACCTTGGTGTATTTGCTGAACCAGCGCTCCAGGATCGGCTTGACGCGCCGCTCGGCGACGTCGCGATCGAAGCGCTTTTCCATCGTATCGATTTCGGGATCGTTGGCGACCTCCGGCTCGCCGAACAGCTCGCAGGTGATCTTCCAGAACTTGTCGGTGTAGCCGCCGAAGAAAACGTAGCCGTCCTTGCAGGGAAACTGGCCGTAGGGACGCACGAATGGATGATCGTTGCCGAGCGGCGACGCGACGTCTCCCTGCGTCGTGTAGCGCACCACCGCGTTTTCCGTCAGCGTCAGCACGGAATCCTGCTGCGAGATGTCGACCACCTGCCCCTCGCCGCCGCGCTCGGCCTCGCGCAGCGCAGCCAGCGTTCCGATCGCGGCGTAGAGCGACGCCGCCAGGTCGCCGATGATCGTGCCGACGCGCACCGGCGGCCGGTCGGCATAGCCGTTCATCGACCATAGGCCGCCGGCCGCCTGGCCGGTGTTGTCGTAAGAGGGGCGCGAGGCGTTCGGGCCGGTGCGTCCGAACCCGCTGATCGCCGTGTAGATCAGGCGCGGGTTCTCCTTCTTCAGCACCTCGTAGCCGAGGCCGAGGCGATCCATGGTCCCCGGCCGGAAATTCTCGACCAGCACGTCGGCGCGGCGCACCAGCTTGCGCAGCAGCGTCTTGCCCTCGGCCGACTTCATGTCGAGCGTAATGCCGAGCTTGTTGCGGTTGAACTGCGTGAAGAAGGCGCTGAATTCCTCGTCATCCCCGGAGACGAAGGGCGGGAACGTCCGCGCATAGTCGGGATCGTCGGGATGCTCGACCTTGATCACCGTCGCGCCGAGATCGGCCAAAAGCATGGAGCAGAACGGGCCGGCCACGACCCGCGTTATGTCGAGTACGGTGACGCCCTTCAGGGGACCGGACCCGGTGATCCCGGCTCCGGCGGCTGCAAATTCTTCCGACATATATTCCTCCCTGGGAGCAATTCTTCGCGATGACGCTGACGCTAACAATGTCTCATCGCCACACCGAACAATGGCATGGACGTGAATTTGTCACATGGCTGGCACTGAAGCGCCGCCTGCGATCATTGCCTGCGCCACTTTCGAACCGGTGGCCCGACCGAGCGCGGCCGAGATGAAGCGGCCCGCCTCGACGAGGGCACCGAGGTCGACGCCGGTCGTCACGCCCATTCCATGCAGCATGAACAGGAGATCCTCGGTCGAAACGTTTCCGGACGCGCCGGGCGCGTAGGGGCAGCCGCCCAGCCCGGCGACCGCGCTGTCGATAACGGTCACGCCCTCCTCGAGGCAGGCGAGAATATTGGCCAGCGCCTGGCCGCGCGTGTCGTGGAAGTGGAGCGCCACCGCGCCGGCTCCGATCTCCTGCGCAACGGCGTGGATGACCTGGCGTGCCTGCCGCGGCGTGCCGATGCCGATCGTGTCTCCGAGCGAGACCTCGTAGCAGCCGAGGTCGGCGAGTCGCCGCGACAGCGAAACCACCGCCCCTGTCGCCACCGCCCCCTCGTAAGGACATCCCAGCACACAAGACACATAGCCGCGTACTGCGACGCCATTCGCCTTTGCCATGTCGACGACCGGGCCGAACCGCTCGATGCTCTCGGCGATCGAGCAGTTTATGTTCTTTGCGGAGAAGGTCTCGGACGCCGAGGCGAAGATCGCCACCTCCCTTGCGCCGGCGTCGAGTGCTGCGGCCATGCCCTGCTGATTCGGTACCAGCACCGGATAGCGGACCTCGCCGTCCACCGGCAGCTGCCTGACGACCTCGTCGGTGCCGAGCATCTGCGGGATGCGCTTCGGAGAGACGAAGCTGCCGACCTCGATCGAGCGAAGCCCCGCCGCGGCGAGTCGGTTGATCAGTTCGATCCTTGCCGCAACCGGAACGGCGATCTTCTCGTTCTGAAGACCGTCTCGCGGGCCGACCTCGACGATCCGTACACTCTCCGGCATGCCGCTCCTCCGATATTCCTGCGCGACACTATGTCGAACGGCAGCGGCAGCAGAATATCTTTTTGTCACATAAATTGCCTTTGTCTATGTCGAACATCTACATTCCCTATGGCCGTCCGGTGTGTCAGTGCAGAGGCAGGCCGCACGGCAGAAGGCGGGCCGCCGTGATGGAGGAGCGGATGAACGATGCTGTTGGCGTCATGCCTGTCGACCCCCAGGCGAGCGGAAGCGCGGCGGCCATCCTCTACTATCGCCGCCTGCTCGACCTTCTCGACGGCAACGCGCCGCTTTCGAGCTTCGAGAAGCTGACCGCCGACGCGAGAAACGTCGCCTGGGGCGAAGAGCTGGCCGAAGCGATCGGCGACGCTATCGCCATCACCATGCGTCTGCGCGACAATTTCGAACTGAAGCGCAAGCGCGAGATCGAGCTTTCGGCCCTCTATGCCACGGCGCGCGACCTGTCGGCGCTGCGCGACACGGACCAGATCCTGCAGGCGATCGTGCAGCGGGCAAGGCAACTCGTGGGCAGCGACATCGCTTACCTGTCGGCGGCGGACGAGGAGCACGGCGATTTCTTCGTGCGCACGACGGAAGGCGTCGTCTCGCAGGATTTCGCCCGCATCCGCGTGCCGCGCAACATCGGCGTCTGCGGCAGCGTCGCCCGCACGAGGCGGCCGTTCTATTCCAGCAACTATTCCGGCGATCACAATTTCGACCATGACGCGGGAATCGACCGGGCCATCCGCGGCGAAGGCATCGTCTCCATCCTGGGCATTCCGCTCGAACTGGAAGCCTATGTCATGGGCGTCCTCTTCGTGGGAGACCGCTATGTCCGGTCCTACACGCCGCAGGAAATGGCGGTTCTTTCCTCCCTCGGCACCTTCGCCGCGCTTGCGATCGAGAATGCGCGGCTGCTCGAAGAGGCGCAGCGCGCGCTCCTCCTGGCGAAGGAGGCCAATGCTGCGCTCCGGACAAAGGCCGACGACATCGAGCAGGCCGCGGTGGCGCACGAGCAGCTGACCGAACTGATCGCGCGCGGCGGCTCGCTGGACGACCTGGTGAACCGGGTCTCGAACCTGCTCAAGGGTCAGGCCGGCGTCGTCGACGAGAGCCGGAACCTCATTTCGGGCGCCGTGGCGGATCGTCTCTCGGACGACGCGCTCGCCAAGGCCGTGCGCGAGAGCGACCGCATCGGCCGGGCGGTCTCGCTTCCGGCAGCCGACGGCAGCGTCACGGTGGTCACGGCCGTCATGGGCGGCTCGGCGCGGCTCGGCGCCCTCGTCTTCACCCGCAACAGGCCTCTATCGGCGCCCGAGACGCGCACGCTGGAGCGCAGCGCGATCGTGACCGGCATCGTGCTGCTTTCCCTCGACAGGATCGCGCAGATCGCGCACCGGAACGTCGCCGACACTGTTTCGGCGCTGCTGCGAGGCACCACCGATCCGTTCTCGCCCGAAAGCGCGCGGCGGCTGCCTTCCGGCATCAGCCTGTCGTGGCCGGTGACGGTGATGCTGGTCGAACTTGCCACGATCACCTCGGCCCAGGCCTCCTCCGCGCTGCGCTCGACGCTCGCCGGACGCGACACGATCTTCGCAGAGTTCAACGGCGACCTCGCAATCGTTACCAACGCCCCGGAGCCCGGCGCTCTCGCCAACCGCATATCGGAAAAGCTGGAAGAAGCGTTCGGCCACAGGCTCAGCATCGTCATTTCCGACCCGATCGCCACGCTGGACAAGGTGCCGGCCGAGTATGAAAGCCTGCGCCGATGCTTCGGCCTGATGCGCGGCCTCAACCAGCACGGCCGGGTGGTGTTCGAGAAGACCCTGTCGGTCTACGCGCTCCTGTTCCACAACAAGGGCGAGAACGCGGTCGACCTGTTCCTGCGCTCCACGATCGGCTCCCTGATCGAACATGACGAAAGGCGCAAGAGCCAGCTCGCAGCCACCCTGCTTGCCTATCTCGACGCCGGGCGCAGTGCGCAGAAGGCCGCCGAGATGCTGGGCATCCACGTCAACACGATGCGCCAGCGGCTCGACACGATCTCGCTGATCAACCCGGACTGGGCCGATCCCTCGAAGACCCTCGAGGTCCACATTGCGCTGCGTCTTCATATCCTCGGTCAGGCCGCCTGACCGCGCATCGTCGCTGTGACGAAGCCACAAAGAAGCGAACCCCAGGTGTAAGCGCTGCACATTGTTCCCGGCGCGGAGACCCACTTAGGTTCCGGGAAAATGCACACTGGGAGACTCGTTTTCATGTCCGTCAACAGCCGCATTCCGGGGTTCTACAAGCTCTCGCCGCCGGAACGCTTCAAGGCCATCGTCGAACGGTCCGGCCTGCCCGAAGGCGAGCTCGCGAGCATGGTCACGGCGGACGGCAAGATGCTGGCGATCGCCGACCGCATGATCGAGAACGTCGTCGGCACGCTGTCGATTCCGCTCGGCGTCGCCGCCAACTTCACCATCAACGGACGCGACTACCTGATCCCGATGGCGACGGAAGAACCTTCCGTCGTCGCGGCGGCGAGCAACATGGCCTCCGTCGCGCGCCTGCATGGCGGGTTCTGGGCGTCGAGCGACCAGCCGATCATGATCTCGCAGATCCAGGTGGTCGGCGCGAAGGATCCCCAGGCGGCCCGCCTCAGGCTCTACGAGCGGCGGCAGGACCTCCTCGATCTCGCCAACGAGCAGGACCCGCTGCTGGTGAAGCTCGGCGGCGGCGCGAAGGACATCGAGGTGCGCATCGTCAATGTTGCCGACAAGACCTATGTCGTTTTGCACCTGATCGTCGACGTCCGCGACGCCATGGGGGCCAATGCGGTGAACACCATGGCCGAGGCGCTTGCGCCGCTTGTCGCGCAGATCGCCTGCGGCCGCGTCCGCCTGCGTATCCTGTCCAACAAGGCGGACCTGCGGCTTGCGCGCGTGCGCGCCACCTACGACTGCCAGGCGCTCGGCGGGCCGGACGTCGTTGACGGCATCATCGACGCCTACGCCTTCGCGGCGGCCGATCCCTATCGCGCGGCGACGCACAACAAGGGCATCATGAACGGCATCACCGCCGTCGTGCTGGCGACCGGCAACGACACACGCGCGGTGGAAGCCGGCGCGCACTCCCATGCCGCGGCGGGCGGCCGCTACACCTCCCTGTCGCACTACGAGAAGGACGACGCCGGCAATCTCGTCGGCACGCTGGAGCTTCCGATGGCCGTCGGCCTGGTCGGCGGCGCCACCAAGACCCATCCGGTGGCCCAGGCGGCCGTCAAGCTGCTGGGCGTCAAGGGCGCCCAGGAACTCGCCGAGATCATCGTCGCCGTCGGGCTCGCCCAGAACACCGGCGCGCTGCGCGCCTTGGCCGCCGAGGGGATTCAGAAGGGCCACATGTCGCTGCACGCCCGCAACATCGCCGTCGCCGCCGGCGCCGATGGCGACGAGATCGAAAAGGTGGTGGCCCGCCTCAAGGACGAAGGCCACGTTCGCCTCGACAAGGCGCAGACCGTTCTTGCGGAGCTTCGGCAGTCCGGCCGCTAGCAATCGGAACAGGACGGCGAGGCCCTGTCCTTCGGACAGTGCGGAATCTGGGCGACCTTGTCGCCGGTATCGCCCTCCTCGCCCCAAAGCTCGCGACCGTGGCGGGACCTGTGCCATAAGCGGGTCCTCACGAAAGCGATTCCATGCCGCAGGTCCAGGGCCGTATCGATCCGTTGTTTGGCAGCGAAGGGACGGAAAATCCGCTCGGCGTGCTGAAGCGGGTCTATGGCTATGCCTCGTTCCGCGGCAAGCAGGCCGCCGTCGTCGAGCGCGTCGTGGCGGGCGGCGATGCGGTCGTCCTGTTCCCCACTGGCGCGGGAAAGTCGCTCTGCTTCCAGATCCCGGCGCTGTGCCGGCCCGGCGTCGGCATCGTCGTGTCGCCGCTGATCGCGCTGATGCGCGACCAGGTGGAAGCCTTGAAGCAGCTCGGCGTCCGCGCCGCGGCGCTCAACTCCTCGCTGACGCGCGACGAATATGTCGAGGTGCGCCGCTCGATCTCCCGGGGCGAGCTCGACCTTCTCTACGTCACGCCGGAGCGCATCGTCACGCCCGCCTTCAAGGAGCTGATCGGCAACGCCCGGATCGCGCTCTTCGCCATCGACGAGGCGCATTGCGTGTCGCAGTGGGGGCACGATTTCCGCCCGGAGTATCGCGAACTCGGCCAGCTCGCCGCGCAATATCCCGGCGTGCCGCGCATCGCGCTGACGGCGACGGCCGACCCGCACACCCGCGAGGACATCATCGACAGGCTGGAGCTGCGCTCCGCCGAGGTGTTCACGACCTCGTTCGACCGGCCGAACATCGCCTACGAGATCGTCGAGCGCGACCAGCCGCGCCAGCAGTTGCTGCGGTTCCTGTCGCGCCACAAGGGTTCTTCCGGCATCGTCTACTGCCTGTCGCGCGCCAAGGTCGAGGACACGGCCGAGTGGCTTTCCGCGCAGGGCATCCGGACCCTGCCCTACCATGCCGGCATGGACCGCGCCGTCCGCGACGCCAACCAGGACGCCTTCCTCCGACAGGAAGACCTGTGCCTGGTCGCCACCGTCGCCTTCGGTATGGGCATCGACAAGCCGAACGTGCGCTACGTCGCCCATCTCGACCTGCCGGGCTCGGTCGAGGCCTACTATCAGGAAACCGGCCGCGCCGGTCGCGACGGGCTGCCGTCCGACGCGTGGATGACCTACGGCATGGCCGACGTCATCCAGCGCCGCCGCATGATCGACGAGGGAACCGCCGGCGACGACGTCAAGCGCGTCGAGCGCGCCAAGCTCGACGCGCTGCTCGCCATCTGCGAGACGCCCGGCTGCCGCCGGCAGGCGATCCTCGCCCATTTCGGCGAGGCGCACAGGGGCGGCTGCGGCAATTGCGACACCTGCCTCAGGCCGGTCGAGACCTGGGACGGGACGGAGGCCGCCATCAAGGCGATGGCCGCGATCTACCGCACCGGCGAGCGCTTCGGCGCGGGCCACCTGATCGACGTTCTCATGGGCAACCGCAACGAGAAGACCATCCGCTTCGGCCATGCCGAGATGCCGGTCTTCGGCGCCGGCAAGGACATTCCCGCCAAGACCTGGCAGTCGGTCTACCGCCAGCTTCTCGCGGCCGGCCTCGTCAGCGTCGACCACGGCGCCTTCGGCGCGCTGAGGCTGGAGCCGGAGGCCCGGCCCGTCTTCCGGCGCGAGCGCGAGGTGCGCTTCCGCAAGGACCGTCCGACCACGGCAAAGGCATCGCGAGGCGCGTCGCCGCGCTCGACCACGGCGAGGTCCGCGCTGGAGGAAGCCGACATGGAGCTCTTCGAGGCCTTGCGCGCCGCGCGCCTCACGATCGCGAAGGAACTTGCGGTCCCGCCCTATGTCGTCTTTCCGGACACGACGCTCGTCGCCTTCGCGACCGAGCGCCCGACGAACCGCGACGCGCTGCTCGGCATTTCCGGCGTCGGCCAGTCGAAGCTTGAGCGCTACGGCGACGCGTTCCTGAAGGTGATCCGGCAGCACGAACGATAGGCGCCAAACCTTACGCCGTCATTCCGGGGCGCGTAGCGAACCCGGAATCCAGAGGACAGACCTGGGGATTGCGGATTGTCGGACTAGGACAAGTTGGCCGGCGGCGGCAACCTGGATCCCGGGTTCCGCTGCGCGGCCCCGGAATGACGCGTGATGGTGTGTCCGCCAGGCCCGCCAACGGCCCCCGTCACCCCTCTGCGGCCACGCTGTCCCTGACGAACAGCACCAGCGTCTCGGCGATCAGCGCCGGCTTCTGCTCGCCCTCGATCTCCACCGTGCTGCTGGCCTTCATCAGGAACTGGCCCGGCGACTTCTCCTCGAAGGAGACAAGCGTCGAGCGCAGGCGCACGCGGGAACCTGCCCTGACCGGATTGATGAAGCGCACCTTGTCGAGCCCGTAATTGAAGGCCGCCGCCGTGCCGTCCGGCGTGGCGTCGATCTCGTAGAACAGCGAGGCGACCAGCGACAGCGTCAGGTAGCCATGCGCGATGGTCGACTTCGTCGGGGCCTCCCGCCGGGCGCGATCGACGTCGACATGGATCCACTGATGGTCATTGGTCGTATCGGCGAAGGCGTCGATCATCTTCTGGTCGATCGTCACCCAGGACGACACGCCGAGTTCCTGCCCGACCATGCCCTTGAGGCCGTCGAATGTCACCTTCGCCATGCAGACTCTCCTGTAAGCTTTTTCAGCCCGCAGGCATCTAGACCCCTCGGGCCCTTCTGCAAAGCGGCCGGCGTTCTTTCATGTCAGTGAATGAGACGCGGCCTATTCGAGACACTCCGGCCCAAGCTCCGTCGCCCGTGTCCGGCCGATCAGCGCGAGCGTCAGGTCGAACTCGGCAATGACGTTGCGGATCACCTCGCCCACGCCCGCCTCCCCCGCCAGCGCGAGGCCGTAGACGTAAGGCCGCCCGAGCAGGACGGCACGGGCGCCCAGCGCCAGCGCCTTCGCCATGTCCGCGCCGGAGCGGATGCCTGAATCCATCAGCACCGGCATTTCGCCAGCAGCGGCCACCACGCCCGGCAGGGCGTCGAGCGTCGCGATCTCGCCGTCCACCTGCCTGCCGCCATGGTTCGAAACCACCAGGCCGTCGACGCCGTGCTCTTTCGCCAGCCTCGCATCGTCGGCATGGCGCACGCCTTTCAGCAGGATCGGCAGCTTCGTCATCGCCCGCAACCGCGCAATGTCGGCCCAGGTCAGATCGGGTCGCGAATAGGTCGCCACGAAATGCCCGACCGCCGCGCGCACCTGGCCGATCGACAGGTCGAACGCCTTGCCCTTGCGGCGCAGGCTCAGCAGCGCCTCTATCACCCCCAGCCCCCTCGGCTTCACGCCGGTCTCGGGCGCTTTGGCCGGGATCGCGGCGCGGAACACCGGGTCGGAGAGATATTGCGCCAGCCCCTGCCCCTTCAGGAAGGGCAGAGAGGCCTTGTCGAGGTCGCGCGGCCGCCAGCCGAGCAGCGTCGTGTCGAGCGTCACCACGATCGCCTCGCAGCCGCAGCTTTCCGCTCGGCCGACGAGCGATTGCACAAAGGCGTCGTCGCTCGACCAGTAGAGCTGGAACCAGCGCGGCGCCGATCCCATCGCGGCCGCCGTCTTCTCCATCGCCACCGAGGCCTGATTGGAGAAGACGTAGCCGATGCCCTCGGCCGCGGCCGCGCGTGCCACGGCGAGATCGGCCTCGGGATGCACCATTTCCAGCACGCCGACCGGCGCGAGCAGCACGGGTGCCGCATGCCTGCGCCCGAACAGCTCGACCGACAGGTCGCGCGTCGAGACGTCGTTCAGCACCCGCGGCACGAAGCGGTGCCGCTCGAAGGCGGCGCGGTTGGCGCGCATCGTGGATTCCATGCCCGCGCCGCCGACGATGTAGGCGGCCGCGTCCGGGCTCATCGCCGCGGCGGCCTTCGCCTCCAGCGCATCGGGCGCCACCGGCACGAGCGGCCTCGCCCCGCCCACGCCGGGCACGTAGATCTGCATCTGGCGCAGGCGGCCGGGAGACGGCGAAGTCATGGCTTCCCCCTGATCGGGACCGGCCTACTTCTTCCGCTCCATCCCCTCGCGGATCTCCTCCATCGCCTCCTTGATGCGGTCGCGGAGGATCTCGATCGTCTCGGTGGAGGATTTGCGCACCACGTCGGCCATCTCGCTGGCGTTCTTGACCGCGGTCTCGAACGAGCGCCTGGCGAAATCCGCCTGCTTGCTCATCAGCTCCTGCGGACCGCCGGAGGCGCGGAAATCCTGCGCCATGTCGCTCACCTCGCGCAGCGTCTCCTCGAGGATGCGGCGCTGCTTGTCCATCAGGCTCGAGGCACCCGCGGTCGCGGCCTTGGCGGTCTTCTCCAGCGTCTCGAGGTTCTTGCGGTGATGTTCGATGATCTTGTCGACATCGACGCTCGGCATCTTCAGCTCCTCGCCGAAGCTCTTGAACATGTCGATGAACGACCCGTTGTCGGTCTTTTTCGCCATCTCGTCCTCCCGTCTCGCGGCCTCGCATTCCGTGCCGCGCCGGACCAGATTAGGCCATGGCCGGGGAAGGTCAATTGCCGAAGATCAGCAGTTCGCCGACATGCAGCGCCAGCCCCGCCAGTCCGCCCACCAGCATGCCGTTGAAGCGGATGAACTGCAGGTCGCGCCCGACATTGATCTCGATCAGTTGGGTGAGCTGGCCGAGATCCCAGCCCTTCACCTGGTCGGCGATGAAGCGCGACACGCCGCTCTTCTGGCTCTCCACGAAGGAGGACAGCGCCACCACGAAGCCGGCGTTCATGTCGGCGCGGATCGCCGGGTCCGCCGCGAGCTGGCGGCCGATGTCGACGAAGAGCGACGCCATGTGAGTGCGGATCATCGAGGTCTCCGAGCGCGCATCCTGCTCGAGGAACGTGCGGAACCCCTGCCACATGTCCTGAGCCAGGTCGCGCAGCTCCGGCCGGGCGAGGAAGTCGCGCTTCAGCGTCTCCGCCCGCTTCGCATAGGCCTTCGACGTCCTGAGCTTCTCGACGAACCCTTCGACGAAGCGGTCGAACTCGGCCCGCATCGGATGGTCCGGATCGGCCTTCACCTCGTCCAGCAGCGCGCCGGCCGCAAGTACGATCTTCTTCAGGAGATAGGCGTCCGCCCGGAACAGCTTCGCCAGCGAGGGCAGTTCGTCGCGGATCCTGTCGCGCAGCGCGTCCAGCGCCTCTTGGTCGTTGAGGAAGCGCGCCAGCACTTTCACGATCTCGTCGAGCAGCCTCTGGTGCCGCCGCTCGTCGGCGAAGGCGGTCAAAAGCTCCGCCGCCAGCGGCGCCACCTGCACCTTCTCGATCTGCTCGGTGACGCGCTGCGCCACGAACTCCCTCAGGCCCGAGCCTTCGATCGCCGTTACCGCCTGCGGCACCAGCCGCGCCACGAAGCGCGACAGGCTTTGCGCGCGCTCCGGTTCCGCCAGCCAGTCCGCCACCAGCGCGGCGAAATCCACCTCGCGCAGCTTGCGGCTCACCGGGTCCGGCGCGAGGAAATTCTGCTCGATGAAATGGCCGAGATTGTCGGCAATGCGCTCCTGGTTCGAGGGGATGATCGCCGTGTGCGGGATCGGCAGGCCGAGCGGCCGCCGGAACAGCGCCACGACCGCATACCAGTCCGCCAGCCCGCCGATCATCGCCGCCTCCGTGAAGGCCGCCACGAAGGCGAGTGCGGGAACCGACGCCTCGAAGCTGCGCGCCAGGAGGAACACGATCAGGCACAGCACGAGCATGCCGGTGGCGAGCGCCTTCATCCGCCGCAGCGCGGCCAGTTTTGCCGCGTCGGGCGCGGAGAGCGCAGAAGTGCTGGCGATGTCCTGCATGGAATGCGATCCGGCTGGTCCGTCGTGATCTAGGCGTCCGCGGCCATGCGCGCCACCCCTGCCCTTCGCCGGGCGCTGCAATCACGGTATTTTTTGCAGTGCACACAAATCTTATGTTGCAATGCACAATAGCCGACCTATATGCCGGCTAAGCCTCGGGTCATGGTGAACGAGGCGACCCCGTTGCTCCCTTTATGAGGATGGAGAATATCATGGCCAAGGCCACCAATCCCGCTTCCGTCGCCCAGGACGCCATGTCGGCGCTGTCCGAAGCCGTCGAAACCGTTCAGTCGAAAATGGAAGTTCCCGCCGCCGCGCGCGACTTCGTCAAGCGCATGGCAACCGACGCTCAGGAGCGCGCGGAAAACCTGCACGAGGACGTCAAGAGCGCCACGCATCGCGCCGAGACCTTCGCGACCTCGCTCGTCAGCGGCTATGCCGATTTCACCCGCGGGCTTGTCGAAGCCTCGCTCGCCAATGTCCGCCACGCGCTCGCCACGGTCGAGAAAGTCGCGACTGCCAAATCGCTCAACGAGGCGGCGCAGATCCAGGTCGACTATGTCCGCGACAGCGCCCGCTCGAACTTCGAGCGCGCCCGCGAAGCCGCCGAGGCCGCCCGCGTGGCTGCCGTCGACGGCGCCAAGACCATCCAGTCCGAGATTTCGGCCCTCTACACCAAGAAGGCCGCGTAAGCGTAGCGTCCCGCGTCAACAGCAGTTCGCATCAAGAAAAACCCCGCCGGAGCGATCCGGCGGGGTTTGTGCATGGGTCAACCGCGCCAGGCCGGCTTGGCCGCTTCGCGTCGGGCTTCTTCTGCGGTGCGGCCGATATCGCGCAGCAGGCGCTCGTCCAGTTCCGCCAATGCGCGGCGCTGCCGTGACCGGGCAAATGCCAGGCACAGCAGCGCGAAGGCGTTTGCGCCAATGTCGGCAAGCGCCCTTCCGGCGCTGCCGGCCGCCGTCGCGACCGCCATCGCTGTCGATCTCATCATGTGTATTCTCCGGTTCGATTGCCGGAGAATACGCGTTGCGACACGATCATACTTCGGTTAGCATCAAACTATGAAAGAAGGTCCCGTGATCTCCACGATCGCTGCGCTGATCGGCGATCCTGCCCGTGCCAACATGCTCACGGCGCTGATGGACGGCCGTGCGCTGACCGTGTCGGAACTGGCGGAAGCCGCGCATGTCGCGCTGCCGACCGCCAGCGGCCATCTGACGAAACTGGAGGCGGCAGGCCTGCTCAAGGCTGAAAAGCAGGGCCGCCATCGATATTACCGGCTCTCGGGCGCCGACGTCGCACAGGTGATCGAGGGGCTGACGGGACTTGCGGCGCGCATGGGCGCGACGCGCGTGCGCACCGGCCCGAAGGACACGGCGCTGCGCCAGGCGCGCCGCTGCTACGATCACCTCGCCGGCGAGCGCGGCGTCGCGATGCTCACGGCAATGGAGGCGCGCGGCTTCATCGAGGGGGAGGATGTCCTGCGCCTGAGCGAACCCGGCCGTGCCTTCGTCACGGAGTTCGGTGTCGACCTGGACGCGCTCGAGCGCGGCAGGCGTCCGGTCTGCCGCGCCTGCCTCGACTGGAGCGAGCGGCGCAACCATCTCGGCGGCGCACTGGGAGCGGCAATGCTCGAGAAAATGGTCGAGCGCCGCTGGGCCCGCGACGCCGGCAACCGCGTGGTGAGCTTCAGTCCGGAAGGCAACCTCAGTTTTAGGCGCCTCTTTGGCGCATTTGGATAGACCTGCCGGCTCCCGCGCGACTTGTCGTCAGACGACCGCGCGGATGACGCTGCCCGTGGGCAGGTGCGTCGTGAATGACATGTGCATGCCGGTGAGGTCGATCGAGCCGACGGTCTCGCCGTCCTCGAAGTGCAGATTCGCGTCGAACTTGCGCGCCAGCGACTTCATCGCCTGGTTGTTCGGATGCGTGGTGACGCGCAGGCTCTCATAGCCCAGCGCCAGCGCGTGGCCGATCAGGCGCTTGAACAGCTGGCTGCCGATGCCCTTGTGCTGCAGGTGCCGCTCCACCGAGAAGGCGATCTCGCCGGTCGGCGGGTCGAGGTCCGGGCGCTCATGCAGTTCGGCAGCGCCATGCACCTCGCCATTCTCGACATAGCCGATCACGGTGGCGCCCTGCGAGAAGCAGCGCGCGGCATAGGAGGCGACGAAGACATCGTCCGTCATCCCGTTGAAGCGGTCGCGCCGGCTTTCCGGGTCGAGCCGCAGCAGGTGCTCGCGAAAATTCGCAAGGTCGGACGGCCGCAACTGGCGGATCTGTCCTGTGAGCTTGGAGTGCGAGTGCCTGGTCTTCATCATGGGCGCGATCCTCGTGGTGTTCCTCCCGCGAGTCATCGACGTGTCGTCGGCGCTGATATTGTGCAGCGCACAATAAAATTCAAGTCGGTATATATACCATGCATGATTTCTCGCGGCGACGCACCGTCAACAGGACGTCGCACAAAGCCTCGCGGTTCGAGCCGAAAGCGGAAATTGACAAGCGGCCTGCCGTTCGCGCATCCAGTCGGCATGATGACCACGATGCCCTTCCCCGCGCCCGGCCCGATCTGCAGCCTCGACGCCGTCGAACTCGCCCGGAAGATCCGCGCCCGCGACCTTTCGTGCCGACAGGTCTCCGAGGCATTCCTCGACCGCATCGAGGCGGTCAATCCGGCGGTCAACGCGATCGTGTCGCTGCGCCCGCGCGCCGAGATCCTCGCCGAGGCCGATGCGGCCGACAGGCACCTGGCGGCAGGCGGCGCGGCGGGCCCGCTCTTCGGCCTGCCGATGGCAGTGAAGGACATCGCCGGCACCAGGGGGCTGCGGACCACCTTCGGCTCGCGCATCTTCGCGGATTTCGTGCCTGCGGAAGACGATTTCTTCGTCGCCCGCATGCGCGCCGCCGGCGCCATCTTCATCGGCAAGACCAACGTGCCGGAATTCGGCTTCGGCTCGCAGACCTACAACGAGGTGTTCGGCCCGACCCGCAACGCCTTCGACCAGAACCTCACATCGGGCGGATCGAGCGGCGGCGCGGCGGTGGCCACCGCGCTGCACATGGTTCCGCTCGCCGATGGCAGCGACATGGGCGGCTCGCTGCGCAATCCCGCCGCCTGGAACAACATCTACGGCTTCCGCCCCTCGCAGGGTCTTGTGCCCAGCGGCCCGGGCGGCGAACTGTTCATCAGCCAGATGGGCGTCGAAGGCCCGATGGCCCGCAACGTCGCCGACCTCGCGCTGCTTCTGTCCGTGCAGGCGGGCTACGAGCCGGGCGCGCCGCTGTCGCTCGGCGGTGTCGACACCGATTTCACCGCGCAGCTGTCGCGCCCGCTCGAGCGCAGCCGCATCGCCTGGCTCGGCGATCTCGGCGGGCATCTCGCCACCGAGGACGGCGTTCTGGCGCTCTGCGAGGCCGCACTTGGCGACTTCGAGCCGATCGGCCTTTCGGTCGAGGCGCATCTCCCCGACGTCGATTTCGAGCGGATCTGGCAGGCGTTCATCACGCTGCGCCACGCCACCAGCGGCTGTGCGCTCAAGGTGCACTATGACGATCCGGCGCGCCGGCCGCTGCTCAAGCCCGAAGCCGTCTGGGAGATCGAGGGCGCGCTCGATCTCAAGGCCCCGGCCATTCACGCCGCCTCGGTCGTCCGCTCCGAATGGTACAAGGCGGTGCTGCGCCTGTTCGAGCGCTACGACTTCCTCGCTCTGCCGACCGCGCAGGTGTTTCCGTTCAGCGTCGACATCCACTGGCCGGACGAGGTCGGCGGCCGGAAGATGGACAGCTACCATCGCTGGATGGAGGTCACGGCGCTCGCCACCATGGCCGGCTGCCCGGCCATCAGCCTGCCCGCGGGCTTCGACGGCCAGGGTCGGCCGATGGGTTTCCAGCTCGTCGGCCCGCCCCGCCGCGATGCCAGTGTCCTGCGCGCGGCTGCCGCCTACGAGGCGGCCACCGGCAGAGGCGGCGGCGTCCGCCCAGCAGATAGGTTAAGTTGAACTTTTTTGTCAGCTTATCTCAATCTAGTCTGGAATAATTCCAAAAAGGGGCGCATATAGGCGTTAACCGGTGGCAAATCCGGAACGTCCAAGGAAAGCGATCCAATGCGCCTTACCCGTCAGACCAACTATGCCGTCCGCATCATGATGTATTGCGCGGCCAACAGCGGTCGGCTGAGCCGGATTCCCGAGATCGCGTCGGCATACAACGTGTCGGAACTGTTTCTTTTCAAGATCTTGCAGCCGCTTGTCGAAGCGCGCCTGGTGGAGACCGTCCGTGGCCGCAACGGTGGCGTCAGGCTCGCGCGCGCCGCGTCCGAGATCACCCTGTTCGACGTCGTGCGCGTCACGGAAGAGAACTTTGCCATGGCGGAGTGCTTTGAGAATGACGCCGTCGACTGCCCGCTGATCGATTCCTGCGCGCTCAACAGCGCGCTGCGCAAGGCGCTCGGCGCCTTCTTCGAGGTTCTGGAGAGCTTCACCATCGAGGATCTCGTCAAGGATCGGACCGACGTCCGCCTGCTTCTCGGCATCCCGCAGCCCGCGCAGCCCGTCGCCGCGGCATAAAAGCCCGGCGGCATATTCAATCCGCAGACGTCATCCCGGAGGCCGCAGGCCATCCGGGACCCATTCTTCTCCGAGAACTGGCCCCGGTCGGGTTCCACCTGCGACGTCTTATCGTTTCGGATTCACGGCGAAGAAGCCGCGCTCCAGTCGCCCACGCCAATGGATACCGGATGGCCTTCGGCCTCCGGCATGACGAACGTCTTTTCTACAGCGTCGCCGACTGAGGCAGCACGAACGGCGCGCCCGCCGCGGGCGTGACGCCGACGCGCAGGCCGCATTCGAACACCCGGCTGATCCGCTCGTCCACGAGCACTTCCGCCGGCCGTCCGACCGCCTCCGCCCTGCCCCGGTGCATCATCACGATCCTGTCGGCGAACATCGCCGTCAGGTTGAGGTCGTGCAGGATGGCGATCACGCCGCCGCCGGCTTTGGCGAAGTCGCGCGCGATGCCCATGATGATCAGCTGGTGCTTGATGTCGAGGCTCGACACCGGCTCGTCGAGCAGCAGGAAGCGCGCCTGGCCGTCGAGCACCGGCTGCCAGACCTGGCACAGCACGCGGGCAAGCTGCACCCGCTGCTGCTCGCCGCCCGAGAGTTCCTGGTAGAACCGTCCCGCGAAGCCCGCCAGGTCGACACGTTCCAGCGCCTCCTCGGCCAGCAGCTCCAGCGCCGATCCGCTCACGCCGGAACGGCCGCTCGTCAGGCCGAGCCGGACGATTTCGAGCACGGTGAAGGGAAACGACAGCGTGGTCGCCTGCGGCAGCACGGCGCGGAAGCCCGCCGCTTCCCACAATTTCATCGTCCGCAGCTCACGGCCGGCGAGCTTGACCGAGCCGTGATAGGTCCATTCGCCCGAGATCGCCTTCAGGAGCGTCGTCTTGCCGGAGCCGTTCGGCCCGACGATCGCCGTCACCTCGCCCGCCTGCGCGGCGAACGACACGTCGGAGACGATCCGCTTCGATCCGATGTCGACCGAAACCTTGCTGAGCTCGATCATGGCGCTTCTCACAGGTCTATGACGCCGCGCTTGCGCAGCAGGATCCAGAGGAAGAACGGCGCGCCGACAGCGGCCGTGACGATGCCGATCGGCAGTTCGGCGGGTGCCACGATGGTGCGGCTGACCGAATCCGCCAGAAGCAGCAGGCTGGCGCCCAGCACGGCCGCGGCCGGAAGCAGGTAGCGGTTGTCCGGGCCGATCACCAGCCGCAGCAGATGCGGCACCACGATGCCGACGAAGCCGATGCCGCCCGAAACCGCCACAGACGCGCCCACTGCGCCGGCCACCGTGACGATCGCCACCGACTTCACCCGCTGCACGGGGATGCCGAGATGGTTGGCAGTCGATTCGCCGAGCGACAGCGCATTCAGCCCGCGCGCCAGGAAGGGCGCCGCGACGAGTGCCGCCGCGATGATCGGGCCGGCGGCCGCGATCTTGATCCAGGTTGCGCCGGCGAGCGAGCCGAGCCCCCAGAACGTCAGGTCGCGCAGCTGCCGGTCGTCGGCCATGTAGACCAGCAGTCCCGACAGTGCGCCGGCCATGGCGCCGAGCGCGATGCCGGCGAGCAGCATGGTCGCGACCGACGTCTGGCCGCGCCGGGTCGCGACGCGGTAGAGCACCAGCGTCGTCAGCAGGCCGCCGCAGAACGCCGCCAGCGGCAACGAATAGATACCGAGCAGTGCGGTCAACGGCGCAAGCGCGGTGCCGCCGAGCACTATGATCGAGATCGCGCCAAGCCCGGCGCCGGCCGACACGCCGACCAGGCCCGGATCGGCGAGCGGGTTGCGGAACAGGCCCTGCATCACCGCGCCGGACACGGCAAGTGCGGCTCCGATCAGCACGCCGAGCACGGCGCGCGGCAGGCGGATGTCCATGACGATGATGCGGTCGCGCGCCGACATCGCGCCCTCCGCGCCGATCCCCAGCAGCTCGCCGAGCACCGACAGCGCGGATGCATCCGAGGCGCCGGAGGCCAGGCTGAAAAGAAAAGCCGCGCAGAGCGCGACGGCGAGGATGACGATGGCGATCCGGGCCCGCTGGCGCCGGTCGCCCTCGGCTGAGGGCTTCCGGACCGCGGCCGGCACATCTGATACTTTCTGTAGCACCGGCCCTACTCAGTTCAGGACGCGGTCGCCGTAGAGCGCCTTGGCGAGGTCGCGCGCCGCGGCCGCCGTCCGCGGCCCGAAGCCGAGGAGATAGGCGCCGTCCATCCGCACGATGGCGTCGTTCTGCACCGCCGGCGTCTGCGACAGCGCCGGATGCGCCTTCATGTCGGCATTCGCCGCCGCGTGGTCGCCGCCCCTGTCCATCATCAGGATCAGGTCGGGCTGGGCGGTGACGATCGCCTCGTCGGTCAGCGCCTTGTAGCCCGGGAACTCCGAGATCACGTTCACACCGCCGGCCATCCTGATGATGCCGTCGGCCGCGGTGTCGGTTCCCGACGCCAGCGCCTTGCCGCCCTGCATCGACAGGATGAACAGCACCCGCTTGCGCTCGACAATTCCGGCCGTCGCCGCGATCGCGGCATCGATGTCGGCCTTCACCTCGGCCGACAGTTTCGCTGCCTTGTCCTCGACGCCGAGCGCGGTGCCGACCACGCGGATCTTCTCCAGGATACCGGCCTCGTCAAATTTCTCGGGCACGGTGGCGAAGGGAACGCTCGCCTTCTTCAGCACCTCAATCGCCTCGGGCGGGCCGCTACCCTCGATGGTGAGGATCCCGTCCGGATTGATGCCGAGCACGTTCTCCGGCGAGATCGCCCGCATGTAGCCGATGTCCGGCAGGGCAAGCGCGGCCGGCGGATAGAGGCCGGTCGAATCGCGCGCGATCAGCCGACCCTCCTCGCCCAGCGCATAGACGATCTCGGTCACCGAGCCGCCGATCGCGACGATGCGTTTCGCCTTCGCAACGCCGGCGACATCCTCGGCCGAATGCGCCTTCGGCGTCGGTGCCGCGAGCGCCGCGAGCGTCAGCGCGACGGCCGCCGCCCACATGGCAGCACGGCGCGTCCGCGCATTGGGAAGAAAGAGGGTCATGGGCATTCTCTCCTCAGGCTGCGGTCGAGCGCGGGCCGCGCGGCAGGTTCTCGACCAGGCCGCGCCAGTCGTCGCGCTCGAACGCGCCTTCCTTGCGCTTGCCGAAGAACTGGATGATCAGCTGGCCCGCCGCGTCATAGGCTTCCAGCGACGTGACATGGCCTTCGCTCGCCGGCTTGCGCACCGCCCACACCTCGCGGATGTGGTCGAGCCGCAAGTGCAGGTGGAAGGTCTCGTCGAGCACGTTGATCCACGGGCCCATCGGCTTGATCTCCTTCACCGGCCCGCTGTGGATCTGGATGCAGCCGCGATTTCCCACGAAGCACATGATCGGGATCTCCTCGTTCGCCGAGATCCGCATCATCGCCGCGACCGAGTCGTGATCGACCGGCCATGCATATTCCTCGCCGACGAGGTGCACCGCCTGCTGGCGGGTGAGCTTCAGGTCGCGCAGGATCGACATGAACTGGTGCACGTCGGTCATCGACGACCAGCGCGCGCGCAGCTCCTCGACATCGACGGACGGATTGACCGCCGGCGCGATCGAGGTCACCGGCGCGACGACACGCAGCGTCTGCTCCTGCTCGGCATGGATCAGGGTAGCGACCAACTTTTCGTAAGCCTCGACATTCGAGGCCGCGCGCAGATGCACCTTGTGCACCGCCTCGCCGCTGGCGTTGAAGAACTGCAGGCTGCGCCGCACGGTGCCATCCTCGTCGGTCTTCGACACGGCATAGCCGTGCGCCCACACCTTCGGGAAGATGCGCAGGTCGATCTGCTCGCCGAGCGCCATGGCGGCGTGCTCGCCGAGCACGACCTTGTCGTAGACGCCGATCTTCTCGTGCACGGCGCTCTCGTTGCGGGTGAGCGCCATCACCTCGCCCAGCGCCTCCATGCCGGTCAGGAAGGCATCGACGTCCGCACGGATGCGTCGGGTCCCCTCTCCCACCCAGGCGGCGACGAATTCGGCTTCCGAAATGCCGAGTTGGCCGGCGAGGTCGCGCTCGCGCATTTTGGGGTTTTCGGCGCGCGCACGGCGGATCGCGTCGGGCGTGGGTCGGTCTGCAGTCATAATCCTGGTCCTGCTTTGGCTGTCTGTGTGGCTACTTGTTGAGGATCAGCTTGCCCTGCCGCGTGATCTTGAGGCGGTAGAGCGCACCGTGGTGTTCGATGCCGATTTCGTGCTCGCCCCGGAACAGGACCGCGCTGTCGACGCGACGCGCCGGGACGGGAGAGACCGGTCGGGCGAGGCCTTCGCGCCGCAGCAGCGAGCGGTCGGCATCTGTGGAGTGATCGAAGGTAAATCTCGTGTTCACGGCGGCGGCCCCTTCATCGCGCCTTGCTCGCTTGGCTGGCTCGGCGACATCGTGATATGGATTGTTGACACTGCTTATCAGCTTTATTAGGGAGTGCAATACCGGAGTAAACGAGTCAAGTTTAAATTCGGGATCGAATTTGACGCCAGCCAGCCTCTGAGGGCCAGCCAGCACAATCACAATGTGTCAGGAGCGGACTATGGGGCTGGTGGGACGAAACAGGGCGCTGCTATGCGGCACCGCCCTCGCGATCTTCGCGAATGTGGGAATGGTTCAGGCGCAGGAAGACGCCTCGACGGAACAGGTGACGGCCGAAAGCCAGAAGAAAGGCCGCGTCACGCAACTCCAGCGCCTGGTGCTGGGCGCCGGCCAGGAAAAGGTCGCGATCGATACGCCGCAGGCGGTGAGCGTTCTTGAGCAGGAAGACATCGACTCCGCGCAGCCGTCCACTGTCGCGGACGTGATCCGCAAGATACCGGGCGTCAATGTCACCGGTTCGGACCGCGTGCTCGGCCAGTCCTTCAATATCCGCGGCGTCGGCGCGCCGGAAAACTCCGGCGACCAGGGCCGCATCATCGTCAATGTCGACGGCGTGCAGAAATTCTACGAGCAGTACCGCCTCGGTTCGTTCTTCTCCGACCCGGAGCTCTTCAAGCGTGTCGAGGTGCTGCGCGGTCCTGCGTCGTCGACGCTCTACGGCTCCGGCGCGCTCGGCGGCGTGGTCAACTTCACCACCAAGGATGCGTCGGACTTCATCGCCGAGGGCGACCGCGGCGCGCTGAAGCTGAAGTCCACGCTGGAGAGCAACGGCAAGGGCGTTCTCGGCTCGGCAACGCTTGCCCAGCGCATGGGCGAGAATGCCGAATTCCTGCTGATGGGCAACTGGCGCCAGGCCGACGTCTACGAATCAGGCAATGGAAGCGAGATCATCGGCACGAACTTCCGCGCTTGGTCCGGCCTCGCGAAGGGAACCTTCAAGGTGGGCGACGAGGGAACGCTCCGCCTCTCCTACCAGCGTTGGGATTCCGATCTCGACGACCAGCAGCTCTCGCAGACGTCGACTGCCACGTTCTTCGGCCTGGTGGACCGTCACGTCGTTGATCAAACTGCGATCGCCTCATATGAGAACCCGTTTTCTGACAACGATATGCTCGACCTGAAGGTGGCGCTCTCATACTCGGACACCAGTAACAAGCAGCGCGACGCTGACCTCCGCGACTACTGTGGGTCTACCTCATCGTTCAATGTATTGTGCGATTCCGACTACGCCTACAAAACCCTACAGTTTAACGCCCAAAACACGATGGAATGGCGGGGAGCAAACTGGGAGAATTTTCTTACTTACGGTGCACAGATCGCTCATCAGTCCCGCGTTGCAAGTATCTATGACAACAGCGGCGATCCGATCGACCTGAGTTTCCATCCTGAGGGAACCGACCTTAAGGCCGGCTTCTTCGTGCAGAACGAGTTCATCTGGAATGACCGCCTCACGCTCATCCCGGGCGTCCGTTTCGACTGGCATGAGCTGACGCCGGAAGACGCTATCTCTGGCTCGGATTCGTTCACCGACACGGCGATCTCGCCGAAGCTTGCGGCGCACTACAAGTTCAACGACACGATTGCCGTCTTCGGTTCGATTGCTCACACAGAACGTTTCCCGACGATTGACGAGGTGTTCTCAACGAGCGGCTCAAGTGCAACGTTCTTGCCGAGCCTCGATCTGAAGAAGGAACTCTCCACCAACTACGAGGCCGGTTTCGCCCTGTCAGGCTACGACATGCTTCAGACAGGCGATTCCGGTCAGCTTAAGTTCACCGGCTTCTACAACGACATTACAGACCTGATCGCGTTTAATAGGTTTCTTGTTCCTGGACCAAACAATATCCAAGGATACGAGAACATAAGCAGTGCAGAGATATACGGATTTGAAATCGAAACGGCCTATGACTCTGATTATGTATTCGCGAATGCGGCCTATACATACACAGTCGGTCGCGATTTGTCCTCGAATCGTACCGAAGAATATCTGACCTCTGTTGCTCCGCATGAGTTGAAACTCACCCTCGGCGGAAAGCTCCCGCAGCACGATCTACGCTTTGGATGGAATGCACGTTTTGTAGCCGGCCCGCTAAATTCGGCACGCGACTACGAGGTCCCGCCTCCCGGATCCACCGTCACTCGCTATTCCTCTGCCTTCGATGTCCACGACATCTTCCTCTCCTGGACTCCGAAGGAAGGTGCCGCGCGCGGTTGGGAGGTCCAGGCGGGCATCGATAACGTCTTCAACCGCCCGTACAAGGAGTTCCTCATGAACGATCCGGCCAAGGGTCGTACGTTCAAGCTCTCCCTGTCCAAGCAAATCGGCTGGTGATCATGCGCCTTGCGGCATCCCTCCTCGTATTGACCTCCCTGGTCGCGATGCCGCTGGCTCCGGCGGCGGCGCAAGGCGCCTCGCCGGAGCAGCATGTCTCCCTTGATCTCAACGCCCTGCAGCCGTCGGAAGGCGGCTGCAGGCTGACTTTCGTGGTGGCGAACAACCTCGCCACCCCGGTCGACCGCGCGGCTTTCGAGATGGCGCTGTTCGACAAGGCGGGCGTAGTCGACCGTCTCACCGTGCTCGACTTCAGGTCGCTGCCCGCCGGCAAGACCAAGGTGAGCCGGTTCGATCTCAAGGGCGTGGACTGCGCAAATGTCAGCCGCGTGCTGATCAACGACGCAACCGAGTGCACCGGCGCCGGCACCGCGCCCGACGCCTGCCTCGCCGCGCTGAAAACCCAGTCCACCTCGGGCGTCTCCTTCGGACGATAGCTCGATGTCGGTCCAGCCCGCACCAACGCTTCCCCGCCGCCCGGTCGCGCTCCGGCCGGTGGCGCGGCGCGCGCGCCTCGACCCGCCGAACACGTTCCAGGCGCCGCACCACGTCTTCCTGCGCGAGCCTCAGCGCCCCGCCTGGATCGAGACCGAGAATCCCGACCTGTCGCCGCTGCCGGTCGCGCCGCTCGCCGCGACGCCCGCCGCTCCCCGCGCGCAGCGCAGATGGCTGGCGTTGCTCGTCGCCTCGGTCGCGCTCCACGCCGCCGTCGCCGGCTTCTTTCTGCTGCGCGGCGGCGACGAGAGCGTGCAGATCGCCGGCTCGCAGGAGGCGGGTGTCGCGATGTATGGCAACTCCGCCGCCAACCTGACGCTGGAGGGCCCGGAAGACGCGGCCAACGTCGCCATCATCACCATGACGCCCGCACAGCCGGTCGAGACTATCGACGCCTCCGCGGTGGGGCCCGTCGAGGCGGTGCAGCCGGTCGAGGAGATGGTGACCCCCGTCGAGGAGGTCGCCACCGAACGGGTCGCCGAGCTGGCTGAGACGCCACATGCGGAGCCGGTGCCGGCGGATGCGGCGACCGCCGCGCCCTCCCCCGTGCAGCAGGTGTTGGCTGTCGATACGGCCGAGGTCGTCCCCGACGAGGAGGCCGTCGCCCCCGTCGTGCCACAGGCGGCCGCGGTTCCCCCGCCCGACGAAGTGGTCGAGGTGCCGGAGGCGCCGGTCGTGGGCGAAACGCCGGAACCGGAGAAGCCTACCCCGCCACCGAAGGTGGCCGAAACGAAGCCGCAGCCCAAGCCGGCCGAGAAGCCAAGGGCGGAAAAGCCGGTGAAGAAAGCCGAGGCCAAACCGACGGAGACGAAGCCCGCCAAGGCCGACGCCCCGGCCAGGAAGGCCGAGAAAAAGGTCGCTGCCGGCCGCGGCGGCAAAGACAAGGCCGACGGCCAGAGGGGCGTCGCCGACGGCGAGGCGAGCGGAACCCGCGCCGACAATGCCGGCAAGGGCAAGGGCTCGACCGCGGGCAACGCCGCCGTCTCCAACTATCCGGGCAAGGTCGTGTCCAAGCTGAAGCGCGCGGTGCGCAGCATATCGCCTGGCAAGCGGCGCGGCGCCGATCGCGACGTGCATGTCGCCTTTACCGTCACAACGAGCGGCGCACTGGCCAGCGTCAGCGTGACGCGCAGCTCAGGCTCGTCGGCGCTGGACAACGCAGCCCTTCAGGCCGTGCGCCGCGCCGCGCCCTTCCCGCCGATCCCGGACGGACGCAAGTCGTGGAATTTCTCGTTCCCGCTGGGGCTGAGGTGACCATGAACCTGTTGTGCCTTCACGAACTCGCCAGCGCCTTCGGCGACGGCCTCCACCCCGATCTCCTCCGCCTGTTCGAGGAGCGGGCGCGCCTCGACGCCGATCCGCAGGTGGTGCGCCTCGCCGACCATGGCGTGCCGGAGCAGGCAGGCCCTTCCCCGTCCGGTCGCTCCGGCCTATTTGTCCCCGGCAACTTTCTAAGCGTCGTCGGCCGCGCAGCGGAGGAAAAGCTGCCCGACCGCGACTCCCGCAGCCTGAAAGGAACCCGTTGATGTATATCGCCATGAATCGCTTCAAGGTCGTTCGCGGCTCCGAGGAGGATTTCGAGAACGTCTGGAAGGGACGCGATTCCAGCCTGCACGAGATGAAGGGTTTTCAGCAGTTCCATCTGCTGAAAGGGCCGGTCAACGAGGCCGAAGGCTACACGCTCTACGCCTCGCACACGGTGTGGGACAGCTTCGACGATTTCAGCGCCTGGACCAAGTCCGAACAGTTCCGCGCCTCGCACCGCAATGCCGGCACGACCAAGCCCAGCTATCTCGGCCACCCGACCTTCGAGGGTTTCTCGATCGTCGAAGGCGCGTAAGCGGTCTGAACCCGTCGAGCAGCCACGGCCCCGGCGCCCCTCTACCGCCTTCGGTGGTCCCTTGCCGGGGCGAGCCATCCGTCTCGCCCGCCCCGCGCAACGCCCACCCTACGCGACGTCATCCCGGCGACCGGAGGTCAGCCGGGATCTATTCCTCTCTCCGGTTACACGCCGAAAACGCCCCACGGTCGCAGAAAGAGTCAGCGCCAGCCCGCCAAGGTCAATCGATCCCGGCTGACCTCCGGTCGCCGGGATGACGATCGCGGACAGTGTGCGCTGTATTGAGAAGAGCCCGAGCGATCAGTTCTGGCCCATCCATCCGATGGATCGTTTTCAATCCGTTTTCTGCTAACCCCTTGTTCCTGTTAGCGCCCGAAATTTTTCCATCCCCACCCTGCCAGCATGCCCGACACTGTGCCCGGTTAAAGGGGAGCCGGCGATGGGCTGGAGGGCGAAGGCGGGGAGGCAACAGGCGTTAAAGGCGAGGATCGTCATGCGCCTGTTCTCGATCGCCGACATGGCCGAACAGGCCGCCGGCCGCTCGTTCTGGGTCCGCTGGTGCGTGCTGTGGGCCGCCTGGCAGGCCAATACGCTGCTGAGCGCCTATGTCGAAGGCACGCTCCGGAGCTTCGCCCGCAGACCCTGGACGTCCGTCCCGATGCCGGCCGCCTTCGGCAGCCATCCCTTAGATGCGGAGGAGCTTGCCGATTCGCTCAGGGCATTCGGGCTCTACATGCGGGCGGTAGCGGCGCATCTGTGCCGGCTGTCGTTCCTGCATCGTGGCCAGGCGTCGGACGAGGCCGGGAATGAGGGCGGCGCGATCCATGGCCTGGGCGCGCTCATCGAGAGACTTGCAATCGCCGCCGCCGTGCCGGTCGAGTTCTGCGACACGTCCTGAGGTGCGCCTGTCGTGCCCTTATCGCAGCGTCATCGCAGATAAGATCGGCCTTCCTCACACGGGGAGGACAATCGCGCGCGCCGTCATCAACTCTGCTGCATTTGAGCGTCCCTTAGCCTGGCATTGAGGGTCACGATGATCTTTCGCATGACAGCGGCGAGGGCGAGGATTGGCTTTTTTCCGGCGGCCAGCAGGCGTTTGTAGAAGTCCGCGAACTCGCCGCGTCCGCAGGCGGCCTGCATGGCGGGCATGTAGAGTATGGTTCGCACGGCCGGGCGGCCGCCGCGCATGCGTCGGTAGCCGACCTTCTTTCCGCTTTCGTTGGGATGCGGCGCCAGGCCTGCCAGCGCGGCGGCCTGCCTTCGGTCCATGGTGCCGAGTTCCGGCATCGCGGCGAGAAGGGCGGCGGCGGTGACTTGGCCGATGCCCGCCATGGCGGTGACGACGGCGCTCCTGTGCTTCAGCACCCCGCTGCGCATGAGCGTGCGGATTGCCTGCTCGACGCGCGCGATCTGTCGCTTCAGGACGGCCAGCACGGCTCGGAAGGTCGTGGCCAGTTCGGCTGCCCCGGGCGCCTTCGAGCGGTTCTGCTCGGCCACCTTCATAGCCACGAGGTCGTCGCGGCGGCGAACCAGCGCCTTGAGCCTTTCCTGGCGGGGGTCGGCGGCCTGCCACAGGGCGAGGCTCGCCCAGCGCTCCAGGCCATAGGCGGCCAGCTCGCGCGCATCGATGGCGTCGCTCTTGCCGAGCCGGCCACGCGAACGGATGAAGGCCTTGAGCTTGCGCGTGTCGGCGCGGTGTGCCGGCAGGTCGAGGCGCAGGCACTCGTCGAGCAGGACGGTCTCGTGGCCGCCGGTCGGCTCGCACACGGCGAAATCGGCGCGGCAGGCCCGCAGAAACCGGCGGATGGCGGGACGGCGGTTGTCGATGACCTCGACGGTGCGGCCATCGGAGACGGCGATCGTCTCCTTGGCGACGTCGAAGCCCAGGCAGCGGCGGGGAAGGTGGTGCAGAAGGGCCATGCTGATGCTATCCTCATCCAGGCTGGCTTGAGATTGTTTGCGGGCGTGGCGATCAGCGGCCCGATCAACTCTCCAAGCGATGGCGCGAGACGGCAGGAACCTTGATGACGACGGGTGCAAACCCGATTCCGGGACGGTTGCCTGCCGCCGGAACTGCGGGCTGTCGAAGAGCCCGCAGTTCCACCCGTATTCTAGCCCGATTCAGACAAACAATTCCGGGGCCGCGCAGCGGAACCCGGAACCCAGAGCGCCGGGCAGGCAGGCCGTTCACCGACCGTCGCGCCCATGCCGGAGCGCAGATCGGGTTAATACACCAGCGTTGGCGCGCTGGATTCCGGGTTCCGCTGCGCGGACCCGGAATGACGGCGGTGACATGCCGGGACCGCGCGCTGCCCCTCATCCGCCCTTCGAGCACCTGTGCCGGGGCGAGCCGCTTGTCTCGCCCGTCGTTCGGACCCCCGTGAACGGGGAGAAGGGAAACGCCTCAGCTCGCCGCGAGCAGGCTCGCATTGCCGCCGGCGGCGGTGGTGTCGACGCAGACCGAGCGCTCGTGGGCATAGGCGGCCGGGTGGATCGTTTCGGCGATCAGCGGCACGATCGGGCCGGGCTTCTCCGCCAGGATGCGCCTGATCTCCCGCGCGGTCGCTCCGGCGCGGGAATAGGCCACCGCGTCGACCGTGGTCGCCGCAAGTTCCCCCTGCATCAGCGTTCCGTCCAGCACGTCGAGCGGCAGGCCTTTGCCGGTCAGCGGCTGGAGCGCTGCCGCCGCCTTCGGCGCCACGGCCACCACCAAATTGCCGGCCGCGAGCGCCTGCACCGTCTGCGCCAGGAGCGAATCGGTATCTGGTCCCAGGCACAGCACCTTTCCGCGCGGCACCAGCGTCAGCGTGTTCTGTTCGCCCGTCGGGCCCGGCAGGTCGACCGGACCGAACTCGATCGCGGCAGCCGCCGCGATTGCCTCGCCCGCCTTGCCGCGCAGGTGCCTGCGCAGCACCGCGATGCGGTCCGCCCTGGTCGACCAGTTGTCCATCCGCGCATCGGGGAAGCGACGCGGCAGCGCCACCGCGCCGGCCTGGCCGACATCGCCCGTCGCCACCGCCGAGCTGCGGAAGCGGCGCAGGTAATGCGGTCCGCCGGCCTTCGGGCCGGTGCCCGACAGGCCCTCGCCGCCGAACGGCTGCGAGCCCACCACCGCGCCGATCTGGTTGCGGTTCACATAGACATTGCCGGCATGGATCCGGTCGATGACCCGCTGCACGCGCGCCTCGATGCGGGTGTGCAGCCCGAAGGTCAGGCCGTAGCCCTTGGCGTTGATGTTCGCCACCACGAGGTCGAGTTCCTCCGGCTCGAAGGTCGCGACATGCAGCACCGGCCCGAACACCTCGCGCTCCATTTCGGCGATGCCGTCGACGCGGAAGATGTGCGGTGCGACGAACAACCCTTCGCCCGGCGCCTCCAGCTTGGCGACCAGCCGTCCCTTCGCCTCCATCGCCTTGCAATAGGCCGAAATCTTGTCGCGCGCCTCGGCGTCGATCACCGGGCCGACGTCGGTCGGATAGAGCCACGGATCGCCGACCACCAGCGCCTTCATCGCGCCGGTCAGCATCTCCAGCACCTTGTCCTCGACATCCGACTGGACATAGAGAATGCGCAGCGCCGAGCAGCGCTGGCCGGCACTCTGGAAGGCCGAGGCCAGGATGTCGCGCACCGCCTGTTCGGGCAACGCGGTCGAGTCGACCACCATCGCGTTCAACCCGCCGGTCTCGGCGATCAGCATGGCGTCGGGCGCGGCCGTCTCGGCCAGCTGCCGCTCGATGATCCGGGCGACATCCGTCGACCCGGTGAAGCAGACGCCGGCAATACGCGGGTCCGCCGTCAGGGGCGCGCCGACGGACGGGCCATCGCCCGGCAGGAGCTGCAGTGCGTCTTCCGGCACGCCCGCCTGGTGCAGCAGTTCAACCGCGCGCGCCGCGATCAGCGGCGTCTGTTCCGCAGGCTTGGCGATCACCGCATTGCCGGTGACGAGAGCCGCCGCGACCTGGCCGGTGAAGATCGCCAGCGGAAAGTTCCACGGCGAGATGCAGGCGATCACGCCGCGCGCGGCCGTCCCCACCTCGGCCTTCGCGGCCTCGGCCGCGTAGTAGCGCAGGAAGTCGACCGCCTCGCGCAATTCAGCCACGCCGTCGGCCAGCGTCTTGCCCGCCTCGCGGGCACAGAGCGCCAGGAACTCGGCCTCGTGGGCCTCGTAGAGATTGGCCGCGCGCAGCAGCGCCGCCGACCGTTCCGCCACCGGCGTCGCCGCCCAGGCCGGAAAGACCCCGACCGCCCGGCCGATCGCCGCCTTCACCGCCTCTGCATCCGCCTCGCGCACCGTGCCGACGACGTCGTCCGGCTTCGCGGGGTTGACGATCGGCCGCTCGCGTCCCGCCACGCCCGCCGTCCAGCGGTTCTTGTCGGAAAATTGTCCACGCCCGGCATGGATGGCCGACAATGCAATCGGGTCGTTGAGATCGTGTCCGATGGAGTTCCGGCGGCCAGGAAGGAAGATCTCGGACGGGAAAGGAATGAGTGGATTATGCGCCCTGCCCTGGTTCTCCACGATGTCGAACGGATCACGCGCGATCGTCTCGGCGCTCACCTCCTCGTCGACGATCTGGTGCACGAAGGACGAGTTCGCGCCGTTCTCCAGCAGGCGGCGCACCAGATAGGCGAGCAGGTCCTGGTGCGCGCCGACTGGGGCATAGATGCGGCAGCGCGTGCCTTCGCTCGCGCGCACCGCCTCGTGCAGTGCCTCGCCCATGCCGTGCAGGCGCTGGAACTCGAAGGCGGACCTGTCGGGCGCCATCGACAGGATCGCGGCCACCGTGTGCGCGTTGTGGGTGGCGAACTGCGGATAGATGCGATCGGTCATACCGATCAGCTTCTTGGCGCAGGCGATGTAGGAGACGTCGGTATTGGCCTTGCGGGTGAACACCGGATAGCCGGCGAGCCCCAGCGTCTGCGCCCGCTTGATCTCGGTGTCCCAGTAGGCGCCTTTGACCAGCCGGACCATGATGCGCCGGTCGAGCCGCTTCGACAGCGCGTAGAGCCAGTCGATGACATGCGGTGCGCGACGGCCGTAAGCCTGCACCACGACGCCGAAGCCGTCCCAGTCGGTCAGCTCCGGATCGGCCAGCACGCGTTCTATGACATCGAGCGACAGGTCGAGCCGGTCCGCCTCCTCGGCGTCGATGTTGAGGCCCATGCGGGCGTGCCGGGCGGCGATGCACAGCGACAAAAGTCGCTCGGTCATCACCGGCAGCATTGTCTGGCGCTGCGCCTGCTCGTAGCGCGGATGCAGCGCCGACAGCTTGACCGAGATGCCGGAATTGTAGCGGATGTTGGTGCCGCTCGAGCCGCTGTTGAGCGAGGAGATCGCATCGGCATAGGCGCGAAGATAGCGCAGCGCGTCGGCTTCGGTCCGCGCCGCCTCGCCGAGCATGTCGAACGAATAGAGATAGCCCTTCTTTGTATAGGACTTGCCGCGCCGCACCGCCTCCTCGATGGTGCGGCCGAGCACGAACTGCTCGCCCATCTCGCGCATCGCCGCCGACACGGCGGTGCGGATCACCGGCTCGCCCAGCCGGCGCACCATGCCGCGCAGGGTGCGCTCGATGCCGCCCTCGCCCTCGTCCAGCACCCGGCCGGTCAGCGCCAGCGCCCAGGTCGAGGCATTGACGAAGATCGAGCTCGATTCGCCCGAATGCGCCGACCAGTCGTGCGGCGCGATCTTGTCCTGGATCAGGTCATCCATCGTCTCGGCGTCAGGCACGCGCAGCAGCGCCTCGGCCAGGCACATCAGCGCCACGCCCTCCTTGGTGGAGAGGCCGTATTCCGACAGGAACACCTCCATCAGCTTCGGGTCGGCCGAGGCACGCACGGCCTCCACCAGCTTGACCGCGCGGGCGGAAATCGCCGCGCGCTGCTCCCGGCTCAGTGCCGCCTCCTCCACCAGCGCCGTCAGCGCCGCGTCCTCCTCGACCAGATAGGTTTCGCGCAAGGTGTCGCGGATGGATGCGAGCGTCGGCATCGATGGTCAGGCCCCGGATGGAATGGTCGCGCGAGGATAGCATGGCGCAAAATCGGCGCCGGTCCAAACATCTTGACGTGGCAGGCCGAACGCACCGATCTTGTGACCTATCCCGCTATGAAAGAGCCGCAAGCATGGAAACGACAGACCATCTGGACCGCATCGACCGCAACATCATCTCGGCCCTCTCCGCGGACGGACGCCTGTCGATGGCCGCTCTCGGCGCCAAGGTCGGCTTGTCGAAGACGCCGGTGCAGGCGCGGGTGCGAAAACTGGAGGACAACGGCTACATCCGAGGCTACCAAGCGATCGTCGACCGGGAGAAGATGGGCGAGGGCCATGTCGCCTTCGTGCAGGTCAAGTTGTCGGACACCCGCTCAGACGCGCTCGATGCCTTCAACCGCGCCGTCCGCCTCGTGCCGGAGATCGAGCAGTGCCACATGATCGCGGCCAACTTCGACTACCTGCTCAAGGTGCGCACCCGCGACATCGGCGCTTACCGGCGCGTGCTGGGCGAGCGCATCTCCGCCCTGCCCCATGTGGCGCAGACCTCGACCTATGTCGCGATGGAGACGGTGAAGGACCGATAAGTGTTCAGGCGAAGTGGCTGAAGGCCCAGATGACGCCCGATCCGTGGATGAAGACCACGGCCACGAGGGCTGCGGCGAGCGCCACTCGTCCTCTTCGGTCGAGTGGCACGAGGGCATGGCGGGGCTTCACCGCATTGCCCGAAGTCATCAGGCTGAGCGCGGCGAAGACCCCGCCCGCGATGAGCACGATCATCGACGAGAACCCCGCCAGCCAGCCGACGCCGAGAAACAGCCCGAACAGCGCGAATGAACTCGCAGCAAGCGGCAGGCCCTGCGGACAGATCTGCCGCAGCACCTGGCCGCCGTCGAACTTCCAGACCGGCACGAGGTTGGCGAGGTTGAACAGCGCGATGCAGCCGACGAGCGCGGCCATGAAGTTGCCGCCGTGGACATTGCCGCTCGCCGCCGCGAACACGCCCGCCTGCACCAGCGGCGGCACGAGGAAGGCGGAGAAGCCTGCGCCCATCAGCGCCACGAAAGCGACCTCGAAATGACTGTTATAGGGCCGGCCGCCGATCGCGATGCCGCCCAGCAGGGGAATGAAGATCATCCGCGTGCGCCGGTGGCCGGCGACGCGGAAGGCGGCCATGTGGCCGAGTTCATGCAGCGCCACCACCACGGTGATCATCACCGCGAAGGCCAACCCGCCGACCGTGAAGCCGGTCAGCGACCACAGGATCATCACCGAGGCCGCCGCCATCGCGACCTGCGTCAGCGGATGCTCGAACATGCCGCCGCGGCGATACTCGCCCGTCTCTGCCCAGCGCTTCAGCTTGGCCATCATGCGGCGCAGCGCGAAGGAGCGGAAGACGAGGAACGCAGCGCCCCGATACGAATCGGTCTGGCTGATCGTCAGGCGAACACCCTCGCCTTCCGGTTCGAGCACTACCCGTTGCGAAAACGTCGCCCAGAAGCCGGCGTCGAGCGAACTGTCCTCCACGACGCGCATCGCGAAGGCCTGGCCCGGAGCCACGTTCGAAAGCTGCTCGACGCGGTGGATCGGCTGGCCGTCGCGTCCCTCCCAGTCGGTGACGAGGCGCACCTGGTCGGGCTGCCCCTCGACCGCCTCGGCCGAGGCGATCTCGCCGGACCAGCCGGCCTGATCGCCAAGCGGATAAACCGCGTTCCACACCCGCGTGGGCGGAGCCTTGATGCGCACGCTCCGGCTGACCGTGCGGATGCCGAGCGGCGCCGCGATCAGCAGGAAGATCAGCCCGAGATTGACGACGATCAGCGCCGTGGCCGTCCAGCCTGCCATCGAATGCATCCCTGTTTCGGCGGGACGCTACGGCAAGATGTGGAAGAAACGTTTAAGCGGGAGCGCAGCCCCGGCGGCGATCACGCAGCTTTGAAGCTTGGATCAGAACGCGCCGATCCACATGGCGAGCGAGACCAAAAAGGTGCTGACGGAAACCAGCGCGACGACGTCCTGGATCATGTCGGTCATGGAAGATTCTCCTCAAATCTGTTTATGTTTTTATTTTGTTCCACTTCTGTTCATGCGTCAACGATAAAAAGCCCGCCGGAGCGGGCAGACGTTGCGTCATGGTTAATGTCGGAGGATGAGGCGGCCGATCAGAGCGGGACGATCTTGCCGCCGGAGAGCGTGACGCGGCGGTCCATGCGGGCGGCGAGGTCGTGATTGTGTGTCGCGATCAGCGCCGCCAGCCCCGACTGTCGCACCAGCGCCTCCAGCGCCTCGAAGACATAGACCGCCGTGTCGGGATCGAGATTGCCGGTCGGCTCGTCCGCAAGCAGCAGCGAAGGTGCATTGGCGACCGCGCGCGCGATCGCGACGCGCTGCTGCTCGCCGCCGGAAAGTTCGGATGGCCGATGCTGCGCGCGGGAGCCGACACGCATATAGTCGAGGAGCTGAGCGGCGCGGCGGGCCGCCTCCGTGCGATCCAGGCCGCGCACCATCTGCGGCATCATCACGTTCTCCAGCGCCGTGAACTCGGGCAGGAGATGATGAAACTGGTAGACGAAGCCGACCTCGTTGCGGCGGATCGCGGTGCGCTCGTCATCGCCCAGGGCGCCGCAGGCGCGGCCGTTGAGGACGACGTCTCCCGCATTCGGCCGCTCGAGCAGGCCCGCCAGATGCAGGAGCGTCGACTTGCCAGCGCCGGACGGGGCGACCAGCGCGACCATCTCTCCGCTCGACAGCGAGAAATCGGCGTCGGCCAGAATCGCCAGGTGCTCTTCGCCCTGGTCGTAGTGGCGCTGCACCGCCTTGAGTTCGAGAACCGTGCTCATTCGTAGCGCAACGCCTCGACGGGATCGATGCGGGCGGCGCGCCAGGCGGGGAAGATCGTCGCCAGGAAAGACAGCGCCAGCGCCATCACCACCACCGACACCGTCTCGCTCATGTTGATCTCGGCCGGCAGCTTCGACAGGAAATAAAGTTCCGGGTTGAAGATCGTCGTGCCGGAGACCCAGGAGAAGAACTGCCGGATCGATTCGACGTTCAGGCAGACGATGATCCCGAGGATGACCCCGGCCAGCGTGCCGGTCATGCCGATCGCCGCCCCAGTCATCATGAAGATGCGCATGACGGCGCCGCGCGTCGCGCCCATGGTGCGCAGGATGGCGATGTCGCGGCCCTTGTCCTTCACCAGCATCACGAGACCGGAGATGATGTTCAGCGCGGCGACCAGGACGATCAGCGTCAGGATCATGAACATGACGTTGCGCTCGACCTGCAGGGCCGAGAAGAAGGTCTGGTTCCGGAAGCGCCAGTCGGTGAGGTAGAGCTGGCGCTGCGCCGCCGCCTCGACAGGCTCCCTCAGGTCGTCGACCTTGTCGGGATCGTCGACGAAGATCTCGATCGTCTGCGCCACGCCTTCGGAGTTGAAGAAGAGCTGCGCCTCGGCCAGCGGCATGAAGACGATCAGCGAATCGTATTCCGACATGCCGATCTCGTAGATCGCGGTCACCGGATAGGCCTTCACCCGCGGATTGACGCCGAGCGGCGTCACATCGCCGTCGGGCGACACCAGTGTGATGGAATCGCCGAGGCCGAGGCCGAGATTCTCCGCCATGCGTGTGCCGATCGCGACACCCTCGCTCGCGTCAAAGCCGTTCAGCTCGCCCTGGCGCACATTGCCGGCCACCAGCGGGATGTTCTTCAGGTCGGCTTCGCGGATACCCTTCACCAGTGCACCCGTGCCGTTGGTGCCCTGACGCCCTTGCGCCAACACCTGGCCTTCCACCAGCGGCATCGCAAACTTCACGCCCGGCACGCCGGCGATGCGGGCGGCCACCTCGGCATAGTCGTCGAGCGGCCGGTCGATGGGCTGGAGGATCAGGTGGCCGTTGATGCCGAGGATGCGGGTGAGCAGTTCGGTGCGGAAGCCGTTCATCACCGCCATGACGATGATCAGCGTCGCCACGCCCAGCATGATGCCGATGAAGGAGATCGAGGCGATGACCGAGATCACCGTCTCCTTGCGCTTCGAGCGGAGATAGCGCCAGGCGACCATGCGCTCGAACAGCGAGAACGGGCCGGCGCCCGCGGGCGTGGCCTTGCCGGCGCGCACAGGCTGCGAGGCGGCCGCCGCGTCCGTCATGCGGCCGTCCCGATGAAGGCGAGCAGGTCGTCGAGCTTCGTCGTCTCGCGCGCGCCCGTCGCACGGCGCTTGAGCTCGACCTCGCCGGCGGCCGCGCCGCGCGGCCCGACGATCACTTGGTTCGGGATGCCGATCAGGTCGGCGGTGGCGAACTTGCCGCCTGCGCGCTGGTCGGTGTCGTCGTAGAGCACGTCGACGCCGGCAGCCTGATAGGCGGCGTAGAGCCGCTCGCAGGCCGCGTCGCAGTCGGCATCGCCGGCCTTCATGTTGATGATGACGACCTCGAACGGTGCCACGCTTTCCGGCCAGATGATGCCGGCCTCGTCATGGCTCGCCTCGATGATCGCCGCGATCAGGCGCGTCGGGCCGATGCCGTAGGAGCCCATCGAGACGAAGTGTTCCTTGCCGTCAGGCCCCTGCACCTTGGCGCCCATCGGCTTGGAATACTTCTCGCCGAAATGGAAGATGTGGCCGACCTCGATACCGCGCGCCGAAAGCCTTTCGTCCTCAGGAATCGCATCCCAGGCGGCTTCGTCATGCATCTCGTCGGTGGCGGCGTACGGCGTGGTCCAGTCCTTCACGATCCCGGCGATCTCGGCGTCGTTGCCGAAGTCGACAGTCTCGCCGGGCACGGCGAGATCAAGGAACTCCTTGCGGCAGAACACCTGGCTCTCGCCGGTCTCGGCAAGGATGATGAACTCGTGCGAAAGATCGCCGCCGATCGGACCGGTGTCGGCGCGCATCGGAATCGCCTTCAGGCCCATGCGGGTGAAGGTGCGCAGATAGGCGACGAACATGCGGTTGTAGGCTGCGCGCGCGCCTTCATAGTCAATGTCGAAGGAATAGGCGTCCTTCATCAGGAACTCGCGCCCGCGCATCACGCCGAAGCGCGGGCGCACCTCGTCGCGGAACTTCCACTGGATATGATAAAGATTGAGCGGCAGGTCCTTGTACGACTTGACGTAGGCGCGGAAGATCTCCGTCACCATTTCCTCGTTGGTCGGCCCGTAGAGGAGGTCGCGCTCCTGTCGGTCCTTGATGCGCAGCATCTCCTTGCCGTAGTCGTTGTAGCGGCCGCTTTCCTTCCACAGCTCCGCCGACTGGATCGTCGGCATCAGGATTTCGAGCGCACCGGCGCGGTCCTGTTCCTCGCGGATGATGCGGCACACCTTGTCCAGCACACGCTTGCCGAGCGGCAGCATGGTGAACGAGCCCTGCCCCTGTTGCCGGATCATGCCCGCCCTGAGCATCAGCCGGTGCGAGACGATCTCTGCCTCGCGCGGATTTTCTTTGAGGATCGGCAGGAAGTAGCGCGACAGACGCATCATCTATTCCGTGAGGGAGGACGCCCGGACGGAATCGAACGGCATCCGGGCTGGATTTGCGCGGGCTTCATAGCGATTTCAAGGCGAAATGAAAACCCGCCCGCATCCGGCCTGAACCAGCCCCTGCCTTTTTGATCATTTAGTCAGCAGCACATGCGACTTCATTGTGCAGCGCACCACATCAATGCCGGTTTCACAGCAAAATTCTTCGTGACAAGCATGTGAAATTTGGTCTAGGGTTCCCGCCATAATCAGATGGGCGAAGCAAATTTGCCCCTTCACGCGGTCAAAGTCTTGGGAGGATGCGATCTAGGCGCGATTTTCCGCTGCCGCCGGCCACCGGAAACAGATCGGACGCGTTAATCTGCAAGGCCTTCGGGCCTTGCTTTTTTTTTGGGCAGTCGTGCTGACATATGCCGTGACGGCAACGCGCGAGCCGCATTGAACCGCGACCGGCCCGGCCCTACTCTCGGCATTGAAAAACCACCCGCTCCTCGGCCTCGCATGACCAATCCAAACTCAAGGCACCCGCTGCTCCTCGGCATCGGCGGCGCGCATATCGACCGGCGCGGACAGGTCTCCGGAATCTACGTGCCGGGCGCCTCCAATCCGGGAACGATGCGCGAAGATGTCGGCGGCGTGGTCTTCAACGCGCTGCGCACCGCGCGCCGCCGGGGCGTGGCCTGCGCGCTCATCTCGCTGCGCGGCGGCGACACAGGCGGCGAGCGCGTGGCGCGCGAGATCGCGGAGGCCGGCATCGAAGATCGTTCCGCGGTGTTCCTGGACCGCGTAACGGCGAGCTATACGGCGCTGATCGACCGCGACGGCGAGCTGATCGCGGGCTTCGCCGACATGGGGCTCTACGATCTCTTCCCGCGCCAGCTGCGTCGTTCCGCGTGCCGCGACGCGATCACGGGCGCGGACGCCATTCTGTGCGACGCCAATCTGCCCGCGGCGGCGCTGGAGATGGTCGCCGAGACCGCTGCAAACAAGCCGCTCCACGCGATAGGCATCTCGCCGGCGAAAGTGGTGCGGCTTGCGGGCATGCTCGACAGGGTCGACTGCCTGTTCATGAACCGCAAGGAAGCCAACGCACTGCTCGGGCAGGAGGCGGACGCCGCAGCCGATCCGGTCGTGCCGCTGCGGGCCCAGGGCCTGCGCGGCGCAGTCATCACCGACGGCGCAGGGGCGGTGACGATCTTCGACGCACAGAGCTGCGCAACCATCGCCCCGCCCGCGCCGCGCCATATCGCCGACGTCACCGGCGCGGGAGATGCGCTGGCGGGCGCCACCGTGGCGGCGCTGACGCGTGGTCTGGCGCTCGCGGATGCCGCCCGCGAAGGCCTGGCGGCGGCGATGCTGGCGCTCGAATCGCCGCTGGCGGTGCCCGCTTTCGACACCGCCGCCTTCGCGCAGGCGCTCGCCCTTGTGCCCACGCCCGTCAGGGTGGCATGAGGCGGACAAGGAGACAGCCATGCTGAACGACACCCATATCGACATTCATCCGGAGGTGAGCCACGCCCTGCGACGCGGCGGCGCGGTGGTGGCGCTGGAAAGCACGATCATCACCCATGGCATGCCCTATCCCGCCAACAACGACATGGCGGCCAAGGTGGAGGCGATCGTTGCCGAGGAGGGCGCGGTGCCCGCCACGATTGCCGTCATGGGCGGCCGTCTCAAGATCGGCCTGTCGGACGGCGAGCGGGCCGCTCTCGCCACGACGCCCGGCGCAATGAAACTGTCACGCGCGGACCTGCCTTTCGCCATCTCCGAGGGCCGCACCGGCGGCACCACGGTCGCGGCCACCATGATCGCCGCGCATCTCGCCGGCATCCGCGTCTTCGCCACCGGCGGCATCGGCGGCGTGCACAAGGGAGCGGAGCTGAGCTTCGACGTCTCGGCCGACCTCGACGAACTGGCCCGCACGCCGGTCATCGTCGTCTCGGCCGGCGCCAAGGCAATCCTCGACATCCCGAAGACGCTCGAAGTGCTGGAGACGCGCGGCGTGCCGGTGGTCGGCTATGGTGCGGACGTGATGCCGGCCTTCTGGTCGCGGCATTCCGACTTTCCCGCCCCGCTGCGGCTCGACAGCGCCGAGGCGATCGCCCGCTTCCAGCGCACGCGGGAAGAGCTCGGCTTTCCCGGCGGCATGCTGATCGCCAATCCTGTGCCGGAGATGGACGAGATCCCCGCCGCGCGGATGCGGGGCTATATCGATGCCGCGCAGAACGCCGCAGACGAAAACGGCGTCAGCGGCAAGGCCGTGACGCCGTTCCTGTTGCAGAAGATCCTCGAACTCTCGGACGGCGCGAGCCTGAAGACCAATATCGCGCTGGTCGAGAACAACGCCCGGCTGGCGGCGAAGATCGCTAAGGCTCTCGCCGCCTGAGCTTCACGCCGATCAGGTGATCGGCGCGAGCTGGATCTCGACGCGGCGGTTCTGCGCGCGGCCGGATTCGGTGGAGTTGGACGCGATCGGCTGCGTCTCGCCGAAGCCCAGCACCGAGAAGCGGCGCGGATCGTTGCCCTGCGAGGTCAGGTAGTTCGCGACCGAAAGCGCGCGACGCTCGGACAGGCGGTAGTTGTAATTGTCGTCGCCGGTCGAATCGGTGTGACCGTTCACGTCGACGAGCGTGCGGTTGTATTTCTTCAGCACCAGCGAGACCGCGTTCAGCGTCGGGTAGAAGCCGGCGTTGATCTGGTCCTGATCGGTGGCGAAGGTGATGTTCGACGGCATGATCAGCGACAGGTTGTTGCCGTTGCGCACGACGCCGACGCCCGTGCCCTGCAGCGTCCGGCGCAGCTCGGCCTCCTGCTGGTCCATGTAGCTGCCGATCGCGCCGCCGGTCAGCGCGCCGAGGCCGGCGCCGATCAGCACGGCGTTGCGCTGCGCGCGCGGCGAACCGCCGACTGCGAGGCCCGCGAGCGCGCCGACGCCGGCGCCGAGAAGCGCTCCGCCCGCCGTATTCGAGATCTTTTGCTCGCCCGTATAGGGGTCGGTGGTGCAGGCGCTGGCAAACAGCGCCACGGTGAAGGCCGCGACGATCCTGGTCTTCATGAATTCCCTCTCCTTACTCTTCCGCATCCGGCGGATTCAGTCCCTTGTGGGGCGACTTGTAGCACGGATTGCGGCGGAATATGGAAGGAGGCAGTCATCGCCCGCCCGGAAAGGTGGAAAACTCCCACCGAATGGCAGAGATTTCCGGCGGTCAGGTCCGCGGCTTCAGGTTCTCCGGATCGTAGAGCGGCTCGTAGCCGACGCCGGCGACCTTCACCGGATAGCGCTCGCCGAAATACTCGATCTCGAAATCGTTGCCTTTCACCGCCTTGTCGTGCGGCAGGTAGGCCAGCATGATCGTCTTGCCGATCGTGGGACCATAGGCCATCGAGGTGGTGAAGGAGCGGCGGCCCAGCGAATCGACCAGCGTCTCGCCGGTCGCCGGATCGAGGATCGGGCTGGTGCCGACCGGATAGCGCGCCACGCCCTTCGAATCGACATTGCTCTCGAGCGTCAGCGTGCAGAGCGTTGCCGGCTGGTGCGGCCGGGCACGGTGCTCGAGATGCTTCGCCTTGCCGCGGAAATCGGCCTCCTTGACCTTCGGACGTTGAAGATCAGCTTCCAACAGGTTGTATTCGGTCAGCAGGTCCGCGTTCTGCAGGCGCAGGCTCTTCTCCATGCGGCGCGAATTGGCATAGGTCTCGACGCCGAAGGCCATCACGCCGGTCGAGCGCAGCGCGTCCCAGACGGCAAGCCCGTCTTCGTAGCGCATGTGCAGTTCCCAGCCCTGCTCGCCGACATAGGAGATGCGGAAGGCGGTGACGTCCTTGCCGCCGATCCGGATCGGCTTGATCGCGGCGAAGGCGAAATTCTCCGGGTCGAGGCCGGCCGGGTTCTCGACCACCTTCTTCAGCGTCGCGCGCGCGTTGGGTCCCCAGATGCCGATGGTGACGTATTTCTCCGACACGTCGGTGATCGTCACGTCCAGGCCGCGATCCTCGGCGATGCGGCGCATGTAGTGGAAGTCGCGCGGACCGGCGTCGGCGCCGTTCACCAGCCGGCAGCGGTCGGCCATTCGGAAGACGGTGAAATCGGCGCGCACCATGCCCTCGTCGTCGAGGAAGTGCGTGTAGATGCCCTTGCCGACGTTGGCGTCGCCGCCGATCTTTGCCGCGCACAACCATTCGAGCAGTTCGACGTGGTCGGGTCCTTCGATGTCGACCATGTGGAAATGCGACAGGTTGACGATGCCGCAATCCTCGCTCATCGCGAGGTGCTCGGCGTTGGAGACGCGCCAGAAGTGCCGGTTGTCCCACTCGTTCTCGCGGACGGGAACGCGGTTGCCGTATTTTTCCAGCAGATGCTCGTTGGCCGCGTAGCCGTGTGCCCGCTCCCAGCCCCCGAGTTCCATGAAATAGCCGCCGAGTTCCTTCTCGCGCTCGTAGAAGGGCGAGCGCTTGATGTTGCGGCCCGTCGCATAGGGCTCGCGCGGGTGAACCGCCGGGTTGTAGACCTTCTGCGCCGCCTCGCCGCAGCGGCCGGCGATGAAGTCCTCCTTCAGCTGATGCGGATAATAGCGCGAATAGTCGATCTTGTTGTGGTCGATCTCGGTGCGCCCATCCGTCATCCAGTCGGCGACGAGCTTGGCCATGCCCGGCGCGTCCTTGACCCAGATGGCCACCGCATACCAGAGCCCCCTCACCTTCTGGCTCTCGCCGATCGACGGGCCGCCGTCGGCCGTGACCTGTAGCAGGCCGTTGAACGAGCGGCGCTCGTCATAGCCGAGTTCGCCCAGGATCGGCGTCAGTTCGATGGCGCGCTCCAGCGGCGCGATGATCTGCTCCATGTCGAGGTCGCGCTGCGAGGGCGACAACCGCGCCTGGTCCTTCTCCAGCAGCTCGCGCGGGTGGACAAGGCGCGGATTGTGCTCCTCGTAATAGCCCCATTCGATCATGCCGCCCTCGGCGGTCACCGGATCGCCGGTATCGCGCATATAGGCGGAGTTGCCCTGATCGCGCAGCAGCGGGAAGCCGATCTCCTTGCCGGTGCCTGCGAACTCCGTATACGGACCGAAGAAGGTCAGCGGATGATCGATCGGCATCACCGGCAGGTCCTCGCCCGCCATTTCCGCGATCAGCCGCCCCCACAAGCCGGTGCAGACGACGACATAGTCGGCCATGATCATGCCGCGGTCGGTGACGACACCCTTGATGCGCCCATCCTCGATCACGAGCGATTTCGCCGGCGTATTGGCAAACGCCTTCAGCTTGCCGGACTTCTCCCCCATGTCGACCAGCTTGTGCGCGACGGTCTGCGAGCGCGGGATGACAAGGCCGGCGTCGGGGTCCCACAGGCCGCCCTGCACAACGCTCTCCTCGATAAGCGGGAACTTTTCCTTGATCTCGGCCGGCTCGACCAGCCGCGCCCGCGTGCCGAACGCCTTGGCCGAGGCGATCTTGCGCCTGATCTCGTCCATGCGCGCATCGTCGCCGACGCGCGCGACCTCCAGTCCGCCGATCCGCTCGTAGTGGCCAAGCTTCTCGTAGAAATCGATCGAATAGAGCGAGGTCCAGCACGAGAGAAAATCGTGGCTGGTCATGTAGCAGAAGTCCGACGCGTGCGCGGTCGAGCCGATGTCGGTGGGGATGCCCGACTTGTCGATGCCGACGATGTCGTCCCAGCCGCGCTCGATCAGGTGATGCGCGACCGACGCACCGACGATGCCGCCGAGACCGATGATGACGACCTTCGCCTTGGTCGGAAACCCTGCCATGGGATTGCTGCTCCGAAATGGAATTTTCGCGGCAGACTATAGAGCGGCCGGACGGGAGTGCAGCCTGTTTGCGACATCGTCGAAACGCGGCGCGACCACCGGCAAATACTGGCGATCAGCGAAGCTCCTGCCGGTCATCATGTGACCACTGTCCGGATGGCGACATGAAGATCCAAGACATGCCTACAGACCCGTCAGCGCGCCTCGAACCGCGGCTTCCACGCGGCGGCGAGCACCAGCGCCATGCCGGAGATGAAGACGAAGTAGAACCGGTCGTCGGGCAGCGGGAAGGAGGCGAACTTGCCAAGCGTGCCGATGGCCAGCGCAAATGCCAGCGCATTGGCACGACCGCCCTGCATCCTGCCGTATTTGTTGAGCAGCGCCCAGGCGGCCGTCATCAGCGCCAGCAGCGCCGGCCAGTCGTTGTTCTGCAGCGACACGACCACGCCCCGCGCATAACCCTTGGCAAAGGCGACCAGCGAGAAATCCGGATGGAAGTTGGCCATCGAGTTCTGGATCTGGACGCAGGAGAAGTAGAAATGCGCCCACCAGCCAGGATGCTCGCCATATTTCGAGACCACGCTGATCGCGATCATCGACGCGACGAAGGTGACCGCCATCGGCAGCCAACGCCAGGAGAACAGCACGGCCGCGATCAGCAGCGCGAAGATCAGGATGATGTTGTCGGGCCGCACGAATACAGAAGCGAACAGGAGCACCCCGGCCAGCCCGTCGCGTCCCCGCCACAGGCAATAGAGTGCCGCGGCCGACACCAGCGCGAGCAGCATGTCGGGCGTCACCGCCGTCGTCATGCGCGAATAGTCCGCGATCAGCAACATCGGCACCAGAATGAAGGCCGCCTGCAACGCGTTCTCGCGCCACAGCCACCACAGGCCGATCAGGCCGAAGCCGATGCTGGGCAGCACGCTCAGCAGGATCGATGCGTTGACGAGGCCGGCCACAGGCTCCAGAGCGCGCAACAGCCAGACATAGGCGACTTTCACGCGATACATCGACAGCTGCGACTGGAAGTCTGCCGGGTTTTCCCACTGATTCAGGTTGTAGGGGTTGGACTGCTTTAGCTTGAACTGCTGCTCTGGCGACGAGCCGGCGTCGATCTGCGCCCAGGTTTCCCGGTGCAGTTCCTGCGCGTCCTGGACGCGGTTTTCCAGCGCGGTCGCCACATAGGCGACCATGTCCCAATTGTAGTCTGGCTTGAACGTCGCATAGGCGGCGATCGCGGCGACCGACAGCACCATGAAGAGCGCGGCGAGCCGGTCGAGCAATCCTCGACGCGACGCCGTCCGCACAACGGTTTCGCCCAGCCCCGTCCGCAACGCCCAGCCGATCAGCGTCCCCTGCTGCGCCCCTTGCATGCCCTTCGCTCCCCTGCCCCTACCCGTGACCCGATCGCCCCCGATCAGGTCACCTGGCTCTTCACGAAATCCTTCACGATCGAGATGATGCCGCGGCCGAGCAGCTTGTCGAGCGCATCGACGAAGATGTCGACATGCTCGCGCTGGCAGATCAGCGGCGGCTCCAGCCTGATGACGTTACGGTTGTATTCGGTGAAGGCTACGAGGCAGTCATAGTCGCGCAGCAGAAGCGCGCCGACGAAGCCGGACAGCGAGCCCTTCAGCTTGTCGTCGAGCATGCCGACCACCGGCCGCAGCACCATCGGCAGCGTCTGCGAGAAGTCCTGGAACTCCAGGCCGACCATCAGACCACGGCCGCGCACGTCCTTGATGATCTGCGGATACTTGGCCTTCAGCGCGTTGAGGCGGTCGAGCAGGTAGTCGCCGACATCCGCCGCATTGTCGATCAGGCCCTCGTCGTAGAGCACGTTCAGTGCTTCGATCGAAGTGGCGCAGGCCTCGCCCATGCCGCCGAAGGTGGCCGGCGCATGGATCATCGCCGTCTTGGGCGTGCCGTAGGCCTTCATGAAGATGTCGCGCTTGGCGATCATTGCGCCCATCGCCGTCTTGCCGCCGCCCAGCGACTTTGCCAGCGCCGTGATGTCCGGCACGACATTGTAGTGCTCGAAGGCGTAGAAGCGTCCGGTGCGGCCATAACCGCACTGCACTTCGTCCGCGACCCAGATCACGCCATACTGGTCGCAGAGCGCGCGCAGCTTGGTCCAGAACTCGGGCGCCGCCTGGACGATGCCGCCGCCGCCCTGGATCGTCTCCAGCACGATGACGCCGATCTCCGGATCGGACTTGAACGCGTTCTCGATCGCGTCGATGTCGCCGAACGGCACCTTGACCGTATTGCCGGTCAGCTTGAATTCGCCGCGGTAGAGCTGGCCATCGGTGATGGCCAGCACACCCTTGGTCTTTCCGTGGAAGGAATTTTCCGCATAGACGATCTTGGGACGCTTCGGCCCGGCGGCGCGCTCGGCGAGCTTCACCGCCGCCTCCATCGCCTCGGATCCGGACGAACCGAGGAAGACCATGTCGAGATCGCCCGGCGAGCAGGCCGCGAGGTTGTGCGCAAAGGCCGCCTGGTACTGCGACATGAAGGCGATCGCGATCTCGTGCCGCTTCTCGTCCTGGAACTTCTTGCGGGCCTCGAGCAGGCGTGGATGGTTGTGGCCGAAGGCCAGCGAGCCGAAGCCGCCGAAGAAGTCGAGGATCTTCCGGCCGTTCTGGTCGATGTAATACATCCCCTCGGCTCGCTCGACCTTGATCTTGTGGAAGCCCAGCAGCTTCATGAAATGCAGCTGGCCCGGGTTCTGGTGCGCCTTGAACAGGTCCGTCATCCGGGCCACGTCCATGACCTTTGCTTCCTCCACCGAGATCAGCTTCGGCTTGCGGGTGGCGTTCGGCGTCAACGTCGGCGCATCGACAATCGCGCGGGTGTTCGTCGTCTCAGGCTTGGTCATCACGGTCATTGTCCGCCCCTTGATTCAATTCACTCGGCCGGCACGGAGTGCGCGGCTGCGACGGCCTTGCCGTCCTTCTTGGCCCTGTATTCGCGATAGGCTGCGATCAGCATGTCCTCGTCGCGGAACTGCGGCACCCAGCCGAGGTCGCGCTTGCCTTTCGACACGTCGAGCAGGCAGTCCTCGTCGGCGATCAGATATTGTTCCGGGTCCATGATCGGCATGTTCATGGCGTCGAGCAGGTCGAGCGTGCGCTTGACCGCCCAGCCCGGCGTCGGGATCAGGATCGACTTCGAGCCGGCATGCTTGATCAGGTCGCCGAGCAGCTTGCGCACCGAAGGCGGATTGAGCGAGCCGAGATTGTAGGCCTCGTTCGGCACCCCGGCCTTCCAGGCGGCGCGACAGGCTTCTGCGCAGTCGAACACCGAGATGAACTGGTACGGGTTCTTGCCCGAGCCGATCATCGGCACCGGCAGGTTCAGGTCGATCAGCTTGAACAGCTTCTCCAGGATGCCGAGGCGGCCGGGGCCGATGATGAGACGGGGGCGGAACAGCGAGATGTTCATGCCCTTGTCGCGCCACACGGCGGCAAGTTCCTCGGTCTTCAGCTTCGACAGGCCGTATTCACCGAGCGGGGCGACCGGATGGTCCTCCGTCATGGGATGGAACACGGTATGGCCGTAGATCATGTCGGTGGTGAAGTGCACCAGCTTCGGCGCACCGGCAGCGGCCATCGCTTCGATGATATTCTCTGTGCCGTGATAGTTCACCGGCCAGAAGAACTCGTGGCGCTTGGCCCGCACCTGGATCGGCGAGAGCATCTTGGCCGACAGGTTGTAGACCATGTCGTCCGGCTTGATGCCGACCGCGCGGACTTCGTCCGGCCTGGTCACGTCGCAGCGCACGAAGCGCACCTTGGCGTAGTGCGGCAGATCGCTCTTGACGATATCGGCGACGACGACCTCTTCGCCATCGGCCTGCAGCTTCGGAGCCAGATGACGACCGACGAAACCGTCGCCGCCGAAGATGATGTGTCTCATTGGGTAAGCTCGCTGGACTGGACAGATTTGGGAGTCGACGGATCGGAGGTCTCGGCGTGGCCACTGCCGCCCTGGGCGATCAGTATCGTGCCGACGCAGATCGCCGCGATGCCGGCGATACGGAAGCCGTTGAGATCCTCGCGGAAGACGAAGTAGGCAAACACGGCGACGGCCACGTAAGCCAGGCTGAGGAACGGATAGGCGAACGACAGCTCGACCTTCGACAGTACATAGAGATGCGACGCCATCGAGATGACGAAGGTGCACAGGCCGAAGAAGACCCAGGGGCTGAACACGATCTGCAGGATCTTGATCACCGGGTTGGTGCCGGCGAATGAAATATCGCCCAGCGACATCATGCCCTGCTTCAGCATGAGCTGCGCCGCGGCGTTGGTCATCACCGTGAACAAGATGAAGCCTATGTATTTCATACGAATTCCTCGTCCTTACGCCAGACGTACCACACAGATGGAAACGAACTGGTGAACGACCCTTTCAAATTTTATCCAATGTGCCGGAATAACACGTAAGTCCCGTTATGGCACAGACATCCGCGCTACCCGAGCCTACTCCGCCGCTGACGCAAGGCTGGTGCCAGACGCGGAGAGAGCCAATGCGGTGCGGCGCCAGAAGTCCGAGACGAACGCCGGATCGCGCAACGCCTCGAATTCGCGCCAGCGCGGGAAGGACGCCGCGAACGTCGCTGTTCCCATCCGCGCATCCTTGTAAGGATTGATCGCGCCGCCCGCCTCGACTGTGATCCGATCGAGCTGGTCGAGCAGCGCGCGCGTCGACTTGCCCCGGTTCGGGAAATCGAGCGTCAGCGTGTAGCCCGGCCGCGGGAAGGACAGCATGCCCGGCGACGGCAGGTCGCCGAACCGCTTCAGGACGGTGAGGAACGAGCCCTGCCCCGCCTTGCGCGCGGCGTCGAACAGCGCCGGAATCGCCTCGCGCGCCGTCGCGAATGGCACCACGCTCTGGTGCTGGAACAGGCCGCTTGGCCCGTACAGCCGGTTCCAGTCGCGCACGCCGTCGAGCGGGAAGAAAAAGCCCTGGTATCCCGACACCGCGACGTCGCGGCGGCGGCCCTTGGCCAGCCGGTACGCCATGTTGAACGCCTTGAGGAACGGCCGGTTGAGCATGTTGAGCGGCGGCTGGAACGGCACGGCGAGCTTGCCGCCGGGCGGCAGGGCCTGACGCACCCCCCCCTCGGCATGGTTGCCGGTGAGCAGTAAGCCCCTGCCCGCGCCGCGACCGCCGGCAAGCTGGTCGATCCAGGCGACGGCATATTCGTTCTTCGCATCGGCCTCTTCGGCCATGGCGAAGAATTCGTCCAGACTGCCGAACGGCTCGATCTTCTCGGCGACGTCCAGCGACGGCACCGGCATCAGCCGGATCGCTGCGCGCAGGATCATGCCGGTCATTCCCATGCCGCCCACTGTGGCGGCGAACAGCGGCGTGTTGTCCTGCGGGCTCAACCGGCGCACCTGGCCGTCGGATTGCATCAGGTCGAGCCAGAGCACATGCCGGCCGAACGTGCCGCGGCGGTGATGGTTCTTGCCGTGCACGTCGTTGGCGATCGCGCCGCCGAGCGTGATGAACTGGGTTCCTGGAACGACCGGCGGGAAGAAGCCGTGCGGCGCGCCGGTTGCGATGATCTCCGGCAAGAGGATGCCCGCCTCGGCCTCCAGGATACCGGTCTCGGTGTCAAAGGTGACGAGACGGTTCATCGAGCGCATGTCGACGATCGTGCCCGACGAATTGAGGCAGGAATCGCCGTAGGAACGCATATTGCCGACGGCCAGCATCGCGCCGGCCCTCTGGCGACCGTCCCGCAGCCGGCGAGCGGCCTCCGACGGCTCCATCAGGGCGCTTGCGGCAGGAAAGACCCGGCCGAAGGATTGGTGCTTCGCGGTCACTTGATCAGGACCGCGGCGAAGAGCAGCACGGCGCCGAAGGCGGCGACGAGCTGGCTTCGCCAGTCGCGGATGATGAAGACGATCGGATCGTCGTGCATCTCGTCGCGGCGCGCGAGGATCCAGATGCGCATCGTCATGTAGAGCACGATCGGCGCCAGCGGCCAGATCAGCGCCGGCTCCGTGTATTGTTCGCGGACGGCCGCGCTGTCGATGTAGAGCGCGAGAACGAGCGCGGACGAGAAAGCCGACGCCATGCCGGCCTGCGCCACGATATCCTGATCCTCCGACCTGTAGCCGCGGCCGGCGATGCGCTCGCCCGGCTTGATCACGGTCGTGCGCAGCTCGACATAGCGCTTCACCAGCGCCAGCGACAGGAAGAAGAAGATGGAGAAGGCCAGCAGCCAGAACGACACGTCGGTGCCGGTCGCCGCAGCGCCCGCCAGGATGCGCATCGTGTAGAGGCCGGCAAGCGTCATCACGTCGATCAGGAGCATGCGCTTGAGCGACAGCGAATAGGCCGTGGTGGCCACGAGATAGCCGGCGAGTACCGCGCCGAATTCCCAAGGCAGGAACAGCGCCGTGCCAACGCTGATCAGCAGCAGCACGGCCGCGCAGGCCAGACCGAAGGGCATCGACAGGAGCCCGCTCGCGAACGGCCGGTTGCGCTTCGTCGCATGGCGGCGATCGAGCGCGAGGTCGAAGAAGTCGTTGACGATGTAGATCGCCGACGCCGCCGACGAGAACGACACGAAGGCGATCGCGCAGGCGAGCAGCATGCTCGGATTGAAGTATTCGTGGCTCAGCACCATCGGAACGGCGATCAGCACATTCTTCAGCCACTGATGCGCACGCAGCATCTTGATGATGGTCTTCGCCGACGCCTTTGGCGTCTCGATCAGTTCGCCGCCGTTGCGGCGGTGCCAGCTTGCCGCCGCGCGGTCGGGCGCCACGATCAGGGCGGTCCTGGCCCGGTCGAATACGGCGAGGTCGTGCCTGCTGTTGCCGGCATAGTCGAAGCCGCCGTCACCGAAGGCATCTTCCAGGGCGGCGCATTTGCGCTTCGAGGTGAGGTTGCCGAGTCGGTCTGTCGCCAGGACCAGGTCAAACAGGCCGAGATGGTTGGCGATCGCGTCGGCGAACTTGCGTGGTGTACCGGTCGCGAGCACGAGCCGGCGGCCGGCGGCATGCTCCTCGCGCAGGCGGGCGAGCACTTCGGGGCGGTATGGCAGGGAAGCAGGATCGATATCGATCCGCTCGGCGATCTCGCATTTGAGACGCGCCGGTCCGCCCGACAGCGCCCAATAGATCGCCGCGAACAGATAGAGCGGGTTCTTGCGGATGAGCAGGAACAGACCTTCCCACAGAAGGTCGGTCGCAATCAGCGTGCCGTCAAGGTCGACGGCGAGCGGTATCGCCGTGTTGTCCGTCCTGGCATCCATGATCGGTTTACCCTGCATCCCTGTCCGCGTGCGTCCTTCGCGCGGTTGACCGGACCATAGCCGGGGCACGCTACGGAAAGCTGAATCGGGCCGGCCGTGAAAAGGCCGTGCGGATCGGAATTCGAGATTACTCTTAACGGAGCCTTGCCGCAAAACATAAAAGGCCGGGCGAACGCCCGGCCTCCAGGGAGACCAAACCGGATCGGCCGATGCTTAGCGAACGCGCATCTTGCCGCCGGAGATTTCCACCTGCTCCGTACCGAGAAGCGTCTCACGCTCGCCCGAAAGCGAGACGAAGCAGCCGCTCGGGCAGAACTCGGCGCTCTCGCCGCCGGCCAGCGAAAGCTCCTGCTGGCTGCCGCCTTCGGTCACGACGACCGTGCGCGCCTCGCTGTCATTGTTCACGATGCTCGCGGCATTCCCCTGCGAGGTAAGCGCAACCAGCGCCGCGGTCATCACCAGAAACTTCTTCATTGCCTGAACCGGTGTTTCCACCGCCTTCTGCCCAATGCGAGGACGTTCTCGTCCTTTGCGAATGAGCTTATATGCAATCCAGCCTGAACGGCAACTGAACAGGCCATTCAGGTCTCGTCGTCGACATCGGCATTGAGGTCTGGAGATGGGGAACGTCGGCGCCGCCGCCACGAGGATGGCTTCGCGGCCACCTCCGCCGGTCGCGGACCTTCCTCCGCCGGTGCACTCAGCCCGTCCGGAGGCACGGTGGCACGGGCCAGGTCGTCCTGGCCGATGATCAGCGTGCGATGGGGATACGGAATCTCGACGGAGTGTTCCGCAAACGCCTCGAGAATGGCGAAACGGATTTCGTTTTGCACCTTCACGCCGTTCGTCACATCCGACAGGAACACTCTTATTTCGAAATCCAGGGAGGACTCTCCGAAGCGCAGGAACGCAACGGAAGGCTCCGGATTCCTGAGGACCATCGGGTGAGCGGACGCGATCTCCAACAGGAGCGCGTGCACCTTGCGCGCGTCCGAGCCGTAGGCGACGCCGATTCCGATCTCTATACGGCCAAGCTTGTTCCTGTGCGTCCAGTTGCCGACGGCAGCGTTGATCAGCTCCGAATTGGGCATGATCACCGTCTGGCGCTGGAACGTCTCGATCTCGGTCGCGCGCACGCTGATCTTCTTCACCGTTCCCTGGACCGCGCCCGCAACCACCCAGTCGCCGACCTTGAACGGCCGCTCGGCAAGCAGGATCAGGCCGGAGACGAAGTTCGAGACGACGTTCTGCAGACCGAAGCCGATGCCGAGCGACAGCGCGCCGGCGATGAGCGCGAGGTTCGACAGGTCAATGCCGGCGGCGGAGATGCCGATCAAGCCGGCGAGCGCCACGCCCGCATAGCCGACGGCCGTGCGGATCGAGTTACGCACGCCCGCATCGACGCGGCCGCGCGTCATGACGGAATCATCCAGCCAGCCCTGGAACCAGCGCGTGGCAAAGAAGCCGATCGCAAAGATCAGGATGCCGGTGAAGATGCCAATCAGCGAGAACGACACCGTGCCAACGCGGATTTCGGTGGCGATCGAATACGCCCAGGCGCGGATGTCGCCCCACTGGAAGCCCCATTGCAGCAGGATCAGCGGCAGGCCGACGAACAGGACGAAGATGTTGATGAGGATGCTGCTGGCGAGGCCGAGCTGGTCGAACGTCGCCTCCTCGATCCGCCACCTCTCGCCGAGCCGCCGGCCGAGCGCGGTTCCGGCGAAAGCGCCCTCCTCCGACAGTGCGCGTCCGCTGAGCACGCCGATATACATCATGGCGAGGATCGCACCGGTGACGACGATCTGCTGCGAGACGAACTTGGCCATTCCGATATAGCCGAGCAGCGCCGCCAGCACCGTCGCCGCGCCGACGATATAGAAGGCGATGCGCAGCACCATCGGCCAGGCCTTCGGCCTGCCCTCTGCGTCGGCGAAGGGCCTCACCGTCGCGATCAGGATGAGCAGGATGCCGACGATGACCGTGGCCAGCAGCGATTCTCCCACCGTGAGCGCGAGGGCCGCGCCGCGGATGCGGAAGATCTCGCTGAAAAGATAGTCGGCGCCGGTGGCGATCGACATCGCGGTGATCAGCCACACGAGCAGACGCGCCGGGCGCGGCTCGATCTCAAGCAGCCGCCAGTTCGGCAACTTCGGCGACAGGACGGCATGTGAAAGCCGGTTCACAAACAGGATCAGCGCCAGCACGATGAACAGCGCGCGCAGCATCGCGCCGATGTCGCCGCGCAGCACGTCGAAATAGTCGAAGAAGAACCAGGTGCTCAGGAAGAACACCGCGATCGCGGCCGAGCGCAGGAAGGTCGACCAGAACGCCACCGACAGGCGGCTGATATAGGGCGGGTCGGGGTCGGTCGGATCGGCATAGATCAGCCGGCCGAACAGGCGGCCGCCGCCGATCCTCAGCACCAGCGCGCCGGCCAGAGCGAACAACGCGGCCGTCAGCACCGAGGACAGCTTATACTGGACCACGAACTTCAGCCAGGACGACACGGTCATGTAGAGCCGCGACAGCTCGTCGGAGAAATCCTCGGCCACCTCGCCCAGCAGCGCGTAGTCGATCTCGTAGCGCTTCGACAGCGTGTTGGCGAAGAGGTCGCGCCGCATCTGCGAGACCTGTTCCATCAGCCGGTTCACCCGCAGCGAGGTCGCTTCCGCGTCGCCGATCAGCACGTTGATCTGGCTCTTCTCGCTCAGCAGCGCCTGTCGCTCGGTGGTGACCATCTCGGCTTCCGGCGGCTGCCCTTCCGCCGGCGGCGAACCCAGCGATTCGAGGCGGGCGTTGATTTCGCTGAGGCGCGGACGGAACGCGACACCGGCCTTCAGGATATCCTTGTTGAGCGCGTCGAGCTCCAGCCGAAGATCGGCGAGCCGCGCATCGTCATTCGCATTCGCCTCGATTCGCTTCTCGATCTCCTCGGCCTTGCGGCTCAGGTCCTGGATCACCGTCTGCTGTGTCGCGACGATTTCGGGCACCGGCCCCTGTGCCGACGACGGGGCGACAAGCGCCACGGCCATCAGCAGCGCAATCAGGAGAGCGGCCAGTTTGTGGAAGGGATCGGTGTTCAACGCGCTCGTGCCGTCGGATTCGTCCGCCCATCAATAGTGAGGCCAGCCGGACGCGGCAAGGCGTGAGGGCGGTCGCGTCGGCCTTTCGAAAAGCGATGGCGCTTTCCTCGCCTTCGTCGTCAAGACCGCTCTATACTGTGTCCTGGAATCTGCGAGGTGTCGGCATTCATGGCGGAATATTCGGTCTTTTCCCTGCTGCGGAATGCCTTTTCGGCGTCGCCCGACTGGAAGCCCGCCTGGCGCAAGCCGGATCCGAAGCCGGAATATGACGTGGTGATCGTCGGCGGCGGCGGGCACGGACTCTCGACCGCATACTATCTCGCCAAGGAGCACGGCATCACCAATGTCGCGGTGGTGGAGCGCGGCTGGCTTGGTCAGGGCAATATCGGCCGCAACACGACGATGATCCGGTCGAACTACCTCCTGCCCAAGAACCAGCATTTCTACGAACATTCGATGAAGCTGTGGGAGAACCTCTCTCACGAGCTCAACTACAACGTCATGTTCTCGCAGCGCGGCTGCCTCAACCTCGCCAACTCGCCGGGACAGCTCGACGATTTCGCCCGTCGCGGCAACGCCATGCGCCATGTCGGCATCGACGCCGAATTGATGACGCCGCTTGAGATCAAGTCGCTCGTGCCTGCGCTCGACCTCAACTTCGGCGGCCGCTTCCCGGTCTATGGCGGCCTGATGCAGCGCCGCGCCGGCACCGCCCGCCACGACGCCGTCGCCTGGGGTTATGCGCGGGGCGCCGATCGGCGCGGCGTCGACATGCTGGAGAACTGCGAGGTCACCGGCTTCCTGCGCGACGGCGACCGGATCATCGGCGTGCAGACGACGCGCGGCGAGATCCGCGCGAAGAAGGTCGCCGTCGCGGTAGCCGGCCATACCGGGCAATTGATGAAGATGGCGGGCGTCGACCGGCTGCCGATCGAGAGCCACGTGCTGCAGGCCTTTGTCTCGGAAGGGCTGAAGCCGTTCATGGACACGGTCGTCACTTTCGGTGCCGGCCATCTCTACGTCACCCAGTCCGACAAGGGCGGAATGGTCTTCGGCGGCGACATCGACGGCTACAACACCTACGCCCAGCGCGGCAATCTGCCGATCGTCGAAGACGTGATGAGCGAGCTTGCCGCGATGTTCCCGGGCCTGTCCCGCGTGCGCCTGCTGCGCTCCTGGGGCGGCATCATGGACATGTCGATGGACGGCTCGCCGATCATCACCGCCGGCCCGCTGCCCGGCATGTATCTCAACACCGGCTGGTGCTACGGCGGCTTCAAGGCGACGCCGGCATCGGGCTGGTGCTTTGCCTGGACCATCGCCCGCGACGAGCCGCATCCCTACAACGCAGCCTATACCCTTGACCGCTTCCACCGCGGCCTCGTCATCGACGAGAAGGGCCAGGGCTCCACGCCAAGGCTGCATTGAGATGTCGCTGCCATGCTGATCACCTGCCCCTATTGCGGCCCGCGCGACCTTTCCGAGTTCACCTACCAGGGTGATGCCAACCGCACGCGCCCCGATCTCGGCTCGACCGACCAGGCGGCGTGGAACGCCTACACCTATGACCGCGTCAACACGCTGGGCGACCATCAGGAGTTCTGGCAGCACTCCGGCGGCTGCCGCGCGCATCTGAAGGTTGTGCGCTCCACCCTCACCCACGCGATATCGTCCGTGACCTTCGCCCGCGACCACGGCGAAAAGAAATCCGTCGGCCGCCGCAAACCGGGAGGCGCGAAATGAGCCCGCGCCGCGCCAATGCGTCTGGCCGCATCGATCGTTCGCGCTCGATCCGCTTCTCCTTCGACGGCCGCATCCACACCGGGCATCCCGGCGACACGCTCGCCTCGGCGTTGATGGCCGATGGCGTGACCGTCTTCGGCCGCTCGTTCAAATATCACCGTCCGCGCGGCCTGCTCACCGCCGGCGTCGACGAGCCCAATGCGCTGGTGACACTGATCCGCGGCGACGTCCGCGAGCCGAACCTGCCGGCAACACAGGTCGAGATTTACGACGGCCTCGAAGCCGTCTCACAGAACCGCTTCCCGTCGCTCTCCTTCGACATCGGCGCGATCAACCAGCTTGGCGGCAGGCTGCTGGGCGCGGGCTTCTATTACAAGACCTTCATGGGTCCGGTGATCGGCCCGCTCAAGGGCACCCGCTTCTGGATGTTCTGCGAGCACTTCATCCGCCGCGCCGCGGGCCTCGGTCGCGCCGGGACAGCGAAGGATACAGCCCGCTACGAGCGCATGAACGCCTTCTGCGACGTGCTCGTCGTCGGCTCGGGGCCTGCGGGCCTGAAGGCCGCGCGCGACGCTGCGGGCGATGGCGGCCGCGTGATCCTGATCGAGACGGATGCGCTGCTGGGCGGCTCGGCACGCTGGTCGGGCCGCCGGATCGAAGGCACGGAGGCCGCCGGATGGGTCGAGGAGACCATATCGGGCCTCAGCGAACTGCCGAACGTCAGGCTCCTGCCGCGCACCACCGCCTGGGGCTATTACGACGGCAACACGATCGCGGCGACCGAACGCGTCACCGACCACAAGCGCGATACGGCGACGGGCGAACCGCGCCAGCGCCATTGGGTGATCCGCGCGAAGACGGTCGTGCTCGCGACCGGCGCCTTCGAACGGCCGATCGTGTTTCCCGGCAACGACCGGCCGGGTGTCATGCTCGCCTCCGCCGCCGCGCGCTTCGCCGCCGATTTCGGCGTGCTGCCCGGTGAGCGGATTGCGGTCTTCGCCAACAATGACAGCGCCTATGCCAACGCCGCGCTGCTGCGCGAGGCGGGTGCAGCGATCGTCGCGATCGTCGACGTGCGCGCGGCGATCTCGGACGAGGCGCGCCGTCTCGCCGCGGAGTGCGGCGGCGAACTGCTCATCGGTCACGCTGTTGTGGGCACCGAAGGTGGCAAGACGCTTTCGGGCTTCAAGGTCCAGCGCTTCGATGCGGCAAGCGGCACGCTCTCCGGCGATCCGCGCGTGATCTCCGCCGATCTTCTAGCGGTCTCCGGCGGCTGGTCGCCGGCGATCCATCTCGCCAGCCAGGCCGGCGCCGGCAAGGCCGAATGGGACGCGGCGCTGCAGGCCTTCCTGCCGCCGAAGCCGGCTCAGGACTGGACCGCCGTCGGCACTGCGGCCGGCGACTTCTCGGGCGGCTTCGGCCTCGACATAGCACCTGCTCCCGTCTTCGAGATCCGGGCGAGCGGCAAGGCCTTCGTCGACCTCCAGCACGACGTTACCGCCGACGACGTAAGGCTGGCCCACCGCGAGGGCTTCGTCGCCGTCGAGCACCTGAAGCGCTACACCACGCTCGGCATGGCAACCGACCAGGGAAAGACCTCCAACGTGCCCGGCCTCGCCATCATGGCCGAAGCCAGCGGCAAGCCGATCCCGGAGGTGGGCACGACACGCTTCCGCGCCCCGTTCTCGCCGGTTTCCATCGGCGCGATCGGCGCGGAGCGCATCGGCGACTTGAAGCCCGACCGGCTGACGCCCATGCATGACTGGCATGTCGAGCACGATGCGAAAATGTATCCAGCCGGCCTCTGGCACCGCCCCGCGGTCTATGGCGCACCCGGCGAAACGGTCGAGCAGGCTTACATTCGCGAGACCAAAGCCACGCGCTCCGCCGCCGGCATCGTCGACGTGTCGACGCTGGGCAAGATCATGGTGCAGGGACCCGACGCCACCGAATTCCTTGACCGCGTCTACACCAACCTGTTCTCCACCCTGCCGGTGAACAAGGCCCGCTACGGCCTGATGCTGCGCGAGGACGGTATCGCCTATGACGATGGCACGACCTGGCGGCTCTCCGAACACGATTTTCTCATGACCACGACGACCGCCAACGCCGGCAAGGTCATGCAGAACCTCGAATATTTCCTCGACGTCTACTGGCCAGACCTGAAGGTGACGCTGACCTCCGTGACCGATGAATGGGCGGGCGCCTCGATCGCCGGCCCACGCGCCCGCGACATTCTCGCTTCCGTCGTCACCGGCACCGAAGTCGACAACGAAACCCTGCCCTTCATGGGCATCGTCCGCGGCGAGGTCGCGGGTATCCCGGTCATGATCTGCCGCCTCTCCTTCTCCGGCGAACTGGCCTACGAGGTCTATTCCGGCGCCGGTCACGGCCGGGAGGTATGGGAGGCGCTGATCGAGGCCGGAAAGCCGTTCGGCATGGTGCCCTACGGGCTGGAAGCGCTCGGCGCCATGCGCATCGAGAAGGGCCATGTCACCGGCGCAGAGATCGACGGCCGTACCACCGCGCGCGACCTCTATCTCGACTGGATGCTGTCGAAGAAGAAGCCGTTCATCGGCTCCGCGATGATGGACCGCGAAGGCCTTTTGGACGAAAACCGCATCCGTCTCGTCGGCCTCGTCTCGCTCGACGGCCGGCCGCTCGCCGGCGGCGCGCATCTGGTCGAGTACAACGATCCCACCGTCCTGCGCGACTCGATCGGCCATATCACGGCCGTCTGCTTCTCGCCCTCGCTCGGCAAATATATCGGCCTGGCGCTGGTGAAAGGCGGCAAGTCCCGCCACGGCACCCGCGCCTATGTCTCCGATCCGCTCCGCAACCGCTTCGGCCCGGTCGAGATCGTGAGCCATCACATGTTCGATCCGGAAGGGAAACGCATGCATGGTTGAGCAGCTTTCCCCTCTCGGGTCCGCCTGGAAGCCCGGCCGGCACAACGTCGTGGCGGCCGCGCCGGGCGTGACGCTTTCCGAAACGAAGCCCGGCTCGATCGTGCAGGTTGCCGCCTGGCCGGGCGAGGAAAAGTCGGTGATCGACGCCATCCGCTCCGTCACTGGCCTGAAGCTGCCGGACGGCGCCGGGGGTGGCATCGCCACCGAGCACAAGGCCGCCTTCGGCTTTGCTCCTGGCAAGTTCCTGGTCGTGACGCAGATCGAAGGCATCGAGGCAGAGCTGCTGAAGGCCATCCCGGTCACGTTCGGCACGGTCACCGGCCTCTCGCACGGCCGCACCGCTCTGCGCGTCGCCGGCCCGAAGGCCGAATGGGTGCTGGCGAAACTCTACCCGATCGACTTCGCGCTCCCCGCCTTCCCGCTCCACGCCGGCCGCTCGACCACGCATCACGACGTCTTCACCCAGATCCAGCGCACCGGCGCCGACAGCTTCGACCTCTACGTCTTCCGCTCCTTCGCACGGTCGTTCTGGACGACGCTGGGCCATGCGGCGGAGGAGGTCGGGTACGAGGTGCGGTGACTGCGAGCCGCGGCTAAGGTCGGGACCCGGGTACGCGAACCGCAGGTTCGCTGGACTCGCCAACGATTGCGATTTGTTCAACTGAGCCGGAATAGACTCGTTCTTGCGGCGTTTGTTTCCTTGTGAAGCGCGCACTTGGCGCGTGCCACGTTCAAGGAGCACAACGATGAGAACGGTTATTTTGGCTGCCGCGATGGCACTCGCGGCGGGTACGGCTTTTGCTGCGCCGGTACAGACGGTCAGCACCGCGAAGGGCGACGTCCTGGCCGGCGAGAACGGGATGACGCTCTACACGTTCAAGAAGGACGAGAAGGGCAAGTCCAACTGCTACGACAAATGCGCCGCCAACTGGCCGCCCCTTGCCGCAACCGCCGAGGACAAGGCTGACGGCGCCTACAGCATCATCGATCGCACCGACGGAACCAAGCAGTGGGCGAAGGATGGCATGCCGCTCTATTATTGGGTGAAGGACGAGAAGAAGGGCGACATCACCGGTGACGGGGTCGCCGGGAACTGGGAACTCGCGAAGCCCTGAGAACACCTGCTCGGAGCTAACGAGGCGCGCCGCATCGCGACGCGTCTCACCCCCCGCTGATCGCCGTGAACACGAAGACCTCCGTTCCCGGCGGCAGTTTCGTGTCCAGCTTTGCCCGCTCGCCGTCCACGAACACGTTCATGTGTTTGCGGATCGCCGGCCGTGTGTCACGGATGCGGTCGGCCATGCCGGGCCAGCGGCGGTCGAGCTCGTCGATCATCTCGTCCACCGTCCGCGCCGACATCTCGACGCGCCGTGTCGAGCCGGGGAAGAGGTCGACCATCACGCCTTGAAGGCGCACCGTGACCGGATTGCCGGCAGAGCCTTCGCCCATCAGTCGATCACATAGGTCTCGACGGACGAGATGGTCGGCAGGTGGTCGGCGATTGCCGTCCAGCTCTCGCCCTCGTCGGCGCTGGCGTACAAGGTTCCCGAACCGGTTCCGAAATAGACGCCCGCCGGCTCCAGCCGGTCGGTCGCCATCGCCTGGCGCAGCACGCCGAAATAGGCGTTCTCCTGCGGCAGGCCCTCGCGCAGGTCCTGCCACGTCCGCCCGCCGTCTCGCGTGCGCCACACAGCCGCCTTCGCGTCGGGCACATAGCGCCCCTCCTCCGCCCCGTTGAGCGGGATCAGGAACAATGTGTCGGGATCGCGCGGATGCGCGCCGGCCGGGAAGCCGAAGCTCGACGGCAGGCCGTCCTCGATGCTCTCCCAGACGATGCCGCCATCCTCCGAGCGATACATGCCGCAATGGTTCTGCTGGTAGAGCCGGTCGCCGCCGCCCGGCGCCTTGACGAGATTGTGCACACACTGGCCGAATTCGGGATAGTTCTGTCCCTCGGGAAAGAAATCAGCCCGCGTGCCCTTGTTGCGCGGTTCCCAGGTTCTGCCGCCGTCCTCGGTGTAGAACACGCCGGCCGATGAGATGCCGATCCAGATCCGCTCCGGGTGATCCTGGTCGAGCACGATCGAATGCAGGATCAGCCCTGCCCCGCCAGGGTTCCATTCCGGCCGTGTCGGATGCTCCTGCAGCCCTTCGATATGTTCGAATGTCTCGCCGCCATCCGCACTGCGGAACAGTCCGGCCGGCTCGACGCCGGCGAACAGTTCGCCCTCGCGCGGCGCGATGCTCCAGACAGCGGCGACCGGGTCCTTGCCGGCCTCGTAGGCCAGCCCCTGGCTCGAATGCGTCCAGGTCTCGCCGAGGTCGCGCGTGGTCCAGACCGCCGGACCGAACCACGCATTGCCGCCCGCGCCATGCAGCGCGCCCGTTGCAGGATCGGCGATAAAATGATGGATCGGCCAGTGGTTGCAGTAGGGTCCGCGCAGGCTCCACTGCCTGCGCTCTTCGTCGCTCTCGGCGATGAAGGCGCCTTTCTTGGTACCGACCAGAACGAGCACGCGCGACATGACCGATCTCCTCCAGATCCACAGCGCCCGGACATTCTGCCTTATTCGAAGGCGCTGGACAATTATGTTGGTATCAACGTAATTGGGTCATGTCGACTGCAAGCCCAGCCCCTCCTGACATCTTCATGACACTGCACGTGCGCGACACATGCCTGTGCCTGCACGCACAGCGCGCGGCTCGGGTTCTCGCGCGACGCTTCGACGAGGCGCTGCGGCCGGCCAGTCTCACCAACGGTCAGTTCTCGATGCTGATGTCGATGAACCGGCCGGGACCGGTGCGCATGCGCGAGGTGGCCACCCTGCTCGGCATGGACCGCACGACGCTGACATCGGCGCTGAAGACGCTGGAGAAGCGCGGGCTGGTCACCACGCAGGCCGACCCGGACGATCGCCGCGGCCGCCTGCTCGCCTTGACCGACGCCGGACGGGATCGCCTTGCCGAGGCACTGCCAATCTGGGTCGAGACCCATCGCGAGGTCGAGACACTGCTGGAAGACCCTGCGCAACTGCGCGCCGGGCTGAATGCCCTGACGGCAGCGATGCGCTAGGGGCGTGCCGTCTACCGCTCGCGGGTCATCACCATTCCCGCGTGGTACAGGACGCCGTCGCGAAAATCGCCATCGGCGGTGAATCCGGTGTCGTCGACATATTCGATGTGGTCGCCGACGATCCAGTAGCGGCCCTGATATGCTTTTTCGCGGCTGCCGCGCGCCTCGACATAGCGCCCGTTCGGCAGAAGCTCGTGTCGGATGTTGCGATTGGCCGTGACCCACATACCCGCATAGGAGTGGGTGGCTTCGGTGGTTTTCTCCGCCTGCATGAGAATGCTTCCTGTACTGGCTTTGTCGACGTCGATCGTATCTGGAGTGGCAAGTGCCGCGACCGCGAACATCGCAGCCGCGACGGCTAATCCCGGCAGCAGCCGGAAGAGATCGGATCTATCCATTCATCGACCTCCGTGGAGCGCGCCTGCGGCGAAGGCTGGACAGCGCCCCGCGAACCACCGCCCAGGAAGGAGCAACGAACCGTCCGATGAATGCGTTTGAGGAAATCTGCTGCATGGGAGGCTCCTTCCGTTTGCGTCTGCCCCGATCAGGCCAGTGCAAGATGCATCGGCGGCGCTCCTAAGTGGTAGACCGATCGTCGCGAATGATTGCACGATCCTCCAAGTCTGAACTGGCAAGCCTTCCCCATCTCGTTCGAAGCAGCTAGCTGGATATCAGTTCAGATGCTATATCTATGGGCACAAATGCCTGTTTCGTGGAAAGGCGGCGAACCCGTGTCAAATTCCCTTGCCTCCGAGATTGCCCGATTTGCCACAACGGATGGCATCCATCAGACGGCCATCCCGCGTCTCACGCTTGTCAGGAAGTCCGCCCCGACGGAGCCGCTGCATGGCGTGCACCAGCCGTCGGTCTGCGTCATCGCGCAGGGGCGCAAGCGGGTGATGATGGGCGACCAGGTTTTCGTCTACGATGCGGACAACTATCTCACCGTCTCGGTCGACGTTCCCATCGTCGGCCAAGTGGTCAGCGCCTCGGAAGACGAGCCCTATCTCTGCGTCCGGCTCGACATCGATCCGGCGATGCTGACGGAGCTTATCCTCGATATGCGCCTGCCCGAGACCGAGGAGCGGCGCTGCGAATGCGGCATCGCGCTCGCCCGCACCACGCCGGAGCTGGCCGGCGCCTTCATGCGGCTGGTTTCGCTGCTCGCTTCTCCGGACGACATTACGATGCTCGCGCCGCTAGCGGAGCGCGAAATCCTGTATCGCCTGCTGCGCGGGCCGCAGTCGGCAAAATTGCGGCAGATCGCCATCGGCGACAGCCGGATGCGCCAGATCAACCGCGCCATCGCCTGGTTGAGGAGCAACTACGCCGACCCGTTCAGCGCCGAGACACTGGCCCAGGAGGCGCGCATGAGCCTGTCCTCGCTGCATTTCCATTTCAAGGAGGTCACCGGCGTCAGCCCGCTGAACTACCAGAAGCAGTTGCGGTTGCAGGAGGCGCGGCGGCTGATCCTCGGGGATCGGCTCGATGCGGCGACCGCCGGCCACCGCGTCGGCTATGACAGCCCATCGCAGTTCAGCCGCGAATACAGCCGCCTATTCGGCGCCCCGCCGCGCCGCGACATCGAGCGCCTGCGCCGCAGCCCGGGACCTCTCGAGGAAGCCTGAGGCTTCCGGTCCTCACTTCACGAAGGTGACGAACTCGTCCAGCAAGGCGCGTTCGGTGCTGAAATTGTTCTCCGGCTTCGAGGTGTCCTCGTAGCCGATCGCCATGCCGCAGGTGAGGATCTCCTCGTCCGGAATGCCAAGCACCGGCCGGATCTGCTTGTGATAGGGCGCAAACGCCGCCTGCGGGCAGGTGTGCAGCCCCCTGCCCCGCGCCGCGATCATGATCGACTGCAGGAACATGCCGTGGTCGATCCACGAGCCCTGGTTCAGCCGCCGGTCGATGGTGAAGATCAGCCCCATCGGCGCGTCGAAGAAGACGAAGTTGCGGTCGTGCTGCGCCCGCATCTGGTTGACGTCGCGCTTGGGGATGCCGAGCGCGTCATAGAGCGCGAAGCCTACCGCGCGGCGGCGCGCGTAATACGGCTCGAAGAACTTGTCCGGATAGTATTTGTATTCGTCCCATGCGATCTTCTCGGCGCGGATGCCGGAGTTGAGCACCGCCTCGGACACCGCTTTCAGCCTCTCGCCGGTGACGACGTAGACCTTCCACGGCTGCATGTTGGTGCCGGAGGGCGCGCGCGAGGCGACGGTGAGGATGTCGCGGATCGTTCGCTCGTCCACCATGTCCGGCAGAAAGGCGCGCACCGATTTGCGCGACGTGATCGCCGCGTCGACGATGGCACTCTCGTCGACGATCTCCGGTTTCAGTTGCGGTGCTGCCATCGGGTGGCCCTTCGACTCGATTCCGGCCCGCCTCCGGCGGGCGAACGCCCTGCAATTCGCATGGGCCACAGCCGACCGCAACCCCTGTGCCAGCAGTGAAATCTTCCTTGATATTTTCACTCCATCGGCGATGATGAAAATCATGAACCATATTTCACGCCCTCCCGAGCCACCGAGGATCAGGCATCTCGCCTCGGACCTCAGGGCGCTGCGCAAGGCGCGCGGCATGACGCTGGCGGAGCTCGCCGCCCGCCTCGGCCGCTCGCTCGGCTGGGTCAGCCAGGTCGAGCGCGGCATCTCTTCACCCGCGATCGCCGATCTGCGTGCACTCGCCACCGTCTACGGCGTGCCGCTCAGCCTGTTCTTCGCCAATGACGACGGGCCGGAGGCCGAGCGCGGGGTCATCGTGCGCGCGGTCGGCCGTCGCCGGCTGGGCTCGACCGATACCGGCCTGGTCGAGGAGCTTCTCTCGCCCGACCTCGGCGGCAGCTTCGAGATCCTGCGCTCGGAGTTCGCGCCCGGTGCCGCCCTCGACAAGCCGTCGCTGCGCGCCACAGAGGAGGCCGGCTATCTGGTGTCGGGCCGCTTCGAGATCGAGATCGATGGCATCTGGCACGCCCTGCGCGAGGGCGATTCCTTCCGCTTCCGCGAAAAGCCATTCCGATGGCGCAATCCGGGCACGGCGCCCGCGGTTGTCATCTGGGTGGTAAGCCCGCCGGTGTATTGAGGAGGATCGTCTTGGCTGATTTTCCCACCCAGGCCCGCGTGGTCATCATCGGCGGCGGCGCGGTGGGCGTGTCTTCGCTCTATCACCTCGCCAAAGCCGGCTGGACCGACTGCGTGCTTCTGGAAAAGAATGAGCTGACCTCCGGTTCGACCTGGCACGCCGCCGGAAACGTGCCGACCTTCTCGTCGTCCTGGTCGCTGATGAACATGCAGCGCTACTCGGCCGAGCTTTATCGCGGGCTGGCTGAGGCCGTCGGCTATCCGATGAATTATCACGTCACCGGCTCGATCCGGCTCGCCCACAGCAAGGAACGGATGCGCGAGTTCCAGCGTGCCAAGGGCATGGGCCGCTACCAGGGCATGGCGATCGACCTGATCGGTCCGAACGAGATCAAGTCAAAATATCCCTTTATCGAACTGCACGACCTCGAGGGCGCGCTCTACGATCCGAATGACGGCGACATCGACCCCGCACAGCTCACCCAAGCGCTGGCCAAAGGCGCGCGCGATATGGGGGCCCGGATCGAGCGCTTCTGCCCGGTGACGGCTGTCCGCCGCGACGGCGACGAATGGATCGTCTCGACGCCCAAGGGCGACATCCGCTGCGAGAAGATCGTCAACGCCGCCGGCTACCGCGCCGCCGAGGTCGGAAAGCTGTTCGGCCGCGACATCCCGATGATGGTGATGAGCCATCAATACATCCTGTTCGAGGAAATCCCCGAGCTCGCCGCCTGGACCAAGGAGGTCGGCCACAAGCTGCCGCTGCTGCGCGACGTCGACACGTCCTACTACCTGCGGCAGGAAAAGAGCGGCATGAATCTGGGCCCCTACGAGCGCAACTGCCGCGCCCACTGGGCCACGCCCGATGACCGGATGCCGGACGACTTCTCCTTCCAGCTTTTCCCGGACGATCTGGAGCGGCTGGAATGGTACCTGAACGACGCCATCGCGCGCGTGCCGATCCTCGGCACGGCCGGCCTGTCCAAGGTCATCAACGGCCCGATCCCCTATGCGCCCGACGGCAATCCGCTGATCGGCCTGATGCCCGGCGTGCCCAATGCTTACGAAGCCTGCGTCTTCACCTTCGGCATCGCTCAGGCCGGCGGCGCCGGAAAGGTGCTGGCCGAATGGGTGACAGAAGGCGCGACCGAATGGGACATGTGGTCCTGCGACCCGCGCCGCTTCACCAAGTTTGCCGCAGCCCCCGACTACGCCGTCGCCAAGGGGCTGGAGGTCTACGGCCATGAATACGCGATCTCCTTCCCCCGCCACGCCTGGCCGGACGGCCGTAACCGCAAGCTGTCGCCGATTCACGACCGCATTGCCGCCCTCGGCGCCCAGTTCGCGCCCTACAACGGCTGGGAGCGCGCCACCTGGTATGCCAAGCCCGGCGACGACACGTCCGAACAAGCAACGCAGACCTTCAACCGCGACGGCCCATGGCAGAAGCGCATCCGCGAGGAATGCCTCGCCGTTCGCGACGCCGCCGGCATCCTCGACCTGCCGGGCTTCTCGCGCTTCCGTGTCCAGGGCGAAGGCGCGCGCGAATGGCTGTCGGGCCTGATCACCGGCGTCGTGCCGAAGCCCGGCCGCATAGGCCTCGGCTATTTCGCCGACGACAAGGGCCGCATCGTCACCGAAATGTCGATCATGGCGCTGGCGGAAGACTTCTTCTTCCTGATCACCGCCGCCGTGGCGCAGCTCCACGACTTTGAGTGGCTTGCAAGCCACCTGCCAGAAGGCACTCAAATTGCTCTGAAAGACGCGACGGAGGATTTCACCTGCCAGATCCTCACCGGCCCCCGGACACGCGACATCCTCTCGAAGGTCACCGACGCAGACCTGACGAAACCCTGGCTCACCCACCAGTCCTGCCAGATCGCCGGCCGCTGGCTCCAGCTCGTGCGCGTCTCCTTCGCCGGCGAGCTCGGCTGGGAGCTGCACACCAAGGTCGAGGACACCGCCGCCGTCTTCGACGCCGTCTGGCAGGCCGGGCAGGTACACGGCCTGAAACCCTTTGGCATGTTCGCGCTCGATTCGCTCCGGCTCGAAAAGGGCTACCGCGCCTGGAAGCAGGACCTGTCGACCGACTATTCAGTCCTCCAGGGCGGGCTCGAACGCTTCGTCAGGTGGGACAAACCGAATTTCAAAGGCAAGTCGGCCTTGCTGAACGAGAAGCAACGGGGCGTGACGAAGCGCTTCGTCACGTTGGTGATCGAGAACCCCGGCCCCTGCGACGCGCCTTACATGTCGACGCTCTGGCATGACGGCGCCATCGTCGGCGAGACGCTGTCAGGAGGCTGGGGCCACCGGGTCGACAAATCGCTGGCGCTGGGCATGCTCAGAGCCGACCTCGCGGAGCCCGGCACGGCGGTCGAGGTCGAGATATTCGGCGACAGGTTCCAGGCGATCGTGCAGAAGGACGAGCCCCTTTGGGACCCGACAAACGAGAGATTGCGCGCATGACGAACCTGCCCTTCCCGGACGAGAGCTTCGGTGCCTTTTTGTTCGACATGGACGGCACGATCCTCAACTCCATCGCCGCCGCGGAGCGCGTCTGGGCCGCCTGGGCGCGCAGGCACGACGTCGACGTGGAAACCTTCCTTCCGACCATCCATGGCCGGCGTGCGCGAGAGACGATCGGGCAGCTGAACATCCCCGGAATGGATGTGGCCGCCGAGGCGATTGCACTTGCCCAGGCGGAAATCGACGATGTCGAGGGCGTCGTCTCGATCGCCGGCGCGGAAGCATTCCTTACCGCGCTCCCCGCCAATCGCTGGGCGATCGTCACCTCAGCGCCGCGCCGCCTCGCGCTGCGCCGGCTTGAGGCCGCCGGCCTGCCGGTGCCTGCGCTGATGATCAGTGGCGAGGACGTAGCCCACGGCAAGCCCGCGCCCGACTGCTTCCTGCTCGCGGCGGAACGGCTGGGCCAGCAGCCGCAGGACTGCCTGGTCTTCGAGGACGCCGCTGCCGGCATCGCGGCGGCCGAGGCCGCTGGTGCGCGGGTGGTGGTCGTCACCGCCACGCACGCGCATACGCCGGAAACCCGGCATCCCACGATCGCCAGCTACGGCCATGTCTCGCCGCGCCTCGACGCGCAGGGGCGGCTGACCATGGCCGGCATCGCCACGATCGCGCGCCCCTGACATGCCCCACCCCTCCTCCCGCATTTCCGGCATCACGCCCTCCGGCAAGGACGGCTGGGAAGTGCATTTCGACGCCATGTCGAGAAAGCAGGCCGGCGAGGACATCATCATGCTGTCGGTGGGCGACCACGATTTCGACACCCCGTCGGAAACGGTCGAGGCGGCGGTGAAATATGTCCGCTCCGGCCATCACCACTATACCCAGCTTCCTGGCCTGCCGCGTCTTCGCGAGGCGATGTCGAAGCTGTCAGCACGGTGCACCGGCGTGGCGACAAGCGCAGCCGAGATCCTCGCCACCCCCGGCGGCCAGGCGGCACTCTTCGCCGCCGTGCAGGCGACCCTCGACCCGGGCCAGCACGCCATCGTCGTTGCGCCCTACTATGCCACCTATCCCGGCACGTTCCGCGCCGCCGGCGCCGGCTTCACCGTGGTCGAGGCCCATGCCGAAGACGGCTTCCAGCCCGACCCCGCGGCAATCGAGAAGGCGGTCCAGGCTAATACGCGGGCGATGCTGATCAACTCGCCGAACAACCCGACGGGCGCGGTCTATTCGCGCAAGAGCCGCGAAGCCATCGCCGACATCTGCCGCCGCCACGATCTCTGGCTGCTTTCCGACGAGGTCTACTGGACCATCGCGCATGGCGAGCACATCTCGCCGCGCAGTCTGCCGGGAATGGCGGAGCGGACGCTGGTCATCAATTCGATGTCCAAGAGCCACGGCATGACCGGCTGGCGCATCGGCTGGCTGACCGGGCCTGAACCGATCGTCTCGCTGCTGATCAGCCTCAACCTCGTCTCGACCTACGGCCTGCCCGACTTCGTGTCGCGCGCAGCGATCGAGGCGCTGGAGAACGATTGGGGCGTCGAGGAAATCGCCCGCATCTACGACACGCGCCGCCTCGCGTTTTTAGACGCCATCCGCGGCATCAATGGCGTCACCGTGCGTGGCTCGGAAGGCGGCATGTACGTCATGCTCGACATCCGCGCGGTCGAACCTGACGACGAGGCCTTCGCCTGGAGGCTGCTCGATGCCGAAAAGGTCGCCGTCATGCCCGGCTCCTCCTTCGGCGATGCCGCCGCCGGATGCATCCGCATCTCGCTCTGCCAACCCGAAGATGTCCTGCGCGAGTCGGCCAGACGCCTGCGGCGGTACATCGCCGGTCACGGCCGGGAGACCCTGCGGCATGGCTGAGCCAGTGCGTATGAACGGTCCGCAACTCAGACGGCCTGACCGCGCGCCGGACTGGAGCGACCGGCACGTGGCAAGAATCAATCCCGAGATACGAGACGCACGCAGCGCCTATCTGAAGGCGATCCACGGCTTTCCGGCATGGGCTCGGGTGGCGCTGCGCTTGCGCAACCGCATCGTCGCCCCGTTCGGATTGCGCACGGAAGGCGCGGAGGGCGGCGACCTGATGGCGACGCTTCCGGTGGTTCACGAAAGCGCCGACCGCCTTGAGGTCGGCCTTGCCGACAAGCACCTCACGTTCACGATCGAAACCGTGCTCTCGGGCGGTCGCGCCGCTGTCACTACCCGGATCTGGTTCAACCACTGGTCCGGCCGGCTCTATCTCGCCGCCGTCCTGCTTCCGCACAAGCTGATCCTGCGCCATTCCCTGAAAGGGCTTGCATGACCGCTCTCCCCGCAAAAGCCCGCGCGGTGATCATCGGCGGCGGCGTCTCCGGCTGCTCGGTCGCGTACCACCTGACGAAACTCGGCTGGACCGACGTGGTGCTTCTTGAGCGCAAGCAACTGACCTCCGGCACCACCTGGCATGCCGCAGGCCTGATCGGCCAGTTGCGCGGCTCGCAGAACATGACCCGGCTCGCGAAATACTCCGCCGACCTCTACGTCAGGCTGGAGGCCGAGACGGGTGTCGCCACCGGCATGCGCCAGGTCGGCTCGATCTCGGTGGCGCTGACCGAGGAGCGCAAGCACGAGCTCTACCGGCAGGCGACGGTGGCACGCGCCTTCGACGTCGACGTGCGCGAGATTTCGCCTGCCGAGGTCAAGGAGATGTACCCGCATCTCAACGTCTCTGACGTCATCGGCGCGGTGCACCTGCCGCTGGATGGGCAGTGCGACCCTGCCAACATCGCGATGGCGCTGGCCAAGGGCGCCCGCCAGCGCGGCGCACTGATTTCGGAGAATACCAAAGTTACCAAGGTCCACGCCAAGAACGGCCACGTGTCCGGCGTTTCGTGGACGAAGGGCGAGGAACACGGCACAATCGAGGCCGACATCGTGATCAACTGCGCCGGCATGTGGGCGCGCGACCTCGGCGCCCAGAATGGCGTCTCAGTCCCGCTCCACGCCTGCGAGCATTTTTATCTCGTGACGGAACCGATCCCTGGACTCACCCGCCTGCCGGTGCTGCGGGTCCCCGACGAGTGTGCCTACTACAAGGAGGACGCCGGCAAGATGATGCTCGGCGCCTTCGAGCCGGTTGCAAAGCCGTGGCCGCCGGCCGGCCAGCGCATCCGCGACGACTTCTGTTTCGACCAGTTGCCTGAGGATATGGACCATTTCGCCCCGATCCTCGACATGGGCGTCAACCGCATGCCGATGCTGGAGACGGCCGGCATCCACACCTTCTTCAACGGTCCCGAGAGCTTTACCCCCGACGACCGCTACTACCTCGGCGAGGCGCCGGAGCTTGGCGGCTACTGGGTCGCGGCGGGTTACAATTCGATCGGCATCGTCTCGTCCGGCGGCGCCGGTATGGCGCTGGCGCAGTGGATCAACGACGGCGAGGCGCCGTTCGACCTATGGGAGGTAGATATCCGCCGGATGCAGCCGTTCCAGAAGAGCCGGACCTACCTGCGCAACCGCGTCACCGAAACGCTCGGCCTGCTTTACGCCGACCATTTCCCCTACCGCCAGATGGCCTCCGCCCGTGGCATTCGCCGCTCCCCTCTGCACGAACACTTGAAGGCGCGCGGCGCGGTGTTTGGCGAGGTCGCCGGCTGGGAGCGCGCCAACTGGTTCGCGAAGCCCGGCCAGGAGCGCGAATACCGCTACTCCTGGAAGCGGCAGAACTGGTTCGACAACAGCCGCGACGAGCACATGGCGGTGCGCACCGGCGTCGGCCTGTTCGACATGACCTCCTTCGGCAAAATTCGTGTCGAGGGTCGAGATGCGCTGTCCTTCCTGCAGCGCGTCTGCGCCAACGACATGGACGTGGCGCCGGGAAAGATCGTCTACACCCAGATGCTGAATGCGAAGGGCGGCATCGAGAGCGACTTAACGGTGTCGAGGCTGTCGGAGACGGCCTTCTTCCTCGTCGTCCCCGGCGCGACGCTGCAGCGCGACCTCGCCTGGCTCAGAAAACATGTCGGCGACGACTTTGCCGTCGTCACGGACGTCACCGCGGGCGAGAGCGTCCTGTGTCTCATGGGGCCAAAGTCGCGTGACCTGATCACGAAGATAAGCCCGAACGACTTCTCAAACGGAACAAATCCCTTCGGCACCTGGCAGGAGATCGAGATCGGCATGGGCCTCGCCCGCGCCCACCGCGTCACCTATGTCGGCGAGCTCGGCTGGGAGCTCTACGTCTCGACAGACCAGGCGGCCCACGTCTTCGAGGCGATCGAAGAAGCCGGCGCGGATCTGGGGCTGAAGCTCTGCGGCCTGCACGCGCTCGATTCCTGCCGCATCGAAAAGGCCTTCCGCCATTTCGGCCACGACATCACCGACGAAGACCACGTGCTGGAGGCGGGCCTCGGCTTCGCGGTGAAAACGGCGAAAGGCGATTTCCTAGGCCGCGACGCGGTGCTGCGGAAAAAGGAGGCCGGATTGAACCGCCGCTTGGTCCAGTTTCGCCTAAAGGATCCCGCCCCTCTCCTCTTCCACAACGAGGCGCTGGTGCGCGACGGCAAAATCGTCGGCACCGTCACGTCGGGAAGTTACGGCCATTTCCTCGGTGGCGCGATCGGCATGGGCTATGTCCCCTGCGCCGGCGAGAGCGAGGCGGACGTCCTCGCCTCGTCCTACGAGATCGAAATCGCCGGCGAGCGCTTCGCGGCGGAAGCGTCGCTCAGGCCGCTCTATGATCCCAAGGCAGAGCGGGTGAGAATGTAGCTCACCCGCCCGGGCCTCTCCTCTCACAGATTCTGCTTGAACCAGTCGCGCTGCGCGGCCGACGAGATCTTGAACGGCTCGCCCGTATAGGCCTCGAAATGCCCGCCCGGCAGCACGACCAGCTTCTTCGGTTCCAGCGCCTGCTCATAGGCCCGCGCGGTCATGTCGAAGGGCGTCAGATGGTCTCCCGACGCGACGACGACCATCAGCGGGGTCGGCGCGATGCGGGCGATGTAGGTTGCGGGCTCGTATTCGGTGAACATCTCGATCGAGTGCAGCGTCACCTCGTTCTTCCAGTTGGTCTCGTGCTCCTCCGCGAAGCGGATGAAGAACTCGTAGGTGTCGGCCGTCGGCAGCGCGCAGGGTTGCCCCTCGGGCGCCGTCACCGGCATCATCGCACCCGCCTCGCCGCGGGCGCGTGCGGCGCGGTCGCCGTCGAAGGCGGCGCGCAGCCCGGCCCAATGGTCGCCGCGGATCAGCCGCCGGGCCGTTTCGAAGCCCCAGGTCAGCGGCACCTGCGAAACGACGCACTTCACCCGCCGGTCGAGGGCGGCGACGACAAGCACATGCCCGCCGGCATAGCTCGATCCCCACACGCCGATCCGATTCGGGTCGACATCGCTCTGGGTCTGCGCCCAGGTGATCGCGTCGCGATAGCCGTTGATCTGCGCCCAGGGATCGGCATGGCCGCGCGGGCTGCCGTCGCTGACGCCGAAGTTGCGGTGATCGTAGACGATGACGCCAAGCCCCGCCGCCGAAAACACCTCGGCGAAGCTGTCGAGGTAGATTTCGCGCGTCGCGGTGAAGCCGTGCGCCATGACAACGGTCGGCGCCGGCCCATCCACTCCCTTCGCCTTGTAGTGCCAGCCCCGCAGGGTCACGCCGTCCTCAGTCCTGAATTCGATGTCGCGTCGCATAGTGTCCTCCCGTGACAGGTTTCGAGACCGCCTTGATGCAACGCCGGCGCCGGCCGCGCTTGCATGGGAGGGAAGCGGCTTGTTCGACAGGGAAGTGGTTGTGCGATAATCTTCGCCCGCGCCTCGGGAGGATGGCGCGGGAGGATCTTGATGACGGCCGGTACCTGGAGGTCCACCGACGTGCCGCAGGCGCTGCGCGCGGAAGCGACGCGCGCCATGCTGAGCGACGTCCACCTGCCCTGGTCGCTCGACCTGCCCGACCGTATCCCGCACGACTGCCGGCTTGATTGGCATGGGCTTGGTGGCTGCACCATCGTCGAGTGCCGCAGCGCGCCGCTGTCGGGCTTTCGCGAGGCGCCGGACATCCGTCGCACCGAGGGCGATCATTTCGGCCTTCTCCTCGTGCTTTCCGGCCGCGAGCGCGTGCGGCAGGCAGATGTCGTCGCCACGCTCGGCCCCGGCGACATGCTCTTGTGGAACAGCTCCCGCCCGATCCGGTTCGAGATCGTCGACACGCTGCACAAGGTCACGCTCATCGTGCCGCGCGAACGGCTTGCCCGCGCAGCCTCTGCGGAGCCGCGCGGGGCGAGGCAGCTCGAAAGCCGCGGCGGGCTCGGGGCGCTGGCAGCCGGCCACCTGGCCTCCCTCTCCAAAGTCGTCGCCGACATTCCAGTCGGGCATGCGCCACTCGCCGCCGACATCCTCGTCGACCTGCTCGGCCGGATGCTCGATCCCGTCGCGCCCTCTCCCGCCGGCGGCGACCTGTTCAGGCGTCTCCTGCGGCATATCGAGGACAACCTCGACGACCCGGAGCTCACGCCGTCGCGCATCGCCGCCCGGTTCGGCATCTCGCCGCGCTACCTGCACATGCTGTGGTCAGGCAGCGGCGGCACAGTGTCCACGCATATCCGCTCGCGCCGGCTCGACGCCATGCGGCGGGACCTCGCCGACCCCCGCCTCTCGCACCGCTCGATCACGGACATCGCACTCGCCTGGGGCTTCTCCGACGCTGCTCACGCCAGCCGCGCCTTCAGCGCCGCGTTCGGCCGCTCGCCTAGCGCCTACCGCTCGAGCCGGCGCCAGTAGCCGCGGACGGACAAAGCCCCGGCAGGTGGAGGTCAGCCTCCTGCCGGGGTAACGAAGCGGTGGCGCCGGGGAACGTCGGCGCCACGCTTGGGGGAAACTACTGGACGATGACGATGCGGGTGTTCTGCTGGCCGAACGTCTTGACCAGCGTGTAGAACGCCTCGGCATTCGTCGGGTGCAGCCGGATGCAGCCATGCGAGGCCGGGCGGCCGAGATTCTTCACGTGCGGCGTGGCGTGCACCGCATAGCCGCCGGTGAAGAACACCGAATGCGGCATCGGTGCGTTGTCGTATTTCTTCGAATACCACATCTCGTGCATGCGGTAGGGCTTCCACGAGCCGGTCGGCGTCACGTAGCCCTTGCCGGCGGTCGAGACCTTCCATTCATAGGTGGGGCGGCCGCCGACGCTGACCTGCATGGTCTGCGTCGAGAGCTGGACACGGGCGACGACTTCGTTCGAAACCGAAGCCTCGGCTGGGGCGTTGCCGGCGGCGAGCATCAGGCTGAAGCCGGTTGCTGCGATCGCGGCGATGTTGATGAAACGGGCGGTAAGAGCGGTCACTGGAGCCTCCATCTGTCTTGTTAGCGTCTGCTGCGCTTGGATGGAGGGAATTTGCAGCGGCTGTGTATCCCGCGAATTTCACACCGCGTTCATCTTTGTTTCGAATTGGTTTCCGTTTCGGACATTTTCGAAACGTCGCCGCGCCGATCCGGCAGCATTGTGTCTCATCGCGCGAAATAGCCGGATTCCCAGCAACTTATGGCAACAAACCGCGATTTCGAGCGGCACAGTCCCGATACACGGTCAAAGCATCCTGCGAGCATGAAAGACAACGGCCCTCGCGCGGCACGCGCAGCCGGGCCTTGAGGAGAAACGCTCATGCGTTCGAAACTCGGATCGACGGTCCTGATCGGACTGCTCTATGGACAGGCGGCACTCGGCCTCGTGGCCGTCGGCGCCGTTCTCATGAAGGATCACTCCGGCGCGCAGGCGCTCGCCACCCCAACGGTCGAAATTGCTTCCGCGATGACGGCGGCGGTCCGCTAGGTGCAACCCGGGGCACGCAGATCGGCTGAAAGGCGTCTTGCGGGCGAGACCCGCTTCGCGCTCCTATGCGCCTTTCGGCGGATCGAACCGGTATCCGGCCCCGCGCACGGTGACGATCGCCTCGGAATCGAGCTTGCGGCGCAGCCGCACGATGCGGGAATCGATCGACCGGTCGAAGGCGTCGTAGCTTTCGGCCGGAGCCGCCGCGATGATGTCGTCGCGGTTGATGACCGTATGCGGACGGGCGGCGAACAGTTTCAGCATCGCCACCTGGCCGGCGGAAAGCTGCTCCTCCTCGCCGGAATGGTGCATGACGAGTGCCGCCCGCAGGTCGACGGTCGAGTTCTCGAGCGGCAGCAGGTCGGGCGCTGGAAAGCCGCGCCGGGTCAGGATGCCGCCGATACGGGTCGCCGCCTCGCGCAGGTTGAACGGCGCCTCGATGACGTCGGACGCGCCGAGTTCGAGGGCGATCACCTTCTCGATCAGCGCCGGCCCGACCGAGACGACGACGAAGGACGGTCCCTCCTCCCCGCCATAGTCGCGCAGGAGGTCGAGGCCGGACCCGCCGGGAAGCTGCAGATCGACGACAGCGAGATCAGGCTTGCCGGCAAAGAGCGGCCGCGCCGACCAGATCTCGTGCGCCATCGTCACGTCGTGTCCGCGACGGCGCAGGTATTCGCCGAGCTGGACGCCGGTCTCCTTGCTCGCCGAGACAACCGCAATCACCGCTCTGGCGGACATGGACCTTCCGAAAAAAAGAGATAAAGAGAGACTCGGGCATCATGTTTACACCCAATCTGCTTTCCGGAACCAGCGGGGAAGACAGCGCCGTGCGATCGAAAATCGTTGTGGTGGACGACGAGCCGGATCTTCGCGATGCGGTCGCGGAATATCTGACGGCGAGCGGCTATGACGTAACGGCCGTCGGCGACGCCGCCGCCATGCGCGAGATCGCCCGGGAACAGACCTTCCACCTGGCGATCCTCGACATCTCCATGCCCGGCGAGGACGGACTCTCCCTCGGCCGCTGGCTGCGCTCCAAGATGCCGGTCGGCATCATCTTCGCCACTGCCTCCGGCACCTCGATCGACCGCATCGTCGGCCTCGAGCTCGGCGCCGACGACTACATCGTCAAGCCCTACGAGTTGCGCGAGCTTCTGGCCCGCGTGCGCTCGGTCCTGCGGCGCGTGCCGGCGCCTACGGGAACAGTGTCCGACGACGACGGTCCCCTGCGCCCTGCCCGCCGCGTCGTCACCTTCGGCGGCTTTTCGGCAGACCTCGACGGCCGCATGGTGACGGGACCGAGCGGCGGCATGGTCGAGATGGCCAAGAGCGAATTCGACGTGCTGGAGGTCTTTCTCACCCGCGCCAACCGGTTGCTCAGCCGCTCCGCGATCGCCGAGGCGATCGGACTCGTCGAGGAAACCGACGATTCGCGTGCGCTCGACATCCGCATCATGCGTCTGCGAAAGAAGATCGAGGCGGATCCCTCCAACCCCCGTTTCCTGCGCACGGTGCGCGGCGAAGGTTATATCTTCTCGCTGTCCGATGCCGGAAAGACCGCCTAGGGAGGCTGCGTGCGGGACATTACTCTGGCCGCCATTGAAGACATCTCCCAAGCCCGGCAGGAGTACCAGTCGCGCGGGCTGACGGTGGTGGTGGCGGACCTCATGCGGCGTCTGCGCCAGTCGATCGACTGGCAGCAGGAAATCGACGACGCGCTCGCCATCCTCGGCATGGCGTTCGACTGCCATCGCTCTGTGCTGTTCCGCATGCGCGACATCTCCGGCCAGGGCTTCTCCCAGACGATCTTCTCCTACTGGATCGACCGGACCGTGCTCGGGCAGGAAGGCAGACCGACGACCATCGTGAAGTCGATGATCGAATCCGACTCCCTCCTTCAGCAACTCTCCGAGGAAGCCCGGCGCGGCACCGTCTTCGCCGGCCACACCCGCGAGCTGAGCGGTTTCCTGCGCGAGGATTTCGAGCGCCAGCGTATCAAGTCGTTCATATCCTTCCCCGTCTTCGCGCACGGCTATGTGTGGGGAACGCTGGCCGTCAACGACTGCGTCACCGAGCGCAACTGGACCGACGAGGAGCATTCTGCGCTCAGCATGGTGGCGCTGATCATCGGCGATGCGATCGAGCGCTCGCAGACCGAGGCGCACATCGCAGAGACGTTTCGCACCACGATGCTCAACGCCGCCCTCGACGGCATGGTGATCATCGACGAGAGCGGGGGTATCATCGAGTTCAACCCGGCCGCTGAGCGCATGTTCGGCTGGAAGAAGCACGACGTGCTCGGCCGCAACATCGTCACGACGCTCATCCCGCTCGAATACCGCCCCATGCTGATCAACGGCCTGCGCTCCTATCTCGAGAGCGACGCCGGCCGCATGATCGGCAAGCGTTTCGAGATGAACGGCACCAACGCCAAGGGCGAGATCTTCCCGGTTGAGCTCACCATCTCCGAGGTGAACGCGGCCGGGCGTAAGCTGTTCATCGGGGCGGTGCGCGACCTGCGCGAGCGGCGGCGCGCCGAGGAGGAGATCAACCGGCAGCGCGACCGGCTGCACCAGAACGAGAAGATGGCGGCGATGGGCTCGCTGCTGGCCGGCGTGTCGCATGAGTTGAACAACCCGCTCGCGGTGGTGGTCGCCCAATCGACGCTGCTGCACGAGTTCGCGCCGGACGCCTCGACCAAGACGCGCGCGGAAAAGGTGCGCGCCGCCGCCGAGCGCTGCGGCCGCATCGTCAAGAGCTTCCTCGGCATGGTGCGGCTGCATCCGACCGCGCAGGCCGAGACCGACCTCAACCAGGTGATCCGCTCCGCGCTGGAGATCAGCGCCTACGGCGCGCGCTCGTCGGGCATCGTCGTCGAGACGTCGCTGTCGCCCGCGGCCCTCCCCGTGCTGGGCGACGCCGACCACCTGACCCAGGTGGCGGCAAACTTCCTCGTCAACAGCCAGCACGCGCTCGCCTCGGTCAACGGAGAGCGGCGCATCAAGGTCCGCACAGAGCAGACGCCGTCCGGGCTTGCCCGCTTCACGGTCGAGGACAATGGTCCCGGCATCCCGAAGGATATCCGCGAGCGGATCTTCGAATCCTACTTCACCACCAAGCCGGTGGGCGTCGGCACCGGCATCGGACTGTCGATCTCCAAGTCGATCGTCGAGCGCCACAACGGCACGGTCTGGTACGAAGAAGGCGACACCGGCGGGGCGCGCTTCGTGGTCGAGCTTCCGCTGGTGGCGCGTTCGCTCGGCGAAATCGCAGGGACGGCGCCGAAGTCGACCAACATTCGCACGGCACTCATCATCGACGACGAGCCCGACGTGGCCGCATCGCTGGCCGACATCCTGGAACTGATGGGGATAAAGTCCGTCATTCATACTGGATGGACCGAAGCGCGCGAGGGCGTCGACCGGCTCGACATGGAAATCGACATCGTCTTTTCGGACCTTCGCATGCCCGGCGCGAGCGGGCTCGATATCTACCGCGAACTGACGCAGAAGCGGCCGCATCTCGCCCGCCGCTTCGTGCTCGTCACCGGCGACAGCCTCGGCGCGCGGGCCGAATTCGAGGAGATCGCGCCCAAGCTCAGACCGCTCCTGATGGAAAAACCCTTTTCCACGCTCGACGTGCGCGGCGCACTTGCCGCGGTCACCGACCAGATCGGCGCGGAACGGAGCTGACCGCTCGGAGATTGTGTCGAAATCCGACCCGGCGGGCGGATAGTGGCTCTCAGCGCTGCCTCATCGCCTCGACGTCGAGCACATCGTGCCGTGCGATGACCGCGAAGGCTTCCACCTCGTCGGCGACGAAGAAATCCCAGTCCTTCGTCCTCAGGCGGAGCCATACCGTCTCCTGTGAGAAATGCCTGGAGCAGGCGCGGCTGACATGCGGGTTGCGGCGGGCGATGTGCATGCTCGTCTCCTGTCGGTGTCGTCTCAGTGTCGGATGCCGGCATCGGCAAGGCGGACCGTGCGCGTCACGCCGCTGTCCTTGGCAATCGCCAGGATGCAGTCGAGCGTTTCGGAGCCCCAGGCCTGGCCGGCGCAGGCCTTGTCGGTCTCGCTGGCGACGACGAGGCGCGGCGCCTTTTCGGTCGTCGCGACGACCTGGACCGTCGGCGTCTCGGGCTCGACCGCGGCAAAGGCAGCGCGCGGCGACGGCAGGAGCATCATGAAGGCGATCGCACCGACCGAGACGACGGAAAACATCGCCATCTGGTTTTCCGAGGTGCGGGTACGCACGGCGATGCGCGGAAGCGCAGCGAGAACGGAGCGGCGGGCGGCGGGGGCGGCGAGAGCGGACATGGCGTTGGGTCTTTCGTTTGAATTGGTTCCCTGATGACGCCTTTTTTAGGGAAGAGCCGTATCTCCGCAGTGCCGCAGCGTTAACTTCTTTGTAACGGGGCTGTTTCGAATTCCTTTCGTTTATTGCTCGTTTTGGTGCGCCAACGAAACTTGCTTACCGGAGCTGGTTGCGGATCTGGTCGTAGAGGATTTGCGCCGCAGGCGAGAGCGAGCGGCTGCGAACCGTGATCAGGCTGTAGGGCTGAACGACGATTTCGAACTCCGTCGGCAGGATTTCGACCGATCCGTCGAGATCGCCCCTGCCCCGCAGGAAGTTGGCGACCTCGATCGACACCGCGGCGATCGCGTCCGACTGCGCCACCATCACCAGCGTCAGAAGCAGGGACGAGGTGTTCAGGACACGGTCGGGCAGCGGCGCGCCGTGCGAAACGAAGATGCCCTCCAGGGTGCGCCGCAGCAGCGACCCGCCCGGCTGCAGCACCCAGTCGAACTTGTGCAGCTCGTCCAGCCTCACCGCGCCATGGCCGAGCAGCGGATGGCCGCGCCGGACGATGAGGCAGGCCTTCTCGACGCCGATCACGCGCGCTTCGAAGAGACGTGGATTGAGGTCGTCGGGGATGCGGGCGACGATGAAGTCGTGCCGCGAGGCGAGCAGTTCCTTGGCAAGCACCGCGCTGGTCTCGACCTGCATGTTGATCTCGACCTTCGGATAGGTCTCGCGCACGATCTTGATCGCCGGGATGACAAGGTCGATGGCGGGCGCCGTCACAGCGCCGAGATAGACCGAGCCGCCTTTGCCGCTGCGCAGGTCGGCGATCTCGCGGTCGACCTCGCGCAATTCGAGCAGCACTGATCTCGCACGCCGCGCCAGCGCCGTCCCGTAAGGGGTCAGCGCCACGCCGCGCGGCAGCCTCTCACAGATCGGCGCGCCGACGAACGCCTCGATCTCCGCGATCATGCGCGAGGCAGCCGGCTGCGAGATGTTGAGCACGGAGGCAGCCGCACTCACCTGGCCATGTTCGTCGAGTGCGGCGACCATGCGCAGGTGGCCGACCTTGAGGCCGCCGCGTGCCAGCGCCTCGCCGTCGCGCTGTCCCGCCCAGGCCGGGTTTGTCCATCCCTGACGGTCCGACATCCTGTTCCCTCCTCCGGAAAGACATACCGGGCTTGATATACCAATCGCCCGTCTTTGCATTTGACAGTTATATCTTTCACCGACACGTTCGTCATCCAGCGCGGTCCCGGCGATCATCGATAAAAAGACGCCGGGCGACGGGAGGAGCTTTCAGGCCGCGCTCCGCCAATCGCGGCATGCGCCGCGCCCTCATTCGCCCTGCCGTCCAGACACCGATGCAGCCTCTGCCGGCAGCCCCGACACCACCCCAAAGGGAGGAACGACGTGAAATTCCTGAAGACAATCGTGGCGGCGGCTGCCGTCTCCATCCTGGCCATGGCCCCGCAGGCCTTCTCCCAGGAAAAGGGCCTCGTCGGCATAGCCATGCCGACCAAATCCTCGCTGCGCTGGATCAGCGACGGCGACAGCCTGAAGGCCGCGCTCGAAGGCAATGGCTACACCGTCGACCTGCAATATGCCGAGGACGACATCCCGAACCAGCTCGCGCAGATCGAGAACATGGTGACCAAGGGCGCCAAGGTGCTGATCGTCGCCTCGATCGACGGCACCACGCTGTCGGACGTGCTGCAGAAGGCGCATGACGGCGGCGCCAAGGTCGTCGCCTATGACCGCCTGATCCGCCAGAGCGGCAATGTCGACTATTACACCACCTTCGACAACTTCAAGGTCGGCGTCCTGCAGGCCGAGTCGATCCTCAAGGGCCTCGGCTATCCCGAGAACAAGGGCCCGTTCAACATCGAGCTGTTCGGCGGCTCGCCGGACGACAACAACGCCTTCTTCTTCTACGACGGCGCCATGAGCGTGCTGCAGCCGCTGATCGACAAGGGCGACCTGGTCGTCAAGTCCGGCCAGATGGGCATGGAGAAGGTCGGCACGCTGCGCTGGGACGCAGCTGTCGCGCAGGCTCGCATGGATAACATCCTGTCCGCCAACTACTCCGACGGCAGCCGCGTCGACGCGGTCCTCGCCCCGTATGACGGCCTGTCCCGCGGCATCATCTCGTCGCTGCGCGGCGTCGGCTACGGCACCGCCGACCAGCCCTGGCCGATCATCTCGGGCCAGGACGCCGAGACGCCGTCGATCAAGGCGATCATCGCCGGCGAACAGTATTCGACGGTGTTCAAGGACACCCGCGAACTCGCCAAGGTGACCGCCAAGCTGGTCGACGACGTGCTTGCGGGCAAGGAGCCGGAGATCAACGACACCAAGACCTATGACAACGGCGTCAAGGTCGTCCCGTCCTACCTCCTGGTGCCGGTGTCGGTCGACAAGTCGAACTACGAGGAGATCGTGGTCAAGTCGGGCTACATCAAGGCCGAGGACCTGAAGTAGGCTTGAGCCTCTCCTTCTCCCCGCTTGCGGGGAGAAGGTGTCACGAAGTGACGGATGAGGGGGTGAGCCGAACCCGCGAGGTTTCGCGCCGCCCCTCATCTGCCTGCCGGCATCTTCTCCCTGTGAACGGGGAGAAGAAGGCAGATCGAAGGGAACAGCATGATGGACGACTACATCCTCGAGATGCGCGACATCACCAAGACCTTCCCGGGCGTGAAGGCGCTGGAGAACGTCAATCTCAAGGTCCGGCGCGGCGACATCCACGCCATCTGCGGCGAGAACGGCGCCGGCAAGTCGACGCTGATGAAGGTTCTTTCCGGCGTCTATCCGTTCGGCAGCTATTCGGGCGAGATCTTCTACGAGGGCAAGGAATGCCGCTTCAACGGCATCCACGATTCCGAGCGCGAAGGCATCGTCATCATCCACCAGGAGCTGGCGCTCGTTCCCCTCCTGTCGATCACCGAGAACCTGTTCCTCGGCAACGAGCAGGCGAAGTTCGGTATCATCGACTGGAACAAGGCCGAGCGCCGGGCCTCCGACCTGTTGCGCAAGGTTGGCCTGCGCGAAGACCCCAACACGCTCATCACCAACATCGGCACCGGCAAGCAGCAGCTCGTCGAGATCGCCAAGGCGCTCGCCAAGGACGTCAAGCTCCTGATCCTCGACGAGCCGACCGCGTCGCTGTCCGAGAAGGACAGCCAGGCACTCCTCGACCTGCTGCTGGAGTTCAAGGCGCAGGGAATGACCTCGATCATGATCAGCCACAAGCTGAACGAGATCAAACGCATCGCCGACCAGATCACCGTCATCCGCGACGGGCTGTCGATCGAGACGATGGACAAGGCCGACATCACCGAGGACCGCATCGTCACCTCGATGGTCGGTCGCTCGCTGGAGAACCGCTACCCTGCGCGCACGCCGAAGATCGGCGAGACCATTTTCGAGGTGCGCAACTGGAGCGTCTATCACCCGCTCCACCCGGACCGTCAGGTCATCAAGAACATCAGCCTCAGCGTCCGCAAGGGCGAGGTCGTCGGCATCGCCGGCCTCATGGGCGCCGGGCGCACAGAATTCGCCATGAGCGTCTTCGGCCGCACCTACGGGACGAAGATCACCGGCGAGGTGTTCATGCACGGCAAGCCGGCGGACACCTCGACGGTCGGCCGCGCCGTCGACGCCGGCCTCGCCTATGCGACGGAGGACCGCAAGACCTACGGCCTAAACCTCATCGACCACATCAAGCACAACGTCACCATTGCCAATCTGCCCGGCGTCTCGAGCGGCGGCGTCATTGACGACATGGGCGAACTGAAGGTCGCCAACGAATACCGTCGCAAGACCAATATCCGTTCGTCCAGCGTCTACCAGATTGCCGGCAACCTCTCGGGCGGCAACCAGCAGAAGGTGGTGCTCTCGAAGTGGCTGTTCTCCGATCCCGACGTGCTGATCCTCGACGAGCCGACCCGCGGCATCGATGTCGGCGCGAAATACGAGATCTACACGATCATCAACAAGCTCGCCGACGAGGGCAAAGGCATTCTGGTCATCTCCTCCGAGATGCCTGAACTGCTCGGCATCTGCGACCGCATCTACGTCTTGAACGAAGGCCGCATCGTCGGCGAAATGGCGGCGGCCGACGCCAGCCAGGAAAAGATCATGCGGGCGATCGTCCGTGGGGAGGAAAGGGCAGCCTGATGAGCACGGAAACGTCCGCACCCATCGCCAACACGGCGCGCGCCACAGCGCAGATGGCGCTGAAGGAGAACCTGCGCCAGTACGGCCTGGTCATCGCGCTCATCGCCATCATGATCTTCTTCCAGATCATGACCAGCGGCGTGCTGTTCTACCCGGTCAACCTGACCAACATCGTCCTGCAGAACTCCTATATCGTCGTGATGGCGCTCGGCATGCTGCTGGTCATCGTCGCCGGACATATCGACCTGTCGGTGGGCTCCGTCGCAGGGTTTGTCGGCGCCGTCGCCGCCGTGCTCATGGTCGACTACGGCTGGCATCCGCTCCTCGGGGCGATCGCCTGCATCGCCGTCGGCGCGGTCATCGGCGGCGCACAGGGCTACTTCATCGCCTATATGAAGATCCCCGCCTTCATCGTGACGCTGGCTGGCATGCTGGTCTTCAAGGGCCTGCTGCTCTGGCTGCTCGGCGGCCGCTCAGTCGGCCCCTTCCCGCCCGAATTCCAGCTCCTCAGCGCCGGCTTCATTCCCGACATCATCGGCCCGCTGGTGCTGGCCGAGCCGACGCTCAATGCATCGGGCCGGCCGGTGCCAAACACCGGCTGGGTGCTGCATTCGACAACGCTGCTCATCGGCGTCCTGATCGTTGCCGCGATGCTCTATTTTGCGCTCAAAAGCCGCCGCAACCGCGAAAGCCACGGCTACGAGGCCGAGCCGTTCGGCCTGTTCGTGGTCAAGAACCTGGTGATCGGCGGCATCATCCTGTTCCTGATGTACAAATTCGCGTCCTATCGCGGCCTGCCCAACGTTCTCATCGTGATGGGCGTCCTGATCGCGCTGTTCGTGTTCATCACCAAGCGCATGACCTTCGGCCGGCGCATCTTCGCCATGGGCGGCAACGTCAAGGCGGCCGCGCTCTCCGGCATCAAGACCGAGCGGCTCACCTTCTACATCTTCGTCATCATGGGCATGCTGGCCGCGCTCGCCGGCCTGATCTACGCCGCGCGGCTCAACCAGGCGACGCCCAAGGCAGGTGCCGGCATGGAGCTCGACGTCATCGCGGCCGTCTTCGTCGGCGGCGCCTCGGCCATGGGAGGCGTCGGCGAGGTGGCGGGGGCGGTCATCGGCGCCTTCATCATGGGCGTGATGAACAACGGAATGGGCATCATGGGCATCAACATCGACTGGCAACAGGTCATCAAGGGCCTGGTGCTGCTCGGTGCCGTTGCCTTCGATCTCTACAACAAGAAGAAGGCATAAGCTTCCGGGAAACAAGGGAACCAGCCTCGCAGATATCATTGCCGACTGGTCGCGCGGGAGTGCCTTAGGCGCCCACGAAAGGCGGAGCCATGCCGCAAGGCACGGCGCATCGGGAAGGAACGAGACATGCTTCTGTCGCAGATCGTCGACGAGACGGGACGGATCCGGGTGCTGGCGCGCCACGAGGAGCGGGTCCGGGCCGTCGAAGGCGCGGCGTCCGTCTATGCGCTGGCGCTCGAAGCCGCGCGCACCAACAAGGGCCTCGGCGACCTCGTGCTGCAGCGCGGCTTCGGTGCCGACGTCGATCTCGAACTCGCCTATCGGCAGGGCCGCGTGCGCCCGCCGATCCACCATCCCGATCCCGCGCATCTGCACCTGACCGGCACAGGCCTCACCCATCTCGGCTCGGCCGCGGCGCGCGATGCCATGCACAAGAAACTCGACGCCGGCGACGAGGCGCTGACGGATTCGATGAAGATGTTCCGCATGGGGATCGAGGGCGGCAAGCCGGTAAATGGCGGGCCAGGCGTCCAGCCGGAATGGTTCTACAAGGGCAACGGCACGATGGTGGCCGCCCCCGGCGCGGCACTGCTGTCCCCGGCCTTTGCCGAGGATGCCGGCGAGGAGCCCGAGATCGCTGGCATCTATGTCATCGGCGACGACGGCACCCCCTTCCGCGTCGGCTTCGCGCTCGCCAACGAATTCTCCGACCACGTCACCGAGCGCGTGAACTATCTCTACCTTGCTCATTCGAAGCTCAGGAACGCCGCCTTCGGGCCCGAGATCCTGGTCGGCCCCCTGCCCGCCGACGTGCGCGGCCGCTCGCGCATCCGGCGCAAGGGCTTAACGATCTGGGAAAAACCGTTCCTGTCGGGCGAGGACAACATGTCCCACACGATCGCGAATCTCGAGCACCACCACTTCAAATACGGCCTGTTCCGCCAGCCGGGAGACGTGCACGTACACATGTTCGGCACAGCGACGCTCTCCTTCGCCGACGGCATCCGCACCGATCCGGGCGACGTGTTCGAGATCGAGGCCGACGGCTTCGGCCTGCCCTTGCGCAATCCGCTGGCGATCGAGAAGCCGGCGAAGGTGAGCGTGCGCGCTCTTTAGGCGGCGACCCGCCTGCCGCGTGTCGAGCGCCAGAGCAGCAGCGTCATGACGCTGACATTGAGCAGGTTCCACGCGATGCCGTTGAGGAACGCGGCCGCATACGAACCTGTCTGGTCGTAGATAAAGCCAGACATCCAGCCGCCCAGCGCCATGCCGAGGATCGTCGCCATGATGACGATACCAACCCTCTGCCCCGCTTCCCTGGCCGGCATGTATTCGCGCACGACGATGGCGTAGCTCGGCACGATACCGCCCTGCGCCAGGCCGAACATCGCCGAGACGACATAGAGCGAGGCGAGCCCGTCGAACGGGATGTAGAACAACAGCGACAGTCCCTGCAGCACCGAACCGATCAGCAGCGTCGGGATGCCGCCGATCCGGTCGGCGAGGAAGCCCGAGGCGAGCCGGCTGATGATGCCGGCCCCCAGCATCAGCGACAGCATCTCCGCGCCCCGCGCCACGCCATAGCCGAGGTCGGCGCAATAGGCGACGATGTGCACCTGCGGCATCGACATCGCCACGCAGCAGGCAAGCCCCGCCACGACCAGAAGCGCCTGGATCGCGCCTGGCGACAGGCCGATGTCCTTGACCGGAGCCGCGCCCGCCGCGCCAGAGCCCGAATGGTGCGCCGGCCTCCTGCCCAGCATCGCCGCAAGCGGCAGCATCGTCACCAGGCAGACGATGCCGATGATGAGATAGGTCTCGCGCCATCCCTGCGCCACCAGCAGCGGCTGCATCGCCATCGGCCAGAGCGCGCCGGCGAGGTAGTTGCCGCAGGCGGCGACCGCCACCGCGATGCCGCGCCGCCGGTCGAACCAGTGCGAGATGTCGGCGATCAGCGGCCCGAAGGTCGCGGACGAACCCGCGCCGATCAGCAGCCCTTGCGCCAGCGCCAGCGTACCGATCGACGGCGCGTAGGAGGCGAGGATGAAGCCCGCGCCGGAAAGCGTCGCCGAGACCAGCGCCGGCCACATGAAGCCTATGCGGTCGATGAGGCGCCCGACCACGACATTGCCGAGCGCGAAACCGAGCATCGTGGCCGTATAGGCAAGCGAGGCCTCGCCCCTGCCCGCGCCGAATTCGGCCTGCGCCGCTGGCAGCACCACCACGATCGCCCACATGCCGACGCCGCCGATCGTGGCGAGCGCCAGCGAAATGCCGAGCCTGAGCCACGCATAGGCTCCGTCCGGCGCATAGCGATCCGGTCCATAGTTCGTTCGCATGCCATCCTCCCGCCGTGCGGACGTCCCGCCGGCTGCCGGACCCTATGCGCTGTGATCGGATCCGAGCAGCGCCACCATCGGAGAATCGCAGCGCCAGCCGAATGCCCACTTCGATGCCGGCCGGCTGACTCACGCCACGAAGAACAACTGCGAGCCCGCAAGTTTGGAGATTGGCGGGAAAGACACCCCAAAACGATAGCTTGGATATACTTTCCCCTCTAATAGAGACGCGCGAATAAACCAGAGCTTCGCCTCTGATGGAGGGATATAATGAAAATTTCCGCAATTCTCGCGGCGGCGGCTTTGGCTGCCGGCGCCCTGCTCGGTGCGGTGCAGACCTCGTCCGCCCAAGCACCCCGCACCTGGGTATCAGGTGTCGGCGACGACGTTAATCCGTGCAGCCGCACGGCGCCTTGCAAGACATTCGCCGGCGCCATCTCGAAGACGGCGGCCGGCGGGGAAATCAACTGCATCGACCATGGCGCCTACGGCACCGTGACGATCACCAAGTCGATCAACCTCTCGTGCGAGGGCGTGACCGCCGGTGTCCTACATTCGCTGTCGAGCGGCATCATCATCAACGCTGCGTCGACGGACGTGATCAATCTGCGCGGGCTGGACATCAATGGCGGCACCCCCAGTTCGCCCGGCCTCAACGGCGTGCGCATCGTGAATGCCGGCAAGGTCAACATCGACAACTGCATGATCCGCAACAGCCTCGGCGCGAACCCGTACGGCTACGGCGTCTTCGTTGCTCCAACCACCGGCAAGATATTGGTCAACATCAACGACAGCAACATCTCGAACAACGGCACTGCATCGACCGGTGGCGCTATCCAGGTCGAGCCGACCGGCAGCGGCAGCGTCCTCATGTCGATCTCCAACACCAAGATCTTCGCCAACACGATGGGCGTGCGCGGCTTCGCCAACGCCACGACCGGCAGCGTGGAAATCTCGATCAGCAATTCCCTGATCGGCGGCAACACCTTTCATGGCGTTGTTGCCCAGTCGGAGCAGGGTTCGACAAAGATCATGATCGACAACACCCAGATCGTCGGCAACCTCAGTCACGGCATACGCTCCGTCGACGCGAACTCCATCATTCGCGTGAAAAACTCGATGATCACCGGCAACCTGGTCGGTCTGCTGAGCGCGAACGGCGGCAGCCTCCGCACCTATGGCAACAACGCACTGAACGGAAACGGCACCGACGGCGCCTTCACAGGCACCGTCGCGCTGCAATAGCCCGACACGATCATGGCGCAGCCGCATCGCCACGGTTGCGCCTCAGCCGCCGAGAAAATCGGCGCGCCCATGTCGCGCACCACGTTGCTGTGTCCCTCGGACACATCCGCAGCTTGCCTGCGGCGTTCCCGCCGACGCGAGCCGGCCTCGCTTGCATCCACGGCCAAAAGGTCGTTTTCTGTATGGATGAAATTGCGCCGCTTCACCGGCAGCGGTCGCCAATTCCCCTTTGTGAGCGTCCATAGATGTCCATTCATCGCACGATTGTGCCCGCGGCCGCCGAACTTGCGCAGAACACCGCCGCACCGTTCGAACAGGCCAAGGCCATGCCGAAATCGGTCTACACCGCGGAAGATTTCGCGGCACTGGAACTCGAGACCATCTTCGCCGGCGAATGGCTTTGCGCCGGGCGCGCCGACGCGCTGAAAGGACCCGGCGACTATCTGACGATGGAGATTGCCGGCGAGCCTATCGTCGTCCTGCGCGACCGTGACGGCAAACTGCGTGCGATGTCGAATGTCTGCCGCCATCGCATGTCGACGCTGTTGCAGGGAACGGGGACGGTGCGCGCCATCGTCTGCCCCTACCACGCCTGGACGTACAATCTCGACGGCACGCTGCGCGGCGCGCCGGCCATGGGAAAGAACGAGACGTTCCATCGAGACGAAATCCGCCTCCCGCCGGTGCGTTGCGAGGAGTGGCTCGGCTGGATCATGGTGACGCTCAACTCCGATGCGCCGCCGCCTTCGGAACGGTTGAAAGCCGTCGAGGACCTGGTCGGATATCTCGACATGCGCGCCTACACCGAAACCTTCCGGGAAACCCACCGCTGGGATACCAACTGGAAGGTGCTCGCGGAAAACTTCATGGAGAGCTACCATCTGCCGGTCTGCCACGCCGGGACCATCGGCGGTTCGACCGACCTGAACACGATGGTCTGCCCCGAAGGCACGGATACGTTCAACTATCACACGATCCTGCGCAACGATCAGGTCAAGCTCTGTCTCGCGCATCCGGACAACACCGCGCTTACCGGCGACGAGCGGCGCACCACGTGGCTGCTTGCCATCTATCCTTCGCTGCTGATCACGCTGACGCCGGGATATTTCTGGTACCTGAGCCTGCACCCGCATGGGCCGGGCCAGGTCGACATCATCTTCGGCGGCGGCATGTCGCCCGACTATATGGCCGATCCCGATGCGCCGAGCCAGCTCGCGGCGGTCAAGAAGATGCTCGACCACGTGAACGAGGAAGATCGTGGCTGCACGGAGAAGGTCTTCAAGGGCCTCAATGCGCGGCTGGCCGGGCCGGGACCGCTGTCGCATCTCGAGCGGCCCAATTTCGAGTTCGCGCAATATATCTCGCGCCGCGTGAACGGGCAGGCTGGCTGATCAGCGGCCGGCGGCACGCCGGAGCGCCACGCATTCGGCCAGCAGACACAGGATTTCGAAGGCGATGTTCGCCGCCAGCAGCGCGGTGCCGCCGCCGGCGTCGAACGGCGGCGAGACTTCCACCACGTCGGCCGCGACCAGATCGACATCCTTGAGGCCGCGCAGGATCGCATTCACCTCGCGCGGAAGAAGACCGGCGACCTCCGGCGTGCCGGTTCCCGGGGCGAAGGCCGGATCGACGCTGTCTATGTCGAAGGACAGATAGGTCGGGCCGCTGCCCGCCACGCGCCGCGCTTCCGCGGCGACACCGTCCGGTCCGAGCGCGTCCGCCTCCTCGATCGGGATGACGCGAATTCCCTGCGACGCCGTCCATTGCTCGTCGTCGGTCGAATAGATCGAACCACGGATTCCGATCTGGACCACGCGGCGGGGATCGAGCAGCCCTTCCTCGATCGCGCGACGGAACGGGGTTCCATGCGTATATTTCAAGCCGCCGAAATAGCTGTCGGCCATGTCCTGGTGCGCGTCGAAGTGGATCATGCCGACCGGGCCGCTCCGAGCCGCGGCGCGCAGCAGCGCCAGCGAGGACAGGTGGTCGCCGCCGATGGCGAGCGGCACGGCGCCTGCCTTGACGATCCTGTCGGCGAACGCCGCGATGCTCTCCAGCGAGCGGTGGAGGTCGATAGGGTTTGTCGGCGCATCGCCGAGATCGGCGACCTTGCAAAGGTCGTAGGGCGAGCGCTTGGAGACGCCATGGACGCGCCGGATCATCCCCGACATGTCCCGCACCTGGCGCGGTCCGTGGCGCGGACCGGGACGATTGGTCGTGCCTCCGTCCCACGGCACGCCGAAGATCGCGATATCCACGAGCGCTGGATCTTCTATCACCGGCAGGCGCATGAACGTTGCCGGCCCGGCGAAGCGCGGAACGGCGATGGAATCGATTGGCGCGAACCTGCGTTCGTTCATGCGGATCTCCGAGCTTCAGAACAGCTTAACCGGGTTGCCCGGCCTTGCAACCCGTGTGATGTCGCATCGGCACTGCCTAGTTTTTTTGCATTGCTGGAAAATGCTCAAGGATTGACAGCTCGATCTTGATCGCATCAGTTAGGCAAAGTGCCGGAGGCGGCCCGACGAACCCGATCACGGAGAAGTTCCATGCATAAGCGTTTCTTCCTCAAAGCAGTGCTTGGGCTGGCCATCCTGTCCGCCGCATCGCTGCCCGCGCTGGCAGAAAGCGCGCTGGATCGGGTCAAGGCCGCTGGCGTCCTGAAGGTCGGCACGGAAACGGCTTTCGCGCCTTTCGACTTCATCGATGAAGCCGGCGAGCATACCGGCCTCAACGTCGATGTTTTCGCGGAAGTCGGCAAGGAACTGGGCGTGAAGATCGAGTGGGTCGAGCTGCCGTGGGACGGCGTTCTGCCCGCGCTGGAGGCTGGCCAGTTCGACATGGTCGCGGGCCCGGCCACCATCACCAAAGCGCGCCTCGAGCGCTATCGGTTCCTTTCCCCCGTCGCCGAGGCAACGGTCGCCTTCCTGAAGGGCAAAAGCGAAGTCGATATCACCAAGCCCGAGGATCTGGCGGGCAAGACGGTTGGCGCCGGCAAGGCGACCGCGCAGCTCGCCCAGATCCAGGAGTACAGCAAGACGCTCTCGACCCCGATCGAAACGCGGGAATATGTCAGTTTTAACGAGGCGTATGCCGACTTGGCTGCCGGCCGCATCGCAGCCGTCGGAAATTCGCTGCCGAACATCGCCTTCGTCGCATCGAAGCAACCCGACGTGTTCGAAGTCGTCCTGCCGCCCTTCGGCAAGAAATCCTATTTCGGCTTTATCGGCACCAAGAAGCCCGATGACCAGCCGTTGCTCGATGCGGTGCAGGCCGCCCTGGTGAAGATGAAGGGGGACGGCCGCATGGCCGAGCTTCAGAAGAAGTGGTTCGGCACCAGCTTCGACACGCCGGATGAAGTTCCGGAGCCGAACTTCTGACGATAGGATGCCAGATCCCTTTCGGCTTCCCTTGATCGCCTGGCCGCTCGCCCCGGTCGCGGGCGGACGGCGTAACTCGATGTCTGAGCATGGCCCATGACGATGCGGCTATTCGAGCTGATGCTGGTGGCCGCCGGGCGCACCATCGTCATCAGCGCCATATCGATCATGCTCGGCCTGCTCATCGGGCTTTGCGTGTGCGCGGCGAAATTGTCCACCCGCCGCCTTCTGTCGGTCCCGGCCGGCATATTCATCAGCTTCTTCCGCGGCGTGCCGCTGATCGTGCAACTGCTGCTGATCTACAATCTGCTTCCGCAACTCGGGCTGTTCGTGCCGAGCGTGATCGCGGCGGTGATCGGCCTGTCGCTATGCACTGCCTCCTACCAGGCCGAAAATTTGCGCGGGGGCTTCCTGAGCGTTCCCAAGGGGCTGGTGGAGGCGGGCGACATGCTGGGCATGACGCCGTGGCAGCAGTTCCTGCGCATCCGCGCGCCAATCGCGCTGCGGCTGACCGTTCCCGCGCTGGTCAATGAGGCGATCCTGATCCTCAAGGCTTCGTCGCTGATCTCCGTCGTCGGCGTCATCGAACTGACCCGAATGGCGCAGAACCTGTCTGCGTCCACTTACAAGCCGCTCCTGTTCTACTCGGTCGCCGGCGGACTCTACCTCGTCATCAACTGGGCCGTGGCCGGTGGCGGCACGGTCGCGGAGCGCTTCATGAAGGTCGGCCGCATATGAGCCTCGATTTCGGGCTGATGGCAGCGCAGATGCCCGCCATCCTGGCCGGATTGCGCATAACCTTGCTGATCTGGATCGCGTCGACGCTGCTCGGCTTCGCTCTCGGCTTCGCGATTGCGGCCGGCCGTCGGTTCGGGCCAAGGCCCCTCGCCCTGGCACTGCGCGCCATCGCGGAAGTGCTGCGCGGCACGCCGTTCCTGGTGCAGATATTCCTGCTCTATTTCGGCGGACCTTTCGTCGGCATCAGGCTCGAGCCCATACCGGCCGGTCTGATCGGCCTCACCATCTATGCGTCCGCCTATTTCAGCGAGATTTTCCGGGCAGGATTCAACGCGGTTCCGAAAGGACATATCGAGGCGGCCGAATGCCTGGGGCTGACGCAGTCGCAGATCGTGCGGCGCATCTTCGTGCCGGAAATGACGGTGCTGGTGCTGCCGCAATGCGTAAACTGGGCGATCCTCCTGATGAAGGAGACCGCGGTCCTGTCCGTGATTGCGGTGCCCGAGATGACGGCGGTCATCAGCACGCTCGGCTCGCAGCAATATGCCTTTGTCGAAGCCCTGTTCCTGCTTGCGGTGTTCTACTGGGTGCTGGTCGAACTCTGCGGCCGGCTCGGCCAATATGGCGAGAAGCGCCTTTCCAAATACAGGTTCGCGGTATGACGTCTGCGTCCGCAGTCAGCATCCGCCATGTGTCGAAACGGTTCGGCGACAGCGAGGTGCTGAAGGATATCTCACTGGAGGTCCCGCCCGGCGCCACGACATGCCTGATCGGACCGTCCGGCTCGGGCAAGTCGACGCTGTTGCGCTGCGTCGCCTTTCTGGAGGAGGCCAGCGCGGGCACGATCCTGATCAACGGCCAGCCGCTTGGTTTCGCCGACGACGGCAACGGCCGCCGACGGCTAAGCCCGCAAAGCATCCATCAGGTGCGCTCGCAGGTGGGCATGGTCTTCCAGCAGTTCAATCTTTGGCCGCATATGACGGCGCTGGGCAATGTTTCCGAAGCGCTTGTCACGGTGCGCGGGTTGAAGCGTTCGGAGGCGGAAGAGCGCGCCAGGGCCCAGCTTCGCCATGTGGGCCTGGAGGACCGCGCGAAATACTATCCGTCCGAGCTTTCGGGCGGACAACAGCAGCGCGTGGCGATCGCCCGCGCGCTCGCCATGGAGCCCAGCATTCTCCTGTTCGATGAACCAACCTCGGCCTTGGATCCGGAACTGACCGGAGAGGTGTTGAACGTCATGCGCAAGCTTGCGGAGGAAGGCATGACCATGATCGTCGTGACACACGAGATCGGTTTCGCGGCAGGCGTCGGAAAGCTGATCGCGTTCCTCGACCATGGCCAACTTCTGCTGCATGGCTCGCCGCAAGAAGTCTTCGGCGGTCAGCGACACCCGCGGCTGTTACAATTCCTGCAGACATATGACCGCGGAATCGCCCATCTGGGCCAACACAGCGACTAAACCTTTAAAATGGCTGGTGGGTGCTCCGGCTCTTCTTGTGCTTTCTTGTCTTTCGGCTCTCCCGCTCCACCGTCACACCGTGTCTTACAGTCCAACTCTCCCCTCGGTCATCCCGCTTCGTTGGCCGTCTCCGGAGCGGCGGCGGTCCCGCCCCCGCGTTGAAGCGGCGGGAAATTGTCCGGAGTGATGGTCTCCCGCTCAAGCAGAAGGCGTGCGCCGGCTTTCAGGTCGTCGATGCGGGATCGCAGCAGATCCTTGGCGGCGCGGTAGGCCTCGTCGATCATCTCGCGTATGGCCAGGTCGACCTCGCGCGCGGTCGCTTCCGAATAGTCCTTCGGGTGCAGGCGGCCGCCGTCGCCCAGCCACTGCTGCCGCTCCTCCTCAAGCACGGCCTGGCCGATCTTCTCGCTCATGCCGAAGCGCGTCACGCTCTGGCGAGCGACGTCCGTCGCCTTGGCGAGATCGTCAGCTGCACCGGTCGAAACCTCGCCATAGATAATCTCCTCGGCTGCGCGTCCCGCGAGCAGCGCTGTCATGCGTTCCTTCAGTTCGCTGGTGGTGATGAGGAAGCGGTCGTCGGTCGGCCGTTGCAGCGTATAGCCGAGCGCGCCGATCGAGTGGGGGATGATCGAGACCTTGTGCACGGGATCGGTCTTCGTCAGAGTGGCGGCCGCGAGGGCATGGCCCATCTCATGATAGGCGACGCGCTCCCGCTCGTCGGGCTTGAGCAGCCGGCCGCGTCTTTCCGTTCCCGCGACGATGCGCTCTACCGCATTGGTGAAATCGTCCATCGTCACCTGGTCTGCGTTGCGTCTTGTCGCGAAGATCGCGGCCTCGTTGACGAGGTTGGCGAGATCGGCGCCGGTGAAGCCGGGCGTTATGCCGGCGATATCGCCGACATTCATCCCGGGAGCCGTCTTTACGGCCTTCATGTGCACCTTGAGGATCGCCTCGCGTCCCTTGCGGTCGGGGCGGTCCAGCACCACCTGCCGGTCGAAGCGACCGGCGCGGGTCAGCGCCGGATCGAGTATCTCCGGTCGGTTGGTTGCGGCCAGGAGCACGATGCCGACGCGTGGGTCGAAACCGTCGAGTTCCGACAGAAGCTGGTTGAGCGTCTGTTCCTTCTCATCGCCTCCGCCATAGCCCGAGAATGGGGTGCGTGCCCGGCCTAGCGCGTCCAGTTCATCGATGAAGATGATGCAGGGCGCGGCCTTGCGCGCCTGTTCGAACAGATCGCGCACGCGGGCAGCTCCGACGCCGACGAACATTTCGACGAACTCTGACCCGGAAATGGAGAAGAAAGGCACCTTCGCCTCTCCCGCGACCGCACGGGCCATCAGAGTCTTGCCGGTGCCAGGAGGCCCGACCAGCAGGATACCTTTGGGAATCCGCGCGCCGAGGCGGCCGTATTTGTCCTTGTCCTTCAGGAAGGACACGATCTCCATTAATTCGACCTTGGCCTCGTCGACGCCGGCCACGTCATTGAACGTCACGCCGGTTTCGCGCTCGACATAGACCTTGGCCTTCGACTTGCCGATATTGATCAGCCCGCCCATGCCCTGCCGGTCGGCGATGCCGCGAAACAGGAACATCCAGAGGCCGAAGAAGATCAGCGCCGGCAGGATCCAGGACAGGATCGTGGTCAGCCAGTTGCTGTCCGTGCCGCCCGTCACCTTCACGCCGGCCTTCTCGAAGGCCACCGCGGCATTGGGATCGACCCGTGCGGAAACGAAGACGGTCTTGCCGTCCTGCGGCTCCTTGAACTGGCCCTGGATCATCGTCTCAGTGATGGTGACGGATGCGACCTTGCCTTGCTCCACTGCATGCATCAGGTCGCTGTAGGAAAGCTGGGCGATGTCGCGATAGCCGAGCCACAGCTGGAAGAGGCTGAACAGAAATAGCGCGACGACAATGTAGCCGATGTTGAATGTGTGCTTCTTGTTCATCATTCCGCCTGTCTGGTTGGCTGTCGGAAACCCGGCCGTATCTTCCATCCGGCGTTCGCAGCAGCCTTGATGCCGATCAATAAGCCTCGGCCACGGCGCGGTGACCGCCGCTGGCGTTCAAGGACGTCTCCTCCTCGTCGCATGTCGGCGCTCGCGGGCGAAGAACCAGTGCTTCGTTGCTTCCGAGGCGACGAGATAGGCGAGAGTGATTACCACAAGGCCGGCCGTGATGGAGGCCGGCAGGGGCACGAAGCCGAACCAGTCCGCGCCCGGCAAGTAGGGAATGGCGATGGCGAAGAGCCCGACCGCCAACGTCAGCCATGACAGCGTCGCGCTTGGGCGGCTGCGCCAGAACGCCTTGCGGGTGCGCACGATAAGCACGATCGCGAGTTCCGTGATCAGCGATTCCACGAACCATCCCGTCTGGAACATCTCCTCGGTGGCGCTCGCGACGAGGATCAGGAAGCCGAACGTCACGAAATCGAACGCGGAGCTGACGAGCCCGAACGCGACCATGAACCGGCGGACATAGCCGATGTTCCAGTGCTGCGGGGTCCGGGTCTGGTCGGGATCGACCCTGTCCGTCGCGATCGCCAGCGATGGCACGTCAGACAGGAAGTTGTTGAGCAGGATCTGCGGCGCGAGCAGCGGCAGGAAGGGCAGTGCCAGCGAGGCGAGGGCCATCGAGATCATGTTGCCGAAATTGGCGCTGGTGGTGATGGCGATGTATTTCATCGTGTTGGCAAAGGTGGCGCGGCCGTCGTCCACACCGCGCAACACGACGTCGAGGTCGCGCTTGAGCAGGATCATGTCGGCGGCCTCGCGCGCCACATCCACCGCGCCGTCGACGGAAATTCCGATGTCGGCCTCATGCAGCGCCGGCGCGTCGTTGATGCCGTCGCCGAGATAGCCGACGACATGGCCTCGCCGCCGCAGCGCCGCGATGATCCGTTCCTTCTGGTTCGGGTCGATCTCCGCGAAGATGTCGGTTCGCGCGGCGCGGCCGAACAGGCCTTCCTTGGTGAGCTTCGCAAGCTCGTCGCCTGTTAGAAGGTTGTGATGCGGCAGGCCGATGGTCTCTGCCAGGTGCGCGGCGACGTAGCAGTTGTCGCCGGTGATCATCTTCACCTTGATGCCCCGTGCGTCGAGCGCCTTAAGCGTCTCGGCCATGCCGGTCTTCGGCGGATCGAGGAAGAGGAGGAAACCCGCGAACGAAAGCTCGCGCTCGTCGTCGCGGCCGTAGGAGCTTTTCGCCGACAGATGGCGGATCGCGAGCCCAAGCACGCGGTAGCCTTGCGTGCTCCAGCTGCGCATCCGATCGTCGATCGCCTTGGCCCGTGTCTCGTCCAAAGGCCGGGTTCCACCCTCTCCGACCACGGACGAGCAGACCTCTAGAACGTTTGACACAGCGCCCTTGCAGATCATCAACACCTCCGGCGACGAAGGTTCGCGCACTATGATAGACAACCGCTTGCGGACGAAATCGTAGGGAATCTCGTCGACCTTGACGTAGTCGCCCAAGCGGTCGCCGTCCGTCTTGCCGGAGGAGATGGCTTCGTCCAGCGGGTTGGCCATTCCCGCCTGCAGCGTCGCATTGAGCAGCGCCCAGAGCCGGACCTGCGCCGAGTTCGCCCCGTCGGCGTCCATGCAGCCGTCGAGCCGGATGACGCCCTCGGTCAGCGTGCCGGTCTTGTCGGTGCACAGAAGGTCCATGCTGCCGAGGTTCTCGATCGCGTCGAGCCGCCGCACGATGACGCCGTTCGCCGCCATGGTGCGGGCGCCCCGCGCCAGCGTGACGCTGATGATCGCGGGCAGCAGTTCGGGGGTCAGGCCGACGGCGAGGGCGAGCGAAAACAGAAGCGAGTCCACTGCCGGCCGGTCGAGCAGGAGGTTGGCGAAGAAGACCAGGATCACGATCGCCAGCATGATCTCGGTCATCAAATAGCCGAACCGGCGGATGCCCCGCGCGAATTCGGTCTCGGGCGCCGTATGGGCGATCGTGGCGGCGATGCCGGCGAATTCCGTATTCGATCCGGTGGCCACTGCGAGCATCGTAGCGGTACCACTGCGCACCGACGTGCCGGTGAAGACCGCATTGCTGCGCTGGCCGATCTGCGCGTCCGGCGCAGAGACCCCCGGCGCCTTGACGACCGGGAACGTCTCGCCCGTGAGCGCCGACTCGCTGACGTTGAAATCGCGCGCTTCGAGCAGGATGCCGTCGGCAGGCACGAGATTGCCTGCGGAAAGCCTGACCACGTCGCCGGGCACGATCTCCTCGGCTGCGACCTGCGTCTCGTGTCCGTCGCGAAGCACAAGGGCCTTGCGCCCGATCCGAGCCTTCAGCGCCTCCATGGCGCGCGAGGCCCCATGCTCCTGGGTGAAGGAGAGAATGCAGCTCGCCAGCACGATCACCCCGATGATGGCGGCTTCGCTGCCTTCGCCGACGAAAGCGGAGACGACCGCCGCGAAGATCAGGATCAGGACAAGCGGGCTGCGGAACTGCCGTATGAACGTGCCGACCGCCGTGCCGGCGCCTCTGGTGCCGATCCTGTTCAGGCCCGCTTCCCGCAATCGGAGGCCTGCCTCGTCGGCAGAAAGCCCTTTGGGCTGAGATCGCAGATCCGTCAGGAGCTTCTTCGACGGTATCGACCAGTAGGACGACCCGGCATGTCCTGTCTGTCGCGATGAAAGTCCGGACTGCATCGGCCTCTCTCAGGGCGGACTTTCGTGGTCTTCTTCCGCAACCTATCCGCACACATCCGGAAGAAAAGTCCGAGGCTGTCGTCAGCTCGACATGAAACGATTGCGTCCGACTTCGTCGAGCAGCGACCGTGTCACCCCTCCGAATGCCCATTCCCGCAGCCGGCTGTGCCCAAAGGCGCCGGATACGACCAGATCTGCCTGGCAGGAGCCGAAGAACTCGAGCAACTTTCCGCTGTCATCGGAACCCACGATCACTTCGCACCGTGCCTTTATGCCATGTCGCGCGAGGAAGGCGACCACGTCCGCCACCCCATCGCGAGCCCACTCGATGCCCTCGGCGGCCACAGTGACCACGGTCACTTCGTCAGCTGACAGAAGCAGCGGCACCGCATCCGCGACCGCGCGACGCGCTTCCCGTGTGTCCTTCCAGGCAACGACGATCTTTCTGGCCGCTATCTGTTCGGCACCTCCGGCCACGACCAGCAGTGGACGTCCCGCCTGCAGGACGACGCTTCCGGGGTCGGACACACGATATGTATTGCCCGTGGCCGCTCCCTCTTGCGCCGCCATGACGACGAGGTCGGCCATTCGCGACCAACGGGCCAAGGCGCGCGTCGGGCTTTCGAGGGCGTTGCGCCATTCCGTTTTGATCGCGCCGGCAACAAGAGCCTCGAATTCCTCGCGCAGCTCCTTGAAACTGCTCTCGATCTCGTCCCTCATCTGCTGCCACGCTTCCATCACCAGTCCTTCGCCTCCCGGTCCGGATATCGGCAAGGGCGCGTCGGCAGCACAGAAGCCGATCAGAGTAGCGTTCGAGCGCTTCGCCAGGTCTGTTGCCGCCCTCACGATCGGCGCGACTGGACCGTCAATATCGATGTTCACGAGAATGGATCTGTAGGTCATGTGAATGCCCTCAATGCACACGCTGTGAAAACGATAGAAGGTGCCGACAAAAGCACCTTGACGCCGATCAAAAATGGCTTGCCGCGATTGGGCAGGCTCAACCCGCTTCAATTCGGGTGCCTTGCGTCCCGGCGACGATCGCCACGGCATCTTCGAGCCTTCCGATGGCAGCGGGCTTGCCGGCCATGCTTGCGAACTCGACCGCCGCTTCGATCTTCGGCCGCATGGAGCCGGCCGCGAATTCGACTACCGACAGATCGGAGGCCTTCACATGACCAAGCGCGTGGGCGTTCGGCTTACCCCAATCGATATAGACAGCGTCCACATCGGTCAGCATGAGGAGAAAGTCCGCTTCGATCTGCCGCGCCAGGAGCGACGAGGCGAGATCCTTATCGATGACTGCCTCGACCCCGGTGATGCTGCCATTGTCCAGCTCGACGACGGGGATGCCGCCGCCGCCCGCACAGATGACAATCACGCGGTGGTCGATCAGGAAGGTGAGCACCTGGGCCTCGAGGATCGTCTCCGGCTTCGGCGAAGCGACGACACGGCGCCATTTGTCGTTGTCCGGCGCGATCTGCCAGCCTCGTTCGGCCGCGAGCTTCCGTGCCGTGGCTTCGTCATAGACGGGCCCGATGGGCTTCGTCGGCCTGCCGAACGCTGGATCGTGCGGGTCGACCTTCACCTGCGTCAGCAGTGTGGCGAAGAGCCGGTCCTTGATGACATTGGCAAGCTCCTGCTGAAGGACGTAGCCGATCATTCCGGCGCTTTCGGCATCGAGCACGTCGAGCGGAAAGGCTGGTTCGGGGGAAGCCGCCGCCTGGAGGGCAAGCAGACCCACCTGCGGGCCGTTGCCGTGTGTGATCACCAACGAGTGGCCAAGGCCGACAAGTTCGGCGAGCACCGACGCAGCCTTCCTGATGTTGGCGCGCTGTCTTTCGGCTGTCATTGGCTCGCCCCGCTTGAGCAGGGCATTGCCACCGAGCGCCGCGACGATGCGCATCTCAGCCGCCGATCGTGGCGACGAGGATCGCCTTGATCGTGTGCATGCGGTTTTCGGCCTGATCGAAGACGATCGAGGCCTCCGACTCGAAGACCGCGTCTTCCACCTCCATGCAATCGATGCCGTACTTGCTCGCGATGTGCTGTCCGACCTCCGTCTCGGTGTCATGGAAGGCGGGCAGGCAGTGCATGAATTTGGTGAACGGATTTCCGGTGGCCGCCATCAGTTCGCGCGTGACGCGATAGGGCGTGAGCAGCTTGATGCGCTCGCCCCAGCCGCTCTCATCCTCTCCCATGGAGAGCCACACGTCCGTATAGATGAAGTCGGCGCCCTCGACGCTTGCCTTCACGTCCTCGTCGAGCCTGAAGCGGCCACCGCTGCGCTCCGCAAGTCCCCTGACGTGGGCGACGAACTGGTCTTCCGGCCAAAGTTCGCGCGGCGAGGCTATGCGCATATCCATGCCAAGCTTGGCCGCACCGATGGCGAGCGACTGGGCGACATTATCCCGCCCTTCGCCGACGAAGGTGACCGTCATGTCCGACAGATGCTTGTGCGTAAACTCGCGCATCGTCATGAAATCCGCGAGAATCTGAGTGGGATGCGCCTCATTGGTCAGCCCGTTGTAGACCGGCACGCCGGCATAGGTCGCCAACAACTCGGCCTGGCGCTGGCCGAAGCCCCGATACTCGATCGCGTCATACATGCGCCCGAGCACGCGGGCGGTATCCTTCATCGATTCCTTGTGACCGATATGGCTGCCCGACGGGCCAATATAGGTCACGTGTGCGCCCTGGTCGTAGGCAGCCACCTCGAAACCGGAACGGGTGCGGGTGGAATCCTTCTCGAAGATGAGGGCGATGTTCTTGCGGATCAGCCGCGGCACCTCTGTGCCCGCCTGCTTCGCGGCCTTCAGGTCACCGGCAAGGCGCAGCAGGTAGCGGATCTCCGATCCGGAGAAATCGTCGAGCGTCAGCACGTCGCGGCCGTGAAGATTGACAGGCATATCCATACTCCTCATTCGCCAGGTCGGTTCAAACTGGATCGCGGGCGATCGGGCAGGTCATGCAATGGCCGCCGCCCCGGCCGCGGCTGAGCTCTGCGCCTTCGACCGTAATGACCTCGACGCCAGCGCGCCGCAGGAGCGTATTGGTGTAGACGTTGCGGTCGTAGCCGATGACCACGCCCGGCTCGACGGCGATGACGTTGTTGCCGTCGTCCCACTGCTCCCGTTCGGATTCATAGGAATCGCCACCCGTCGCGACGATGCGCAGCGTCTTCAATCCGAGCGCTTCCTTCACGACCTCGATGAAGGGCTTCGTCTCTTCCACGACGTCAACGGGAGCTTCTCCTTCGCCAGGCCTCAGCGAAAAGGTGCGTAGTCGCTCGACCACTGGCGGATACATCGTCGCCAGATCGCGGTTGCAGAAGGTGAAGATCGTATCGAGATGCATGAAAGAACGGTCGCGCGGCATCAGGGCGGCGATGACCCTGGTTGCCTCGCCGGCCGCAAACAGGCTGCGGGCAAGACCACCGACAGCCTGCGGCGTCGTGCGTTCGCCCATGCCGACCAGCACGACCCCGCCGCCGACCGGCATGACGTCGCCACCTTCCAGGCTAACGCCGGGGCCTGGATTGTCCGGCGAGACGAACGGCAGTCCGGCTTCCCGGAACCGCGGATGAAAACGGTATACCGCTTCCACATTGGCAGCCTCCGGCTTACGGGCCGGCCAGTACATGGCGTTGACCGACACGGAACGATAGATCCAGCACGACGAGTCGCGGGTGAAGAGCTGGTTGGGCAGCGGCGGCAGCACAAAGTCCTGGGGCAGCAGCGTCTTGCCCGTGAGGCCGGCCGGCTGAAAGGGCAACTCCGCGCGGGCGATGCCGCCGACGAGAAGCGCCGAAAGCTGGTCAGCCGGCATTTCATCGAGCCAGCCGCGCAACTCGCCGACCATGTCATAGCCGACGACCGAGGCATCGACCCTCCGGTCGAGCAGCCAGTCGCGCGCTTCGGCGTTCGCCATGGTTTCGGCAAGCAGTTCGCCGAACAGGTGTACGACGACGCCGCGCTCGCGAAGCGCATCGACGAAGACGTCGTGTTCCTGGCGTGCGCGCTTCACCCACAGCACGTCGTCGAACAGCAGCGCCTTGCAGTTGTCGGGCGTCAGCCGACGAAGGCTGAGATCAGGCCGGTGCACGATCACTTCGTGCAACCGGCCGACTTCGGAATGGACGCCGAGGGCAGCCATGACGGATCCTTTCAAGACTTGCGGGTTCAGAGCGCGCTGACCGCGCCGGTCCACATCTCGTAGCCGGCGTAGAGGCCGACCGCGACGAGGGCGATGGCCAGCACTGCCTCCACCGGGTGGAAGAGGCGCTGGCCATTCTCGCGGCGTGCCCAGACATAGAAGATGATGCCCGGTGCGTAGAGGATGGCGCACATGAACAGATATGACAGGCCGGCGGCGTAGACGAGCCACAGGCCGTAGATGGTCGCGACCAATCCGGTGAGCATCGGGACAGCGCGATTCTGCCCTCCGCCATAGCTTTCGCCGGTGATCGCCAGCTTGGCCGCGTAGGCGCCGGAGAAGATGTAAGGCACCAGGATGGCCGTGGAGGCGATGAAGAACAGCGCCTGATAGGTGCTCTGTGCGAACAGCGTGATGATCAGGAAGATCTGGACCAGTATGTTCGTGATCAGGAGCGAGGTCGAGGGCACGCCTCGCTCGTTCTCGAAGCCGAAGAAGGCAGGCATGGTGCCGTCCTTGCCGGACACATGGGGAACTTCGGCAGCCAGCAGGGTCCAGCTGAGGAACGCGCCGACGACGGAAACGACGAGCGCCAGGTTGATCAGGATGGCGCCCCACGGCCCGACGACGGCCTCAAGCACGCCTGCCATCGACGGGTTCTTCAACGCGGCCAGTTCGGGCTGGCTGATGATGCCGAGTGACAGCAGCGACACAAGCGCATAGAGCGCAAGGCAGGTGAAGAAGCCGAGCACGGTTGCCGTGGCGATGTCTTTGCGCCGTTCGGCCCGTGCCGAGAACACGCTGGCGCCTTCGATGCCGATGAACACCCACAAGGTCACCAGCATGGTGCTCTTCACCTGGTTCATGATCGAACCGAGGCTGGCATTGCCGAGACCGGTGAAGTCCGCGCTGAAGACGTCCACCTTGAACGCCACGACCACGATGCCGATAAAGAGGACGATAGGTGCGATCTTGGCGATCGTGACGATCATATTCACGATCGCCGCCTGACGGACGCCTGCCATGACCAGGAAATGAATGACCCAGAGCAGGACGGAAGCGCCGAGCACGGCCTGCCAGGTGTTGCCGTCGCCGAAGGCAGGAAAGAAGTAGGACAGCGCGCTGAAGACGATCACCGCGTATGAGACGTTGCCAACCCAGGCACTGATCCAGTAGCCCCAGGCGGCGTTGAAGCCGACGAAGGGGCCGAAGCCGGCCTTGGCGTAGGCATAAGGTCCGGCGTCAAGTTCCGGCTTGCGGGTGGCCAGCGACTGGTAGACGAAGACCAGCGCAAGCATGCCGACCGCCGTGATGCCCCAGCCGATGATGATGGCGAGCGGACCGGCCCCTGCAGCCATGTTCTGCGGCAGGCTGAAGACGCCCGAACCGACCATCGAGCCGATGACAAGGGCAGTGAGTGCGCCCAGTCGCAGCCTGGTTCCGCTTGGATTTGAAACAGATGTCGAGGGTGCAGAAGAGATATCCGTAGCGGCCACGATGCGTCTCCCAGAGTTCGGCCAATTGCGAACACAGTGAGCCGGATCTGACCGCGCGGCTTTGATGCGCATCAAACACGGGCGCGAGACGGAGCCTAGATCAGAGCGTCGGCACCATGAGAGTCATTCGATCTATGCCGGATGAGGACCGGAACAACTCGGTTAGCTGAATTTGCAGCTCTTGCCAGCCAACTGACGAGTTGTTGCTTATCGCCGAGGATGCCCCTTCAATCCGTACATTGGCCGGCGCTGGATGTCTCTCGTTCGGGCTTCCATGCCTAGCTCAACCGCAGCCCAAGCGCCCGCTCGCGCAAGGGTGAGTTGCTGGTGACAGCGATCGCGAAGGCTGACATAGAGCTGTCGACGAGACACGGGTTCTCCGCTTGTGTAGCACCGTTGTGTAGCACGATAAGCGCGGGAGCCGTTGAAAATCAAAGAGTTTTTTTGATTTCAATAGCGTAGGAAGTGGCTGGTGGGTGCGACAGGGATCGAACCTGTGACCCGCTGATTAAGAGTCAGCTGCTCTACCAACTGAGCTACGCACCCGGGCCAGATGACGCGGCAACCGCGTCAGGTGCGGCTCTATAGCCAACCGGACCCCGGGTGTCCACCCACAATCGAGCGAAATTTGTCGTGCGCCGGCGGGCTGTGGATTCACACATAAATCTCGCCGCGCCCGACGATCACCGCCTCGCCGCCGATGCGCGCGGCGGTGGCCTTGCCGCCCTCGACGTCGATCTCGAGCCGGATGCGCGAGGGCCGGCCCATCTCCATGCCCTGCTCGATCCAGATCTCCCGGCTGCCGTCGCCCGGCCGCTCATTGGCGACGACGGCTCCGACGAAGGCGGCCGCCGCCGAGCCCGTCGCCGGGTCTTCGTAGGAAGGGCTTGCTGCGACGAACATGCGGGCATGGAAGGAGCTGCCGCTCAGGGCCGTCTCGCGGCAATAGACATAGGCCGACGCCCTTGCGTTGTCGCCCTTGGCCGGCGCGAATGCGCTCCATGCGTGCGGATCGAAGCGCACGCGCCCGATCGCGTCGAGCCCCTTCACCGGCACCGTCACATAGGGCACGCCCGCCGACCAGGCTCCGGGCGCATGCGCGTCGAAGCCGATATCCGAGGCGTCGAGCCCAAGGGCTGCCGCGATTCGGGCGGGATCGGGCGTGAACGGCAGGGCGGCGGACAGTTGCGGCACGTCGAACTCGGCGAAGGCCGCCCCCTCCCCGCCGCTGACGATGCAGCGCACCGGGCCGATGTTTTCTTCGAGCACCAGGATCTCGCCGTCGCCATGGCCGCGCTCGCGCCACAGCGCCACTGCCGTGCCGACCGTCGGGTGCCCGGCGAAGGGCATCTCGTATTCCGGGCAGAAGATCCGGATCCGCGCCGCGTGCGCGGCATTCTCCGGCCGCAGCACGAAAACCGTCTCCGACAGGTTGAACTCGCGGGTGATCGCCTGCATCCGCGCCGCATCCAGCCCCTCGGCGTCGAGCACGACAGCCAGCGGATTGCCTTCCAGCGCCGTGCCGGCAAAGACGTCGAGCAAGAGATAGCGGCGTGCGGCCATGATGGTCTCCCTGATCCGGACGACAAGGCATAGCGCACGCCCGGCCCTCGTCTCAATGGCTGTGCACAGCAACAATCCCGCGCTTTGCCGCCCAGCGACAGGGCAATATGAACGAGAATTAATTTGTATTGCGCCGCGTCAGGGCTGATCTGTGTCGAAAAGACATACAAAGACAGACATTGGGACGCATCGCGGAAGCAGGAAGAGCGCCCGACATGGATCAGATCGTCAGCCGCCCCAAGGCAGACCAGACACCGCAGGTCGCGACATCGCTGGCTCTCGGCAAGCAGGCGCCGCGCCGCGGGCCCGGGCGCTGGATCGTCGCCGTGCTGGTTCTTGCCGCCGTCGCGGCGGGCGGCTTGTGGTACTGGTCGTCCTCCAGCTCGTCGACGGCACCTGTCTATGTCACTTCCGCGGCGGAGCGCGGCGACATCACCACCACGATCACGGCCACCGGCACCCTCCAGCCTGTCACCCAGGTCGACGTGTCGAGCGAGCTGTCCGGCGTCGTGCGCACCGTCGAGGTGAGCGAGAACCAGACGATCGCCAAGGGCGACGTGCTACTTACCCTCGACACGACGCGCCGCGTCGCCCAGGTCGAGCGCGCGGAAGCCTCAGTGGAGGCGGCGCGCGCCAAGGTCGACGATGCGCGCGTGACGCTGAAGGAAACCGAGCTCACCTACGACCGCACGCTCAGCCTGTCGCGGCGCGGCATGGTCGCCGACCAGGCGCTGGAGACCGCGACCGCGGCGCGCGACCGCGCAGCGAGCGCCGTCTCGTCGGCTCAGGCTAACCTTTCGATTGCCGAGGCGGATCTCAAGCTGCAGCAGGCCGATCTCGCGCAGAGCACCATCTATGCGCCGATCGACGGCGTCGTGCTGACGCGCGACGTCGATCCTGGCCAGACGGTCGCCTCGTCGCTGTCGGCCCCGGTCCTGTTCGTCATCGCCGCCGACCTCGCCCACATGGAGCTTGAAGCCGCCATCGACGAGGCCGACATCGGCACGGTCGAGAAGGGCCAGAAGGCGAGCTTCACCGTCGACGCCTTTCCCGGCAGAACCTTCGACGCGGCGATCAGCGACCTCGCCTATGCCTCCGTCACCACCGACGGCGTTGTCACCTATGAGGCGAAGCTCGCCGTCGCCAACGACGACCTGATCCTGCGGCCGGGCATGACCGCCACGGTCTCGGTCGTCACCAGAGAGGCGAAGGGCGTGCTCACCGTGCCCTCCGAAGCGTTCCGCTTCCGCCCGCCGGCGGTCGAGACCTCGCGCGGCTTCAACCTGCAGACCATGTTCATGCCGCGGCCGCCGCGCAACCGCGCGCCCCAGACGGCGCAGCCGGCCGACGGCAGCCGCACGCTCTATGTCCTGCGCGACGGCGCGCCGGCCGAGGTGCGGGTCCGGACGGGTTCGACGGACGGCCGCAAGACGGAGATCGTCTCGGGCCTCGAGGAAGGCGACCAGGTGATCGTCTCGACCAGGCAGCGGAGGTCCTGAGCGTGGCACAGCCGCTCGTCACCTTCGAACAGGTCTGGAAGACCTACGGCTCGGGCGAGGCCCGCGTCGATGCGCTCGCGGGTGTGGACCTCACGATCGAGACAGGCGAGTTCGTCGCGATCATGGGACCGTCGGGCTCCGGCAAGTCGACCGCGATGAACATCATCGGCTGCCTCGATACGCCGACGCGCGGCCGCTACTTGTTCGGGGATGTCGATGCCGGCGGGCTCGACAGGTCGCGGCGCGCGCTGCTGCGCAACCTCTACATCGGCTTCGTCTTCCAGGGTTACAACCTACTCGCCCGCACCACGGCGGCGGAAAACGTCGAGCTGCCGCTGATCTATCGCGGCGTGCCGTCGCGGGAGCGCCGGCGCCTTGCGCTCGAAGCGCTCGCCAAGGTCGGCCTCGCCGGGCGCGAGGGCCACACGCCCGCCGAGCTTTCCGGCGGCCAGCAGCAGCGTGTGGCGATCGCGCGCGCCATCGTGACCAACCCCACCCTGCTCGTCGCCGACGAGCCGACCGGCAATCTCGACACCGCGCGCAGCCACGAGATCATGGATCTGCTGACCGGCCTCAACCGCGACCAGGGACTGACCATCGCCATGGTAACGCATGAGGCCGACATCGCGGCGCATGCCGGGCGCATCCTGACCTTCGTCGACGGCCACATCGCCTCCGACGAACTCAACCTGGAAGCGGCCTGACAATGATCTGGGAAACCATCCGCCTCGCCCTTCTTTCCATCCGCCGCAACGCGCTGCGCTCGGTGCTGACGCTGCTCGGCATCGTCATCGGCGTCGCCGCCGTCATCGCGATGATCACCATCGGCTCCGGCACCACCGAGAAGGTGAAGGCCGACATCTCCAAGCTTGGCTCGAACCTGCTCGTCGTGCGCGCGGGAGGGCCGCCCCAGCCCGGCGGGCCGCGCATCCAGGCCAAGGAACTGCGCGACAAGGACGTGCAGGCGATTGTCGAAGGCGTGCCGGAGGCCCGCGCCGTCTCGGCCGCCTCGCAGAAGCAGGTGCGCATCATCTCCGGCACCGACAGCCTGTCGGTTCTGGTGACCGGTTCCGACACCGGCTATTTCGCCGCCCGCGACTGGAATGTCGTGCTCGGCCGCGAATTCACCGAGCAGGAAATACGCGGCAATTCCAATGTCTGTCTCGTCGGCCAGACCGTGCGCACCCAGCTCTTCGGCGGCGGCGATCCGGACGGGCTGGCGATCCGCGTCGGACGCATGTCGTGCACGATCATCGGCGTGCTCGAATCGAAGGGCTTTTCGGGCTTCGGCCAGGACCAGGACGCCACGGTGCTGATGCCGCTCAGCACCTTCCAGCGCCGGATCGCGGGAAATCGCGACGTCGAGACGATCTACGTCGCCGGCGCGGAAGGCGCGGTGATGTCCGAGCTGCAGGAGAAGGTCGAGGACATCCTGCGCGAGACCCGCCGCGTCACCGCCGACAAGGAGGACGATTTCTCGGTGCGCGACATGACGCAGGTCGCAGAGACGATGGCGAGCGCCACCACTGTGATGACCGGCATGCTCGGTGCGGTCGCGGGCGTCAGCCTGCTCGTCGGCGGCATCGGCATCATGAACATCATGCTCGTCTCCGTCACCGAGCGAACCCGCGAGATCGGCATCCGGCTCGCCATCGGCGCGCAGGAGCGCGACATCCTGATCCAGTTCATGGTCGAGGCGACGGTGCTGTCGTTGCTGGGCGGCCTGATCGGCATCGCCATCGGCATGGCGCTCGCGGGCATCGCCTCATCGACGATGAGCATCCCCTTCAGTCCCAGCATCCCGGTGATCGCGCTCGCCGTCGGCTTCTCGGGTGCGATCGGCATGGTGTTCGGCTTCTTCCCGGCGCTGCGCGCCGCCCGTCTCGACCCGATCGATGCGTTGAGGCACGAATAGGCGGGCTGGAGGCGCAAATCGCCTGTCGGAAACGGCGGCAATGCGTCCGGCAAGCGCCCGATTGACAATTTTTGAAAATTTGCCCTTCGTGTCCTGTCTCAATCTGAAAAGAAAGAGACAGCAATGCGCAAATCCTTCTATGCTTTCCAAAGTATCTATTCCGAACCTGGGCCGTATCGCGAAATATTGATGCGTGGCGGCGTCGAGCCTAGGTCGACCGCCCGTTGGGTCAGCTCATTCATGCAGCATCCTCGCGGGGCCGAGTCGAAAGAACGAGGCTTCAGACCTGAACAGGTCGCCGATCTGGGGCTTCGCTCGGTGGAAGAAATTCTGTCTGTCGTCGTACAACGCGATCTGCTTGAGGGGCATTCCGCCCAGCCCAAGGTCGGCGGCGTATGCCGGGATTTCGCTCTGCTGGCGGTCAGCCGATTTCGTCAGCGCGGCATCCCGGCTCGCCTGCGCGTCGGGTTTGCCGACTATCTGGTGCCTGGCTGTTGGGAAGATCATTGGCTTTGCGAATGGCGTGACGGCGGACGTTGGAAACGGCTTGATGTGGAGTTCGCGGCTATCGGCGGAGTTTCCTTCGATACATTGGATGTGCCGCGCGAGCGGTTCCTGACAGTAGGCGAGGCATGGTATCGGATCAAAGACGAACCGGAGATCGCCAAGCGATTTGGCGTTTCGAGCCTCGGCCTTGGTGGGGAGTGGTTCGTGGCGGGCAGCCTGCTGCGAGAAATCGCGGCCCTGCGGAGGCTTGAGCTTAAGCCGTGGGACTACTGGGGACTATCAAAGGACCTTTCCCCCGTTTCGACCGAGTTGTCGCAGCAGGCGCGGACAACGTTCGAACAACTCGCTTCACGGCTTGAGAACGCTGATCTCGACGCGGACGGCGAGCCTGAAGCTTTGGCGGACTGGCCTTTGCCAACGCGGATTGTCAGCTTCCCGCAAGGCGAGCCTGTCGACGTCGTGCTGCGCAACTCCTGACATTCGACGAAATCGGCAGGATTTCGCCGTTCAACATCAAGGCCTCTCCGCGAACCCTGCCCGCCTCATCCCCCGAAATGCCACTTCACCAGCGGCGGCATGTGCGCCATGAGCCCCTCGGGCAAGTCGTCGGCGTTGCGAATGACGATCGCCTCGTCGATCTCGGGATCAGGGTCAGTCGCGATGTGCCGGCGTATATCCTCGACCAGTTCATCGGCGCTCCGGTCGAGGAAATAGCGCCGCACCAGCACGGTGCCACTGTCGGACGACCAGCCGTGATAGCCCGCCTCCGCCCGGGCGGCGCCGAGGTCGAGCCCCGTCTCCTCACGGACCTCGCGCGCCATGTTCGCCGCGAGATCGATACGGTCGCCTGTTATGTCTTCCGGCTCCAGCGAGCCGGCGGCGAAATAGACCCGGCCGGCATTGACCGTATGCCCGGCCATGCGGATCGCGATCAGCGCGCCGTCGGACGAGACCGGCATCGCATGCGCGTAAAGATGTTCCGCCGACGTGTCGGGCCGCATCCTGCGCCAGTGCATGAAGGTTGCGTAGTTTGCCACGTGGCAGCGCGCATCCAGCCGCCCGTCCGCCCAGCGGATGGACGAGAAGAGCATCACCTTGCCGTTGAACAGCGCCGGCTTTTCCGCCTTCTCCAGATCCCAGTTCGCGACAATCGCCTCGCGATGGGCAAGCTCGTAGGGATGCGGCGCGGGATCGACCACCAGCTCGGCTTCGGCGATCGGCAAGATGCGGTTGCGGGGGATATCGAAGCTCATGCGGCGGAGATATGCAGCGGGATCACGACAGGACAATGATCGGAGGCCTTCGGCCGGTCCCAGCCCGCGCGGGGAAAGCGCTCGACCTCCAGGCCGGGCGGAAACGGCGTGCGCCATGGCTGCCCGTTTCTGATCACGTCGGGCACCGCGCGCGGGTTCTCCCGTTGCAGCGCGGGAGACAACAGGATGTAGTCTAGCTGGCACAGGTGCCGCTCCTGCGGCCCACGCGTGTGGAACAGCGTCCAGCGGTCGAGCTCGGGCCGCAGCGACATCGGGTTGAAGGCGAAGCCGTCCCCCGTCAGCACGTCCAGGGCCGAATGCTCCTCCTTCACCGGCTGAAAGGTGAAGCCGGACCATTGGTCGCCGCCGATCACGACGCGCTCGGCATAGTCGTTCATGTCGCCGCAGATCGCCCAGCGCTTCGAGCCGGCATGATCGCGGCCGAACCGCTGCTCGATGATCGCCCGCACGGCGCGCGCCTCGGCTATCCTCAGCGGCATGGTCGAGGTGCGGCCGTCCTGGCCGTTGCGGGGGCTACCCATCGACTTGAAATGCACGCCGTAGATGGTCAGAGGCCTGCCGCCGATCCGCACGTCGATCTCCAGGCAGTCGCGCCGGAAGATGCGCTCGTGGCGCTCGATGCCGACCTGCGCCAGCAACGGGTCCCACAGGCCGAGCTCGTCGAAGGTCACATGCGCGTGGCTCGTCATGCGCACGAACTCGATCGGCTCGCCGTCGGCCGTCTCCGGCCGCATCATCACCGCCACGTCGATGCCGCGCGTGTCATTGCCGGTGCTTGAATATTTGTTGCGATAGCCCTCGCCGATCATCTTGAACAGATAGCCGTATTCGAACGCCTTCAGCGCCTCGAGGTTGTCGACCTCCTGCATGACGATGATGTCGGCCCGCGTCGCCGCGATCGCCAGCGCGCTGAGCTGGCGGGTGTCGTCGGTGTGCGCGATGGCGCGAGCGCGCTCCAGCGACTGGTATTCTGCCTCGGTCTTGATCTCGTAGAGGGCGAGCGCACGGTCCTTCCACAGTTCGTTCCGGAAGCCGGAGAAATCGAACCTGCTCATCAGGTTCTCGACATTGAACGTTGCAAGGCGAAGCGACATGGCAGAACGTTTGCCCGCAGGCCGCCCGAAACACAAGGCCGCGGCATGTTTCGAAATCGCCGAGCAATGCCAATGACGACCCGGCCACGCTGCACTATATTCGAACCATGAACCCGAGAACCGCCAGCATCGACGGCAAGACGAACCACGCAGCCCGCAGGATCGCCGCGGCACTTTCGCTGTTCGCAATCATGGCCGGCGCGGCTCCGGCCGCGGCGGACAACTACGTCGTCATCCCGAGCCCCGTCATCAGCGGCAATACCCCGCCCTACGGGCCCGGCTTCGACACCGGAGTCGTGGTCCGCCCACAGGACGGCTGCCGCACCGTCGTCAACTGCGCGCCGGGCAATTACCAGAACCGTCCGGCCCATCGCCGCTACTACGACAACTATTTCGACGTGCCGACCCCGCGCTATTCCGGCCAGCGCCGCGTCGGCGGCAACCCGGCGATCGGCGGGTCGAGCCGGCTGGGCGAGGCATCCAGCCATTCCGAATGGTGCTCGACGCGCTACCGCTCCTACCGTGCGTCGGACAACACGTTCCAGCCCTTCGACGGACCGCGCCAGCCCTGCGTCTCGCCGTTCTGAACCACTCGCCGCAAGAGTTAAGCAGCCGTTAAGCTGCCGGGACTACTCTCCCGCGTATCTATTTGGCGGGCTGTCGAGCACGCCGGGGAGACGGGGATGGCCATTCCGGCAGAGGCAGAGAGCCGCAGGGAGCATCGCCAGCGCGTGCTCAAGGGCGCGTCGATCCTCAACGGCATCAACAATTCCGAAGTCGCCTGCATGGTGCGCAACATGAACAAGGGCGGCGCGGAGTTGCGCGTCGCCATGGAATCGCGCGTGCCGGAGGAATTCCTGCTCTACGTCCCGGTGGATGGCGTCGCCTACAGGGCGACGCTCGTCTGGCGCGCGGGCGAACGCGTCGGCGTGCGCTTCGGCGGCACCGAACCCAAGCCTCACTGGCATTATGGCTGAGCCGGCCGGCGACAGCCGCTCATCTCCACGGTCGGATACGGCTCAGGGCCTGTGGAAGGCCACGCCGATGTCGGACATCGACCGCCATCGCACGACCGCCGGCCGCCATGCCATGTCGCCGCTGAACCGGACGAGGAACTCGGGCGGAATCGCGAAGGTCTCGCAGAACGAGAGCCGTGCGCCCGTCTCCGACAAATTGCGCGCCACGCCTTCGAACGTGCTGGTGCCGCCGTTGAAGTTGATGACGATGCCCTTGTAGGCGCGACGGCGCTGCGCAAGGCGTCGTTCCTGGGTGTCGTGTGAAACGTCAGGGAGTGCATGTGTCATGGCCGAGCCTCCTTCCGGAGGTCGAGTAGCAAGCGCCATACCAGCGAAGGTGTGTCGTCATGGCACAGCTGCTTTCGGCGATTTGCCGATCGACATCCTCGCGTGTAATGGTCGAATGCCCGCGGGCGGACACGTTTATTGGAGGTCGAGATGCTGCGGCGAACGATATTTTCGGCAATCCTGCTCGCTGCCGGGGCGCAGAGCGCCGGCGCGGAGATTGTCTTCTCGGGCAAGATCAAGTTCACGGCTGTCACGTCGCAGTGTCGCAACGTCCGTGTGAAGGACTTCGCCGACTCCTCGTTTCATCCGATCGTCGGATCGAACTCCCGCGTCGCCGGCCTGTCATGGGTGTGGCCCGGCAATTCGCGCGGACACGGCCTGTACGGCGCGAACTTCGACGCGACGTTCCGCACCGTCAAAACCGGCGGTGTCGGCTGGGGCGATCCCTATATGCGGCCGACGACGGCCGAATCGCAGATCCGCATCGTCAGCTACGCTCCGGCGATCACCGCGATAACGGCAGCCACGGAAATCGTGACCATCCGCGGCCAGATCAGGCGCCCCTTTGACGACCCCGGCGGCCTCGCCTGCATCGCGACGTTCATCGGGGTCTACGTCAAGGACAGCTACCAGTAAGGCTGCCGACACCGACGGGAGACATGAAAAGGGCGCCCACTGGCGCCCTTTTCGATTCACAGAGCCCGAGAAACGATCCGGGTAGACGTGCGATCTTAGTTGCGGGCCTTGTCGACCAGCTTGTTCTTCGAGATCCACGGCATCATCGCGCGGAGCTTGGAGCCGACCTCCTCGATCGGATGCTCGTCGTTCAGGCGGCGGGTCGCCTTGAAGCGGGCCATGCCGGAGCGATACTCCTGCATCCACTCCGAGGTGAAGCGGCCGGTCTGGATGTCGGTCAGCACGCGCTTCATCTCGGCCTTGGTCTCGGCGGTGATGATGCGCGGGCCCGACACGTATTCGCCCCACTCGGCCGTGTTCGAGATCGAGTAGTTCATGTTGGCGATGCCGCCCTCATAGATCAGGTCGACGATCAGCTTCACTTCGTGCAGGCATTCGAAATAGGCCATCTCGGGCGCGTAGCCGCCCTCGACCAGCGTCTCGAAGCCGGCGCGGATGAGTTCCACCAGGCCGCCGCACAGCACCACCTGCTCGCCGAACAGGTCGGTCTCGCATTCCTCGCGGAAGTTGGTCTCGATGATGCCCGAACGGCCGCCGCCGACGCCGCACGCATAGGAGAGCGCGAGGTCGAGCGCGTTGCCCGACGGGTCCTGGTTGACCGCGACCAGGCACGGCACGCCGCCGCCCTTCTGGTATTCGCCGCGCACCGTGTGGCCGGGGCCCTTCGGCGCGATCATCACCACGTCGATGGTCGACTTCGGCTCGATCAGGCCGAAATGGACGTTCAGGCCGTGCGCGAACGCGATCGCGGCGCCGTCGCGGATGTTGGGGGCGATCTCGTTCTTGTAGATGTCGGCCTGCAGTTCGTCGGGCGTCGCCATCATCATCAGATCGGCCCACTTGGCGGCCTCGGCGACCGTCATCACCTTCAGCCCGTCCGCCTCGACCTTCTTGGCAGTCGGCGAGCCGGCCTTCAGGCCGATGGCAATGTCCTTCACACCGGAGTCCTTCAGGTTCAGCGCATGCGCGCGGCCCTGCGAACCGTAGCCGATGACGGCCACTTTCTTGCCCTTGATCAGATTGAGATCGGCATCGCGATCGTAATAGACACGCATGGATACGTTCCTTCCCGTTGGTTGCGCTGTCAGTTGGTTGTGGACTGCGGCGCGGTGCGATCCGTGCCGAAGAGGGTGAGAAACTGTTCGACCGTCCGCGCAGCGTCGCGCGCGATCTCCGATTTTGTCAGGACGAGCCTATCGCCCAGGAGCAGCCTGATCTGCACGTCGCGCCCGACCAGGCCGAAGAAGGTGCGGAAGGCGCTCTCCGTGTCGTCGAAGGCGAGAAGTCCCGCCTCGCGCGCCGCCTCCAGCAGCGGTTTCAGCCGCCCGCCGATGGCGAAGCGGCCGTTCTCCAAAACGATGCGCCCGAGATCGCTCTTGCCGGAGCCGGCATGCGCCACCGCGACCCGGTTCAGCGCGATCGAGGTCTGCGACGAGATCACCGTCAGCCAGTTCGCCGCGAAATCCTCGAGGCTCTCGGAAAGGGCGGCTGCGTCGAGATGCTGCCGGTCCCAGTTGCCCGCCCTCACCTTCGACGCCTGCCAGCGCACGGTGGCCGTCAGCAGCCCATCGCGGTCGCCAAACCACTTGTAGAGCGTTTCCTTCGAACAGGACGCGCGGCGCGACACCGCGCTCATCGTCACCTTGTCGCCGTCTTCCACGAGCAGCGCGAGCACGGCGTCCAGCACCTCGCGCTGGCGCGGCGTCGGCTCTGCGCCGGGCTGGACGGTTGACAGGTTCAAGCACACGCTCCGAAGGCGTAACGAACGTTACGGTTCGGAGCGGATAATCCATCGGCGCAACCGAAGCAAGCGGCAAATCGCCGGAAATGCGCAATCCCGGCGCATCATCCCAGCCGCGGCTCGCCGGCCGAGGAGAACTTCGCCCAATCAGCCTCGATCAGACCGGTCGATGCGAGCGGACGCGCCAGCATGCCGGACACCATCAGCGCCAGGATGCGAGGCGCGGGCGGCACCTTGGCCACGGTCGAGACCAGCGTGTCGCGCAGATAGGGCACCAGGACGGAGTCCGACTGGTAGAATGGCGTGAGGAAATAGGACAGCGCCTGGAACAGCCGCACATGAAAGCGCCGCGTCGCCGCATAGGCCGACAGCGCATTCGGGATGTCGGAATAGGCGCGCAGCGCATGCGCGAGCGCCGCCGCATCCAGCAGCGCCATGTTCGCGCCCTGCCCCAGCTGCGGGCTGGTCGAATGCGCCGCGTCGCCGATGACGGCAAGGTTTCGGCCGGCCGGCATCTTCAGCGTGTGGTGGCCGTAGCGCGCCAGCGTCAGGTCGTCGAAGGACGCGATCTGGTCGAGATAGGGCGCGCATTGCGGCCAGTGCCGCGCCACCTCGTCCTTCCAGGCGTCGATTCCGCGCGCCCTCACCTCCTCCACCTGCGCCGGCTTCAGGCTCCAGAAGAAGGCGGCCATCTCGTCGCCGGCCGGCGCGATGCGGCCGATCGGCAGCACGCCGATCATCACCCGCGCCCTATCGTAGCGCTGCTGCAGCGCGTTGCGGTCGAAGCCGTCGCCATGCCAGCCGAGCGAGGCCCAGAACGCGCCATAGGCGAGCGGCTTCGGCTCGGCCGGCCTGTAGGACGACGCCTTGAGCCGCGATTTCGAGCCGCTCGCATCGACCACCAGATCCCAGGTGCCGAGCGATCCACCCTTGTCGCCGAACAGCGTCGCGCCCGGCGCCGAGACCTCGATCGTCGCCGCCTCGGTCGAGGTGCGGATCGCAATGCCTGCGGCAACGACGGCATCATGCAGCACGTTGAAGAGCGCCGCGCGATGGACGGCGAGGCCGAACCGCCCGCCCGGCAGCGCGTTGTACCGCACGTCCAGAACGGTACGGCCGGTCCTGGCATCGGCGCCGAAGAGCCGCTCGATCCGCGCGCCCTGCGCCAGCATCGCCGGCATCAGGCCGAGCGAGGACAGCACGCACAGTCCCGTCGGCTGCAGAATCAGGCCCGAGCCCAGCGGCTTCGGCGCCTCGTAGCGCTCGAGGATCTCCACCCGATGCCCGTCGCGCGTGAGCAGAAGTGCCGCGGCCAACCCTGCCGGCCCCGCGCCCACGATCGCGATGCGAAGAAGTTGTGCCATGCTCTGCCCTTTCGGCGGCGACCATCGGCGCTGCCGGCCGCCAAATCAACCGGACATCGGCGCGCAGCAGACCGATTTTGGAAGCCCCCTCACCCGGCTCGGCGCCACCTCGCCACGCTCTCCCCAAGGGAGAGGAGGTCATCGGCGACGCTCCCCTTCCCCCCTCGGGGAAGGTGGCCGCGAAGCGGCCGGATGAGGGGGGCATGAGAGAAAAATCAGCGCGAATCTCACGCCTTGATCAGCCCTAGCCGCACCAGGCTCTCGCCCGTGGCGACGATCGCCTCCTGCGGCGGGCGCGGCGACCAGCCCAGCATCTGCCGGGCCTTGGCGCTCGACGCGTTCTTCACCCTGCCGAGCTCGGGGCCTGCAACCGTCCTCAATGTCGGGCTGAACAGCGCGCCGAGCCGGATCACCCAGTTCGGCGCCACTCGCGTCGGCACTTTCGCGGCTGCCGGCCCCATGCCGGCCTTCAGCGCCAGCGCAATCTCCCGCACGCTGAGGAAATCGCCCGCCACCGCCAGGAACCGCTCGCCCTTCGCCTCCGGGCGCGTCATCGCCAGGAGGTGCAGCTCGGCCACGTCGCGCACGTCCACGACGCCGAACATCAGCTTCGGCACCGCCGGCGCACCGCCCTTGAGCAGCGTCTCGATGAGGACGACAGAGGCGGAATAGTCCCTTCCCAGCACCGGGCCGAACACGACCACCGGATTGACCGTCGCCAGTTCCAGCCCGTTGCCCTCGCGCGCGACGAACTCCCAGGCGGCGCGTTCGGCCAGTGCCTTCGACTTCACATAGGCGCCGATCGGCCTGTCGGTGTCGGTCCAGTCCTTCTCCGTATAGACGCCGTCCAAGGGCGTGTTGCCGTAGCCGATCGCCGCGAAGGACGAGGTCATCACCACGCGCTTCACGCCGGCGTCGCGCGCCGCCCGCAGCACCCTCAGCGCGCCGTCGCGCGCCGGCCGCATCAGTTCGTCCGCGTCCTTCGGCTGCGCGACCGGTAGTGGCGAGGCGACATGCAGCACGTAGTCGCAGCCGGCCGCAGCCTCAGGCCATCCCGCGTCGCGCGTGAGATCAGCTTCGGCGAACGCCAGCCGGTCGCCCGCCTCGCAGCCGCCCTCCCTCAGCATCGCCCGCACGTCGCCTTCACGCGCCAGCGAGCGCACCGTCGTGCGCACCCGGTATCCCGCGGCGATCAGCCTCACGATGCAATGCGCGCCGATGAAGCCGGAGCCGCCGGTGACGAGGACAAGCCCGCTCATCCTGCCTCACGCATCTTCGGCGTCGAACTTTTCGCGCGCCACTCGCACGCGTTCGAAATTGGTCTCCGCCCACATCAGCAGGTGCTGAAGCGAATCGTACATCGACAGGCCGAGATCGGTCAGGCTGTACTCGACGCTGGGCGGCTTGGTCGGAAACACCTCGCGGTGCACATAGCCGTCCCGCTGCAGGTCGCGCAGCGTCTCGGTCAGCATCCGCTGCGAGATGTCCGGCACCAGCCGTCGCAGCTCGCCGAAGCGATACGGCTTCTCGGCCAGCGCCATCAGCAGCAGCGAACTCCACTTGCCGAAGATGTTCTGCACGACGTTGCGGATCGGGCAGTTCGCGAGCCCGCCCGTGGCGACGCCGGCACGATAGATCTCGATCTTCTGACGGGCGGAGGCGATGCGTGCGTCCATGGTGGTTCCTTTCAGGTAACCAGGGTAGTTCAAACTGCCTTCTTTACGCAGCATCCAATATATACAATTTAGAGCTGGTCTCGAAAAGAGAGCATGTTTCACAGGAGCCAGCAATGTCCGACACGATTCTCATCACCGGCGCCTCCGGCCATCTCGGCCAGGCCGTCATCACCCATCTCCTCGACAGCCAGGGCGTCGCGCCGTCGCGCATCATCGCCGGCACGCGTAATACCGACAAGCTGTCCGCCCTCGCCGCCAAAGGTGTCGCGCTCCGCAAGGTCGATTTCGACGACGCCGCCGGGCTCGAAAAAGCCTTCGCCGGCGTCGGCACGGTGCTGATCGTCTCGACCGACGCGCTCGACGGCGCCGGCACGCGCCTGCGCCAGCACAAGGCCGCCGTCGCCGCCGCCAAGAAGGCCGGCGTTGCGCGCCTCGCCTACACCTCGCTTCCCGTGCCCGAGACCTCGAAGGTCAGCTTCGCGCCCGACCATCTCGGAACCGAGGAAACGATCAAGGCCACCGGCATTCCCTACCTGCTCTTCCGCGACAGCTGGTATCTTGAAAACCTGTTCATGAGCCTGCCGAACGCGCTGAAGTCCGGCCAGTGGTACACCTCCGCCGCCGACGGCAAGACCTCCTTCGTCGCGCGTGACGATATCGCGGCCGCGATCGCCGGCGCCCTCGCCAATCCGCCGGCCGGCAACGCCACCTACACGCTCACCGGCGACGAAGCCTACACCAATGACCAGATCGCCGCGCTCGTTTCCGAGATCACCGGCAAGCCGCTCCAGGTCGTGCACCTCACCGACGAGCAACTCGCAGGCGGCATGAAGGCGGCGGGCGTGCCGGAGGCCATCATCCCGACCCTGGTCTCCTTCGACACCGCCACCCGCACCGGCGGCCTCGGCGCCGTCACCGGCGACACCGCGAAGCTCTCCGGCCGCAAGCTGCAGACGCTGCGCGACTTCCTCGCCGCCAACAAAGCCGCGCTCGCCGGCTGACACTCTCCGACAGCGCAGGAACGCCGGCCGCGCCGGCGTTCCTCAGATTGCCACCTGCGTGCCGATCTCGACCACGCGGCCGGTGGGAATCTGGAAGTATTCCGTGGCGTCGGACGCGCTCTTCGCCAGGGCGATGAACAGCTTGTCCTGCCAGAGCGGCATGCCCGATGTCGGCGAGGCCTTGAGCGAGCGCCGCGACAGGAAGAACGACGTCGTCATGATGTCGAACTTCCAGCCCTGCTTGCGGCAGATCGCCAGCGCACGCGGAATGTTCGGCTGCTCCATGTAGCCGAATGTCACCGTCACGCGCATGAAGAGGTCGTTCAGCTTCTCGATACGCGCCCGCTCTTGGTCCGGCACCTTCGGCTGCTGCGCCGTCACCACCGACAGGATGACGTTCTGCTCGTGCAGCACCTTGTAGTGCTTCAGACTGTGCAGCAGCGCCGTCGGCGCGCTCAGCGGGTCGCCGGTCAGGAAGACGGCCGTGCCCGGGACGAGCTGCGGCTTCTTCTTCGCCAGCTGTTCGGTCAGGAAGCCGAGCGGCATCTCGTTCTTGCGCGTCTTCTCGAACAGATAGCGGCTGCCGCGCATCCAGGTGGAGATGATCAGCGCCATCGTGAACGCAATGGCCAGCGACGCCCAGCCGCCGTCCAGAACCTTGACGATATTCGAGACAAAGAAGCCGATGTCGATCACCGCGAACATCGACGTCAGCGCCACGACCGCGACGAGCGGCCATTTCCAGATTTTCAGCATAACCACCGCCAACAGCAGCGTCGTCATCAGCATGTTGCCGGTGACCGAAATGCCGTAGGCGGCGGCGAGGTTGGTCGATTCCTGGAAACCGATAACCAGCATGAACACGACGATGCCGAGCAGCATATTGACGCGCGGCATATAAATCTGACCCGACTGCGTCTCGGACGTGTGCAGGATCTCCAGCCGCGGCAGGAGGTTGAGCTGCACAGCCTGCCGCGTCAGCGAGAAGGCGCCGGAGATCACCGCCTGGCTGGCGATGACGGTGGCCGCGGTCGCGAGCGCCACCATCGGCAGCAGCGCCCAGCCCTCGTTCATCTCGAAGAACGGATGGCCGACGATGCCGCCATGCGACAGGACGAAAGCGCCCTGCCCGACATAGTTCAGGAGCAGGCAGGGGAAGACGATGGCAAGCCAGGCCAGCACGATCGGCCGCCGGCCGAAATGGCCGAGGTCCGCATAGAGCGCTTCAGCCCCGGTGACCGCCAGGAAGATCGCTCCGATGGTCACGAACGCCACCTCAGGCGAGTTGGCGAGGAAATAGACGATATAGACCGGGTTGATCGCGAGCAGGATTTCGGGATCGTCGACGATATGCACCACGCCCGATGCCCCGATCGAGAGGAACCACAGGGCGGTGACCGGACCGAAGACCGATGCGACGCTCGCCGTTCCGAACCTCTGGACGGCAAAGACCGCCGCAAGGATCACGAGCGTCAGCGGCACCACGTACGGCTCGAACGTCGGCGTGACGACATTCAGTCCCTCGACGGCCGACAGCACCGAGATCGCCGGCGTGATCACCGCGTCGCCATAGAACAGCGACGCGCCCAGCATGCCCAGCAACAATATCCAGCGCGGACGGTGAGCGAAGGCGCCGCGCGCCAGCGCCATCAACGACAGCGTTCCGCCCTCGCCCTTGTTGTCGGCGCGCAGCACGAACAGGATGTATTTGATCGTGACGATGATCGTCAGCGCCCAGATGATCAGCGACAGGACGCCAAGGATATCTTCGCGCTCGGCGACATTGCCGCCGGACGAGGCGACGAGCGCCTCGCGGAAGGCATAGATCGGGCTGGTGCCGATATCGCCATAGACGACACCCAGCGCGCCGAGCGTCAGCGCCAGCATTCCGTGATCGACTTGAGGGGCTGCATCCGCAACGGCAGGGCCGCCATGGGACGGCTTCACGCCGCCCTCGTCATTCGCAACAACCATGACAGCCCCTCCTTGGGAGCGGCGGGGCTTTTACTCCTGTTGCATCGCAGCATCAATGGCCACGTTCGAACCGAACGCCCGCCTGCGGAGAGATGGCGCGCGGTTCACCACCCGCAAGAGGCGAGGAAGCGCTTGACGGTCTGTTCCATACCGAATTCCAGCGCATCCGCCGTCAGCCCGTGCCCGATCGACACCTCCGCCAGCTTCGGAATTCGTTTCGCCAGCGGCGGCAGGTTGGCCACGGTCAGGTCGTGCCCGCCATTGACTCCAAGCCCGGCGGCGAGAGCCGCGTCGGCCGTCTTTCCAAGCAGTTCCAGGCACTTGCCTGCCTTTTTCGGATCGTCGTATGAACCGCCATACGGGCCGGTGTAGAGCTCGATGCGGTCCGCTCCGGTCGCCTTCGCGGCCGCGATCTGCGCCGGATCCGCATCCGCGAACAGCGACACGCGCATGCCGCCCTTCTTTAGCCGCGCCACGATCGGCTTCAGCATCTCACACTTGCCGACAAAGTCCCAGCCGTGATCGGACGTCGCCTGCGACGGATCGTCCGGCACCAGCGTCACCTGCTCCGGCTGGTGCTTTTCCACCAGTTCGAGGAAATCCTCGCTCGGATAGCCTTCGATGTTGAACTCCGCCTGCGGGAACTCGTCGTCGATCAGCGCCCGGATCGGAGCCAGGTCGGAGAAGCGGATGTGTCGCTCGTCCGGGCGCGGATGCACCGTCAATCCGTGCGCGCCGGCGGCGAGCGCGATGCGGCCGAGCCCGGTGACGCTCGGCCACGGCAGGTCGCGCCGGTTGCGCAGCATGGCGATGGCGTTGAGATTGACAGAAAGCTTGGACGGCATGGCAGGTCCACATCGCGAATTCGACGCAGCCTTATAGAGCCTTTCGACGGAACAGACAGGGCCATTCGAGTGTTCCAGTTGCGACATGACCATCCGAAGGAGCTCATGGATGCACGCGCTCGACCCCATCCCGACCGTCCGCCGGCTGGAGACCGACAATGACCAGGTCTTCGCGATCGAGATTTACGGCCGCACGACGTCGGCCGACGCGGAAAATCTCTTCGGCTTGCTCGAAGGCGCCTATGCGCTTCACGATCGCATCGACATCCTGGTGCGCGCGACGGATTATGAAGGCGCGGACTGGGGCGAGATCAGCCAACGCACCGTGGCAGAGGGCCGCAGACATGCGGAAGAACATGTGCGCCGCTGTGCCGTCGTCGGCGGACCGGACTGGACCACCCGCATCGGAGGTTTCTTCTCGGCCGACATCCCGGTCGAGCTGCGCTATTTCCCGCCGGAGCGGGAGCAGGACGCATGGTCCTGGCTCGACGCGCGCGAGATCCGCCAGCGCCTGTGATCAGCGCACGATAGTCAGCGTCTTCGCCGCGCGCGTGATCGCGGTGTAGAGCCAGCGCTGGCGCGTATCCTTGAACGCCCAGCTTTCGTCGAACAGCACGACATTGTCCCACTGCGAGCCCTGCGCCTTGTGCACGGTCAGCGCATAGCCGTAGTCGAAGTCGTCGAAGCGCTTCTTCTGCTGCCAGGGAATTTCCTCTTCCGGGCTTTCGAACGCGGCCTTGAGCAGCTTGATCTTGGCCACGCCCCGGTCGGGATCGTCCTCCTCCGGCGAGACGAGCAGATTGATGCCCGGTTTCACCGTCTCGCGCGACGAGGTCATCACCTTCCACAGCGAGCCGTTGAGCAAACCCTTGGCCGGGTCATTGCGCAGGCACACCAGCTTGTCGCCCGCCTGCGGATAGTCGGCGGTGAAACCTTTCAACTCGCGCAGCCGCGCATTGTAGCGGCGCCGCGTGCGGTTTGTCCCCACCAGAACCTGGTCCGCCTCGAGCACCAGGTCCTGCGTCACCTGATCCTTGCCGATCACTTGCGCCGTGCCGTAGTCGCCATGCATGAACTCGCGTCCCTCGCGCACGTCGAGCGCGAGGCGAATGATCGGATTGTCCTGCGCCTGCCGGTGGATCTCGGTCAGCAGGTGATCCGGTTCGTGCTCGGTGAAGAAGCCGCCGCCCGAGATCGGCGGCAGCTGCGCCGGGTCGCCCAGCACCAGCACGGGCGTGCCGAAGGACAACAGGTCGCGCCCCAGTTGCTCGTCGACCATCGAGCATTCGTCGATGATGACGAGTTTGGCCTTGGCGATCGGGCTCTGGCGGTTGAGCGAGAAGGTCGGCGACATCGAGGTCTTGCCGGTCGTCTCGTCCTCCACCGCTTCCTCGCCCTTCGGCCGGTAGATTAGCGAATGGATCGTCCGCGCATTGGTCGCGCCCTTCGACCGCAGCACCTGCGCCGCCTTGCCGGTGAAGGCGGCGAACTGTACCTGGCCCTCGACATGCTCGGCGAAATATCGCGCAAGCGTCGTCTTGCCCGTGCCGGCATAACCGAACAGCCGGAACACCTGCGGCCTGCCGGCCTTCAGCCAGCGGTCGACAGCCTTCAGCGCGGCATCCTGTTGGGGTGAGAGGTCCATGCCCCTGACTGGCAGGATTCGGGCTCTCGGGGCAAGGATGGAGAGCTCCAGCCCTACCGCAGCATCGGCACCAGCGTCGCCGCGAGCAGAACGCCCATTGCGACATTGAACCATTTCAGCCGCACCGGGTCGGCGAGGAAGCCGCGCAGGGCGACGCCGAAACCGGCCCAGCATGAGACGCTCGGGAAATTGACCAGCGCGAAGGCGGTTGCGACGAGCAGCATGGTCAGGAACGGACGCGCCGGATCGGTGTAGACCGCCATCGCCGTCACTGCCATCACCCAAGCCTTCGGATTGACCCACTGGAACGCGGCCGCCTCCAGGAAGGTCATCGGCCGCGTGCCGCCCTCCTTTTCGCCGAGCGACCGAGACATCGCGATCTTCCAGGCGAGGTAGAGAAGATAGGCGCCGCCCGCGACCTTCAGCGCGAGGTGAAGCTGCGGATAGGCGGTCAGCATCGCGCCAAGCCCGAACCCCACGCCGACCAGCAGCGTGAAGAAGCCGACGCCGATGCCGCACATGTGCGGCACCGTGCGCCAGAAGCCGAAGTTCACGCCCGAGGCCAGCAGCATGAAATTGTTCGGGCCCGGCGTGATCGACGTGACGAAGGCAAAGACGACGAGCGCGAGGAAAAGGTCGGCGGACATGGGGCGTTTCCCGGTATGATTATTATGTCAGCAATGCTGACATTTATTGGCGCAACCTCCCTGATCCAGTACCGTCCTGCGGTTGGCTCAGAAGAAGGGGATCACATCCCCTCCGGTCCGCGGTTCATTGCGGCGATGCCGGTGCGGCAGATCTCGATCAGGCCGAGCGGTTTCATGATGGCGATGAACTGGTCGATCTTCGTGCTCTTGCCGGTGATCTCGAAGATGAAATGCTCGGTGGTCGCGTCCGACACCTTGGCGTGAAAGGCTTCGGCGAGCCGCAGCGCCTCGACCCGCTCCTCGCCCTTGCCCGCGACCTTCACCAGCGCCAGCTCGCGCTCCAGCGGCCGCTCGTGGCCGCGCTCGCGCGCCACCACCGTGAGGTCGACCACGCGATGCACCGGCACGATCCGCTCGAGCTGGTGCTTGATCTGCTCCAGCACATGCGGCGTGCCGCGCGTCTGGATGGTGATGCGCGACAGGTGCTGCTCGTGTTCGGTCTCCGACACGGTCAGGCTGTCGATGTTGTAGGCGCGGCCCGAGAACAGGCCGATCACCCGCGCGAGCACGCCCGGCTCGTTGTCGACGAGCACAGACAGCGTATGGCTCTCCGGCAGCGCGGTGTCCTTGGCGATGAAGTAGGCGGAGCCGGTGGGCTGAAGCTGAGCGTTCATGTCTGGCTACTCGAATTTGCTGCGTTCTGGTCGGGTTGGCGGTGGAAGCTGGTGATCACACCAGCTCCCGGCCCTTCGCATCGATGGCATTCGCAACCGCCTCGTCCGTCGCTTCGTCCGGCAGCAGCATCTCGTTATGCGCCTTGCCGGAGGGGATCATCGGGAAGCAGTTGGCGAGGTTGGCCACGCAGCAGTCGAACAGCACCGGCTGCTTCACGTCGATCATCTCCTTGATCGCGTCGTCGAGGTCGCCCGGCTTCTCGCAGCGGATGCCGTGCGCGCCGAAGGCCTTCGCCATCAGCACGAAGTCGGGCATCGCCTCGGTATAGGAGTGCGACATGCGGTTGCCGTGCAAGAGCTGCTGCCACTGGCGCACCATGCCCATGTAGTGGTTGTTCAGGATGAAGATCTTGATTGGCGCGTTATATTGCACCGCAGTCGACATCTCCTGCATGGTCATCTGCACCGAGGCGTCGCCGGCGATGTCGATCACCAGCGCGTCGGGGTGCGCGATCTGCACGCCGAGTGCGGCCGGCAGGCCGTAGCCCATGGTGCCGAGCCCACCCGACGTCATCCAGCGGTTCGGCTTGTCGAAGTGGAAGTGCTGCGCCGCCCACATCTGGTGCTGGCCGACCTCGGTGGTGATGTAGGTGTCGCGGCCCTTGGTCAGCTCGTAGAGCCGCTGGATCGCAAATTGCGGCATGATCACGTCGTTGCTGTTCTTGAACGCGAAACTGTCGCGCGCGCGCCAGCGGGCGATCTGCTCCCACCAGGGATAGAGCTCCTTCTTGTCCGTCCTGGCGCTCGCCCGCCACAGCCGAACCATGTCCTCCAGCACGCGGCCGACATCGCCGAGGATGCCGATGTCCGCCGGCACGTTCTTGTTGATCGACGACGGATCGATGTCGATGTGGATTTTGCGCGAGTTGGGCGAGAAGGCGTTCAGCCGGCCGGTGATGCGATCGTCGAAGCGCGCGCCGATGCACAGCATCACGTCGCAGTCGTGCATCGCCATGTTCGCTTCGTACGAGCCGTGCATGCCCAGCATGCCGAGCCAGTTCTTGCCCGAGGCCGGATAGGCGCCCAGCCCCATCAGCGTCGAGGTGATCGGGAAGCCGGTCAGGTCGACCAGTTCGCGCAGCAGATGGCTCGCTTCCGGGCCTGAATTGATCACGCCGCCGCCCGAATAGATGATCGGCTTCTTCGCACCCGCCATCAGCGCGACCGCCGCCTTGATCTTCTCCAGGTCGCCCTGCAGCTTCGGCTGATACGATGTGCGCGGTGCGGTCTGCGGCGGCGTGTAGATGCCTTTCGCGAACTGCACGTCCTTCGGCACGTCGACCACGACCGGCCCCGGACGACCGGTTGTCGCGACGTGGAAGGCCTCGTGCAGGATCCCGGCCAGCTCGTTCACGTCCTTCACCAGCCAGTTGTGCTTGGTGCAAGGCCGCGTGATGCCCACGGTGTCGCATTCCTGGAAGGCGTCGGAGCCGATCAGCGTGGTCGGAACCTGGCCGGTGATGCAGACCAGCGGAATGGAATCCATAAGCGCGTCCTGCAGCGGCGTCACCGCATTGGTCGCGCCCGGGCCGGAGGTCACCAGCATCACCCCGGGCTTGCCGGTCGAGCGCGCATAGCCCTCGGCGGCATGGCCTGCCCCCTGCTCGTGGCGCACCAGAATGTGCTGGACCGCGTCCTGCTGGAAGAGCTCGTCATAGATCGGAAGGACCGCGCCGCCCGGATAGCCGAACATGTGCTCGACGCCATTGTCCTTCAGCGCCTGGACCACCATCTCCGCGCCCGTCATCTCCCGCCGGCCGGTTTCCTGCGTCGCCTTGTTCATCGTCGTCTTCCGTCTGTTTGCCGTCTCATGCGGCGCGTGGGTCGTTTATCGGTATCGAAGGCAATAAAAAAGGCCCCCGGAAGGGAGCCTGTCTGGCGCATGGGGTGCTCTCGCCCGGCGGTTACACCGCCTTGCCCATGCGCCTTCCTACTACGAGAATGAGAACCGTCTTCATGGTGCGGGACCATAGTGCGCTCATCCCGCGGCGTCAACCGCAATTCCCGCGCATCGGCGGGCGAGCGCCGGAACGCGCTAAACGCTTGATGCGGCGACTGTCTTTAGTACGGCGTGACGCCCCCTGCCAGCACCCGCATACTCCTCTCGCCGTCCGCCTGGGAGGCGCGGGCGGAAGATCTACGCGTTCTCAGGGAGGAGATGCACATGCTCGACAAGGCACCCAACAAACGGCTCGCCGATCTTCTGGACAGGTTCGGCGGCGCCCTGTCGTCCGGCGATGTCGAGGCGGCCGTCGCCTGCTTTCAGGAAGATTGCTACTGGCGCGACCTCGTCGCCTTCACCTGGAACATCAAGACCATGGAAGGCCGCGACCAGGTCCGCGACATGCTGGAGAGCCAGCTCGCGCTCACCGGCCCCTCCGGCTGGCGGATCGCCGACGGCGAGGATGCGACCGAGACGGACGGGCTGCTTGAAGGCTGGATCCAGTTCGAGACCAAGGTCGCACGCGGCTTTGGTCAGATCCGTGTCAGGAACGGCCTGATCTGGACGCTTTTGACCACGATGGTCGAGCTGAAGGGCTTCGAGGAGCCCGCCGGCTTCGACCGACCGTTGGGCGCGAAGCACGGGGCTGCGAGGAACCGCCCGACCTGGAAGGAAGAGCGCGAGGCAGAGGCCGCCGAACTCGGCTACACGCGCCAGCCCTATTGCCTCATCATCGGCGGCGGCCAGGGCGGTATCGCGCTTGGCGCCCGCCTCAGGCAGCTCGGCGTCCCGACGATCATCGTCGAGAAGAACGAGCGCCCCGGCGATTCATGGCGCAAGCGCTACAAGTCGCTCTGCCTGCACGATCCGGTCTGGTACGATCACCTCCCCTATATCGACTTCCCGAAAAACTGGCCGATCTTCTCGCCCAAGGACAAGATTGGCGACTGGCTCGAAATGTACGCCAAGGTGATGGAGCTCAACTACTGGACCTCGACCGAGGCCAAGAGCGCATCCTACGACGAGAAGAAGAAGGAATGGACCGTCGTCGTCACCCGCGACGGCAAGGAGATCACACTACGTCCGAAGCAGCTCGTGCTCGCCACAGGCATGTCCGCCAAGCCGAACATCCCGAAATTCAAGGGCATGGAGACATTCAAGGGCGAACAGCACCATTCGTCCAAGCATCCGGGACCCGACGCCTATAAGGGCAAGAAGGTGGTCGTGATCGGCTCCAACAACTCCGCCCACGACATCTGCGCAGCACTTTGGGAGGCCGGCGTCGACGTGACGATGGTGCAGCGCTCCTCCACCCACATCGTGCGCTCCGACACGCTGATGGAGATCGGCCTCGGTGCGCTCTATTCCGAACAGGCGGTACGGTCGGGCATCACGACCGCCAAGGCCGACCTGATCTTCGCCTCCCTGCCCTACAAGATCCTGCACGAGTTCCAGATTCCGCTCTATCAGCAGATGAAGGAGCGTGACGCGGAGTTCTACAAGGGCCTGGAGAAGGCCGGCTTCAAGCTCGACTGGGGCGACGACGGCTCGGGCCTGTTCATGAAATACCTCAGGCGCGGCTCGGGCTACTACATCGACATCGGCGCCTCGCAGCTGATCATCGACGGCGAGATCAAGCTGAAGAGCGGCCAGGTCGCCGAAATCACCGAGGACGCGGTCGTCCTGGAGGACGGCACGAAGATCCCGGCGGACGTCATCGTCTACGCCACCGGCTACGGCTCCATGAACGGCTGGGCCGCCGAGTTGATCTCACAGGAGGTCGCCGACAAGGTGGGAAAATGCTGGGGCCTGGGCTCTGCCACCACCAAAGACCCCGGCCCGTGGGAAGGCGAGCAGCGCAACATGTGGAAGCCGACGCAGCAGGAGGCGCTCTGGTTCCACGGTGGCAACCTGCACCAGTCGCGCCACTACTCGCAGTTCCTGGCGCTACAGCTCAAAGCCCGTATGGAAGGGATCCCGACGCCGGTCTACGGGCTGCAGAAGGTGCATCACCTGCGCTGAGGCAAGACGGCACACGGACCAAAGGCTCCCACAATGGGAGCCTTTGCAGGCCCGTCTCCTTTTTTCGCGTTGTTTCAAATGCCGCCTTTTCCATAAACCCACCGTCAACCATCCCGTCACACGCCGCCTTAACCGCGACGCGCTAGAAATCCCGGTTGGGGCCGGAGACGAGCGATGTTCAAGGAACACGAGGGCGATTTGACCGAGCGGAATGCGCCGCCGGTGCGCGACGCGGCGCAGGAGGCCGCCCGCATCCTCGGCCATGTCATCCAGTGCGACGGCGCGCATGCAACCATCGCAACCACCGCCGCCGGCAACAAGAGCCAGGAGGCCGGCCAGTGGTCGGTCGGCAAGTTCATTTCCATCAGCCTGCCGAACACCCGCACCGTCGGCCTCGTCCACGACGTCCATGTCGACGGACCGTGGCACGAGGAGGCCGACAACCGCATGCTGGTGCATGTCGATCTGATCGGCGAGGTGCGCGACGGCCAGGACGGCGCGCGCCCGGTCTTCGACCGCGGCATCGCGAAATATCCGCATATCGGAGCGATCGCTCACCGCATCCGCCAGCGCGACCTTGCCGCGATCTACGAGATCGGCGGCGATGACGCGGTCCCGGTCGGCAATCTTTCGCAGGACGAAAGCGTGTCGGCGAACGTCGCGATGGGGCGCACGCTCAACCGCCACTTCGCCGTCGTCGGCTCGACGGGCGTCGGCAAGTCCAGCGCGGTATCGCTGCTGCTGCACAAGGCGATCGAGGCGCGGCCGAACCTGCGCGTCCTGATCCTCGACCCGCACAACGAATTCGCAAGCGCCTTTCCCGACGTGTCGATCACGCTCGATTCCGAGACGCTCGACCTGCCGTTCTGGATGTTCCGCCTCGAGGAACTGGTCGAGGTGCTCTATCTCGGCCGCGATCCGATCGTCGAGGAGGTCGAGCTGCTGCGCGACCTGATCCCGGCGGCGAAGCAAGAAAATCGCGGCGCGGGCAACGTGTCGCTGCGCCGGAGCTCCGAGCCCGGCGGCATCACGGCCGACACGCCGGTGCCCTACCGCATGGCCGACCTGATGCGCATCCTCGATGACCGCATGGGCATGCTCGACAGCAAGGACCTCAGGCCGATCTACCGCGCCCTGCGGCAGCGCCTCGATGCCGGCATGCGCGATCCCCGCTTCCGCTTCATGTTCGGCTCGCGCATCATCGAGGACAACATCACCGCCGCGATCGGCCGGATCTTCCGCATCCCGGCGCAAGGCAAGCCGGTGACCTGCTTCCAGATGGCGGGCATGCCCTCCGAGGTGGTCAACGCGGTCTGCTCCGTGCTCGCGCGGCTCGCCTTCGACCTGACGCTGTGGGGCGACGGCAAGATTGAGTTGCTCCTGCTGTGCGAGGAGGCGCACCGCTACATGCCGGTCGATCCGCGCATGGGCTTCGCGCCGACCCGCCACGCGCTGGCGCGCATCGCCAAGGAAGGCCGTAAATATGGCTGCTACCTCGGCATCGTCACCCAGCGGCCAGGCGAACTCGACCCGACCATCTTCTCGCAGTGCTCGACCGTCTTCGCCATGCGCCTGCCGAACGAGCAGGACCAGGCGATCATCCGCTCGGCAATCTCGGATGCCTCCGCCTCGGCGCTCGCCTTCCTGTCCTCGATGGGCCAGCGGGAGTGCATCGCCTTCGGCGACGGCGTCGCGGCGACGATGCGGATGAAGTTCGAGGTCCTCGACCGCCGCTACATCCCCGGCTCCGCCGTGCGCGACCACACAGAGGATGCGGTGGTGCAGGACATCGATCTCAACACCATCGTCGAGCGCATGCGCAGCGGCGGCCGCGACAGCATCAGCGACGAGGTCTGGTCCAACGCAAGCGTCCCCGGCGCGCCGGCAGCCGGCGGCCCCGAACAGCGCCCCAGCCTCGCCAGGCTCTCGCCCTATGTCGACGAGCCGATCCGCCAGGAGCGGCGGCCGGACGGGAGGCTGTTTGGGTAGGCAGTAGGCAGTAGGCAGTAGGCAGTAGGCAGTAGGCAGTAGGCAGTAGGCAGTAGGAGGATTGTCCGGCCGTCGCACGTCGACAAGCCTGTTCCCTACTGCCTACTGCCTACTCACTACTGCCTCACCTCACGCACAGACCCTGTTCCGCCCCAGGCGCTTGGCCTCGTAGAGCATGCGGTCTGCCCGGCGGTAGAACTGCTCGGCGCTTTCCTTGCCGTCCCAGATCGCGATGCCGATGCTGGTCGTCACCCTGAGCCGGATGTTGCCGGTCGTGACCGTCAGTGCCGCGATCGCCTTGCGGATGCGCTCGGCGAGCTTGATCAGCATGTCGGTGTCCATGTTGGGCGCGACGACGGCGAATTCCTCGCCGCCCAGCCGCGCGACCACGTCGTGATAGCGGGTGAACTCGCGCAGGCACCCAGCCACGACCCGCAGCACCTCGTCGCCGACATCGTGGCCGTGCGTGTCGTTGACCGTCTTGAAATGATCGAGGTCGAGGATCAACAGCCCCACGGGCTTGCCGATGCGGCGGAACTCGCCCAGATATTCGCGCAGCGCGTCGTCGAAATAGCGCCGGTTCTGCATGCCCGTCAGGCCGTCCGTCAGAGCCGCGTGCTCCAGCGTCTCGGAGCGGGCGCTGAGCGATTCGGTCATCGCCCTCAGCTTGCCCTCCTCGCGCACCTGCTTGCGGATCAGCGGATAGATGAAGAAGACGCCGAAGATGCTCGCCGTCGCGAGCAGCACGCCAGTGCCGAAGATCAGCTGCGCAAGCAGGCCCAGATTGCCGGCCAGTTCCCCCGGGTCGCGCGATTCGCCCGTATAGCCGAGCACGGAATTGGCATAAGCAAGGCACGCGCCGGCGGCGAGCACCAGCACGATGAACACGAAGAACGCCGATTCCGATTTGTGGAAGCGCATCATCCCCTCAGGTTGCCGCCCCTTCTAGTTCAAACCCGGATGATCGCAACACCTATCGCCACAACCTCCACTTGAATACGGCCCTTAGGTCAACAAAGCTTTATCCCGCGGCGAAATCGGCCGCAAAACAGTCGCCATCGAGGGCCGCGAGCCGCCTCCATTCGGGGCCTAGCTGGTTGCGGAACCAGGTCAGCTGTCGCTTGGCATATTGCCGCGTCGCCGCCTGGACCCGCGGAATGGCGTCGGCAAGCCCGCACGTATCGTCCAGCACGTCCGCGAACTCCGGCACGCCGATCGCCTTCATGGCCGGCAGGGCCGGATCGAGCCTGAGCCTGCGCAAACGCCGCACCTCCTCCACTGCGCCCTCCTCGACCATCCGCTCGACCCGCGCGTCGATCCGCCGGTGCAGCACCGCCCGGTCGATGTCGAGCACGATGCGTGTGACGCTAGCGGGATCGACCAACGGCGGTGCCGTCTGCGACTGCCAGTGCCGGATCGAACGGCCCGACGCGTCCAGCACTTCCAGCGCACGGGCGATCCGCTGGCCGTCCGTCGGGCGCAGGCCCGCTGCTGCCTCAGCATCCCGCTCCGTGAGAATCTCATGCAACCGCCCGGGCCCCTCGCGCACCAGACGCTCGCGCCAGCCTTCCCTGATCGCGGCGGGAATTTGCGGCATCTCGGACAGGCCGCCGAGCAGCGCGCGGAAATAAAGCCCGGTCCCGCCAACGAAAATCGGCCGGCGTCCTTCCAGCGCGCCGCTTGCGGCGAGCCCCTCGACATCGCGGGTCCATTCCCCCGTCGAATAGGACGTGGCGGGGTCGACATGGCCATAGAGGTGATGGGGAGCAGCGGTCAGGTCCGCCGCGTCCGGTCGCGCGGTCAGCACCCGCAGCACGTCGTAAACCTGCATGGAATCCGCATTGACGATCGCGCCGCCGATCCGCCGGGCCACCTCGAGCGCCAGCGCCGACTTGCCGCTCGCCGTCGGTCCCGCTATCAGGACCGCGCCCCTGAGCGGCAGTCCGCCGCCCGACGCGCCGGAATCCTCCATGACCTCTCTCGTTGCCACCTTGATCTCGCATCCCTCGCGGCCCGCGCTCACAGCGGACCTCGCGAATAGCGCCTGTCGCGCCGTCGGCGCAAGCGCGGCCGACTGGCTGGCCGATGGCGTCGCCTGCGATATCCCGCTTCCCGAAGGCCTTTCCGCCGCTGATGCAACCGCAGCCCTGGCAAACGCTCTGTCCGGCGCCGGTATCGATATCGCGGTGCAGGAGGTGCACAATCGCCGCAAGCAACTTCTGATTGCCGACATGGATTCGACCATGATCGACCAGGAGTGCATTGACGAGCTCGCCGACCTTGTCGGCGTGAAAGAGCATGTAGCGGCCATCACCGCCCGGTCGATGAATGGCGAGATCGCCTTCGAGCCGGCGCTGCGCGAGCGCGTCGCGCTTCTGAAAGGCCTGCCGGCGAGCGTCGTCGGCGATGTGATCGAAAAGCGCATCACGCTCGCCTCGGGCGGCACCGCGCTGGTTCGAACCATGCGCGCCCACGGCGCATGGACCGCGCTCGTCTCTGGCGGCTTCACCGTCTTTACCGGTCCGGTCGCCGCGATGATCGGCTTCGACGAGAACATCGCCAACATATTGCACGAGGCCGACGGCAAGCTCGCCGGCACCGTCGCCGAGCCGATCCTCGGCCGTGCTGCCAAGGCCGAGGCCCTGACGTCGATCTCGGCGCGCCTGGGCATCACACCGGCCGAGGCCATCGCCGTCGGCGACGGCGCCAACGATCTCGACATGCTCCAGCTGGCCGGCACCGGCGTCGCGCTGCACGCCAAGCCCGCGGTCGCCGCGCAGGCGAAAATCCGCATCGACCACGGCGACCTTACCGCCCTGCTCTACCTGCAAGGCTACCGCCGCTCCGATTTCCGCGATTGATCTCGCCGACGCACAATGCGCTGGCGGGCTCTTCCTTGCGTCCGCCGCTAACCGGGAGTTCCAGCCGGTGGGTCGACCTTGTCCCGGAAAACCAGAACGCACGGTTTCAACTCTGCCGCCAGCCGGCGGGCGGCCTCGATCGACGCGACGGCGAGAGCAGGGTCGAAGTTGTCGTAGTTGTGGGTTGCCCGGTGCCTGAACCGCCTGGTCTCGTCGACGTCTCGGGCAACTTCAGGCGGAAGGATTGCCGGACGAACATGGCCGGGTGTCTTGACCTCCCTGGAGACCCGTCTAACGAGATCCGCATGTGAATTCTCGCCGACGGGCACTTCCTCCCCCAGTATCTCCAGTATTCGCCTTAAAGCGCCTTCGAGGGAATTGTGGGCGGATTGCATGGCATGGAGGAACGCCATGGTGGCTCGATATCCCGTGATGTCATCGGCATCGAACCCGCCCTCATCGTAGAGCTGCGCCGCATTGCCGAAGTGGCGGCAGGCGGAATTGAGGTCATCCTCGACTTCGATCCACCGGGCGTCCGTCATGACAGGACAAGCCCCTGCGCATGAACACGTTCGACGAAGCTCGCCTTCGTGGTACGGGCATCATGGACGTCCAGAGGGACTGCAAGCCTCGCGCAGGCATCCTCCACAAACCGCCAGGCATCCGCTGTGCGGTCGGCGGGAAAATCGATCAGCACATCCAGGTCGCTGTCGAAGCGCATCGTGTCCGTCGCGTACGAGCCGAAAATGACGAACCGGCCGCCATGCTTCCGGGCGTATTCGTCAAGTTCGCGGACCACATCGTCGGCAGCACGCTTGCGGCGTGCCGCCTCGGCGGCCTTTCTCTCGGTTAAGGTCGTAACTCTCATCGGAATACACCTGGATCGGGCATTCCCTGTTCCCTGCCTTCGGCATGGTTCAGGGTAGCCCAAGACCACACATGTATCCATTGATCGCCCGCGAGAGGCAACCTTCCTGACGGACACGCCCCCGGTCATGGGCCGCGGCCGCCCTCAACGTGCGAAACGCGTCCCCGCTCAGTTCATCGGCACCGGCACGAAGCGCAGTTCGCCTGATTTCGACGCCAGCATCAGAAGCGCGCTCTTGCGGCCCTGGCCCTTCAGCGTGTTGATCCGGTCGAGCACGTCCTTCGGCGTCGACACCGATTCCTGCGCGATCTCGGCGATCACGTCGCCGGCCATCACACCCTTCTCGGCCGCCGGCGAATTCGGGTTCACCTCGGTCACCACCACGCCGGTCACGTCTTCCGAAATGCCGAACTTCGCGCGCAGCTCGTCGTCCAGCTCGCCCACCGTCATGCCGAGCACGCTTGCGGTGGACACGGGCGCGTCCTCGCCCTGCTCCAGCTTGCCGGCGCTCTCGTCGTTCGAGGCGAGCTTCTCGCCGTCCTCGAGCCGGCCGAGCGTCACCTGGACGGTCTGCTCCTTGCCCTCGCGGACGATGACGATCTCGACCGTCTTGCCGACCGGGCTTTCGGCCACGGCGCGCGGCAGGTCGTTCATCGCCTTGATGTCACGGCCGTCGAACTTCACGATCACGTCGCCGGCCTGGACCGAGCCGTTGTCGACCGGCCCACCCTTGATCACGCCGGAGACCAGCGCGCCCTTGGCGCTGTCCATGCCGAGGCTCTCGGCGATCTCGTCCGACACTTCCTGGATGCGCACGCCCAGCCAGCCGCGGGAAGTCTGGCCGAACTCGCGCAGCTGGCTCACCACGCCCGACGCCATTTTCGCAGGGATCGAGAAGCCGATGCCGATCGAGCCGCCCGACGGCGAGATGATCGCGGTGTTGATGCCGATGACCTCGCCCTGCATGTTGAACAGCGGGCCGCCGGAATTGCCGCGGTTGATCGCCGCGTCCGTCTGGATGAAGTCGTCATAGGGGCCGGCATTGATGTCGCGGTTGCGCGCCGAGACGATGCCGACGGTCACCGTGCCGCCGAGGCCGAACGGATTGCCGATCGCCATCACCCAGTCGCCGACGCGCACCTTGTCGGAATCGCCGAAGCTCACGGCCTTGAGCTTCTTCAGCTTCGGGTCCACCTCCAGCACCGCGAGGTCGGTCTTGGTGTCGCGGCCCTTCAGCGTTGCCTTGAGTTTCGAACCGTCGGAGAAATTGACCTCGATCTCGTCGGCATCCGCGATGACGTGGTTGTTGGTCACGATGATGCCGGCCTCGGCATCGAGCACGAAGCCGGAGCCGAGCGACTGCACCTTCTGGCTGCCGCCGCCCTCGCCGCGGCGGTTCTTGAAATAGTCGTCGAAGAAATCCTGGAACGGAGAGCCTTCGGGCAGTTCCGGCGGCTTCACGCCCGGCTCGTCGCTGCCGGCCACCGTCTGCGAGGTCGAGATATTCACGACCGATTCGAGCAGCCGCTCGGCAAGGTCGGCGACCGAGGCTGGCCCCTGCGGCTGGGCGGCGAGCTGCTGCGCTTCGGCAGGTGCCACCGCGGCCGGAAGCGCTGCGAGGCCGAGGGCGCCCGCCATCAGCGAAGCGCCGACGGCGCGACGGATGCGGATGAAGGAGGTGGCTGCGTTCATCTGGGTGCCTTCCGTGGGCTTCCGTTCGGGGCAAGGATCTGACCGGGGACGGGCCGGCATGTCGTCGATGAGAAATAGGGCATGTTGTCCGTAAGAAATACGGCGCGTTTGCGGCTCGGTCACCCGTCCACGGCGGCGGAGCCGCCCGCTTGCCGTAAATCCTGCGTTACCCGCGCACCAGCCAGACGATGAAGACACCGGCGGCGATCGCGAGAAGACCGGTGATCCGTAGCAGATTCTCCGGCGCCTGGGTGGCCTCCGCGGCCACCCGCTTCGCAAAAGCAGGAAAGCCTCCGTAAAGGAGGCCTTCTATGACGAGCACAAGCCCGACGGCTGCCAGGAAATCCTGCACGTCGGCCGCTTACTGGGCGGCCGGCGCGGGGATGGCGCTCGTGGCGCCCGGTGCGGGAGCCGGCGCCGGGGCGGCGGGACCGCCGTTCGAATCCTGGAAGTATTTGAAGAATTCCGAGTCCGGCGACAGCACCATCGTCGTGCCGGAATTCTGCAGGGCCGCCGAGTAGGCCGACATCGAGCGGTAGAACTCGAAGAAGGCCGGATCGCGCTGGAAGGCGTCCGCGAAGACCGCGTTGCGCTGGGCTTCGCCCTCGCCGCGCAGGATCTCGGATTCCTTGTTGGCCTCGGCGACGATCTCGACCACCTCACGGTCGGCGCGGGCGCGGATGCGCTGCGCCGCCTCGCGGCCGCGAGCCCGCAACCGCTCGGCCTCGGCCAGACGCTCGGCCTTCATGCGGTCGTAGGTCTGCTGCGAGACTTCCTGGGTGAGGTCGGTCCGGCGGATGCGCACGTCCTCGATCGCGAGGCCGAGCGACGTGGCGTCGGGACGAAGCTGGTCGCGCACCTCGCGCATCATCGAGGCGCGCTCTTCCGAAAGCGCCGATTCGAAGCCGCGCAAACCGTAGACCCGACGCAGCGCCGCGTCGAGACGCGTGCGCAGCCGCTGTTCGGCCAGCTGCACGTCGCCGGACACGGCCTGACGGAACACCCTCGGATCCTGGATGCGGAACGCGACGAAGGCGTCGACCTCGTAGAACTTGCCGCCCGAGACCTGGACGCGGATGTCGTCGAGGTCGAAGCGCAGCAGCCGGTCGTCGATGATCTGCACCGTATCGGCGTCGAGGAAGCCGAACGGCGCCTTGAAGTAGATGCCCGGCTCCCGCTTGACGTCGACGATCTCGCCGAAGCGCAGCACGATCGCCTGCTGGCGCTCGTTGACGATGAAGAAGGAGGAAAACGCGATGAGCAGCACGATGACGGCTGCGACCGCGATTATCGTGAGACGGTTGGCCATCAGTTGTTTCCTCCCGTCGCGCGCTTCTGCAGCTCAGGCAACGGCAGATAGGGCACGACGCCCTGCCCGCTGCCCTGCTCGACGATCACCTTGTTCGCGCCGCCATAGACCTTCTCCATCGTCTCGAGGAAGAGGCGCTTGCGCGTCACGTCGGGCGCCTTGGCGTATTCGTCGTAGACGGAGATGAAGCGCTGCGCCTCACCCTCGGCCTCCTGGACGACCCGGTTCTTGTAGGCGGCTGCCTCTTCGCGGACCTGCGCCGCCTCGCCGCGTGCCTGGCCGAGCTTCTGGTTGGAATACTGGTTCGATTCCTCGACGAAGCGGTCCTCGTCCTGTTCGGCGCGCTGCACCTCGTCGAACGCGTCGGCAACCTCGCGCGGAGGTGCGGCGTCCTCGATCGAGATGGCGTTGACCACCAGGCCCGACTGATACTGGTCGAGCGTCCCCTGAATGATGGTGCGCACGGAATCGGCGATGCCCTGGCGGTCGTCGCGGAAAATGTCCTGCGCCGGGCGGCGGCCGACGGCCTCGCGCATCGCGCTCTCGGCCACCTGCCGGATCATTTCCTCGGGCTCGGCGACGTTGAACAGGAACTGGCGCGGATCGGCCACCTGGTAGGCAACCGAGAACTTGACGTTGACGATGTTCTGGTCGCCCGAAAGCATCAGGCCGGAGGCATTGTTGCCGCGATCCTCGCCGATGTTCACCAGCCGCTCAGCCGTCTTGGCAATCTCGACCGTTTCGATCGGCCACCAGTGAAAATGCAGGCCCGGCCGCGACAGCTCTTCCTTCGGCTTGCCGAATCGGAGTTCGACGGCCACCTCGTCGGGCTGGACAGTGTAGATCGACTGGAAGCCCCAGAGCGCCACCAGCGCGGCGATACCCAGCGCGATGAAGGCCGGATTGAAGCCGCCTCCGCCCGGAAGCGCGTTCTTCAGGCGGTCCTGGCCGCGCCGGATGATCTCCTCGAGATCGGGCGGCGTGTTCTGTGGTCCCCCGGGTCCACGCGGACCCTGGCCCCACGGGCCACCGCCGTTACCGCCGCCGCCCCATGGGCCGCCGCCGCCACCGCTCTGATTGTTCCAGGGCATGAAATTCCTCTTGTTGCGAAACCACGCGCAGCGGTTGGTTCCGCAGCTAGTTCTGTTGGCACGGTTATAGGGATGCGGTGCCTGGCTTTCAACGCGAGCCGGCCAATTACGGCGGATTTCCGGTGCGACACTTCGCTAAAAGCGATTGCGAAGTTAATACAACGGGCCAGACGGGCGGTTTCCCGCCCCCACTCACCCCTGTTTGCGTTCGTAGACGCAATACCGCGTCGCATGGCTGTCGCGCTCCCCGGCGGGAACGTCCTCACAGGTTTTCGCCGTCCATACTGAAGCGTCGATCGCCGGAAAGCGCGTGTCTCCGGCGGGCTCGGCGAGCACGTGCGTGATGTGCAGCCGGTCGGCGAGCGGCAGCGCCTGGGCATAGATCTCGCCGCCGCCGATCACCGCGATCTCGTCGACGCCTGTCATGCAGCGGGCGCGCGCCGTCGCCAGGCGGATCGCCTCGTCCAGCGATCCCGCCGTCTCGACGCCTTCATGCGACCAGCCGCGGTCGCGCGTGACAACGATGTTCAGGCGGCCCGGCAACGGCTTGCCGATTCCCTCGAACGTCTTGCGACCCATGATCACCGGACGGCCCATCGTGCCGGCCTTGAAGCGCTTGAGATCGCTGGACAGCCGCCACGGCAGGCCGCCGTCGGCACCGATCACGCCGTTTTCGGCAACCGCTGCATGGATGACGACGTCCATGCCTACTGCGCCGCCGGCTTGTCGAGGATCAGGATCTCGATGTCCTTCTCCGGATAGAAATCCTCCGCGGTCATCTCGAAGGTGGTCGGGCCGGTCTTTTTCACGCCCTCGCCGCAGAAGCTGACCAGCGAATCCGGCTTGCCCTTGTCGATGGTGAGCTTGAACGTGCCGATATTGGTCGCCCAGTTCCCGCCCGTGGTCAGCACGTAGGAGATCCAGTTCTCGTAATAGGGCGTGACGTTCTCCTCCGCCGCGTTGACTGCCTTCTGCACCGCTTTCTCAAAGGCAGCGTCCATGCAGTATTTCTGCCGGTAGAGGTCGCGCTGCTCGCCTTGGACCGCACCATCGGTCACAAAGGTCAGCCCGACCGTCCCGCCGACGCTCGGCTTGTAGCTGTGGCGCACGTCGATTTGCTGCCCCTTCGGAAAGTTCATCTTCCACCAATAGGTCGACTTCAGCGTCCAGGAGGGAACGTAATGGTCCTTCATCCCCTCGCCAACGTCATAGGTGTCGATCATCACGACGCCGCGCGCGACCCAGTCGTCCAGCTTGTCCTGCTCTACCTTGGCCAGAGCCTGCTCGGCCGCGTCGCCATAGGGAAAAAGCGGGATGCCGGCCGCCTTGAGCTCGTCCGTGACGTCGACCTCGGCCGCGAAGACGCGCTGGTCGAGCGTCGGCTCGACCGCCTTGCCGTCGACCGTCACGGTGAAGTCGAGGAAATTGTCCGAAGCCATGTCAGGGATCGAGACTTCCGAATGCGGATCGGCGGCGATGTCCGGCATCGGGAACGCCACCACGCTTTCCACGTCGACGTCCGAAATGTTGCGGAACTTGTAGGCCACGCGCACCTCGCTGGGCGAGATGTAGAGATCCTCGCTCTCCATCGAGATCGAATCTGTGCGGACGAAGATCAGCCCGCCGGCCGCGAAATGCGCGCTGGTGTCGTTGGCGAGGGCCGATGCTGGAAGCACGACGGACAGGAAAGCGGCGGCGAGAAGCTTGCGCATGAATATGTGTCCCGATGGTTGGGTCCGAAGCGACGATAGACCTGAAATCGCTTCGCCGACAGACGCTTCGCTTTCATGACGGAGCATGCAGGTTTCGGCGCGGAAACGCGCCGCCCCGGACGGTTACACCGCGATCGGCGCCTTGATGTTCGGCTCCGCCTCGTACCCTTCCAGCCGGAAGTCGTCGTAGACGAAGTCGAAGAGGTCCGTCCTTGCCGGATTGATCCACATCGTCGGCAGCGGCTTCGGCGTGCGGGTCAGCTGAAGCCGCGCCTGCATGAAATGATTCTGGTAGATGTGCGCGTCGCCCAGCGTATGGACGAATTCGCCGGGCTTCAGATCCGTCACCTGCGCCACCATCATGGTCAGCAGCGCATAGGAGGCGATGTTGAACGGCACACCGAGGAAGATGTCGGCCGAGCGCTGGTAGAGCTGGCAGGAGAGCTTGCCGTCGGACACGTAGAACTGGAACAGGCAGTGGCACGGCGGCAGCGCCATCTCGTCCACCTCGGCCGGGTTCCAGGCCGACACGATCAGCCGGCGTGAATTCGGGTTGTTGCGGATCTGCTCGACCACGTTGGCGATCTGGTCGATCGTGCCGCCCTTGCCGTCCGGCCAAGACCGCCACTGCGCGCCATAGACCGGGCCCAGGTCGCCGTTCTCGTCGGCCCATTCGTCCCAGATCGTGACGCCGTTGTCGCGCAGGTAGCCGACATTGGTCTCGCCCTTCAGGAACCACAACAGTTCGTGGATGATCGACTTCAGGTGCAGCTTCTTGGTCGTCGTGACCGGAAAGCCGTCCGCGAGGTCGAAGCGCATCTGGTAGCCGAACACGCCGCGCGTGCCGGTTCCGGTCCGGTCGCCCCGGTCGAGGCCGTTGTCGAGCACATGGCTGAGAAGGTCGAGATACTGCTTCATGAGGGCCGCCGATTCTTGTCGCGCCATCCTACAGCAAGGCGGCTCCGGAGGCACGTCCGATCCTCGGCTTTCCCCAGCGCGGCGTCACCGCCGCAGCATCGGGCCGATCGTCTCGATCCGGTTCGTCCAGACATAGCCGTCGAACGGCGCGGGGATGCGCTCCGCGTCCTCGGCCGTGTCGATGCCCGCGGTGCCCATGTCGCCCGATGAATATGGGCCGAGGAGAATAATGCCGGTGCCGGCCGCGCGCATCCGTTCCTGGAACAGGTTCGGCCAGCCCCACAGCCAGGGCGCGACGTTGACGGGCAGCATCACCGTGGTATCGCGGCACGCTGGCGGCATGTATCCGCTCCAGCCGAGCGCAATATAGCGGCCGAGGCAGTCGACCAGGCTGCTCCGCGTCCAGCTCTTCGCCTGCGGCATCAGCTGCGCGGCCGCCCGGGTCGGCGGATCGCCGCCATAGACGCCCCACACCGCGGCCCGCCACGCCGGCCGCGCCGCGATCAGGTCCGCCAGCATGCGCCCTTCCCGCTCCTCCTTGCTCTTGAAGTTGACGAGGAAACGACCTTCGGGAACCGCCTCGAACACCTCTTCCAGCGACGGCATCAGGCCGACGCCCTTGCCTCGGAACGGAAACGTTCTGCCGCCGTCGGCCGTATAGCCGTAGCCGATGTCGAGCGCCTTGAGCGCGGCGAGGCTCTGCTCGCGCGTCACGCCCTTGCCCTCGGTGCGGCAATCGACCGTCCAGTCGTGCAGCACGGCGAAGCGGCCATCCGTGGTGGGATGCACGTCCAGCTCGACGATGTCGGCGCCGGCCGCGAAGGCCGCCTTCATCGACGGGATCGTGTTCTCGAGGAATTCGTGCGTCGGCGGATCCATCCGCTCGGCCGTGCACGTGTCGTTCTCGAGGTTGTCGCGGTTGAACGTCTGGTGGACGCCGCGATGCGCGATCAGCCTGAGATTGTCCTGCGGCAGTGATGCGCGCCACGACGCGTTCCCAAGATAGAGCGCAGCCAGAGCCAGTGCGAGCAGGCCGACGAGATATCGCATGAGGCAGGTTTCTCCATGAGCCCGCACGGCTAGAAGTGTGGCGCGGCGCGAATATGACGTCTCAGGCCTCTCCACAGAAACGTCGACCCGAACGGCCTTCCCTTTCTCCTTCGCTCTACCTATATTCGGCGTGCCGGCTTGTCCGGCTATGGCGATAAACGGCCGATGAAATAAGCCATTCGGACCCGGGGGCGGTACCCGGCGCCTCCACCACAAGCTGCCGGCCACGGCATCTTCTGATGGGGGCGAAATAGGATCGACGAGGGTGTAAAGATCGCGCTTTTGCCCGGCATGATACCGCCGTTATCGGGTCAAACCTATAGTTGCCAACGACAACTATGCTGAGGCACGTCTCGCTGCGTAAGCAGTGCGATAGTCTCGAATCAAGCCCTGTGGGTTAGCACCTTCAGGCGGGGTTCGGAGGTACCTGGCAACAGAAACCTCCACCTTCCCTCCCCCTTGCACTCCAACTTCGATGCGTCCGCGCGAGTTCTTCGCCGGCGGCGGAGCTTTTCCATGTCAGATCGATTCCATATCGTCACCGGCGGCCCCGGCGCCGGCAAGACCACGCTTCTCGACGCGCTCGCCCGGCGTGGCTTCCCGGTCATGCCGGAGGCGGGCCGCGCCATCATCCGCCAGCAGATCGCCATCGGCGGCCAGGCATTGCCTTGGGCCGACCGCGCCCTCTTCGCCGAACTGATGCTCGGCTGGGAGCTGCGCTCGCACGCCGAGGCTGCCTTGACCGCGGGCCCGATCTGGTTCGACCGCGGCGTGCCGGACGTCGCCGGCTATCTGCGCCTGTCCGGCCTCGCCATCCCCGGCCATGTAATCCGGGCAGCCGAAACGGTTCGCTACGCGCCGCGCGTGTTCGTCCTGCCCTTCTGGGCCGACATCTTCCATGCGGACGCGGAACGCAAACAGTCTCCTGCGGAAGCCAGGGCCACCTGCGAGACGATGCGACAAACCTATGCCGGCTTCGGCTACGACCTGTGCGAGGTGCCGACAGACACGGTCGAGCGCCGCGTCGACTTCATCCTCGCCCGGATCCTCGCAACGTGACCGCGCAACGCCTTGCTTCGTGGTCGCAAGCCTCATATCCCGTTTACGTCCGGCAGGCTGTTCATTAAAGGTACCGGAATTGAATCGGGGAATGACGGCTGATGGCCGAAGACCACATCCGCTATGACATCCTCGCGCAGGAAGCCCTGCGCGGCGTCATGCGCAAGGTGCTGCAGGAAGTGCAGCGGACCGGCCTGCCCGGCAACCACCACTTCTTCATCACCTTCCTGACCGGCGCGCCCGGCGTGCGCGTCTCGACGCGGCTGAAGGAGCGTTATCCGGAGCAGATGACCATCGTCCTCCAGTACCAGTACTGGGACCTGAAGGTCACCGATGTCGGCTTCGAGGTCGGCCTGTCCTTCTCCGACGTGCCGGAAAAGCTCGAAGTGCCGTTCGCCGCCGTGCGCGGCTTCTACGATCCGTCGGTCAATTTCGAGCTCGAATTCGACGTGCGCACCGACGAGCCGGTCGCGGGCGACGTGACACCGCTGCCGAAGGCCGAGACGCCGAAGCCGCAGGCCGCGCCCCGCTCCACGCCGAAGCCGTCGGCCAAGAAGCCGGAGCCCGCGCTGGAAAAGGCGCCCGCCGACGCCGACAAGCCCGCCGAGGGCGAAGGCAAGGGCGCGGACGTGGTCTCGCTCGACGCCTTCCGCAAGAAGTAGCCGCCGCGATGGGCGAGGTCGTCAACCTCCGTCTCGCCCGCAAGCGCAAGGCGCGCGCCGAGCACGACGCTGCCGCCGCCGCCAGCCGCGCGCTTCACGGCCGCAGCAAAGCCGAGAAGGCGGAGCAGAAATCCAGCCGCGAGCGCGACAAGACCCTCCTCGACGGCCATCGTCTCGGCAAACCCGATACCGACGGGCAGCGATGAGTTCGGTGCGCAAGCGCTCCGTGTCGATCCGCGGCCACCGCACCTCCTTCTCGGTCGAACAGGAATTCTTCGACGCGCTCGAGGAAATCGCATCCGCCCGCGGCATCAGCTTCGCAGCGCTGGTGGCGGAGGTGGACGCAGCGCGCCCGCGCGACGCCAACCTCTCCTCCGCCCTGCGCGTTTATGCGCTGAGGCAGGCACAGGCGGGTCATCCGGCCGCTGTCGATGATGGGCTTGTCGAGTAATCCCCGTTGCCGCCGGCAGGCAAAACATGCTCCCCTTGCCGCCAGATCCACCTGCGAGGATGCCACCTTGAACGCCAAGCCCGACGTGCCGCCCGGTGGCCGCCTCGGCCCGATCGTGCTTGCCGCGACCGCGATCGCCGGGGCCGCGCTCTGCATCCTCATGATCTGGCCGTTCGTCGGCGCGATCACCTGGGCGCTGGCGCTGGCGATCCTCTTCGTGCCCGTGCATGTCCGGATCGAGCGGCGGATCGGCAATCCCACCGTCGCAGCGCTGATTTCCGTGGCGATCCTCGTCATCGTCGTTGCAGTGCCGGCCGTCTTCGTCATCGAGCGGCTGATGAGCGAGGCGGCCTCGGGCGCAACGTCTCTTCAGCGGCGGGTTGCCGCGGGCGAACTCAGGACAATGCTCGATTCCTATCCGCGGCTCGCGCCCATCGGGGCGTGGATCGAGCACCAGCTCGACCTGCCGGCACTGGCGGCGAGCCTCGCCACCTGGCTCAGCAACATCGGCGCCACCTTCGTCCGCGGCTCGGTGCTGCAGGTGGTGGAAGTGGCGCTCACCTTCTACCTGCTGTTCTATTTCCTCAGGGACAGGCAGGCCGCGAAGACGATCATCCGTTCATGGCTGCCGCTGACCCCGGCCGAGGACGAGCGCCTGTTCGCCCGCGTGTTCGACACGGTGCACGCCACCGTCTACGGCACGCTCGCCGTCGCCGCCGTGCAGGGAACGCTCGGCGGGCTGATGTTCTGGGCGCTCGGCCTGCCGGCACCGCTGCTGTGGGGGCTCGTCATGGGCCTCCTGTCGGTCGTGCCGGTCCTCGGCGCCTTCGTGGTGTGGATTCCGGCCTCGCTCATCCTCGCCCTCAACGGAAGCTATGGCAAGGCGATCATCCTGGCGCTCTGGGGCGCGATCGTCGTCGGCAGCATCGACAACGTCCTGCGGCCAATCCTCGTCGGCAACCGGCTGCGGCTGCACACCGTGCCGGCCTTCATCTCGATGATCGGCGGTCTCACGCTTTTCGGCGCGCCGGGCGTCATCCTCGGCCCGCTCGCGGTGACGGTGACGATGCTCGTCATGGAGATCTGGTCGGCCCGGCTGAACGACACGCCTTTTCCGAACCTAGAGCAGCCCACTCCCATAGAGCAGGCCGAAGAGGCCGTCAGCCCCCACCTCCCAGGGTCTTGAGCAGGCGGTCGAGCGTGAAGCCGTCCTGTTTCTGAGACGGCGGATCGCTCGGCACGATGGCCTGGGGGCGCGGCGCATCGCCGTTCACCTGCGGCCGTCCGGCCATGTCGACGAGCGGGTCAGGCTTCGCAAGAGAGGGCGCCGCAGTCTCGCTTTGCGTCTGCCGGCGCGCTTCCGCCTCCGCCGCCTGGGCATCCTGCGCCGCCTTCAGCTTGGCGTCCGCCTCAAGCCGGGCGCGGCGCTCCTCCTCGGCCTTCGCCTGCGCCTCGCGCTCCGCCTTCGCCGCCGCTTCGGCCTCGAGACGTGCGGCCTCGTCCGCCTGGCGCTTCGCCTCGGCATCCGCTTTGGCCTTCGCCTCTTCCTCGGCCTTCCGCTTCGCCTCTTCCTCGGCCCTGATGCGCGCCTCTTCTTCCGCGCGGGCCTTCGCTTCTTCCTCCGCCTTCCGACGGGCCTCCTCCTCGGCTTTCAGCCGCGCCTCCTCCTCCAGCCGCAGGCGCTCGGCGCGCTCTTCCTGCACGGCCGCGTAATAGCGCACCTCGCGCCGCAGGCGCTGCTTTTCGAGCAGCAAGGCCTGCATCGCCTCCACCCGCGCCTGTTCGATCTCCAGCGCGCGCTGGGTGAGGAACTGCGCCATCGGCTGCGCGTCGAAGACGAGTTGCGCCTCCCCCGGCGCGCCGGCCGCGGAGAAGCTGATCGAGGGCTGCGAGCCGACGAGAGCCTCGTTGCCCGGATCGTAGGCGATCTCGCCCTTGGTCTCGAAGGTCCAGGCCGGCAGGTCGGCGCGAAGCTCGCCCGTCAGCCGCGTCGAGCCGTCGGCCAATGTCACCGGCGAGGTGCGCAGCACGCCGCCCGCCACCGTGAAGGACAGCTCCGCCGCCCCGCCCATAAAGCTGCCCTCGCCCGCAATCGCCGGCGCGAACGCGGCCACCGCCGCCTCCTTGATGTCGCGTCCGACCCGATCAGCCTCCGCGATCAACGCCGGCAGCGCATTGGGATTGATGCCGCGTATGCCGAGGTCGGACAGCGCCGCGGTACCCGTGCCGGACAGCGAGGCGACGAGTGCCTCTACCGACTTGCCGCTGCCGTTGAGGCTCGCCGACAGGTTCGCCCTGCCCGACAGCGCGGCGGCACCCGGCAGCGTTGCGATATCCATTCCAGTGAGCGTCGCCTGGCCGGTCACCACGCCGGTGCCGTCATTGTTCTTGACGTCGAACAGGCCGGCGAGTTTGCCATCGTCGACCTCGGCCGACAGGTTCGCCACCGACAGGCCCTCGCGGCTGAGCCGCGCCTGCATCGTCGCATCCGTTGCCACCGTCTCCGTGCCCCAGCCCACCGCACCGGCCTTCAACTCCAGTTCGGCGCTGAACGGCGCGTTGGCGCGCGGCGGGAAGGCCGCATTCGCCCATCCGTCCGCGTCGCCCTGCAAAGCCCCCTCGCCCAGCACCAGCGCCAGCGCATAGTCGAGCGGCAGGAAATCCGTGCTCATCGCGCCTGCCAGATGCGGGACGCCGTCGGCAAGCGTCGCGGTCAGGTCGCCCGACAGCGCCACCTCGCCGATCGATCCGTCCAGCTTTGCGATCTTCAGGTCCTGCGGCGACAGGGTCAGGTCGGCGGCGAGCTCGGCCGGCATGCCGAGGCCCATGCCCGGCAGCGTTACGCCCGCGGCGCCCAGCCACGGCTCCAGGTCCGCGCCCTCGATCCTGCCCTTGCCGCTCGCCGTCACCGCGTCGGCCAATACGGTCACGGTGCCGTCGAAGCGCGCCGTCGCGGTGTCGCCGGTCAGCGTGCCATGCGTCTCCAGCCCTTTGGCCGGCGCGCCCTTCAACGTCAGCTCGGTCGTCGCCGGTCCCGCCCCAACCAGCGGCAATGTCGGCACCCCGTAGAGCGCGAGCAGCGCTGAGCCATCCTCATTGCTGGCGGTCAGGTCGACATCCAGCGTCTCGGGCGCAAAGGGCGAGCCGGTCGCGGAATAGGCCAGGGTGAATTCGCCGCCGCCCATCGTCCCGCCCGCGCTGATCGCGTAGTGGGGCGCGCCGCCGGTCGCGGTCGCATTTGCCACCAGGTTGATGCGGGCGTCGCGGCCGAGCCCGGACAGGCCGGAAAAGCGCCGGGCGAACGCGGCTGCCACGCGGTTGTCCGGATAGCGTTCGCCCAGTTCCGCGACGAGCGGGGCCAGATCGTCCGAGACGATCGCCGCGTCGAGGCTGCCGGACGGAGCCGCCGGGAAACCGTCGATCGTGCCGGTGGCGCTGACATTGGCGCCCGACACGTCAGTCAGCGTCAGCCTGTCGATGTCGAGCTTGCCGTCCTTCAGCCGGAACGCCGTCTCCAGCCGCCCGGCCGTCAGGCCGCCGGCGCTCACCGGGCCGGCCGAAACCTTCAGGTCGAGGTCGCGCCCCTCGATCCGCGTCTGGCCGGCATCGGTCACGAACAGTGAAGCAAAGGCGGCCAACCCTTCGACGTCGAGGGCGCCGCCGTCGAGCGCCAGCAGCAGCGACGGCTTGGCATCGTCCGGCGTCATGCTCTCCAGCCGGCCGGCGAAACGGGCGTTCCCGAGCTGCAACTGCAGCCCTCCGAAGGTCTGCCGGTCGCTGGCAAGATCCACCTTGGCCGAAAAACCCGCGCGCGGCAGCCGCCTGATCGCGTCGTCGACATCTTTCGACAGCCAGGAGGCGAAGCCCGATGGCTGGCCGACCGCCAGCACCATGTCGCCGGCAAAGCGCGCATCTTCCTCGCTGGTCGCGACGAACCCGTCCGCCTCCAGCGTCGCGCGGCCGGGCATCGAGACGGCGAAGTCCGCGACCTTCCAGCCACCTTCGGCCGGCTCGGCCGAGAGGCGCACGTCGCGGAAGGTCGTGTCTCCGGCAACCACGGCCGGAAGGTTCACCTCGACGGAACCCGGGATCGACGGTCTCGGCAGCGCCACCACGAAGGATTTCAGCGCCGCGATCCGTCGCTCCAGCGTGACACCGCCGGCCGCCTCGTCGCCGATGCGGTCGTCGAAGCGGAACTGCGCCCCGGTCGCCTCGACCGAGAATCGCGGCTCGCCGCCAAGGTCGATGTCGGCCCTGCCTTCCGCCGTATACGGATCGGCGAGCGGCCCGGTCTCGAACAGGAATTCGGTTGCCGCCAGCCGCCGGTGGTCAAGCTCCAGTTTTCCGCTCATGCGATAGTCGGGCGGTCCCTTCGACGCATCGGCCGTGCCGTTCAGCGCGAAGGTCGCGCCGTCCACGCCGCGCAGCGAAGGTTCGGCATCGTAGGCCGACAGCTTGAAGCCGGCCTGGTATTTCGGCGCGCCGAGGTCGAGCCGGGCCATGCCGTCGGTCTCGACCGAGAACGGATAGCGCCGCGGCTTGGCGCGCACCCTCACCCGCATGCCGCCAGTGTCCTCGACGCGGCCAGTCGACAAGTCGAAATCGGTCAGCGCCCCGTCGAGCCGCATCGAGCCGGTCAGCCGCCAGGGGCCGGCGAGCGTGGTGGCGGCGACGTCCGTATTGATCTCGGAGAGCATGTGGGTGCGTCCGCTCGCGGCGTGCTCGATGCGCACGGAGCCTTCCGTCACCGTCAGTTTCTCGATCGTGACATTGCCGGGATCGAACGGCGCGTCCGGCCGCACCGCCCAGTCGACCGCGCCGTCATTGCCGACATGGATCACCGCCTTCGGTCGCTCCAGCCGCATGTCGAAGATCAGCACCTCGCCGCGCAGGAAGGGCGCCAGCTCTGCGTCCATCGAGAATTTTTCCGCCGTCAGCGCCGGCTCGGATCCGGTGCCGGCCACGCGCACGTCGGTGAAGGTCACGGAGGGGAACGGCAGGATGCGCGCTGTCGCGCTGCCCGCCACCTTGACCTCGCGGCCGAGGATGCGGCTCGCCTCGCGCTCGAAATCGCCGCGATAGCTCGTCCAGTCGACAAAGTAGGGTCCGACCAGCGCTGCCGTCAGCACCAGGACGACAAGCCCGCCGAAGATGACAAACAGTCTCGCCAGTGTCCCGCTCCGCCTTTCGAGGACGCCCAATCTAACAGGTGCAGTCTGTCGATAAAGTGGCGGTCCGGCTCATTCCGTTCAGGACAAGGGAATGATCTTGCCCGGATTCATGATGTCCTGCGGGTCGAGCGCCTGCTTGATCATGCGCATGTAGTCGACGCCGTCGCCGTGCTCCAGTCGGAGGAAGCCCATCTTGCCCTGGCCGATGCCGTGCTCGCCGGTGCAGGTGCCCTCCATGCTGATCGCCCGCCGGTTCAGCCGACCGACGAATTCCTCCGTCCTCGCGATCTCGGCCGGCACGTCCGGGTCGAGCAGCACCAGAACATGGAAATTGCCGTCGCCGGCATGGCCGACGATCGGCGCGATCAGCCCCATCTCGGCGATGTCGGCCTCGGTCTCGGCGATGCAGTCGGCCAGCCGCGAGATCGGCACGCAAACGTCGGTCGACAGGCCCTTCGCGCCCGGCCGCAGCGTCAGCGACGACCAGTAGGCCTCGTGCCGTGCCTTCCACAGCTTGGCGCGCTCCTCCGCCACCTTGGTCCACAGGAACGGCCCGCCGCCATATTCGGCCGTGATCTCGCCGAACAGTTCCGCCTGCTCCACCACGCCCGCCTCCGAGCCGTGGAACTCGACGAAGAGGCACGGGCTCTCCGGATAGTCGAGCTTGGAATAATTGATCATCGCCCGCATCTGCAGCGCATTCACCAGCTCGATCCGCGCCACCGGGATGCCCATCTGGATCGTCGCGATCACCGCGCGGCACGCCGCCTCAAGGCTTGGAAACGGACACACGCCGCCCGAGATCGCCTGCGGGATGCCCTGCAGCTTCAGCGTCAGCGAGGTGATGACGCCGAGCGTCCCCTCCGAGCCCACCAAAAGCCGGGTCAGGTCGTATCCGGCCGAGCTCTTCCTCGCCCGGCTCGCCGTGGTGATGGAGCGCCCGTCGGCCATCACGGCCGTCAACGACAGCACGTTCTCGCGCATCGTCAGATACCGCACCGCGTTCGTGCCCGAAGCGCGCGTTGCCGCCATGCCGCCCAGCGTCGCGTTGGCGCCGGGATCGATCGGGAAGAACAGGCCGGTGTCGCGCAGATAGCTGTTCAACTGCTCGCGCGTCACGCCGGCTTCCACCGTGCAGTCGAGATCATCGGCATGCACGTCAAGGATGCGGTTCATCCGCGACGTGTCGATCGAGATGCCGCCGCCGGGCGCATTCACATGGCCTTCGAGCGAGGAGCCGATGCCGAACGGGATCACCGGCACCCGGTGCGCGGCGCAGGTGCGCACGATCTCCTCCACCTCCTCCCGGCTGTCCGGAAAGGCCACGCCGTCGGGAAGCTGCGCCGGGATGTAGGTCGTGGTGTGACTGTGCACCGCGCGCACGTCGGCATTGGTCTGGAACCGCTCGCCGAAACGCTGCTTGAGGATGCCGACCACCGCCGCGATCCCCTCCTCGTTGCGCCTCACGGCGACGAGATCGGTCAGAGCCATGCTTTCCTCCCGGTCTGGACCGTTGGGCGGCCCTTGTGAATGCCCGTTGCGACTGTAGAGTGCCTCGGCTTTTAGAACCGGCCATTCCAGCCTGCAACCACCCTTCCGGAGGAACTATGATCGCCGCCCCTTTCGTCTCCAAGGTCATGGACATTCAGAAGGACTGGATCGACTACAACGGCCATCTCAACATGGCCTATTACAATGTCCTGTTCGACAAGTGCTCGGACGATGCCTTCGAGCTGCTGGGCATGGGGCCGGCCTATGCGAAGGAGCGCAAGCTCACCGTCTACACGGCCGAGGCGCATATCTGCTACGTCCGCGAGCTGCATCTGGGCGACGCGGTGCGCGCGACCTTCCATCTCCTCGATCACGACGAGAAGCGGCTGCGTTCCTACCAGGAGCTCCACCACATCGACGGCTGGCTGGCTGCCACGTCGGAGACGCTGACGCTCCACATCGATATGTCAGGCCCGAAAGTCGCCCCCTTCCCGCCCGACGTCTTCGACAAGGTCAAGGCGATGCGCGCCGCGCATGAGAGCCTGCCGATGCCGGCGCGCGCCGGCCGCTCGATCGGCATCAAGCGGAAATAACTGCGCGAAAGCTCTCGGGATCAGCCTCTAGGCGATAATTCCCCGAGTGCAACGCGCGGCAATATCGGCAAAAATCCGTATCTCGCGCATCTCTCCGTCCGGCGACCGGATCGACGGCATTTGAACCTTTTGCCGATCCCGCCCGTTAATGCCCCAACGCCGACGAGTGAGAGATGATTGAATGGATACGAAGCCGACCAGGGAGCCGGTCGATGCTTGGCGCATGACCGACAGCTTGCATGCGGAACACGGCAAGGGCGACCCTTTCGCCGCGGCGATCCGCGCCACACGCATGCCGATGCTGATCACCGATCCGCGCCAGTTCGACAATCCAATCGTGTTTGCGAACGACGCCTTCCTGAGGCTCACCGGATACGCTCGCGAAGAGGTGCTGGGACGGAATTGCCGCTTTCTGCAAGGCCCCGAGACGGATTCGCTGGCGATTGACAAGATCCGCGACGCCGTCGCCACCCGCAGCGACATCGCCATCGATATTCTCAACTACAAGCGAGACGGCTCGCCGTTCTGGAATGCGCTGTTCGTCAGCCCGGTCTCCAACGAGGACGGCGACCTGCAGTTCTTCTTTGCATCCCAGCTCGACGTGACCGACCGCAAGGAGTCGGAGCATGCCCTTGTCGCCGACAAGGACCGCTTCGAGCGAGCCGTTCGCGAACGCACCGCCGAGCTGCAGGCGGCCCTCGATGCCCAGAAGATGCTGGTTCACGAGGTCGATCACCGGGTGAAGAACAATCTGCAGATGATTTCCTCGCTGATCGTCATGCAGTCCCGTTCGATCCCGGACGAGAACATTCGCAAGTCGCTCTCCAACATGCTGGAGCGCATCGAGGCGGTCAGTACCGTTCACCGCCGGCTCTATCAGTCGGACGACGTGCGGAGTTTCGATCTGGCAGAGTTCGCCCGTGACCTGGTCACCGACCTGGTTGACGCGTCCGGGCGGGGAGATATCCGCACCGAGTTCGACCTCGAGAAGATCGCGATCCCGGCCCAGTGGGCAACGCCGGTTGCGCTGATGGTCAACGAGCTCGTCACGAATGCCATCAAGCACGCCTTCGACGGCCGAAGAAATGGCGCGGAACACCTGATCCGTACTGCAATCGAGCATCGAGGCGACCGCTACACGATCGAGATATCAGACAACGGCAGGGGAATTACGGCACTCGGCGGCGGGACCTTCGGGACGCGGCTCGTCAGGTCCCTCACCCGCCAGCTCGACGCCACGATCGAATGGCGCGACGGCGCGCCAGGCACGCGCGTCGTCGTCTCCATCCCCGCACCGAAGGAATAGGTCAAATGAGCGAAAACGAACCGCTGAAGGTGCTGATCGTCGAGGACGAGGCCCTTCTTGCCATGGAACTCGAGGCGCTGGTTGAGGATGCGGGCCACGCTGTCGTCGGGTGGGCCACCTCCTCCAGTCAGGCTCGCGAGATGGTCGATGGTCTGACGGCGGACATTGCCTTCGTCGACGTTCATCTGACCGACGGTCCGACCGGAGTGGACGTGGCCCGATACATCGCCGAAAAGAAGAGTTCGATGGTGGTATTCATGACCGCCAATCCGAAGCGCATTCCGGACAATTTCGCCGGCGCGATCGGCGTGATCGTTAAGCCGTACACCATGCACGGCGTGACGGCGGCGTTGCGCTATCTGCACGAGGGGGTGCGCCGTCCGCCGCCCGTATCGGCGCTCCCCGTGGGTTTCACCCTGTCGCCCAGCTACCGTTCGGCCTGGGCCGAATAGGCCCGGATTGAACCGCGAGACCCAAACCCAAACGAAACAACGCGAGCTTTGACGGCCTCCGGCTGCGCGAGGGAGCGTTATCCATCGACCCATTCGAACTTCAGCGGCGCCTCTCGGAACGCGAAGCGGTCGAGATGGGACGACACCGCGCCCTTGATCCGCTCCAGCGTCTCGGCGTCGGTGGCTTCCAGGGTCACTTCGAGGCCACTGTCCCTGGCATCCAGCGTCGCGACGGAACCCTCGAACTTCACCGTCCCATGCTGAGTGTCGAACGTGACGTCGAGGCGGTGGGTCCAGTGCTTGCAGAGCTGCTGCAGATATTTCGAGGCATGTTCGGTGGGCACGAGGACGGTCGATCTCGCCATGGTCTTCTCCTTCTCTTCGCGCGCTAGATAGCGATCCAGCCACGACCGCGCACGTTCACGGTTGCGTGAGGTCGTGCAACATCATCGAGACGGTCCTGAAACGCAGCGCCGTTCGCAGCGGCAAGATGACGAAACATTGTTGCCAGATAAGACGCTCCATCAGCAACAAAGTTTCGAAAGGACTTCCCAATGACCTCTCTCAAGACCTCCCTCGCCGCCGCCTCGATCGCCATCGCCGCGCTCGCCGGCTCGCTCGCTCCGGCCAAGGCCGACTCGATCTGGTTCGGCCCCGGCGTCGGTGTCGGCATCGGCGGTGTCGGCGTGGGTGTGGGCGTCGGTATCGGCGTCGGCCCGGCCTATCACGGCTACGGCTATTACGGCGACTATGCCGGCTACTGCTCGAAGGGCGAGGCCCTCGGCCGCGCCGCCTCGATGGGCGTGAAGAAGCGCTACGTCTCCGGCGTGTCCGAGAACCGCATCTCGGTGCGCGGCAGCCACAAGGGCAAGCCGGTCAAGGTGACGATGTATCGCCACAGCGACGGCTGCGCCGTCCGCTCCTTCAACTATCTCTGAGGGCGCAGCCATGGCGCGCACGCGACGCAAGCGTTGGAGAGGCCTGGCCACCCTGGCGCTCGTCGCGGCGGGCGCCACGGCCACCGTGGCCTTCGCACAGACGGCCGGCGGCCTGGGCGGCGCCGGCGGTCGGGACCGCCAGGCTGAATGGTGCACGCGTTACGCATCCCTCAGCCTGGCGGCAGCCCACGGCATCCGGCAAGGCCGCGTCGAGCAGGTCGCCAATGACCGGATGGTCGTGTTCGGCACGCTCAAGGGCTCAAGCGTCAAGCTGACGCTGGAGAACGGCGCCGACGCCTGCCGGATGGTCAGGATCGACACGCTCTGAGAAAGAGCCTTGGCGCGGCGGCACTCTGCGTGGTCGTCATCCTCGGGCTTGTCCCGAGGATCTGCCGGCTTTGAAAATTGTCACGTAATTTCAGAGCATTGCCGGAAGAAGTTGTAGATCTTCGGAACAAGCCCGAGGATGACGGCGCGCACAGGCCGCACGTGTCCTTGCTTCACCTTCGCGCGGTCGCAAGCGGCAGGTCTACGACGAAGCGCGCTCCGCCGCCCTCCGCCGCCTCCACCCCCACGGTCCCGCCATGGTGTTCCGCGATCTGGCGCACCAGCGCGAGGCCCAGTCCCCAGCCGCCAGCCGCCTCGCTGCGTCCAGCCGGACGGTAGAACGGCTCGAACACGCGCGTTTCCTCGCCCTTCGGCAGGCCGTCGCCATGATCGCGGACGGAGAGCTCGACACGCGTTCCCCGCGCCCTCACCTCGACCTCCACCGGCGGGCGTCCATGCCGCAGCGCATTGACCACGAGGTTGCGCGTCAGCCGCGTCAAAAGCCGCGCATCGCCCTTCACCTCCGCCGGCGCGCCCGTCGCCTCGATGCCGTGCCGGGCGCATTCCTCCGCCACCAGCGCGAACAGGTCGAGCGGCTCCGCCCGCTCCAGCCCCTTCACGTGGTCGAGGCGGCTTGCGAGCAGGATCTCGTCCACCAGCTGGTCGATCTCGCCGAGATTGCGCAGCATCTCGTCGCGCGCCCGGCCGTCCATCGAGACTCCGTCCTGCGGGTTCTCGTAGAGGTCCATCGCCATCCTCAGCCGCGTCACCGGCGACCTCAGCTCGTGGCTGGCGTTGGCCAGCAACGCGCGGTGGGCGCCGACCAGCCGTTCGATCCGCTCGGCAGCGGCATTGAAACTCTTTGCCACGGCCGCCACCTCGTCCCTGCCCTTCACCGGCACGCGTGTGACGAGGTCGCCCTTGCCGAACGCCTCCACGCCGGCGCGCAGGCTCTCCAGCCGCCGCGTCAACTGCCGTACGAACGGGTAGGCCACAAGCGCGATCACCGCCGCGATCAGCGCCAGATAGCCGAGCGCGCCGCGCTTGGGTCCGTCCCACGGCGCGTCGATGCGCGCCACCAGCGCCCGCCCGTCCGGCAGGTCGAGCACGAACGGCTTCCTGCGCTCGGCGTCGTCGAACCAGCCGCCGTCGTCATCGTCGTCCTTATCGTCGAACCAGCCCCGGCGCGGCGGCGGCGGAAGCTGGTCGCCGGCCGCGGCGAGCAGCCGGCGGTCGGCGGAATAGAGCGCGATGTCGGCGTGGAAGGCTCTGGCGAAACGCTCGACCGTCGCCTGCGTCAGCACCGGGTCCTCGCCCGTCGGCAGCATCTCGGCGATGAACCGGTCGCGGCGTTGCGTCCAGCCCACCTCCTCGCGATCGATCGCGGAGACCCAGTAGAGCCCGCTCGCCACCGCGACGGCCGCCAGCGACAGAAGCACCGTCAGGTAGATACGGACAAAGAGGCGGCCGCGCAGGATGCGGAAGATCCTCATCTCACGCATCGTCCTGGTAGCGCGCAAAGACGTAGCCCGCGCCGCGCACGGTGATCAGCCGGCGCGGATTCTTCGGGTCGGTCTCGATCGCGGCGCGGATGCGCGAGACGTGCACGTCGATCGAGCGGTCGAACGCCTCCAGCTCCTCGCCCTTCACCCTGTCCATCAGCTGTTCGCGCGACAGCGTGCGGCCGGCATTCTCGGCCAGCGCCACGAGCAGGTCGAACTGGTGGCTGGTCAGCGGCCGGTCCGCCCCGTCGATGCGCACGGCGCGCGAGCCAGGATCGATCTCCAGCCGGCCGAAACGCAGGATGCGCCGGTCCTCGGGCGCGGAACGCCGGCGCAGGATCGCCTTCAGCCGCGCCAGCAGCTCGCGCGGATTGAACGGCTTCGGCAGGTAGTCGTCCGCGCCCAGCTCCAGGCCGACGATCCGGTCCGTCTCCTCGCCCTTGGCGGTCAGCATGAGCACCGGCACGTCGGAAAAGGCGCGGATCTGCCGGCAGGCCTCGAAGCCGTCGATATCGGGCAGCATGACGTCGAGGATCACCGCGGCCGGAGGTCGCCGCCGCAGCGCCTCGACGCCCGCGCGGCCGCTGCCCGCGGTCGCGACGGAAAACCCGTTTCCGGACAGATATTCGCAAAGCATGGCGGCGAGGCGCGCATCATCGTCGACGATCAGAACCTCGTCCGCCATGTCTCATCCTCTCGTCCCGGCCGCTCACCAGCGGCCGCGACCCTCATGCCTGTCCTTCATTTCCTCGGCAAGCTTGGCGCGCTGCTCCGGCGTCAGCACCTCGGCCGCCTCGATGATCGCGGCCACCGCCTTCTTCGAGGCCTCGTCCACCTCGGCGATCCGCTTGGCGCGCAGCGCCTCGACCGCCGCCTTGTCGATGGTCGGCGCCGAAAGCAGCGTCGCCACCTCCTCGCGCATGCCGCGGAACTCGCGGCCCATCGGCCGCATCTCGGCGCGGGTCCGGTCGACGATCGCCCAGATCTTGTCCTGCTGCTCGTCGGTGGCGTCGATCTCGTCCATGATGCTTTCGAAGCGATGCTCGGCGAAACGCATGCCCATGTGGCCGCCAAATCCGCCCATCGGCCCCTTGCCGATCCCCTGCGCGATCGCAGCGCCCGCGCCGATGGCGATCAGTGCCGCGAGGCCGACGCCGACGACGAAGGTCAGGCCGGACGGCCCGCTGCGCTTCGGCTCGTTCGGATCGTGGTCGATCACCGGGCCTTCATAGCCGGCGTTCGAATTGTCCTGGTTGCTCATGTCCGTGCTCCTCTTGAATCTCGTCCAGCGACGCTGCTGGCATGGGGGCACATTAGGGTCCGGACATTTCCGCCGTTCGCGCCGAATGTAAAGAAGTGTAAAGTGGCGCCAGCGCGTGCGTCGCACGGCCTCGCACGCCCCTGTTCTGGCCTTTCGGTCCCGAATCACTACATTCGGAACAAATGGTGGACTACCCTGACGACGACATGCCCTTCTTCGACGCGCCGAGAGGCGGCGCTCCGGCGAAGCCTGCCGGCGGGCTTGCGGCCCGCGCCATGGCTGCGCGCGGCGGCCACGCGGCCGAGCCGGCCTATCTCAAGGGACTGAACCCGGAGCAGCGGCTGGCCGTCGAGACCACCGAGGGGCCCGTGCTGGTGCTCGCGGGCGCCGGCACCGGCAAGACGCGCGTGCTCACCACCCGCATCGCCCACATCCTGTCGCTGGGCCTCGCCTTTCCGTCGCAGATCCTCGCCGTCACCTTCACCAACAAGGCCGCGCGCGAGATGAAGCAGCGCATCGCGGTGCTGATCGGCGAAGGCTCGGCCGAGGGCATGCCCTGGCTCGGCACCTTCCACTCGATCGGCGTGAAAATCCTGCGCCGCCACGCCGAGCTCGCCGGCCTGAAATCCGGCTTCACCATTTTGGACACCGACGACGTCATCCGTCTCCTGAAGCAGCTCATCCAGGCCGAGAACCTCGACGACAAGCGCTGGCCCGCCCGCCAGTTCGCGCAGATGATCGACGGCTGGAAGAACAAGGGGCTTTCGCCGAAGGACATCCCCGAGGGCGACGCCCGCGCCTTTGCCAACGGCAAGGGCCGCGAGCTCTACGCCGCATACCAGGAGCGGCTGAAGAGCCTGAATGCCTGCGACTTCGGCGACCTCCTCCTCCACCCCATCCGCATCTTCCGCGACCACCCGGACGTGCTGGCCGACTACCACCGGCGGTTCAGATACATCCTCGTCGACGAATACCAGGACACCAACACCGCGCAGTACATGTGGCTCAGGCTCCTGGCGCAGCGGCCGGGCGGAGAGCGTTCTTCTCCCCGTTCACGGGGAGAAGATGCCGGTAGGCCGATGAGGGGCGGCGCAAACCCTGCCGAGCCTGGCGCCGGCCCCTCATCCGGTCCTTCGGACCACCTTCTCCCCGTGAACGGGGAGAAGGAAAGGCCCACCGTCAACATTTGCTGCGTCGGCGACGACGACCAGTCCATCTACGGCTGGCGCGGGGCGGAGGTCGACAACATCCTGCGCTTCGACAAGGATTTTCCCGGCGCCACCATCATCCGGCTGGAGCGGAACTACCGTTCCACCGCCCACATCCTGGGCGCCGCCTCGCATCTCATCGCCCACAACGAGGGGCGGCTGGGAAAAACGCTGTTCACCGACCATGCCGACCCGGACGACGCCCGCGTCCAGGTCCACGCCGCCTGGGATTCCGAGGAAGAGGCCCGCGCCGTCGGCGAGGAGATCGAGCAGGCGCAGCGCCGCGGCCACGCGTTGAACGACATGGCGATCCTCGTCCGCGCCTCCTTCCAGATGCGCGAGTTCGAGGACCGCTTCGTCACGCTCGGCCTCAACTACCGCGTCATCGGCGGCCCGCGCTTCTACGAGCGGCAGGAGATCCGCGATGCGATGGCCTATTTTCGCGTCGTCGCCCAAGGCGCCGACGACCTCGCCTTCGAGCGCATCGTCAATGTGCCGAAGCGCGGCCTGGGCGAGAGCGCCATCCGCCAGATCCACGACACCGCGCGCGCTCTGCGCGTCCCGATGCTGGAGGCCGCCGGCAAGCTCGCCGAGAGCGACGAGATGAAGCCGAAGCCGCGCGCGGCACTTCGCGAGATCTGCGCCAATTTCGGCCGCTGGCAGGAGGCGATCGAGACCACCGCCCACACCGAACTCGCCGAGCAGATTCTTGAGGAGAGCGGCTATATCGACATGTGGAAGGCCGACAAGTCGGCCGAGGCGCCCGGCCGGCTCGAAAACCTGAAGGAACTTATCCGCTCGATGGAGGACTACGAGTCGCTGCGCTCGTTCCTCGAGCATGTCGCGCTGGTCATGGACGCGGAGCAGAATGCCGAGCTCGACGCCGTCTCGATCATGACGCTGCACTCGGCCAAGGGCCTCGAATTCGAGACCGTCTTCCTGCCCGGCTGGGAGGAAGGCCTCTTCCCCCACCAGCGCGCGCTGGACGAAGGCGGCCGCACCGGCCTGGAGGAGGAGCGCCGGCTGGCCTATGTCGGGCTGACCCGCGCCAAGAAGAACCTGCACATCTGGTTCGTCTCCAACCGCCGCATCCACGGCCTGTGGCAATCCACCATCCCGTCGCGCTTCCTCGACGAGCTGCCGGAAGCCCATGTCGAGGTTGCGGATGCCGGCAACTCCTACGGCGGCTACTCCGCCCCCTATGGCGGCGGCGGCTTCGCGTCGGGCCGCGGCGGCGGCAATCAGGGTGGCGGCTTCGCCGGCCGGCAGAACCCCTACGGCGCCTCCCGCTTCGACAATGTCGGCGGCGGCTCCGGCGCGGGTGGCGGCACCGGCGGCTCCGGCGCCTTCTCCAACACCTACGCCACCCCCGGCTGGGCCCGCGCGCAACAGAACCGCACCGAAGCCACCGACCGCAACTGGGGCACCCGCTCCGGCCACGCCGTCGAACGCATCGGCTACGGCGAAACCGACTCCGGCTACGGCGCCGGCCGCGGCAGCGTCAAAGGCCGGACGATCGAAGGCGAGCTGGTGGCGAAGTCGGTGGCGACGGAACCGTCAAAGTTCCACGTCGGCGACCGGGTGTTCCACCAGAAGTTCGGGAACGGGAACATTGCTGCGATCGACGGGAACAAGCTGACGATCGATTTTGACAAGGCCGGGCAGAAACGGGTGCTGGACGGGTTTGTGAGCGAGGTGTGAAGGGTTAGATGCCATCGCCCTTTAGATAGGTATTTTGCTCCTTCATAAGACCGTCTTGGTGATTTTACGGACTCCTTCAATCAATTCGTCCACTTCAGCTTTTGTGGGGTCCGTTTGCTTTTTATGATCGCACTTATTCCTTAGGTCTCCGAGATGCTGGATAAACCGCCAGGTCGCAGTTTCTATCACGTCGGCAGATTTTAAGGCATCGTTCAAATCGGAAATGGCGGGCTCTTTCTTGCGCAGCGAAACATTATGACGCTCGCATACGGCAGTTAAATGACCTTCAAGAACAACACCAGCAATCGCCCCCGCCCCTCGCTGAAAGCCCTTTTTATTCAACTCTTCAGCTGCTTGTATTTCATCATCTAAAATATCCGCGTGAACTAATGTTTTGATATCGTAGAGCGTAGACCGAAATCGATTCAATAACCCGGCGATTATATTGAATTGCTGGTACATGGGCTGAACAGCTGAAGCCGGACCAGCGATAATGTCTCCATAATGCCTAATTGTCGTGCCTCGTAATGCATCACTTATTGTGTAATTAGAAAATAGTATTTCTTTTCTGACTCCCTTTGGAATGTAGTATCCACGAAAATCCTCTTCCCTTTCTGGGATTAGCTGTTTGACAAGAGCAAAAGCCTCGGAGTACCATTGTTGATAGGTCGAATGGAAATCCGGAAGACTTTTGAAATCTTCTTCTGGCAGATCACTCTTAGCTACCGACTCGGGGGTGTACATACGCTGCATTGCAAGCACCAGCTTCCCGCCCTGCTTTGCTAACCGCTCAATGTCCTTCTCATACCGCTCAAAGCCTGCCATTCTCCCCCCACTAAAAAGATTCACTTAAATCCGCATTTGCCTTCTAAGGTTTGAATAGGCTTTTCAACAAGAGCAAGTCACGAGTCCGCAGCAATCAACCGCTTTTCCAGCCTGATTGAGACTCCGAAAACAGTCCACTTACTTTCCGCAGAAAGGCACTGCGGCTGCAGGGTTCGCGCAAGCCGCCGCCCGCTATCTCCCCCCTGGAGGGGGAGAATGGATTTTCACGGTCTTAGCCGGAGCAGCCCGCAGGGGTGCGGAGGCTAAGTCGTAGAAAATCCAAGAGAGGGGGCGCGTCGCTGGAAGGATTGCGGCCCCAGACTCCCCCTCTCTTGCGAAATCTAGCACTTAGCTTCGCTAAGATGCTGATTTCGCTTTCTCCCCCTCAAGGGGGGAGATAGGCGCTCAGCCGTCGTGCCTTCTCGGCAGCGCCTCCGCCAGGATGGTGGCGCAGACGCCGTCGATGTTGCGCTCGACCTCGTCGTTCCAGAACCGCAGCGTCAGATAGCCGGCGGCCGCAAAGCGGTCGTCCCGCACCACGTCGCGCGTCGAGCCGGAATGCTGACCGCCGTCCACTTCGACGATCAGCCGCGCCTCGAAGCAGACGAAATCGACGATGACGCCGGCGATAACCTGCTGCCGCTTGAACTTCAGCCCTTCGAGCTGGCGGTTGCGCACCGCCTGCCACAGGATGTTCTCGGCCTTGGTCGCCTCGGCGCGCATCTGCCGCGCGAACTCCAGATGGCGTCTCGGAACCCGCTGCCCCATCTCCGGTCCCTCTCCCATCGCGAAAGTTAGCGAAGGCGGTCCGGCGCGTCTATCTCCCCCCTGGAGGGGGAGAAAGCAAATTCCTGGGCTTGGCAAAGCCAAGTCCTTGGAATTTGCAAGAGAGGGGGACGTCGCGCACAGAACCCCCTCACTTGCAATTTCTAACACTTAGCTTCGCTAAGATGTTGAAATTGCTTTCTCTCCCTCAAGGGGAGAGATTGCGCGCGCTTCCCCACCGCCCCACTTGACTTCTCCCCCACCCCACCTAACTCCACACCTCCCCGGCGTCACGCCGGCCTCCCGGCATCCTTTCATTTCAACCAGCGGAGTACCGATGTCAGCCACGCCCAGCATGTTTGCGCAGTCGTTCTTCCACGGCACCAAGGCCGACCTGGAGCCGGGAGGGCTGATCGTCGTCGGCCACGGATCGAACTTCACCGAAGTCGGGCCGCTGTCCTGGGTGTATTTTTCGGCGACGCTGGACGCCGCGGTCTGGGGCGCCGAGCTTGCGGCGGGAGACCGGCCGGAGCGGATCTATGTCGTGGAGCCGACCGGCCCGGTCGAGGACGATCCCAACCTGACCGACAAGAAATTTCCCGGCAATCCGACCATGTCCTACCGCTCGCGCGAGCCGCTGCGCATCGTTGGCGAAGTGACGAAGTGGCAGGGCCATCCGCCCGAGCGGCTTCGCGAGATGAAGGAGGGCCTCGCCCGCATGAAGGCCGAGGGCGGCGGCGAGATCATCGACTGACGCACGTCGCTGCTCAGGGCCGGACGACGAGTGCCCGATCGGCAGAGAAGGGTTCCGAGCCGCCCCGGCATCCGCGCCGGCCCGGGACCTGTTCCCCAGAGACCGAGACTCTTGCGAGACCGTCCCGCGTCGGAGCAATATACGTCCCGCCCCTCCCACAAGGACCCACCCCATGCCCAAGGCCGCTGACATCTTCGCCGCCGACCGCACCGCCGTCATCACGGGCGCCGCCAGCGGCATTGGGCTGGCCGCCGCGAAGGCCTTCGCGGCGCGCGGCATGAACGTCGTGCTGGCCGACCGCGCCAATGTCGACACGGCGGTGGAGGCCGTCGCGGCACTCGCCCCGCGCGGGGCGGCGGCCGTTCGCGGGGCGACGGTCGATGTCGCGAGCCCGGCCGAGCTCGGTGCCCTGTCCGACCTCGCCTACGATGCGTTCGGCGAGGTTTCCCTGCTGATGAACAATGCCGGCATCGGCGCCAATCCCGGCCAGCCGTGGGAGAACCTCGCAGCGTGGCGCACGCTGATCGACGTCAACTTCTGGGGCGTCGTCCATGGCGTCCAGGCGTTTGCGCCGCGCATGATCGCCTCGGCAAAGCCCGGCATGATCGTCAACACCGGCTCGAAGCAGGGCATCACCACGCCGCCCGGCAATCTCGCCTACAACGTCTCGAAATCGGCGCTCAAAACCTACACCGAGGGCCTGCAGCATGCGCTGCGCGAGGAGGTGGGCGAGCGCCTCAGCGCCCATCTCCTGATCCCCGGCTTCACCTTCACCGGCATCACGCAGGGCGCGCCGACCAAGCCGGCCGCCGCCTGGACGGGCGAGCAGGTGGTCGACTTCATGCTGGAAAGTCTCGCGCGTGGCGACTTCTACATCCTGTGCCCCGACAACGACGTCACGCGCGCGACCGACGAGCGCCGCATGGCCTGGGCGATCGGCGACATCATCGAGAACCGCCCCGCCCTGTCGCGCTGGCACCCGGACTTCAAGGACGCGTTCGAGCGCTTCATGAAGCAGTAGCCGGCACCCGGCCGCAGCCTGCGACGCGGGCTGGGGTGGTTGCAGTCCGGCCGCTTTTGTCACCATCTGTTTCGCCGGTCGAATTTCGCGACACGTCGTAGGAAGCGCGCCTGTCCTTCTTCCCGTGAACCGGGAGAAGCAAGCGCCGCTACAACGCCTCCGCGCCTTCCGGCACGCCGGAATCGATCGCCTCGGTCGTGGGTTTCGACGAACCCGCGCTGCCGGCGTTCGCGCCGAGATACATCGAGTGCCGCACATGCACCGTCGTCGGGCCGCTGACACGGGCGAAGAGGTCGATGATGTCCTGGTTGATGAAGCGCACGCAGCCCGAGGACGCGTTCTTGCCGATCGAGTCCCATTCCGGCGAGCCGTGCAGGCGGTACATCGTGTCCTGGCCGTTCTTGAACAGATAGAGCGCCCTCGCGCCCAGCGGGCTCTGCGGGCCGGGCGGCATGCCGTCGGCATATTTGGCCAGTTCCGGCCGGCGCTTGATCATCTCGGGCGGCGGCGTCCACACCGGCCAGGCCTTCTTGAACTGCACGGTCGCCGTGCCGGTCCAGTCGAACCCCGCCTTGCCGAGGCTGACCCCGTAGCGGATCGCCTTGCGGTCCGGCAGGACGAAATAGAGGAAGTGCGTCGAGGTATCGACGACGATCGTGCCCGGCTTCTCGAAGGTCGGGTCGATGACGATCTGGCGGATAAAACGCTTGTTGAGTTTTTCGACCGGGATCGCCGGCAGCCTGTGGCCGGCATCCACCCGCGCAGCATACATCTGCGCCGGGCTGCCGAACTCCGGCAGTGCCGCGGTCTGCGCCATCGCCCGCAGCGTCGGCGACAGCGCGGCCGCCCCCGCCGTCGCGGCGCCCAGGAAGACGCGCCGGTTGATGCGCCCCGAAACAAGCGGAAAATCTGCCATCGTTCCCCCTCGAACCATCACCTCGCCGCGCCTCGCGCCGGCGACCTTACGTTGCGATAACAGATTCCGAAATCGGCAGGAACAAGGCGGCGTTGAATGGCCGATCACCGACCGCCCCTGGGCGGGGCCCGCTGCCTGCGGCAGCTCCCGCCCGTTCGAGCCCTTTCGTCATGCCACCGGCATGACGAATTCGCGACGCGAACCGGGCTCTCACCTCGCCGCCCGGAAGGCGCCGAGCCGCGACAGCGAAACGACCGCCGCCAGCAGCGCCAGCCCCGACGCCAGCGCCAGCGCCCACGTCGCGCCCGCAATCCCGACCTGCGCCATCATCAGCCCGACGAGCGCGGCGCCCACCGTCTGGCCGGCGAGGCGCGCGGTTGAAAGCATGCCGCTGGCGGCGCCCGAGCGCCGGCGCGGGGCGGCGCCGATCAGCACCTTGTTGTTGGGCGACTGGAACATGCCGAAGCCGACGCCGCACAGCGCCATGCGCCAGGCGATGTCCAGCGCCTCGGGCTTTTCAGGCAGCAGCGCAAGCGCCGCGAGCCCGCCTGCCAGCAGCACGAGGCCGATGCCGCCGAGGATCGCCGGCGAGTGGCGGTCCGACAGCCGGCCCGCCACAGGCGCCGACACCGCGAGCGCCAGCGGCCAGGGCATCATCAGCAGCCCCACCTCGTGCGGCGAGAAGCCGAAGGTCGACTGCAGCACGAACGGCAGCGACACGAAGGCGAGCATCTGCGCCATGAAGGAGACGATCGAGGTCGCGATCGACAGGCTGAACACCGGCAGGCGCAGCAGGTCGAGCGGCACCAGCGGGTCGGTCGTGCCGAGTTCGCGCCGCACCAGCAGGATGCCGAGCACCACCAGCGCGACGCTCTCTGCCGCCACCAGTCCGAGCGGCAGCTCGTGGCCGACACTGTCGATCACCAGGATCGCCAGCGCGATGGTCGCAGCGCTCAGCAGCGCGCTCAGCCAGTCGAAGCGGCGCGCGGTGCGGTCGCTGTCCGGCAGGCTGAAGAAGCCGATGAGCGCGCCGGCTATCCCCAGCGGCACGTTGATGGCGAAGAGCCACGGCCAGCTCGCGAAGGTCAGCACGAAGCCCGCCAGCGTCGGTCCGAGCGTCGCGGCGGCGGCCACCACGAGGGCGTTCAGGCCGATCGCCGAGCCGAACTTCGCGCTCGGCATGGTGTAGCGCAGCAGCGCCGCGTTGACGCTCATCATCGCGGACGCGCCGAAGCCCTGCACCACCCGCGCGGTGGTCAGCTCGGCCAGCGTGCCGGCGAAGCAGCAGGCGAGCGAGGCAAGCGTGAACACGACCACGCCGGCAAACTGGACACGACGATAGCCATAGATCTCGCCGAGCGAGGCGAAGGGCAGCAGCGTCACGACGATGGCCAGCTGGTAGCCGTTGACGATCCAGATCGTCACCGCCGGACTGGTGTTCAGGTCGGCCGAGATGGTCGGCAGCGCGACATTGGCGATGGTGCTGTCGAGCACGGCCAGCGTGACGGTGAGCAGCACCGCGGCCCAGGCCCAGTAGCGCCTCGGCACCTCCAGGCCGTCGGCGGCCTGCGCTGTGTCCACTCGTGCGTCCAAGGGCTTGCTCCGGATTCCATCGCCCGCGAAAGGCTCCGCGGACGCCCGTTCCGTCGCAAGGTTCGGCGGGCGCCGATGCCGACAGCGCGGAAGGAAAAAAAGCCGCCGCGTCATCAGGCGCAGCCGGCCAGTTCTTTTCAGGATAGGGCGCCAGGCCGGCCCGGGAAAGGGGGCGCGCGACGGATATGCTTGGTCCAGTTGCCCTGGAAGCCGTGCTTCCAAAAGCACAAGGGGGCCGAGCGGCCCCCTTGCACGTCGCGGCAGGAAAGCCCCTACCCGTTCGCCTTGGCGACCGCGCGCTTGGCCATCACGGTGACCAGGCTGGAGCGGTATTCGGCCGATGCATGCATGTCCGACATCAGGCTCGACGCCGGGATCGCCAGCCCGTCGAGCGCGGCCGGGTCGAAGGACTTGGCAAGTGCGGCCTCCATGCCCTTGGCGCGGAAGACGCCGTCGTCGCCCGCACCCGTCACCGCCACGCGCACGCCGTCCTTGCCCTTGGCCACGAACACGCCGACGATCGCATAGCGCGAGGCCGGGTTGCGGAATTTTTCGTAGCCCGCCTTGGCGGGTGCTGTGAACGACACGCCGGTGACGATCTCGCCGTCCTTCAGCGCGGTCTCGAACAGGCCAGTGAAGAACTTGTCCGCCGGCACCTCGCGCTTGTTGGTGATGATCGTGGCGCCGAGCGCCAGCATAGCGGCCGGATAGTCGGCGGCCGGGTCGTTGTTGGCGATCGAGCCGCCGATCGTGCCCTTGTGGCGCACATGCGGGTCGCCGATGTGGCTCGCCAGATAGCTGAGCGCCGGGCACACCGCCTTGAGCTTGGCATCCGTCGCCACTTCTGCATGCGTGGTCGCTCCGCCGATGGTCACGGTCTTGCCCGAGACCTTGATCCCCTTCATCTCGGTGATGTGGGCGAGATCGACGAGGTCCGAAGGGGCCGCGAGGCGCGACTTCATCGCCGGGATCAGCGTCATACCGCCCGAGACGTATTTCGCGTCCTCGCCCTTCTTCTGCTGCTTCACGGCGTCGGCGACGGAGGAGGCGCGGTGGTAGTTGAGTGAATACATGGTCGTGTCTCCGACAAGGAGTGAATGGTGAATGGTAAACGGTGAATGGACATCTCTGGGGAAGAAGTCGGCCGGATCAGTCGGCGGCCGGACCATTCACCATTTTGCCATTCACCATTCACCGCCCTCAGTGCTTCTTGGCCGCGCGGATCGCCGCCCACACCTTCTGGGGCGTCGCCGGCATGGTCAGGTCGTTGGTGCCGATCGCGTCGGTGATCGCGTTGATCACCGCAGGCGGCGAGCCGATCGCGCCGGCCTCGCCGCAGCCCTTGATGCCAAGCGGGTTGCCCGGGCACGGCGTGATCTGGTGCGAGACCTGGAAGGACGGCAGGTCGTCGGCGCGCGGCATGGCGTAGTCCATGTAGCTCGCGGTGACGAGCTGGCCCGACGTGCCGTCATAGGACGCGCCTTCGAGCAGCGCCTGGCCGACGCCTTGCGCGATGCCGCCATGCACCTGGCCCTCCACGATCATCGGGTTGATGATGTTGCCGAAGTCGTCGGCCGCGACGAACTGGACGATCTCTGTCACGCCCGTCTCGGGATCGATCTCGACCTCGCAGATGTAGCAGCCGGCCGGGAAGGTGAAGTTGGACGGATCGTAGAACGCGCCCTCCTTCAGGCCCGGCTCCATGCCGCCCGGCAGGTTGTGCGCGGTGTAGGCGGCCAGCGCCACCTGGAACCACGGCACGTTCTTGTCGGTGCCGGCCACCTTGGCGACGCCGTTCTCGATGACGATGTCGCCCTCGTCTGCTTCCATCAGGTGGGCGGCGATCTTCTTGGCCTTCTTCTCCACCTTGTCGAGCGCCTTGACGATGGCCGACATGCCGACGGCGCCGGAGCGCGAGCCGTAGGTGCCCATGCCCATCTGCACCTTGTCGGTGTCGCCGTGCACGACCGAAACCTGCTCGATCGGCAGGCCGAAGCGGTCGGACACAAGCTGGGCGAAGGTCGTCTCATGGCCCTGGCCGTGGCTGTGCGAACCGGTCAGGATCTCGACTGTGCCGACCGCGTTGACGCGCACCTCGGCGGATTCCCACAGGCCGACGCCCGCGCCGAGCGAGCCGACCGCCGCCGACGGCGCGATGCCGCAGGCCTCGATGTAGTTCGACATGCCGATGCCGCGCAGCTTGCCCTTCTTCGCGGCCGCGGCGCGGCGCTTTTCGAAGCCGGCATAATCGGCCGCCTTCATCGCCGCCTCGAGCGAGGCCGCGTAGTCGCCCGCGTCGTAGCACATGATCACGGGCGTCTGGTGCGGGAACGAGGTGATGAAGTTCTTGCGGCGAAGTTCGGCCGGCGAGACGCCAAGTTCGCGTGCCGCCGTCTCCACCGTGCGTTCGAGCAGGTAGGTCGCCTCGGGCCGCCCTGCCCCGCGATAGGCGTCGACGGGCGCGGTGTTCGTATATACGGCGCGGACGTTCGCATGGATGGCGGGGATGTTGTACTGCCCCGACAGCAGCGTGGCGTAGAGGTAGGTCGGCACCGACGACGAGAACAGCGACATGTAGGCGCCGAAATTGGCGATGGTGTCGACCTTGAGGCCGATCATCCTGTTGTCCTTGTCGAACGCCATTTGCACTTCGGACACATGGTCTCGGCCGTGTGCGTCGGTCAGGAAGCTCTCGGTGCGGTCCGCCACCCATTTGACCGGAACGTTGGTCTTCTTCGACGCCCACAGGCAGACGATTTCCTCCGGATAGATGAAGATCTTCGAGCCGAAGCCGCCGCCGACATCCGGCGCGATGACCCGCAGCTTGTTCTCGGGCGCGACATTGTAGAACGCGCTCATCACCAGCCGCGCGACATGCGGGTTCTGCGAGGTTGTCCAGCAGGTATAGTGGTCCTCGGCGCGGTCGTAGTGGCCGAGAGCGGCGCGCGGCTCCATCGCATTTGGCACAAGGCGGTTGTTGACGATGTGCATCCTGGTGATGTGCGCCGCCTTGGACAGGGCTTCGTCCGTCGCCTTGGCGTCGCCGAGCTCCCAGTCGTAGATCAGGTTGCCCTCGGCTTCCGGGTGAAGCTGCGGCGCACCCTTCTTCAGAGCGTCGACTGCCTCCGTCACCGCCTTCAGTTCCTTGTAGGTCACTTCGACCGCCTCGGCCGCGTCGCGGGCCTGGCCCTTGGTGTCGGCGACCACGATCGCGACCGCATCGCCGACATAACGCACGCGGTCCACGGCCAGCGGCGACCAGGCGCCCATCTTCATCGGCGTGCCGTCTTTCGAATGGACCATCCAGCCGCAGATCAGGTTGCCGATGCCGTCGGACTTCAGTTCCCTCCCGACCAGCACGTCGATCACGCCCGGCATGGCCTTGGCCTTCTTGACGTCGATCTTCTTGATCTCGGCATGCGCGTGGGGGCTGCGCACGAATGCGGCGTGCTTCATGCCGGGCACCACCATGTCGTCGACATAGCGGCCCGCGCCAGTGATGAACCGGCGGTCTTCCTTGCGCGCAACGCGTGCGCCGATGCCTTCGATACCCATCAGAATCCTCCCTCAGTCGGTGAATGGTGAATGGAAAATCGTGAATGGCGCGGTCGAGGCCTCACGGCAGTCGACCATTCACCATTCGCTATTCACCATCGACCTAAGCGGCCTTCGCCTTGCCCTTGCCCTTCGACATCGTCTTCGATGCTGCGAGCACCGCCTTGACGATGTTGTGATAGCCCGTGCAGCGGCAGATATTGCCCTCGAGCTCGGCGCGCACCGTGGCCTCGTCGAGGCCCTCCGGATGGCGGCGGATCATGTCGGTCGCCGACATGATCATGCCTGGCGTGCAGAAGCCGCATTGCAGGCCGTGATGCTCCTTGAACGCCGCCTGCACCGGATGCAGTTCGGCGCCGTTGGCGAGCCCCTCGATCGTGACCACCTCGGACCCGGACGCCTGCGCCGCAAGCATCGTGCACGACTTCACCGCCTTGCCGTCGACATGGACGACGCAGGCGCCGCACTGCGACGTGTCGCAGCCGACATGGGTGCCCGTGAGCCCCAGATGCTCGCGCAGGAAATGAACGAGCAGCGTGCGATCCTCGACGCTGCCAGACACTTTTCGGCCGTTCACGACCAGCGAAACGTCAGACATGAAACCTCCCTTTGGACGAGCCGCCACGAAACCTCCCCGTGTCGGCCGGATCGGAAAGCGACGGTCGAAGCCCGTTCTGCGCCTTCCAAATCACACAAGTCGAGAATGCTATTCGACCCGGTGTGCGTATATTGTACTTTCGGTCAGCGCCCGGCAATCGCGCCATTGCCAAGCCCGCCGATTGTGTCGAATATGGCGGCCGCCGCTCCGGCAACGGACACGACATTCGAGCGAACAAGGCTTCTTCGGGAGGAACGCCGCTGGCTCTGTCGAGAACACATTACGGCTGCGGAGTCGTCGCGCTGTCGACCGACTCCCCGGAGGCCGATCTGTTCGCGCACGACATCGGCGGCGAGGCGCAGGCCATGGGCGCCGCCTTCGCGCTGATCTTCTTCTCCCAGGCCCTGATCGATCCGGACCAGCTCGCCGCCGCGCTGAGGCGCCACGCGCCGTGGCTGTCCTATGCGGCCTGTTCGACCGCGGGCGAGATCACGCCGGAAGGTCTGGAGGAAGGCCAGGCGGTGGCGATCCTGCTGCCGGCCGCCTCCTTCAGCGTCGACGCGATCATGATCCGCGATCTCGCGACCGCCGGCATGAGCGACATCACCGTCCAGGTCGAGATGCTGAAGCGGGTGCGGCGCGAGCGCGACGAGTTCGCCCGGCGCCTCGACGCCTTCGCGCTCTGCTTCATCGACGGCATGTCGTTCGCCGAGGAGGCGGTCACCTCGGCGTTGCACTGGGGCCTGGACAACATCCCGCTGATCGGCGGCTCGGCCGGCGACGACATGAAGTTCGAAACCACGACGCTGATCCTGAACGGTGTTGTCGCGCATGACTGCGCGATCGTCGCGCTGGTCGCGACGGACCTCCCCTTCCACGTCTTCAAGTCGGAGAACTTCGTGCCGACCGGCGAAAAGCTGGTGGTGACCGCGTCCGACCCCGACAGGCGGATCGTCAAGGAGTTCAACGCAGCGGGCGCGGCCGACGAGTTCGCTGCGGCGATCGGCATCGACGCCGGCTCGCTGTCGCCGATGAGCTTCGCCTCGCACCCGGTCGTGGTGCGCGTCGGCGGCGAATATTACTGCCGCTCGATCCAGAAGGTGAATGCCGACGGATCCCTCACCTTCTTCTGCGCGATCGACGACGGCATCGTGCTGACCATCGCCCAGCCCACCGGCATGGTCGAATCGACGCGCGAGGCGCTGCGGCACGTCGGCGAGCGGCTGGGCGGCATCGACATGGTGCTCGGCTTCGACTGCGTGCTGCGCCGCCTCGACGCCCGCAACCGGCAGGTCTTCCGCGAGATGTCGGAGCTCTACCGCGCCAACAACGTCATCGGCTTCGGCACCTATGGCGAGCAGTACCGCTCGATGCATCTGAACCAGACCTTCACCGGCATCGCCTTCGGACACAGGCTGGCGGCCGAGTGATGAGCATTTCCGGAATTGACGATGTCGAACGGCTCAGGCGCATCAACCAGGCGCTGATCAGCCGCGTCGAGCGCTCGATGGACCAGCAGGGCAACGCGTTCTCGCTGTTCCAGACCGCGATCAACCTCGAAGGCCGCGTGCGCCAGCACACGGAGGAACTGCGCGGCGCGCTGCGGCGGCTGGAGCAGTCCAACATCGACCTCGTCGCGGCCAAGGAGAACGCCGAGCGCGCCAACTTCTCCAAGACGCGCTTCCTCGCCGCCGCTAGCCACGACGTGCTCCAGCCACTCAACGCCGCCCACCTGTCGGTCTCCGCGCTGTCGGAGCTGCAGACCACCATTGAGGGCAAGCAGCTGGTGGCGCAGGTCGAGCGGGCGCTGGAGACGATGGACGACCTGCTGCGCACCCTGCTCGACATATCGAAGCTCGACGCGGGCGTGGTACGGGCCGAGATCGGCGACGTGGCCTTGCAGCCGCTGTTCCAGTCGCTCGAATCGGACTTCAGTCCCGTCGCGGCCCAGCGCGGGCTCGACCTGCGCTTCCTCCCGACCGACGCCGTCATCCGTACCGACCGGTCGATGTTCCGGCGCATCCTCCAGAACGTCATCTCCAACGCGCTGCGCTACACCGAGCAAGGCGGCGTGCTCGTCGGTGCGCGTCGGCGCGGCAACCGGGTGCTGGTCAACGTGGTCGACACCGGCACCGGCATTCCGCCCGACCAGTACGAGGCCGTCTACGAGGAGTTCCACCGCGGGGCGAACGCGCTCGAGGGCGACCGCGCCGGCATGGGCGCCGGCCTGGGCCTCGGCCTGTCGATCGTGCGCCGGCTGGTGAACGCGCTTTCGCACGAGATCTCGTTCACCTCGCGGCTCGGCAGGGGAACCGTCTTCCGCGTCCTCGCGACGGCCTCAACGATGCCGTACCACAACGGCCGCGCGGACGCCCCGCCCGCCCCTCCCCGCGGCTACGGGCTCTATGGCACAAGGGTCCTGGTGGTCGAGAACGACCAGTCGGTGCGCGAGGCGATGGCCGCGCTGCTGTCGCGCTGGAGCTGCCAGGTGAAGGTGGCGTCGAACCGCAACGGCGCGCTCGGCTGCCTCGACGACGGGTGGCGGCCCGACCTCATCATCGCCGACCAGCATCTCGACCATGGCGACCTCGGCTCGCAGACCATCCGTCACCTGCGGATCAAGGCAGCGCGCTCGATCCCCGCGCTACTCGTCACCGCCGACCCGTCGGGCATGCTGGCCTCGGAAGCCCGCCGTTCCGGCATCGAGCTGATGCACAAGCCGGTGAAGCCGGCGGAGCTGCGCGCGCTGATGGCGCACCTTCTGGCGTAGGTCTCAGGTCCCGGTGTCCGCGTCGCGGAACAGCTCAGCCTGGTCGAGGCGCGACACTTCGATCACCGCCTGCGTGCGGCTGTAGACGTGCAGCTTGCGCAGGATCTCCGAGACATGCGCCTTGACCGTCGTCTCGCCGACCTGCAGCTCATAGGCGATCTGCTTGTTGAGCAGGCCCTGCCGCAGCATGTTGAGCACCCGCATCTGCTGCGGCGTCAGCGTCGCCAACCTGCGGATCAGGTCAGACCGGTCCTCGTCGCGCGCCGCGCCCGGCTGCGGCTGGTAGGACTGCGGCACATAGACCGCGCCCTCCATCACGTCGCGGATCGCCGAGGCGAGGTCCGCCTTGCGGCTGGATTTGGGGATGAAGCCCGCCGCGCCGTAGGACAGCGCCTGCGAGATGATGCGGCTGTCCTCGTGGCCGGAGACGATGACGACCGGCAGGCGCGGATGGCTGGTCCTGATCTGCAGCAGCCCGTCGAACCCCTGCACGCCCGGTATGTTGAGGTCGAGCAGCGCCAGGTCGAACGGCGCGCCGCCCTTCAGCGTATCGAGCGCCTCGGCCACCGTCGTCGCCTCGATCGTCTCCACCTTGGGATAGGCCATGCTGACCGCGCTGTGCAGCGCCTCGCGGAACAAGGGATGGTCGTCGATGATCAGGAAGCGCGCCGTCGTGTCGGTCGCGAATGTCGGACGGGTTTCCATCGTCGTCATCCCCTGGCACCCGGCGGCCCGGACCACCGGTTTGCCGCAGTGTCGACCCGGCGCCGACTCGTCGCAACTGTCAAATAGTGCAAACGACGGAAATGGAAACCAGCGCAATCACGGCGCGGCCGAACCGCCGCGCCGCCAAGCGCCCGCACTTGCGGGGCCGAGCCGGCTTACTCCGCCGGCTCGATATGGATCGCCTTGAGCTTCTTGATGCCGAGCATGTCGAGCGCAAGGCCCTCGTAGAACGTCTCGCTCTTGCCCTGCCTCACCTTGTGCAGGAAATACTTCTCGAACCCAACCTTGGCCGCGTGGACCCACTTGCCTTGCGAAGACCAGTTGACGTTCCGTGGCGGGATCTGCGGCTGCGCGACAAAGGCGATGCCCTCGTCGCCGAAATCAGCCAGGCACACCGCATTCCAGGTCGCGACCGCCTTCGGCTCCTCGCCGCGCAGCAGCGAGGCGATGTTCTCGGCCGTCGCCGTGACCATCGATTCGATCATGAAACCGGTCTTCGGCACGCCCACCGGCAGCGGCGTTTTTCCGACCGGCGGGATGGCGACACAGACGCCGATCGAGAAGACATTCGGATAAGCCGTATTGCGCTGGTGCTTGTCGATCGTGACGAAGCCGCGCGGATTGACGAGCCCCTCGATGCCCGCGACCGCGGAGACGCCGCGGAAGGCGGGCAGCATCATCGAATAGGCGAAGGGCAGATCGTGCCTGGCCTTCAGGGAGCCGTCCTCGTTCACCTCCTCGACATGCATCAGCCCTTCGTCGACAGATGCCACCTTGGCGTTGGTGATCCACTTGATGTGCCGCTCGCGCATGGCGCTTTCGAGCAGCGACTTGGTGTCGCCGACCCCGTCCAGCCCGAGATGGCCGACATAGGGCTCGGGCGTGACGAAGGTCATCGGCACCTGGTCGCGCATCTTCGCCCGGCGCAGGGCGGTGTCGAGGATAAAGGCGAATTCGTAGGCCGGGCCGTAGCAGGACGCGCCCTGGACCGCACCGACGACGATGGGCCCGGGCTTCTTCAGCAGCTGGTCGAATTTCGGCTTCGCGGCCAGCGCATGATCTATATGGCAGACCGACTGGGTGTATCCGGCCGGACCGAGGCCCGGCACTTCGTCGAAGGCGAGCTCCGGCCCGGTGGCGATGATCAGGTAATCGTAGTCGACGAACGATCCGTCATTCAGCTCGACGCGATTCTCTTTCGGATGGACCTTGCGGGCGCCTTCGGGGCGAAGCGCGATGCCGCGTCGGGCAAACACCTTCGTAAGATCGACCGAAATGTCCTCCCGGTCGCGCCATCCGACCGCGACCCAGGGATTTGACGGAACAAACGAATAGGTCGCGCCGAGATTGATCACCGAGAGGCTGTCGCCGGGACGCAGCTTCTCCCGCATCTCATAAGCCATTATGGTTCCGCCCAGCCCGGCGCCGAAAACGACGATATGTGACATCGATTTCCTCCAATCATGCCGCTTGTGTTCTTGTTGACGATTTCCGCGGCGTGTTCCTTGATCCTGCGCAATTCCGGCTTCGAGTCTCGCCCTTGGACAACCGGCCTGGATTGCGTCTAACATTCAAACATCATAAATTCAATATTATGAATGTAGAGAGAATGATCCCGGCTTCCGGGCAGGCGGCGGACCTGCTGAGGAGCCTGTCTCACCCGCAGCGGCTGCTGATTCTATGCGCTCTCGGGCGGGACGAACGCACCGTCGCCGAGCTGCGCGAACAGCTCGCGATCGAGCAGGTGCCGATGTCGCAGCAATTGATGCGCCTGCGCGCCGACGGCCTGGTCGAGGCGCGCCGCGTCGGCACGACGGTGTTCTACAGGATCACCCGCGCGGAAGTGCTGACCGTGGTGGAAGCGCTGCACGCGGCGTTCTGTCCGCCGGACTGAGATGATCTGGTGCCCCCGGCAGGGATTGAACCCGCGACCTTCGGTTTACAAAACCGCTGCTCTACCGCTGAGCTACAAGGGCACGCGGCTGCGTTAGCAAATTTCCTCGCGGGAGAAAACAACGAAGTCACTGCGTGTCGAATGCCTCTGCGCAGGCGATGTCGGGCAGCCAGGGCAGCGCCGAGCGGTGCCAGAACTGGCATCGCGGCGTCAGTTCCCGCCGCTGGCGGATCGTGCCCGCCCTGATGCCGAAGATGCGTGGCCCCTCGCCCGCCGAGGTCGCGTAGAGCGGCGAGCCGCAGTCGCGGCAGAAGGCCTGGATTCGAACGCGCCCGCTTTCGGCCGTCTTGAGATATTGCGCCGGCTCGCCGCGCAGCAGGCGGAAATCCTGCTCGCGGGCCGGCGCCGTGATCCGGAAGGCCGTGCCGGAGAGCACCTGGCAGTCGGTGCAATGGCAGATCCGCACCTGCGCCGGGTCGATCTCGGCCTCATAGGCGATCGCGCCGCAATGGCATGAACCGTCGATCTTCATCCCGTCCTCCTTCGGCGCGATCCGGCCTGCCTCGCTTTGCATGGATGATCTGGCATGCTACGCGAAAAATCGAGGAGCCTGCCGCCGCATGTCCACATCCCAACTCGACAGCTTCGCCTTCGTTGCCGCCGACACGCCCGGCGCAAAGGAATCGGCCGCGCGGCTGGCGGCACTTTACGGGCAGGCGGACCTCGCCGAGGCGACGGTCGTCGTGGCGCTCGGCGGCGACGGCTTCATGCTGCAGACGCTGCGCGACACGATGAGCTCGGGCAAGCGCGTCTACGGCATGAACCGCGGCACGGTGGGCTTCCTGATGAACGAATATGCCGAGGACAATCTGCGCGAACGCGTCGCCGCCGCGATCGCCGAAACGATCCGTCCGCTGGAGATGCAGGCGGTGGAGGAAAACGGAGAGATTCGCACCGCGCTGGCGATCAACGAGGTCTCGCTCTTCCGCCAGTCCTACCAGGCGGCGAAGCTGCGCATCCTCGTCGACGGACGCGAGCAGCTGGAGGATCTGATCTGCGACGGCGTGATGGTGGCGACGCCCGCCGGTTCCACCGCCTACAACCTGTCGGCGCACGGCCCCATCCTGCCGCTCGACGCCCCCCTGCTCGCGCTCACCCCCGTCAGCCCGTTTAGGCCGCGGCGCTGGCGCGGCGCACTGCTGCCCAACAGGTCGGTGGTCCGCTTCGAGGTTCTCGAGATCGACAAGCGCCCGGTCAACGCGGTGGCGGACAATGTCGAGGTGAAGTCGGTCGCGAGCGTCACCGTGCGCGAGGCGCCCGACACGACGGCGACGATCCTGTTCGACGCCAGCCATTCATGGGACGACCGCATCCTCGCCGAGCAGTTCCGCTACTGAGAAGCGCCGCCGTTAGGGTAAATCGCCGAAAATTCAGCCATATGCTTGAATTGGAACGCTGAAGCCGCCCGATTCTGTTGACATTTGCTGCGTCGCAACGTAACCGCATTGCTGATCCAAGGACGGCGGGCATCCCGCAAGTCCGGCCCGCGAGCAGCCAACAGGCCCTCGCCACCCGAAGCCGAAGACAACCGACACCGTGTCATCAGACAACCAGACCGCGCAAGAAGCGCTTACCTTTGCAGACCTCGGTCTTTCGCCAAAGGTCCTTTCCGCCGTCACAGACGCCGGATACACCAAGCCGACGCCGATCCAGGCCGGCGCCATTCCCCACGCCCTCCAGGGCAAGGACATCCTCGGCATTGCCCAGACGGGCACCGGCAAGACCGCCGCCTTCGTGCTGCCGATGATTACCCGGCTTGAAAAGGGCCGCGCCCGCGCCCGCATGCCGCGCACGCTGATCCTCGAGCCGACGCGCGAACTCGCCGCGCAGGTGGAAGAGAACTTCGTCAAATACGGCAAGAACCACAAGCTCAACATCGCGCTTCTCATTGGCGGCGTCTCGTTCGACGAGCAGGAGAAGAAGCTGGAGCGTGGTGCCGACGTGTTGATCGCGACGCCCGGACGGCTGCTCGACCATCGCGAGCGTGGCAAGCTGCTTCTGACCGGCGTGGAAATCCTCGTCATCGACGAGGCCGACCGCATGCTCGACATGGGCTTCATCCCGGACATCGAGCGCATCTGCGAGATGATCCCCTTCACCCGCCAGACGCTGTTCTTCTCGGCCACGATGCCGCCGGAAATCACCAAGCTGACGGAAAAATTCCTGCAGGCGCCGGTGCGCGTCGAGGTCGCGAAGGCCGCCACGACCGCCGCGACCGTGACCCAGCGCCTGGTCAAGTCCGGCAGCAAGGCCTGGGACAAACGGGAGACGCTGCGGCGGATCATCCGCGAGGAAGAGCCGGAGATCAAGAACGCGATCATCTTCTGCAATCGCAAGGTCGACGTCGCCGAACTCTACCGTTCGCTGACGCGCCATGAGTTCGACGCCGGCGCGCTGCATGGCGACATGGACCAGCGGGCCCGGATGGCGATGCTCGCGGCCTTCCGCGAAGGCAAGCTGAAGCTGCTCGTCGCCTCCGACGTCGCCGCGCGCGGGCTCGACATCCCCGACGTCAGCCACGTCTTCAACTACGACATCCCGATCCATTCGGAAGACTATGTCCATCGTATCGGCCGCACAGGCCGCGCCGGTCGCTCGGGAAAGGCGTTCACCATCGTCACCAAGGCCGACCAGAAATATCTCGACGCGATCGAGAAGCTGACCGGCCAGAAGCTCGAATGGCATGACGGCGACTTGTCGACCGTCGTGGCGTCGGCCGAAGACGATTCGCCCCGTCGCTCGCGCGGCGGCAAGCCGGAGCGCGCGAGCCGTTCGCGCACGGGCGAGAAGCGCGAACGCGGCCGCAGCGGCAAGCTGCCGAGCGAGCCGGCGCGGATGGAGAAATACGTTCCGGACGAAGCGATGGAGACGGCCCCCGTCGCCGAGATGCCGGGCGCGGCGATGCCGGGTGCAGCCCGCGCTGAAAGATCCGAACCGGCTCCCAGGCCGCGCGAGGAGCACAAGCCGCAACCGGCCCGCAACGACAACCGCCCTCGCCGGGACGAGGAACACCGCCCCCGCAGGGAGGATCGCCCGCGTCGCCGCGACGACGATCTGGACGACGGCACGATCGGCTTCGGCGACGACATGCCTGCCTTCATGAAGGTGTCGGCGAAGGTCTAAAGCATGTCTCCCGAAAGTGGGAACCGGTTTCGGGACAAAGACATGCGTGGAATCAAGAACCTAAAGCGCAAGGAGCGAATCTGAAAGATCGCGACGCGCTTTAGGCCCTCGCCGCGGCGCGGCGCGCCGCCTCGATCGCCTTGCGCGCCCACAGCGTCATCTCGTCGGGATCGTCCATGGCGCTGTCCGGGGCGGTCCAGTAGGGCATCGCCACCGTCTTGCCGTGGCGCGTGCCGACATATTGCCAGCGCTGCATTCCCGCCGCCTCGTAATCGTCCGCCACCTCCTCGTCGCCCTTGAGCATCAGTTGGTCGCGCAGCACGACCGCGAAGATGATGCCGTCGCGATAGATGCCCAGCCCGCCGAACATGCGCCGGAACGTGATCGGCTCGACGCCTTCGAAGAGATCCCGCAGATGGTCGTGGTCCATCCGCTCATGATGGCCGAGTCCGCTTGCCATGTCACGGACAGCCGCTACCTCTGTCGAGGAGAGTCAGGCTGAAAGGAGCGCGGCGATGCCGATGACATTGAAAGGCTCGTGCAGATGCGGGGCCGTCTCGTTCGAGGTCGACAGCCACACGCCGGTTCCCTACCAGCGCTGCTATTGCTCGATCTGTCGCAAGCAGCAGGGCGGCGGAGGCTATGCGATCAATCTCGGCGCGCTGTCGAAGACGCTGAAGATAAGGGGCACACGCCGTCTCGGCCTCTACAGGGCCGAGATCGAGGACGACGAGCATCCGCATTGCGAGGTCTCGACGGGAGAGCGTCGGTTCTGCCGCTCTTGCGGTTCCGCGCTCTGGCTTTACGACCCGACCTGGCCGGACCTGGTGCACCCCTTTGCCTCGGCCATCGACAGCGAACTGCCGGCGCCGACATCGAGCGTGCACCTGATGCTCAAATACAAAGCCAGCTGGGTCGAGCCGGACATCCGCAAGGGCGACGTGAGCTTCGAACTCTATCCGGAGGAATCGATCGCCGACTGGCACCGGCGGAACGGAGAATGGATCGATTGAGGCCGGAGGGCTGGTTGGCCCCGCATTCTGGTGAGGGCGTCAGGTGGCAGAGCCGCCGCCTGCCTCCTCTTCGAAGGTGACCGCGACGTCGGCATTGGCCGACAGCCGCACCTTGCCATCCTCGATGTCGGCGACGAGCGCCAGCGGGACATAGTGATGATGGCCCTTGTGAGAGCCCATGCCGCTGTCGGCTTTCGTCAGCTTGATGCGGTTTCCCTCGACATGGTCGACCGTGCCGACATGTACCCCGTCTGCGCCGATGACCTCGGCATGTTCCCTGATGCTGCTGATGTCTGCCATGGCCGTCTCCTTCATTGTCGACAGCAACGTCCCCGCGCGCGATTGGATGCACGCGGCCGGAAATACAATCAGGCCGCGTTGGCGCGGGCTTCGGCGAGCGCCTTGAGGTCGGCCGGCTTGAGTTCCACCGATTCGCCGCAGCCGCAGGCCGAGCTCTGGTTCGGATTGCGGAAGGTGAAGCCGGTGCGCAGGGTCGTCACCTCGAAGTCCATCTCCGTGCCGAGCAGATAGAGTGCGGCCTCCGGCGCGACCCAGACATCGGCGCCGGCGCGCTCGATATGGTCGTCCTTGGCATTGGGCTCGGTCACGAGGTCGACCGTATATTCCATGCCCGCGCAGCCGCCCTTCTTGACCCCGACGCGCACGCCCCTGGCGTTGTCGCGCGACGAAACGATCTCCTTGACGCGCTCCGCCGCGGCGTCGGTCATGGTCATGATAGCAAAACGGCCCATCGGTCTTTCTCCATTGCCGCGGGTTCAAGGCCCGGGGGAATGACATCATGTAACATAAATGATGGCGAAACACCTAGTTCGCAAGGGGCTGGTAAAGGCGTGGAATTGACAATCTGTAATATTTAAATCACAGATTGGCATGCCCGTGCTGAAACAGACGGAAACGTTCAGGAAGTGGGAACGTCGCCTGAAAGACGGACGCGCCAAGGCTCTGATCGCGGCGAGACTTTTGCGTCTGGTCAATGGGCTCGAAGGCGACGTCTCTCCGGTAGGCGGCGGGGTCAGCGAGCTGAGAATTCACCACGGCCCAGGCTACAGGCTGTATTTCCAGCGGCGGGGTTCGGAGATCGTCGTGCTGCTTTGCGGCGGCGACAAGAGCACGCAGGACGCAGATATCAGGCTGGCTCGGCGCCTGGCTTCGGAATGGACGGAAAGCGATGAGTGAGAAAATCTACGACCTCGATCTGGCCGATCTCCTGACCTCGGACGAAGCGGTGGAGGTCTTTCTGGCGGATGCCTTCGAAACCGGAAACGCGTCCCATATCGCCGCCGCCCTCGGCGTGGTTGCGCGAGCGAAGGGAATGACCGAAATCGCCCGCAAGACCGGGCTGGCCCGCGAGCAGCTCTACAAGTCGCTGAGCGAGACCGGCAATCCGACGCTCGAAACCACGCTGGCCGTCCTGAAGGCGATCGGTTTCGAACTCACCGGCAAGCGGCACGCGGCCTAGTCATCGTCATCGGCTTTCTCGGGGAGACCATATGCCTCCCATTCCGAGCGTGGAATCGGGGCCCCCACCGAATAGGCGAAGGAGACGACCGTGTCGTTCCGAACATCGCACTCGAAACGGAGCCGGTACCAGCTGCCCGCGCTGAGGAATGCGCCTCCGTCGGCGACGATCGAACCGCCACGGATCCTGAGGCTTTTCGTGGCATAGGCGATCACCGTTTCAGGGAGGAGTTCGTCCTTCCAGGCGTGCACCTGTTCCATCGCCTCGATGCCGCAAAGCTGCACGGCGCGCTCATCCGCTGCCATCGATCCCAATTCGCGTCTTGCGGCGCGGCTGCGAGGGTTCGCCAGAACACTCTGCGACAGCATTCTTTCGGCCCGTACCATCGGCGGCTGGACCCTCGCGAGAGGCGCCTCCAGCGGGGCGCGGGGAACTGCCGCTTCGAGGGTCGGGCCGCTCGGGCCGGGCCGAGTCGCGGCATCCGCTCCGTCCGGCGCCAAGGAGGACGCCGGCGCCTCCTCTGGCAGTGTCCGCGGCGGCGGAGCGACGATCTCGACCGAGACGGATGTTTCAGTGTCCGGAGGAGCCTGCGGCCGGGGCGTGACGAAGAACAGCAGGGCGATGGCCGCCAGGTGCAGCGCCAGGGATGCAAGGGGGCTGCGCCAGTCGCCCTGGTTCTCCCGCAGGACCGCCGCCTGCATAGGTCAAGAACGGATCTGCATGTCGCGCCGACACGCACTGCACGGTACCGACGAACGGTGCGCGCGAGCCGACGGGCAATTGAGACGTGATCGACCGTCCTGCTTCATCCCGCCAGATCGGACATCGACAACGGCCGAATTGTGGCGTGTGCCGCTATCGGTCGCGCGAAACGCCCTCGCCCGTGTCGAGGCGCTCGAAGGCATAGACCACGCCCGGCGCGACCGATGATGCGCCATCGCCGAAATCGCCGACCGGATAGCGGGCGAGTTCACGCAGGCGCCGCAGCGGCAGATGGACCCGCCCCGGATCGCCGACCAGGACGCGCGCCCCCGCATCGAGGCAGCGGTCGAGGAAGCCCGTCGCGCGCGCGGCCAGCGCCGAGTCGTAGAACGTGTCGCCAGCCAGCACGACGTCGACCTCGGGAAGTGCCGCATCGACAAGATCGTTCTGGACAATATCCAGGGTCACGCCATTCGCATCCGCGTTGAGCGATATGGCCGCCGTGCCGAGCGGGTCGATTTCAGCTGCAATCACCTGGCGTGCGCCCGCCTTCGCCGCTGCGATCGCCACAAGCCCGGAGCCGGAACCGAAATCCAGCACGCGTTTACCGCGGACAAGGTCGGGATGATCCAGAAGATGGCGCGCGATCGCCAGGCCGCCGCCCCAGCAGAACGCCCAATAGGGAGACGAGGACGCCTCGCCAAGCAACCGCGACAAACCGCTCGCCGGGGTCGCAAGGTGAAGCCGAATGTCGGGCCGCGAAGGCACTGCGGTCAGGGGCAGATTCGCGCGAATGAACTGCTCGGGATCGGGTCGGGCAGACCTCATCGGCATAGGCACGGCAGGGTCCCGGCCGGACGCCGTCTCAGTACCAGCCCACGGCGACCTGCGCCTCTTCGGACATGCGGTCCGGCGTCCACGGCGGGTCGAACACCATCTTGACGTCGACGCCCGACACGCCCTCGACGGCCCCGACGGCGTTCTCGACCCAACCGGGCATCTCGCCGGCGACCGGGCAGCCGGGGGCTGTCAGCGTCATGTCGATCTTCACCGAGCGATCGTCCTCGATGTCGATCTTGTAGACGAGGCCGAGCTCGTAGATATCGGCAGGGATCTCCGGATCGTAGACTGTCTTCAGCGCCGAGACGATGTCGTCCGTGAGCCGCGCCAGTTCCTCCGCCGGTATGGCCGAGGCGGCCGTGATTTCGTCTGCTGCCACTGTCTCGTTCATGGCTTCACCCGAAGAATTTCCGCGCCTTCTCCAGCGCTTCGGCCAAGGCGTCGACCTCGGCGCGTGTATTATACATGCCGAACGACGCTCTGCACGTGGAGGTGACGCCGAAGCGTTTCAAGAGCGGCTGCGCACAATGTGTGCCGGCGCGCACTGCCACGCCGGACCGGTCGATCACCATCGACACGTCATGCGCGTGGATGCCCTGCAGCTCAAACGACACGATCGCGCCCTTCCCAGGCGCATTGCCGAAGATGCGCAGCGAATTGATGCGCGACAGGCGTTCGTGCGCATAGGTCTTCAGGTCCGCTTCATGCGCGGCGATGCGGTCGCGGCCCACGCCCTGCATGTAGTCGAGCGCGACGCCCAGCCCGATCGCCTGCACGATCGGCGGCGTGCCGGCTTCGAAGCGGTGCGGCGGATCGTTGTAGGTGACCATGTCCTCGGTGACGTCGAAGATCATCTCGCCGCCGCCCTGGAAGGGCCGCATCGATTCCAACCGCTCCTTCTTGCCGTAGAGCACGCCGATGCCGGAGGGGCCGTAGAGCTTGTGCCCGGTCATGACGAACCAGTCGCAGCCGAGGTCCTGCACGTCTACGGCCATATGCACCGCCGACTGGCTGCCGTCGACCAGCACCGGGATGCCGCGTTCATGCGCGATCCGGACGATCTCCTTGATCGGCGTGACGGTACCCAGCGCATTCGACATCTGGGTGATCGCGACGAGCTTCGTCCGCGCCGTCAGGCACTTCTCGAACTCCTCGATGTGGAACGCGCCCTCGTCGTCCACCGGCGCCCAGACCAGCTTGGCGCCCTGCCGTTCGCGGATGAAATGCCACGGCACGATGTTGGAGTGATGCTCCATGATCGAGACGACGATCTCGTCGCCTTCGCCGATGTTCGGCATGCCCCAGCCATAGGCGACGGTGTTGATCGCCTCGGTCGTGTTCTTGGTGAAGACGATATTGTCCGTCGACGGCGCATTCAGGAAGCGCCGAACCGTCTCGCGCGCCTTTTCGTAGGCGTCGGTCGCCGCATTCGACAGGAAATGCAGGCCGCGGTGGACGTTGGCATACTCCTGCGAATAGGCGCGCTGGATGGCGTCGAGCACCACCTGCGGCTTCTGCGCCGAGGCGCCGTTGTCGAGATAGACAAGCGGCTTGCCGTAGACTTCGCGCGACAGGATCGGGAAGTCGCGGCGGATCGCCTCGACGTCGTAGGGGGTGATGTTCTTGATGATCTGATCCATCAGCTTTCAGCGAGTAGTGAGTAGTGATTAGGGAACGGTCGATAGATTGCCACAGCCGCACCAGACACTACTCGCTACTCCCTACTCCCTACTCACTTCGTTCAAACATGCGCGGCGAACCACTCGTCGAGCAGGCCTTCCAGCACCTCGACGGTCGGCTCGTCCTCCAGTTCCTCGATGATCTCGGCAACGAAAGCCTTCACCAGCAACCCCCGCGCCGTCTTCTCGTCGATGCCACGCGCCATCAGGTAGAACAGATGGTTGCGGTCGATCTCGGTCACCGTCGCGCCGTGGCCGCAGGCCACGTCGTCGGCGAAGATCTCCAGCTCCGGCTTGGTCGAGAACTCGGCCTCGTCCGACAGGAGCAGCGTGTTGCAGGCCATGCGCGCGTCGGTCTTCTGCGCTTCCTTCGCCACGCGGATCTGGCCCTGGAAGACGCCCTTCGCGGTGCCGTTGGCGACGTTGCGCACGATCTCGGTCGAGGTCGTGTTCTCGGCCAGATGGTCGAGCATCATCGTCACGTCGCAATGCGTGTCGCCGGTCAACAGGTTGATGCCGCGCAGCTGGAAGTCGCTGCCCTCGCCCGGCATGCGCACGCGCACTTCCTGGCGGACGAGTTTCGAGCCGGCGTTCATGATGAACAGCGTCAGCTTCGCGCCTTCCGCCAGCTCGGCGTTGAACTGGCCGAAATGGGTCGCGCCCTCCGGATGGTCCTGGACGATGATCCAGGTGAGTTCCGCATCCTTGGCCAGCGTCAGATGGCTGATGGAGCTCACCAGCGCGTCGCCCTCGCCCGTCTGGCGCTCGACGATCGTCGCCTTCGCGCCCTCGCCGACGCGCACCGGGAAACGGCTGTGCGTCTGGCCACCGGCCTGGACGTTCTGGATCTCGATCGGACCGGAGACCTCCGCGCGCGCCGCGATGTCGATGAACCAGCCATCGGCGACGAAGGCGGTGTTCAGCGCGCCGACCGCGTCCGCGTCCTCCTGCGCGCCGAGCGCCGGAGCGAACGAGCCGTCGAGCAGCTTGTCGATGAGCTTCGACACGGAGACGCCGTCGATCTTCGCGGTCGCGCCGGCGACGCCGTTGAGCACCGGCAGCACGGTCGAGCCCGCGAGCAGCGCAGGCTTGGCGCGCGCGGCGAGCGTCGGATCGTAGCCCGGAACGGCCGTCAGCAGGCGGCGCAGATCGGTGTAGTGCCAGGCCTCGACGCGGCGGGTCGGAAGACCGGCCTTCAACACCTCGACCGCATCGTCGCGCTTCACGGTAACCGTGGCGTCGCCCGGAAGATACGACAGGCGCTCGCCGAAGGCGTCGACCAGCGCCGTCTCGGCCGCCGTCAGCTTCGGGGTGGAGTGGATGTTCATCTCGACCTCACGCCGCCTCGCCGATCAGACCGGCATAGCCGTTCTTCTCGAGCTCAAGCGCCAGTTCCTTCTCGCCGGACTTGATGACCTGGCCCTTGTAGAGCACGTGCACGGTGTCCGGCACGATCAGGTCGAGCAGGCGCTGGTAGTGGGTGATCACGACCACGGCGCGATCGGGCGAACGCAGCGCGTTGACGCCGTCGGCGACGATCTTCAGCGCGTCGATGTCCAGGCCGGAATCGGTCTCGTCGAGCACGCAAAGCTTCGGCTCCAGGAGCTTCATCTGCAGGATCTCGGCGCGCTTCTTCTCGCCGCCGGAGAAGCCGACGTTGAGCGGGCGCTTGAGCATGGCGAAGTCGATGCCGAGCGCGGCCGACTCTTCCTTCACGCGCTTGAGGAATTCCGGGATCTTCAGCTCCGGCTCGCCGCGCGCCTTGCGCTGGGAGTTCATCGCGACCTTGAGGAACTCCATCGTCGCGACGCCCGGTATCTCCATCGGATACTGGAAGGCGAGGAACACGCCCTTGGCGGCCCGCTCGGCCGGGTCCATCTCCAGGATCGACTCGCCGTTGTAGAGGATGTCGCCCTCGGTGACCTCGTAATCCTCGCGGCCGGCGATGATGTAGCTGAGCGTCGACTTGCCCGACCCGTTGGGCCCCATGATGGCCGCCACCTCGCCCGCCTTAACCGTCAGGTTCAGGCCGCGGATGATCTCGATGCCGCTGTCGGCGATGCGCGCGTGGAGGTTCCTGATTTCAAGCATGTCTTTCATCTCTCACTTTCGTCATTCCGGGGCCGCGCAGCGGAACCCGGAATCCAGTGCGCGGGTAGAAGTCCAGTTGCCAGTGACCTCGGCCTTCACGCATATCATCTCATCCTCAGCGGCGGCCCTCTGGATTCCGGGTTCCGCTACGCGGCCCCGGAATGACGGCTACCCTCAAATCAATTCGCTCTCGCTCTGATCGCCTCCGATGGATTGTCCCGCTCGTAGCATGTCTCGAACAGGTCATCCCACTCTGCGTTAAACCCCTCAATCAGATAGAGCTTCCAGGAGCGACGCCACTTCTTCAGTTCCTTCTCGCGCGCTATCGCCTCGATGATGTTGTCGTGCCGCTCGTACCAAACCAGCCGGTCGCAACCATATCTGCTCGTGAAACCGGGCTGTGCCGGCGTTCGATGCTCATGTGCGCGTCCCTGCAGATCGCTTGTCACGCCGACGTAAATCGTTCCGTTCCGTTTGGATGCCATGATGTAAACCCATCCTGACATCTCGTTTTCCCTTTCAGTCCCGACTCTTCACATCGCGGTCATTCCGGGGCCGCGCAGCAGAACCCGGAATGACGGGCGAAAATACTCACCCCACACTCCCCTCCAGGCTGATGCCGATGAGCTTCTGCGCCTCGACGGCGAATTCCATCGGCAGTTCCTGGATGACGTCCTTTACGAAGCCGTTGACGATCAGCGCGATCGCCTCTTCCTCGGGGATGCCGCGCTGCATGACGTAGAACTTCTGGTCCTCGGAGATCTTCGACGTCGTCGCCTCGTGCTCCACCTGGGCGCTGGCGTTCTTCACCTCGATATAGGGCACGGTGTGCGCTCCGCAGTCGTTCCCGATCAAGAGCGAGTCGCAGTTGGTGAAGTTGCGCGCATTGGTGGCGCGGCGGTTCACCGACACCTGGCCGCGATAGGTGTTGTTCGACTTGCCGGCCGAAATGCCCTTCGAGATGATGCGGCTCGACGTGTTCTTGCCGAGATGGATCATCTTGGTGCCCGAGTCGATCTGCTGGTGACCGTTCGAGACGGCGATCGAATAGAACTCGCCGCGCGAATCGTCGCCGCGCAGGATGCAGGACGGATATTTCCAGGTGATCGCCGAACCGGTCTCGACCTGCGTCCACGAGATCTTCGAGCGTGCGCCACGGCAGTCGCCGCGCTTGGTGACGAAGTTGTAGATGCCGCCCTTGCCGTCCTTGTCGCCGGGGAACCAGTTCTGCACGGTCGAATACTTGATCTCGGCATCGTCCAGCGCCACCAGCTCGACCACCGCCGCATGAAGCTGATTCTCGTCGCGCTGCGGCGCCGTGCAGCCTTCGAGGTAGGACACGTAGGCCCCCTCCTCGGCGATGATCAGCGTGCGTTCGAACTGGCCGGTGTTCTTCTCGTTGATGCGGAAATAGGTCGACAGCTCCATCGGGCAGCGCACCCCCTTGGGCACGAACACGAACGACCCGTCGGTGAACACCGCCGAGTTCAGCGTCGCATAGTAGTTGTCCGTCGTCGGCACGACCGAGCCGAGATACTTCTTCACCAGCTCCGGATGCTCGCGGATCGCCTCGGAGATCGACATGAACAGCACGCCGGCCTTGGCGAGCTCTTCCTTGAAGGTGGTCACCACCGAGACGGAATCGAACACCGCATCCACCGCAACGCGGCCGGACTTGTAGACGTTGTCGCTCGCCTCGCCGTCCTCTGCGTCTTCAGGCGATTTCTGCACGCCGGCGAGGATCTCCTGCTCCTTGAGCGGGATGCCGAGCTTCTCGTAGACTTTCAGAATCTCGGGATCGACTTCGTCCAGCGAACGCGGGCCGGACTGGTTCTTCGGCGCGGCGTAGTAATAGATGTCCTGGAAGTCGATCTTCGGATAGTGGACGCGCGCCCAGGTCGGTTCCTCGAGCGTCAGCCAGCGGCGATAGGCGCCGAGGCGCCATTCCAGCATCCACTCGGGCTCGCCCTTCTTGGCGGAAATGAACCGGATCGTGTCCTCGGACAGGCCCTTGGGCGCCTTGTCCATCTCGATGAAGGACTCGAAACCGTATTTGTACTGGTCCACATCGATGTTGCGGACCTGCTCGATGGTCTCCTGCACGGCAGGCATCAGCGTTCTCCATCCATGTCGGGTTCAAGGCCCGACCGTTTTCAAACCTGGCGACACCTCTCGGCGCACGCCTCATTTAGTGTCTTTGCGCGGAAAATACAGGCCCATCTCGACAAGGCCGGTATGCCCGCGGCGCATTACGCGGCCTTCACGGCCCTCCTCGCGACCAGCTTGCGCAGCGCCTGCGCAAACAGGACCAGATCTTCCTCCGTCGTCGCGCGGCCGATCGACACCCGAAGTGCGCCGCCATACGCGCCCTGGCCCATCGCCGCAAGCACGTGGCTCGGGCCGACCTTGCCCGACGAGCAGGCCGAGCCGGCGGAAAGGGCGACGCCGTCGAGATCGAAGGCGATCTGCGCGGTCTCGGCCTTGAGGCCGGGTATGGCGAAGAAGGTCGTGTTCGGCAACCGGCGCGCCGCGCGGCCGAAGATCACCGCATCGGGCACATGCGCCAGGATCTCGGCCTCGAAGCGGTCGCGCAGCGCCGCAACCTGTTCCATCTCGGGAAGCAGCGCCATCGCTTCCCGCGCGGCCGCGCCGAAGCCGGCGATAGCCGCCACGTTCTCGGTGCCGGCGCGGTGGCCGTGCTCCTGCCCGCCGCCCCTGATCAGCGGTTCCGGCATCAGCACGCCTCCGGCCGAGACGACCGCGCCTGCGCCCTTCGGGCCGCCGATCTTGTGCGACGAGAGAATCAGGAAATCCGCGCAACCGTCGGAGATGTCGAGCGGAATGCGGCCCGCGGCCTGCACGGCGTCCAGCACCAGGATGCCGCCCGCGGCGCGCACGAAGGCTGCGATCTGCGCCACCGGCTGCACCACACCCGTTTCGTTGTTGGCAAGATGGATCGCGACCATGATTTGGCCGGCGGCGCGGTCGTGGCGCTCCAGTTCGGACGCAAGCTCGTCCATGCGAAGGATGCCGTCGGCATCGACGCCGATCCGCGTGAGCGCCTCCGGCGCGAAATGGCCGCCATTTAACGTCGCCGGATGGTCGGCGGCACAAACGATCAGCCTGGAGACATGCAATGGCGCGCGGCCCATGCGCCAGTTCGGCATCAGCAGCCACGATGCGCCCTCCGTCGCACCCGACGTGAAGACGACATTGGCGGGATCCGCGCCGACTAGCGCCGCCACGTCGCGGCGGGCAGCCTCGACCACACGACGCGCCTCCCTGCCCTGCGAATGGACCGAGGACGGATTGGCGTCGATCGCCAGCGCTCCAACCATCGCCGCGCGCGCGACGTCGCTGAGCGGCGCGCTGGCATTGTGGTCGAGATAGCTGCGTCTGGCCGCCATGGTGCGCCGGTTCGCTCCTTCAGCGGCAATCGACCGACCGCCGCGCAATTTCCTTGAATTTCAAAGGGCGGACGTCCTATCTAGCCCGTCGAACGAGCGGACATCCTAGCCTAGTTTTGAACAATTCTAAACTGGTTATTAGGTACTGCCCGCCCCGGCGTCAAGCCGGAACCCGTGAAGGTCGAGCCGTACAGTCGGAGCGACAGTTGGAGTATATATGCCTGAAGTAATTTTCAACGGCCCCGCCGGCCGCCTCGAAGGACGTTACCAGCCCTCGACGGAAAAGAACGCCCCGATCGCCATCGTGCTGCATCCGCATCCGCAGTTCGGCGGCACGATGAACAACAAGATCGTCTACGACCTGTTCTACATGTTCCAGAAGCGCAGCTTCACCACGCTCCGCTTCAACTTCCGCGGCATCGGTCGCAGCCAGGGCGAATTCGATCATGGTTCCGGCGAGCTGTCGGACGCGGCAGCCGCGCTCGACTGGGTGCAGTCGCTGCATCCGGATTCGAAAAGCTGCTGGGTCGCCGGCTATTCCTTCGGCGCCTGGATCGGCATGCAGCTCCTGATGCGCCGGCCCGAGGTCGAAGGCTTCATCTCGGTCGCGCCGCAGCCGAACATCTACGACTTCTCGTTCCTGGCCCCCTGCCCGTCGTCGGGCCTGATCATCCACGGCGACGCCGACAAGGTTGCGCCGCCCAAGGATGTGCAGGGCCTGGTCGACAAGCTGCACACGCAGAAGGGCATCACCATCACGCAGAAGACGATCCCCGGCGCGAACCATTTCTTCTCGAACGACGCCGACGTGCTGATCGAAGAATGCTCGGACTATCTCGACCGCCGGCTCGCGGGCGAACTCGCCGACCCGCGGCCGAAACGGCTACGCTAAGCAGCTCACAACAGCATCGCCAAGAACAGGCTGGAAGGAGAAAGTCCTTCCAGCCTGTTCTTCTGTGTGCGCCGCAACAACGGCATTGCTCGACAGGGGAGTGACTAAATGTCACTTTTTGCCGGTGAACGAATCACCGCTCCAAACGAGGGGGACCCCAAAGTGAGCAAGTTCGAAGTCTACAAAGACAAAAAAGGTGAGACGCGTTTCCGGTTTCGTGCGGCCAATGGCGAGATCGTCTTCACGTCCGAAAGCTACAAGGCCAAGGCCTCGGCGATGAAGACCATCGAATCGATCAAGAAGAACGTTCCCGATGCTCCCGTCGAGACGGTGGAAGCGACCGCGAAGAAGGCCGCCGCGAAGCCCGCGGCCAAGGCAGCTCCAAAGGCTGCCGCCAAGCCGGCAAAGGCCGCCGCTGCGCCGAAAGCCGCGGCCAAGCCCGCCGCGAAGGCTGCTGCTGCCAATCCCGCCGCCGTGAAGGCGAAGGCTCCGGCCAAGGCAAAGGCCCCGGCGAAGGCGAAGGCCCCCGCCAAGAAGTAACTAGCGCTCGACAGGGCCTGACGTTTCGGACGGCAGGCTCAGCGCACCGCCGGTCACGGGCAAGCGGCAGCCCGTGGTCGTCGGGAATGTCAGTGGCAGGCCGCGCCTCGCGCGCACGGCAAGATAGGCCCACGCCTCGGCCTCCATCGCGTCGCCGTCCAATCCCGCATCCTCGGCAAGGATGACCAGACCGCCCTGGCGCTCAGCCCCTCGGCGCAGGTCGCCGACGATGTGCGGGTTCTTCCGGCCTCCGCCACAGACGATCCACAGTTTCGGGACCGCGGGCATGTGTCCCGCCGCGCGCAGGATGGCTTCGGCCGACACCGCCGCGAGCGTGCGCGCGCCGTCGGCGAGTTCCAGACCCGGCACCTTGTCGAGCGTGAAGTCGTTGCGGTCCAGCGACTTCGGCGCCGGGCGCGAAAAGAACGGGCTCGCGAGATAGGCGTCGAGCACCGTCTGCACGACGCCTCCTTCGCTCGCGATCATCCCGTTCTCGTCGAAGGGCAGCCCGCCCTCACGCGAGACCCACTGGTCGATCAGCGCATTGCCCGGCCCGGAATCGAAGGCGACCGGATCGCCCTCCCCCGGCACAAAGGTGACGTTCGAGATGCCGCCGATGTTGACGAAGGCCACGGGCAGCGTCGCGCGCAGATCCGGCGGCAGCGAGCGGGCAAGCGCGGCGTGATAGGCAGGAACCAGCGGTGCGCCCTGCCCGCCATGCAGCATGTCGTTGGCGCGCATGTCGTGGACGACCGGCAGGCCGGTGCGATCGGCAAGCAGCGCCCCGTCACCCAATTGCACCGTCAGTCCGCGCTCGGGCCTGTGCAGCACCGTCTGGCCATGGAAGCCGATCAGCGCCACGTCGGCCCATCGCCCGGTAAGGCCGGACCGGAACGTCTCCACGGCAGCGGCGTGGCGGAGCGTGATCTCGCGTTCCAGCGCGGCAAGGTCGCCGGGCCGCTCGGTTCTCTCCCCGATCGACTTCGCATCGTCCAGCGAGGCCTCGATGCGCCGCCGGAAGGCGGCCTCGTAGGGAACGAAATGTGCCGGGCCCCGCTCGACAAGATCCGCGCCGTCGCTCGCCACGACGGCGAGGTCGATGCCGTCCATCGACGTGCCGCTCATCAGCCCGATCGCACAGATTGCCGTCATATCCCTCAATCCTTGTGATTCCGGGCCCACTGATGCTAAACGCGCGGGCGCGCCGGAGCCAACCTTCGCGCGCCAACACTGTCCGGAAAGTCTGTCATGTCCGCCTTCAAATCCGAATTCCTGCGCACGCTCTCGGAGCGTGGATACATCCACCAGATTTCCGACGAGACTGGCCTGGACGATCTCTTCGCGAAGGAGACGGTGACGGCCTATATCGGCTTCGACCCGACGGCGCCAAGCCTGCATGCGGGCGGGCTGATCCAGATCATGATGCTGCACTGGATGCAGAAGACTGGCCACCGGCCGATCGCGCTGATGGGCGGCGGCACCGGCATGGTCGGCGACCCGTCCTTCAAGGACGAGGCGCGCAAGCTGATGACGCTCGACACGATCGCCTCGAACATCAATTCGATCAAGCAGGTGTTCAGCAACTACCTGACCTTCGGCGATGGCCCGAAGGATGCGCTGATGGTCGACAACGGCGAATGGCTGCGCCAGCTCAACTATCTCGACTTCCTGCGCGACGTCGGCGCCCATTTCTCCGTCAACCGCATGCTCTCCTTCGACAGCGTCAAGCTGAGGCTCGACCGGCAGCAGTCGCTGTCGTTCCTCGAGTTCAACTACATGGTGCTGCAGGCCTACGATTTCGTGGAGCTCAACAAGCGCTACGGCTGCCGCCTGCAGATGGGCGGCTCGGACCAGTGGGGCAACATCGTCAACGGCATCGACCTCGGCCACAAGATGGGCACGCCGCAGCTCTTTGCGCTGACCTCGCCGCTGCTCACCACGGCGTCGGGCGCCAAGATGGGCAAGTCGCTGTCCGGCGCGGTGTGGCTCAACCCGGACATGCTGTCGGCCTACGACTTCTGGCAGTACTGGCGCAACACCGAGGATGCCGACGTGGAGCGCTTCCTGAAGCTCTACACGACGCTGCCGCTGCCGGAGATCGCGAAGCTGGCGGCGCTTGGCGGCTCCGAGATCAACGAGGCGAAGAAGGTTCTCGCCACCGAGATCACCGCCGTGCTGCACGGACGTGCCGCGGCCGAACAGGCGGCGGAGACGGCCCGCAAGACCTTCGAGGAAGGCAGCGTGTCGGACGACCTGCCGACGGTCACCGTGCCGCAATCGACGCTGGAGGCCGGGGTCGGCATCCTGTCGCTCTTCGTAACGGCCGGGCTCGCCACCTCCAACGGCGAGGCGCGGCGCCACATCCAGGGCGGCGCAGTCAAGGTGAACGACAGGCCCGTGTCGGACGAAAGGCTGCAGCTCACCGCCGCCGACCTCGCCGACAACGGCGCGATCAAGCTGTCGCTCGGGAAGAAGAAGCACGTGCTGGTGCGGGCGGCCTGATCCAGCCCTCAGGACGTGTCCGGTGATCGGGGCGCATGTCCGACGAGAAGATTGAAGACGCTTCTCCTCTTGTCGGCAAACGATCCGATACGTGTGTGATCGGCGGAGAGGCAGCCGAAGCTTTATGCCTCGCCAGAATCCGCAGCATCGGTGCCACCACGCACAGCGACAGGCGAGGTTCAGCAGATCGTCCGACTCACGGGTGCCGATGTCGATGCGCACCGGGACGAGCGCGGACATCCCCACGCCGAGCGCGCAGAAGCGCGCGTCGCTTTGGCCTGACTGAGAATCGGAAATACGCGGCCTCGGACAGGAGCGGACGCACAACTGGCGCTCATGGCGTCGACCGCGAGCAGAAGCAGGATCGAAGCGACCCGCATCACCATCTGATTGTCCCACTCCGCCCGTCCCATCCCGCCCCTCCTTTCTTCAAGAGCGAGAGGATTGTTTCATGGGCGTGAGGGGCGTGGATAAGACGCGCAGATTTTTCTCGCCCCTTCGAGTGAGCCACGTTTACGACGCAGCAACCTTTGCTACAATCGAAACGTCTTGGGCGTCACGGCCCCTACTCGGAGCACTTGTGAAGACGTATTTCACCTCCATCGCACACAACTTGGCGAGCCTCTGGCGCTTTTCGGGCAATGACGGGCGCGGCCTTTTCTGGCCGTATACGATAACGGTCGCTATTCTCATCTATGCCGCGATGATGTCGGCCATGGTGCCCGAGATGGAAAGAACGGTCTCCGGGATGACAAGACCCGAGGATGTGTTCTCGATCGATATGTCGGGCATGATGCGATGGACGCTGTTGTTTAGCGCAGTCGCGATGGTGCTGCTTTCAGCTTCGGTCGTTCGGCGGCTGAGAGACCGGGCAAAATCGCCGCTCTGGGCACTCCTGCCCGTCGTGTTGACGATGATCGGCTATGCGACATACCCGACAAATGTGGAGGGGATTCTCTCAATGCCCCGGTGGGCAACGTTTGCGATGTTCCTGGTCAGCCTGACCACGCAGATTTCGTTGATTTATCTGATCGTGTTGCTGGCAGGCCGGAGCAGACCGGGGAAAGCCGGCGCGTCCGCATAGCGGCACAGGATAAAGGGCCGTTCCATGCCCGCCCTGCAGCTTATGCATTGCGGATCGTCATTCCGGAGGCCGGCAAGCCATCCAGGATAACGGAGCGCGACGGCGAATGTGCGGTGTAACGCGAGCGGTCTCCACCCAACGAAAAAGGGCCCTCGCGGGCCCTTCGTCATTTCCATCGATGCGAAGCCGATCAGGCGGCTTCGCTCTCGGCGGCGGCCTCGGCCTCGGTGCGGGCGCGGTCGGCCGCACCCTTGGCCGAGACGTCGCGGTCGACGAACTCGATCACCGCCATCGCGGCGTTGTCGCCGTGACGGAAGCCCGCCTTCATGATGCGCAAGTAGCCGCCGTTACGCGAGGCGTAACGGGGCGCGATCGTCTCGAACAGGCGCTTGGCCAGCGTGTCGGAGCCGATGGCCGAGATCACCTGGCGGCGGGCGTGCAGGTCGCCGCGCTTGCCCAGCGTCACGAGCTTCTCCACGATCGGGCGAAGCTCCTTGGCCTTGGGCAGCGTGGTGAGGATCTGCTCGTGCTCGATGAGGGATGCGGCCATGTTCGAGAACAGGGCCTTGCGGTGGCTGACGGTGCGGTTCAGCCGGCGGCCGGAACGTCCATGGCGCATTGGCTTATCTCCTAGGTTCTGGGCGGGTGCCCGGTGGTTTCAGGAGGTGGATGGTGAATGGTCAATGGTGAATGGTCGATCCAGAGGCTGAGTTCCATTCACCATTTTACCATTCACCATTCACCCAATTCAGTACTGGTCTTCGTAGCGCTTGGCGAGGTCTTCGATGTTCTCCGGCGGCCAGTCCGGCACTTCCATGCCGAGATGCAGGCCCATCGCCGCGAGCACTTCCTTGATCTCGTTGAGCGACTTGCGGCCGAAGTTCGGGGTGCGCAGCATCTCCGCCTCGGTCTTCTGGATCAGGTCGCCGATGTAGACGATGTTGTCGTTCTTCAGGCAGTTCGCCGAGCGGACCGACAGTTCGAGCTCGTCGACCTTCTTCAGCAGCGCCGGGTTGAAGGCGAGCTCGGTGACGGCTTCCGTCGCCTGCTCCTTCTGCGGCTCGTCGAAGTTGACGAACAGCGACAGCTGGTCCTGCAGGATGCGCGCGGCGAACGCCACGGCGTCCTCGCCCGTGATCGAGCCGTCGGTCTCGATCGACAGCGTCAGCTTGTCGTAGTCGAGAACCTGGCCCTCGCGGGTGTTCTCGACCTTGTAGGAGACCTTCTTGACCGGCGAATAGAGCGAGTCGACCGGGATGAGGCCGATCGGCGCGTCGTCGGCGCGGTTGCGCTCGGCAGGCACGTAGCCCTTGCCGGTGTCGACCGTGAACTCCATGCGGATCTCGGCGCCCTCGTCGAGGGTGCAGATCACGTGGTCGGGGTTCAGGATCTCGACGTCGCCCACGGTCTGGATGTCGCCGGCGGTGACGTAGCCCGGGCCCTGCTTGCGCACGACCATGCGCTTGGGTCCATCGCCTTCCATCTTGATGGCGATTTCCTTGATGTTCAGCACGATGTCGGTCACGTCCTCGCGCACGCCGGCGATCGAGGAGAACTCATGCAGCACGCCGTCGATCTGCACCGCGGTCACGGCCGCGCCGCGCAGCGACGAGAGAAGAACGCGACGCAGCGCGTTGCCGAGGGTCAAGCCGAAGCCGCGCTCGAGCGGTTCGGCGACCAGCGACGTCATGGTCTTGCCCTTCGAGGAGAACTCGACCTTGTTCGGCTTGATCAGGTCCTGCCAGTTTTTCTGGATCATCAGTTTGTCCTTCCGTTACGCCGCCACCATCCAATCGTGACGGGCATCTGGAAAATGCCTTCGGCGCCCCGATGGGCGCCGCAGGTTGGAATGGGAAATGTCAGACGCGGCGCTTCTTGCGCGGGCGGCAGCCATTGTGCGGGATCGGCGTCACGTCGCGGATCGACGTGATGGTGAAGCCCGCCGCCTGCAGCGCGCGAAGCGCGGACTCACGGCCCGAACCCGGACCGCAGACCTCGACCTCCAGCATGCGCATGCCGTGCTCCTGCGCCTTCTTGGCACAGTCCTCGGCAGCCATCTGCGCAGCAAACGGGGTCGACTTGCGCGAACCCTTGAAGCCCTGGGCGCCCGCCGACGACCAGGCAATCGCATTGCCCTGCGCGTCGGTGATGGTGATCATCGTGTTGTTGAACGTCGAATTGACGTGCGCGACGCCCGTCGAGATGTTCTTGCGTTCGCGACGGCGGACGCGTGTGGCTTCCTTGGCCATGTCTTGCCTTTCGATCTCTACGCCGCCGTAATGCCAGCGGCTACACCCGAGGCGGTGGGCAGTAGTGAGTAGGCAGTAGTGAAATCCTACTGCCTATTGCCTACTGCCTACTGCCTCAAATTACTTCTTCTTGCCCGCGATGGGCTTCGCCGGACCCTTGCGGGTGCGAGCGTTCGTGTGCGTGCGCTGGCCGCGAACCGGCAGCGAGCGGCGATGGCGCAGGCCGCGGTAGCAGCCGAGGTCCATCAGGCGCTTGATGTTCATCGACACTTCGCGGCGCAGGTCACCCTCGACCTTGTAGTCGCGGTCGATCGCTTCGCGGATCTGCAGCACCTCAGCATCGGTGAGCTGGTTGACGCGGCGCTCCGCGGGGATGCCGACCTTCTCCACGATCTCGGCCGCGAACTTCGGGCCGATGCCATGGATGTACTGCAGCGCGATGATCACGCGCTTGTTGGTCGGAATGTTGACGCCGGCTATACGAGCCATCTTCATCTCCATGTGAGCCAGTCAGGCTGGCATTGTTGTTGTGCCCCGCGTCCGGTGGAGGCCGGCCCTTGCGGGTGTTCCGATCAAAGCACGGGCAAGTCCTTGCGGACCATCCAATCATGCGATCTGATGGGAGACGCGCCGCTATAGTGCAACACGCCCTCCCCGTCAACCGCTGAATGTCACTTGTTCGCGGCGAGAAGCGCCTCGATCTGCGTCGTCACGTCGTCGATCGACGCCATGCCGTCCACGCCCTTGAGCAGGCCCTTGGCGTAGTAGTAGCCGATCAGCGGCGCCGTCTTCTTGTAGTATTCGCGCAGGCGCTCCTCGAACACCTCCGGATTGTCGTCCTTGCGGACCGGCTGCCCGGCGGCGGCCGCCTCTTCGGCGCGCTTGACGATGCGGCCGACCAGCGCCTTGTCGTCGACGACGAGCTCGATGACCATGTCGAGCTTCAGGCCGCGCTCGGCCAGCATCTTCTCGACCGAATCGGCCTGGACCAGCGTGCGCGGATAGCCGTCGAGAATGAAGCCCTTCTTGCAATCGGGCTGGTCGATGCGCTCGGCGACGATCGCGTTGACGATCTCGTCCGACACCAGCTCGCCGGCATCCATCACCGCCTTGGCGCGTCGGCCGACCTCGGTGCCGGCCTTCACCGCCGCGCGCAGCATGTCGCCCGTGGAAAGCTGCGGGATTCCGTGCTTCTCGACCAGCCGCTGCGCCTGCGTCCCCTTGCCCGCCCCCGGCGGGCCCAGCAGTATCAGCTTCATTCTATCTCTTGCCCCCCCGCAACTTCGACTTCTTGATCAGCCCTTCGTACTGATGGGCGATCAGATGACCCTGGATCTGCGCCACCGTGTCGAGCGTGACGCTCACGACGATCAGCAGCGACGTGCCACCGAGATAGAACGGAACGCCGGTCGCCGAAATGAGAAATTCGGGTAACAGGCAGATCACGACGAGATAGATTGCCCCGACGACCGTGATGCGGGTCAGCACGTAATCGATGTATTCGGCCGTCCGCTCGCCCGGGCGGTAGCCGGGGATGAAGCCGGAATGCTTCTTCAGCTGGTCGGCCGTGTCCTTCGGATTGAAGACGATCGCCGTGTAGAAGAAGGCGAAGAAGACGATCATCGCCGCATAGAGCGCCATGTAAAGCGGCTGGCCGTGACCGAGCGCGGCCAGGATGGAGCTCGCCCAGCCAGGCATCGCAGTCGTGTCGGAGAAGCCGGCCACGGTCGCGGGCAGGAGCAGCAGCGAGGACGCGAAGATCGGCGGGATGACGCCGGCGGTGTTCAGCTTCAGCGGCAGGTGCGAGGTGTCGCCCTGGAACATGCGGTTGCCCACCTGGCGCTTCGGATACTGGATCAGCAGCCTGCGCTGGGCGCGCTCGAAGAACACGATCAGCGCGATCACCACGACCGCGAGCACGATGATCGCCAGGATCAGGCCGGTCGACAGCGCGCCGGTGCGGCCGAGTTCCAGCGTGCCGGACAGCGCCGACGGCAGGCCGGCCACGATGCCGGCGAAGATGATGAGCGAGATGCCGTTGCCGATGCCGCGGGCGGTTATCTGCTCGCCGAGCCACATCAGGAACATCGTGCCGCCGACGAGCGTGATGACGGCGGACAGCTTGAAGAACCAGCCCGGGTCGGTGACGATGCCCGCGCCGCCTTCCAGGCCGACCGCGATGCCGTAGGCCTGCACGGTGGCAAGCAGCACGGTGCCGTAGCGGGTGTACTGGTTGATGACCTTGCGGCCCTGTTCGCCTTCCTTCTTCAGCTGCTCCAGCGTCGGGACCACCGACGTCATGAGCTGCATGATGATGGAGGCCGAGATGTAGGGCATGATGCCGAGCGCGAAGATCGCCATACGCTCGACCGCGCCGCCCGCGAACATGTTGAAGATGCCGAGCACGCCGCGCGACTGGCCCGCGAAGGCCTGCGCGAAGGCATCCGGGTTGATGCCGGGGATCGGGATATAGGTGCCGAGGCGATAGACAAGCAGAGCGCCGAGCGTGAACCAGATGCGTTTCTTGAGGTCCTCCGCCTTGGCGAAGGCCGCGAAATTGAGGTTCGAGGCAAGCTGCTCGGCTGCTGATGCCATGGGGAAATCTCCGCTTCGGCAGGCGAATTGGCTCGCGGGAGGCGAGTCATGCTTTGAGCCGAAGCCTCGAAATAGGCTCCGGCCCGCAAAGATGCAAGCAGCGGCGCCGTCGCACCGCTGCTCTATGTCACTCGGACTTGGCTTCCGGCAGCTTGATCGAGCCGCCCGCCTTTTCGATCTTCTCGAGAGCCGCCTTGGAGGCGCCGGCCACGTCGAACGAGACCTTCGCCTTGAGCTCGCCGTCCGAGAGAACGCGCACGCCGTCCTTGACGCGACGGATCACGCCGGCCTTGACGAGAGCGGCGGCATCCACCGTCTCCTTGGCGTCGAGCTTCTTGGCGTCGATCGCAGCCTGGATGCGGCCGAGCGAAACGGTCGCAAAGGACTTCGACGAGATAGGCGTGAAGCCGCGCTTGGGCAGGCGACGGTAGAGCGGCATCTGGCCGCCCTCGAAGCCGTTGATGGCCACGCCGGAGCGGGCCTTCTGGCCCTTCACGCCGCGTCCGCCGGTCTTGCCCTTGCCGGAGCCGATGCCGCGGCCGAGCCGCTTGCGGTCCTTGGTTGCGCCTTCGTTGTCGCGCAATTCGTTGAGTTTCATGTCTCTTCTCCTGCGCTCCGGCTCACGCCTCGTCGACGATGCGGACGAGATGGCCGACGGAGGCGATCATGCCGCGGACCGAGGGGGTATCCTCGAGCGTGCGGCGGCGATGCATCTTGTTCAGGCCGAGGCCCACGAGCGTCGCGCGCTGTTCCTTCGGACGACGGATCGGGCTGCCGATCTGCTCGACGGTGATGGTCTTGGTGGCTTTCTTCGCCATGACCCGTCTCCTTATTCTTCGCCGGCGGCAGCGCCGCGGCGCGCCTGGAGCGCGGAATACTTGATGCCGCGCTGGGCAGCGATGTCCTTCGGGTGGACCTGGTTCTTCAGGGCGTCGAAGGTGGCGCGCACCATGTTGTACGGATTCGACGAACCCATCGACTTGGCGACGACGTCATGCATGCCGAGCGTCTCGAAGACGGCGCGCATCGGGCCGCCTGCGATGATGCCCGTGCCGGGCTTGGCTGCGCGCAGCAGGACCTTGCCGGCGCCGTGACGGCCCGACACGTCGTGATGCAGCGTGCGGCCGGAGCGCAGCGGGACGAAGATCAGCTCGCGCTTGGCGGCCTCGGTCGCCTTGCGGATCGCCTCCGGCACTTCGCGCGCCTTGCCGTGGCCGAAGCCGACGCGGCCCTTCTGGTCGCCGACGACGACGAGGGCTGCGAAGCCGAAGCGACGGCCACCCTTCACCACCTTGGCGACACGGTTGATGTGGACCAGCTTGTCGACGAACTCGCTGTCCTTTTCCTCGCGGTCACGACCGCGATCGCGGCCGCCTTCCCGACGTTCTTGTGCCATATCCTGTTCCTTGTTCTTTTCCGGAGGCACCGGGTTTCAATGTGAAGGCCGGCCTCTACACGAGTGCCGGCCCGGTTTCAACCAGCGGGACGCCCCGAAACCGGGGCGAATGCGCTAGAAGCTCAGTCCGCCCTCGCGGGCGGCATCGGCGAGCGCCTTGACGCGGCCGTGATAGATATACGGGCCGCGGTCGAACACGACCTCGGTCACGCCGGCCTTCTTGGCCCGCTCGGCGACGAGCTTGCCGACCGCTGCCGCCGCTGCCGTGTCGGCGCCGGTCTTCAGCGAGCCCTTCAACTCCTTGTCGAGGGTCGACGCTGCGGCGAGCGTGCGGCCCTGCGCGTCGTCGATGAGTTGGACGTAGATGTGCTTCGACGAGCGATGCACGGACAGGCGCGGACGCTCGCCGGCAACCTTCTTGAGCTGACGGCGGATGCGCTGCGCGCGCTTCTGGGTGGACTGCTTCGCGGCCATGGCCTTCTTCCCTTGCCTTGTGAAACGGCGGCGGCTCTGTGCGGTCTAACTCAGCCCGCAACCGCCTTCCGTGGCGACTAAGTGAGTAGTGAGTAGGCAGCCGGCAGTAGATCACTACTCACTACTGCCTACTCCCTACTGCCTTACTTCTTCTTGCCTTCCTTACGGACGATCTTCTCGCCCGCATACTTTACGCCCTTGCCTTTGTAGGGCTCGGGGCCGCGATATTCGCGGATCTCGGCGGCTACCTGGCCGACCTGCTGCTTGTCGATGCCGCTGACGACGATCTCGGTCGGCTTCGGCGTCGCGATCGTGATGCCCTCCGGCGTCTGGTAGACGACTTCGTGGCTGAAGCCGAGCGACAGCTGCAGGTTCTTGCCCTGCATGGCCGCGCGATAGCCAACGCCGTTGATCTCGAGACGCTTCTCGAAACCGTCCTTCACGCCGTTGAGGATGTTGACGATCATCGTGCGGGACATGCCCCACTTCGACCGTGCGAGCTTCGACTGGTCGCGCGGCTCGACGGCGATCTCGCCGTCCTGCAGCTTGACCAGGACCTCGTCGTTGACGACGAACTTGAGTTCGCCCTTCGGTCCCTTCGCGCTCACCGTCTGGCCGTTGACCGAGGCGGTCACGCCCTGCGGGAGAGCGACGGGCTTCTTGCCAATACGAGACATTGTCTTGTCCTCGTTCCTGTTTGTTCGGTCTGCCTGATCAGAAGATCTGGCAGAGGATTTCGCCGCCGACGTTCTGCTCGCGCGCCTGGTGGTCGGCCATCACGCCCTTCGGGGTCGAAAGGATCGAGATGCCGAGGCCGTTGGCGACCTGCGGGATCGACTTGACCGAAACGTAGACGCGACGGCCGGGCTTGGACACGCGAGCGATCTCGCGGATGACCGGCTGGCCTTCGGCATACTTCAGTTCGATCTCGATCTCGGACTTGCCGTTGCCGAAATCGGTCTGGGCGTAGTCGCGGATGTAGCCTTCCGACTTCATCACTTCGAGAACACGGGCGCGCAGCGTCGAGGCCGGCGTCGAAACCTTCGACTTCTTGCGGCCATAAGCGTTGCGGATGCGGGTCAGCATATCGCCGAGGGGATCACTCAAAGACATCGTCGTGCCCTCTCTTACCAGCTGGACTTCACGAGGCCCGGGATCATCCCGAGCGAACCGAGCTCACGCAGCGCGATACGCGACATGCCGAGCTTGCGGTAGAACGCGCGCGGACGGCCGGTCACTTCGCACCGGTTGCGGATGCGGGTGCGGGCGCCGTTGCGGGGCATCGCCGACAGCTTGAGCTGGGCGCGGAAGCGCTCCTCGAGCGGCAGCGACTGATCCATGACGATCGCCTTCAGCGCCTTGCGCTTGGCAGCGGCGTTGGCGACCATCTTGCGGCGCTTGTTGTTCTTTTCGACTGAACTGGTCTTGGCCATTTCAAATACCTTTCCTACCGCTTGCCGTTACTGCCGGAACGGGAAGTTGAAGGCCTTGAGAAGGGCCCGCGCTTCGTCATCCGTCTTGGCGGTCGTGCAGACGATGATGTCCATGCCCCAGATCTGGTCGACCTTGTCGTAGTTGATCTCGGGGAACACGATGTGCTCCTTGATGCCCATCGCATAGTTGCCGCGCCCGTCGAAGCTCTTCGGGTTGAGGCCGCGGAAGTCGCGGACGCGCGGCAGCGCGATGTTGATCAGGCGATCGAGGAACTCGTACATGCGCTCCTTGCGGAGCGTCACCTTGGCGCCGATCGGCATGTTCTCGCGAACCTTGAAGCCGGCGATCGAGTTGCGCGCGCGGGTGACGACGGCCTTCTGGCCGGCGATCAGGCCGAGATCCTCGGCCGCCACGGTCGGCTTCTTGGAATCGGCAGTCGCCTCGCCCACGCCCATGTTCAGCACGATCTTGTCGAGACGCGGGATCTGCATCTCGTTGTCGTAGTTGAACTGTTCCTGAAGCGCCTTGCGGATCTGCTCGTCGTAGACCTTGCGCAGACGCGGCTGATAAGACTTAGCCATCGATCGTTGCTCCCGAGCGCTTCGCTACGCGCACCTTCTTGCCATCCTTCACCTCGAAGCCGATGCGGGTCGGCTTGCCGTCCTTGGGATCGGCCACGGCGATGTTCGAGACGTGGATCGGCGCTTCCTTGGAAATGATGCCGCCTTCCTGGGACTGCGACTGGCGCTGATGGCGGCGCACCATGTTGATGCCGCGCACGACAGCCTTGTCGTCCTTCGGCATCATGCGGAGCACTTCCCCCGTGCGGCCCTTGTCCTTGCCGGCGAGCACGACGACCTTGTCGCCCTTGCGAATCTTCTGCATCGTTCGGCTCCTTACAGCACTTCAGGCGCGAGCGAGATGATCTTCATGTGGTTCTTCGCACGCAGCTCGCGCGGAACCGGCCCGAAGATACGGGTGCCGATCGGCTCTTTCTTGTTGTCCACCAGAACGGCCGCGTTCTTGTCGAACCGGATGACCGAACCGTCGGGACGGCGAATGTCCTTGGCCGTGCGAACCACGACCGCCTTCATGACATCGCCCTTCTTGACGCGGCCGCGCGGAATAGCTTCCTTGATCGAGACGACGATGATGTCGCCGACCGAGGCATACTTGCGCTTCGAGCCGCCCAGCACCTTGATGCACATGACGCGGCGCGCGCCGGAATTATCGGCAACGTCCAGGTTAGTTTGCATCTGAATCATGACTGACCGCCTTTATCTTCATCTCCGGAAAACGGGGCACCGCCCTCCGGCCTGTCTCTTGTTCTCTATTTCGCAGCCGCTTCGGTGACGACGACCCAGGTCTTGTCCTTCGAAATCGGACGCGACTCCTGGATGAACACCTGATCGCCCACCTTGCAGGCATTGGTCTCGTCGTGCGCCTTGTACTTCTTCGACAGGCGAACGGTCTTCTTCATAACGGGGTGCGTGAAGCGACGCTCGACGCGGACGACGACCGTCTTGTCGTTCTTGTCGCTCACGACCGTACCCTGAAGGATGCGCTTGGGCATGATCTCTTCCTCAACCCTTCTTGCCCGCGGCCTTTTCGGCAGCGATCGTCTTGATGCGGGCGATGTCGCGGCGGACCTGCTTGACCCGCGCGGTCTTCTCCATCTGGCCGGTCGCCTTCTGGAAGCGCAGGTTGAACTGCTCCTTCTTCAGCTTGGCCAGTTCGTCATTGAGCTGATCGGGGCTCATGCCCCGTGCGTCGGCGGCTTTCATGGCTCTCGATCTTCCTACTCTGCGATGCGCTGGATGAAGCGCGTCTTCACGGACAGCTTGGCGGCGCCGAGACGCAGCGCTTCGCGCGCGGTCTCTTCCGAGACGCCGTCCAGCTCGAACATCACCCGGCCGGGCTTGACGCGCGCCGCCCAGTAATCGACGGCGCCCTTGCCCTTACCCATGCGGACTTCGGTCGGCTTCGAGGTCACCGGAACGTCCGGGAACACTCGGATCCAGACGCGGCCCTGGCGCTTCATGGCGCGGGTGATCGCGCGGCGGGCCGCCTCGATCTCACGTGCCGTGACGCGGTTGGGCTCCAGCGCCTTCAGGCCGAAGCCGCCGAAATCCAGGTTGGTGCCGCCCTTGGCGACGCCGTGGATACGGCCCTTGAACTGCTTGCGGAACTTTGTGCGCTTGGGCTGCAGCATCGTTCTCTATCCTTCTTACGTATGCCGCGCTTGTTTACGCGTTCTCGCGACGACGAGCGCCGCCGGTGGTCGGGGCCTCAGCCTCGGACGCCCGACGCTCGGAAGCCATCGGATCGTGCTCGAGGATCTCACCCTTGAAGATCCACACCTTGACGCCGCAGATGCCATAGGCGGTCTGGGCCTCGGCGGTGCCGTAGTCGACGTCCGCACGCAGCGTGTGCAGCGGCACGCGGCCTTCGCGATACCACTCCATACGCGCGATCTCGGCGCCGCCGAGACGGCCGGAGCAGTTGATGCGGATGCCTTCCGCGCCCAGACGCATCGCCGACTGAACGGCGCGCTTCATGGCGCGGCGGAACGCGATGCGGCGCTCCAGCTGCTGCGCGATCGACTGGGCGACGAGCTTGGCGTCGATCTCCGGCTTGCGGACCTCGACGATGTTCAGGCTCGTGTCCGACTTGGTCATCTCCATCAGCTTCTTGCGCAGCTTCTCGATGTCCGCGCCCTTCTTGCCGATGATGAGACCGGGACGGGCGGCGTGGATCGTGACGCGGCACTTCTTGTGCGGACGCTCGATGACGATCTTGGAGACGGCAGCCTGCTTGAGCTCCTTCTCCAGATACTTGCGGATCTTGATGTCCTCGTGCAGCAGCTTGCCGTATTCCCCGGTGTTCGCATACCAGCGCGAATCCCAGGTCCGGTTGATGCCGAGGCGCAGTCCGATCGGATTGACTTTCTGGCCCATCAGGCGGCCTCCACTTTCTCTTCAACTTCGCGCACGACGATGGTGAGGTGCGAGAACGGCTTCTCGATGCGCGAGGCGCGGCCGCGGCCGCGGGCATGGAAGCGCTTCATCACGATCGACTTGCCGACATAGGCCTCGGCCACGACGAGGGCGTCCACGTCGAGGTCGTGGTTGTTCTCGGCGTTCGCGATCGCGCTTTCGAGCGTCTTCTTGACGGTCTCGGCGATGCGCTTGCGCGAGAACTCCAGATCGTTGAGCGCAGCCGCCACCTTCTTGCCGCGGATCAGCGCGGCAACCAGGTTCAGCTTCTGAGGGCTGATGCGGATCGTGCGAAGCACGGCGCGCGCCTCGTTGTCCGCAAGCCTGCGCGGAGCCTTGGCCTTGCCCATGGTTACTTCCTCTTCGCCTTCTTGTCCGCGCCGTGGCCGTAATAGGTACGGGTCGGGGCGAACTCACCGAATTTCTGACCGACCATGTCCTCGTTCACCGAGACCGGGACATGCTTCTGGCCGTTGTAGACGCCGAAGGTGAGGCCGACGAACTGCGGCAGGATGGTGGACCGGCGGGACCACATCTTGATCACTTCCGCACGGCCGCCTTCGCGGGCCTTGTCGGCCTTCTTCAGCAGATAGCCGTCGACGAACGGACCTTTCCAGACTGAACGGGTCACTTCGCGTACCTCTTCTTAGCTCTTGCGCGCATGGCGCGAGCGCATGATGAACTTGTCGGTCGACTTGTTGGACCGGGTCTTCTTGCCCTTGGTCGGCTTGCCCCACGGGGTCACCGGATGGCGTCCGCCCGAGGTGCGGCCTTCACCACCGCCGTGCGGATGGTCGACCGGGTTCATGGTGACGCCGCGGTTGTGCGGGCGCTTGCCGAGCCAGCGCGAACGGCCGGCCTTGCCGAGGTTGATGTTGCCGTGGTCGGGGTTCGACACGGCACCCACCGTGGCGAAGCACGAACCCGACACCAGGCGCTGCTCGCCCGAGTTGAGGCGCAGGATCGCCATGCCCTGGTCGCGGCCGACGAGCTGGGCGTAGGCGCCAGCCGAACGGGCGATCTGACCGCCCTTCCCCGGCTTCAGCTCGACATTGTGAATGATCGTGCCGACCGGCATCGCCTGCAGCGGCATCGCATTGCCCGGCTTCACGTCGGCCGAGGCCGAGGCGATGATCTGGTCGCCGACCGCCAGGCGCTGCGGCGCCAGGATGTAGCTCAGCTCGCCGTCCTCGTACTTCACCAGCGCGATGAAGGCGGTGCGGTTCGGATCATATTCGAGACGCTCGACCGTCGCCGCGACGTCAAGCTTGCGGCGCTTGAAGTCGATCATGCGATAGGTGCGCTTGTGACCGCCACCCTGGAAGCGCGCGGTGACGCGACCGGTGTTGTTGCGGCCGCCCGCGGACTTCAGGCCTTCGGTCAGGCCCTTGACCGGCTTGCCCTTGTAGAGGCCGGAGCGATCGACGATGACCAGCTGGCGCTGGCTCGGCGTCGTCGGCTTGTAACTCTTCAGTGCCATGTTCCTAACCTCTCAGCGCTTACAGGCCGGTGGTGACGTCGATCGAGTCGCCGTCCTTGAGCGTCACGATCGCCCTCTTGACGTCGCTCAGCTTGCCCACCGTGCCGCGGAAGCGCTTGACCTTACCCTTGCGCACCAGCGTGTTGACGCCGACGACCTTCACGCCGAACAGCGCCTCGACCGCAGCCTTGATCTCGGGCTTCGTCGCCTTCTTGGCGACATTGAAGACGACCTGGTTCTGCTCCGAAGCCATGGTCGACTTTTCGGTGATCGCCGGAGAGACGAGCACGTCGTAATGACGGAGGTCGGTCATTTGAAACGCTCCTCGAGGGCCTGGACGGCGGCCTTGGAGAGGACCAGCGTGCCGCGGCGCAGAATGTCGTAAACGTTGATGCCCTGGATCGGCAGCACGTCGATGTTCGGAATGTTCGCAGCCGCGCGCTGGAAGTTCTGGTCGAGCTCCGAGCCGCCGATCATCAGCGCGTTGGTCAGGCCCAGCGCGGCGAAATTCTCGATCAGCGCCTTGGTCTTGGCCTCGCCGAGCACCAGGTCGTCGATGACGATCAGGCTCTCCGACTTGGCCTTGGCCGACAGCGCATGCTTGAGGCCGAGCGCACGCACCTTCTTGGGCAGGTCATGCGCATGGCTGCGCACCACCGGGCCGTGGGCCTTGCCGCCGCCGCGGAACTGCGGAGCGCGGGCCGAATGGTGACGGGCGCGACCGGTGCCCTTCTGCTTGTACATCTTGGCGCCGGTGCGGGCGACGTCCGCACGGCCCTTGGCCTGGTGCGTGCCCTGCTGGCGCGCGGCCAGCTGCCAGCGCACCACGCGGGCCAGGATGTCGTCGCGCGGATCGAGCCCGAAGATCTCGTCCGAGAGCGACAGCTTGCCGGCGTCCTTGCCGGCGAGTGTGGTTACCTTGAGATCCATTACTCGGCCCCCTTCTCAGCGGCGCCGTTCTTGCGGACGGCTGCCGGCTTCGGTGCATTGTCGGGCAGAGCCGACTTGACGGCGTCGCGCACCATGATCCATGCGCCCTTCGAACCCGGAACCGCGCCGCGGATCAGGATCAGGCCGCGGTCGACGTCGGTCGAGACAACCTCGACGTTCTGCGTCGTGACGCGGGTATTGCCCATGTGGCCGGCCATCTTCTTGCCCTTGAACACCTTGCCGGGGTCCTGGCGCTGGCCGGTCGAACCGTGCGTGCGGTGCGAGACGGAGTTACCGTGGGTGGCGCGACCGCCACCGAAATTGTGGCGCTTGATGACGCCCTGGAAGCCCTTGCCGATCGACGTGCCCGTCACGTCGACCTTCTGGCCGGCGACGAAGTGGTCGACGGTGATCTCGGAGCCGACATCGAGAAGGTTCTCGGGGCTCACGCGGAACTCGGCGACCTTGGCCTTCGGCTCGACGGAAGCGGCGGCGAACTGGCCGCGCTCGGCCTTCGACGTGTTCTTGACCTTCGCAAGGCCGACGCCGAGCTGCACCGCGGTGTAGCCGTTCTTCTCCTGGGTACGCTGCGCCACGACCTGGCAGTTCTCCATGCGGAGGACCGTCACCGGCACATGCTCGCCCGCATCATTGTAGATGCGGGTCATACCCACCTTCTGTGCAATCACACCTGAACGCATCGGTTCATTTCCCTTAGAGTTCCCGTCCGGGGATGACCCCATCCGGCTCTGTCTTCAGAGGAGCCTTCGGGGCATATGCCCGCCGGGCTCATGTTCGTTACCTCAGAGCTTGATCTCGACGTCCACGCCGGCCGCCAGGTCGAGCTTCATCAGAGCGTCGACGGTCTGCGGGGTCGGGTCGACGATGTCGAGAAGGCGCTTGTGGGTGCGCATCTCGAACTGCTCGCGGCTCTTCTTGTCGACGTGCGGCGAGCGGTTGACCGTGAACTTCTCGATCCGCGTCGGGAGCGGAATCGGACCCCGGACGTTGGCGCCGGTGCGCTTGGCGGTCGAGACGATCTCGCGCGTCGACGCGTCGAGTACTCGGTGGTCAAACGCCTTGAGGCGGATGCGGATATTCTGTCCGTTCATGCGTCACTTCCTTGTCCGGGCGGGCGCGGCGTATTCCGCGCCCCCAGATCCCGTTGATACCGACTTACTCTTTAATGCTCGCCACGACGCCCGCACCGACGGTGCGGCCGCCTTCGCGGATGGCGAAGCGGAGCTTCTCTTCCATCGCCACCGGCACGATCAGCTCGACGTCGACCGTGATGTTGTCGCCGGGCATCACCATCTCGGTGCCCGCCGGCAGCGTCACGATGCCCGTCACGTCCGTCGTGCGGAAGTAGAACTGCGGGCGGTAGTTGGTGAAGAACGGCGTGTGACGGCCACCCTCCTCCTTCGTCAGGATGTAGGCCTCGGCCACGAACTTCTTGTGCGGCTTCACCGAACCGGGCTTGGCCAGAACCTGGCCGCGCTCCACGCCGTCACGGTCCACGCCGCGCAGCAGCGCGCCGATGTTGTCGCCCGCCTGGCCCTGGTCGAGCAGCTTGCGGAACATCTCGACGCCCGTGCAGGTCGTCTTCGCCGTCGGACGGATGCCGACGATCTCCAGCTCCTCGCCGACCTTGACGATGCCGCGCTCGACGCGACCCGTCACCACCGTGCCGCGGCCCGAGATCGAGAACACGTCCTCGATCGGCATCAGGAACGGCTTGTCGATCGGACGCTCCGGCGTCGGGATGTAGGCGTCGACCGCAGCCATCAGCTCGCGGATCGCGTCCTCGCCGATCTTCTTGTCGGAATCCTCAAGTGCGGCCAGCGCCGAGCCCTTGACGATCGGAATGTCGTCGCCCGGGAACTCGTACTTCGACAGAAGCTCGCGCACCTCGAGCTCGACCAGCTCGAGAAGCTCGGCGTCGTCGACCTGGTCGACCTTGTTCAGGAACACCACGATCGCCGGAACGCCGACCTGGCGGGCCAGAAGAATGTGTTCGCGCGTCTGCGGCATCGGGCCGTCGGCCGCCGACACAACCAGGATCGCGCCGTCCATCTGCGCCGCACCCGTGATCATGTTCTTCACATAGTCGGCGTGGCCGGGGCAGTCGACGTGGGCATAGTGGCGGTTCGCCGTCTCGTATTCGACGTGGGCCGTCGAGATCGTGATGCCGCGCGCCTTCTCTTCCGGAGCCGCGTCGATCTGGTCATACGCCTTGAACTCGCCGAAATACTTCGTGATCGCAGCCGTCAGAGACGTCTTGCCATGGTCGACGTGACCAATCGTCCCGACATTCACATGCGGCTTATTCCGCTCAAACTTGCTCTTAGCCATCTGAGGCCTCCATTCTCTCTCGCCGGTTAGGGCGTTGTCTAAAGATCCGCTGCCAACCGGCTGGAATTACGCGTATTTCTTCTGAATTTCCTGCGCGACCGCGGTCGGCACAGGCTCGTAGTGGTCGAACTGCATCGTGTACTGGGCGCGGCCCTGGGACATCGAGCGCAGGTTGTCGACGTATTTGAACATGTTCGCGAGCGGGACCATGGCGTTGACCACCACCGCCACACCGCGGGTCTCCTGACCCTGGATCTGGCCGCGACGGGCATTCAGGTCGCCGATGACGTTGCCGACGTAATCCTCGGGCGTCACGACCTCGACCTTCATGATCGGCTCGAGCAGCTGGGCGCCGGCCTTCTTCGCCGCTTCCTTGAAGCAGGCGCGGGAGGCGATTTCGAACGCCAGGACCGACGAGTCGACGTCGTGGAAGGCGCCGTCGATGAGGGTCGCCTTGACGCCCAGCATCGGGAAGCCCGCGACCGGACCCGAGGACAGGACGCTCTGGATGCCCTTTTCGACGCCGGGGATGTATTCCTTCGGCACCGCGCCGCCGACGATCTTCGATTCGAAGATGAAATCGTCGCCATCCGGATTCGGCTCGAAGATCAGCTTGACGCGGGCGAACTGGCCCGTGCCGCCGGTCTGCTTCTTGTGGGTGTAGTCTTCCTCGGTGCGGCGCGTGATGGTCTCGCGATACGCAACCTGCGGAGCGCCCACGGTCGCCTCGACCTTGAACTCGCGACGCATGCGGTCGACGATGATGTCGAGGTGGAGCTCGCCCATGCCGGCGATGATGGTCTGGCCCGATTCCTCGTCGGTCTTGACGCGGAAGGACGGATCCTCGGCCGCCAGGCGATAGAGGGCCTGGCCCATCTTTTCCTGGTCGCCCTTGGTCTTCGGCTCGATCGCGATCTGGATGACCGGCTCGGGGAATTCCATGCGCTCCAGGATGACCGGCTTCAGCGGATCGCAGAGCGTGTCGCCCGTGGTGGTTTCCTTGAGGCCGGCCAGAGCGACGATGTCGCCGGCGAACGCCTCTTCGATGTCCTCACGCGAATTCGCATGCATCTGCAGCATGCGGCCGATGCGCTCCTTCTTGCCCTTGACGGTGTTGTCGAGGGAGACGCCCTTGGTCAGCTTGCCGGAATAGATGCGGCAGAAGGTGAGCGAACCGACGAACGGGTCGTTCATGATCTTGAACGCAAGCATCGACAGCGGCTCGTTGTCGTCGGCGTGGCGCTCGATCTCGGCCTCGGTCTTCGGGTCGATGCCCTGGATGGCCGGCACGTCGATCGGCGACGGCAGGAAGTCGACGACGGCGTCGAGCAGCGGCTGCACGCCCTTGTTCTTGAAGGCCGAGCCGCAGAACATCGGGAAGAACTTCACCGCGATCGTGCCCTTGCGGATCAGCGCGCGGATCTCGTCGTTCGACGGCATCTTGCCTTCGAGATAGTTGTTCATCGCCTCGTCGTCCATTTCGACGGCGGCTTCGATCATCTTCTCGCGGAACTGCTCGGCCTTCTCCTTGAGATCGGCCGGGATCTCGACGACGTCCCAGGCAGCGCCCAGCGACTCGTCGCGCCATACGAGCGCGTTCATCTCGATAAGGTCGACGACGCCCTTGAACTCGGTCTCGGCGCCGATCGGCAGCTGCATGGCAACGGCCTGCGCGCCCAGACGGGTCGCGATCATCTCGTAGGAGCGGTAGAAGTCCGCGCCGATCTTGTCCATCTTGTTGCAGAAGATCATACGCGGCACGCGGTACTTGTCCGCCTGGCGCCACACGGTCTCGGTCTGCGGCTCCACGCCGGCATTGGCGTCGAGCAGCGCAATGGCGCCGTCGAGCACGCGCAGCGAGCGCTCCACCTCGATGGTGAAGTCGACGTGGCCGGGGGTGTCGATGATGTTGAAGCGGCGGAGCCTGCCGTCACGCGCCTTCCAGAAGGTCGTGGTCGCGGCCGACGTGATGGTGATGCCGCGCTCCTGCTCCTGCTCCATCCAGTCCATGGTGGCGGCGCCGTCATGGACTTCGCCGATCTTGTGCGACTTGCCGGTGTAATAGAGCACGCGCTCGGTGGTCGTCGTCTTGCCGGCGTCGATATGCGCCATGATACCGAAATTTCGGTAGTCTTCGATTTTATACTCGCGGGCCATGATGGTGCCTCTCGTCCTTGACCGCGGTTACCAGCGGTAGTGCGCGAACGCGCGGTTGGCTTCGGCCATCTTGTGGGTGTCTTCGCGCTTCTTCACCGCAGTGCCGCGGTTGTTGGCGGCGTCGAGAAGTTCACCGGAGAGGCGATCGACCATCGTGGTCTCGTTGCGGTTGCGCGCAGCGGTGATCAGCCAGCGGATGGCGAGAGCCTGGCGGCGCTCGACGCGAACGTCGACCGGAACCTGGTAGGTGGCGCCGCCGACGCGACGCGAACGGACTTCGACATGCGGCGCGACATTGTCGAGCGCCTGATGGAAGACCGCGACCGGCTCCTGCTTCGTCTTGGCCTGGACCTGGTCCAGCGCACCGTAGACGATCGTCTCGGCGACCGACTTCTTGCCGTGCATCATGACGGCGTTCATGAATTTCGTGACGACGAGATCGCCGAACTTCGGGTCCGGGTTGATCTCGCGTTTCTCAGCAGAATGGCGTCGGGACATGTTTCTCGTCTCTCAACTGCGACAGCGGCTAGGCCGTGGACTTACTTCGGACGCTTCGCGCCGTATTTCGAACGGCGCTGCTTGCGGTTCTTCACGCCCTGCGTGTCGAGCACGCCGCGGATGATGTGGTAACGAACGCCCGGCAGGTCCTTGACGCGGCCGCCACGGATCATGACCACCGAGTGTTCCTGGAGGTTGTGCCCCTCACCCGGAATGTAGCCGATGACCTCGAAGCCATTGACCAGACGGATCTTCGCAACCTTGCGCAGCGCCGAGTTCGGCTTCTTCGGGGTCGTCGTGTAGACGCGAGTGCAGACGCCGCGCTTCTGCGGGTTGGCCTGCATCGCCGGAACCTTGTTGCGCGTCGCCGGCGCCTGCCGAGGCTTGCGGATCAACTGGTTTACTGTAGGCATCAAAACCTCGTGTCGTTCGTCCGTTTTCAGGCGGCACGCCGCCTGTAGACCAATTTCCATACGAATTTCGGGCAGAAACCGCTTAACGCGGTCTTGCCCGATCAAAAGCAGAGGAAGCGGGAGCCGCTTCGTGCACGCCGGAAATGTGTATTTCGCGTAACTTGAGCCTTGTTTGAGACCATATCCAGGGCGTGTCGCCCCGAAAGAGATAGCCTCACATCGGTTCGGTTGCCGCGCTGATACTAGCAGAGTCGCGCCGCGTCAACCCCGAACCCCGCATATAACTCGACTTCGAGCGCATGAGGGCCATGCCGGACACGAAGTTACCGCAAGCCGGGCGGCGCGCACAACAAAATGGCGCGATCCTGCCCTATCCATACGCGCGGGGACATGCGATCCCGACGGACGAGCCTTCCCCCGGCCCCTTGTCGGGGGAATCACCACAGGACGACGCAGATGAACGACAACGAAGAACCGCACGTCACGATCATCACCGGCCGGGTCTTTCGCAAGAAGGGTGGCAAGGCGGAAGGAATCCATGTCTTCCTCGTTGCGCCGGACGACGACAGCGCCGTGAAGATGGCTTTGCAGGCGCTCGCGACCGAAGGTTATGCGGAGGCCGAGCTCGACCAGATCGGCGACATCGACGGCATGCCGGAGGAAGAACCGCACGCTTCCGCCTATCAGGGCGCGCTGGAGGGAGAGGTCGCGATCGTCACGTTCGACGATTTCTGAGCATCCGCCACGTCCAGCGACCATAAAAATGGCCGTCCGGAGGGGCATATTCCGGACGGCCAAAAAAGCGGTAATGGGAGATGAAACCCGATCAATAACCGCGCCCCACCCATGGCTTGCGGGCCGTGCGACTGTCTGTGAACTTGTTCACATTCAACGACGGAACCCTACGATCGTAGAACAACAACCGTCGGTATTCCCGGCCATCCGCATATGAAAAAGGCCGCCGGGCGAACCGGCGGCCTTTTCCGTTTCGTTTCGACCGTGCCTATTCGGCGGCGGTCATGTCCGCGAGCATCGGATCGGCCATGGCGGCGCCCGACGCCTTGCGGCGCTCGTCGAGAATCAGCTCGTCGCGCGAGGTCGCGATGCGCCGGATCTGGCTCATCTGACCGCCGGTGCCCGCCGGGATGAGGCGGCCGACGATGACGTTCTCCTTCAGGCCCTGCAGCGTGTCCGTCTTGCCGGCGACCGCCGCTTCCGTGAGGACGCGGGTGGTCTCCTGGAAGGACGCTGCCGAGATGAAGGACGGCGTCTGCAGCGAGGCCTTGGTGATGCCGAGCAGCACCGGCTGGCCCTGTGCGGGGCGCTTGCCGGCGTCGACCAGCTTCTCGTTGACCTCGTCGAACTCGATCACGTCGACATGGTCGCCCGGGATGTAGACCGAATCGCCCTGGTCGGTGATCTCGATCTTCTGCAGCATCTGGCGAACGATCACCTCGATGTGCTTGTCGTTGATCACCACGCCCTGCAGCCGGTAGACCTCCTGGATCTCGTTGACGAGGTAGGAAGCCAGAGCCTCCACGCCCTTGATCGCCAGGATGTCGTGCGGCGCCGGGTTGCCGTCGAGGATGTAGTCGCCCTTCTCGATGACGTCGCCGTCCTGAAGATGGAACGGCTTGCCCTTCGGGATGAGATACTCGACCGGCTCGAGCGAACCGTCGTGCGGCTCGATGATGATGCGGCGCTTGTTCTTGTAGTCGCGCCCCAGGCGGATCGTGCCGTCGACCTCGGCGATGATGGCGTGGTCCTTCGGACGGCGCGCTTCGAAGAGTTCGGCCACGCGCGGCAGACCGCCCGTGATGTCCTTCGTCTTCGCGCTTTCCATCGGGATACGCGCCAGCACGTCGCCCGGACGCACCATCGCGCCCGGCTCGACCGAGAGGATCGCCTCGACGGAGAGCTGGAAGCGCGCGTCGCCGCCCTTGGACAGCTTGGCGATCTTGCCCTTCGAGTCCTGCACCACAATCGCCGGCTTGAGGTCCGACCCGCGCGGGGTCGAACGCCAGTCAATGACCTCGCGCTTGGTGATGCCGGTCGATTCGTCGGCCGTCTCCTGCACGGAGATGCCGTCGACCAGATCCTCGAACGCGACGCGACCCTCGACTTCGGTGAGGATCGGGCGGGTGTACGGATCCCATTCGGAGATGCGCTGGCCGCGCTTCACCTTGTCGCCATCGTCGACATAGAGGCGCGAGCCGTAGGTGACGCGGTGCGTTGCGCGCTCCTTGCCGGCCTCGTCGAGGATGACGATCGCCATGTTGCGGCCCATCACCACCAGGTTGCCGTCCGAGTTGCGGACGACCGCGCGGTTGCGGGTCTGCACCGTGCCCTCATACGAGGCTTCCAGGAAGGACTGGTCGGCAACCTGTGCCGCGCCGCCCATGTGGAAGGTACGCATGGTGAGCTGGGTGCCCGGCTCGCCGATCGACTGCGCCGCGATGACGCCGACGGCCTCGCCCTGGTTGACGGGCGTGCCCCGCGCCAGGTCGCGACCGTAGCAGACTGCGCAGACGCCGACCTTCACCTCGCAGGTGAGAGCCGAACGGATACGCACCGTCTGGATCGACGCCTTCTCGATCTGCTCGATGTCGCGCTCGTCCATCAGCGTGCCGGCCTTGACGATGACCTCGCCGGAGACCGGATGCGTGATGTCCTCGAGCGCCGTGCGGCCGAGGATGCGCTGGCCGAGCGAAGCCACGACCTGGCCCGCATCGACGATCGGCTGCATGGTCAGGCCCTTGTCGGTGCCGCAGTCGATCATGTTGACGATGCAGTCCTGCGCCACGTCGACCAGACGGCGGGTCAGGTAACCCGAGTTCGCCGTCTTGAGCGCCGTGTCGGCCAGGCCCTTGCGGGCGCCGTGGGTGGAGTTGAAATACTCCAGAACCGTCAGGCCTTCCTTGAAGTTCGAGATGATCGGCGTCTCGATGATCTCGCCCGACGGCTTGGCCATCAGGCCGCGCATGCCGGCGAGCTGACGCATCTGCGTGGGCGAACCGCGCGCGCCGGAGTGCGACATCATGTAGATCGAGTTCATCGGCTTCTGGCGGCCGTTGTCGTCGAACTCGACCCGCTTGATGCGGGCCATCATCTCCTCGGCGACCTTCTCCGAGCACTTCGCCCAGGCGTCGACCACCTTGTTGTACTTCTCGCCCTGCGTGATCAGGCCGTCATTGTACTGCTGCTCGTATTCCTTCGCGAGCGCCTCCGTGTCCGAGACCAGCTTGTGCTTGGTTTCGGGGATCAGCATGTCGTCCTTGCCGAACGAGATGCCGGCGCGGCAGGCATGCGCGAAGCCGAGCGACATGATGCGGTCGCAGAAGATCACAGTCTCCTTCTGGCCGCAGTGACGGTAGACCGTGTCGATCATCTTGGAGATGTTCTTCTTGGTCATTTCCTGGTTGCAGGTCTCGAACGGCACGTTGACGTTCTTCGGCAGCAGCTCGCCGATGATCATGCGGCCGGGCGTCGTGTCATAGATCTTCGACACGAGGTTGCCGTCCTTGTCGACCGTCTTGAAACGGCCCTTGATCTTGGTGTGCAGCGTGACTGAACGGGTCTCCAGCGCATGGTGCAGTTCGCCCATATCGGCGAACACCATCCCCTCGCCCGGCTCGTTCTGGTTGACGATCGAGAGGTAGTAGAGGCCCAGAACCATGTCCTGCGACGGCACGATGATCGGCGCGCCCGAAGCCGGATGCAGGATGTTGTTGGTCGACATCATCAGCACGCGCGCTTCCAGCTGGGCCTCAAGGCTCAGCGGGACGTGCACGGCCATCTGGTCGCCGTCGAAGTCCGCGTTGAAGGCGGTGCAGACCAGCGGGTGAAGCTGGATCGCCTTGCCTTCGATCAGGGTCGGCTCGAACGCCTGGATGCCGAGACGGTGCAGCGTCGGCGCGCGGTTCAAGAGCACCGGATGCTCGCGGATGACCTCGTCGAGGATATCCCAGACCTCCGGCTTCTCCTTCTCGACCAGCTTCTTCGCCTGCTTGACGGTCGAGGAATATCCCTTCGCGTCGAGGCGGGCGTAGATGAACGGCTTGAACAGTTCGAGCGCCATCTTCTTCGGCAGGCCGCACTGGTGCAGCTTCAGCTCCGGACCGGTCACGATGACCGAGCGGCCGGAATAGTCGACGCGCTTGCCGAGCAGGTTCTGGCGGAAGCGGCCCTGCTTGCCCTTCAGCATGTCGGACAGCGACTTCAGCGGACGCTTGTTGGCGCCGGTGATGACGCGGCCGCGGCGGCCGTTGTCGAACAGCGCATCCACCGCCTCCTGAAGCATGCGCTTCTCGTTGCGGATGATGATGCCAGGCGCGCGCAGCTCGATCAGCCGCTTCAGGCGGTTGTTGCGGTTGATGACGCGGCGATAGAGGTCGTTCAGGTCGGAGGTCGCGAAGCGGCCGCCGTCCAGCGGGACCAGCGGGCGCAGGTCCGGCGGGATGACCGGGATGATCTTCATGATCATCCACTCCGGCCGGTTGCCCGACTCCATGAAGTTCTCGACCACCTTGAGGCGCTTCAGGTACTTCTTCTGCTTCAGGTCGGACGTCGTCGTCGCGAGCTCGTCCCGCAGCTCGACGGCGATCTTCTCCAGCTCCATCGAGGACAGAAGCTCGTGGATCGCCTCGGCGCCGATCATGGCCGTGAACTGGTCCTCGCCGAAGTTGTCGACGGCCGTCATATACTCTTCCTCGGACAGCAGCTGGTGCTGCTTGAGGTCGGTCAGGCCGGGCTCGGTGACGATGTAGTTCTCGAAGTAGAGGACGCGCTCGATGTCCTTCAGCGTCATGTCGAGCAGCGTGCCGATGCGCGACGGCAGCGACTTCAGGAACCAGATGTGGGCGACGGGCGCGGCCAGCTCGATGTGGCCCATGCGCTCGCGGCGCACGCGCGACAGCGTGACCTCGACGCCGCACTTCTCGCAGATGATGCCCTTGTACTTCATGCGCTTGTACTTGCCGCACAGGCACTCGTAGTCCTTGATCGGGCCGAAGATGCGCGCGCAGAACAGGCCGTCACGCTCGGGCTTGAACGTGCGGTAGTTGATCGTCTCCGGCTTCTTGATCTCGCCGAACGACCAGGAAAGGATCTTTTCCGGGCTGGCGAGCGAAATCCGGATGGAATCGAACACCTGGGCCGGGGCCTGGGTATTGAAGAGATTCATGACCTCTTGGTTCATGCCGTTCTCCTGTTGGGGACCGAAGTCCCTCTGAATGCGTCGGGGTGGGGGACCCCTGGTCTGGCGGAACGAACCGCCGCATCGAAACCTGTGGCGCGCCGCGGGCGTTTCCCGCGGCGCGGCTTTTCCTTACTCGGCGGCGTCCGGCAGCTGGACCGGAACCTCGTCGACACGCGAATCCTCGAGCTCCACGTTGAGGCCCAGCGAGCGCATTTCCTTGACGAGAACGTTGAAGCTCTCCGGAATGCCCGCCTCGAACGTGTCGTCGCCGCGCACGATCGCCTCGTAGACCTTGGTGCGGCCGGCCACGTCGTCCGACTTCACCGTCAGCATCTCCTGCAGCGTGTAGGCGGCACCGTAGGCTTCTAGCGCCCAGACCTCCATTTCGCCGAAGCGCTGGCCGCCGAACTGCGCCTTACCGCCCAGCGGCTGCTGGGTGACGAGCGAGTACGGACCGATCGAACGCGCGTGGATCTTGTCGTCCACGAGGTGGTGGAGCTTCAGGATATAGATGTAGCCCACCGTCACCTTGCGATCGAACGCCTCGCCCGTGCGGCCGTCATAAAGCGTCGACTGACCGCTCTCCTGCAGGCCCGCCTCCTTGAGGAAGCGGTTGATGTCGGCCTCGTTGGCCCCGTCGAAGACCGGGGTCGCGATCGACACGCCACGCTTCATCTGGTCGGCCAGCAGCAGCACCGACTCGTCGTCGTACTGACGCACCGGCTCGTTGCGGTTGTCCGCGGGCACGATCTTCTCGATCGTCGAGCGCAGCGGCTGGATGTCGCCGGCCTGCTTGTAGGCCTCGATCATCTCGCCGATCTTCCTGCCCATGCCGGCGCAGGCCCAGCCGAGATGCGTCTCGAGGATCTGGCCGACATTCATGCGGCTCGGCACGCCGAGCGGGTTGAGCACGACGTCGACATGGGTGCCGTCCTCCAGGAACGGCATGTCCTCGATCGGCACGATGCGCGACACGACACCCTTGTTGCCGTGGCGGCCGGCCATCTTGTCGCCGGGCTGGATCTTGCGCTTCACCGCGACGAAGACCTTGACCATCTTCATGACGCCCGGAGGCATCTCGTCGCCGCGCTGCACCTTCTCGACCTTGTCCATGAAACGCTGCTCGAGCGCCTTCTTGGAGTCGTCGTACTGGCCGCGCAGCGCCTCGATCTCGGCCTGAGCCTTCTCGTCCTCGACGGCGAACTGCCACCACTGCGAACGCGGATACTCGTCAAGAGTCTCCTTGGAGATCTTGGAGCCCTTCTTGAAGCTCTTCGGCCCGGCGATGGCATCCTTGCCCGCCAGCATCTCGGCCAGGCGGCCGTAGACGTTGCGGTCGAGGATCGCCTGCTCGTCGTCGCGGTCCTTGGCGAGACGCTCGATCTCCTCGCGCTCGATCGCCATGGCGCGCTCGTCCTTCTCCACGCCGTGGCGGTTGAAGACGCGCACCTCGACGACGGTGCCGAAGGTTCCCGGAGGCATGCGCATCGACGTGTCGCGCACGTCGGACGCCTTCTCGCCGAAGATGGCGCGCAGAAGCTTCTCTTCCGGCGTCATCGGGCTTTCACCCTTCGGCGTGATCTTGCCGACCAGGATGTCGCCCGGCTGCACTTCCGCGCCGATGTAGACGATGCCCGCCTCGTCGAGGTTCTTCAGCGCTTCTTCCGACACGTTCGGAATGTCGCGCGTGATCTCCTCCGGACCGAGCTTGGTGTCGCGGGCCATGACCTCGAACTCCTCGATATGGATCGAGGTGAAGACGTCGTCAGCCACGATACGCTCGGAGAGCAGGATCGAGTCCTCGTAGTTGTAGCCGTTCCACGGCATGAACGCGACGAGCACGTTGCGGCCGAGCGCCAGGTCGCCGAGGTCCGTCGACGGGCCGTCCGCGATGATGTCGCCCTTGTTCACCAGATCGCCCATCTTCACCAGCGGACGCTGGTTGATGCAGGTGTTCTGGTTCGAACGCTGGAACTTCATCAGCCGGTAGATGTCGACGCCGGACTTGCCGGATTCGAGATCCTCCGTCGCGCGGATGACGATACGGGTCGCGTCGACCTGGTCGACGATGCCGCCGCGGCGGGCGCCGATGGCAGCGCCCGAGTCGCGCGCCACGATCGGCTCCATGCCGGTGCCTACGAACGGGGCCTCGGCGCGCACCAGCGGCACGGCCTGACGCTGCATGTTCGAGCCCATCAGCGCGCGGTTGGCGTCGTCGTTCTCCAGGAACGGGATCAGCGCGGCCGCGACCGACACCATCTGCTTCGGCGACACGTCCATCAGGTCGACGTTTTCGCGCGGGGTCATCATCACCTCGCCGGCGTTACGGCAGATGACGAATTCGTCGACGAAACCGCCGTCCTTGTCGAGCTCGGCGTTGGCCTGCGCGACGTAGTGCTTGGCCTCCTCCATCGCCGACAGATAGACGACGTCGTTGGTGATCTTGCCGTCGACGATCTTGCGGTACGGGCTCTCGATGAAGCCGTATTTGTTGACGCGGGCGAAGGTCGCGAGCGAGTTGATCAGACCGATGTTCGGGCCTTCCGGCGTCTCGATCGGGCAGATGCGGCCGTAATGCGTCGGGTGCACGTCGCGCACCTCGAAGCCGGCGCGCTCGCGGGTCAGACCGCCCGGGCCAAGCGCCGAGAGACGACGCTTGTGGGTGATCTCCGACAGCGGGTTGGTCTGGTCCATGAACTGCGACAGCTGCGAGGAGCCGAAGAACTCGCGCACGGCGGCGGCCGCGGGCTTGGCGTTGATCAGGTCCTGCGGCATGACCGTGTCGATCTCGATCGAGGACATGCGCTCCTTGATCGCGCGCTCCATGCGCAGCAGGCCGACGCGATACTGGTTCTCCATCAGCTCGCCGACGGAACGGACGCGGCGGTTGCCGAGATTGTCGATGTCGTCGATCTCGCCCTTGCCGTCGCGCAGCTCCACCAGCGTCTTGACCACCGCCAGGATGTCGTCCTTGCGCAGCACGCGCACGGTATCCGGGCAGTCGAGTTCAAGGCGCATGTTCATCTTGACGCGGCCGACCGCCGACAGGTCGTAACGCTCTGCGTCGAAGAACAGCGACTTGAACATGGCTTCGGCGGTGTCCAGCGTCGGCGGCTCGCCCGGGCGCATCACGCGGTAGATGTCGAACAGCGCGTCCTGGCGGCTCTCGTTCTTGTCGATCGCCAGCGTGTTGCGGATGTAGGCGCCGACGTTGACGTGGTCGATGTCGAGCACGTTGATCTCGTCGACACCCGAATTGATCAGGTCGAGCAGGTTGCCCTTGCGCTGGCCCTTGGCGTCGACGACGAGGTCGAGTTCCTCGCCGGCCTCGAGATAGATCTCGCCCGTCTCGGGGTTGACGATGTCCTCGGCGATGTAGGAGCCGATCAGGTCGTCGAGCGTCGCCTTGATGGCCTTCAGGCCCTTCTCGGCGAGCTGGCGGGCCTGGCGGACCGTGATCTTCTTGCCGGCCTCGACCACGACCTCGCCGGTGTCGGCGTCGATCATGTCGGTCACGGCCTTGCGGCCGCGGAAACGGTCCGGCGAGAACGGCACGCGCCAGTCGTCGCCGTCACGCTCGTAGGTCAGCGTGTTGTAGAAGGTCGACAGGATCTCCTCGCCGTCCATGCCGAGCGCCATCAAGAGCGACGTCGCCGGGATCTTGCGGCGGCGGTCGATGCGGGCATGCACGATGTCCTTGGAATCGAACTCGATGTCGAGCCAGGAGCCGCGATAGGGGATGACGCGGGCCGCGAACAGCAGCTTGCCCGAAGAGTGCGACTTGCCCTTGTCGTGGTCGAAGAAGACGCCCGGCGAACGGTGCATCTGCGAGACGATCACGCGCTCGGTGCCATTGACGATGAAGGTGCCGTTCGACGTCATGAGCGGCATGTCGCCCATGTAGACGTCCTGCTCCTTGATGTCCTTGATCGACTTCGCGCCGGTGTCCTCGTCCACATCGAACACGATGAGGCGCAGCGTCACCTTCAGGGGTGCTGCGTAGGTCAGGTCGCGCTGGCGGCACTCGTCGACGTCGAACTTCGGGGCTTCGAATTCATACTTGACGAATTCGAGCATCGAGGCGCCGGAAAAGTCGGAGATCGGGAACACCGACTTGAAAACCGCCTGCAATCCCTCGTCCGGACGTCCGCCTTCCGGCTCGTCGACCATGAGAAACTGGTCGTAGGAAGCCTTCTGAACCTCGATCAGGTTCGGCATCTCCGCAACTTCCGGGATCTTTCCGAAAAAGCTGCGAACCCGCCTGCGACCGTTGAACGTGTGGGTCTGGGCCATCGTCGCTCCTTGCTGCCTTACTGGCTATCCTTGCGACCGCGCGCGAGACGCGCTGCGGCATTTCAAAACGGTTGAAAACCCGTTTTCGGAGAGCCGTTCCCGGCCCTCGGAAAAGGGGTTTCCCTAAATTCGCCCAATACGCGGGCCCTCCCCCAGGGAGGCGGCGGACGGCGAAAGCCGCCCGCCGACACGCGTGTTACTTCAGGTCGACCTTGGCGCCGGCTGCTTCCAGCTGGGCCTTGATCTTGTCGGCGTCAGCCTTGTTGACGCCTTCCTTGACCGGCTTCGGAGCGCCCTCGACCAGGTCCTTGGCTTCCTTGAGGCCCAGGCCCGTGATCGCGCGGACTTCCTTGATGACGTTGATCTTCTGAGCGCCGGCGTCGGTCAGGACGACGTCGAACTCGGTCTTCTCCTCGGCCGGAGCAGCAGCGGCGGCAGCGCCACCGCCAGCGGCGGCAACGGCGACCGGAGCGGCGGCCGAAACGCCCCACTTCTCTTCGAGGAGCTTCGAGAGCTCAGCCGCCTCGAGGACGGTCAGGCTCGACAGGTCTTCAACGATCTTCGACAGATCAGCCATTTTTCACTTCCTTCAGTTGGTTCGATTGCGTGTTGTAGATGACAGCGAGAAACGGCCTCATGCCGCCTCGTCCTTCCGGGCATAGGCGCCGAAAACGCGTGCCAGCTGCGCAGCCGGTGCGTTGACGACCTGGGCGATCCGGGTTGCCGGGGTGGCGATCATGCCAACCAGCTTGGCGCGCAGCTCGTCCAGCGACGGAAGCGTGGCCAGGGCCTTCACTCCATCGGCGTCGAGAGCGGTCGATCCCATGGCGCCGCCGAGAATGATGAGTTTCTCATTCCCCTTGGCGAAATCGGAAGCGACCTTCGGCGCTGCAACCGGATCCTCCGAATAGGCGATCAGGGTCTGTCCCTTGAACAGGCCCTTCATGCTTTCGGAGTCCGTACCCTGAAGGGCGATGATGGCGAGACGGTTCTTCGCTACCTTGACGGTTCCGCCGGCGGCGCGCATTTTCGACCTCAGGTCGTTCATTTGCGCCACGGTCAGACCGGCATAGTGGGCCACGACGACTGAACCGGTGCTCTTGAACACCTCATTCAGGCCCGTGACGAATTCGCGCTTTTCCGCTCTTTCCACTGCCACTCTCCAGTTGGCAGCCTCCCCCGAAGGATCGGCTGCCGGTTGCCTTCTGTCGCGCGGGACATCCAGTTAAGGACCTCCCGAACGACGCTCGAGGATCCTGTCCCCTTTTCGTCGTGACGGTTTCCCGCCACGCTGACAAAAGGCACACGCGGTTCGAACCAAACGTGACGCCGAGGCGTCGAATTCGGTCGATCCCCGTCTCATGCAGGCCCAAACGGCTTAAGGAGAGGAACTCTCCACCTGCAATCTCGGACAGGAGACCGGAGGTTCCCTCCGGCCGCCGAGGGTCTCCCCTCGGATCCGGCCCCGTCTCCGGGACCGGAATTCTTGAATCGGATCAGCGCGCTACGCGCCGATCCTCGTGCGATCAGGCGACGGTCAGCGTCGCCACGTCGATCTTCAGGCCCGGGCCCATCGTCGAGGTGATCGACACCTTCTTGACGTAGTTGCCCTTGGCGCCCGTCGGCTTCGCCTTGATCACGGCATCGGCGAAGGCGCGGATGTTCTCCTCGATCGCGTTGACGTCGAAGGACACCTTGCCCACGCCGCCATGCACGATGCCGGCCTTCTCGACGCGGAACTCGACCGCGCCGCCCTTGGACGCCTTCACGGCGCCGGCGACGTCGACGGTCACGGTGCCGACCTTCGGGTTCGGCATCATGCCGCGGGGGCCGAGCACCTTACCGAGACGGCCGACCAGCGGCATCATGTCCGGGGTCGCGATGCAGCGGTCGAAATTGATCTCGCCCTTCTGCACGATCTCGACCAGATCCTCCGCGCCGACGATGTCGGCGCCGGCGGCAGTCGCCTCCTCGGCCTTCGCGCCGCGCGCGAACACCGCGACGCGGACCGTGCGGCCCGTGCCGTTCGGCAGGTTGACCACGCCGCGGACCATCTGGTCGGCGTGACGCGGATCGACGCCGAGGTTCATCGCAACCTCGATCGTCTCGTCGAACTTCACGCTCGCGCGCTCCTTGAGCAGCTTCACGGCGTCGGCCAGAGCGTAGCTCTTGTTCGGATCGATGCCCTCGCGGGACTTCGCAACTCGCTTCGAAAGCTTCGCCATGACGTCAGCCCACCACTTCCAGGCCCATCGAACGGGCGGAACCTTCGACCATGCGCATCGCCGCTTCCACGTCGTTCGCGTTCAGGTCCTTCATCTTGGCTTCGGCGATCTCGCGCACCTTGGCGCGGCTCACCTGGCCGGCGACCTTCTTGCCCGGCTCCTTCGAACCGGAATCGAGGCCCGCCGCCTTCTTGAGGAAGTAGCTCACCGGAGCCGTCTTCATCACGAAGGTGAAGGACTTGTCGGCGTAATAGGTGATGACCACCGGAACCGGCGATCCCTTCTCCATGTCCTGGGTCTGCGCGTTGAACGCCTTGCAGAACTCCATGATGTTGATGCCGCGCTGACCAAGCGCCGGGCCGATCGGCGGGGACGGCGTGGCCGATCCTGCCTTGACCTGGAGCTTGAGCTGGCCCGCAACTTTCTTAGCCATTTCTCATCTGCCCTTGTGTCTTGCCAGCCCGAAAGAGCCGGCGGTTGCAGTTCGGTGGTGCGGAGCTCACGGCCGGCTAAAGCCGCGGCGCCTCCCACCCGTTGGACACCCGGACATGCCGGGCGCCTTCCGGTCAGGCCTTTTCGACCTGACCGAATTCCAGATCCACCGGCACGGCGCGCCCGAAGATCGAAACCTCCACCTTGAGCCGCGCGCGCTCCTCGTCGACTTCCTGAACGAAGCCGTTGAACGAGGCGAACGGGCCGTCGGAGACGCGCACCTGCTCACCGATCTCGAAGGTGATCGACGGCTTCGGACGCTCCACGCCCTCCTGCACCTGGTGCAGGATGCGCTCGGCTTCCGCATCGGTGATCGGCACCGGCTTAGAATCGCCGAGGAAGCCGGTCACGCGCGGGGTGTTCTTGATCAACGAGAACACCGCGTCGGTCAGGTTCGCCCGCACCAGCACATAGCCGGGGAAGAACTTGCGCTCGGCGTCCACCTTGCGGCCGCGCCGCACCTCGACCACCTTCTCGGTCGGCACGAGGATCTTCTCGAAGGAATCCCAGAGGCCCTTCTGCTTGGCCTTCTGCTCGATATCCTCCGCGACCTTCTTCTCGAAGTTCGAATAGGCGTGGACGATGTACCAGCGCGCGGTCATGTCTTGAACTGTCTCCGTGGTCGCCGGCGAAACTAGCGCCCGAGGCCGAGGATCAGTTCGACCCCCAGTGCCATAAGCTGATCCGCGGCGAAGAAGAAGATCGCCGCGATGAATGCGAAAATGAGCACCATGATGGTCGAGATCATGGTTTCCCGGCGCGAGGGCCAGGTGACCTTCGAGGTCTCCGACCGGACCTGCTGAAGGAACACGAATGGATTGGTGGTCTTCGAAGCCATCTGCCGCTCTGTATCCGGGCCCGTTGACCGGACCGCCTTTCTGAAGTTCCCGACGCTGGAACATGCCTCCCGGGGAAGCTCATGGAAGGACGGCGAATCAGTGCCTTTCTTCCATGCCATTAGGTGCGTAAAGCCGGCTCCCCAGCTCCACGCACCGCGTGTCTGTTCCGTCTACATAAAGAGGATTCGCCGCAAGCGCAAGGCCCGGTACCCGCTTCATGTTCTCGCGCCGTCGAGGAACCATCCATTCGTCCCAGGCCCGGCTATGGCATTCCATATACGCCCCTTTCGGGGAAAACTCGACCTCCCCTTCTGGGGAGGATGGCACGGGCAGCAGGGCTCGAACCTACGACCTACGGTTTTGGAGACCGTCGCTCTACCAACTGAGCTATGCCCGTATCGCGCCCGTTCCTAATCGCTTGTCGCCGAAGCTGCAAGCGGGTCCGGACGAAAATGGCGGCGCGGACGCCGCCATTCAAGCGCCGGAGCGCTTATTCCTTGATCGAGGCCACGACGCCCGCACCGACGGTGCGGCCGCCTTCGCGGATGGCGAAGCGGAGCTTCTCTTCCATCGCCACCGGCACGATCAGCTCGACGTCGACCGTGATGTTGTCGCCGGGCATCACCATCTCGGTGCCCGCCGGCAGCGTCACGATGCCCGTCACGTCCGTCGTGCGGAAGTAGAACTGCGGGCGGTAGTTGGTGAAGAACGGCGTATGACGGCCACCCTCCTCCTTCGTCAGGATGTAGGCCTCGGCCACGAACTTCTTGTGCGGCTTCACCGAGCCGGGCTTGGCCAGAACCTGGCCGCGCTCCACGCCGTCACGGTCCACGCCGCGCAGCAGCGCGCCGATGTTGTCGCCCGCCTGGCCCTGGTCGAGCAGCTTGCGGAACATCTCGACGCCCGTGCAGGTCGTCTTCGCCGTCGGACGGATGCCGACGATCTCCAGCTCCTCGCCGACCTTGACGATGCCGCGCTCGACGCGACCCGTCACCACCGTGCCGCGGCCCGAGATCGAGAACACGTCCTCGATCGGCATCAGGAACGGCTTGTCGATCGGACGCTCCGGCGTCGGGATGTAGGCGTCGACCGCAGCCATCAGCTCGCGGATCGCGTCCTCGCCGATCTTCTTGTCGGAATCCTCAAGTGCGGCCAGCGCCGAGCCCTTGACGATCGGAATGTCGTCGCCCGGGAACTCGTACTTCGACAGAAGCTCGCGCACCTCGAGCTCGACCAGCTCGAGAAGCTCGGCGTCGTCGACCTGGTCGACCTTGTTCAGGAACACCACGATCGCCGGAACGCCGACCTGGCGGGCCAGAAGAATGTGTTCGCGCGTCTGCGGCATCGGGCCGTCGGCCGCCGACACAACCAGGATCGCGCCGTCCATCTGCGCCGCACCCGTGATCATGTTCTTCACATAGTCGGCGTGGCCGGGGCAGTCGACGTGGGCATAGTGGCGGTTCGCCGTCTCGTATTCGACGTGGGCCGTCGAGATCGTGATGCCGCGCGCCTTCTCTTCCGGAGCCGCGTCGATCTGGTCATACGCCTTGAACTCGCCGAAATACTTCGTGATCGCAGCCGTCAGAGACGTCTTGCCATGGTCGACGTGACCAATCGTCCCGACATTCACATGCGGCTTATTCCGCTCAAACTTGCTTTTGGCCATCGTGTTCTTCCTCGGCGACTGTTTCGAAGTTTCGGAGCCGCGCGATTAGCGGCAATGATGCCAAAACACAAGCCCTTTCGACGCCGGGCGCCCTGCCCGGATGGGCGGTAGCAGCCCCGCATCCCTGCCCCGGCGCCGATCCGGGCCATGCCGGACCGGGCAGCGCCGACGATCGATACCATTCGATTCAAAAATGCCGGAGGGGCTCAACAATCCGGTTACCATAAACGGAATGGTAACGCTGTCGCCGTAGCTTCGCGCGACATGCAGCGCGGTGACCTTTGCCGCGCGGGGCCCCAACGAAAAAACAAAGGGTGTAGCAGTGAGTTTCGCGTCCGCCGGCCTGTTCTCGTCCGTCCGCAAGTCCCTCCGCCCCATCCTCGGCTTCCTCGTCGCGACAACGGTCGCGATCGCCGGTTCGACCGCCGCCGCCCAGGCGCAGTCGAAGAAGGCGGCCATCGTGATCGATGCGAGCACGGGAAAGACGCTCTATTCGTCCAGCGCCGATTCGCCGCGCTATCCGGCGTCGCTGACGAAAATGATGACGCTCTACCTGACCTTCGAGGCGATGTCGGCGGGCCGCATCTCCAAGGACACCCGGGTGGTGTTCTCCAAATATGCGTCCTCGCGCCCGCCGACCAAGCTCGGCGTCCGGCCGGGCGGCTCGATCACCGTCGAGCAGGCGATCCTCGGCCTCGTCACCAAATCGGCGAACGACGCCGCGACCGCGCTCGGAGAGCTTCTCGGCGGCTCCGAATCCAATTTCGCGAAGATGATGACCGCGAAGGCGCGCAAGCTCGGCATGAGCTCGACCACCTTCCGCAACGCGTCGGGCCTGCCCGATCCCGGCCAGAAGACGACGGCGCGCGACATGGCGATCCTCGGCATGTCGCTGCGCGAGCACTATCCGAAACACTATTCCTATTTCTCGACCCGCTCCTTCGCCTTCGGCAAGTCGCGCATGCCCAACCACAACAAGCTGCTCGGCCGCGTGCAGGGCGTCGACGGCATCAAGACGGGCTACACGCGCGCGTCCGGCTTCAACCTCGTGTCGTCGGTCAAGGTCGGCGACCGCAAGATCGTCGCCGTCGTGATGGGCGGCGCGAGCGGACGCAGCCGCGACGCCGAGATGGAGCGCCTGATCGCCGCCTACATGCCCAAGGCGTCGAGCCGCGGCTCCAACCCGCTGATCGCCGCCCGCACCATCGAGCCGCAGGCGCCGATCGTGGCCTCTGTCGCAAGCCCGCTGCACGCCAAGAACGTCCCGGCGCCCGAAGCGCGTCCGGAACAGGTCATCGAGACCGCCTATGCGCGACCGCTCGCGCGCCCCGCCGATCCGATCGCCGACGCGGTGGCCAAGGCCGACGCTCCTACCCCGAAAGTCGAGGTGGACCAGGTGAAGACGGCCTCGGTGACGCCGTCCGCCGCGCCGAAGTCCGGCTGGGTGATCCAGGTCGGCTCTGTCGGTTCGGAGGCCGAGGCCCGCGCGCTGCTCGACAAGACCAGCGACAAGGCGGCGCAGCTGCTGGCCTCGGCCGAGCCGTTCACGGAGCGGTTCGAAAAGGGCGGCACCACCTATATCCGCGCCCGCTTCGGCGGCTTCAGCAACCAGGCGACGGCCACCAAGACCTGCGCCGCGCTCAAGAAGCGGTCGATCTCCTGCTACGCCGTCCAGCAGTAGGCCGCCCCAAGCATCTCCGGTCAGTCCGAGTCGAAGGAGAACTAGCCGTGCAGCGAGAGCAGGAAATCCCGGGCTTCGTCGATCCGCGCCGCAAGGAACGCCGCGTCGCCGAGATCGGCGCCCAGTCGCTTCACAAGGCGGCGATGCGCCTGGCGGATGTCCGCCGCGCTGGCTCCCGGTTCAAGACCAAGGATCTGGTAGGCTTCCTTCTCAGTCATGGCGCGCGCAACTGGCGCGCCAGCCTGCCGCGCACCGACGTGCGGATCTGCGTCTATGCGCCCGGCGGGGAATCGGCTCTGAAGATACGCCTCAAGTAGGCGCAGGCTCTCCGCGTCGGACGACAGTTCTCCGCGGAGCTTCAGCAATGACGGCAGGTCGAGCTCGTCGAGCCCCCTGCCCTCGAATGTGCCGGCCAGCACCAGCCCTTCCAGCGCGCCGGTGGAATGATCGAGCACCATCTCCAGCGCTGCCGTGCGAACCGTCGACCGCCGCTTCCGGAACGCCGTCCGGCGCGGTCGGGCGAAGACCAGCAGCGCCCACACGGTCGCAAGACCAACGAGCGGAAAACCGAACACCGGCCGCCCGAGCGCCGTCAGCACCATGCCGGCGATAGCCAGCAGCGACGGGCCGGCGATCCTGAGCACGGTCGCGAGCCGCGCCGGATCCCAGGTCAGGAAGACGCGCGCGCACAGCACGGCAAGCAGGGCGACCGCTGCGGCAGAGAGCCAGATCATGACACGGCCCGCCGCCGCGCCGTTCCGGGCGGATGTCCATTGGCCGTAGCAGGCTTCATCGTCACCTCACACATCCACAGAAGATGCGGGGGCGGCGGCGCCGTTTCAAGTCGCCTTCAGCTGACGAATATGTCCGGCAGCGCGATCGGCTGGCCGATTGTCTGCGCATAGCGCTGCCGCGCCTCGACGCGCCTGCGCCCCATCTCGTCCGTCGGCAGGCGCAGCGCGGCGACGAGCTGGCGGATCTCCTGGCGCGCCGCCAGATGCGAGAGCGTCGGCCGGCCGCCGAGCGTCCTTTCGTCCAGCTCGTCGAGAGCGGTAAGGCCGACGGGGAAGAATTCGCGGAAGATCACGCGCTCCGAGATGCCGTCGGCGATGCGGAAGCCGAGCTTCATCGACAGGTTGCGCAGGCATGAGGCCACGCGCTGCTCGTTGCGCGAGGTGATGCTGGCCATGCGGTTGCGCACCACCACCCAGTCGAGGATCGCATTGTCGGCCTGGCGCCGCTCGCGGCGGGCGTCGCGCACCGAGGTGGCATATTGGGAGACGTCGAGGATTTCGTAGCTGACCGGATCGATCCGCCCCAGCACGTCGAAATCGATGAAGCTGTCGTTCATCGGCGTGACGAGCGTGTCGGCGATGCGGTGCGCCAGCCGGCTGAGGAAAGTGTCGGAGCCCGGCGTGTCGATAACCACGAAGTCGTGACGGCTCTCGACCTCGGCCAGACCGTCGGTCAGCTTGCGGAACTCCTCGCCCTCCGCCTCGGTCACGCTCTCGCGCCGCGCCGGCGGCACGTGGAAATGCGCCGGAACCTGCAGCGCCACGCCCGAATTGCGCGACCAGCGGGCGCGGTTCTCGACATAGCGCGTGAGGGAAAGCTGGCGTCCGTCGAGGTCGACGGTGGCGACCGTGTAGCCGGATTTGAGCAGCGCCACCGCGACATGCATCGCGGTCGTGGACTTGCCGGAGCCGCCCTTCTCGTTGCCGACGACGATCACGTGCGCGGGACGCCTCGCGCTCCCGACGGACGAACCCGCCAAACTCGACAACAACATGACACAACCCCACGCCCGGCTTTACCTTGCGTCCGGACGCTTATGGTTTCAATCCGGTAAACGGCCTCGAAACGGCCTTTCTCGGCTTAAGGTTAAGCGCCGAGGCTCACAGCAGCCCGAGACTTGCCAGCTCCGAGCGCAGATCCGGCGGAAGGGCCTGCCAGCCGGACGCATTGTCGGAAAGGTCCGCCGGCGCGTCGGCCGCGACGAGATAGCGCCAGCCCTGGAACGCGCGGCGCGGCTGCCATTCGGTGCGCACCACCTTCGGGTCGAGCACGAGATGGCAGCGCGAGATGCCGTCGGCATCGGTGAACGGCCGCACCTCCAGAAGCCGCTGCCTGCACTGCACGGAGCCCTTGATCACCCAGTAGAGCGAGCCGCCGTCGACCAGCTCCGGCGCGCGGCTCGGCACCATGCGCGTGGTGTGCATCTGCTCGACCGGTCGTCCGAGCGCGCGGGCCTCGTCGAGGCGCTCGGCTATCCATTCCTCGAGATCCTCGACGCTCTCGGCGCCGACGCAGAGCTTGATCATGTTGAGCGGCATGATGATGAGGTAGGCGCTTGCCAACGGCCGGTCAACGGAGAGCCGACTTGTCCACAGGGATGCAGGTCATCCCTGCTTGGCCGCCGTCTCGATCGCTTCTGCAACCCACTCGTTCAGGCTGAGGTCGTTGGCGGCGGCGGCGATCGCGGCCGCCGCGTGCGTCTCGGGGGCGAGACGGACGTTGAAGCGGCCCGAATAGGAGCGGCGCGGCTCGATGCCCTTCTCGCGGCACATGTCCAGAAAGACACGCAAGGACGTGCGGCCTTCATCATAGAGGGTATCCACCGTGTCGGCATAGAAATCCGCGCCTCCGGCGAGCCCAAGGAACTCCCCCCGGAACAGGCGGATGTCCGGGTCGAATGCCACGACCGCCTTGTGGCCCTCGATATCGATCACGTTCTTCATGGTACTATCTCGTTGGCCTCAAGCCATTTCCGGATGGACGTCACCGCGCCCTTGTCCGTCTCCGGCGACGGGTGCGGTCGATGAAACACTCTCACCTCGCCGAACAGGAAGACGCCGATCCTGGATCCTTCGCGCTCCGAAACCTCGGCACCCAGCGATATGAAAAGCGCCTCAATGTCCGACCAGCGGATCGTTCCGCTCGTCGGCCTGGCGAAGATCGCTTCAAGTGTCGCGCGGTGACGCCGCTTCATCCAGAATTGGTATCATAATTTAGTACCGTGCGGAAGCCCGATCAACACTCGACCACATTCACCGCCAACCCGCCGAGACTGGTCTCCTTGTATTTCTCGTTCATGTCGAGGCCGGTCTGGCGCATCGTCTCGATGGCGGCGTCCAGCGGCACGAAATGCGTGCCGTCGCCCTTCAGCGCCAGCGAGGCGGCCGTCACGGCCTTCACCGCGCCCAGCGCGTTGCGCTCGATGCACGGCACCTGCACCAGGCCCCCGACCGGATCGCAGGTCATGCCCAGATGGTGCTCCAGCGCGATCTCGGCCGCGTTCTCGACCTGCATCGGCGTGCCGCCCATGACGGCGGCGAGCCCTGCCGCGGCCATGGCCGAGGCCGATCCCACCTCCCCCTGGCAGCCGACCTCCGCGCCGGAGATCGAGGCGTTGTGCTTGATGATGCCGCCCACCGCGGCTGCGGTGAGCAGGAAGTCGCGGATACCGGCCTGGTCGGCCTCGGGGTGGAAATGCAGCCAGTAGCGCATCACCGCCGGGATCACGCCGGCAGCGCCATTGGTCGGCGCGGTGACGATGCGCCCGCCCGCCGCGTTCTCCTCGTTGACGGCCATGGCATAGACCGACAGCCAGTCGTTGGCGAGCAGCGGGTTCGGGCGGTTCTGCCGCCATTCCTCCTGCAACTTGTCGTGCAGCTGGCGGGCGCGGCGCTTCACCTTCAGCCCGCCGGGCATGATGCCCTCCTGGGTCAGGCCGCGCTCGATCGCCCCGCGCATCGCCGCCCAGACGTTGTCGAGGCCTTGATCCAGCTCCTCCCGCGACAGGCGCGTCTCCTCATTGGCGCGCTTCATCTCGGCGATGGACAGTCCGCTCTTCGCCGCCATGTCGAGCATCTCGGCGGCGTGCGAGAAGGGATAGGGCACGTCGTTGGCGGCTGCTTCCGGCCCCCTCGCCTTCAGCCGCTGCAGTTCCTCGTCGGACACGATGAAACCGCCGCCGATCGAATAGTAGATGCGCCTCAGCAGCACGCGGCCGTCCGCGTCGAGCGCGGAAAAGGTCATGCCGTTGGCATGGCCGGAAAGCGGCGTCTTGCGGTCCATCACCAGGTCGACGGCCGGGTCGAAGCGGTAGGCCGGGTGGCCGGGCGGGCTGACCGTCTTCGCCGCCGCGACCCCGGCGATGATCTCGTCTACCCTGTCGGGATCGACGGTCATCGGCGTGAGGCCGGTGAGACCGAGCACGACCGCGCGGTCGGTGCCGTGGCCGATGCCGGTATAGGCGAGCGATCCGTGCAGGCTCGCGGCGAGCCGGACAATGTCGACATCGTGCGGACGCGGCCAGTCGCCGTGCAGGATTTCGTCGAGAAAGCGCGACGCCGCCGTCATCGGCCCCATCGTGTGGGAGCTCGACGGCCCGATGCCGATCTTGAACAGGTCGAAAACCGAAAGGAACATCAGCGCAATCCCGATGACGGAGATAGCACTTCTGCGTCCTTCACGCGGGGAAATCTAACCGCAAGCCGACTTCGGCAAGCCCGGCGGCGACATCGGCGTCGCCGGACGGCTCATCCCGCTGCGACGACGGCCGCGCTCTCGACGCCACCGATCAGCCAGGCCAGGAGAATGATGAATGCGAAACCCACGACTGCTTTGGCGGCAACGCCCCAGCAGGATTTTTGAACGCTATCGTCCATGATGTCCTTACCGCTGGCGGATCGTCCGCCGCGCCCACCAGGCGCGGGCGACCCCGCCGCTTTCCGGGTGGCTTTTACTTCGCCGACGCTCATTTCGCAATTGCAAAATGAGGCTAAATCGCGGCCGGCTTCCGTGACGGCATATCGCGTCTTTTCCATTTCTCTTTCATTATCATGGGGTTGTCCGAAAGACGCCGGTTAACATCGTGTGAACGCCGATGTCGAAATTGCGGCTTGCCCGGTGCCGCACGACAGATTCTTGCGGTTTCCCTCTGCGTCCGGACATGTTCTGATCGGCCATGGCGCTCGAATCGTTTCACCTGAAGTTCGCCGACGCCGCCGCGCTCGTCTTTTTCGTCGCGGTCTGGGTCTTGTTCGCCTTCGCCGCCTCGGGCCGGCTCTCGCGGCGCACCACCCTCACCCAGGCGATGAACCGGCAGCGCGAGGAGTGGATGCGCACCATGGCGCGGCGCGAGCTGCGCATGATCGACACTGGCATCATGGCCGGCCTGCAGCAGGGCACCGCCTTCTTCGCCTCCACCTCGATCTTCGCCATCGGCGGCTGCGTGGCGCTGCTCGGCGCGTCCGACCAGGTCCTCGTCGTGCTAGGAGATCTGCCGTTCGGCGCTGACACGTCGCGCCAGGAATTCGAGATCAAGGTGCTCGGCCTGCTGGTGATCCTCTCCTACTCCTTCTTCAAGTTCGGCTGGGCCTACCGGCTGTTCAACTACTGTTCGATCCTCGTCGGCGCGGTTCCGGTCCTGAAGGACGAGAACCGCGACGGGCATGACACGGCCAAGGCGATCGCGCGGGCGGCGCGGATGAACGTGCTGGCCGGCGGGCATTTCAATTCCGGCCTGCGCGGCATCTTCTTCTCGCTCGGCTATCTCGGCTGGTTCATCGGGCCGGCCGTGTTCGTTGCCACCACGATCTTCGTCTTCATCGTGCTCCTGCGCCGGCAGTTCTTCTCGGCCGCCCGCGCCGCCGTGACGGACTGAACGGAACCGGACGCGCCGTCGCGCCGTTGTTGGAACGTCATCGTTTCCAACCGGCAAGGAGGTTCACATGCTCCGTGGCATCGCGCTCTGGCTTCTCGGGATTCCGATCCCAATCATCATCCTGCTCTGGCTGTTCCTCGACTGAGGCTCAGGGCGAGGGAAAGGGCTGGTCGATCCGGCCCGTCAGCCAGTAGGCGATCAGTCCGATCCATTCGCGGATGCCGAGTGTGGCGGTCTGGAGCGAATCGACCGGATTGTCGACGAAGAAGCCGATGCCCTCGTGGCCGGTCGTGCGGTAGTCGACCGGCCACGCCGTCACCGGAAAATCCGCCTTGCGGAACAGCGCCATCGAGCGCGGCATGTGGAAGGCCGACGTCACCAGCAGCCAGGTCTCGCCCGGCGCTGGCGTCACCAGTTCTTTCGTGAACACCGCATTCTCGTAGGTGTTGCGGGATTTCCCCTCCAGGACGAGCCGGTCGCGCGGAATGCCCAGCGCCTCGAACAGCCGCACGGCCGTCGAGGCATCGTCCTCGCCCTCCAGCAGCAGCGCACCCGTGCCGCCGGAAATGACGATCCTCGCCTCGGGATAGCGCCGGGCGAGCGCGGCCGCTTCGACATAGCGGTCGCCGCCCGAATTCAGCTCGTATCCGCCGCGCACCAGATTGATGCCGCCCTCGAACCCGCCGCCGAGGACGACGATACCCGCGACCTTCTCAGGCAGCGGTGGCCGCGGAAACCGGTCCTCCAGCGAGGTGACGAGAAGCGCTCCGAACGACGTCCAGACGCACAGGACGAGGCCAAGCGCCGCGGCGCTGAACAGGCCATAAGCGGTGCGGCGCCAGCGCAGCATCGCCAGCAGCAGTCCGGCGAGCAGCAGGATGATCGCCAGATTGACCGGCTGGATCAGGAACCAGAACAGTTTCGAGAGGACGAAGAACACGGTTCAGCGCCCTCCCCGGCTCACCACCACTTCTGCGGTTCGAACCGGCCCGCCGCCTGCTCGATCACGTGCGCAGCGCGGAACAGGGTCTCCTCGTCGAACGGGCGGCCGATGAGCTGCAGGCCGAGCGGCAGGCCGTTCGCATCGACGCCGGCAGGCACTGCAATGCCCGGCAGCCCGGCCATGTTCACCGTCACGGTGAAGATGTCGTTCAGGTACATCTTCACTGGATCGGACGCCATATCCTCGTCGGCGATGCCGAAGGCGGCCGACGGCGTCGCCGGCGTCAGGATCGCGTCGATGCCGTCGCGATAGGCGTTCTCGAAGTCCCGCTTGATCAGCGTGCGCACCTTCTGCGCCTGGACGTAATAGGCGTCGTAATAGCCGGCCGAGAGCACATAGGTGCCGATCATGATGCGGCGCTTGACCTCGCGGCCGAACCCTTCGGCACGGGTCTTCTCGTACATGTCGATGATGTCCTTGCCCGGCACGCGCAGGCCGTAGCGGACGCCGTCATAGCGCGCGAGGTTGGACGAGGCCTCGGCGGGAGCCACGATGTAATAGGCCGGCAGAGCGTATTTCGTATGCGGCAGCGAGATGTCGACGATCTCGGCGCCCGCGGCCCGCAGATACTCGATGCCCTGCTTCCACAGCTTCTCGATCTCGTCGGGCATGCCGTCGACGCGGTATTCGCGCGGAATGCCGATCTTCATGCCCTTCATCGACTGGCCAAGCGATGCCTCGTAGTCCGGCACCGGACGATCGACCGAGGTCGTGTCTTTGGCATCCACCGAGGCCATCGACTTCAGGAGGATCGCGGCGTCGCGCACGTCGCGGGCGATCGGCCCGGCCTGGTCGAGCGACGAGGCGAAGGCCACCGTGCCCCAGCGCGACACGCGGCCGTAGGTCGGCTTGATGCCGACCGTTCCGGTGAAGGCGGCCGGCTGGCGGATCGAGCCGCCGGTGTCGGTGGCGGTGGCGCCCGCGCAGAGCCAGGCGGCGACGGCCGCCGCCGAGCCGCCCGACGAGCCGCCGGGCACCAGCAGCTTGTTGTCGGCCTGGCCGACGCCGTTGGCGCCACGACGCCAGGGGTTCACGACCGGGCCGTAGTACGACGTCTCGTTGGACGAGCCCATGGCGAACTCGTCCATGTTGAGCTTGCCCAGCATCACCGCGCCGTCGGCCCAAAGGTTGGCCGTCACGGTCGATTCGTATTCCGGCTTGAAGCCGTCGAGGATGTGGCTCGCCGCCTGTGTGTGCACGCCCTTGGTCGCAAACAGGTCCTTGATGCCGAGCGGGATGCCTTCCAGCGCGCCGCCCTCGCCCTTCGCCAGCTTCGCGTCCGACGCCGCCGCCATCTCGCGCGCCTGGTCGTGGGTCACCGCGACATAGGCATTGAAACGCTCGTTTGCCGCGTCGATGGCGGACAGGTAGGCGTCGGTGATCTCGCGCGCGGAAAACTCCTTCGCCTTGAGGCGGGTCCGCGCTTCCGCGATCGTCAGTCTGGTCAGGTCGGTCATCTGTGGTCCGTTGCTACGGGCTTGTGCGGGGCGGTGGCGGGCGGTTGCTTACTCGACGACCTTCGGCACGAGGAAGAAGTTCTCGGCCGTCGCGGGCGCGTTCGAGACGATCTTGTCGGCGATGCCGCCGTCATTGACGACGTCCTGCCGCTTCTTCATCACCATCGGCGTCACCGACGTCATCGGCTCGACGCCGGAGACATCGACCTCGCCCAACTGCTCCACGAAGCCCAGGATCGCGTTGAGTTCGCCGGTCATGCGCTCGGCATCCTCCTCGTTCACCGCGATGCGGGCAAGACGGGCGACGCGTTTGACGGTGGCGATATCGACGGACATGGATGCGCTCCGGAAGGGCGGGCAGGCGGAAACCGGGCTATACCGCCCGCCCTTCGGCGGCGCAACACTTGACGGCAAGGCGCGACCGTCGGCTTTGAGGTGAATTGCCTTCTATACGCCTTCACGATATGTAGGCACTTACCTACATGGAGGCAGCCATGACCATCAGCACCCTGTCCAGCCGCGAATTGAACCATGACGTGAGCAGCGCCAAGAAAGCGGCGCAGAAGGGCCCCGTGGTCATCACCGATCGCGGCAAGCCTTCGCATGTCCTGATGACATATGACGATTTTCAGCGGCTGACCGGCAGGCGCCGCAGTCTCGCGGAAAGCCTCGCCATGCCCGGTCTGTCGGAGATCGATCTCGATACGACGAGGATCGGGATCGAACCGCGGCAGATCGACCTGTCGTGAGCTACCTGCTCGACACCAACGTGGTTTCAGAGTTGCGCAAGATCGGCGACGGCAAGGCCGACGCCAACGTGGTGTCGTGGGTAGAAGCAGAAGATGCGGATCGCTTCTTCATTTCGGCGATCACCATTCTCGAGCTGGAGCGCGGCGTGCTTAGCGTCCAGCGGCGCGATCATGCCCAGGGCGCCCGGTTGCGAGCCTGGCTCGACAACCACGTCCGTCCCGAATTCGCCGGACGCATCCTTGCCGTCGACGACGCGGTCGCCACACGGTGCGCGCATCTGCATGTCCCGAACCCGCGAAACGAAGTCGACGCGCTGATCGCCGCCACCGCACTCGTCAACGGCCTGTCCGTGGTGACGCGCAACGTGCGTGATTTCCACGGAACCGGTGTTGTCGTCGTCGATCCATGGCAGCCAACGGCGTAGCAAACTCGTCCGGCGTTACCGCCGCCGCCAGCCTCAGGGCATCTCCACGCCTTCGCAGAGAAAATAGCTGCCGCTGTTGCCGGGATCTTCCTCCGTGGTCGTCCGCACCGAGGCGAAGTCGAGCTGGGTGTCGTTCATCTTGATCACGGAGAGCACGTCGGGAAATGCGTAGCCGGGCTCCTGGCACAGCGCCGTGACCACCCAACCCGGCGCCCGCGTCGCCGGCGTCACGGTCAGGAACTCGCAATTGTATTCGTAGCTCTCGAATCCGCGTTCGGTGAGCAGCACGTTCCCCTCCTCAAGCACAGACTCGATTCCGTCCTTCTTCGCCTGGTCGCAAAGCTCCTGCGACCGCAGGTAGACGCCGGACACGAAAGCGTCGGCCGCGGCGGCCGGAAGCGTCGCCACCAGCATCAGCGCGCCCGCCGCGCGCAACACATGTCTTCTCATTGCCATCCCCCTTGATCCCGGCCGCCCGGCCGTCATTCATCCATCGCGAACCGCGTCAGACCGAAAACGCCTTGCCGACCTCCGGCACGATCACCTTCGTCGACGATCCCTCCATGGCGGCGACGAACTTGTCGGCGTTCTGGTCGATGATCGGGAAGGAGGCGTAGTGGCACGGGATCGCCACGTCGAGCTTGAAGAAGCGTCGGCAGGCGAGCGCTGCGACCGCCCCGCCCATGGTGAAGCGGTCGCCGATCGGCACGATGCCGATCGACGGCTCGTGCAGCTCGTTGATCAGCGCCATGTCGCCGAAGATGTCGGTATCGCCGAAGTGATAGAGCGTCGGCGCATCCGGGAAGTGCAGCACAAGGCCGGCCGGGTTGCCGAGATAGGTGTTGGTGCCGCCCTCGCCGCCGAAGGACGAGGAATGCAGCGCCTGGACGAAGGTCGTCGTGAAGCCGCCGCAGTCGAGCGTGCCGCCATGATTGCCCGGATTGATCTTCGAGCCGTCGACGCCCTTGCCGACCAGGAACATACAGACCTCGAAGTTCGCCACCAGCATGGCGCCGGACTGTTTGCAGATCTCGACCGCGTCGCCGACATGGTCGTTATGCCCGTGGGTCAGAAGCACATGCGTCGCGCCCTGCGCAACGTCCTGCCAGCTCTGTTTCGCGCCGGGATTGCCGGTGATGAACGGATCGATGACGATCTTCTTGCCGGCGGTTTCGATGGTGAAGGCGGAATGCCCGTGCCAGGTCAGTTTCATCGCAGATGGTCCTCGCCAATGAGTCGAACCGAAGATAGAACGCCCGCGTGTCCCGTCAAACCGCGAAAGGACCGGAAAGCCTCGTGGCGATCATCGATGTAGAAGAGCTCGCACGCACCCTGCCCGCCGGCAAGACGGTCGCCGGTATAGATCCGGGCACGACGACGATCGGCCTTGCCGTGTCCGACCGCAACCTGTCCTTCGCCCATCCGCGGGCGGTGATCATGAGGAAGAAATTCTCGCTCGACGCCGCCGCCCTGCTGTCGGCGCTGGCCCGCGACGAGGTTTACGCGCTGGCGATCGGCCTGCCCGTCAACATGGACGGCAGCGAGGGACCTCGCGCGCAGGCAAGCCGCGCGTTTGCGCGCAACCTGTCGAAGCTGACGGAGATACCGTTCCTGTTCTGGGACGAGCGGTTGTCGACGGTCGCCGCCGAACGCACCCTGATCGAGATGGATTTTTCCCGCAAGCGGCGCGAGACCAAGATCGATTCGGCCGCGGCCGCCTTCATCCTTCAAGGCGTGCTGGATCGCCTTCGGGCGCTGCGCCGGCCGGCATGAGGCGCTCGCGCAGCGCAGCCCACTGCGCGGCGATCTGGCGGCGACGGCGGAACGCCCAGATCGCGAGGATCAGCAGGGTGTCGAAGAGGCAGGCCTTGGCGATCAGCCACGGGATCGTCTCGGGCGCGACGCCGAGCATCTCGCCGTAGAGCTCGAAGACGAGCTCATGCAGCGCCCGGCTCAGATAGATCGAGCCGAAATTGATGTCGTTGGCCGAGAGGAAGAACCAGCCCCAGAACAGGCCCAGCGGTGCCGCCCAGGCGAAGAACACATACTTCATCTCAATCCGCTCCGCCCTGTGGTGCGTTGCGCCCGACTAGCCGGGTCAGCATGCTCGAATGCGCCGCCCCCAGCGCCATGCGGCGCGCCGTGGCCCGCAGCGTATCCGCCTCCGAGGCCTTCGGCGCGGCAAAGGCGCGGCGCTCCGCGATCACGGCGACATAGGAGGCCATCAGCGCGGCGAGCTGGAATGCGCCCGCCCCCTGCACGCCCCCCTCGCCGCGCAGCGCCGTGACGACCAGGGCGACGGTGACCATCAGCACGGCGCCGCCGAAGGCGATGCTCGCCACCTCGTCATACCCGCCGGGATAGTCCTCCGAGGCCAGAACGGCGGTGAGCAGCGTCCAGAGGAAGAGCGTGGCGACGAGCCCGAAGGCGATCGAGAAGGCGGTGGAAACGCCGTGATTGATCGCCTTCCCCGCCTCCAGCACGGTCGGCGCGACGCCGCCGCCGGGAAACAGGTCGAGCCCGACCGGGTGCGAAACGGCCTGCGCTGCCATCAGCGCGAAGGCGGCCATCCAGTAGACCGGCACGAGATAGGTAAGGAGCGGCCGCATGGGATTCTCGGTTAACGGCCGGTAAACTACCCTCCTCACGACCCTTCGCAATGGAAACCATTTGTTAAGGTTAACGGCCCGGGCCACGAAAGATCAGCCGATCTCCGGATAAAGCGTCTCCAGGATCGCGCGGGGGTCGTGGCGGCCGTCGAGCATGCCGTAGGTGTTGCGCCACTGGCCCGCCAGCCGCGTCTCGATGAAGGCGTCGGCGATGCGTCCCGCCCCCACCCGCTTGAGCTCGGCGGCCGCCGCCGACAGCGCGAGCTGCTCGGTGAGGATGCGCGCCGAACCGTCGTCCGAGGCCGCGATCTGCATCGCGGCCCGCAGCACGTCGGACGTGCCCCGCCCGCTCGCGCCGAGGTCCTTGTCGATGCCCGCGATGACCTCCTCGAACAGCGCCGGCCCGCGCTGCAGCACGCGCAGCACGTCGAGCGCCATCACATTGCCGGAGCCTTCCCAGATCGCGTTGACCGGGGCCTCGCGATAGTAGCGGGCGAGCGGCGATTCCTCGACATAGCCGTTGCCGCCCAGGCACTCCATCGCCTCGTAGAGCAGCGGCGGCGCCGTCTTGCACACCCAGTATTTGACCACGGGCGTCATGGCGCGGGCGAAGGACGCCTCGGACCGGTCGACTGCCGCCTCGTCGAAGGCGCGCGCCAGGCGGAAGGACAGCGCAGTCGCGGCTGCGACGTCGAGCGCCATGTCGGCCAGCACGCGCTGCATCAGCGGCTGCTCGATCAGCGTCTCGCCGAACACTTTTCTGTGGCGGGCATGGTGCACCGCCTCCTGCAGGCCGGCGCGCATGATGCCGGACGAGGCAAGCGCGCAGTCGAGCCGCGTCAGCGTCACCATGTCCATGATGGTCTTCACGCCCGCGCCCGGCTCGCCGATCATCTCCCCGAGCGAATTGTTGAACTCGACCTCGGAGGAGGCGTTCGACCGGTTGCCGAGCTTGTCCTTGAGCCGCTGGAAGGCGAGCCCGTTGCCGGCGCCGTCGCCGAGAAGGCGCGGCACGAGGAAGCAGGACAGGCCCTCGGCTGCCTGGGCCAGCACAAGGAACGCGTCCGACATCGGCGCGGACATGAACCATTTGTGGCCGGTGATGCGGTAGAAGCCGTTGCCGGCCTTCTCCGCCCTGGTCGTGTTGGCGCGCACGTCGGTGCCGCCCTGCTTCTCGGTCATGCCCATGCCGAGCGTCAGGCCCGCCTTGTCGACCGGCGCCTTGTTCGACTGGTCGTATTTGCGCGAGGTGATGCGCGGCGCCCATTCGCGGAACGCCTTCGGGCTCGCCATCAGCGCGGCGAGCGAGGCGCTCGTCATGGTGATCGGGCACAGATGCCCGCATTCGAGCTCCGAGGTCAGGAAGAAGCGGGCGGCGCGGATCTGGTGGCGCTTGCCGGTCTCCGCCTCGCCGTTCTCCCAGATCGAGGAATGCAGGCCGTTGGTGATCGAGCGGCGCATCAGCGCATGGTAGGCGGGGTGGAACTCGACGATGTCGAGCCGCCTGCCCTGCCGGTCGTGGGTCCTCAGCTTCGGCAGTTCGGTGTTGGCCAGCCGCGCCAGGTCCTGCGCCTCGGGCGACAGCACGAAGCGGCCGAGCGCGTCGAGATCCTTGCGCACCGGCTCGGAAAAGTCCTGCGCCAGCTGCATCAGCAGCGGATCGCCGCGCCAGGCGTTCGATCCGGTCAGCGGCGGCGTCTGGTTGGTCACGTCGTGGTTCACATCGTACTCCACATGGCCATCCGGGGCGTGCGTCCACGACCGCGGCGGCCCACCTGTCCGACATATAGCCGAGTCCGCAAGGGCTGCACGTCGAAAATGCCGTGGGAAAACGACGCGCCGCTTGCGGCTGCCCTTCCCCCCTTCTATAGCACCAGCCTTGAGATGACAGACGCTCAAGCCCTCCCGCTCTACCCGCACCGACACCTTCTCGGCATCCAGGGGCTTTCTCCTCCCGATATCGAACTTCTCCTCGACCGGGCCGATGCGGCGGTGGCGCTGTCGCGGCAGCCGGAGAAGAAATCCAGCCGCCTGCGCGGGCGCACCCAGATCAACCTCTTCTACGAAGCCTCGACCCGCACGCAGTCGTCGTTCGAGCTCGCCGGCAAGCGGCTCGGCGCCGACGTGATGAACATGTCGGTCGCCAGTTCCTCGGTGAAGAAGGGCGAGACGCTCATCGACACGGCGATGACGCTGAACGCGATGCGGCCCGATATCCTCATCATCCGCCACTCCTCGGCGGGAGCCGCGGCCCTGCTTGCCCAGAAGGTCGCCTGCTCCGTGGTCAACGCCGGCGACGGCGCGCACGAGCACCCGACCCAGGCGCTGCTCGATGCGCTCACCATCCGCCGCGCGAAGGGCCCGCTGCACAAGCTGACCGTGGCGATCTGCGGCGACATCCTGCATTCGCGCGTCGCCCGATCCAACATCCTGCTGCTGAACGCGCTGGGCGCCCGCGTCCGCGCCGTCGCGCCGTCGACGCTCTTGCCCTCGGGCATCGCCAACATGGGCGTCGAGGTGTTCCGCACCATGGCGGAGGGCCTGAAGGACGCCGACGTGGTGATGATGCTGCGCCTGCAGCGCGAGCGCATGGAAGGCGCCTTCGTGCCGTCGGTGCGCGAATATTTCCGCTATTTCGGCCTCGACGCCGAGAAGCTGAAGGCCGCGAAGGACGACGCGCTGGTCATGCATCCCGGCCCGATGAACCGCGGCGTCGAGATCGCCTCGGAGATCGCCGACGGGCCGCAGAGCGTGATCCAGGAACAGGTCGAGATGGGCGTCGCCGTGCGCATGGCGGTGATGGAAGCCCTCCTCGACCCGCGCCGCAACGAGGGGCGCCACGCATGAGCCCGACGCTCTTCATCAATGCGAGGGTAGTCGACCCTGCACGAGGCCTCGACGAGCAGGGGTCCGTGCTCGTGGCAGAGGGCAGGATCGTCGCCGCCGGCGCCTCCGTGAGGAACCAGGGCGCGCCGGGCGGTGCTGCCGTCATCGACTGCAAGGGCGCTGCGATCCTGCCCGGTCTCGTCGACAGCCGCGTGTTCATTGGCGAGCCCGGTGGCGAACACCGCGAGACCATCGCCTCGGCGAGCATTGCGGCGGCCGCCGGTGGCGTCACCTCGATGGTGATGATGCCGGACACCGATCCGGTCATCGACAACGTCGCGCTGGTCGAGTTCGTCCAGCGCACCGCGCGCGACACGGCCAGGGTGCGCGTCTATCCCGCCGCCTCGATCACCAAGGGCTTCCACGGCGCCGAGATGACCGAGTTCGGCCTGCTGCGCGAGGCCGGCGCCGTCGGCTTCACAGAAGGCCGCCACACGATCTCCAACGCGCTCATCATGCGCCGGGCGCTGAGCTATGCGCGCGACTTCGGTGTGACGATCGCGCACGAGACGCAGGACCGCCATCTCGGCGGTGGGGTCATGAACGAGGGCCTCTATGCGAGCTGGCTCGGCCTGTCGGGCATTCCGCGCGAGGCCGAGGCGATCCCGCTGGAGCGCGACCTCTTGCTCGCGCGGCTCACCGGCGGCGCCTACCACGCCGCCAAGATTTCGACCGCCATGTCCGCGGCGGCGATCGCGCGCGCAAAAAACGACGGCGCGAACGTCACGGCGGGCGTGGCGATCCACAACCTGTCGCTCAACGAGAACGATGTCGGTGAATATCGCACCTTCTTCCGGCTCGCCCCGCCGCTGCGGGCCGAAGACGATCGCCTGGCGATGATCGAGGCGCTGCGCGACGGGACGATCGACCTCGTCTCCTCCTCGCACGACCCGCAGGATGTCGACACCAAGCGGCTGCCCTTCGCGGACGCGGCCGCCGGCGCGATCGGGCTGGAGACGCTGCTCGCCGTCACGCTGCGCCTCTATCATAACGGGGACCTTCCGCTGCTGCGCATCGCAGAAATACTGTCACGCAATCCTGCGAAAGTGTTCGGGCTGTCGGGCGGCGGCCTTGCGCCCGGTATGCCGGCCGACCTGATCGTGGCCGATCTCGACGCGCCGTGGATCGTGCGCGAGGCCGACATCCTGTCGCGCTCCAAGAACTCCTGCTTCGAAGGTGCGCGGCTGCAAGGCAAGGTCTTGCAAACGATGGTGGCGGGACGCACAGTGCACCGGGCGATGGAGGGAGCCTGATGTCTGACCAGATCGACTGGGCCGGGAACCTGCCGCTCTATGCGGCGGCCATCATCTTGGGCTATCTCCTCGGCTCCATCCCCTTCGGCCTGCTCATCACCCGCATCGCCGGGCTCGGCGACGTGCGGCGCATCGGCTCCGGCAATATCGGCGCGACCAACGTGCTGCGCACCGGCAACAAGAAGCTCGCGGCCCTCACCCTCCTTCTCGACGCGCTCAAGGGCACGGTCGCAGTGCTCGTCGCCGCCACATGGGGGCCGGCCTTCGGCATCGTCGCCGGCTTCGCCGCGTTCCTGGGCCATCTCTTCCCGGTCTGGCTCGGCTTTCGGGGCGGCAAGGGCGTGGCGACCTATCTCGGCGTGCTGATCGCGCTCGCCTGGAAGGCGGCGCTCGTCTTCGCCATCGTCTGGATCGCCATCGCCTATCTCACCCGCTACTCGTCGCTCGCAGCACTTCTCGCGGCCGTCGCCGTTCCGCTCTCTCTCTTCTTCTGGTTCGGCCCGGCCAGTGTGGCGTGGCTGTTCACGGTCATGAGCGTGATCGTCTTCTTCAAGCACCACGCCAACATCCGCCGCCTGCTGGACGGCAATGAGACGCGCATCGGGGCGAGCGGGTGACGACAGGCCGCGCCGGCCCTTCCCTCAGCGACCGCCAGCGTCTCGCCTGGCTCCGCCTCATCCGCACCGACAATATCGGCCCTGCCACCTTCCGCGACCTGATCAACCGTTTCGGCTCGGCCGAGACGGCGATCGAGATGCTGCCGGAACTCACGCGCCTCGGCGGCGGCAGCCGGCTGCTGCGCGTTCCCTCGGCCGCCGAGGCGGAAGCCGAAATGGCTCTTGCCGCGAAGGCCGGCGCGCGCTTCGTCGCCATCGGCGAGGCCGACTATCCGCCGATGCTGCGGCGGGTCGAGAACCCGCCTCCCCTGATCGCCGTCAGGGGCAACGCCAACGTGTTCGTGCTGCCGCCGGTCGCGATCGTCGGCGCCCGCAACGCGTCGCTCGCCGGCATCCGCATGGCGCGCATGCTCGCCGCCGATCTCGGCCGCGAGGGGTTCGCCATCGTCTCGGGGCTCGCCCGCGGCATCGACACCGCCGCGCATGAGGGCAGCCTGGCGACGGGCGGCATCGCCGTGCTCGCCGGCGGCCTCGATCGGCCTTATCCCCTCGAGAACGCGGATCTGATGCAGGCGCTGGCGGCCAATGGCGCGGCGGTGTCCGAAATGCCGTTCGGCTGGGAACCGAGGGCGCGCGACTTCCCCCGCCGCAACCGCATCATCGCCGGGCTGTCGCTCGGGCTGGTCGTGGTCGAGGCCGCGTTCAGGTCCGGCTCCCTGATCAGCGCCCGCATGGCGGGCGAGCTCGGCCGGCTCGTCTTCGCGGTACCCGGCTCGCCGCTCGACCCGCGCGCCGCCGGCACCAACGGCCTGCTCAAGGAGGGCGCGACGCTGGTCACCGAGGCCCGCGACGTCATCGAGGCGATCTCGCCGCTCATCGGCCGCCCGCCCGGCGAGGCGGAGACCTTCGAGGAACCGCCCGACTTCACGGCGACGCCACCGCCCGGCGATCTGGACAGGGAGCGCGTGATCGAAGCGCTCGGGCCGGTGCCGACCGGCGTGGACGAGATCATCCGCCACACCGGCCTTCATCCGGCGCAGGTGTTCATGATCCTGCTCGAACTCGATCTCGCCGGCCGGCTCGAACGCCATCCCGGCGGGCAGGTCTCACTGGTCTGACGCGCCGGCCCGTCTGCGACCGCCCTTTCGCCGCGTGCTGTCGCGCGCCAGCGCGTCCGACGCCTCCACCGAGGCCATCTCGATCAGGTAGGCGAGCATGTCGAGCCGCTGGCGCCGCGCGATGCCGGAAAGCTCCGTCAGCATCGAGCGCATGTAGTCGAGCGTGTCGCGCGCCGCCTCCGGGGTCGCGATGTCATGCGCGGACGGAGTGGGTCGTGTCCGGGTGTCTGGCGGCAGGTCTGGGGGATTGGCTGTCATTCGCGTTCACCGATGCAACCTAGGATAAAATAGTTCCTCCACATAACACTTAAAATTGCACGTGTCGACGCGTCCGAGGATCCATCCCGGGGCGTCGGACATATCGCCAAAATCAGCCCGCCACTTGACCGCGACCGAAAGCACGGCCATTTGACGGACGCAATCGTCAAGGATCGCGGCGCGGAATTCCTCTTCCCCGCGATCGGAAAGTGCCGGACATCGGATGGACGTCGTCGTCGTCGAATCGCCTGCAAAGGCGAAGACAATCAACAAGTATCTGGGCAAGAACTACAAGGTTCTGGCCTCGTTCGGGCACGTCCGCGACTTGCCTCCCAAGGATGGCTCGGTCCGTCCCGAGGAAGATTTCGCCATGTCCTGGTCGGTCGATTCGGCCTCGTCCAAGCGGCTTTCCGACATCGCCACCGCTCTCAAGGGCGCCGACGGGCTGATCCTCGCCACCGACCCGGATCGCGAGGGGGAGGCGATTTCCTGGCACGTGCTGGAGGTGCTGCGCAACAAGCGCGTGCTCAAGGACAAGCACATCAGCCGCGTCGTCTTCAACGCCATCACCAAGCAGTCGGTGCTCGACGCCATGGCCAAGCCGCGCGACATCGACGCGCCGCTGGTCGAGGCCTATCTCGCCCGCCGGGCGCTGGACTATCTCGTCGGCTTTACATTGTCGCCCGTGCTCTGGCGCAAGCTGCCGGGCGCCCGCTCGGCCGGCCGCGTCCAGTCGGTCGCGCTCAGGCTCGTCTGCGACCGCGAGCTGGAGATCGAGCGCTTCGTCCGCGAGGAATACTGGAACATCGCCGCGCTTCTCGCCACGCCACGCAAGGACACGTTCGAGGCCCGCCTGACCGGCTACGAGGGCAAGCGCCTCCAGAAACTCGACATCAAGACCGCGGAACAGGCCAACGGCATCAAGACAATGCTCGAAGGCGCGACCTTCAATGCCGTCTCCGTCGAGGCGAAGCCGGCCAAGCGCAATCCCGGCCCGCCCTTCACCACCTCCACGCTGCAGCAGGCGGCGTCGTCGCGCTACGGCTTCTCGGCCTCGCGCACGATGCAGATCGCCCAGAGGCTCTACGAAGGCCTCGACGTCGGCGGCGAGACGGTCGGCCTCATCACCTATATGCGAACCGACGGCGTGCAGATGGCGCCGGAGGCGATCACGGCCGCCCGCGCCGCGATCGGCAAGGAGTTCGGCGACAGTTACCTGCCGGAAAAGCCGCGCTTTTATTCCGCCAAGGCGAAGAACGCGCAGGAAGCGCACGAGGCCATCCGCCCGACCGACTTCTTCCGCACCCCGGCCTCCGTCCGCGCCCATCTTGATTCCGATCAGTTCCGTCTCTACGAGATGATCTGGAAGCGCGCGATCGCCTCGCAGATGCAGCCGGCCGAGATCGAGCGCACGACGGTCGAGATCGAGGCGAAGAACGGCGCGCAGACCGCGCAGTTGCGGGCCGTCGGCTCCGTCACCCGCTTCGACGGCTTCCTCGCCGCCTATGTCGACCCGAAGGACGAGGACGCCGAGGACGAGGAAAGCAAGCGCCTGCCTGAGATCCGCGCCGGCGAAGCTCTCGCCCGCGAGAAGATCACCGCCGACCAGCACACGACCGAGCCGCCGCCGCGCTATTCGGAGGCGTCCCTCATCAAGAAGCTCGAAGAGCTCGGCATCGGCCGTCCCTCGACCTACGCCGCGACGCTGAAGACGCTGGAAGACCGCGAATACGTCGTCATCGACAAGCGCCGGCTGACGCCGCACTCGAAGGGCCGCATCGTCACCGCCTTCCTCGAAAGCTTCTTCGAGAAATATGTCGAATACGACTTCACCGCTGGTCTGGAGGAGAAGCTCGACGAGATTTCCGACGGCAAGCTCGCCTGGAAGGACGTGCTGCGCGATTTCTGGGCCGACTTCTCGGCCGCCGTCGACGGCATAAAGGAGCTGCGCGTCACCGACGTGCTCGACGCGCTCAACGAGCAGCTCGCGCCGCTGGTCTTCCCCGCCCGCGAGGACGGCTCCGATCCGCGCATCTGCCCGCGCTGCGGCACCGGTAACCTGTCGCTGAAGCTCGGCAAATACGGCGCCTTCGTCGGCTGCTCGAACTATCCCGAATGCGGCTACACCCGTCAGCTCGGCGAGGCGGTGAACGGCAATGGCGAGCCGGCCTCGGGCGAGAGCGGCGACAAGGTCCTGGGCCGCGATCCCTACACGGATGAGGAAATCGTCCTGAAGAACGGCCGCTTCGGCCCCTATGTCCAGCGCGGCGAAGGCAAGGAGGCCAAGCGCTCCAGCCTGCCCAAGGGCTGGACGATCGAAGCGATGGACCACGAGAAGGCGCTGGCGCTGCTGTCGCTGCCGCGCGACGTCGGCCAGCATCCCGAGACCGGCAAGATGATCTCCGCCGGCCTCGGCCGCTACGGGCCGTTCCTGCTGCACGACGGCGTCTACGCCAATCTCGAATCGATCGAGGACGTGTTCTCCGTCGGCATCAACCGCGCGGTCGCGGTGCTTGCCGAGAAGGCGGCGAAGGGTCCGGGCCGTCGCGGCGGCACGCCGGCGGCGCTGAAGGACCTCGGCGAACATCCCGACGGCGGCGGCAACGTCACGGTGCGCGACGGCAAATACGGCGCCTATGTCAATTTCGGCAAGGTCAACGCCACCATCCCGAAGGGCAAGGACCCCGCCTCGGTTACCATGGAAGAAGCGCTGGCGCTGATCGCGGCGCGCGAGGCGGCCGGCGGCGGCAAGTCGAAATCGACCGCCCGCAAATCCCCGGCCAAGGCGGCCGCGAAGTCTGCGGCCCCGAAGAAGGCCGCCGCGAAGCCGGCCAAGAAGAAGGCGGCGAAATAGTTGGCCCGGCGCCTGCCCGGATCTGGAAAGGCCGGCAAGCGCCGCGGCGGGCAGGATTCGGCCTCGGCGGAGGTCGGCGAGGACGGTTTCCCGACCCGCCAGGCGCTCCTCGACTACATCCAGTCCCATCCCGACCTGGCATCGAAGCGCGACATCGCAAAGGCCTTCGGGCTGAAGGGTGAAGGCCGCGTCTGGCTAAAGCAGACGCTGGCCGAGCTGGCGAGCGAAGGCCTGCTCGAGGTCGATCGTAAATCCTATTCCAAGCCCGGCGCCCTGCCCCCGGTCGTGGCGCTCGAAATCTTCGGCCGCGACCGCGAGGGAGGTCTGCTCGCCCGCCCGGTCGAGCAGCCGGAAGATGCCGATCCCGTCCTCGTCTCGATCCGCAGTCCGCGCGGCGCGAAGACGCCGACGGCCGGCGTCGGCGACCGCGTGCTCGCCAAGGTGTTTCCCGCGAAGGAGCGGCCGGGTCCCGCCTATACGGGCCGGGTCATCCGGCTGATCGACCACCGCAAGGACCTCGCGCTCGGCGTCCTGCGCAAGCTCGCCGACGGATCCTTCCGCCTCGAACCGGTCGAGCGCCGCCAGCCCGAACTGATGATCGACGCCGACGCGCTGGGCGACGCGAAGCCGGGCGACCTGGTCGAGGCCGAGCAGGTCTCCTCCGGCCGCTACGGCCTGCCGCGCGGCAAGGTCGTCGCCGTGCTCGGCTCGCTCGACAGCGAGAAGGCGGTCTCGATGATCGCCATCCACGCGCACGACATCCCGCACGTCTTCCCGCCGCAAGTGCTGGCCGAGGCCGACGCGATGAAGCCGGCCGGCATGGAGCACCGCGAGGACTGGCGCCGCCTGCCGCTGGTCACCATCGATCCGGCCGATGCCAAGGATCATGACGACGCCGTCTATGCCGAGCCCGACCCGGACCCGGCGAACACCGGCGGCGTCATCGCCACCGTCGCCATCGCCGACGTCGCGGCCTATATCCGCGGCGGCTCTGCCCTCGACCGCGAGGCGCTCAAACGCGGCAACTCGGTCTATTTCCCCGACCGCGTCGTGCCGATGCTGCCCGAGCGCATCTCCAACGACCTCTGCTCGCTGCGCGAGGGCGAGGACCGCCCGGCACTCGCCGTGCGCATGACCTTCTCGGCCGACGGCCGCAAGATCCGCCACTCCTTCCATCGCGTGATGATGAAGTCCGCCGCCAAGCTCGCCTATCCGCAGGCGCAGGCGGCGATCGACGGCAGGCCCGACGACAAGACCGGCCCGCTGCTCGACACGGTCCTCAAGCCGCTATGGGACGCCTATGCGGTGCTCAAGCGCGGCCGCGAGGCGCGCCGCCCGCTCGAACTCGACCTGCCGGAGCGCAAAATCCTGCTCAAGCCGGACGGCACGGTCGACCGCGTGACGGTCCCCGAACGCCTCGACGCGCACAAGCTGATCGAGGAGTTCATGATCCAGGCCAATGTCGCGGCCGCGGAGAGCCTGGAGAACAAGCGCCAGGCGCTGATCTACCGCATCCACGACGCGCCCTCTCTGGCCAAGCAGGAATCGCTGCGCGAGTTCCTGCGCACCCTGTCGATCAGCCTGGCGCGCGGCGCCGAGCTTCGCCCCTCGCAGTTCAACGGCATCCTGGCCCAGGTGCGCGACACCGAGCACGAGAGCCTCGTCAACGAGGTGGTGCTGCGCTCGCAGAGCCAGGCGGTCTACTCGCCCGACAATATCGGCCATTTCGGCCTCAACCTGCGCCGCTACGCGCACTTCACCTCGCCGATCCGCCGCTATGCGGACCTGATCGTGCACCGGGCGCTGATCGGTTCGCTGGGCCTCGGCCCCGGCGGCCTGACGCGCGACGAGGAGGCGCGGCTGGAGGAAATCTCGGCGCTCATCTCGGCCTCGGAACGGCGCGCGATGGCCGCGGAGCGCGACACGGTCGACCGGCTGATCGCCGCGCATCTGTCGGGCCGCAAGGGCGAGACCTTCGAAGGACGCATAACGGGTGTGACCAAGTCCGGACTTTTTGTCCAGTTGCCCACCTACGGCGCGGATGGCTTCGTGCCGGTGTCGTCGCTGCGTGACGATTACTATATCTATGACGAAACCGCCCACACCCTGTTCGGCGACCGCAGCGGTCGCGGCTACCGCCTCGGCGACGCCGTCGAGGTCAAACTGGTCGAGGTGGCGCCGCTGGCAGGCTCGATGCGCTTCGAGATGCTGAGCGATCCGGTCGCATTGCAGGGCATGCGGCAGTCGTTCCACAAGGCGCGCGGACGCCGCACGGCGCGCGCGGGCGGCAACCGGCTGGGCGGCCGGTCGAGGAGAAGATGATGGAAACGGTCCAATTCGGCGGCGAGGCACATAGCGGCCGGCCCGCCCGCGACCTGAAGCAGGCGATGGTGCGCGGCTTCATGGGCCGCTGCCCGCATTGCGGCGAAGGCAGGCTGTTCCAGAGCTACGCCAAGACCGTCGACGACTGCGCGGTGTGCGGCGAGCATATCGGCCACCACCGCGCCGACGACCTGCCCGCCTATCTGGTGATCTTCATTGTCGGCCACATCGTCGTCGGCGCCTTCATGGGCGTCGAGGCCGCGGTCGAGCTTTCGACCTGGACCCATCTCGCCATCTGGGCGCCGGTCACCGTGCTGGGCTCGATCGCGCTGCTGCAGCCGGTCAAGGGCGCCGTCGTGGGACTGCAATGGGCGCTCTATATGCACGGCTTCGGCGGCGCCGAAGACGAGATCGAGACGCACCCGGAAGCATGAGCGGGACAATGTCGGGAGGAGGCACCATGGAAGGCATGACGCGGGCGCAGGTCGACAACGCCGAGGCCAAGGATTTCGCGCTGGGCGGCAAGCCGATGCGGCCGCGCGACGCGGCCACGCTGATGCTCATCGACCGCAGCGGTGGCGAGTTCCGCGTCCTGATGGGCCGCCGCTCGCGCAAGCACGCCTTCATGCCCGGCCGCCTGGTCTTCCCCGGCGGGCGCACCGATCCTTCCGACAGCCGCGTCGCAGTCGCCGACACGCTGCATCCCGCCGTCGAGGCCAAGCTGGTCGTCAAGGGCAAGCGCTCGATCTCGTCGGCGCGGGCGCGTGCGATCGCGCTTTCGGCGCTGCGCGAGACCTATGAGGAGGCCGGCCTGCTGATCGGCCGCAGCGGCGACTACCAGACGAAGCGCGAGGGCTGGCACGGCTTCGCCGAGAACGGCGTCCAGCCGACGCTCTCCAACCTGCGCATGATCGCCCGCGCCATCACCCCGCCCGGCCGCGTCCGCCGCTTCGACACGCGCTTCATCGCCGCGTGGCGCGACGACGTCGCGGTGGAGCTGCCCGGCGGCGGCCCGACGGAGGAGCTCGAGGAACTCGTCTGGCTGCCCATCGGCAATGCCGTGTCGGAGGAAATACCGATGATCACGCGGACGGTCCTGGGCGATCTGGCGAACAGGCTCGCCGAGGATCCGTCCCTCGACGCGGACCATCCGGTTCCCTTCTACTACATGCGGCACCAGCGGTTCCTGCGCGACCTGATCTGATCCGCCAACGGTCCAACCAACACAATGCATGCGCCGTCCAATCCCGATGGGGAGGAACACCCGCCGCTTCGGCTGCTGTCGCTCGCGGCCGCGATCGGCTCGATCAGCGTCGTCGGCATCGCGATCGGGCTTGGCGTGCCCCTGCTCAGCGTCGTGCTCGAGCAGCGCGGCCACTCCGCGACGATGATCGGGCTCAACACGGCCGCGGCGGGCCTCGCCTCCATCGCGGCGGCGCCGATCGCGACGCCGCTCGGCGCCCGCTTCGGCGTCGTGCCGACGCTCGCGGTCAGCATGTTCGTCGGCGCACTGTCGTTCATGGGCTTCCACTACGCGACCGAGTTCTGGATGTGGTTCCCGCTGCGCGCGGTGTTGCACATCGCGCTGACGGTCGTGTTCATCCTGTCGGAATACTGGATCAACGTGTCGGCCCCGCCGCGCCGGCGCGGCATGGTCCTCGGCATCTATGCGACCATGCTGTCGCTGGGCTTCGCGCTCGGCCCATGGATCTTCGCCCAGATCGGCAGCCAGGGGGTGCGTCCCTTCGCGGTCGCCTTCGGCCTCGTAATGGCCGGCATGCTGCCTGTGCTGCTTGCATGGCGGCAGAGCCCGCGGATCCCGCGCGGCGGCAGCGGCGATGGCAACCGCTTCCTGCGCTACATCTGGCTGGTGCCGACCGCGACCGCGGCGGTGTTCGTCTTCGGCGCGGTCGAGACCGGCGGCTTCGCTCTCTTCCCGCTCTACGCGTCGAAGATCGGCTACCCGGAAGCCGACGCCGCGCTGCTTCTGTCGATGATCGGTCTCGGCAACGTCCTGTTCCAGGTCCCGCTCGGCATGCTCAGCGACCGGATCGGCGACCGCCGCCGCGTCCTCGTCGCCTGCGCGGTGGCGGGGCTGGCGGGCATGGTGCTGATGCCCTTCGTCGCGCAGAACTGGACGCTGATGGCGGCTCTTCTCCTGATATGGGGCGGCGCGGTCGCGGCCCTCTACACGGTCGGTCTCGCCCATCTCGGGTCGCAGCTGCACGGGCGTGACCTCGCCTCCGCCAACGCCGCCTTCGTCTTCTGCTACGGCGTCGGCATGCTCGCCGGCCCGCAGATGATCGGCCTCGGCCTCGATGCCTTCGGCCCGCCCGGATTCGGCTGGACGATCGCCGCCTTCTTCGCCGCCTACCTGCTGCTGATCGCCGTTCGGATCATGCGCGGCCCTGCCCGCTCTTGACTTTCCGTCGCCGATCCGTATGTGTCCCGCTCAGTTTTCCGCGGCCGGGCTCGACGCTTGGCGCTTGCGCGCGAAGTGAACCACACGAGATCTACGGACAAGACCCATGGCAAAAGCCGCCAACATCAAGATCAAGCTCCTCTCGACCGCCGACACCGGCTTCTTCTACGTGACGAGCAAGAACAGCCGCACCAAGACCGACAAGCTCTCGTTCCGGAAGTACGATCCGGTGGCGAAGAAGCACGTCGAGTTCAAGGAAACCAAGATCAAGTAAGCCGGCAACGCCTGGCTTGCAGAAACGACGCCGCCTCCGGGCGGCGTTTTCTTTTGCGCGGACAACGCCTTGCGGGCGCATTTGAATCCAATGGAAAAAATAAAAGGGGGCCGGCCGACTGTCTGACAGCGGTACGAGGAGGCCACTATGTGCCAGCGTCGACCGGCCAACCCCACGTAACCCAGGAGATGCGGCGGACCTGAGCATCATGGGGTGTATCTGGACGGACGCCGAATGTCCCTCGTCGTTGTGCCGTCCCACCCGCGGCTACAATCGCGCAAGACCGCTTGAAAATCAATACTTTCTTAAGGTTTGAGAGCGAATCACCCGAAACAGGGTAAATGCCGCCCGCGAACGCCTTGCCCGCGACAGCCGGAACATGCCCTCGCGATCAGGCCGCCTTGGCGACCACGCGGTTGCGGCCGGTGTTCTTGGCCTCGTAGAGGGCCGCGTCCGCGCGGCCGATCAGCGTCTTGACGCTGTCCTTACCCGGAATCATCGACGCGACGCCGATGCTGACGGTCACCTGCACCGCCTGCGTTCCGCCGCCGATCGTGAAGGGCTGGCTTTCGATCTCGTGGCGGATACGCTCGGCCACGTTCTCCGCCACCTCCTGATCCGTATCCGGCATGACGACGACGAACTCCTCGCCGCCGAAGCGGCAGGCGAGGTCGATGCCCCTGACGTTCTTGCGCAGCCGGCGCGCGAAGTCGCGCAGCACCTCGTCGCCGGCCGCGTGGCCATGCGTGTCGTTGATCGGCTTGAAGCGGTCGATGTCGCTGATCAGCAGCGACAGCGGCCTGCCGCGCGAGCCGGCGCGCTCGAACAGCGTCGCCAGGTGGCTGTCGAGATAGCGCCGGTTGTGCAGGCCGGTAAGAGCGTCCGTCACCGCCATCTCGATCGTCTGGGCGACGCTGGAGCGCAGTTCCTCGTTGTAGCGCTTGCGCCGGATCTGGGTGCGAAGCCGCGCCGTCAGTTCGAGCTCGTCGACCGGGCGCGTCACATAGTCGTTCACGCCCAGATCGAGGCCGCGCATCACCAGATTGTCCTCGCCGGGCTCGGCGACGAGTACGATCGGCAGGAAGCGGGTGCGGTCGATCGAGCGAAGCTGCGAGCACAGGCGCAGCGGGTCGAACCCCGCGAGACCCGTCGTGATCAGCACGGCCTCGTAGCGACCTTCGGCTGCCTGGAAGAGCGCCTTCTGGGGATCGGGAACCACGTCGACATCGGCGAACGGCCGCAGCATGTCGATCATCCGCTGCTGCGAGGAGGCCCGCTGGTCGATCAGGAGGATGCGCGCCCGTGCGTCTCCCATCGGGTCCTTCCGGCCCAGCAGTTCCTCGATGCCGATGTTGCGGGTCGTGGAGGCGCGCAGCCTCAATTCGTCGCTCAGCATTTTCAGGCGCACGAGACTGCGCACCCGCGTCAGAAGCTGCAGGTCGTTGACTGGCTTGGTGAGGAAATCGTCGGCGCCGACTTCGAGCCCGAGGATGCGGTCCGACGGGTGGTCGAGAGCGGTCACCATGACGATCGGGATATGCGAGGTGCTGCGGTCCGACTTCAGGCGGCGGCAGACCTCGAACCCGTCAATCTCGGGCATCATCACGTCGAGCAGCACGACGTCGACCTTGCCGTTCTCGCAGATTTCGATCGCCTCCGCGCCGCTATAGGCGGACAGGACCTCGAAATACTCGGCGAGCAGCCGCGCCTCGAGCAGCTTCACATTGGCCGGCACGTCGTCGACGACGAGGATACGTGCGGTCATCGGCCGGAAGCTCCAGGAGAACGGACCACCATCAGGCGTCCCCGAGATAGGACTTGATGGTCTCGATGAATTTCGGGACCGAGATCGGCTTGGAGATGTAGGCCTCGCAACCGCCCTGGCGGATGCGCTCCTCATCGCCCTTCATGGCGAACGCCGTCACCGCGATGACCGGGATGGAATGCAGCTCGTCGTCCTGCTTGAGCCATTTCGTCACCTCGAGGCCGGAGACCTCGGGCAACTGGATGTCCATCAGGATTAGGTCCGGACGGTGCGCGCGGGCGAGGTCCAGCGCCTCAAGCCCGTTGCGCGTGCGAACGGTCTCGTAGCCTGTCGCCTCGATCAGGTCTCGGAAGAGCTTCATGTTGAGCTCGTTGTCCTCGACGATCATCACCTTCTTGGGCATCGCGCTATCGTCCCTCTCGACCGTGGCCGTGATCCTGCACCCCGGTCTGCGCGCCCCGCCAGCGACGCGACTTTCCGGAGCGCACTATATGGTGATTTGATTGACGAAACGGTAATCGGGCCGGCGGCGCTTGCAGTCGCGGCCGGCTCGCCATATTCGTCTGCCACGATGCGGAAGGCCGAACCAGTGCAGATGTCGAAGACGGGACACGACCGCGAGGCCGCCGAGGCGCTTGCGATCCGCGCGCTCGCCTTCATCGCGGCCGACGCCGTGCTCCTGCCGCGCTTCCTCGCGATCACCGGCATCGAGGCGAAGGACATCCGCGCCGCGGCCACCCAGCCCGGCTTCCTGGCCGGCGTGCTGCAGTTCCTGCTCACGCACGAGCCGACGCTGCTGCAGTTCGCCGAGGCCGCCGGCATCGACGCGGCCGAGGTCGCCCGCGCCTGCCGGGCGCTGCCCTTCGGCGACGACATGCATGAGAGGTCCAGTTGAGCGACGATCCAGAGACACTGCGCCAGATCGAGGAACTGTCGCACGACGACAGGCCGCTGCTCGTGCTCGACGTCGACGACGTGCTGCTCGACTTCATCCGGCCGTTTCCCCGCTATCTGGAAGGCCGCGGCTACCGGCTGAACCTCGACAACTTCCGCCTCAACGGCAACATCGTCGAACTCGCCTCCGGCGTCGCGGCCGACACGGCGCAGGTCGCCGAACTCATCGACGCCTTCTTCGTCGCCCAGTCGGACTGGCAGACGCTGACGGAGGGGGCGGCCGAGGCGCTCGAATTCATCGGCGACCGCGCCGAGATCATCCTGCTCACCGCCATGCCGCATCGCCATCGCGCCTCGCGAATCGCGCACCTCACGGCGCTCGGTTTCCACTATCCGCTGCTCACGACCGAGATGGCGAAGGGACCCGCCATCGAGCGGCTGCGCGGACCGTCGATGCGCCCCGTCGCCTTCGTCGACGACCAGCCGCGCAACCTGGCTTCGGCGATGGAGCGGGTGCCCGACGCGCATCTGTTTCACCTGATGGCGGACAATTCGCTCCGCGCCCTGATCCCGCCGCCGCCCGCCGGCGTGCACGTCGTCGACGACTGGCGCGAGGCCGCGCCCAAGATCGCCTCGGTCCTCGGGCTTTGATGCGTTAAAGGTCGAATCGCATCAGCGGCCGCCCCGCCTTGCGGGTGGCCACGCAGGCGAAGCCCGCCTTCTCGAACACCCGCGTCGAGCCGACGAACAGCCCGACCGACCGCGAATCCTTCGAGTGGTCGATCGGACAGGCCTCCACAACCCGCGCGCCGTGCGCTGCGGCATGGCGCAGGCCGGCCTCCACCAGGCGGTGGCTCAGCCCCCTGCCCCGCGCCGACGCGCGCAGGAAGAAGCAGGAGATCGCCCACACGGCCGGATCGGCCATGTCGGACGGCTCGAGCGGCGCCGAGACGCGTCGCGCATTGTTCCATTCGGGCACGTCCGCGCGCGGGCCGATCTGCATCCAGCCCACCGCGCGGCCCTCCGCATAGGCGAGCAGGCCCGGCGGCGGACCGGCCATGATCCTGTCGTGGATATGGTCCTTGTTGCGCTGCCCGTCGTTCTGTCGCCGCGCGGCCGGTGGCAGGCGGAAATAGGTGCACCAGCAGCCATAGCAGGCGCCCTGCTTGCCGAAGAGATCCTCGAAATCGGGCCAGCGCTCCGGCGTGAGCGGCAAGATATCGTCAGCAGTCATGGCCACGCCTCCGGCTCCCCTTGCAGGCTCGTCCGGGCTCTTCTATCATCGCGTCTGTTCACTCTATGTTCTCAGGCGCGATGCTGTCTGTCAATGACCCTGCGCATGGTTTCTGCCGCGATTGCCTGACCCGGCAGTCGAAGGCCGCGCGGCGCTGCGAGCGCTGCGGCAGCCCGCGTCTGGCCGCGCATCCGGAGCTCTACGCGCTCAGCCTCGCCCATATCGACTGCGACGCCTTCTACGCGGCGGTCGAGAAGCGCGACAATCCGGAGCTGGCCGACAAGCCCGTCATCATCGGCGGCGGCAAGCGCGGCGTCGTCTCCACCGCCTGCTACATCGCCCGCATCAACGGCGTACGCTCGGCCATGCCGATGTTCAAGGCGCTGGAAGCCTGTCCGCACGCTGTGGTGATCAAGCCCGACATGGAGAAATATGCCCGCGTCGGCCGCGAGGTGCGCCAGATGATGCAGGCGCTGACGCCGCTGGTGCAGCCGATCTCGATCGACGAGGCCTTCCTCGACCTCGCGGGCACAGAACGGCTGCACGGCATGCCGCCCGCCCTGGTGCTGGCGCGCTTCGCCCGGCAGGTCGAGAAGGAGATCGGCATCACCGTCTCCGTCGGCCTGTCCTACTGCAAGTTCCTCGCCAAGGTGGCGTCGGACCTCAACAAGCCGCGCGGCTTTTCCGTCATCGGCGAGGCGGAGGCGCTGTCCTTCCTCGCCGACAAGCCGGTGACGATGATCTGGGGGGTCGGCAAGGCCTTCGCCGCGGTGCTGGAGCGCGACGGGGTGCGCAGCATCGGCCAGCTCCAGCGCATGGAGCGCGCCGAACTGATGCGCCGCTACGGCACGATGGGCGACCGGCTCTACCACCTCGCCCGCGGCGAGGACGACCGCGCCGTCGATGTCGACCGCGAGGCCAAGAGCGTGTCGGCCGAGACCACCTTCAACGAGGACCTGTCCTCCGCCGCCGACCTCGTGCCCATCCTGCGCGCCTTGTCCGAAAAGGTGTCGTCGCGGCTGAAGAAGTCCGGCATTGCCGGCCGCACCGTGGTGCTGAAGCTCAAGACAAAGGACTTCAAGCTCCGCACCCGCAACCGCCAGCTCGCCGACCCGACCCGGCTCGCTGACCGCATCTTCGCCACCGGCCGCGAGCTCCTGTCGCGCGAGACCGACGGCACGCTCTATCGTCTCATCGGCATAGGCGTGTCCGACCTCACCGACGACGCCCGCGCCGACCCGCCCGACCTCGTCGACCGTCAGGCCGACAAGCGCGCCAAGGCGGAAGGCGCGATCGACATCCTGCGCGGCAAATTCGGCCGCGCCGCGGTCGAGACCGGCTACACCTTCGGCAAGGGCCGCAACGCCCACCCGCCGGAAGCGGTGGATGATTGAGTGCCGTTACAGGCGCGCCAGGTCGATCTGGCTGGTCACGACGCGTTCGCCGGTCTCCGGGTCCTCGTCGACCGTGGTCAGCCGCAACCCATTGCTTCCGACCTTCTCGACGGTCATGCGCGCGCTGCGGTCGCCATTGACCTCCTTCGCCCAGCGAATGCCGAGATTGATCGCGTCGCCCGACCTCTGGCCGTTCAGGCCGGCTACACCGGTGCCCGCGCCGGTGTAGGTGCCCTTGTAGCTGGTGCCGTTGGCGGTGAGATCGGCCGAGATTGCGCGCGACACGATCACGAGGCCGCGGCACTTCCCCTCGAGAGACAGCGACGTATCCGTCGCGTCGGTCTTGAACGTGCAGTTGACGTTCACCGGCGAGGCGTTCGTGCGCACCTTCACCGTGCCTTTGCCGGCCCAGCTGCCTTCCAGGCTGGTGAGGAAATCGCCATCGTTGGCGTGGGCGGCAAATCCGCCCATGGGTGCAACGACAGCGGCAATCAGCATCAGCTTCGTCAATCCGGTCATGATCCTGCCATCCAGTTCATTTCGCTGGTCCAACAACTGCGCGGAAGCCCGGCGGTTCCCGGCTTCGTTGACGCCGGGTATTGCCGGACATGTGCGCAAGCCCCGATCTATGCTGGACGCGGACGGCTGCATGCGGACAATAGACCCCGAGTCGACGCGGCAACGACGGGCGGATTGAAATGACGGAAGAACGACGGATCAGGGATCCCCTGAAGCGGGAACTCGCGGGCCTGTCCGGCCCCGGTGGCCAGCCCGCGGCCCTCCCGCCGGTCGCGGCGCGCCCCTTCGTCCACCTGCGCGTCCACTCGTCCTATTCGCTGCTCGAAGGCGCCCTGCCGCTGAAGAAGATCGTGTCCCACGCGATCAAGGACGAGCAGCCGGCCATCGCCGTCACCGACACCAACAACCTGTTCGGCGCACTCGAATTCGCGCAATACGCCTCGAAGGACGGCGTCCAGCCGATCATCGGCTGCCAGCTCGACGTGGCCTTCGCGGACCCGGCCCCTGAGGCGAATACAGGGCACCGCAAGCCGCGCAGCGTCTTTCCGCTGGTCCTCATCGCCGCCACCGAGACCGGCTACGCCAATCTCGTGCGGCTGGTCAGCCGCGCCTATCTCGACAACCCGGCCGAACTCGGCGTGCAGGCGAACACCGGCTGGCTGGAGGAACTCGCCGAGGGCGTCATCTGCCTCACCGGCGGCGAAGCCGGGCCGATCGGCGCCGCGCTGAAGCACGACCACCAGGCAGTCGCGGCCGAACGGCTGGACATGCTGTCGCGCATTTTCGGCGACCGGCTCTATGTCGAGCTGCAGCGCCCCCAGGGCCACGACCGCGCCGTCGAGGCGGCGACGATCGCGCTTGCCTATGACAGGCGGCTGCCGCTGGTGGCCACCAACGAGGCCTTCTTCCTCGCGCGGGAAGACTTCGATGCCCACGACGCGCTGATGGCGATCGCCGAGGGGTCCGTCGTCGCCGTCGACGACCGCCGCCGGCTGACGCCCGATCATCACCTGCGCAGCCAGAGGGAGATGTCCGAACTCTTCTTCGACCTGCCCGAGGCGCTCGACAACACGATCGAGATCGCCATGCGCTGCTCCTACTATCCGAAGAACCGCAAGCCGATCCTGCCGCGCTTCGCCGGCGCGGACGTGGACGACGCCGAGGCCGCCGAGCGCGCCGAGGCCGAGGAGCTCGCCCGCCAGGCCCGCGAGGGCCTTGCCATGCGCATCGCGACGCGCGGGCTGACCGCGGGCTACACCCGGGAGCAATATGCCGAACGCCTCGAATACGAGATCGGCGTCATCCAGAAGATGAAGTTTCCGGGCTACTTCCTCATCGTGTCGGACTTCATCAAATGGGCCAAGGCGCACGACATCCCCGTCGGCCCCGGCCGCGGTTCGGGCGCCGGCTCGCTGGTCGCCTATGCGCTCACCATCACCGATGTCGACCCGCTGCGCTTCTCGCTGCTGTTCGAGCGCTTCCTCAACCCCGACCGCGTCTCGATGCCCGACTTCGACATCGACTTCTGCCAGGACCGCCGCGAGGAGGTGATCCGCTACGTCCAGCAGAAATACGGCCGCGACCAGGTCGGGCAGATCATCACCTTCGGAACGCTGCAGGCCCGCGCCGTGCTGCGCGACGTCGGCCGCGTGCTGCAGATGCCCTACGGCCAGGTCGACCGGCTCTGCAAGATGGTGCCGCAGAACCCGGCCAATCCGGTCAAGCTCGCCGAGGCGATCGAGGCCGAGCCGCGCTTCGCCGAGGAGGTCGAGAAGGAGCCGGTCGTCCAGACCCTGCTCGACATCGCCCAGAAGCTCGAAGGCCTCTACCGCCACGCCTCGACCCATGCCGCCGGCATCGTCATCGGCGACCGGCCGCTCTCCGAGCTGGTGCCGATGTATCGCGACCCGCGCTCCGACATGCCGGTGACGCAGTTCAACATGAAGAAGGTCGAGGACGCCGGCCTCGTCAAGTTCGACTTCCTCGGCCTGAAGACGCTCACCGTGCTCGAGACGGCGGTGAAGCTCATCCGCCGGCGCGGCATCGAGGTCGATCTCGCGACCCTGCCGCTGGACGACAAGCCGACCTACGAGATGCTGTCGCGCGGCGAGACGGTCGGCATCTTCCAGGTGGAATCGGCCGGCATGCGCAAGGCGCTGATCGGCATGAAGCCGGACTGCATCGAGGACATCATCGCGCTGGTGGCGCTCTACCGTCCCGGCCCGATGGAGAACATCCCCACCTACAACGCCCGCAAGCACGGCGAGGAGGAGATCGCGTCGATCCATCCCAAGATCGACCATCTGGTGAAGGAGACTCAAGGGGTCATCGTCTACCAGGAACAGGTGATGCAGATCGCGCAGGAGCTCGCCGGCTATTCGCTCGGCGAAGCCGACCTTCTGCGCCGCGCCATGGGCAAGAAGATCCGCGCCGAGATGGACAAGCAGCGCGAGCGCTTCGTCACCGGCGCGGTGGAACGCGGCGTCGCCAAGCCGCAGGCCGACTTCATCTTCGACCTGCTCGCCAAGTTCGCCGACTACGGCTTCAACAAGTCGCACGCCGCCGCCTACGCGATCGTCTCCTACCAGACCGCCTTCCTCAAGGCGCACTATCCGGTCGAGTTCCTCGCCGCCTCGATGACGCTCGACATGGGCAACACCGACAAGCTGTCGGACTTCCGCCAGGATGCGATGCGACTCGGCATCGAGGTGGTGCCGCCGTCGGTCAGGACATCGGACCGCGACTTCGAGGTCGAGGGCAACCGCATCTTCTATTCGCTCGCCGCCATCAAGGGCGTCGGCGACGCGGCCGTGCGCCACATCGTCGAGAAGCGCAAGGAGAAGCAGTTTTCCGACCTGGAGGATTTCTGCGAGCGGGTCGACCCGAAGATCGTCGGCAAGCGCGTCTTCGAGAGCCTGATCCAGGCCGGAGCCTTCGACTGCTTCGGCCACGACCGCGCGGCGATGATGGCGGGCATCGAACGCATGATGGGGCTCGCCTCCCGCGCCTCGGAGGACGCAGCGCTGGGCATGTCCGACATGTTCGGGTCGAGCTCGGCGGCCCGGCAGCAGAAGCTGCACCTGCCCGCGGCCGAGCCGTGGCTGACGGCAGAGCGCCTGCAGCGCGAATTCGCCGCCGTCGGCTTCTACCTCTCAGCGCACCCGCTCGACGAATACCGCACCGTGCTGGAGCGCATGCGCGTGCAGGGCTGGTCCGACTTCCAGGCCGCCGTGAAGCGCGGCGCCTCGGCGGGGCGGCTGGCCGGCACCATCACCTCGGCCAAGGAGCGCAAGACCAAGACCGGCAACAAGATGTGCGTCGTCCAGCTCTCCGACATGAGCGGGCAATACGAGGCGGTGCTGTTCTCCGAGACGCTGACGCAGTACCGCGACCTTTTGGAAGAGGGAAAGTCGGTGGTCATCACCGTCGCGGCGGAAGACCGGCCGGAGGGCGTCAATCTCCGCGTCAACTCGGTCCAGTCGCTCGACAACGAAGCCGCCAAGCACCAGAAGGCGCTGCGCATCTTCCTGCGCGACCCCGCGCCCCTCACCACCCTGTCCAGCCAGCTCCAGTACCGCGGCGAAAGCCAGGTCTCCTTCGTGGTGCTGAAGGGCGAGGGCCAGGGCGAGATCGAGATCGAACTCCCCGGCCGCTACCGCATCGACCCCCGCATCGCCGCCGCCATGCGCGCGGTGAGCGGAGTGGTGGAGGTGGAGCTGGTGTAGACTGCCCCACTCGCTTTCGCGGAATCGCCCCCTCCACCAGGCCAGCCCGGCAGCGGCGGCGGACCGTCGCCTGAACGGCAGCGTGTCTGCTTACGACCCCATTTCGGTCGTCCAAGTTGAACTGCGAAGCACCCGAAACCTGCCGTTCATTTAGCATCTGCTTTTCGGCTTAAGCGGAGGCTTTCCCCGGACGATCAGGTTATGAGAAACGGACGTCAAAAACCCGCCGTTCAGATTCCGTAAAGAGCTTCGGCACCGGCAGTGGGTTGGTCGTTCCCTCTGCCGATGCTCGAACGCGTATCTCGCGCCGTCCGTAGTCAAAATTGTTGAGACAATCTACGGCGTGAGCTAACGTAGCTCTGGTTCATTGAGGTTGTCATGTCAGGCGGCCGCTTTTCGATGAAACAAGCGACGCTGCTTGATGGTTTCGCGTTTGATCCAATTTTAAGCCAACAGTTGGTTCGCTTCTGAAGCGGACGCTAGACCTTCTGCCTTCCCGTCGCTCGATAGGGATCGCCGCCGTTATCGGCGAGGTCTAGGTGGTAGCGCCGTGCATCCAGTAACTCCATGAGCTTCGCTTCGTCTTGGACCCGGCACTGAAGCTTTCCTGTTTCGAGCTCCTTAAAAACGATACCGTGCTGTTGGGCGAGCGATTCTACTTTAGCTCGTTGAAAATTCGCAATCAGAGGGTTTTGCGCAATTGAGGCCGCATATCGTGCGACCCTGGGGTGTTTTTCGATCTTTTCTTTGATCCGCGATAAATCCAGGAAGGTAATCGTATCTTCGATAGTCTGAACCTTGTCCTTCGCCGTTGCGGCAACCAAGGATATGATATCAGCTAGCTGCTGCATTTTCGAGTCGTTCAGAATATAGACGTGGGCGTCTGTGATTAGCAGATCGAATTCATTGTCGAGCTTAAACACGGTGTCTTCAATGATAGACAGCGTGTCATTCGTCATGCGAACCAGACGATTCTTGGCCTTCACCGTCCCTTTGAACTGTGTGGCCTTTCTTACGCCAACCATCCTGCGGCTTTGAACGTCCGTGATTTCAGCGAAATAGTAATCGATATCATTCACGTGGTCCGGCAGGTTCGTCAGATCTTCGAGTGCGCCGGCATCAAATAGGGTCGAGAAGACGGCCATATACTCGTTGTCACGATCGCAGTAGATACGCCGCCGCTGTCCATAATCTTCCGAGATATCGTATGCCTGCCAATCGCCTTGTGCGGCATTGAGCAAAGCAACCGTGGTCGCGATCATTTCTTTCAGGGCATCTTTTAAGCCGCCGTCCGTTGGCACGAAATACAGGTTGCCATTGCTGCGTAGCGCTATGCCGAAGTTAACGGATGCTATGTTTCCGATATCAATGTCGTTTTCAATCATCTTCGGCCTTATCGAATAGGACCCGTCCGCCCACGCGGTAGCCGGTTAGAGCGTCGTCGTCTGGAATGAAGTGCCTTCGTGAGATGACCGCATATGTGACAAAGCGGTTGCGTTTGCGGTCCATTTCGGTGGTCCCGATCTTCGCCTCGACTGTGAATATGCGATACCCCCACACTGCGAAGAACAGATTCATGTAATGCAGCCGCATGTGCCAGAAGAGAAACATGACGAAGATGAACGCTATGGATACTGCTATTATATCGCGCATGCCATCTGTATTCGCATCGAATAGAGGAATCAGCATTGCAAATAGATATGTCAAAAGGTGTTCACGCTGATCTTTAGCCGATGAAATATGAATCGTCTTCGTGTTTTCTGCTTTACGCGCCTGCCGTAATATCCACCACAGCATCAAGTTCGGCAGCAGAAAGAAGCCCAAACAGATGGGTATCCAATACTTATCCTCGATCGCATCAACGCCGCGAACGGCCCATAGCACGAATACCGGGCTAAGGCTCGACCAGACTAGAATGAATCGCGTTAGCTCAAGGCCCTCATCTGCTTGTCTATTTTTCATTTTCAAGCGATACAAATTGTGCAGACGGCTGACAAGCGGCTCTAATACATAAATTGGTCAATAAAGTAAAAGCGCTAGGCGTAGCAGCCACCACGTCGAACGGGTAGTAGCCTCTGTGCAGAGCTTTCAGGTGTCAGAGGAACAGCAAAGGGTTGCGGTGCAGTCACGCCTTGCTGCCCCCCCCCGCGTTCCGCCACTCGCGCAGCAGATTAAGTAGGTCCTCCGAGTGCATTGCGTTGTGATAATGTCCTCCCTTGCCGCGCTCGACGCTGAGAAGCATGCGCTCATCCCTTGAGCCGCGATAGCCGCGACCGCGAATATTGACATTCGCTACCGGGCGCTCTTCCTTTAGAACAGATTGCGCCCCTCTTGGTACGCGCGGCACTAACATACCTGTTAAAAATGAGGCAGAAGGGTGCAGAAGCTTATCATCGTGGAAGGTAAGAAGGGCTCGGGTAAGACTTCCGCCATTCACGAAGCTGCGAATCTTCTAGGCTGCGGCCTCACAGCCAATAGCCCCGCTGACATTTTCATGGTCACGTATCTCAAGTTTGGCACGAAAAAATACGGCATCGGGATCGCGAGCGCCGGCGACAGCGCACAGATCATCAAGGAAAATATAGACGCACTTTATCCCCACCACCTCGATTACGTCATAACCGCCTGCAGCGCGCCACAAGCGGGCACGCCGATCCTCCGAGCATTCGCAGCGCTTGAGCGAGCTCAGCTGGTTACCATCCCTTCCAAGTGGCAGCTAAATCCGACAGCTCAGCAAATCAACGCGAAGGTTGCTGCGATTGCTAGGCATATACGCAGCCTTATCCCCTGAACGTTTCGCCAACAGTATTCAGACCCGTACCCGATGCCTCCACTTGGGTAGACCTGCTTCGCGTTGTCATCAACATTGATCTGAAAAGCTACCAGACCGCGTAGCAGTCGAAGCTCGTGGATTAGGAGAGCGGCGGCTTTCCAGGTTTAACCTTCCAAACCTGTCATTCCGCTTCCCACCCCACTACCGCCATCCACGCCCTAGGCGCTCGGGCGCGCCGTTCCGCAGCCGCGGCGATCGCGTTCCCTATCTCCCTCGCAAGGGGGAGATGCGCGCACCCTGTGCATCGATTTCCGCCCGCTCTCCCACCAACCCGTTGCCCCGCTCGGCATTCGCCATCCGCCATTCAATTTTCCATCCACCACCCCGCGCATCGCGGCGACACTGTTCCCGCGAAGGAGGCGGCGGTGATCGATTGGGACGGGGTGATCGAACGGAATGTCAGGCTCTTGCGGGAGATCGTCGCCACGCTCGCCGCTATGGCCGGGCTCGACCTGTCGCTTGCGGCAGAGCATGGCTCGGCCGGGCGCGGCGGCACGTCGGCCGGACCCGGCCAAACCTGTCTGCCCCGTCCGACCCTGCCGCGCTGGGCCCATCGGGCCGTGTTCCGCCTGCTGCGGCCGGCCGAGGCCGCCGTGCGGCGGCTGGTGATCGTCGCCGCCCGCGATCTGGTCGCGCCGATGCCGGTGCTGCCGGCCATCGCGCGCAAGGGCGGGCCGCTGGTCGCGCGCATTCCCGTCAGCCTCGGCCTGGCGCTCGCGCCCGCCGCGGCCGACGCGCCCGCCGCCGCGCCGGCACCCGGCCGGCTCTCCTTCCCGCTCCTCGATCCCTTGCCGGACCTGACCGCGCCGCCGGTCCGCTTCCGCACCTCGGGCGTGCCGCGCGTCTTCATTCCCGGCTGGACGACGCCCTTTCCCGTCGCGCCCAGGCAGGAGCCGTCGCGCAACGATCCGCTCGAGGCCGGATATCTGCGTCGGCGCGTCGCAGCGCTCAGCCGCGCGCTCGAAGACCTTCCGGGACAGGCCAGGCGCCTCGCCCGCTGGCGCGCGCGTCGCGACGCCTTCCGCAAGGCCGGGCGGATCCACCGGCTCACCACGCTGCGCCCCGGCCGCGCCTACGGCCTGCACCGCCCCGGCTCGCCGCGCCGCCTTCACGCGGTCGACGACGTTTTGCGCGATCTGCACTATTTCGCCTACGAGGCGCAGGAGCTGTGGGATACGTCGTGATGCGACGAGGTGATGGCATCTGCCGAACCGAAGCCTTCGCCCGCCCGGCGTCGTCGCCTCCGCGCGGCCCTATCGCATCATCGCGTGACACCAGACCTGTATCCGGCGCTCACCCCGCCGAAGCGGCCTCGCGCCGATACCGCTGCGCCCACTCCCGGCTCGTCGCATCGGCGAGCTTCGCCACGGCGGGCTTCACATCGACGGCATCGGGAGCTTCAATTCCGAGCGCCACGCACAGCCGCGCAAGCTCCCCGGCGGGATCGGCCGACAGATCCTCGTAGACGATGCGATGCGGTTCGATCCCCTGCTCCGCGAACCATGTGTTCCACTCGGCATCGAAACCCTCGAGTTCCAGGACCTCACGGTGCAGCCGGGCGAAGTCGTAATACGGCTCGGCCGGCGGCGCGAGACGTTCGATCTCGCTGCCGTCCGGCGCGACGTGCCAGAGGCCTGACTGCTCCGCCTTCACCAGCGAGATCGCCTGCCCGACCTTGTCGCGCCGCGACAGGTGGATGTAGAGCAGCGGCCCGAAAGCGCGCTCGAAACGGGCGCTGCCTGGGGTAAGGCCCGGATGAACGAGGTCGATGAAACGATCGAGATCGGCGACATTCTCGCGCATCAGCCTGAGGCCGAAGATGTCCGTTCCACCCCTCCCCGCCTTGATCGCCGCGTCGAGATAGACGCGGGCGAACTCCTCCTGCGAGAGGCTCTCGGCTGGAGGCACGCCCCAGGCCTCCGCCCATTCGGGAATGAAGCGGCTGATGAAGGAATCGGGATCGCCTGCCCTGCCGGTGGATTTCAGCAGGCGGCACAGCAGCGTGCTGCCGGTGCGCGGCGTGGCGCAGATGATGTAGGCGGAATACATAGAGCCCTGCCGCTGACTTCAGTTGTAGTCGGGAACCACCAGGTGATCGCTCTTGCCACCCGGCTCGAACAAACGCCAGCATTCGTATTCGGTATAAGAGGGGAACGCCCTGATCGCGAAATTATTGACGAAACCGATACTGAGGTCGCCGTAGCGAGACATGTCGACCGAGGCTACCGTGAAGCCAGCGTCGGAGGGGCGCCACCCTTGCGCGTCGAAGGGGAAGGTCGCGTCCAGTTTGGCATCCAGACGCGTGTTCCCCTTCTTGTAGGTCCAGTTGTCCGGCTTTTCGGCACCTGCGAACGCATGGAGGTCTTCCTGCCCGACGATCGTCTTCTCTGGTCCGTCGATCCGCCAGGATCCGGAGATGTGCACCGAGAGTTCTCCAACGTAAGCGAGCTTGCCCTTTCGGGTGCGCGTCTCCCGGATCGCCCCGAAGTGCAGGATGAGCATGTCGACAACACGACGGATGATCGACAGTCGAAGCCCGACCAGGGATTCGAGGCTGGGTGCCGGTCCAAGCTCCTCGCGTTCGCTCAAGCAAACTCCATGATCACCGCGTCGACCGCCAGGCTGTCGCCGGCCTTGGCGTTGATCCTGGAGACGGTGAGGTCGCGCTCGGCGCGCAGCACGTTCTCCATCTTCATCGCCTCGACCACGGCCAGCGTCTCGCCGGCCTTGACCTCCTGCCCTTCGGCCACCGCGAGAGAGACCAGCATGCCCGGCATCGGGCAGAGCAGCAGCTTCGACGTGTCCGGCGGCAGCTTGACCGGCATCAGCTTTTCGAGCTCGGCGGTGCGCGGCAGCATGGCGCGCGCCGTCACCGACATGCCCTTCCAGGCGAGCCTGTATCCGTTCGGCACCGGCCGCACCTGCGCGGAGACCTTGCGGCCGCCGATCGTGCCGTTCCACACCGCCTCGCCCGGCCGCCAGCTCGACACGACGGTCACCGGCTTGCCGCCGTCGAGCGTCAGGTCGAGTTCCATCGGCACCGTGGCCATGCCCTCGATGATGGAGGCCTTCACATAGTCGTCGCCGACCCGAACCTCCCAATCCGGCTTGATCGCGCCGGAATGCGGCGCCAGCCGTCCGCCCAGCCTGTCCAGCCGGTCGCGGCGCAGCAGCTCGGCCGCCAGCGCCACCGCGGCGAGCGTGCGCCGGTCGTTCTCGCTCGGCTCGATCGGGGCAAAGCCGTCCGGGAATTCCTCGGCGATAAAGCCCGTCGACAGCCGCCCCTCGCGCCAGCGCGGATGCTGCATCAGCGCTGCGAGGAACGGGATGTTGTGCTCGATGCCGTCGACCACGAACTGGTCGAGCGCTTCCGACATCGCGTCGATCGCCTCCAGCCGGTCGGGCGCCCATGTGCAGAGCTTCGCGATCATCGGGTCGTAATACATCGAGATCTCGGCGCCCTCGACCACACCGGTGTCGTTGCGGACAATGATCTCCCCCGTCTTGCCCTCCGCCGGCGGACGGTAGCGGGTCAGCCGGCCGATCGACGGCAGGAAGTTGCGATACGGGTCCTCGGCATAGAGGCGGCTTTCCACCGCCCAGCCATTGAGGCGCACGTCCGACTGCTTGATCGCCAGCTTCTCGCCCGCCGCGACGCGGATCATCTGCTCGACCAGGTCGATCCCGGTCACCAGTTCGGTCACAGGATGCTCGACCTGCAGGCGGGTGTTCATCTCGAGGAAGTAGAAGTTCTTGTCCTTGTCGACGATGAACTCGACCGTGCCGGCGCTCTGGTAGTCGACCGCCTTGGCGAGCGCGACGGACTGCTCGCCCATCGCCTTGCGGGTCGCCTCGTCGAGGAAGGGCGACGGTGCCTCCTCCACGACCTTCTGGTTGCGGCGCTGGATCGAGCATTCGCGCTCGCCCAGATAGATCACGTTGCCGTGGCCGTCGCCCAGCACCTGGATTTCGATATGGCGCGGGTCGACCACGAACTTTTCCACGAACACCCGGTCGTCGCCGAAGGACGACTTCGCCTCGTTCTTCGACGACTGGAAGCCCTCGCGGCATTCGGCGTCGTTCCAGGCGATGCGCATGCCCTTGCCGCCGCCGCCGGCCGAGGCCTTCAGCATCACCGGATAGCCGATGTCGTTGGCGATCTTCACCGCATGGTCGGCATCGTCAATGACGCCGAGATAGCCCGGCACGGTCGAGACCTTCGCCGCGTTGGCGAACTTCTTCGATTCGATCTTGTCGCCCATCGCCTCGATCGCCTTGGGCTTCGGGCCGATGAAGATGATGCCCTCCTTCTCCAGCGCCGCGCAGAAGGAGGCGCGCTCGGAGAGGAAGCCGTAGCCGGGATGGACCGCTTCCGCGCCGGTCTGCTTGCAGGCCTCGATGATCCTGTCGGCGATGAGGTAGCTCTGGGCGGCAGGTGCTGGACCGATATGGACCGCCTCGTCGGCCATCTCGACATGCAGCGCGTCGCGGTCGGCGTCGGAATAGACCGCCACCGTGGCGATGCCCATCCGCCGCGCCGTCTTGATGACCCGGCAGGCGATTTCACCGCGGTTGGCGATCAGGATCTTCTTGAACATGTCGGCGCTTCTTCCCCCACGATGCGGCTTCCTTTTATGGACTGCGCGGCCGCGGTCAAGCGGATCAATGGTCAAGCCGGCTGTGCGAATCGATTGATCTCGCGAGGACGAGCACTTCCGCTTCCCTTGGGCGGGGTTGATCGGCTAGGCGAAACCTGAAAGTTTGCCCGCGCAATGCCTAGGGAGAATGCCTGATGAAGACCCGCGCCGCCGTGGCCGTCGCCGCCGGAAAGCCGCTCGAGATCATGGAAGTGGACCTCGAAGGCCCGCGCGAGGGCGAGGTGCTGATCGAGATCAAGGCGACGGGCATCTGCCACACAGACGAGTTCACTCTGTCGGGCGCCGATCCGGAAGGCATCTTCCCCGCCATTCTCGGCCACGAGGGCGCGGGCGTGGTGGTCGACGTCGGCAAGGGCGTCACCAGCCTGAAGAAGGGCGACCATGTCATCCCGCTCTACACGCCCGAATGCCGCCAGTGCCCGTCCTGCCTGTCGCGCAAGACGAATCTCTGCACGGCGATCCGCGCCACGCAGGGCCAGGGCCTGATGCCCGACGGCTCCTCGCGCTTCTCGATCGGCAAGGACAAGATCTTCCACTACATGGGCTGCTCGACCTTCTCGAACTTCACCGTCCTGCCGGAGATCGCCGTTGCGAAGGTCAATCCGGACGCACCGTTCGACAAGATCTGCTACATCGGCTGCGGCGTCACCACCGGCATCGGCGCGGTCATCAACACGGCCAAGGTCGAGATCGGCGCGACGGCTGCGGTGTTCGGCCTGGGCGGCATCGGCCTGAACGTGATCCAGGGCCTGAAGCTCGCCGGCGCCGACATGATCATCGGCGTCGACCTGAACAACGACAAGAAGGCATGGGGCGAGAAGTTCGGCATGACGCATTTCGTCAATCCGACCGAGATCGACGGCGACATCGTCCCCTACATCGTCAACCTGACCAAGCGCGGCGCCGACCAGATCGGCGGCGCGGACTACACCTTCGACTGCACCGGCAACGTCAAGGTGATGCGCCAGGCGCTCGAATGCGCCCATCGCGGCTGGGGCGAATCGATCGTCATCGGCGTGGCGGGCGCGGGCCAGGAGATCTCCACCCGTCCGTTCCAGCTCGTCACCGGCCGCGTCTGGAAGGGCACCGCCTTCGGCGGCGCGCGCGGCCGCACCGACGTGCCGAAGATCGTCGACTGGTATATGGAGGGCAAGATCCAGATCGATCCGATGATCACCCACACGCTGAAGCTTGACGACATCAACAAGGGATTCGACCTGATGCATGCCGGCGAGTCGATCCGCAGCGTGGTGGTCTATTAGGAACCAAACATCCCGAACCGGGTTTCGCTCGTCCTGATATCGGGAGCTGACGCATGAACAAGATCCGAAGCCTTCTCATCGCCGGTGCGCTCGTGCCAGCATTCGCGCTTGGCGCCTGCGAGGACGAAAAGACGGCGCAGGCCCCCTCGGCTCCTCCGCCGGCTCCCGAGGCCCCGGCCCAGCCGGCGCCGCCCGAAAAGCCGGCCGCCGAGACCGCGAAGGAAGGGTTGGACAAGCTGCGCGAGGCAGCCGAAAAGGCCGCGAAGGACCTGCAGCCAACCCTCGACAAGGCGCGCGACGCCGCGAACCAGGCGCTGAAGGACGCGCAGCCCGCCATCGACGAGGCACGCAAGGCGGCCGAGCAGCTGGGAGCTTCCGTCGGCGAGATCGTCAAGAATGCGCAGGACGATTTCAAGCAGGCGACGGAGAACCTGGAGAAGCGCCTGAACGAGCTTCAGGGCGGCCGCCCCGTCGTGAGCGGCGATCCGGCCGCGGCGCTTTCGCCGCCCGAAAAGCTGCGCACCGACACGCGGGCGGCGGCGAAGGCTGCCGCGGCGGGCGTCGGCCCGGCCTATGTCGGCGTCTGGGCGGTCCAGGCGAGCGACTGCGCCAAAGTGGACCAGGAGGCGCTGGAGATCTTCGCGGTGATCACCCCGACGACGATCCGGCGCTACGAGAGCATGTGCAACATGCCCGAGACGCCGCTGACGAAGGACGGCGCGACGGTGGACGCCGAGTGCGTGGCCGAGGGCGATGTGGGGATGCAGACGCTCCTGTTTTCCCTCCCCTCTCCCGACAGCCTGACGATCTCGGGATCGGAGGGAGCGGGCGTGAACCTCGTGCGCTGCCACCTGCCGGGATGAGCGACGGCCCGACCGTCTATGTCGACGCCGACGCCTGTCCGGTGAAGGACGAGGTGGTGCGCGTGGCGGAGCGGCACGGCCTGCCGGTCGTGTTCGTCGCCAACGGGGGGCTGCGACCCTCGCGCGACCCGATGATCCGCAACGTCGTCGTCTCGGGCAAGTTCGACGCCGCCGACGACTGGATCGTGGAGAACGCCAAGCCGAACGACGTGGCGGTGACCGCCGACGTGCCGTTGGCGGCCCGGCTGGTACCGGCCGGCGTGCATGTGCTCGGTCCGACCGGCCGCCCCTTCACGCCCGACACGATCGGCATGGCCGTGGCGATGCGCAACCTCGGCCAACACCTGCGCGAGACCGGCGAGAGCAAGGGCTACAATGCCGCCTTCACCCCGCGCGACCGCTCCGCCTTCCTCGGCGCGCTCGACCAGGCGGTGCGACGGGCGAAGAAGGCGGCAAGCGGTTTATGATTGGCCGGAGGTGTGATATCATTGCGATATCAGACGAGGTGGCGTCATGGCCAGCATGGTAATCAGGAACATCCCCGACGACGTGATGGAGCGCTTCAAGGAGCGCGCCCGCGCGGCCGGCAAATCCGCCGAGCAGTTGGCGCGCGAGGCGATTGCGGAGAAGGGCGCGGTGTCGCGCACCGAATTGATCCGCGAAGCGGAAAAGATCCGCGCGCGTTCCAAGCCGGTCGACCTCGAAACGACGCTACGGATCATGCAGGAAGCTCGCGACGAACGGGATGCGCGACCCTACCTGCCGGATCTCGACGATGATCGTTGACGCGAACCTGACGACCTACTGGTACGTTCCGTCACCATTCAGCGCCGCTGCCTCGACATATATGGCGCGGAGCGACCTTGCAGCCCCGCAAATCGTGCTGCCCGAGGCGGCCAACGCATTGCTGAAATACATGCGAGCAGGACAGATTTCCGCCGATGATGTTTTCACGGCGGTAGGCCGTATTCCAAAGGTCATTACGACTCTCATAGACGACTCGTCTCTCACTCCGAACGCCGTTCGCCTGTCAGCCACGCACAACCACAAGGTCTACGACTGCCTCTATCTGGCGCTGGCGCTCCAGCGCCGCGAGCCGCTGGCGACGGCCGATCGGCGGCTGGCCGCGCTTGCCCGCCAGCTTTCTATCGAGACTGAGCTCATCGAGCCGGCATGATCACGCACTCGCTCCGGCACCCGTCATGAGGCTTCCGACACGGCGTCACGTCCCGTTCTACTGCGCGCTCGCCGCCGGTGTCGCCGGCGCGCTTCTGGCGTTCTGGCTACCCATTACGAAAGCGACGGTCATCGCGGCGAATGCCTTTTTCGCCGTCTATCTGGTTCTGACATTCGCGGGCCTCACACGTCTGACGGCGGACCATCTCAGGACGCAGGCCTCGGCCGACGACGAGCCGGTGTGGATCATCTTCCTGGTCACGCTCGGTGCCGCGGTTGCGGCCATCGCGGCGCTGTTCGTCCTCATCAACCAGGACGGCGAGCCGCATGCGCTCAACCTTGCGCTGGCGCTCTCTGCGGTGCCGCTCGGTTGGTTCACCATCCACATGATGGCCGCGATGCACTACGCCCATGTCTACTGGCAGCCGGACGGGCCGGCAGAGAAGCACAGGCATCGCCGTGGTCTCGAATTTCCCGGCACGGAAAATCCCGCCGGCATCGATTTCGTGTATTTCGCCTTCGTCACGGGCATGACGGCGCAGACCTCCGACGTGGCGGTGACGACGCAGAGAATGCGGGCGACCAACATCGTCCACGGCATCGTCTCCTTCTTCTTCAACACCGTACTGGTGGCGGCCGCGGTCAATCTGGTGGTCAGTCTCAGCTGATGGGAAATGGCATGAAGACAATATCGACCTCGAAATCCCACGGCGGCGTGCAGGGGGTCTATTCCCACGCCTCCGAGACCTGTGGCTGCGACATGACCTTCGCGGTGTTCGTGCCGCCGCAGGCCGCGGACGGCCCCTGCCCTGTGCTCTGGTATCTGTCGGGATTGACCTGCACGCACCAGAACGTCATGGACAAGGGCGAATACCGGCGCATGGCCGCCGAGCTCGGCCTGATCGTCGTGTGCCCCGACACCAGCCCGCGCGGCGAGCACGTGCCGGACGAGAAGGACGACTGGCAGTTCGGCTCCGGCGCAGGCTTCTATGTCGATGCGACCGAGGCCCCGTACGCCGCCAACTACCGGATGTATTCCTATGTCACGCGGGAACTGCCGGCGCTGGTCGCGGCCAATTTCCCGGCCGACATGGCGCGGCAGTCGATCTTCGGTCATTCGATGGGCGGGCAGGGTGCGCTGACCATTGCGCTCAAGAACCCGGGCCGTTTCCGCAGCTGCTCGGCCTTCGCCCCGATTGTACAGCCCTCGACCGCCGACTGGTCGAAGAAGGCCTTCGCCAGGTATCTTGGTGCGGACCAGCGGGCCTGGCGGACCTACGACACATGCGCCCTCATCGAGGACGGAGCACGGTTTCCCGAACTGCTGGTCGACCAGGGCGAGGCGGACGGCTTCCTGCAGGACGGGCTCAGGCCGTGGCTCCTCGAAGCGGCCTGCAAGGATGCCGGCATTCCGCTGACGCTCAGGATGCAGCCGGGCTACGACCACTCCTATTTCTTCATCTCGACCTTCATGGACGACCATCTTCGCTGGCATGCGGCGCGTCTGGCGCAATGACCGTCGCTCGATGGCCATCCTTTGCCGGGCAAAATGGGTGTAGTCAGCGGTAGAATGATCGTAGGGAGTGCGCCATGGCCATCATCAGGACCCTGCGGAACGAGCCGCCGGACGCCGATACGCTCGGCGGACGCCTGTCGCGCACGCGCGAATCGAAGGGCCTGTCGACCGCGCATGTTGCGCGCCGCGTCGGCGTGAAGCCGAAGACGATCCAGGAATGGGAGAGCGACCGTTCTGAGCCGAGCGTCGAGCACCTCAAGCTGATCGAGGGCGTGCTGGACGTGAACCTGGTCTGGCTCCTGCACGGCGTCGGCGAGGCGCCATCGGACGATATCGGTCCAGATCCGCTTCTGGCCATCGCCGCCCAGCTCGAGAAGCTGCAGCGCATGCATGCCGACACTGGCCAGATCATCCTGCGCCTGCAGCGCGAACTGCGCCGGCTGGCGGAAGAGCGGGAATAGGCGCAAAGCCGCCTTTGGAATATTCCTTGTCGCCGCGTGACAAGCCGATCGTGATCGGCTAGCTTCCGGCCGTCGGGAGTCGCAAGGCTCCACCGGTTCGCGGGAGAGAGCAGCGAGAGCTGCCGCCGAAGGGGAAATCGCCCGAAATCTCTCAGGCAAAAGAACCGCCTACCGGTCAAGACGCTCTGGAAAGTCGGGGTATGCCCCCGCGCCGAAGGTGTAAGCGCCGCTGACAGGGTTCCGGCTGCGCGAGTCTCTCAGGCATCAGACAGAGGGGCGCGAGAATGCCGCGAAAGCGGCGGATAACGCGCGACTCTGGAGTGCCTATGACCGATACGGGCGATCTCAAACGCCTTCCCCTCGAAGAGCTGCATGTCGCAGCCGGCGCACGCTTTGGCGGCTTTGGCGGCTGGTCGATGCCGCTCACCTATCCGGCAGGCGTGATGAAGGAGCACCTTCATACGCGCGCCGCGGCAGGGCTCTTCGACATCTCCCACATGAAGCTGTTCCTGGTCGAAGGGCCGGGTGCCGCGGCGCTGCTCGCCCGCGCCTGCCCGCTGGATCCGGAAGCGCTCGAGATCAGCCAGTCGAAATTGAGCTTCTTCCTTACCGAGGACGCCGGCATCATCGACGATCTGATCGTCACGCGGCTCGGGCCGGAACGGTTCATGGTCGTGGCCAATGCCGGCAATGCTGCGACCGACGAAGCGCATCTGAAGGCACTGGCAGTCAAGTTCCAGGCGACCGTCACGCCGCTCGACCGGGTGTTCCTGGCCCTCCAGGGCCCCGCGGCGGCGTCGATCGCGGCGAAAGCCGGCCTCGACATCTCCGGCCTCACCTTCATGCACGGCATCGAACCGAAGCCCGGCTGGTTCATGTCGCGCTCGGGCTATACCGGCGAGGACGGGTTCGAGATCGGCGTGCCGCCGCAGGACGGCGCAGCACTCGCCAACGCGCTGCTGGCGAGCGGCGAGGCGATGTGGATCGGGCTTGCCGCGCGTGACAGCCTGCGCCTCGAAGCGGGACTGTGCCTGCATGGGCAGGACATCACGCCCGAGACGAACCCGGTCGACGCCGGCCTGATGTGGGCGATCGCGAAGCCCGTGCGCGAGGCCGGCGGCTTTATCGGCGCCGAGGCGCTGGCCGCTCTGATCGCGCAGGGACCGCGCCGGAAACGCGTCGGCCTCAGGCCCGAAGGTCGCCAGCCGGTCCGCGCTGGCGCAGCACTCTTCGATGCCACCGGCAACCCAGCTGGGCACGTCACCTCAGGCGGCTTCGGTCCCTCGGCCGAGGCGCCCGTCGCGATGGGCTATGTTCCGGTGGCGCTGGCAGCGCCGGGCACCGCCCTCTTCGCAGAAGTCCGCGGCAACCGCCTGCCGGTTTCCGTCCATTCCCTCCCCTTCGTTCCCCACCGCTATTTCAAGGGCTGATCTCACATGAAAACCTGGTTTACCCAAGATCACGAATGGATCCGCGTTGACGGAGATATCGCGACCGTCGGCATCACCAACCACGCGCAGGAGCAACTCGGCGACCTCGTCTTCGTGGAACTGCCAGAGGTCGGGCGGACCGTCGCCAAGGGCGACGCGGCGGTGGTGGTCGAGTCCGTCAAGGCGGCCTCCGACGTCTACGCCCCCGTCGACGGCGAGATCACGCAAGTCAACGACGCCGTGGCGGGCACCCCCGAACTCGTCAATTCCGGCGCAGAGAGCGACGGCTGGCTGTGGAAGATGAAGCTTGCCGATCCGTCCCAGCTCGACGGACTGATGGACGCCAACGCCTATGCCGCGATGATTGCCTGAGGATTTTCCGATGACCGCAGCCTTCGTTTCCCGCCACATCGGCCCGCGCACGCGGGACGAACGAGAGATGCTGAAAGTCCTCGGCGTGCCGTCCGTCGAGACGCTGATCAGCCAGGCCGTGCCACGTTCGATCCGGCTCGACCGGCCGCTGAACCTGCCGCCGGCGGCAAGCGAGGCGGAGGCTCTGGGCGAACTGTCAGCCATCATGGCGGGCAACAAGGTGCTGAAGAGCTTCCTCGGCCAAGGCTACCACGGCACGTTCACGCCGCCCGTCATCCAGCGGAACATGTTCGAGAACCCGGCCTGGTACACGGCGTACACGCCGTATCAGGCAGAGATCAGCCAGGGCCGGCTGGAAATGCTGTTCAACTTCCAGACGCTGGTGGCCGAACTGACCGGCCTGCCGGTGGCATCTGCCTCGCTGCTGGACGAAGCGACGGCGGTCGCAGAGGCGATCGGCATTGCGGTGCGGCATCATAAGGACAAGCGCCACAAGATCTCGATCGCAGGCGCGCTGCATCCGCAGACGCTTGACGTGGTGCAGACGCGCGCGCAGCCGCTCGGCATTGAGATCGGCCACGCGCCTGTCGACGCAGAGACCGCGGCCCTTGTCGTGCCATGGCCGGATACGCTTGGCGTCTATGGCGATTTTGCTCAGGCAATCGCCGCCGCCAAGGCGGCCGGGGCGCTGGTGATCGCGGTGGCCGACCCGCTGGCGCTGGTGCTGCTCGAAGCGCCGGCGTCCTGGGGTGCGGACATCGCCGTCGGCTCGATGCAGCGCTTCGGCGTGCCGATGGGCTATGGCGGGCCGCATGCCGCCTATTGCGCCGTGGCCGAGCCGCTGACGCGGCTGATGCCGGGCCGCATCGTCGGCCAGTCGGTCGACAGCAAGGGACGTCCTGGCTACCGGCTCGCCTTGCAGACGCGCGAGCAGCACATCCGCCGAGACAAGGCGACGTCCAACATCTGCACCGCGCAAGCTCTGCTCGCCAACATGGCGGCGGCCTATGCGATCTGGCACGGGCCGGACGGCCTGCGTGCCATCGCCGAGCGGGTGCACTCGCTCGCCGCGCGGTTCGCGGCGGCTGCGGCGTCGGCGGGCTTTGCAACTGTCGGCGACCGGATCTTCGACGCGGTCACGCTCGAAACGCCAGCGCGTGCGAAGGCTTTCGCAGCGGCGGCAGAAGACGGTGGCAGGCTCGTGCGCGCGCTCGATAACGACCGCATCAGCGTCGTCTTCGACGAAACTTCCACGGAGGCGGATCTTGCCGCTCTCGCCGCGATCCTCGGCGGCAGCGTTCCGGCTGCGGCAGACGGCACCTTGCCTGCGCGCCGCACCACGGACGGTTTCATGACCCAGCCGGTGTTCCACGACCATCGCTCCGAGACCGAGATGATGCGCCTGCTGCGCCGGCTGTCCGACAAGGACCTTGCGCTCGACCGGGCGATGATCCCGCTCGGCTCGTGCACGATGAAGCTGAACGCGGCGGCCGAGATGGCGCCGGTGAGCTGGCCGACGGTGGCAGCGCTGCATCCGTTCGCGCCGCGCGCGCAGGCGGCCGGCTATCTCAAGATGATCGCGGACCTGGAGAATTGGCTCGGCGAGATCACCGGCTTCGACGCCGTGTCCCTGCAGCCCAATGCCGGCAGCCAGGGCGAATATGCCGGACTGCTGGCGATCCGGCGCTATCACGAGAGCCGCGGCGACAGCCACCGCACTGTCTGTCTGATCCCCTCCTCCGCGCATGGCACCAATCCGGCGAGCGCGGCGATGGCGGGCATGAAGGTCGTGGTGGTGAAATGCACCGACGACGGCGATATCGACCTCGCCGACCTGGCGGCGAAGGCCGAGCAGCATGCCGGCGAGCTTGCCGCGCTGATGATCACATACCCTTCCACGCACGGCGTGTTCGAGGAGGGTGTGAAGGACATCTGCGCGACGATCCACAGCCGAGGTGGGCAGGTCTATCTCGATGGCGCCAACCTCAACGCGCTGGTCGGCCTTGCCCGGCCGGGCGACATCGGCGCGGATGTGTGCCACATGAACCTGCACAAGACGTTCTGCATCCCGCATGGCGGTGGCGGTCCGGGCGTCGGGCCGATCGGCGTCAAGTCGCACCTGGCCGCCTTCGTGCCGGGCCATGTCGCCTCTGGCTCGGGCCATGCGGTGGCAGCCGCGCCATTCGGCTCGGCGGCGATCCTGCCGATCGTCTGGATGTATATCCGCATGATGGGGCCGGACGGGCTGAAGAAGGCGACGGAGAGCGCCATCCTCAACGCCAACTACATCGCCGAACGGCTGAAGGAGCACTATCCGGTGCTTTATCGCGGCCGCAGCGGCCGGGTCGCGCATGAGTGCATCCTCGACACGCGCGTGCTCAAGGACACCGCGGGCATCGGCGTCGAGGACGTGGCCAAGCGGCTGATCGACTATGGCTTCCATGCGCCGACCATGTCGTGGCCGGTGGCCGGCACGTTGATGGTCGAGCCGACCGAATCCGAACCGAAGAGCGAGATCGACCGCTTCTGCGACGCGATGATCTCGATCGCGAAAGAGGCCGCAAGGGTCGCGGCGGGCGAGTGGCCGAAGGACGACAATCCGCTCGTCAACGCGCCTCATCCGGCAGCGGATGCACTTGCCGACGACTGGGCGCACGCCTATCCGCGCTCGATCGCGGCCTTCCCGGACGGACGCGCGGACCCCGCTTCGAAATACTGGCCGCCGGTCTCGCGCGTCGACAATGTTGCCGGCGACCGCAACCTCGTCTGCTCCTGCCCGCCGCTGACGGCGTATGTCGACGCGGCGGAATAGCTAGCTGGCGACGCGCAGCTTGCCGATGACGACACGGTTGCGGCCATCCCGCTTGGCCGCATAGAGCGCCTGGTCGGCGCGGGCGAGAATCTCTTCCATCTCCGCCCCACCGGCTTCGCCGAACGCGATGCCGGCGCTGACAGTGCAGCGGAACGTCTCGCCCTGCTCGTTGCGGATATCGAGCATTGCAAAGGTGGCGGACACATGTTCCGCAAGCCCTCGTGCTTCCGGCGGCGAGACGCCCTGCATGATCATTGCGAACTCCTCGCCACCCAGCCGGGCCTTCCGGTCCGCCGACCGCCCCGCCAGGCGCAAGATGTCGGCGAAAGAGCGGATCACGAGATCACCCACCGCGTGGCCATGCCGGTCGTTGATCTGCTTGAAATGATCCAGGTCGAAGAGCACGATCGCCGTGTCCGTGAAGAACACATCGCTCTGGCCGAATGCGAGACCGCGACGGTTCAGCAGCCCGGTCAGCGGGTCGCTCATCGCAGTCAACTGGTTTTTTCGCGCGACCCGCGCCTGATCCAGAGACAGGGTCAATGCCCCTGCCCCGCTGATCGCCAGAACCGAAATGACAACGTTAAGCTTCTCGGCCCAGTTGTCCGGTGGGTAGCCTATGCTCCACTGGCCATCGAGGAAGATCACCAGCCCGCACATGAGGAAGCTCACGCCCGTGAGGGCATAGAGCACCGAGATCACCGCAATGACTGTCGGAGTCTCGTGCAAGATGCGCAGATAGACCACCGCCCCCATCAACAACAGCGTGCCGGTAACGGCATTCTGCATTACGAGGGCAATCCCGTCGTAGCCGGCCGCAAATATCGTCGGCACGATCAGGACATAAGGAACGGCGATCGACAGAAACGTCGTGAGCGGCCTGAAGCTCTTGTCGGTAAATTGCCGGACAGAGACGTACAGGCAAAGGGCCGCGACCGACTGCACCGCACATGCGAGCGCACCCACGGGCAGCGATGCGCCATGCGCGAACGCGTAGTAGGCAAAGACGTGGCAAACGAAAAGTCCGGCTCCGATCGCCCAGGTGATCTTATAGCGCGACGCTTCATCGCCGCGCACGAGCGTGAGCATCGTCAGGCAGAGGCCGATGCCGGAAATCGCTGCGCCCAACAGCAAGGAGGTCATGTCAAACATGCGCGTTTACCGTACGAGCTGCTACAAATCCGAGGCATGCCTTATCCGATACCCCATCACCCCTGCCCGGCATATCACCTGGCCTGCCCGGCCGAGCAGCATGGTTAGAATGTTGTCAACGGCAGAACACAAAGCCGATCGCCACTCAGCCAATTCGGCTAAGCACAACTGCCGCCAACGGCTTGCTCCTTCGCGTGCAGCCCAGGTCTTCAAACATCGACAATCCGCCATTTTTGGTTATGAAACGGTTTCGCAACCCGTGTGAAGGTAGTGTGCGTACACGCTATGAACGGATCGCGAACGTTGTCGCGCTGCGACCGCGTTTTGTGGCATTCTCCCACTGATTCGCACCGTCTCCAGGACCTCATGAACGAACGCCCCAAAGACGACCTGTTCTCGATGGCCTCGCAGCCGCTGAAGCCGACTGAGAAGCCTGCGCGCCCGCTCGACCCGATCCTGCAGGCGGCGCAAAAGCGTGCCGTCGCGCCGAAGGACGCTTCCGACGCCTATGACGCGAGCGCGATCGAGGTGTTGGAGGGGCTGGAGCCGGTGCGGCGCCGCCCGGGCATGTATATCGGCGGCACCGACGAGAAGGCACTGCACCATCTGTTCGCCGAGGTGATCGACAATTCGATGGACGAGGCGGTCGCGGGCCACGCGACCTTCATCGAGGTGGAGCTGGACGCCGCCGGCTATATCACCGTCACCGACAACGGCCGCGGCATCCCGGTCGATCCGCATCCCAAGTTCAAGAACAAGTCGGCGCTTGAAGTGATCATGACGACGCTTCATGCCGGCGGAAAGTTCGATTCCAAGGTCTATGAGACTTCCGGCGGCCTGCACGGCGTTGGCGTGTCGGTGGTCAACGCGCTGTCCGACGACCTCGAGGTCGAGGTCGCGCGCGGGCGCCAGCTCTACCGCCAGCGGTTTTCGCGCGGCATCCCGCAAGGGCCGCTGGAAAGCCTCGGCGAGGTGCACAACCGGCGTGGCACGCGCACGCGCTTCCATCCGGACGCGGACATCTTCGGCAAGGGCGCGAAGTTCGAGCCGGCGCGCCTCTACAAGATGGCGCGCTCCAAGGCTTATCTGTTCGGCGGAGTGGAAATCCGCTGGTCGTGCGATCCCGCGCTGATCGAGGGCAAGGACCAGACGCCGGCCAAGGCAGTGTTCCATTTCCCCGGCGGTCTGAAGGACTATCTGCTCGCCTCGCTCGACGGCGAGATGCAGGTCACGCGCGAGGTGTTTTCGGGCAAGAGCGAGCGGCAGGGTGGCCACGGCTCTATAGAGTGGGCCGTGACCTGGTTCGGCGGCGACGGCTTCGTCAGTTCCTACTGCAACACGATCCCGACCGCCGAGGGCGGCACGCACGAGGCCGGTTTCCGCAATGTGCTGACGCGGGGCCTGCGCGCCTATGCGGAGCTGACTGGCAACAAGCGCGCCGCGGTGGTCACCTCCGAGGACGTGATGATCTCGGCGGCCGGCATGCTGTCGGTCTTCATACGCGAGCCGGAATTCGTCGGCCAGACCAAGGACCGGCTGGCGACCGTCGAGGCGATGAGGATCGTCGAGAACGCGCTGCGCGATTCGTTCGACCACTGGCTCGCCGACAACCCGCAGGAAGCGACCAAGCTACTCGACTGGGTGATTGCGCGCGCGGACGAGCGCATACGCCGCAGGCAGGAGAAGGAAGTCTCGCGCAAGAGCGCGGTGCGCAAGCTGAGGCTGCCCGGCAAGCTCGCCGACTGCACGCAGAGCGGCGCGGCGGGCGCGGAACTCTTCATCGTCGAGGGCGACTCGGCTGGCGGCTCGGCCAAGCAGGCGCGCGACCGCGCGACGCAGGCGATCCTGCCGCTGCGCGGCAAGATCCTCAACGTGGCATCGGCCGGCCATGACAAGCTGACCGCCAACCAGCTGATCGCGGACCTGATCCAGGCGCTCGGCTGCGGCACCCGGTCGAAATACCGCGAGGACGACCTACGCTACGAGCGCGTGATCATCATGACCGACGCCGACGTGGACGGCGCGCATATCGCCTCGCTGTTGATCACCTTCTTCTACCAGGAGATGCCCGACCTGATCCGCGGCGGTCATCTCTTCCTCGCCGTGCCGCCGCTTTATTCGATCCGACAGGGCGGCAAGGTGATGTATGCCCGCGACGACGTGCACAAGGACGAACTGCTGAAGACCGAGTTCACCGGCCGCGGCAAGGTCGAGATCGGCCGCTTCAAGGGCCTGGGCGAGATGATGGCGGCGCAGTTGAAGGAAACCACCATGGACCGCCGCAAGCGCACACTGCTGCGCGTCGAGGTGATCGACGGGGTCGAAGCGACGAAATCGGCTGTGGATTCGCTGATGGGCACGAAGCCAGAACTGCGCTTCAAGTTCATCCAGGAGAACGCCGAGTTCGTCGAGGAACTGGATATCTGAGGCGGTTGGGAGGGCAGCGCTTACGCGTCCTCATCCTGAGCAACATCCTCCAGTTGCGGAAACGAAATCCGACTAAGTCACGCCGCCTGGATCGCGACCGCGTGGTCGCGCGCGTTTTCGCGCAGGGCGTTGAGGTGGATCGAGGAAAGCAGCGAGGCGAGCCGGCCGTCCTTGCCGGTCCTGTCTGTCTCCAGTTCCTTGAGCATCAGCCAGCTCACTTCCTGCGGCCCGGCGATGCGCTGGCCGCGGGCGACCTCGCGCCAGGCCTTGATCGCGCGCAGGATGACGCGGTGCGTCGCCTCGGCGAGACCGGCGGTGCGGAACAGCGCCTCCAGCGCCACGTCGCGGCCGTCGGCCAGGAGCGAGCGGATGCGGCTCTCCTTCTGGCCCGACAGCGCCACGAGTGCTGCGCCGAAGAAGTCGATCTTTCCATAGGCGACGATGCGGACCAGGAAGGACGAGGTCATCTCGCCGCGCAGCCGCAGATGCTCGACCAGGGCGGCGCACTCCTCGGCGGGCGTCGTTTCGATCAGCCTGACCGAAGCCGAGAGGCAGGCGTCTCGCGTGATGCGCTCGGCGCGCGCGGGACCGATCAGCGCCTGCACCAGCGGCGCACAGCGCAGAGCCTCCCCCAGCATGACCATCAGCATGTGATGCACGTCCGCCGGCAAACGGCGGTCCGACAGCATCGCCTCGCGCAGCGCCGGGTCAGCGCCGTGGCGCTCGGCGATCCGGCGCAGGCTGATCGCGGCGATATCGGCGCCGTCGTTGCGCAGCAATGCGAAGCAGGCATCCCGGTCGCCGGTCTCGGCGAGCGCGGCGGATACGGCATGCGACACCCGCGGCCGCATCGCGATCAACCGCTGCGCGGCCGCGCTGCCGCCCGCGACGCGGTCGACGAGGTCGCCATCGGCCAGCAGCGGCGAGCGCAGCAGGATGAGCGCGGCGATCTCGGGCTGGTCGGAGGCGAGCGCTGCGATGATCTGCGCGGGCGCGTGGTGGCAGAGCGAGAGCGATTCCGCCATCGCCAGCCGCACCTTCGGCGATGGATCGTCAAGGAGAAGCGTCAGCGCCGCTTCGGCGGCACAGCGGTCCTCGAAGGTAAGGTCGGAGAAGACATAGGCCCGGGCGAGCGCGCTTGCCGCAGCCGCGCGTTCGGCGACCTTCGCCGTGTCGATCCACTTCAGAAAGTGCTGGACGATCATGAATTCGGCCGCTTCCCCTATGCCCCGCTGCGACGCTAGGGAGAAATGGTTTACGAACGGTTCACCATATCCGTTAACCGGCTCGAAACCCGCGGTTTCCTGGCGGACGACGGTTCAGTCCGCCTTCCAGCGGGGGCGGCGCATCTGGAACACCTTGTCGACCGTCAGATAGTCGAAATAGCCGAGCCGCGCGACGTTGCCCGCCTTCACGACGTCGAACATGCCGTCGGTGAGGACGGAATCATCGATGAAGACGCCGATCACCTCGCCACTGACCACCACCGCGTCGCATTCGGCGCCGCTCCACGTCTTCGGCGTCATGATGTCGGTGACCTTGCACTCGAGCGCGGCGAGCGCCTCCCTGACACGCGGCGGCTTGACCAGTCGTGAAGGTTCCGGCGTCAGGTCGGCATAGCCGAACTCGCTCACGCCGCGCGGCGCGTCGACCGAGCTCGCGACCATCTTCGAGACGAGGTCTCGGCCGGCGATGTTGACCACGAACTCGCCCGTCTCGCGGGCGAAGGTCGCGCTGTCCTTCTCGCCCGACGAAGAGAACCAGACCAGGAACGGGTCCGATTCGAACATGTTGAAGAAGGAATAGGGCGCGAGATTGAGCGCGCCGGATGCGCTTACCGTCGAGATCCAGCCGACGGGGCGCGGCGAGACGATCGCCTTCGACGGATCGTGCGGCAGCCCGTGGCCCGTGGCGGTTTCGTAGAACATGGTCAGCCTTCGACAGGGCCCGAATAGTCGGAAACGAGGCCGGAGACATCCGGGCGCGGGCGTTCCGGCGCCTCGCCAGCGAACGTGCCGACGTGGACGAAGCCGATAACGCGCTCGTCCTGCTTCAGGCCGAGGATCGCCCTGCCCTCCGGCACGTCCGAATACCAGTTGGTGATCCAGTTGGCGCCGTAGCCCAGCGCGTTCGCCGCGAGCACGAGGTTCATCGCAGCGGCGCCACCCGAGAGGAGCATCTCCCACTGAGGTATTTTCGCATTGGGCCGCGCGACCGAGACGACTCCGATCACCAGCGGGGCGCGGGAGAATCGCGTGCGCTCCTTCGCCAGCCGCGTCTCGGGCAGCGGGCCCTCGATCCTGTCAGCGAGTGCTGCCAGCTTTTCGCCGATCTCATGCCGGACGTCGCCACGATAGAGGATGAAGCGCCAGGGTGCGAGGCGGCCGTGGTCGGGCACGCGCGAGGCGATCCGGATCATCGTCTCGATCTCCGCATCGGACGGTCCCGGCCCAGTCATGAGGTCGATCGGCGCGGAGGTGCGGCTCGACAGGAAATCGATCACGGCGGCGTTCAACGGCAATCCTTTCACGGAGGGGAAGACAGGCGAAGCGGCGGGTGGGGAGATGCCGTGCCGTTTGCGTCTTGAAAATGCCACCGGCATGCGTTTGATGGCAAGCATGAAGATCGTCGCCAGACTGTTCACGACCGCCATCGCGGCGATCCTGTTCGCGATTGCGCCCGCGGTCGTCCATGGTCAGGAATTCGGTAATCCTACACCCGGTATTTCCCTCGACGGGCTGAGCACCTACGCGCCGGCCCCCAGCTTGAGCAACATGCCGGGCATTTCCTCTGGCACGCTCACGCTCGCCGCCCAACTGACCGCGGATGGCCCGGAGATCACGCGCGGGCTGACCTGGCGGATCTTCAGCCCGACACCGGGCCAGGACGGCAAGCTGCCGCTGAAAGGCACCGCGCAGGGCGGCACGGCAACGTTCGACCTGGAGCCGGGCAGCTATCTGATCCATGCCGCCTTCGGGCGCGCGGGCGCAACGAAGCGCATCACGGTCGGGTCCGACAACAAGCGCGAAACCCTCGTCCTCGACGCCGGAGGCCTCAAACTGGACGCGATGCTCGGAAACGGGATCCGAATCCCGCCGGGCAAACTGAAATTCTCTATCTACGAGGCGAACGAGAACGACGAAGGCGATCGAGCGCTGGTCGTTCCGGATGTCAAGCCGAACACGGTGGTGCGGCTCAATGCCGGCACCTACCATGTCGTCTCGCAATACGGGAATGTCAACGCGGTCATCCGTTCCGACATCCGCGTCGAGGCAGGCAAACTCACCGAGGCGCTGGTCGAGCACAAGGCCGCGCAGGTGACGATGAAGCTGGTGCGCGAGAAGAACGGCGAGGCGATCGCCGATACGGCGTGGTCGGTGCTGACCGATTCGGGCGACATCGTGAAGGAAACCGTCGGCGCCTTCGCCTCGATGGTCCTGGCCGAGGGCAAGTATTCGATCGTCGCCAAGAACCGCGACCGCATCTACCAGCGCGAGTTCCAGGTTGAAGCCGGACACAACGAGGATGTCGAGGTGCTGACCGAAAACGACATCGCAGCGGCGAAGCCGGCGCTGACCGGTGAGGAACCCTATACGGACGAGATACCGCTGGCGCCGGAAGACTCCTCGGGCGACGGCGAGCCGATCGACTGAGGACCCGTCAGGCCGCGATCCGCTCGGCCGGCCTTCGCCGGAACAGCCGGCTCCTGTTTTCCGTTTCGCTGCCGAGCGCGAAGACCCTTCCATAGAGAAAATCGAGCAGTTGCCGGCGGTCGCGGATCGACTGCATCTCGTGCCAGGGAATCGGCCGGCCGATCCGAGCCTCGATCGTCTTGCCGTAGAGCCGTGCGAACTCGCGGATCAGGAGCGATGTCCGCAAGGTCAGGGACATCTCGTAAAGAGCGCGCCTCAGCCGCGTGTCCTGATCCGTCATCAGCATCGGGCGGCTGACGAGGTGGAACAGGCGGCCGTTCTGGCCGGAGAAGTAGACCGGGACCACATTGGCGCGGGCATCCTGGATCAGCTTAGCAGGGAACATCTTCCAGGGCAGGTCCCTGGCGCGGCCGAAGCCGTTGGGCGCCGTCGCGACTCCGCCGCCGGGGAAGACGACGATGGTGACGCCTTCCTTGAGCAGACGGAGCGCCTCGTGGCGCATGACCATGTTGTTGCGCAGCGCCTCCTTGGTCTCGCTGAAATCGACCGGAAGCGAATAGGGCTCGATCTCGGGAACCTTGAGCAGCTCCGCATTGATCATCACCTTGAACGGCCGCCCGATCCGCTCGGCCAGCGAAAGCGCTGCAATACCGTCGCCGATGCCGAAGGGATGGTTGGCGATGATGACCAGTGGCCCTTCCGGCAGATCGGCCGGCGGCCAAGGACTGTCGCACACCAGCCCGACTTCGATCAGCTCCAGCATGCGGCCGAAGATGCTCTCGCCCGTGGGAACGATCGCGGAGCGCCAGGTCTCGTAGAGCCGGGCGTAGCGATCGCGTCCCGACAGGCCCTCGACGGAACGGATGAACCAGCGCTTCAGCCGCGGCTGCGAGGGATTCGCGTAGGACAGTTCCGGAAAGCTGTGCACCGGCATGAGTCGGACTCCGATCGCTTGCCCCATAGTCGCGGTCGATGACAGGCGCATGAAAAAGGCCGGGGAAATCCCCGGCCTCGTCGATCAGGCGGCGGCCTGCCGCTGCAGCTTACGGCGCTTCAGGTCGGGCGGCATCGCCTCGTCGACGATCGCCGCGACCGCCTCGTCCAGGCTCATCGACACCTGATCGCGCGAACCGAGGCGGCGGATATTGACCGTGCCCTCCTCCGATTCGCGCTTGCCGCAGACCAGCATGACCGGCACCTTCGCCAGGCTGTGCTCACGGACCTTGTAGTTGATCTTCTCGTTGCGCAGGTCGAGCTCCGCATGGATGCCGTCGTCGCGCAGGCGCTGCAGCACCGACGCGGCATAGCCGTCCGCCTCGGAGGTGATCGTCGCGACGACGACCTGCACCGGCGCGAACCACAGCGGCAGGTGGCCGGCATAGTTCTCGATCAGGATGCCGAGGAAGCGCTCCATCGAGCCGCAGATGGCGCGATGCACCATCACCGGCTGCTTCTTCTCCGAATCCGAGCCGATGTAGAAGGCACCGAAGCGTTCCGGCAGGTTGAAGTCGACCTGCGTGGTGCCGCACTGCCATTCGCGGCCGATGGCGTCCTTGAGTACATATTCGAACTTCGGCCCGTAGAAGGCGCCCTCGCCCGGATTGATCGAGGTTTTGATCCGGCCGTTCGACTGGAGGGTGATCTCCTCCAGCACGTCGGACATGATCTTCTCGGCGAGATCCCACGCCTCGTCTGACCCTACGCGCTTTTCGGGGCGCGTCGACAGCTTCACGGAGACCTCCTCGAAGCCGAAGTCGGCGTAGGTGGTCAGGATAAGATTGTTGATCCTGAGGCACTCGGCGCGTAGCTGCTCCTCGGTGCAGAAGATGTGCGCGTCGTCCTGCGTGAAGCCGCGAACGCGCATCAGCCCATGCAGCGCGCCCGACGGTTCATAGCGATGCACGTTGCCGAATTCGGCAAGCTTGATCGGCAGATCGCGGTAGGACTTCAGGCCGTGCTTGAAGATCTGCACGTGGCCAGGGCAGTTCATCGGCTTCAGCGCGAAGACGCGTTCGTCCTCGGTCTCGTCGCCCGCAACGGTGACCTTGAACATGTTGTCGCGATACCAGCCCCAGTGACCCGAGGTCTCCCACAGCGACTTGTCGAGCACCTGCGGGGCGTTGACCTCCTGATAGCCCTCGGTGGCGAGCCGGCGGCGCATATAGGAGACGAGGTTCTGGAACATCCGCCAGCCCTTGGAGTGCCAGAACACGACGCCTGGTCCCTCCTCCTGGAAGTGGAACAGGTCCATCTCGCGGCCGAGACGCCGATGATCTCGCTTCTCGGCCTCCGCCAACATGTTGACGTAGGCGTCGAGCTGCTCCTGGTTCGCCCAGGCCGTGCCGTAGATGCGCGTCAGCATCGGATTGTTCGAATCGCCGCGCCAGTAAGCCCCCGCGACCTTCATCAGCTTGAAGGCGGTGCCGATCTGGCCCGTGGACGCCATATGCGGGCCGCGGCAAAGGTCGAACCAGTCACCCTGGTAGTAGATCTTGAGATCCTGGCCTTCCGGGATCGCGTCGACCAGCTGTACCTTGTAGGTTTCGCCCTTCTCGCCGAACACCTGGCGCGCCTTCTCGCGCGGCCAGACCTCCTTGGAGAACGGCTTGTTGCGGCCGATGATCTCCCGCATCTTCTTCTCGATGGCAGGAAAGTCTTCGGGCGTGAACGGCGTCTCGCGCGCGAAGTCGTAGTAGAATCCATTCTCGATCACAGGGCCGATGGTCACCTGCGTTTCGGGCCACAGTTCCTGAACCGCTTCGGCGAGCACATGCGCGGTGTCGTGGCGGATCATCTCGAGCGCCAGCGGATGCTCGCGCGTCAGGATCTCGACTTCGCCGGAAGTCTCCAGCGGATCGGACAGGTCGCGCGGAGTGCCGTCGATCGCATAGGCGACCGCCTTCTTGGCCAGCGACTTCGAGATCGACTCGGCAAGTTCGAGACCGGTCAGCGCCGCGGGATATTCGCGGACGGAGCCATCGGGGAATGTGAGGGAAACGGATCGAGACATGTCTTCTTCCTTATCCAGTCCCGCCAACGAGCGCGGGTGGGTTTGATGCCGGGCAATTCCGGCGGCGGGCCGTCTTTTATGAGCAGTTTCCGCCCAGGTAAAGGCGTCGCTTTCGCCAGTGCTATTTCACCAGCGCCGGGAAATCGGCAAGGAAGGCGGCGCGGGTGGCTGGGCCCTTGGGACCTTCCTTCCTGCCGTTGACGGCAAGCCGCGCAAAGACGACACGGCGGCCGTCCCTTTCTGCCCAGCCGACGAACCATCCGAGCGCGCGGCCCTCTCCCTCTGCGCGGACCCTTGTGGTGCCGGTCTTACCCTTCACCACCCATCCGCCAGACTCGAAGGCAGGGAGGATCGCAACCGTCATGTCGTGCGCCTTGGCAGACACGGGCAATTTGCGATCGAGCAGGCGGCGCAGGAACTCGACCTGCTCGACCGGCGTGATCTTCAGTGAGGAGTCGACCCAGGACCGGGTCAACCCGTTCTTCTTGCCCCGATCGCCGGACACGTCGGCATTGCCGTAGTCGAAACCGGCGACATAGGCGGCGAACTTCTCCGACCCGAGCCGGCGGGTGATCTCCCGGGAGAACCACAGGACCGAATCCCTCTCCCAGATGGTCGGATCGACGGTTTTCCGGTCGCGCTCCGGCGCATCATATTCGGCCTTATAGTCCCATGAGGGCGTGTCTTGATCGTCCAGGATTCCGGCGTCGTATCCCATGACGGCGAGCGGAACCTTGAACGTCGACGCCGGGCTGTAGCGCCTGTCGCACACGCCATCCCGATGGACCGTGTCGCCGCTTTCGGCATCGACGATGATCGTGCACTGGACGTCATCGGCCGCACGGGCGGAAGGCTGGATTGCCGCCATACAGAGCAGCAGCGTGGAGACGAAGTAGGCAAAGTTGCGAGACATGTTGCGGTGTTCCTGCGTTTAGGCTGCGCTGCCTAACAGTCCGCATTGTCTCTATTTTGTCTCAAACCGGAGACGAGCAATTAACCTAAACGATCTCTTAACGGCCCGAAAACATGCGGGCAAGACGTGTCCGCGCCGACGGAGACAGCATGCTGTCGATCTTCGGCGCGGACGGCAGATCAGCTGTTGTCTTCGACCGGAGCTTCCGGCCCGTTCTTCTTGATGGAATCGATCGCGTTCTGCGCGCTTGCCTTCGAGGTATAGCCCTCGGTCGAGAACATCACTTCGCTGTTGTATTTGAAACGAACGCGATATTCTCCCGCCTTGTCGCGGTAGATTTCGAACTTATGGGCCATGATGGTTTCCCCTATCAGCACTATTGCGAGTCGCACGCTGCCAGTCGGAGGAAGGCGACACAAGGCCTCAGGCGGGAGAACATTAGATCTCAGCGCGTGCCCACCTTCCGGCCAATCTGCCAGTAGCGCCAGGGCAGGTACCAGGCGTAGCGTCGGTCCAGAGCCTCGGGAACATTGTCAATTCCATGCGTGCCGCCCGGGCCGCAGCGCATGACGCGAAATAGCCCCATCCAGCCGCCTGACCACAGGCCGTGCCGCGCGATCGCCTCGTAGGCGTATTCAGAACAGGTCGGCAGGTGACGGCAGGTGTTGCCGACGAAGCCGGACAAGGTGAGCTGATAAAGCCGCACCAGCGACGTGCCGAAGAGCCGACCCGGCGTCCTGCGCCAAGGGCCGGCATAGTTGCGCCCGCGCGGCGCATGGACATGATCGTGGCCGGTCACCTCGGCGTGCCCTCTTTTCGTTTCGCGGACAGTCTGTTCACTAGCGCCCGCGTGCTTCGTCCCGAACCTCTACTTATGTGTCCGTCGACATTTCCTCCAATCGAATTTCGGAAAAAGCCATGTCTGAACAGATCGAACTCGGCCTCGACACATTCGGTGACGTCACCGTCGACCTCGAGGGCAAGCTGAAATCACAGGCGCAGGTGTTGCGCGACGTGGTCGAGGAAGGCGTTCTGGCCGACCAGGTCGGTATCGACTTCATCGGCGTGGGTGAGCATCACCGTGACGATTTCGCCGTCTCGGCACCCGAAGTGGTGCTGTCGGCGATCGCCGCGCGCACCAGCCGCATCCATCTCGGCTCGGCAGTGACGGTGCTGAGCTCCGACGACCCGATCCGCGTTTTCCAGCGCTTCTCGACCATCGATGCGATCTCGAACGGGCGCGCCGAGGTGATCCTGGGGCGCGGATCGTTCACCGAATCCTTCCCGCTGTTCGGCTTCGCGCTCAGCGACTACGAACGGCTATTCTCGGAAAAGCTCGACCTGTTCGCCGAAATCCTCAAGCAGAAGCCGGTGAGCTGGAAAGGCTCGGTCAGACCCGAACTGCGCGACCAACTCATCTATCCGCCGGTCGAGAACGGTAAGCTCAAGACGTGGATCGGCGTCGGAGGAAGCCCCGAATCGGTCGTGCGCGCGGTGCAATATGAACTGCCGCTGATGCTCGCTATCATAGGCGGCGAGCCGCGCCGCTTCCGCCAGTTCGTCGATCTCTACCACCGCGCCTCGGAACAGCTTCAGAAGCCCGCGCTGCCGATCGGCGTGCATTCGCCGGGCCACGTCGCCGATACGGACGAGGAAGCGCGGGCGCAGCTCTGGCCGGGCTACAAGGCGATCCACGACCGGATCGGCACCGAGCGCGGCTGGGGGCCGACCTCGATCGCTCGCTTCAATGCCGAGGCAGACATGGGCTCGCTCTATGTCGGCTCGCCGGAGACGGTGGCGAAGAAGATCGCCAGCACTGTCAAGGCACTCGGCGCCAGCCGCTTCGACATGAAATACTCGTCGGGAACACTGCCGCACGAGCATATGATGCGCTCGATCGAGCTTTACGGCACCAAGGTCATCCCAATGGTGAAGGACCTGCTGGCCTGACTGTCAGCGGCCACACTGCGGCAGCGTGGGACGCGTATCCCACGCGTGCAGCGACCTGTCCGGCTCGGCCGGCCGCCATTGCGGGCCGGCTCGGGCAGCCTCGCGCGGCTGGAATGTCGCGATGCGCAGGGCATCGCCCAGAATGGTCATGAACTCCCACATGGCGTCGCCTCCTCGGCAGCTCTTCCTTGCCCGCAAGTAGACTCCCTCTCGTCAGACCACTCAAACGAGTATATTTTCGCCTTCGGATAATCTGAGGTTATGCGATGGGGCGCGGGCGACTTCCGCTGACGGCGTTGCGGAGCTTTGAGGCAGCCGGGCGCCTGCTCAGCTTCAGCCGGGCCGCGGAGGAGCTCTTCGTCTCGCAGGCCGCCATCAGCCGGCAGGTGCGTGAGCTGGAGCAATCGGTCGGGCGCCCGCTGTTCGAACGGCTGCATCGGCGCGTCGAACTGACTGAGGCGGGCCGCATGCTGCTCGGGCAACTCACAGCGAGCTTCGACGACATCGAGCGCCGGATGGCCGAGGTGATCGGTAGCCCGTCCGAGACGCTGTTGCGTATCAGCGTCGAGCCGACTTTCGCCGCAGCCCTTCTCGTGCCGCGCCTGAACGCGTTCAGGGCCCAGTACCCGGACATCGACGTTGTCATCGACGCCAGCACGGGTCTTGCGGAGTTCGGCACCGGCGAGGCTGAGATCGCCATCCGCCACAGCACAGTGACAACCTCCTGGCCGAGGACCCAGTCACACCATCTCTTCGATGTGACGATGAGCCCGGTGATGATCCCTGCCCTCGCCGCATCCGCGCCGCTGCATTCTCCGGCCGATCTTGGCCGATTCACGCTGCTGCACGAGACCAGCAGAGATGCGTGGGCGAGATGGTTCACGGCAGCCGGCCTGCCGGAACTGGCGCATCAGCGCGGACCGCTGTTTCCGGACGGGGCCGTGGTTATGCAGGCGGCCCGCCTCGGGCACGGCGTCGCGCTGGGAGACATGGTGCTGGACGCCGCCGACCTGCGCGACGGCACGCTGGTGCGTCCCTTTGACCTCAACGTCGACTGCGGCGCCTATTTCCTGGTTGCGCCCGATTTCGAACGGCTCAGCCCTGCAGCCCGCTGGTTCGCGGAATGGCTGCTGGCAACGCTCGATCTGGGAACCCTCTAGTCAGGCGGCTTCCGCGGCTCGTTTGGCCTCGATCTGGCCGATCGCGTCCACCACCGCGTCGAAGGTCAGCATGGTCGAGGCGTGGCGCGCCTTGTAGTCGCGCACCGGCTCCAGATATTTCAGATCCGTGAATCGGCCCTCGGGCGGCGGACCGTTCTCTTTCAGCATCTTCTGCATCGCCTCTCGCACCTCGCGCAGTTCCTGCGCGGTCGCGCCGACCACATGCTCGGCCATGATCGCCGAGGACGCCTGGCCCAGCGCGCAGGCTTTCACGTCGTGCGCGAAGTCCGTCACCACGCCGTCCTGCATCTTGAGATCGACGACGACGGTCGAGCCGCAGAGCTTGGAATGAGCCTTGGCAGTGGCGTCAGCATCGCTCAGCCGACCCAGCCGGCTGATATTGCCGGCAAAACCGAGAATTTTCGCGTTGTAGACGTCGTCGATCATGGTTTTCCGGTCCGGACGCAATTTCGAAACGGAGCGTCTCACCTCACCGTCTTTTCCTTCCGACGGCTGACCATATATAGTGGGTGTGGTTCGGCGACGGCAAGCTCACCCTTTGGGCATGCCGTCGCCGGACGTAGGGAAACGCCGATTTCGGCCGGGATCGCTCCGGAGGCCGGAAAAAGACAGTGACCCGTTCAACTCGTTTCCCCGTATCAGAGGGAAACTACGGGAGACGCCTCCGATGGACGCCGCGATCAAGAAATTCCTGCCCGACGCCGGCAATGACAGCCGCCCCTCGGATCGACCGACCGAGGCGGAGGTGGAGGCCGCCGTGCGCGTGCTGCTGCGGTGGACCGGCGACAACCCCGACCGCGAGGGCCTCGTCGACACGCCGCGCCGGGTGATGAAGGCCTATCGCGAGATGTTCAATGGCTACGACCTCTCGCCGGCGGAAGAACTCGGCCGCACCTTCGAGGAGGTTGCCGGCTACGACGACCTCGTCATCGTCCGCGACATCCAGTTCCATTCCCATTGCGAGCACCACATGGTGCCGATCGTCGGCCGCGCCCATGTCGGCTACTTGCCGGACGGCAAGGTGGTCGGCCTGTCGAAGATCGCGCGGGTGGTCGACATCTTCGCCCACCGGCTGCAGACTCAGGAGGCGATGACGGCGCAGGTCGCAGGCGTCATCCAGGACGTGCTCAACCCGCGCGGCGTGGCTGTCATCATCGAGGCAGAGCACATGTGCATGGCGATGCGCGGCATACGCAAGCAGGGCTCGACGACGATGACCTCCACCTTCACCGGATCGTTCAAGGACAGTCCGGAAGAACAGGTGCGCTTCGTTACCATGGTGCGCGGCACAGCCGGCGCGAGATGAAACCGAGGGGCTGACAATCCGGCCGGTCCCGTGCGATAGGACCGGCCATGACGACGTCCGCCCTCACCTTCGCCCCTCCTCCCGCCGACAAGGTCGAACTCGAGGAAGGTTCATCCTTCACACCCCGTTTCGATACGAACGGCCTGGTAACCGTCGTGGTCACCGACGTCGGCGACGGCGCGCTGCTGATGGTGGCGCATATGAACGCCGAGGCGCTGGCGCTGACGCTCGAGACCGGCATTGCGCATTACTGGTCGCGCTCGCGGGGCTCGCTGTGGAAGAAGGGCGAGACGTCGGGCAATTTCCAGCATGTGAAGGAGGTTCGGACCGACTGCGACCAGGACGCGATCTGGCTCAAGGTGGCGGTCTCCGGCCACGACGCGACATGCCATACGGGCAGGCGCTCCTGCTTCTATCGCACGGTTGAAACCAATGGTTCTTCCGCCCATTTAAGTCATGACGGAAGCGAAGCGTTGTTCGACGTGGAGCACACCTACAAGCACAAGAAGTGACCCGTGCCACAGGGCGCGCAGCTGCTTCTGCGCCTTGTGCGAAGCGATTCACGCTTCCGAAACATCCCCTCGCGTATAAGACGCGAAGGGAGAGGGAGTGTGAAATGTCGATGCTCGACTGGGCATCCCTTCGAGGCAGGACCACGGGCCAGGACCCGTATCCCCCCTTGCCGGACGAACTCACCAGGCCGCTGAAGAAGCAGGGCATCGCCCTTGCGCTCGGCGGAGGTGCTGCTCGCGGCTGGGCGCATATCGGCGTCCTGAGGGCGCTCGACGAGGCCGGCATCCGCATCAACATGATCGCGGGCACCTCGATCGGCGCGCTGGTTGGCGGGTGCTATCTCGCCGGAAAACTCGACGAGTTGGAGGAGTTCGCGCGCGGGCTGACCAAGCGGCGCGTCTTCGGCCTTCTTGATTTCCATATCGGCGGAAGCGGCCTTCTGGGCGGCATGAAGCTGACGGCACGGATGCAGGAGCATATGCGCGGCGTCTCCTTCGAGGATCTCGACCGACCCTTTGTCTGCGTCGCCACCGAGATCAGGACTGGCCACGAGATCTGGCTGTCGAGCGGATCGCTCATCACCGCCATGCGCGCATCCTACGCGCTGCCGGGTGTCTTCGAGCCGGTCTCCTGCAACAAGCGGCTGCTGGTCGACGGCGCACTGGTCAATCCGGTGCCCGTATCCGTGTGCCGCGCCTACGAGCAGCCGCTCGTGGTGGCCGTCAACCTGCATTACGACCTGTTCGGCCGGGCGGCCGTGGTGAAGCACAGCGCCATCGACGAGCCGGTGCTGCCCGCCGTTCCGGGCGCAGGCGGGCGCGAGTCACGCCTCGGCATCACCGGCGTGATGGTCGAGGCCTTCAATATCATCCAGGACCGCATCTCTCGCGCGCGTCTTGCCGGCGACCCGCCGGACCTGTCCCTGCAGCCGAAGCTCGGCCATGTCGGGCTGACCGAGTTCCATCGCGCGGACGAGCTGATCCGGCTCGGCTACGAGGCCACCCGTGCGCAGCTCGGTGAGTTGGAACGTCTGCAGGGCGTATTGGCCTGACGTCTATTCGGCCAGCGCCGCATCCACGATGCGTAACTGCGCGCCCGAGCTGCCATTCCAATAATTGATCGACAACGTGCCGGCGATGTGCACCGGTATGTCGCGGCTGGACATCAGGAAAGCCCCCAGATCGCTTTCGGCAGCACGGAAAGCCATGGCCGGGATGCGCCCGCCCGCTTCCGATCGCAGTTCGACGCGCAAATGGCCGCCATTACCGACCTCCCGCACATTCACGATGCGATGGCGCGGCAGGGCCAGCATCGGCTGCGGATGGCCCGGGCCGAACGGGCCGGCCCGTTCCAGTTCCTCCGCCAGCGAAAGCGTCGCACCGTCGGCCGAGACAGCGGCATCGATCTTGAGGCTTTCGGCGTTGCGCAGCTCGAACACGGTTTCGCCAGCATGCTCCTCGAAGAAGGCACGCAACTCCCCGAGCCGCGAGCGTTCGACCGTGATGCCCGCCGCCATCGCATGCCCGCCGCCCTTGATCAGCAGGCCGCGGTCGACCGCCTCGCGCACCATGCGGCCGAGATCAAAACCGACGATCGAGCGGCCGGAACCGGAGCCGATGCCGGTGGAGTTGAATGAGATGGCGAAGGCCGGGCGTCGCGTATGGTCCTTCAGTCGCGAGGCGAGCAGGCCGACTATGCCGGGATGCCAGCCGTCATTCGCGGTGACGAGCACAGCAGGCCCCTGCCCGCCCAGCAGCTCGGCGTCGGCCTCGGCTTTCGCCTCGGCCAGCATCACCTGCTCCATCGCCTGGCGCTCGGAGTTCAGACGATCCAGCGTCTCGGCGATCTTGGCCGCCTCGACCGGGTCGTCCAAGGTTAGCAGCCGGCTGCCGAGAGCGGCGTCGCCGATGCGGCCACCGGCGTTGATGCGCGGGCCGATCATGAAGCCGAAATGATAGGGATTGAGCGGCTCGCCGATGCGCGAGGCGCGCGCGAGCGTGGCGACGCCGGGATTGGTCATGCGCCGCGCGGCCAGCAGCCCCTTTACCACGAAGGCGCGGTTGAGGCCGACGAGCGGCACCACGTCGCAGACCGTCGCGAGCGCGACGAGGTCGAGCATGGCGAGAAGATCTGGAGGCTGCGGACCGCCCGCCTGCCGCAGGACGCGCGATACTTGCACCAGCGTCATGAATACGACGCCCGCCGCACAAAGATAGCCGAGTCCAGATAGATCGTCCTCGCGGTTAGGATTGACGACCGCGCGCGCGGGCGGCAGGGGGCCGCCGACCTGGTGATGGTCCAGCACCACCACATCGGCGCCGGCCGCAGTGGCGGCCTCGATCGACGGGGCGCTGTTGGTGCCGCAGTCGACGGTGACGATGAGCGACGCGCCGCGCGCGGCGAGCTCGCGCATCGCCTCCGGGTTCGGCCCATAGCCCTCGAAGATGCGGTCGGGAATGTAGATCTCGGACTGGATGCCGAAATGATCGAGATAACGCTTCATCAGCGCCGCGGAGCACGCGCCGTCGACGTCATAGTCGCCGAAGATCGCGACCCGCTCGCGGCGTCGTATAGCTTGCGCGATGCGCTCGCCCGCCCTGTCCATGTCGGTGACGGTCAGCGGATCCGGCATCAGATCGCGGATTGTCGGATCCATGAAACGCTCGGCCGTGTCGGGCCCGACATTGCGCCCGGCCAGCACGCGCGCGACGATGTCGGAGATGCCGTGACCCTGCGCGATGGCGAGCGCGATGTTCTCCTGCCTTTCGGACAGGCGATGCTCCCAGGCGATGCCCGTGGCCGAGCTGCGGACACCGAGGAAGAGGCGGGGGGACTGTGGCACCACGCTAACGTCTGTATCCGAGCCGCCCTGTCAAGCGCACCGGAAAGGGAGCACCGGGGAGAAAGCGCCAAGTATTGGCGCGGGACAGCCCAGACCTGTTCACGAACCGCTGTTTAGTCGGGTACCCGGCAGCTGGCGCAGAGCTTGTTGCCATCCGGATCGCGCAGATAGGCGATGTAGGCCTTGCGGGCTCCGGTCTGGCGAATGCCCGGCGGGTCCTCCGCGGTCGATCCTCCGTTCGCGATCCCTGCAGCATGCCAGGCGTCGACCATCGACGGGTCGGCCATCAGCAGGCCGATCGTGCCGCCATTGGCGAATGTCGCAGACTGTCCGTTGATCGGCTTCGTGACCATGAAGCGGTAGCCGTCCTTCGGATAGACCACCCGCCCTTTTGCATCGATCGTCCCCGCCTCGCCACCCGCGGCCGTGAAAACGGCATCGTAGAACCGACGCGAACGCTCCAGATCGTTCGATCCGACCATGATATGCGTAAACATTATGCTTCCTCCCCGCCCTGCAAAGCTCAGAACTTGTCGAGGTCCTGATGCCGGGCAATGATCTCGCGGACCGTGCGCGACGAGGAGCGCATGACGATCGTCTGCGTCTCGATGTAGTTCTTGGTGAACTTCACGCCGGCGAGCATGTTGCCGTCCGTGACGCCGGTCGCGGCAAACAGCACATCGCCGCTCGCCATATCGTAGATACTGTAGATGCGCTTGGGGTCGCTGACGCCCATCTTGGCTGCGCGGGCGACTTTCTCAGGCGTGTCGAGGATCAGGCGGCCCTGCATCTGGCCGCCGGTGCAGCGAAGAGCCGCCGCAGCCAGCACGCCCTCGGGCGCGCCGCCGGTGCCCATGTAGATGTCGATGCCGGTCTCCTCCGGGTCGGTGGTGTGGATCACCGCTGCCACATCGCCGTCGCCGATCAGGCGGATCGCCGCTCCCGTGGCGCGCACCTCGTCGATCAGCTTCTGGTGACGCGGGCGATCGAGGATGCAGGCCGTGACCTCGTTCACCGGCACGCCCTTGGCCTTGGCGACACGGGCAATGTTCTCGGCCGGCGACAGGTCGATATTGATCGTGCCGTCCGGATAGCCGGGGCCGATCGCGATCTTGTCCATGTAGACATCGGGGGCGTTGAGAAGCGTGCCCTTCTCGGCAATGGCGATGACAGCCAGCGAATTCGGCAGGTTCTTGGCGCAGATCGTGGTACCTTCCAGCGGATCGAGTGCAATGTCGACCACCGGCCCTTCGCCGGTTCCAACCTCCTCGCCGATATAGAGCATCGGCGCCTCGTCGCGCTCTCCTTCGCCGATGACGACGGTGCCCTTGATGTCCAGCCGGTTGAGTTCGGACCGCATCGCGTCCACCGCGACCTGGTCGGCGGCTTTCTCATCGCCGCGGCCGCGCAGCCTTGCCGCGGCGACGGCGGCGCGCTCGGACACACGCACGAGCTCGAGCGTCAGGATGCGGTCAAGGCCGGACGTGGTTGTGGACATGAGCAATGTTCCCTCGGGCATTCTGCTGGAGAATTATTGTTGTCTGCCGTTTCCGGCGGCTCCTTTTGTCAAACGCACATGACAACGGCAAGACCCGGGGATGCCGAAAGTCGCGGCATTCCAGAGAAGAATCGATTGAATTCGCGCGGCTTTTGTCAGCCGGCACGTTCTATGCGGATGACTTGCGGCTTGTCGGTCAGCAGGCCATCGCGCGTGATCCCATCGACAGCCTTACGCACGGCAGCCTCGGTCGTCTCATGCGTGACGAGGACCACGGTCTTTTCGCTGGGCTTTTCGCTGCCGGCAGACTGCTGGACGATCGATTCGAGCGAGATGTCGCTGTCGGCCATGCGACGCGCAACCCCGGCGAACACCCCGGTGCGGTCGTGCACGGTGAGCCGAATGAAATAGCCGCCCGCATGGCTGCGCATCTGCGCCTTCTTGTAGGGCTTGAGCTCCTTCACCGGACGGCCGAAGACCGGGCCGTGCTGGAAGCCCGGCCGGCTCTTTGCAATGTCGGCTATGTCGCCGATCACGGCGGAGGCGGTGGCATTGCCGCCGGCCCCGGGGCCGGACAGCAGCAGCTCGCCGAGGATGTCTGTCTCGATCGCCACCGCATTGGTGACGCCGTGGACCTGAGCGATGACGGAGGCGGTCGGCACCATGGTCGGATGCACGCGCTGCTCGATGCCGCTTTCAGTCTTCTGGGCAACGCCGAGTAGCTTGATGCGATAGCCGAGCTCAGCCGCGGCCCGGATGTCGGCCTGGGTGATGTTGGAGATGCCCTCGAGATAGATGTCGTTCGACGCGATGCGGGTGCCGAAGGCGAGGCTGGTCAGGATCGACAGCTTATGAGCGGTGTCGTTGCCCTCGATGTCGAAGGTCGGATCGGCCTCGGCATACCCCAGCCGCTGCGCATCCTTAAGGCAGGCCTCGAAGGAGATGCCCTCGGCCTCCATGCGCGTCAGGATGTAGTTGCAGGTGCCGTTGAGGATGCCGAAGACACGGCTGACCGAGTTGCCGGCGAGCGACTCGCGCAGCGTTTTGATCACCGGGATGCCGCCGGCGACGGCGGCCTCGTAGTTGAGGAGCACGCCTTTCTTCTCGGCGATCTCGGCGAGCGGCAGACCGTGCTTGGAAAGAAGCGCCTTGTTTGCGGTAACGACGTGACGGCCCGCCTCGAGCGCGGTCTTGACCGCCGTGCGCGCCGGCCCCTCTTCGCCGCCGATCAACTCGACGAAGACGTCGATGTCAGCCGACTTGGCCAGCGCAACCGGATCCTCGAACCAGGCAGCGCCCGACAGATCGACGCCGCGGTCGCGCGAACGGTCACGGGCGGAGACAGCGGTGACGACGAGATCGCGGCCGCACTGACGCGTCAGCTCGGCCGCCTTCGCCTGCATGACGCGCGCGACGGACGCGCCGACCGTGCCGAGACCGGCAATTCCAATACGCAAAGCTTCGGCCATCGTCTCCGCGCCCTTCAGGTCATCTGGATGGAAATCGGCTCAGCGACGGGCGCTGAGCGGTATCACGTTGTCGGCCGGCGCGCCGCTGGTCGCCAGGAAGCGCTTGATCGAGCGCGCGGCCTGGCGGATGCGGTGCTCGTTTTCGACAAGGGCAAGGCGGACATAGTCGTCGCCGTGCTCGCCGAAGCCGACGCCGGGGGCGACGGCCACTTCCGCCTTCTCAATGAGAAGCTTGGAGAATTCGAGCGAGCCCATATGCCGGAACGGCTCCGGGATCGGCGCCCAGGCGAACATGGTTGCGGCCGGCGCCGGGATTTTCCACCCGGCCTTGCCGAAGGCGTCGACCATGACGTCGCGGCGACGATGATAGATTTCGCGCACCTCGGCGATGTCGCTGCCCTCGCCGTTGAGCGCGGCGGTGGCGGCGACCTGGATCGGGGTGAATGCACCATAGTCGAGATAGGACTTCACCCGCGTCAGCGCCGAGATGAGGCGCTCGTTGCCGACCGCGAAGCCCATGCGCCAGCCAGGCATGGAGAAGGTCTTCGACATCGAGGTGAACTCGACAGTCACGTCCATCGCGCCCGGGACCTGCAGCACCGACGGCGGCGGATTGCCGTCGAAATAGATCTCGGAATAGGCGAGATCCGACAGAATGATGAGCTCGTGCTTGCGGGCGAAGGCGACGACGTCCTTGTAGAAATCGAGCGAAGCCACATGGGCCGTCGGGTTCGACGGATAATTGAGGATCAGGGCCAGCGGCTTGGGGATCGAATGCCTGATGGCGCGCTCCAGTGCTGGCAGGAAGCCATCGTCGGGCTCAGCCTGAATCGAGCGGATGACGCCGCCGGACATGATGAAGCCGAAGGCATGAATCGGATAGGTCGGGTTCGGGCAGATCACCACGTCGCCTGGGGCGGTGATGGCCTGCGCCATGTTGGCGAAGCCTTCCTTGGAGCCGAGCGTGGCGACGATCTGGGTTTCGGGATTGAGCTTCACGCCGAAGCGGCGGGCATAGTAGGCGGCTTGTGCGCGACGCAGGCCCGGAATGCCGCGCGAGGACGAGTAGCGGTGGGTGCGCGGATCGCGCACGACCTCGACCAGCTTGTCGACGATGGCCTTCGGCGTCGGCAAATCCGGATTGCCCATGCCGAGGTCGATGATGTCGGCGCCGCGCGACCGGGCGGAGGCCTTCAACCGGTTGACCTGCTCGAAGACGTAAGGGGGGAGCCTGCGGGTCTTGTGGAAGTCTTCCATGACGGTGTCCGACGATATGGAGAAGGTTGCGCGGCGATATACACGCATTCGCCGGGGCGGGGAATAGAGCGGCGGGCGACTATTCGCCCTCGATTTCCTTCAGCGTCTGGGTCTGCGCCTGCGCCGCCTTGCGAATCTGTGCGGCGGACGCATTGGCGCCTCCGCCCTGCCCCTTGACGCCCTGATTGCTCAGTGCGGCCTTGAGCTCTGCAGTCTTGGCGTTCTTGTCCGCCTCGCTGAACTGGGTCGTCTCAGCTTTCGGAGCCACGTTGAGATTGGGTGTCGTGCCGGTGTTGCGCACACCGGGCAGCGGCGCAAGATCCTCCAGGCGCGCTGTCTGGCATGCCGACGCAGCCAGAGCGGCGCTCATGGCGGTCGACAGAAAGAAAATTCTCGCGGCGAATGATCTCGTCATAATCCCCACCTGCCATCACGCTAGACGCATGACAAGTCGTCGCAATCGCGTCCGCTGTTGGACGCTGATGCGCGTGCCATGATAATGTGTCAATAAAAGGCCTCGGGAGGCAGCGAGATATGGCCGATAAACAGCACGGCGGCGAATCCAACCAGGATAAGCCCGATGTCGCTCAGTATCTCGTGAAGGATCCGGACAAATTCGCCCTCAACCTTGCCCGTATGGTGGAGGCGGCGGGTCAGGCGGCGGCCGCGTGGACGGCGCCGCGAGAACGAGGCGAGGTCAAGGACACGGTCGGCGAGCCGATGGCCGATCTGGTCAAGACTTTCTCCAAGGTCACTGAATACTGGCTGTCGGAGCCGTCGCGCGCGCTCGAGGCCCAGACGCGGCTGTTCTCCGGCTACATGAACATCTGGGCGAATTCGATCCGCAAGCTGTCGAGCGAGGAGCCGGTGGAGGATGCCGTCCAGCCGGACCGCGGCGACAAGCGCTTCCAGGATCCCGAATGGGCCAAGAACGCTTTCTTCGACTTCCTGAAGCAGGTCTACATCGTCACCTCGCGCTGGGCATCGGATCTCGTCACCCACGCCGAGGGACTCGACCCGCACACGCGCCACAAGGCGACGTTCTACGTCAAGCAGATCACCAACGCGATCTCGCCCTCCAACTTCATCCTCACCAATCCCGAACTCTTCCGCGAGACCGTCGCCTCGAACGGCGAGAACCTGGTGCGCGGCATGAAGATGCTGGCCGAGGACATCGCGGCCGGCGGTGGCGATCTGAAGCTGAGGCAGGCCGACTATTCAGCATTCGAGGTCGGGCGCAACATCGCCACGACGCCGGGAAAGGTGGTGGCGCGCAGCGCCGTCGCCGAGATCGTCCAGTACGAGCCCGCGACCGACACAGTGCTGAAGCGGCCGCTGCTGATCTGCCCTCCCTGGATCAACAAGTTCTACATCCTCGATCTCAATCCGGAGAAATCCTTCATCCGCTGGGCGGTGTCGCAAGGCCACACGGTGTTCGTCATCTCCTGGGTCAATCCAGACGAGCGGCATGCGCGCATGTCCTGGGAGGACTATATTCGCGACGGGCTGGAGTTCGGCCTCGACACGGTGGCGAAGGAGACTGGCGAGACCTCCGTCAACGCGATCGGCTACTGCGTCGGCGGCACACTGCTCGCAGCCGCGCTGGCGCTGATGGCGAAGAAGGGCGACACCCGTATCCGATCCGCGACGCTGTTCACCACGCAGGTCGACTTCACCTATGCCGGCGACCTCAAGGTCTTCGTCGACGAGGAGCAGATATCCCTCCTCGAGAAAGCCATGGGCGAGAAGGGCTATCTCGAAGGCAATCGCATGGCGACCGCTTTCAACATGCTGCGCTCGGGCGACCTGATCTGGCCCTACGTGGTCAACAACTACATGCGCGGCAAGGAGCCGATGCCGTTCGATCTGCTCTACTGGAACGCGGATTCGACCCGGATGAGTGCCGCCAACCACTCCTACTACCTGCGCAACTGCTATCTGGAGAACGCGCTGGCGACGGGCCGCATGAATCTCGGCGGTCACAAATTGTCACTCTCCGACATAAAAATCCCGGTCTACAACCTCGCTGCCAAGGAGGATCACATCGCGCCGGCGCGCTCGGTCTTCACCGGCTGCGCCTATTTCGGCGGCGAGGTCGAATATGTCATGGCCGGGTCAGGCCATATCGCGGGCGTCGTGAATCCGCCGGCGGCGAAGAAGTACCAACATTGGACGGACGGTAAGCCCGTCGGAGACTTCGATACCTGGGTCGCCAAGGCCAAGGAGAATCCAGGGTCCTGGTGGCCACACTGGCAGCGATGGGTCGAGCGGCTGGACAACCAGCGCGTCGGCGCGCGGGGAGCTGCGACGAAGCTCGAGCCGCTCGGCGACGCGCCCGGCGAATATGTAAGGGCGAAAGCCTGACGGATATGGACGATGGCACCGAGCGGCCGCGATCACGTTGTCGCCCCAATTGCACCCTAGCCCCGAAACAAGGTGGGCTTGCATTTTAGTGCGCCATCGCGTCTTTTCGGCCACGCCGAGCGAGTGATTTGCGCGACGGATCGAGGTTGAACCCGCAAGGGATGCGACCGGACAAGGGGACTGTTTTGACAGCTGACGTATCGCGCCCAGCGATGAGACGGATGCTTGCCGCGGGCGCGGCCGTTCTGGCTCTTTCACTCGCCGGCTGCACCGCCGGCGGCTTGGAAAGTCTCGAAGTCACCAATCCTGCCTATGCTTCGCCGACGACGGCCGAAAGCGCAGACACAGGTGCCGAGCCGGGCATCACCCCGCTGACAGTCGAGCAAGCCGCAGACATCGATGCGGCCAATTTCGTGCCGACGTCGAAACCGGCCGACGCGGCCGCGGCCGCCACCAACCAGGAAGCGACGGCCGAGCAGCCTGCGAAGACGGCGGATGAGCCGGCCAAGCCACTGATCGACCTCGCAAGCAAATCCGCCGAGAAGCCGGCCGCCGACGCAAGCCAGGCACAGCCGAGCGCCACTGCCCAGGAAGCCGCGGCGGCAAGCCCTGCCCCAGCCCAAACGACACAGGCGGAACCGGCCCCCGCAGCAGCCGCAAACAGCTTCGCGCCGCAGCAGGAGCCGAAGAAGAAGGGCTTCCTTGCAGGCTTCTTCTCGCAGACACCGCAGGAAGCGCCGGTGATGTCGGCGCCGACGGCGCAGAAGCCCAAGCCCGTCATCCAACTCGCCGCGATCGATCCGGAGGAGAACTCCGCCTCGAAGGCCTCCCTCGGCGTCGAGCGGATGAATTCACTACCTGGCGTGCGCCAGTCGTCGCTGTTCGAGATCAAGCGTCGCGACAGTCTGGACGACGACAGCGACGTCGACGTCCATGAGGACGAGGAGACTCCGGTTCAGTATGCGTCCGCCGCGGGCATGGCACGTCTCGCGCCCAACGGCCTGCTGAAGCAACGCGAAAGCGTCGACGTGGCCTGCCTGAAGCCGTCGCTGGTGCGGATGCTGAAGCAGATCGAGCAGCGGTTCGGCAAGCGCGTCGTGGTAACCTCAGGCTATCGCAGCCCGGAATACAACAAACGCGTGCGCGGCGCCCGCCGCTCCATGCACATGTATTGCGCCGCCGCCGATATCCAGCTCGAAGGCGTCAGCAAATGGGATCTCGCCACTTACGTCCGGACGATGCCGGGACGCGGCGGCGTCGGCACCTACTGCCATACCAATTCCGTACATGTGGATGTTGGTCCGGAGCGCGACTGGAACTGGCGCTGCCGCCGTCGCAAGGGCTGACGAAGCCCGCGTTCCAGTCCGTTAGTGCTTTCGCGCCTGTACCAGGTAGGCGTCGATCTCGGTCTCCCCGAGAAACTTGGCAGCTTCCAAGCGGTGCAGCCCCTCGATCAGGATATGGCGCTTGCCGTCGAACCGGACCTGAATCGGCATCTTCATCCCGTTTTCGAGAATGTCTTCCGCCAGGGCGCGGGCCGTCTCGGGATGCAGGGTCTTGCGGCGTTCGGTGGGAATGTAGATCGAGTCGACCTTGACGCGGTGGATGCGGAGCACGCTAGATCCTTCCCAGCGACCAGTCGACGATCTCGTCGGTGGCACCCTGGAAGGCCCTGTCCAACGCGGCCGCGTAAGCCGGATTGCCCGCACCGCTGACGGATGCCTGCGCGGTGAAGCTGCGGGAGGCGCGCACAGTGCCGTTGCGATCGTTGAGGATGCGCACGAACAGCTCGACATAAGCCCGGTCGCCGCCGCCGAGCCTGATTTCGAACGCACGGATCTCGGTGATGACCTGGTAGTCGATCGCGAGCCCCTCGCCGGGCTTCCCGACGCCGCCAACGCGGCCGGTCGACTGGAACGCCTCGGCGAGCTTCGCCTGCACGACCTTCGGCAGACGGTCCGCCCACTGCGCGCCCTTCAGATACTGGATTTCGCCGGGGCTCGGCTTGATGACGATGTTCTGGCCGTCAAGCGACTTCAACGCCGACGGCTCGGCGATCAGGATCTGGGCGCGGGAGCGGCGCGGGCCGGATTCGGAAGTCTGCGCGGCCGACAGCTCATAGGTGTCGAGCGCCGGCGTGCCGCCGCCGAGCACGGCGCAGCCCGACAAGGCAGAGCTGATGAGCGCCCCAGCGATGAGCAACCGTCCAGACTTCAAACCCACCTCTCCGACGGACGCCCCCTGCCCGGGAAGCGTCGGATGCTTGAATAGCGCAACCTGTGTGGGGGGCGGAACGACCAATGTCAACGCCGCACGCGGCCGTCGTATTGGCGCACCTCGCCTTCTCCCCCGGCGATAATGCGCTGCGGATTGCGACCGAGATCGCTGATCACCTCCTCGATCCGGTTCACCGAGCGGCGGCTGTCGCGCACGAGAGCCTCGACGTCTCGCAAACCCTGGCCGCTGAAGCGGGCAAGCCCGTCGGTGATCGTTCCCATGCGGGCGTTGAGCGTGTCGGCAACCTGGCGGAACGACAGCAGCGTCTCGCGCGCCTGCACCATCAGGCCGTCGGCATTGTCCGAGCCGAGCAGATTGTCGACCTTCACAAGAATCCCGTCGACACGCACCGAGGCGGCGTTGAGCCGTTCGGCAAGCTGGCTCGCATCGCTGATCATCTTGTCGATCTCCTCGGAGCGGTTGCCGAACTTCGTGGTCACCTTCGAGATGTCATCCGCCGCCTTTCGCGCGGTCTCGGTGGTCTGCTTGATGCCGTCGATGGCGGAGCGGACAGTCGCCGGATCGACGCTTGCGACAATCTCGTCGACCTTGGAGAGCGTTCCAGTCGCGTTCTGCGACAGGGTCGTGATCGAAGCTACTGCCTTGTCGACGCCCGACATCATCGCTTCGAGATTGTCCGAGGCGCCCTTGAGATCGCTGGTGAAGGTCTCGACATTGCTGACGATCGTCGAGACCTTCTCCTTGTCGACTGTCTTAAGCAAATCTTCGGCTGCGGCCAGCGTGCTGTCGAGACGGCCGGATACGGCGCTCAGCGTCTTCGAGAGATCGCCGACACTTGCCAGGAACTGGTCGATGTTGTCGGAGTTGCGCCCGAGCGCCTCGGAGAATTTCTGCGCATTCTCGACCGTGGCGACCAAGGGCGTCTTCACGTCGTTGACGAAGTCCTCGACGCTGCTCAGCACACCGTCGGCGCGGGTGAGGAAGTTCTGCGTCAGCTGCAGGATGTTGCCGAGTGCCGAAGGGTTGGCGGTGATCTCCGCCACCGTCCCGTTCGCCTCGGCGAGCGCCAGCAGGTTCTCTTCGCCGACCACGCCACCCTTGAGCTCGATCGAGGCCTGACCGGTCAGTCCGGCGAGGCCGACATCGGCGATCGTCGACTTGGTGATCGGGGTCAGACGGTCGATCTTGGTGTCGGCCAGCGCGACCGTCGGATCGTTGACGTCGATGAAGATGCGGGTGACGTCGCCAACCTTGACGCCGTTGAACAGCACGGCGCTGCCACGGCCCAGACCCGAGGCGGAGCCCGGAATCTTGATGCGGAGTGTGGCGAAGTCGCCGCCGCCCGTCCCGGCCGTCCAGTAGACGAAGCCGAAAGCAGCCAGCAGCATCACCAGAGTGAATATGCCGACCGCGACGTAATTGGCCTTGGTCTCCATCCCGTCAGGCTCCGTGTTCCTGTCGCGTCGTCAGATCGAGCTGTCGTGCGCGTTTGCCGCGAAAATATGACTTTACCCAGGCGTTCTCGCTGGCCAGCATATCCTCGACCGTGCCCTGCACCATCACCTTCTTCTCGCCGAGGACGGCGATGCGGTCGCAGACGGAGAACAGGCTGTCGAGGTCGTGGGTGACCATGTAGACGGTGAGCCCCATCGTGTCGCGCAGCTTCTGGACCAGCTCGTCAAAGGCGGCGGCACCGATCGGGTCGAGGCCTGACGTCGGCTCGTCGAGGAAGACGATGTCCGGATCGAGCGCCAAGGCGCGCGCAAGGGCCGCACGCTTGATCATGCCGCCGGAGAGCTCGGACGGGAATTTCGCCGCCGCGTCCGGCGGCAGGCCGACAAGCTCGATCTTGAGACGCGCAAGCTCGTCCATCAGCTTTCGCGGCAGATCGAGATATTCCCGCATCGGCACCTGGACGTTCTCCATCACCGTCAGCGACGAGAAGAGCGCGCCGTGCTGGAACAAAACGCCCAGCCGCATGTCGATAGCGACCCGGTCGCGTTCGCTCACCGTGTCGAGGTCGATGCCGAAGATCCGTATCTTGCCGGAGCGCTTGCGCGTCAGGCCGAGGATCGTGCGCAGCAGGACCGACTTGCCGGCGCCCGAGGCGCCGACGAAGCCGAGAATCTCGCCGCGCCGCACGTCGAGGGAGAGCTTGTCCAGCACCACCTTGTCGCCGAAGGCGACGGTAACGTCTTCGGCCGAGATGACGACCTCCGGCTCGCCGCCCAGTTCCGCCCCATTCGGATGTGTCGCTCCGTTGGTCTCCATCAGAAGTCGATCGCCGCGTAGAACATCGCAAACAGGCCGTCGACGACGATGACGACAAAGATCGACTTCACCACCGACGAGGTGACGTGGGTGCCGAGCGATTCGGCGCTGCCGCCGACCTTCAGCCCCTCGACCGAGGCGATGATGCCGATGATCAGGGCCATGAACGGTGCCTTGATCAGGCCGGCGAAGACCGTCGACAGGTCGATCGCGTCGCGCATGCGGTCGATGAAGGTGGTGGGCGAGATACCGGAATAGACCTGGCTGACGACGATCGCGCCGATGATGGCCGCGAAATTCGCTGCGATCGTGAGGCAGGGCAGGACCACGACCAGCGCCACCAGCCGCGGAAAGACAAGCACGCCGACCGGATTGAGGCCGATGACTGTCAGCGCGTCGATCTCTTCGCGCATCTTCATCGAGCCGATCTCGGCGGTGATTGCGCTGCCGGAGCGGCCAGCGATCATGATCGCCGTGAGCAGCACGCCGATCTCGCGCAGGACCAGGATGCCGACCAGGTCGACCACAAAGATCTCGGCGCCGAAATAGCGCAGCTGGAAGGCGCCCTGCTGGGCGATGATCGCGCCGATGATGGAGGACATCAAGAGCACGACGGGAATCGCGCCGATGCCCATCTTGTCCATCTGGCTGACGATCGCAGCCGGATTCACCGCGTGGCCACGCCCGAGCTTCATCTGCGCGCCGCGGATCGTCGCGCCGAGAATGTGCATGCTCATCAGGAAATCGTCACGGAAGGTGAAGACGTTCCGGCCGAGCGAATCGAGTAGGCCGATGACACCGGTCGGGCGGCCGGCCACAGGCTTGGGAATCTCCTGATGCGCGGCGTCATCCACCGCGACGAGGAGTTGGCCGGACGAAGAAGAGGCGCCCTGCACCTCGACATGGGCACCCTGCGCCTCCAGCCCGGTCGACAGCCGCTTCACCAACCAGGCTCCGGCGGTGTCCATCGCCGAGACGGCCGACAGATCGATCACGGCTTCACGCACGCCCTGCTTCTGCTCGAGCGCACGCATCTCGTCGTCCACCCCGGCGACGGTCTGGGTGTTCCACGCACCGGACAGGCGGCAGGCCAGATGCACGCCTTCGACCTGCGCCTCGACGCGGGGAGCGTTCGAACGCGCCCCGCTTGCGTCCGGGAAAGCTTTGGTCAACATGAGTGCCGTCTTAGCCCGGCTGAGCCGGCCTGTCACTTGGACCGCCGCCTGTTGCGACGGAGCATCGATGTCACGTGTCCTTTCGATCACAGCCGAATCTTTCCCCATCGCCGGCAGCTTCACGATTTCGCGCGGGTCGAAGACCGAGGCGCTCGTGGTCACTTGCGCGATCAATGAGGGGGATCATGTCGGGCGCGGTGAATGCGTGCCGTACGGACGCTATGGCGAGACGATCGACAGCGTGATCGCGCAAATCGAATCGGCCCGCGAGGCGATCGAGGTCGGCGCATCCAAGGACGAACTCGCGAAGTTGTTGCAGGCGGGCGCGGCTCGTAACGCAGTCGACTGCGCTCTCTGGGATCTTGAGGCGAAGGCGACCCAGGTGCCCATCTGGACGGCCCTGGGCGATATTGCGCCCTCCCCGCTCACCACCGCCTACACGCTCTCGCTCGGCGACGCCGACGAGATGGGCGCGCAGGCAAAGGCGCAGGCGGCGCGGCCGGTGCTGAAGGTCAAGGTCGGCAGCGCCGACGACGAGGCACGCATCCGCGCCGTCCGAGCCGGGGCGCCCGACAGCCGTATCATCCTCGATGCGAACGAGGGCTGGAGCGAAGATAACCTCGCCCGCCATATGTCGATCGCGGCGGAATGCGGCGTCTCGCTGATCGAGCAACCATTGCCCGCCGGCAATGACGGGATGCTGGCGGACATCGCGCGGCCCGTGCCCGTATGCGCCGACGAGAGCCTGCATACCCGCGAGGACCTCACGCGGCTGCGTAGCCGCTACGACGCGATCAACATCAAGCTCGACAAGACCGGCGGCCTGTCGGAAGCAATCCTGCTCAAGGCTGAGGCGCAGAAGCTCGGCTTCCAGATCATGGTCGGCTGCATGGTCGGCACGTCGCTGGCCATGGCGCCGGCGGTGCTCCTTGCGCAAGGCGCGCAGTTCGTCGACCTCGACGGCCCGCTGCTTCTTGCCCGCGACCGCGCGCCCGGCCTCCGCTACGATGGCTCGCTGGTCTACCCGCCGGAACGGGCGCTCTGGGGATAGGCAAGCGCCCGTAAGGCGAGGATCGCGCCAATGCCCGAGACCAGCGCCATCGCATAGAAGCCGTCGACGCCGAACGCCTCGTAGAGCGGACCGCTCGCCAGAGTGAACAGCGCCAGCGTGCCCATGATCAGGAAAAATGCAACGCCTTGTGCTGCCCCCATCCGCTCCTCCGGAACCGTCTCGGAAAACATCTTCTGTCCACCGAGGAAGGCGAGCGAGAACGAGAAGGCGTGCATGCCCTGCACCGCGTAGAAGCCAGCCACGCCCAGGCCCGCCGGCCAGATCAGAGGAAAGAGTATCCAGCGCAGAACGCCGAGCCCAGTTCCGACTGCGAGCAGCACACCTGGACGCGCACGCGGAAAGAGCCGGTCGCACAGGAAGAACATGATCACCTCGGCCAGAACCGAAAATGCCCAGAAGAGCCCGATCGTGCCGTCGTCGATGCCGAGCGTCTTCCAATAGATCGATGAAAAGGCATATGCGAAGGCATGGCTCGACTGCGCCAAGGCCCAAGCGGCGATGATCAGGACGAAATACGGTTGGCGCAGCGCGAAGGAGGCTTGCGGGATTGTCTGCGCCGGGGTCGGGGCAGCGAGACGCGGCTTGCCGAGACGCGGGACAATGAAGGTGGCGGCCACTATCGTGACGAACCCAGCCAGCATCAGCAACGGGACGACGCCAGCCCCCGCAGCTGCGAGGATGTAGCCGCCGACAATGTTGATGATCAGGAAAGAGATCGACCCCCAGACCCGCATGGACGCATAGTTGACGCCATAGCGGCGAACTCCCGACAGGGCGATGGAATCCGACAAAGGCGTCTGGGGAGCCCAGGCAATGGCCAGAACGATCGAAACGGCCAGCACGACCAGATAGGTGGCCGGCAGCAGATAACCGGCGCAAGCGGCCAGGGAGAGGATCGCGCAGGCAAGCAGGACGGGTACGCGATCACGCGCGCGGTCGGCCCAGGCTGAAACCACCGGCCCGGCAAAGATGCGGACGAAATACGGAATGGCGATGATCGAGGCGATTTCGGACGGCGTGAACCGGTGATACTCGAGCCAGAGTGGAAAATACGGCAGATGGATGCCATTCGGCAGGAAGAGGCAGGCGTAAAGAAGGGACATCCGCAGCTCGAAACGATGCGGCTTGATCTGCTGTTCTTTGGAAAGAGGCGGGAGCATTCGGGAAGGAGTCCGAGTGACTGTCCCATGCGCCGTAACATGTCCTCCCCGCCGCGCCTACACGTGAGGGCGCGCCAGCAGTGGACGAGCTTTGCTCCAGCCGCCGGTCAGGCAGCGGCGGCCGGCCTCAGCACCGCGATCTTGCCGTCATCCTCCTGGCGCTCAGGCGTGACCTTGGCCCAGGTGAGGATTTCGAAGCGTCCGTCGAAATGCTCGGCCACCGCTGTGCAGCTTTCCACCCAATCGCCGGTGTTGATGTAGCGCACGCCGTTGATGGTCTCGATCGCGGCGTGATGGATGTGGCCGCAGATGATGCCGTCGACCTCATGACGCCGCGCCTCTTCAGCGACGATGTCCTGGAAGGCGCTGATGAAGTTTACCGCGCGCTTTACCTTGACCTTCGCCCAGGACGAGAACGACCAGTAGGACAGCCCGAACCTGTGGCGGATGAAGGCGACGACGCGATTGACCACGATCGCTGTGTCGTAGGCCTTGTCGCCGAGATAGGCGAGCCAGCGAATGTTGTGGACGATGCCGTCGAACTGGTCGCCGTGGATGACCAGATAGCGCCGGCCGTCGCAGCCCTCGTGGATTGCGCGATCAGCGACGACCACACCGCCGAAGTGTTCGCCCTGGAAGGAGCGCAGGAACTCGTCGTGATTGCCGGCGATATAGATCACCTTCACGCCCTTCCGCGCCTGACGCAGCAGCTTCTGCACGACGTCGTTGTGGGATTGTGGCCAGTGCCAAGACCGCCGCAGACGCCAGCCGTCGACAATGTCGCCGACCAGATAGATCGTCTCGGCATGATGCTGGCGCAGGAAGTCGATGAGAAACTCCGCCTTGGCCGGCTTCGACCCGAGATGGATGTCGGAGATGAACAGGGTGCGAAAGCTTCGGGTTTCGACGTCGGACATTGCGATTACCAGACTTTCCTTCGCGCAATGCCCTGACACGATTCATATCACAGACGTGTGACGGTTGTGGTTTGGCGCGGCTGCGGATACCTCTGTCGCCGATTTGAAGGAGGTCGCGACATGGATTTGGGGATCAAGGGCCGAAAGGCAATCATCTGCGCGTCGAGCCGAGGGCTCGGGCGCGGTTGCGCCGATGCGCTCGCGGAGGCGGGCGTCGAGCTCGTGCTGAACGGCCGCGACCCTGCGGTTCTGGCCGCGGCGGCGCAGGATATCCGCGACACCTACGGCGTCCGCGTGACTGAGATCGAGGGCGACGTGTCGCTGCCGGAGGTGCAGAAGACGCTGCTCGCCGCCTGCCCCGACCCGGACATCCTGGTGAACAACAATGGCGGTCCACCGCCTCGCAATTTCCGCCAACTCGACCGGAAGGCGATTCTCGACGGCGTGACGCAGAACATGGTGACGCCGATCGAGCTGATGCAGGGCGTGATCGACGGCATGATGGAACGCGGCTTCGGGCGCATCATCAACATCACCTCGCTTTCGGTCTACACGTCAATCCCCGGGCTCGACCTCTCGTCCGGCGCGCGTGCCGGCCTCACCTCTTTCATGTCCGGCATCGCCAAGACCGTCGCCAACCGCAACGTCACGATCAACAACATGCTGCCCGGCAAGCTCGACACCGATCGCATCCGCGTGACGACGAAGTTTGGCGCGGAAAAGGCCGGTATGTCGCTTGAGGACTATGCAGCGCAGCAGGACAAGCAGATCCCGGCCGGCCGTCTCGGCACGCCCGAGGAGTTCGGCAAGGCCTGCGCCTTCCTCTGCTCGGCGCATGCTGGCTACATAACCGGGCAAAACCTGCGCATTGACGGCGGTCTCTACCCCAGCGCATTTTGAACCGGCATTGTCGCACTCGTTCGCCTGACATCTGAATTCGGGAGGGGAAACACATGAAGTTGCTGCGTTTCGGCGATTTGGGCCTGGAGAAGCCCGGCATTCTCGACAAGGACGGCGTCATCAGGGACGCATCTTCAGTCGTCGCGGACTATTCGCCAGCGACGGTTTCGCTCGACCTGCTGTCGATCCTTGCGAACATCGATCCGACCACCCTGCCCGCCGCACCCAAGGGCGTGCGGATCGGTTCTCCGGTGTCGCGGATCGGCCATTTCATCGCGATCGGTCTCAACTATGCCGACCATGCGGCGGAAACCGGGGCGCCGATCCCGAAGGAACCCATCGTGTTCTCAAAGGCACCGAGCTGCCTGTCCGGCCCGAACGACGACGTGATGCTGCCGAAAGGCTCGGTGAAGTCCGACTGGGAGGTCGAACTCGCGATCGTGATCGGCAAGGAATGCGATTATGTCGAGGAGAAGGACGCTCTGAAGCATGTCTTCGGTTACGCGGTCTGCAACGACGTGTCGGAGCGCGAATACCAGGCAGAACGCGGCGGCCAGTGGATCAAGGGCAAGAGCGCGCCCACTTTCGGGCCGCTCGGTCCCTGGATCGTGACGCCGGACGAGATCGCCGACCCGCAGAGCCTCGACATGTTCCTCGATGTCAACGGCAAGCGCATGCAGACCGGCAATACGTCGACCATGATCTTCACCGTCAGGCAGATTGTCTCCTACCTGTCGCAGTTCATGATTCTCGAGCCTGGCGACGTGATCACGACCGGCACCCCACCCGGCGTGGGTCTCGGCATGAAGCCGCCGGTCTTCCTCAAGGACGGCGACGAGATGCGGCTTGGCATCGCAGGCCTCGGCGAGCAGCGGCAGAAGGTCGTCGCCAGGTAACGGCCGGCGCGAAACAGCTTTCGCTTTTTCGCGCGTTCGCTTCTCCGCCGCCCATGCTAATCGTTTCGCATGAAGCAGGGGGAATCGCCATGACCAGCGAAGCCGACAAGGCGCGATCGTCCGACCTCGACGAGGCGGCGCTGTTCTTCCACCGCTATCCGGTGGCGGGAAAGCTGGAGATCCAGGCGACCAAGCCGCTCGGCAATCAGCGCGACCTCGCGCTCGCCTATTCGCCTGGCGTGGCCGCGCCCTGCCTCGCGATCAAGGACGATCCGGGCGCGGCCGCGCTCTACACCGGCCGAGCCAACCTCGTCGGCGTCGTCTCGAACGGCACCGCCGTGCTCGGCCTCGGCAATATCGGCCCCTTGGCGTCGAAGCCGGTCATGGAGGGCAAGGCCGTGCTCTTCAAGAAGTTCGCCGGCATCGACGTATTCGACATCGAGATCGATGCGCCGGGAATCGAGCGCATGGTCGAGGCGATCTCGGCGTTGGAGCCGACCTTCGGCGGCATCAACCTCGAGGACATCAAGGCGCCGGAGTGCTTCGAGGTCGAGGAGCAGCTCAAGGCGCGGATGGGGATTCCAGTCTTTCACGACGACCAGCATGGGACGGCGATCATCGTCGCGGCGGCCGTTCTGAACGGCCTGGAGGTCGCCGGAAAGTCGCTGCCGGACGTCAAGATCGTCACGTCGGGCGCGGGTGCCGCCGCCCTCGCCTGCCTCAATCTCCTCGTTTCTCTTGGCGCCAGCCGCGAGAACATCTGGGTCACCGACCGGTTTGGCGTCGCCTACAAGGGCCGCGTCGACGAGATGGACCGCTGGAAAGACCCTTACGTCAAGGACACCAATGCCCGTGCGCTCGCAGATGTGATCGGCGGCGCGGATGTGTTCCTGGGTCTGTCGGCTGCGGGGGTCCTGAAGCCCGAACTGCTCAAGGAGATGGCGGACCGGCCCCTCATCATGGCGCTCGCCAATCCGACGCCGGAGATCATGCCGGAGCTCGCGCGGGCCGCACGGCCCGACGCGATGATATGCACCGGCCGGTCGGACTTCCCGAACCAAGTCAACAACGTGCTGTGCTTCCCCTACATCTTCCGCGGGGCGCTTGATGCAGGCGCGACCGCGATCAACGAGGAGATGAAGATGGCGGCGGTGCGCGCCATCGCGGCCCTTGCCCGCGAAGAGCCGTCGGACGTGGCCGCGCGCGCCTATTCGGGCGAGACACCCACATTTGGGCCGAACTACCTGATCCCTTCGCCCTTCGACCCGCGGCTGATCCTGCGAATCGCGCCCGCTGTTGCACAGGCGGCGATGGACAGCGGTGTGGCGACACGGCCGATCGTAGACATGGAGGCCTACGTCGACCGGCTGAACCGCTTCGTGTTCCGCTCCGGCCTGGTGATGAAGCCGGTCTTTGCCGCCGCCCGCACGGCGACGAGAAAGCGGGTGATCTATGCCGATGGCGAGGACGAACGCGTGCTGCGCGCCGCACAGGTGGTGCTGGAGGAAGGCACCGCCGAACCGACTCTGATCGGTCGCCCCCACGTGATCGACGTTCGGCTCAGGCGCTACGGCCTCAGGATTCGTCCGGGCACGGATTTCGCTATCGTCAATCCAGAGGACGATCCGCGCTACCGCGACTATGTCGACCTCCTGATCCGCCTCGCCGGCCGGCGCGGTGTGACGCAAGAGGCCGCGCGCACCATGGTGCGCACCGATGCCACCGTCATTGCCGCGCTTGCGCTCCACAGGGGCGATGCCGATGCGATGATTTGCGGCCTGGAAGGCCGGTTCGAGCGGCACTTGCGCAATGTCAATCTGATCATCGGCGCGCGAGCCGACGTGCGCTACCGCGACCTGTCAGCGCTCTCCATGCTGATCTCGCAGCGCGGCGTGACCTTCCTGACCGACACCTATGTCACGCTCGACCCAAGCGCCGACGAGATCGCGGAGATGACGCTGCTGGCCGCGGAGGCGATCAGCCGATTCGGCATCGTGCCGAAGGCGGCGCTGCTGTCCCATTCCAACTTCGGCTCGCGCGACAGCGCCAGTGCACTGAAGATGCGCGAGGCCGCGGCGATCCTGAAGCGGATCGCGCCGGAGCTCGAAAGCGACGGCGAGATGCACGGCGATTCCGCGCTGTCGGAGGAACTTCGTCGACGGGTCTATCCGCATTCGGTGCTGAAGGACCAGGCAAACCTGCTCGTATTTCCCAATCTCGATGCGGCCAACATCGCGCTAACAACGGTCAAGACCATGACGGATGCGCTGCATGTCGGGCCGATCCTGCTCGGCACCCGCCTGCCCGCGCACATCCTGACCCCGTCGGTAACCTCGCGGGGTATCGTCAACATGACCGCGCTCGCCGTCGTCGAGGCCTCTCAGGATGCGCCGACACTGATCGCTGGCGGCTGAGGACGGTAAGGCGCGGTTAACCTTGTGCCTTCCGTTCGTGGGAGCGTCGGTCCACGTTCAGACGGCATTCATGTTCGGCGCGCATGATCGCGCCAACGTCCATCAAGGGATGGCAGGCGATGCATGGGAAGCTCCAGACGGTGAAGTGGCTCGCCGCCGTGCGGGCGTTTGCGCTCGTCCTCGCTGCGGGCCTCGCCGTCTCCGCCAACGATGCATACGCCCAGTCGCGGACCTGCCGGCAGCTTGAGGCGCAGCTCGCAAGCCTTTCGTCGGGCGGCTCCGGCAGTTCGGCCCAGGCACGTCGCTACGATCAGGCGATCCAGCAGCAACGCACCCAGATCCGCAGGGGAGAACAGCAGTATCGCCGCGCGGGATGCGGCGGCGGCTTCTTCTCGCGCGACAATGGCGGATCGGCCTGCGACGCCATCGGCCGCGGCCTTGACCGCATGGAGCGCAACCTCGCCCAGCTCGAACGCACGCGCTCCCGCATGGGCGGAGGCGGCGGAGACACGCGTCGCGAGCGCAACAGACTACTCGGTGCGATCGCCGCCAACGACTGCCGCGGCGTGCGGCGGGATCGCGCGCCCGAAATGGCGGCAAGGGAACAGCCGCGCGGCGGCAACCTCTTCGAGCGGCTCTTCGGCGGCGGGATCAAGCGGGTCGATCCGCGCGAGGATGAGGAATTCCAAGCCTATGACGGCTCGGCGCGCGTGCGCACCACCATCGGCAACGGCAACAGTTTCGAGGTGATGCGTGGCGGCGGAAACTACCGCACGCTGTGCGTGCGCACCTGCGACGGCTATTACTGGCCGATCTCCTATTCCTCTTCCAGTTCCGACTTCCAGCGCGACGAGCAGAACTGCCAGACCATGTGCCCCGGCACCGAGGTCAAGCTCTATTCGCACCGGGTTCCGGACGAGGAATCGGAGAACATGGTCGATTCCTACGGTAGCCCCTACACGGACCTCAAGACGGCCTTCAAATACCGGGACGTCAACTTCACCCGACCGCAGGGTTGCTCCTGTACGGCGGTGAAGAAGGGTTTTTCCATCGTCGCCGGCGAAGGAGCGACCAGCGCGCCTGCCGAGACCTCGTCCATCGCCCTGCCCTCGTCGCGCCCCGACCCTGCGGCGGATCCCGAGACGCTGGCGAACCGGGAAGGATCGTTCAATACCGACGACATGAAACGCCTGTCCGAAGCCGCGGCGGGCGAATTTGCCATCGATGCCGGGCGCAAGGTCAGGGTCGTCGGGCCTGCGTACCTTCCGGACCCAGAAGGGGCAATAGATCTGCGAGCTCCGGCCCGGACGGCAATCCAGTAAGCGCAAGGCGGACGGGCATAAACAGCGCCTTGCCCTTGCGGCCAGACACCGCCTTCACCTGATCCATCCACGCCTTGAAGGTCGTGCCGTCCCATGGCGCGGCGGGCAGCAGATCGAAAGCCGCGCGCAGGAAGGCGCGGTCCTCGTCCGACAGGTCCGGCGCTTGCGTCGGTCCCTGTGTCACGATCCGCCACCAGCCTGCCGCATCGGCCAGCCGATCGAGATTTCCGCGCACGGCGAGCCAGAACGGCTCGGCCCGGGCGCCGGCGATGCCGAGAGCGGCGAGGCGCTCCGCCACCGCTGCGAAGTCCATGCCATGCAGCAGCGTGCGGTTTAAGACGAGGAGATCGGCCGGATCGAACTTCGAGGCCGACCGCGAGGTCGAGGCGAGATCGAAGCGGCCGGCGAGTTCGGCCATGTCGCGCGCGGCGACAACGTTCTCGGACGTGCCGGTCAACACCGCGAGCGACGCGACCGCCATCGGCTCGATGCCGTCGGCGCGCAAACTGGCGATCGACAGCGCACCGCTGCGCTTGGAGAGCCCCTCCCCGGTCACGGCGGTCAGCAGGTTGTGGTGGCCGAAGGCGGGTGGTTCCGCACCCAGGGCCTTGAAGAGCGCGATCTGCACGCCGGTATTGGTGACATGGTCGTCACCACGGATGACATGGGTGATACCGAAGTCGATGTCGTCGGCGACCGAGGGCAGCGTGTAGAGATAGGTGCCATCCTCGCGCACCAGGACAGGGTCGGATAGCGAGGCGAGATCAACCGTCTCCTCACCGCGCACGAGGTCGGTCCAGGTGACTTCCGTGCGCCGGGTCGAAAACGGGTCGGTATCGAAATTCGGCAGAAGGAACCGCCAGTGCGGTCGCCGGCCTTCCGCCTCCAGCCTTGCCCGCTCGACCGCCGTCGGCTTCAGCGCCTCGCGACCGTAGACGGGCGGCAGGCGGCGCGTGAGGCGGACCTTGCGTTTGAGGTCGAGTTCTTCCGCGGTCTCATAGCAGGGATAGAGCAGGCCAGCCGCCTTGAGTTTCGCGATCGCCGCCTCGTAGACCGCGAAGCGCTTCGACTGGTATTCGACCACGGACGGCTCGATGCCGAGCCAGGCGATGTCAGTGAGGATGTTGTCGGCATATTCCTGCCTGGACCGCTCGACATCCGTGTCGTCGAAGCGCTGCACGAAGCGGCCGCCACGCTGCCGGGCGAACAGCCAGTTGAACAGCGCCGTGCGGGCATTGCCGATATGAATGTTGCCGGTGGGCGACGGCGCAAAACGGACGATGACGGTCATCCGGGCGGCCTATCGGACACAGCTTTGCTTGGCAAGGTGCGCGCTCTGACGCGCCGCGCGACAAACGCCATCAGCAGCGAGACGGGGAAACAATAGACGCCCATGGTGACGAGCTGCGCCGGATAGCCGACGCCGACGTCGATCAGATAGCCGGTGATGCCCGGGCCTGCCGCGGTCGCGAACACGGTCGTCGCGACGATCAACGCCCTGATCGCACCCAGATGTCTGAGGCCGTAAACCTCAGGCAGCACGGAGCCAAGCGTCGTGGTCGCCGCTCCGCTGGACGCTCCGAGAAGCGCCATGACGAGGAACGGCGTCCAGCCGGCCGTCATCGTTCCAAGCAGAATGCTTGCGACGCCGAGCGGCAAAAGCACGAAAGGAATGACCGACAGGCCGGAGAAGCGATCAATCAGATAGCCGGTCATCAACGTCGACAGGCTGTTGACGCCCGCCCAAACGACGAATGCCGAGGCGAAGACGCCGAGCGACCAGCCGCGCAGTTCCACCAGGTAGACCTGGTGGAAGAAGATGACCGTGACGATGAAGCCCGGCGCCATGAACCCGAGCATGGACAGATAGAAGATCGGATCGCTTAGCACTTCGCCCCGCGTCCAGTCGCGCGCGTCGACCACCCGAGGATTGATCTCGGTCGACGCCGGAACCCGTTCGACAGCCGCCAGCCACATGACCAAGGGCAGTGCGACAACCAGCACCGCGACGCCGAGAACCAGCCAACCCAGGCGCCAGCCGATCGCAGCCGACAGCGCGACGAAGCCGGCGATCAGCACCGCTTCGCCAGCGTTGTGCCCGAGTATGACGAGCGACAGCGCCTTGCCGCGCTGGGCGGTGAACCAGCGCGCCGTGGCCGTGTAGGCCGTATGTGGGAACATGCCCTGCCCGAAAAGACGCAGCAGGTAGATGGTGAGGATCAAGCCCACCACATGCGCGGACAACGCCATCAGCGCGGTCGCAGCGGCCAGCATCGGAGCTATGATCAGCGCAACCGTGCGTACCGTCAGCCGATCCACGATCGCGCCAAGATATGGCAATGTCAGCGCGCTCGCGAGCGTGCCGATCATGTAGACCATGCCCCACTGACCGTTGCTGAGACCGTATTCCGAGCGGATATGTCCCGCCGAGCCTCCGATGAAGGACGTCTGGCCGATCGTGGAAAAGAAGGTCAGGACAAAGGCGGCCGCGACCCAGCGTGCATTGCCGCGCAGAAATATCAGGAAGGCGCTCACCCCGCCGCTGACCGATCGAGCCGCATCTCGTTTCCATCAGTGCATCTGCGGAATCCGAACGTCTCGTAGAGCCCGTGCGCATCGGAGGTGTTCAGCGTCCAGATCGCGACCGTTCGCAGCTCCGGATGGTCCAGAAGCGCCCGGACCAGCGCCTTGCCGACGCCCTTGCCGCGATGTTCCGGCTGCACGATCACGTCGGAAATGCGGGCAAACAGCGTGCGGTCGCCCGAGGCGCGCGCGAAGCCGACCTGTTGCCCGTCGATCAGGGCGACCGCGCAGACCGAGTTCGCGAACGCGCGCAGGTTGATCTCATCGGTGCGTCCGGCGGTCCAGTACGCGGTTTCCAGTAATCTCGACGTGGACGCGAAATCGATCCTGGACAGGTCGAATACGATCTCCACCTGTCGCTATCCCCGATCCCTGAACCGGTTGGTGATGGGGTAGCGGCGGTCGCGGCCGAAGTTCTTCTTCGTGATCTTCACGCCGGGCGCGGCCTGCCGGCGCTTGTATTCGGCGATGTAGAGCAGGTGCTCGACACGATGCACCGTGTCGCGGTCGTGCCCGCGCGCGACGATGTCGTCGACGCCCATCTCGTTCTCGACGAGGCATTCGAGGATGTCGTCAAGCACGGGATAGGGCGGCAGCGAATCCTGATCGGTCTGGTTCGGCCGCAGCTCGGCCGACGGCGCCTTGTCTATGATGTTCTTCGGGATCACCTCGCCCGACGGGCCGAGCGCGCCGGGAGGAACGGTACCGTTGCGCCAGCGGGACAGCGCGTAGACCTGCATCTTGTAGAGGTCCTTGATCGGGTTGAAGCCGCCGTTCATGTCGCCATAGAGTGTGGCGTAGCCTACCGACATCTCGCTTTTGTTGCCCGTGGTCACCACCATCGAGCCGAACTTGTTCGAGATCGCCATCAGGATCGTGCCGCGCGCGCGGCTCTGCAGGTTCTCCTCTGTGATGCCTTCCTTGGTGCCTTCGAAGATCTGCGTGAGCGCGTGGCTGAAGCCCTCGACCGGTTCAAAGATCGGAACGATGTCATAACGGCATCCGAGCGCCCTCGCGCAGGCTTCCGCGTCGGCCAACGAATCCTTTGACGTGTAGCGATAGGGCATCATGACGGCGCGCAGCCGCTCTTCACCGAGCGCGTCGACCGCAAGTGCGGCGCAGATCGCCGAGTCGATGCCGCCCGAAAGGCCGAGCACGACGTCCTTGAAGCCGTTCTTGTTGACGTAGTCGCGCAGGCCCAGCATGCAGGCGCGGTAGTCCGCCTCCTCGGCCTCTGGAATGCGCGACATCGGTCCGTCCGTGCAGCGCCAGCCCTCGCCCTGCCGCTTCCAGGTGGTGACGACGACCGTCTCCTCGAACTGGCTCATCTGGAAGGCCAGCGACTTGTCGGTGTTGATGGCGAAGGACGCACCGTCGAAGATCAGCTCGTCCTGTCCGCCCATCTGGTTGGCGTAGAGCATCGGCAGGCCGGTCTCGATGACCTGCCTGATGACGACCTGCTGCCGCACGTCGACCTTGCCGCGATAATAGGGCGAGCCGTTCGGCACGAGCAGAATCTCGGCGCCGCTCTCGGCCAGCGTCTCGCATACGCCGAGATCGCCCCAGATGTCCTCGCAGATCGGGATGCCGAGGCGGACACCGCGGAAGGACACCGGCCCCGGCATGTCCGGGCCCGCCCTGAAGACGCGTTTCTCGTCGAACTCGCCGTAGTTGGGCAGGTCGACCTTGAGGCGCTCGGCGATGATCTTGCCGCCGTCGGCCACGATGATGGCGTTGTGGACGCCGCTTTTGCGCTTCAGCGGCACGCCGATGACAAGGCCCGGACCGCCGTCGGCCGTATCCGCCGCAATTTCGGTGGCCGCCTTCTCACAGGCCGAGAGAAACGCGGGCTTGAGCACCAGATCCTCCGGCGGATAACCGGCGAGAAAGAGCTCCGTGAACAGCACAAGGTCCGCGCCGTGGCGTGCCGCCTCCGCCCTCGCCTCGCGCGCCTTTGCGAGGTTACCGGCAATATCGCCCACGGTCGGGTTGAGCTGGGCAACGGCGATGCGGAGGACGGAAGGCGCGGACTGGGTCATGCAAGAGGCTTAGCGTGACGCGCGACGGCTGACAATCTTCGCTCGCCTACTCCCCCATATAGGCTGCCAGCTCTTCAGGAGCATGGTTGATGCCCGTGGACATGGCAAGCACGCGGGAGATGTGGGTGCGGCTGAGGCCGGTCTCATCGGCCCATTCGTTGACTTGCTTCTGGATCTTCGCGAGATCGCCCTTCGACGTCGGCTGTTCGGCGATGTCGAGCCCGGCGTCGCGGAGCGCAGCTGCCATGTCGCGTGAGATAATGAAGGCGTCCCAGCCGATGAAGCGCAGGAAATACTGGCCCGAATTGCCGCCCAACCGCGAGCCGTGCTTGGCCAAGTAGGCAGTGAGGCCGATCTGGTCGTCCGCCGGCCAATTGGCGAGGAAGCGGCCGAAGCCGCCATACTCCTGCGACACCTTGTCGACGAAGGCGGCGTTGTCGCGCACTGATCTGATCTTCTGCGGATTGCGCACGATGCGCTTGTCTGCGGCTAGGTCGTGCCAGAACTCATCGGGTTGAAAAAGGAGCGCCTTCGGCTGGAAATCCAGGAACGCCTCCTCGAAGCTCGGCCACTTGGCCTCAATCACGCTCCAGACGAAGCCGGCCGAGAAGATGCGCGCCGACATCTGCGAAAGGATGCGGTCGTCGCCGAGCGCAGCAAGCTGCGCATTGCTCGGCAGCGTGCCGAGCAGGCGCGAAAGTATCTCTTCGCCACCCTTGCGCAAGGCCGCGCGGGCGCGGATCGCGGCAAAACTGTCCATTGATTTCTCTCCCGATCGGCGCTTTGTGGCGGCGCTGACCGCATTTTCGCCAATGATGCGGCACTTGCCAAGTCGGCCGCGCGAGGAGGCCCGGATGCAGAAGACGATCGACGACCTTTCCACCCGCTGGCTCAAACGTAACCTCGACAGCTTGAGCGAAGAAGAGCTGCGCGTGCTGCAGAGCGCGATCGACCGCCGGCCGATCGCGCGCGATATTCGCGAGAACCTGGCGGGAGAGGCCAGCCTGGGCGACCGGATCGCCGATGCGATGGCGCGCGTGGGCGGCTCGTGGACCTTTATCGTCAGTTTCCTGCTGTTTCTGGCGGTCTGGACGGCCGGCAACGCCTTCCTCTTGACCCGGGATGCATTCGACCCCTACCCGTTCATCTTCCTCAATCTGATCCTGTCGATGCTGGCGGCGGTGCAGGCGCCGATCATCATGATGTCGCAGAACCGTCAGGCCGCTCGCGACCGACTCGACGCGACACACGACTATGAGGTGAACCTGAAGGCCGAGATCGAGATCATGGCGCTGCACGATAAACTCGACGCGCTACGGCAGCGCGAGATCCTCAATATGCAGTCGGAGATCGCGGAACTGGCAGCGCATCTGAAGCGCATCGACGCGCGGCTGGGTGGCCCGGCATCGTGATCGATCTCCTGCATTATCTGGTCGAGCGGTTCGGGCTCGTGGCCGTCTTCGCCGGCTGCCTGGCGGAGGGCGAAAGCGCTGCCATCTTCGGCGGCTTCTTCGCGCACCAGCAGGTGTTCGCGGTCTGGCATACGGTCGCCGTCGCCTTCGCCGGCGCCTTCCTCGGCGACACGGCGCTGTTCCTCGCCGGGCGGCGCTTCGCGGACCATCCGCGGGTGTTGGCGCTGCGTGCACGGCCAGGGTTCAGCCATGCGCATGGGCTGGTCGAGCGGCACCCCAATATCTTCATTCTGACCAACCGGTTCATCTACGGCCTGCGCATGGTCGGCGGCGTGGCGGCTGGGCTGTCGTCCGTGCCCGTTGCTCGCTTCCTTGCGCTCAACGCGGCGTCCGCGCTCGTCTGGGCCTGCATCTTCGTCAGCCTGGGCTACTTCTTCGGCGCCGGCGCGGAGCACCTGATCGGCGATGCGCTGGTAAAGCATCAGCGGCTTCTGATCGGTGTCGGGCTAGCGGTCGCTGTCATGGCGATCGGGCTCTGGCTCGGGCACCGCTACCTGCGGACGCGCCACTGAACCGCTAAAGCGCCACGCCTGCAATCTTCTCGGCCACTGCAAGCAGCCAGACGCCGCCGGCGATGACGATCGAGATCAGCACGGCGAGCGAGCCGCAGTCCTTGGCAAGCTGGATGTCGGTGTTGAATTCGCGGCTGAACGCGTCGCAGGCCGCCTCGATGCCAGTGTTCAGCACTTCCACGATGATCAGCAGCAGGATCGCGCCGATGAGCAGCGCGAAGCTCCACCAACTCTGCGACAGGAACCACGCGACAGGCAGGGCGGCGAGAAGGAGGACGACCTCCTGCTGGAAGGCCTTCTCCGTGCGGATGAGACGCCCGAAGGCGCGCAGCGAGTTCCGGAAGGCGTTGAGGAGGCGTTTCATCGGAGATCTCCGCCCGACGGGCCGGGCGGAGACCGTTTAGCCGATTTCCGGCTCAATGGAACAGGTAGGAATCGTAGGCGAAGAAGCCATATTCCTTGGACGAATGGATACGCTCGCCATGAATCTCCTTGCCCGCGGCACCAAGCGCGAAGAAGATCGGCATAAGGTGCTCGTCCGTCGGATGGTTCTCGGCGGTGAACGGCGCGCGGTTCTTCCAGTCGAGCAGTGCCTGCGTGTCGCCTGCCGCGATCTCGTCTGCGAACCAGGTGGTGAAGGCATCCACTTTGTGCACCAGCTCCGGATCGGGCGTCCTGCCCTCGCGCATCACCGGGAAGAAGGCGCGCAGGTTGTGGGTGATGTGGCCGGAGCCGACCAGCAGCACACCCTCTTCGCGCAGCGGTGCCAGCGCCTGGCCGAGTCTATAATGCCATGCCGCGTCGCGGTTGGGATCGATCGAGACCTGCACGATCGGGATGCCGGCATCCGGAAAGGCCAGCATCATCGGCGTCCACGCGCCATGGTCATAGCCGCGCTTGCCGATGGTGCAGGGTGAAAGGCCGGCCTTTTCGAGCAAGGAGACAACCCTTGCGGCCAGAGCGGGCTCGCCGGGCGCCGGGTAGACGATCTTGTAAAGCTCCGGCGCGAATCCCCTGAAATCATAGATCATCTCGGGCGCTGGATCGGTGACGACGACAACACCGTCGGTTTCGAAGTGCGCCGATACGAGCACGATCGCCTTCGGACGGGGCATATACTCCGACAGCGTCTCGAGGAAGTGGCGGGCCTCGGAATCGGAGGTGACGATGTTAGGGCCGCCGTGGGAAATGAAAAGCGAAGGCATTGTGGTCATGGAACGATCTCCTTGGCCAACAAATACGCCTGACCTCGGGCCGCGCACAGATCGTGGCGCTTCGACTGAGCGTTCATGAATTGCGAACGAGCGCTTCCGAACTGTCCAGCGAGCGATGACGACGTTCGCCTGCGCCGAGAAAATCTCGCCATTGGACGATGACGGACGGGACGCGGACGGTTAGCTTCGTCCGAAACACGGGGGACGACACGTGCCGGACGAACTCGCCCGCTTCCTCGAGGCGCATCCGCAAACCACGCATCTCGACGCCGTTCTGTTCGACCTGTGCGGCAATGCCTACGGCAAGCGCATGCCGCGCGCGCATATGGCGAAGTTCTTTGCCGTCGGTTCGCCGATCTGCGCGGCGATGTCGCTGGTCGACGTGCAGGGCAACACCGCCGATCCGATGGGCTACGGCTTTTCGGACGGAGATCCGGACGCGACGGTGATGCCCGTCACCGGAACGCTGGCACCGGTGCCGTGGAACATCGGCATCGCGCAAGTGCTGTGCACGCCGGCCAGCGCATCAAGCGGCGAGCCGTTCTGGTACGATCCACGCATCGTGCTGTCGCGCACCGTCTCGATCCTCCATGAGGCCGGACTGCGCCCGGTGGTCGCGGCGGAGCTTGAGTTCTACCTGATCGACCAGCGGCGCTGCGACAACGGCGCGCCCCTGCCGGTGAAATCGCCTGAGACCGGCATTGCGGAGGCGGCCGGCAAGGTTCTGTCGTTGGCCAAGCTCGACGAATATCAGCCCTTCATCTCGGCGGTGGAGGCCGCCTGCGCGGCGCAGGGCATCCCCTCCTCCACGATCATCAGCGAATACGGCGCCGGCCAGTTCGAGGTGAACCTGGAGCATCGCGACGATCCGGTGAAGGCGGCCGACGACGCCTGCCTGTTGCGCCGCGTCATCCAGTCGGTCGCGCGACAGTTCGGCATGGAGGCCACCTTCATGTCGAAGCCTTTTCCCGACATGGCGGGCAGCGGACTGCACGTCCACGCGAGCATGCTCGGTGCCGACGGGCGGAACCTGTTTGACGACCGCCGGCCCGACGGCCAGGCCATGCTCAGCCATGCCGTGGCTGGCCTCCAGGCGACGATGGCCGAGGCGATGGCCATCTTTGCGCCGAACCTGAACGTTTTCCGCCGCTTCGCCGCCAACAACTTCACGCCGGTGACGAAGGACTGGGGCGAGAACAATCGCTCTGTCGCCTTCCGCGTGCCCGTCTCATCGGGCGCTTCACGACGCATCGAGCACCGCGCATCGGGTGCGGAGGCCAATCCCTATCTGGTGATCGCCGCAGTGCTCGCCGGTATGCACCACGGCATTGAGAACCGGCTGGACCCGGGTCCGATGCATACGGGCAATGCGGGTGCCGAGATCGATCCAGACCTACCACTGACGCCGTGGGACTCGCTCAGGGCGTTGCGCGCCGCAACCATCCTGCCGCACTGGCTGGGCGCGAACTATCCGGCGATCTATGCGAGCGTGAAGGAGGCGGAGCTTGCCGCTTTCATGGGCGCAATCTCGCGCCGCGAATACGAGTGGTATCTCTAGAGGACACATTACCAAGATTTAACGGATCGAGGGTGCGGCGCGCGTCGCAATCGCCTGTCCAGCGTCCTATCTGCGTGGCGAAGACAATCCGGATCCATCATGTCTCCAGAAAAACGACGCGGACTGCTGCTCGTGAACCCAAAGGCGCGACGCGGTGGCGAGGCGATGACGCCGCTGGTCGAGCGCCTGGAGGTCGGCGGCGTCGCGGTGACTATCGAGCCCTTCGGCGCCCTACCCGAGATTTCCCGCGACATCGTGCGGCTGCGCGATACGGCGGATCTGGTGATCGTATGCGGCGGCGATGGATCGGTGTCTTCGGCCGCCATGGCGGCGATCGAGAGCGGGCTGCCGCTCGGCATCATCCCGATGGGCACCGCCAACGACCTCGCCCGCACGCTGGGCATTTCGGCCGACCTCGGCAGGGCTGCGGATGTGATTGTGGCCGGCAAAACGCGCAGCATCGACGTCGGGACGGTGAACGGCCACGCCTTCTTCAACGTTGCCAGCATCGGACTTTCCACCGAACTTGCCCGCAGCCTCGATCCGGGCCTCAAGCGGCGGTTCGGCCGCTTCGGCTACGCGTTGGCGGCGGCGAAGGTGCTGTCGAAGGCAAACAGATTCAAGGCACGGATCACCGAGAAGGGATTGCAGATCGACGCTTCCACCTACCAGATCGCCATAGGCAACGGTCGCCACTACGGCGGCGGCAACATCGTCGAGGCCTCGGCCTCGATCGACGATGGGCACTTGGACCTCTACAGCCTCGAAATGAAGAACGTCTGGAAACTGGCCTTGATGCTGCGCTCGTTCCGGGCCGGCACCCATGGCGCCTGGAGCGAGGTGCGCACCGCCCGCTGCATCGAATTCGACATCGAGACGGACGAGGAGATGGCGGTGAACGCCGACGGCGAGATCGTCACCTCGACGCCGGCGCATTTCAAGGTCCTGCCAAAGGCGATCGCAGTCTTCGCGCCACGCGACGGGATCTGAAACGACAACGGGCGCCCGAAGGCGCCCGTCGACGTGTCGAAACCGAACGGATCAGCCGTTCACAGCCTTCTTGGCCGGCGCCTGCTTGCCCTTCTTGAGCAGTTCACTGACCAGGAAAGCGAGTTCCACAGCCTGATCCGCGTTGAGGCGCGGGTCGCAATGGGTGTGGTAGCGGTCCTGGAGATCCTCGTCGCGGACAGCGCGCGCTCCGCCGGTGCATTCGGTAACGTTCTTGCCGGTCATCTCGACATGGATGCCGCCCGGGTGCGTGCCTTCGGCGTGGTGCACGTCGAAGAAGGTCTGCACTTCTTTCAAGATGCGGTCGAACGGCCGGGTCTTGTAGCCTGCGGCCGTGATCGTGTTGCCGTGCATCGGGTCGCAGGACCAGATAACCTTGCGGCCTTCCTTCTCCACGGCACGGATGAGCTTCGGCAGGTGCTCGCCTACCTTGTCGTAGCCGAAACGGGCGATCAACGTCAGGCGGCCCGGCTCGTTCTCAGGGTTGAGCAGGTCGATGAGCTGGATCAGCCCGTCGGGCGTGAGCGAAGGGCCGCACTTCAGGCCGAGCGGATTCTTGATGCCGCGGCAGTATTCGATGTGGGCATGGTCAGGCTGGCGCGTGCGATCGCCGATCCAGATCATGTGGCCGGAGGTCGCGTACCAGTCGCCCGAGGTCGAATCGACGCGGGTCAGCGCCTCCTCATAGCCGAGCAGCAGCGCCTCGTGGCTGGTGTAGAAGTCGGTCTCGCGCAGCGCGTAGTTGGTCTCGGAAGTGATTCCCACCGCGCGCATGAAGTCCATCGTCTCGGTGATGCGGTTGGCGAGCGCCTCATACTTTTCCGACTGCGGGCTGTCGGAGACGAAGCCCAACATCCAGCGGTGCACGTTCTCGAGCGAGGCGTAGCCGCCCTGCGCGAAGGCGCGCAACAGGTTCAGCGTCGCGGCGGACTGGCGGTAGGCCATCTCCTGGCGCGCAGGATCCGGAATGCGGGATTTCTCGTCGAACTCGATGCCGTTGATGATGTCGCCGCGATAGCTCGGCAGCACCACGTCGCCCTTTTTCTCGACATCGGACGAACGCGGCTTGGCGAACTGGCCGGCGATACGGCCGACCTTCACCACCGGCTGCGAGCCGGCGAAGGTGAGCACCACCGACATCTGCAGGAAGACGCGGAAGAAGTCGCGGATGTTGTCGGCACCGTGCTCGGCGAAGCTCTCGGCGCAATCGCCGCCCTGAAGCAGGAAGGCCTGGCCTTCCGCGACCTGGCCGAGCTGCTTCTTCAGCTTGCGCGCCTCACCTGCAAAAACGAGCGGCGGATAGCTGGCGAGGTTCTTTTCCACCGCTTCGAGAGCCGCGAGGTCCGGATAGGCCGGAACCTGCTGGATCGGCTTGCCGCGCCAGGAATTCGGAGACCATTTCGCCATGTTAGCACCCAATCACGCTGCGGGATCACTACCCGCGCCAAGACTCCCGCCTTTCCGGGAAAGGCGGTCCTATACAGTAAGCAAGGGTTTACTTCCAGAGCGATTCGCCCCGCCATCCTGTCGCAAGGTCAGTGTGGCCGATCCGCCACCTTCTCCCGCCTGCGTAAACCTTGCGGGAACATTTCACTATGACAATCGGCGAAGCGTGTTAGCCTCAAAAGAAAAAGCAAATCACCTCTGGGGCGGACAAGGGTGGGGATGTTGTGAATCGGGTCTTCGGGCCACGATGGGTGCCAGATTCGCTGCGGTCGCTCCTCACTAGGCGTGAGGCAACCGCGACCAAGACACCCGTTTCAGGCATGAGCGGCTTCTGGGGCCTCATGCGCGCCTACTGGTTCTCGGAATCGTGGAAAGAAGCCTGGGCGCTGACGATGGTCATCGCGGCCCTCACGGCTTTGGCCAGCAAGGCCAGCGTCTGGATGGCCGAAGCCTCCGGCGAACTTATCAATTCCATCGCCTTCTTCCACAGTGAGGACAATCTCACGCCGCTGCGCTCGCTGCTGGTCGCGGCAGGCACGCTCGTGCTGATCGTGATCCTGAAGGATGCCGGCTTCACCGGTATCAGGCACCTGTTCTCCACCACACTTCACCGCAAGTGGCGTGCCTGGCTCGATCGGCGCTTCAACGACGCTCTGCTCGACGCCAACCATACCCATTATCACCTCCAGAACGGCGACGCGGGTGCGGCGCTGGACAATGTCGACCAGCGCGTGCAGGAGGCGATCAAGGGCATGACCGGCGGCGCGATCGGCCTGGCGATGGGCATCGTCGGCGTCATCATGTCGGTCTTCTTCGTCGGACAGAAGCTGCTGGAGACCTCCACGTCTGTGACGGGCCTCGAATTCCTCGGCGAATATGGCAGCGCCGCCCTCGCCTTCGCCGCTGTGCTCGTCTACGTACCGGTCAATACATGGATCGCGCTCAAGCTCGGCGGGCTGCTCGAGCGCCTTACGATCCGCATGAGCCAGGCCGAAGGCAGCTATCGCGGCGCGCTCAACACATTGCTGCGCCGAAGCTTCCACGTCGCCGCAGCGGGCGGGGAAGGCGTCCAGAATGACATTCACAAGCGTATCTACAAGGACATCGACGGCACCTGGGGCAGCCTCAACCGCGTGCATGCCGGCTACATGTCGTTCGAGCTGATCTACAACTTCATTGCCGCGCGCATCGTCGCCTACGGTCCGGGACTGCTGCCCTACATGAACCAGCAGGTGAGCCTGAAGAACTACGTGACGGGCGCTGAACTTATCAATTCGATGATCCAGCAGTGCTCATGGTTCATCCAGGTGATGCCGGCCATTGCGACGCTGAAGGCCAATTCGCGGCGTCTCACCGAACTGGTTGAAGCGATCGAGAACGTGCAGGCTCCCGTCGACTACTATCGCCGCACCGGCCGCAGCGAATTCGTGCGCACCACGCAGGACAGCGAGTTCGGACTGACCATCGCCAATCTGGAACTGATGCATCAGGGCGCCGACGCCAAGGCGTTCCTGTCGGCGCCCTTCCTCAATTTCCGTCGCGGCGAATGGACCTTCGTGTCCGGGGAGTCGGGCTGCGGCAAGACCTCGCTGATCAAGGCGATCAACGGACTGTGGCCGTACGGGGCGGGCAGCATCGCGCTGCCGGCCGGGGTGCGCACGTTCTATGCCTCGCAGGACATCAGGTTGCCGCCGATCACGCTGAAGCGCCTCGTCTGCCTGCCAGATGCGCCCGACGCGTTCCACGACCTGCAGGTCGCCGCCGCCCTGCACGATGCGGGGCTCGGGCATCTCATCGCCCATATCGAGGAGGAGGCGCGCGACGGCCAGCCGTGGGACACGGTCCTGTCGGGCGGCCAGCGGCAGAAGCTGTTCGTGGCGCGTATCCTGCTGCACAAGCCCGGCCTGCTCTTCCTCGACGAGGCGACCGCGGCACTCGACGGTCCGGCCAAGATCGCCTTCCACCAGGCAATCAAGGACCATTGCCCGGAGGTGACCGTCATAAGTGTGATGCACGAGGCGGTGCCGCCGCGTGCGCTCTCGGGCGAGAGCTTCTACGATTCGATCCTGACGGTGGCGGGCGGCGTCGCCTCCAAGCGCCCGTTCGGTTCTCTCCTGGCGGAAGTTACGATCCCCTTCCCCGAGAAGCGTCGGCGCCGCCGACGCCTCGATGCAATCAGCATCCCTGCTGAATAGGCAGTTTGTTCAAGGCGAAGCAATCTTCTTGACTTTGACGTTAACGTCAATGGTAGGCTCGTCCTGTTTTCGAGGAGGAGACCATGACCGCTCACAGCCCGCCTCCTGCCGAGCCTCACTCGGTCTCGAAGTTGGACATCCGCTTCGGTGCAGCTGACGGCTTCTCGCTGGCCGGAACCCTTTTCGAGGGCACCGGCAACGGACCTTTCGTGCTGATCTCCTCGGCGACCGCCGTGCCGCGCGGCCTCTATGCCGGCTTCGCCTCGGCCGCCGTATCGGCAGGCGCTCGTGCCGCGTTGACCTACGACTATCGCGGCACGGGTGGCTCCAACGCTCCACCCGGATGGAAGAAGCGGATCGGCATGAAGGACTGGGCCTTGCTCGACCTGCCTGCCGCCGCAGCGGCGCTGGACAGGCTGGCCCCCGGCCATGCGATGGTCGGCGTCGGCCAATCCTATGGCGGCCAGGCGCTGGGCCTGTGCGGCATCTCGGGACGCTTCCAGCGCTATGGGATGGTCGCGACTATGTCAGGTTATTTCGGCGGGCTCGATGATCGCACCGCCAAATGGCGCATGCTTGGCGTCGGTGTGCCGGTGTCGCTGGCCTTCGGCCATACGCCAAAATGGCTCGGCATCGGCGAGCCGATCCCGGGAACCGTGTTTCGCGACTGGGCGCGCTGGTGCTCGAAGCCAAACTATTTCTTCGACGATCCTACCTTGGTCGAGGCTGCGCGCTTCGGGAACGTGCGCACACCGATCCTAGCGCTCGGCATGGAAGATGATGTCTGGGGAACGCGGCGGGCCGTGGCGGCGCTGATGCGCCACTATGCGAGCGCCTCGATCGAGCAGCGCTGGATTTCGCCGGAAGAAGCCGGCCAGCCGATCGGGCATCTCGGCTATTTCCGCTCGCGTTTCGCCGGGACGCTTTGGCCAGACCTGATCGGATGGCTGCTGGAAGGCCGGCCCGCCCGGATCGGCAAGCCGGCCTAGGGATTGTCAGCCGACGCGCTCGCCACCCTTCAGGCGGTAGGTCGGCTGGTACATCGTCACCAGTTCCTCGGCGGCGGTCGGGTGCACCGCCATGGTCGCGTCGACCACGTCCTTGGTGAGCCTGCCCTTGATGACGATACCGAGCAGTTGCGCCATCTCGCCAGCATCCGGACCGAGGATATGTGCACCCAGCACGACGCGGCTCTTTGCGTCTACCACGAGCTTGGTCAGCATCTTCTCCTGCCGGCCCGGCAGGATGTTGCGCATCGGCCGGAAGACGGCGCGATAAATCTCGATCTCGTCATATTCCTTCGCCGCGTCCTCTTCCGACAGGCCCACCGTGCCTATCTCTGGCTGCGAGAAGACCGCTGTCGCAACTGATTCAAGGTCCGGCCGGGTCGGCTTGCCCTTGAACACCGTATCCACGAAGCACATCGCCTCATGGATCGCGACCGGCGTGAGTTGGACGCGGTTGGTGACGTCGCCCACGGCATAGATGTTGGGGACGGTCGTGCGCGAATAGTCGTCGACGACGATCTCACCCATCTTGCCGAGCTCGACGCCCGCCGATTCGAGACCTAGGTTTTCGGTGTTCGGCATGCGGCCCAGCGCCAGCATCACCTGGTCGGCGACGATCGGCTCGCCTTCGTTGAGATGGGCCACGAGCTTGCCGTCGTCCCGCTTCTCGATCTTCTCGAACACCGTCTGGCAGAGAATGCGAATGCCCTTCCCTTCCATCGTCTCGTGCAGCATGTGGCGCAGATCGTGATCGAAGCGGCCAAGGATCTCCTTGCCGCGATAGACCAGCGTCGTCTCGACGCCGAGCCCGTGAAAGATGTTGGCGAATTCGACGGCGATGTAGCCGCCACCCGCGATGACGATCGACTTGGGCAGCTCGGCAAGATGGAACGCATCATCTGACAGGATGCAATGCTCGTGCCCCGGCAGAGCGGCATGCGGATTGGGCCGCCCGCCAGTGGCGATCAGGATATGCTCGGCCGTCACCGTGCGGTTCTCCGCTTCGATACGCACCGTATGCGCGTCGACCAGCGTGGCCCGGCTCTGGAACGTGTCGCCGCCGGCGCGATCGATACCGCCCTTGTAGATGGCCTCCAGCCGCGCGATCTCGCGGTCCTTGTTCGCGATCAGCGTCGGCCAGTTGAACGACGTCTCGCCGACGCTCCAGCCATAGCCGACCGCATCCTCGAAATGTTCGGGATACTGCGAGGCATAGACAAACAGCTTCTTCGGCACGCAACCCCTGATCACGCAGGTGCCGCCGAACCTATATTCCTCCGCGACGCCGACGCGCTTGCCTAGGCCTGCCGTCACACGCGCGGCGCGGACGCCGCCCGAGCCTCCGCCGATGACGAAGAGATCGTAGTCGTAAGCTGCCATGGAACGCCTCATTCCGCCTTCTGTGCCCCGTCGCAGGTAGTCCCTGCGGCGCCAAAAGAAAAGCCCGGGCGATGCCCGGGCCTTTCACGAAAGCGGATGATGCGGCTCTTACTGGGCCGGCGGCGTCAGGGTCGGCGACGCGGGTGCCTGGCCGTTGGCCGGCGGAGCCTCGACCGGCGCCGGCGGCTGCGCGGCCGGGGCAACCTCTGCCAGCTTCTTGGCGACGGCCTGCGACAGGTCGCGTGCGATGCCGAGCTGCCAGATGTCGACAGCCTTGCTCACTTCACGGCCGACGATCGGGCTGTCGGACAGGAATTTCTTGCCGGTCGGCGAATTGTGGAACGCCGCAATCTCCGTGAGTTCCTGTTCGGTAAAGGCCTTGGCGAAGGCAGTCGCCACTTCCTTTTCCAGATCGCCGCGACGCGGTGCGATTGCCAGCGTCTCCTCATCGACGATGCGGACGATGTCCTCTTCCAGATTCGGATTCTTCTGGATCAGCTCGATCTTCAGCATCTGATTGGCCTGCGGCAGGATCGAATCCATCGAATCCGTCGCCTTGATCGAAGTGACCGCGGCGCGTGCGGCCTTGAGGTGAGCCTCCGAGATCTCCTGCGCGGATGCGAAGGAGGCTCCTGCCAGAAGCGCCACGGTGGCCAGCGCGGCAACGACGCGGCGGGAACGATTGAATGGCACCATGATTACCTCAGACTCCCTGTTCAGCGGGCGGGAACAAGCGTCCGGATTCCGGTGGAACCCGCTATGACGGCCAGGTCCGCTAGACCCAGAAATAGACCATGCTCGACCACGCCGGGGATGGCGTGCAATGCATCGGACAGCGCTCTTGCGTCCGGAATGCGGCCAAAAGATGCATCGAGGATCAAATGGCCGCCATCTGTAACAAATGGTTCGCCGCCCGTCATCCGCAATGTCAGCGGGCCGGACAGGCCCAGCGATGCAGCAGCCTTCCGCACGGCGGTCTCGGTCGCCTTCAGACCGAAACGATTCACCTCGATCGGCAGAGGAAAGCGGCCGAGCGTGTCGACGATCTTCGATTCGTCGGCGATGACGATCATCTTCGCCGAGGCGGAAGCGACGATCTTCTCGCGCAACAATGCTCCGCCGCCTCCCTTGATAAGCGACAAATCTGCGTCGACCTCATCGGCGCCATCGATCGTAAGGTCGAGTTCCGGCGTCTCCTCGAGCGTAGAGAGCGGCACGCCCAACTGCACGCACAAGGCTGCCGTGCGCTCCGAGGTGGGAACGCCGATGATCTTCATGCCTTCCGCGACCTTGACGGCGAGCAGGCGGACAAACTCCTCCGCGGTCGAGCCCGTGCCTATGCCAAGCCTCATGCCGGACGTCACATGTTCGAGCGCAGCTCTCGCCGCCTCGATCTTCATCGCTTTCGCGTCCATCTGCCCTCCGACGGCCATCCGCGGCCGCTCTAGCACGTCTCGCGGCAGGCGCAAGCTTTGCCGCATATTGCGCATGGTCGCGGCTACGTCTATCCCCGCCGCATGAGCCAGCCCATCATCGTTTTCGATCTCGACGGCACCCTCGTCGACACCGCGCCGGACCTCGTCGACAGCCTCAACCACGCGCTGACCTCGGCCGGCGTTCCGGTCGTCGATCCGGCCGTCCACCGTAACAATGCAGGCCTCGGGGCGCGCGTGATGATCGAGCGAGCCTACCAGGCGCACCGGCGCACACTGCCGATCGACGAGCACGACCGCCTGTTCGCGCTGTTCCTTGAGCACTACGGCGCCAGCATGCCCGGCCGGTCGAAACCCTATCCGGGAGCGGTCGAGGCGCTGGACCGCTTCGTTGCTGCCGGGTTCCTGCTGGCAGTGTGCACCAACAAGACCGAAGCACTTTCACGACGTTTGCTGGCGGGCACCGGCGTGGCCGGCTATTTCGGGGCGATCTGCGGTCAGGATACGTTCGCCTTCCGCAAGCCCGACCCACGTCACCTCATCGAGACGATCCGGCTCGCGGGCGCGGACCGGGATCGTGCCCTCATGGTCGGCGATTCCCGCACCGACATCGACACCGCCAAAGCGGCGGGTATACCGGTCGTGGCTGTCGACTTCGGCTACACGGATCGTCACGTGCGCGAATTCGAGCCGAGCGTGGTGATTTCGCATTTCGACGAGCTGACCGTCGACCTCGCCAAGCGGCTGATCTCGTCCACAGGCGGATGATCCACGGAGCCAGCGTTGCATTCCGGTGTTGACGAACGGCCTGCAGCCGAACTATATCGCCGCCAGTCCGGGACCTCGTCCCGCGGCGGGCGATTAGCTCAGCGGGAGAGCACACCCTTCACACGGGTGGGGTCGTAGGTTCAATCCCTACATCGCCCACCATTTCTCCGTCCTTACCTATCTCAGCCGGGTCGGCATCCACCTGATCTTGCCGTCGGTCTTATGCGGCTCCCAGACGTCGATCCGCGGCATGCGGTCGCGATCGAGCTCGAGAACGGTTACCGTCGGCGGGCGTGGTCGGCAGCGGGTGCAGCGAAAGGGCAAATCGCGCGGGTCGCAACCGGCGCCGGCAACCGTCGCGAGATCCATTGCTCGGTAGTAGCGGATGTTGCCGCAAACGCACTCTACCCGGACGATCATGTTGTGCCGGGCCGCTCTACCAAGTGTGTCGATCAGCCGTGCCATGACAAGAACAAATAGGGAACATTCTCGACCGGTCAATGCGACAACGTGGCTCCGAAGGAACGGGAAACAAGAAAAAAGCCGGGCAAGCCCGGCTTTGATCGATCCTTCAGAGAACCGGCCGTCTCAGTTGACGGCGTCCTTGAGGCCCTTGCCGGCCGTGAACTTCGGTACGTTGCGCGCCGCGATCTGCACCGGTTCGCCCGTGCGGATGTTACGGCCCGTGGACGCCTCGCGCTTGGTCACGGCGAAATTGCCGAAACCGACGAGACGCACATCGCCGCCCGACTTGAGCTCGCGGGTGATCACGTCGAACACCGCATCGACGGCGGTGGCGGCGTCCGCCTTCGAAACCTTCGCCTGTTCGGCGACGGCGGCGACCAACTCATTCTTGTTCATGAAGTATCCCTTCCTCGTGAAGACCGGAACTAACGACTCATCCGGCGAAGCGGCACATTAGTTTTTTGAACGGTCTCGACCAACAAGGAAAGTGAGGCGAAACCGAGAACTGCGCCGGTTTTCCAGCGTTTTTTCGACTTCCCCATAACGAAATGGGCCGGAAACTGGTTCCGGCCCATTCATACTGCATGAGACTGCCGACAGAGAGCCTAGTGGGCCACGCCGATGCCGCCCACGTCCTCGGCGATTGGCGCCTTGACGGTGGTCTCCACCGGCTCGGTCCATTCGATCGGCTCGGGCATGCGCACGAGCGCATGGCGCAGAACCTCACCCACCCGGCTGACCGGGATGATCTCCATCCCGCTCTTCACGTTGTCCGGGATGTCGGCCAAGTCCTTGGCGTTCTCCTCGGGGATCAGCACCTTCTTAATGCCGCCCCTTAGGGCAGCAAGCAGCTTCTCCTTGAGACCGCCGATCGGCAGGACGCGCCCGCGCAGCGTGACCTCGCCAGTCATCGCCACATCGGCCTTGACCGGAATGCCGGTCAGCACCGAGACGATCGCGGTCACCATTGCGATGCCGGCGGACGGCCCGTCCTTCGGTGTCGCGCCCTCGGGAACGTGCACGTGGATGTCGCGCTTGTCGAACAGCGGCGGCTCCAAGCCGAAATCGAGCGCCCGCGAGCGGACGTAGGACGCCGCCGCCGAGATCGATTCCTTCATCACGTCCTTCAGGTTGCCGGTCACCGTCATGCGGCCCTTGCCGGGCATCATGACGCCTTCGATCGTGAGCAGTTCACCGCCAACCTCGGTCCAGGCAAGACCCGTCACCACGCCGACCTGATCGTCGGCCTCGGCCTGGCCGTACCGGAAGCGCGGCACGCCGAGATAATCGGCGATGTTCGCGGCCGTGACCTCGACCTTTTCGGTCTTCTTGCGCAAGATCTCCGTCACCGCCTTGCGGCCGAGCTTCATCAGCTCCCGCTCGAGCGAGCGCACGCCGGCCTCGCGGGTGTAGGTCTGGATGATCGCCCGGATCGCGTCCTCGGAGACCGAGAACTCGTTCGGCTGCAGCGCGTGATCCCGGATCGCCTTCGGCAGCAGGTGCCGCTTGGCGATCTCGACCTTCTCGTCCTCGGTGTAGCCGGCGATGCGGATGATCTCCATACGGTCCATCAGGGCCGGCGGGATGTTCAGCGTATTCGCCGTCGTCACGAACATCACGCTCGACAGGTCGTATTCGACCTCGAGATAGTGGTCCATGAACGTCGAGTTCTGCTCCGGATCGAGAACCTCCAGCAAGGCCGATGAAGGGTCGCCACGGAAGTCCATGCCCATCTTGTCGATCTCGTCGAGCAGGAAGAGCGGGTTGGACTTCTTTGCCTTCTTCATCGACTGGATGACCTTGCCGGGCATCGAACCGATGTAGGTGCGGCGGTGACCGCGGATCTCAGCCTCGTCGCGCACGCCGCCGAGCGCCATGCGGACATACTCACGGCCGGTCGCCTTGGCGATCGACTTGGCGAGCGAGGTCTTGCCGACGCCGGGAGGTCCGACGAGGCACAGGATCGGGCCCTTCATCTTGTTCTGGCGGCTCTGCACCGCAAGATATTCGACGATGCGGTCCTTGACCTTGTCGAGGCCAAAGTGATCGGTGTCGAGCACGTTCTGGGCCAGGTCGAGGTCGTACTTGACCTTCGTCCGCTTGCCCCACGGGATCGACAGCAGCCAGTCGAGATAGTTGCGCACGACGGTGGCCTCCGCCGACATCGGCGACATGGACCTGAGCTTCTTCAGCTCGGCCTCCGCCTTCTCGCGGGCCTCCTTCGAGAGCTTGGTCTTCTTGATGCGCTCCTCGATCTCGGTCGCCTCGTCGCGGCCGTCCTCGCCCTCGCCGAGCTCCTTCTGGATCGCCTTCATCTGCTCGTTGAGGTAGTATTCGCGCTGGGTCTTCTCCATCTGGCGCTTGACGCGCGAACGGATGCGCTTCTCCACCTGCAGGACGGAGATTTCGGACTCCATATGGCCCATGGCCTTTTCGAGCCGCTCCTTCACGGACAGCGTCGAAAGCATCTCCTGCTTCTCGGGAATCTTGATCGCAAGATGCGAAGCGATCGTATCGGCGAGCTTGGAGTAGTCCTCGATCTGGCCGACCGCGGCGATGACCTCGGGCGAGATCTTCTTATTCAGCTTCACATAGTTCTCGAAGTCGGAGACGACGGAACGCGCCAGCGCCTCGATCTCGACCTCTTCCTCGGCCGGTTCGTTCAAAACCTCGGCGCGGGCCTCGTGGTAGTCTTCGCGATCGGTGAATGCGATCACCTTGGCGCGCGAGACGCCTTCGACCAGCACCTTGACGGTGCCATCGGGCAGCTTGAGGAGCTGGAGCACGTTGGCGAGCGTGCCGACATCATAGATCGCGTCGGGTTCCGGATCGTCGTCGGCAGCATTCATCTGCGTGGCAAGCAGGATCTGCTTGTCGGAGCCCATGACCTCTTCCAGCGCGCGGATCGACTTCTCGCGGCCCACGAAGAGGGGCACGATCATGTGTGGGAAGACCACGATGTCGCGCAGCGGAAGGACCGCGAACACGCCGCTTCCCGAAGAGCTGGATTGCCTTGCCATGGTTCTTGCCTTTCTTTCGCGGCCGCCTTCAGCCAACCACGAATCTCATATTAGCGGCCGCTGACCGATCCGCCTACCTTTGTATCTCACAAGGGATTTTCAGCACGGAACCGGACGAGCGTCCTTACCCGGCTTAAGTGGATGCATCGCAGTGCAATATCAAGTGGCCGGCCCGTCCCGGAGCCCAACCAGCCATCCGGGCAGGTCGCCCCACCCCGGCAAACGGAAACGGCGCCCGCAGGCGCCGTCAGCGAGAGTTCGAGGAACGGGGCGATCACGCGCTAGCGCTCTTCTGCTCCTTCTCGGAGTAGATGTAGAGCGGCCTCGCATTGCCGTTTACGACCTCGTCGGAGATCACGACCTCCTGGACACCGTCGAGCGCCGGCAGCTCGAACATCGTATCGAGCAGAATCGCCTCCATGATAGAACGCAGGCCGCGCGCACCGGTCTTGCGCTCGATGGCGCGCTTGGCGATGGCAGTCAGCGCGCTCTCATGGAAAGTGAGATCGACGTTTTCCATCTCGAACAGGCGCTGATACTGCTTCACCAGCGCGTTCTTCGGCTCGGTCAGAATCTGGATCAGCGCCGGCTCATCGAGGTCCTCGAGCGTAGCCAACACCGGCAGACGACCGACGAATTCGGGGATGAGACCGAACTTCAGCAGATCCTCGGGCTCGACCATGCGGAAGAGCTCGCCGGTGCGGCGATCCTCCGGCGAGGCGACGAGCGCGCCGAAGCCAATCGAGGTCTTGCGGCCACGATCCGAGATGATGCGGTCGAGCCCCGCGAAGGCGCCGCCGCAGATGAACAGGATATTGGCCGTGTCGACCTGCAGGAACTCCTGCTGCGGGTGCTTGCGGCCGCCCTGCGGCGGCACGGAGGCGACCGTGCCCTCCATGATCTTGAGCAGCGCCTGCTGCACGCCCTCGCCCGACACGTCGCGGGTGATCGATGGGTTGTCAGACTTGCGGCTGATCTTATCGATCTCGTCGATGTAGACGATGCCGCGCTGGGCGCGCTCGACATTGTAGTCGGCGGCCTGGAGCAGCTTGAGGATGATGTTCTCGACGTCCTCACCGACATAGCCGGCCTCGGTGAGCGTCGTGGCATCGGCCATCGTGAACGGCACGTCGATGATACGGGCAAGCGTTTGGGCGAGCAGCGTCTTGCCGCAGCCGGTCGGGCCGATCAGCAGGATATTCGACTTGGCCAGCTCGACGTCGTTCGACTTCGAAGCGTGCGCCAGGCGCTTATAGTGGTTGTGAACCGCCACCGACAGCACGCGCTTGGCGTAAGGCTGGCCGATGACATAATCGTCGAGGACCTTGAGGATCTCCTGTGGGGTCGGCACACCCTCGCGCGACTTCAGCGTCGAGGTCTTGTTCTCCTCGCGGATGATGTCCATGCACAGTTCGACGCATTCATCGCAGATGAAGACGGTCGGTCCGGCGATCAGTTTGCGGACCTCATGCTGGCTCTTCCCGCAGAAGGAGCAGTAGAGCGTGTTCTTCGAATCGCCGCTGTTGCTGACCTTGCTCATCGTCCAAGTCCTTTCACTGCCGCGTATCCGCGATCGCCGATCTGAAACGGCTTGCCATCGCGTCTGGCATCGCCGTTCTCCACAGCGGGTCGGCGCGATTCACGACATTTCCGAACGAAACACAAATCAGAAAATGCGGCAACGATTCGCAGCTCCCCATGCCAAGGCTAAGGCGTCGAAACTCTACAGAACATTAACGTAGGGCTTCGCGTCGAAGGTGGGAACAGCAAAATGTGACAGAATTGACGCAGCTTCGTGAAAATCCGTCTTCTGCCTGCCGCACATCCAATCACATCATGCGGAGGGGGCCGCATCCACCGCCTCGCGAGAGGAGATAACGCGGTCGATCAAGCCGAAATCTTTCGCCTCGTCAGCCGTCATGAAGTGGTCGCGGTCGAGCGTCCGCTCGATCATGTCGTAGTCCTTGCCGGTGTGCTTGACGTAGACTTCGTTCAGGCGGCGCTTCAGCTTGATGATGTCCTGCGCGTGCCGCTCGATGTCCGAAGCCTGGCCGGAGAAGCCGCCGGAGGGCTGATGCACCATAATGCGCGCATTCGGCGTCGCGAAGCGCATGTCCTTGTGGCCGGCGCACAGCAGCAGCGAGCCCATCGAGGCCGCCTGGCCGATGCACAGCGTCGACACGGCAGGCTTGATGAACTGCATGGTGTCGTAGATCGCCATGCCCGAGGTCACCACACCGCCCGGCGAGTTGATGTAGAGGTTGATTTCCTTCTTCGGGTTCTCGGCCTCGAGGAAGAGGAGCTGCGCGCAGACCAGCGTCGCCATGCCGTCCTCGACCGGACCGGTGATGAAGATGATGCGTTCCTTCAACAGCCGCGAGAAGATGTCGTAAGCCCGCTCGCCACGATTGGTCTGCTCGACGACCATCGGAACGAGGTTCATGTAGGTTTCGACCGGATCTCTCATCGACTGTCCCTTTGCGAGAGCGAATTCGGCGCCGTTGCGGCGGAATCGCGGCGGGTGGTTTGCCCTAGATATGTCCGGCGCCTGATCCAGCGCAAGGGTGCGCGGCCCCATCCTGCCCGAAAGCGCAGGCATGGTTTACGCCGTTTCCGCCCGCAGCCAGCGCACGAGCCTGTCGATGTCCCCGTCCTCGACCGCATCGGCGACGCGGCGGCCGACCGCTGCGCCGAACTTGTAGCCATGACCAGAGCAGGCCGAGACGACCAGCGCCCTGCCCTTGCGGGTTGCGAAGAAGCGTTCGTCGGCGGTGAAGGTGTAGGCGCAGGTGACGACCTCAAGCACCCTGTATTCGTCCAGCCGTGCGATGGGCGGCGAGAAATGCGACAGGATCTCGGCTCCCTCCTCCGGGCGAGGGACGCGGTCAGAATCGGCGTCCGGGCTGGCCCGCTTGTGCAAACCGGTGCCGAACTTGAGTCCGCCGCCGCCCGAGGGCGGGATGATGTAACCGTCGACCTTTCCGCCGACATCGAGGATCACTGGCGCCTTCTCCCAAGCCTCTTTCAGGTCTGACGGTGGCTCCAGATAGGCAAGCGCGGTGCGGTGCGTCGAAAGCGTCCAAGCGAGATCAGGAAACAGCTTCGTCACCCAGGCGCCGGCCGTGACCACGATCTGATCGGCTGTAACCGCCTCGCCGCCGGTGAGGATCACGCGGCCGGCCTCGACGTCGACCGAGGCCACTTTCGCGTTTTCGCGCACGTCCACATCATTGGCGCGCAGCCATTCGACGAGGCCGAGCGCGATGCGCCGACAATGCAGCGCGCCGCCCTCCTCGGAAAAGTAGGCATAGCGGATCGTCTCCGGATCGAAGAACGGCCATCGCGTGGAGGCCTCCTGCGCCGTCATCAATTCGAATGGAAAGCCGCCATCCTTCAATCCCTCGAGATAGTCCTCCGCTTCGTCGCCCGGCTCGCGCGAGACGCAGACAAAACCGCGCGGATCGTAGTGGCGCTGGCCGAGATCCGCCCACATCTCGTCCCAGGCCGCGTAGGCTTCCGTGATCGCACGGCCGTAGCCGCTGCCGGGCGGATAAGCCCGCCGGATGATGCGATGATGGTCCCCGGAAGCGGCAAGCGGATTGGGGATCGGTCCCTGCTCCAAGAGCGTGACCCGATGCCCGCGCTTAGCGAGCGACCATGCAGTGGAGAGGCCAGCGATGCCGGCGCCGACGACAACGACCTCCATCCGCTTCCCCCCTTCGCACTCGCTCTAACCGCAGGACAATACGGGCTGGCCCGCCCTTTACAAGGCGGGTTACAACATCCCTATGAGCTGCCCGCCCTATCTCCACCCCATTCCCGCGTCCCGGCGAGTGCACATCGATCCGCACGACAGCCGGTTCATGCAGGATCCCTATGCCGCCTATGCCTTCCTGCAGGGCACCGCCCCGGTGTTCTTCTGGGAGGAATACGGGTTCTGGTGCCTGGCCGGGTATGACGAGGTGAATCGCGCTCTGCGCGACAAGCGGTTCGGACGTGAGCGTCCCGGCGGCTACATGGCGTCGGTGACTGCCGATGCGGACCGCACTCACCTTGCCGACTTCGACGCGCTCGAAGCCGGCTCGATGCTTGAGTTGGAGCCGCCGGTCCATACGCGGCTAAGGACGCTGGTCAATCGCGCTTTCGTCTCGCGCCAGGTCGAGCGGCTGAGGCCGCGCATCGAACAGCTCGCCAACCAGTTGATAGACAGGTTCGAGGACGAGGCGGAGATCGACCTACTGCCTGCCTTCGCGACGCCCTTACCCAGCATTGTTATCGCGGAAATGCTCGGCGTATCCACCGACATGGCAGGGCAACTGGTGGAATGGTCTAACCGGATGGTGGCGATGTACATGCACGCGCCCACCCGGGCGACGGAACTTGCAGCCAATGCCGCCGCGCGCGATTTCGCGTCCTTCATCCGCGGCGAGGTGGAACGGCGGCGCAACGGCATGGTCGACGACCTGCTCGGCCTTCTGGTCGCCGCGCGCGACGGCGGCGACCGCCTTTCGGACGCCGAACTCGTCTCGTCGGCGGTGCTGCTGCTCAACGCGGGGCACGAGGCGACGGTGCACCAGATCGGCAATGCGGTGCGGACGATCCTCACCGAAGGCGGCGATCCCAGGCGCTTCTTCGAGACGCCGGAGGCGACGGTGGCGACGGTCGAGGAATGCCTGCGCATCGACCCGCCGCTGCACATGTTCACGCGCTACGCGTACGAACGCGTCGAACTGACGCCGGAAGCGATCATCGAGCCGGGGCAACAGATCGGCCTCCTGCTCGGCGCGGCCAACAACGATCCGGCCGCGTTCGACGCACCACGTCGCTTCCTGCCCAGCCGGCCGGACCAGAAGAACGTCTCGTTCGGTGCGGGCATCCATTTCTGCATCGGCGCGCCGCTCGCCCGGCTCGAGTTGCAGGTGGCGCTCAAGGTGCTGTTCGACCGCCTGCCGACACTGCGGCTGGCCTATGAGCCAGCCTATCGCGACAGCTACCATTTCCACGGCCTCGAGCGCCTGAAGGTCGAATGGTGGGTGCCGCGGTATCAACCACTCAACCGCAGCGAGGAGGAAGCGGCATCGGATTGACCATCCAGTCCGCTCGAGGCTCCCAGGCCAGACCGGGGTTCGCTCTCCCTACAGCCTGATCACATATTCCTTGCGAGTCGTTTCAAGGACCTCCCATGTTCCCTTGAAGCCGGGCCTGAGGACAAAGCTGTCGCCGGCCTTCACGGTCACCGCCGCGCCACCGTCTTCCGAGACGACCGAGATGCCCGACAGGATGTGGCAGAACTCCCACTCGTCGTAGGAGATCCGCCACTTGCCCAGCGTGGCCTCCCAGATGCCGGCATAGAGGCCACCCTCAGCCTCCTCGACATTCCAGGTGCGGGTGCGCGGATTGCCCGAAATGATCCGGTCGGCCGGCGGCGCGCCCTCTTCAGGCGCACCGCTCGTGTCGACCTTCAGGAAGAGAGCCGGCATCGTCAGCCGGCCTTGGCCAGCGCCTGCTTGAGGTCGGCAATGATGTCGTCAACGTTTTCCAGGCCGACGGACAGGCGGATGACGTCTGGACCAGCGCCGGCGGCGATCTTTTGCTCGTCCGAAAGCTGGCGATGCGTGGTCGAGGCCGGATGGATGATGAGCGAGCGCACGTCGCCGATGTTGGCGAGGTGCGAGAACAGTTCGACACCTTCGACCACCTTCACGCCCGCGTCGAAGCCGCCCTTCAGGCCGAAGGTGAACACCGCGCCCGCACCCTTGGGCGAATACTTCTGCTTCAACTCGTTGTTCGGGTCGGACGGAAGCCCCGGATAGGAGACCCAGGCGACCTGCGGCTGCCTCGACAGCCACTCGGCGACCTTCAGCGCGTTCTCGCAATGACGCTCCATACGCAGAGACAGCGTCTCGACGCCCTGTAGGATGAGGAAGGCGTTGAAAGGGGATATGGTCGGGCCGAAATCGCGCAGGCCGAGCACGCGGCAGGCAATTGCGAAGGCAAAATTGCCGAAGGTCTCGTGCAGGACGAGGCCGGCATATTCCGGACGCGGTTCTGAAAGCATCGGATAGTTGCCGCTCTTCGACCAGTCGAAGGTGCCGGCGTCGACGATCACGCCGCCCATCGAACTGCCGTGGCCGCCGATGAACTTGGTCAGCGAATGGACGACGATGTCGGCGCCATGTTCGATCGGCCGAACGAGATAGGGCGAGGCCATGGTGTTGTCGACGATGAACGGCAGGCCGTGCTTGTGGGCGATCTTCGCGATCGCTTCGATGTCGACGAAGGTGCCGCCCGGATTGGCGAGGCTCTCGACGAAGATCGCGCGGGTTTTGTCGTCAATCAACGCTTCGAGGCCGGCGAGATCGTCCGTGTCGGCGAAGCGTGCCTCCCAGCCGAAATTCTTGAAGGCATGGCCGAACTGATTGATCGAGCCGCCATAAAGGCGCTTGCCGGCGATGAAGTTCTCGCCCGGTCGCATGATGGTGTGGAAGACGAGCAGTTGCGCGCCATGGCCGGAAGACGTGGCAAGCGCGGCGGTACCGCCCTCGAGCGCGGCGATACGCTCTTCCAGCACAGCCTGGGTCGGGTTCATGATTCGGGTGTAGATGTTGCCGAAGGCCTTCAGCCCGAACAGCGAGGCGGCGTGATCGACGTCGTCGAAGACAAAGGAGGTCGTCTGGTAGATCGGCGTGGCGCGCGCGCCAGTGGCGGGGTCCGGCTTGGCGCCGGAGTGGATGGCGAGCGTGTCGAAACCTGGCATGGGGATCCTCCCTCGGATGCGTGTCTGAAATCCGCGCCAGTCTTCGCAAAGGCCGGGCACGAAAGCAAAGTCGTTTTTTCCGCTTTTGGCCGTCCGACGGCCGGAAAAGGCCCCTTCCGGACGGTGAGGCGAAACGCAGGTGCTATTTCTGGCGGATGCCGAAACTCTGAAAGCCCTGACGCATGATCGGCTTCTTGGAACTGATCGTACCGGAATTGACGCCGTTCCAGGCGATCTCGCCCGAAAGGCGGCCATATTCGATCTTCGGACAGCGGTTCATGACCACCTTGATTCCATGTGCCTCGGCCTTCGCGGCCGCCTCGTCATGGCGGACGGTCAGCTGCATCCAGATGACCTTGGGCAGCGGAGAGAGCGCCAGCGCCTCGTCGACGATCGGCGGCACCGCGTTCGAGGCGCGGAAGATGTCGACCATGTCGATCGGCACCGGCACATCGGCGAGCCGCGCATAGGTCATGCGGCCGAGGATCTCCTTGCCGGCATGGCCCGGATTGATCGGGTAGACGTCGTAACCCTTGTCGATGAGATATTTCGTGACGAAGAAGCTCGGCCGCACATCATTGGCCGAGGCGCCGACGATGGCGATCGTCTTTACCGAATTCAGGATGCCGGAAATGTAGGAATTTTCGTAGGCGTCGTGGTTCATGCTGGTTCTTCAGGCTGGCCGGCGCGTCTCGCGCCGCTCTATGGACAAGCTAAGCCTCGGGCGGAAGCGATATCGTTCCGTCGGCTGCGATTGGAAAATCAGGATTGTGGGCGACCTCCCAGAGATTATTCTCCGGATCGGCGAAATAGCCGTACCAGCCGCCCCAGAAGGCTTTCTGCGCCGGCTTGACGATGCGCCCGCCTGCCGTCTCCGCCTTGTCCAGCACCTCCGCGACCTCTTCGCGCGAACGGGTGTTGTAGGCGAGATAGACACGCGAAACGCCGCCGCCAAAGGTTACGCCGCTGTCTTCCTCGGCGGCGGGGCGGGAGAACAGCCCAAGGATTGCCCCACCCATCTGGAAGAATGCGACGCCGTCGGTGATGCCCTTGTGGCGCTCCAGCCCCATCGCCCCGTAGAAGGCAGCGCAGCTGTCGAGATCGTCCACCGCGATCGTGACGATGGAGAGGCGCGGCTCCATCACTTGAATCCGAACGTCGACTTCAGGATCGCGAAAAGCTCGCGCCCGCCTGCCTCGTCTAGCTGGATCGTCTGACTGACCTTCCCAGGCATATCGCGAGTTGGTCGCCCAAATGTTGAGATTTGAAGCAGCTTCCTGCCGTCAACCTCACTCACATAAAATTTTGCCTCAACCGGATCATGCAGTTGCATTCGCTGCAACTCTGCCCGTTCAAGCACATCGATACGGGCCATCTCATTCCTCCGTCCAGATCGGCTTGCGCTTGGAGATGAAGGCGGAAATCCCCTCCTCCGCGTCGCGGGCGAGCAGGTTGTCGACCATCACGCGCCCTGCATAGGCGTAGGCGTCCTCCAGCCCCATCTCCACCTGGTCGTAGAAGGCCTTCTTGCCGAAGGCGACGGCCTGAGGAGATTTGGCGGCAATGACTTGCGCGTATTTGTTCACGACCTGAGTCAGATATTCCTCCGGCACGACGCGATTGACGATGCCGAACTCGCGCGCGGTGGCGGCATCGACCATCTCGCCGGTAAGCAGCATCTCCATCGCGTGCTTGCGTTTCATGCCGCGGGCCAGCGCCACGCCCGGCGTGGTGCAGAACAGGCCGACATCGATGCCGTTGACGCCGAAGGTGGAACGTTGGGACGCGATCGCCAGGTCGCAGGAAGCGACGAGCTGACAGCCGGCCGCCGTCGCGATGCCGTCAACTTCTGCGATAATGGGCTTGGGATGTCGCACGATCGATTGCATCAGCACCGAGCAGGCCGCGAAGGTCTCTTCGAAGAAGGCTTCGCCCTTGTCCGGCGCATTGCGGCCGGCGGTCATCTGCTTCAAGTCGTGGCCGGCGCAGAACACCTTGCCGGGCACCGCGGCGATCACAACAACGCGCACGCCCTTGTCATCGCGCGCCTCATCCAGCGCCTGCTGCAGCGTCGCCATCATCTCTAGCGACAGCGCGTTGGCGGGCCTATTGGCAAGCGTGACGCGCAGCACCTTGCCCTCGCGCGACTTCCACACCAGCCCTTCCGGCTCGTCCCGCCTGATCGCCACGACTTCGGCCATCACCACCTCCTTCAAACCAGGGAAGGAGAAATAGCACGGCCCGACTTGATGGCCACCGCTGAATTCTCTTACGTTTACGAAAACGGAAGCCGGAACGGGAGGAGCGCGTGTCCAGGGTTCTCTACGAAAAAGATGGCCGGATCGGCCGGATCACGCTCAACCGCCCCGAGGCGATGAATGCGATCGACGATCTGTTGCCGGTCGAACTCGCCGATTGCGTCGCGCGGGCGAATGCCGATCCGGGTGTCCATGTCATCATCCTCTCGGGTGCGGGACGCGCCTTTAGCGCCGGCTACGACCTCGCCTACTACGCGCAGGCGACCGGTGGCGCGGGCCACGCGGCGACGCAGGACATGCCGTGGGATCCGATGAAAGACTACGCCTTCATGATGCGCAACACGGAGCTGTTCATGTCGCTCTGGCGCTCCTACCGGCCGGTGATCGCCAAGGTGCACGGTTTCGCGGTGGCCGGAGGCTCGGACATCGCGCTCTGCTGCGACATGATCGTGATGGAGGACGAGGCGGAGATCGGCTACATGCCTGTGCGCGTCTGGGGCTGCCCGACGACGGCGATGTGGGTCTATCGGCTCGGACCGGAGCGTGCCAAGCGGATGCTGTTCACCGGTGACCGGATCAAAGGTCCGGAGGCGGAGCGGATCGGGCTGGTGCTGAAATCCGTGCCAGCAGAGGAACTCGACGCCGAGGTCGAGCGGCTCGCCGAACGGATGGCGACAGTCCCGGTCAACCAACTGATGATGCAGAAGCTGGTCGTCAATCAGGCGATCGAGGCGATGGGGCTGAAGCAAACGCAGATGTTCGCCACCCTCTTCGACGGCATCACGCGGCACTCGCCCGAGGGCATCAATTTCAAGCACCGGGCGGAAGAGGTCGGCTGGAAACAGGCGGTGCGCGAGCGCGACCTCGGCACCTTCGACTGGACCGCCAACCGCCCGATCAACCACACGAAATAGCTGGACCATTCATGCCGAAGCAGACCGCGCTCACCCCGGTGATGACCGCCGACGAGATCAACGACTATCTGAACGTCGTCTATCCGCAGCTCAATGACCAGTATTCCGACTATGTCGCCATCGACGTGAAGCCGGGCGAATGTACCGTCAGGCTCAATGCCAACGAGCGGCACTTGCGCCCCGGAGACACGGTGTCGGGACCCTGCCTGTTCACCCTCGCCGACATCGGCGGCTATGCATGCGTGCTCAGCCACATAGGCCGCGAGGCGCTGGCGGTGACGACGAACCTCAACATCAACTTCATGCGCAAAGCGACGGCAGGGCCTGTTGACGGGCACTGCCGCATCCTCAAGCTCGGCAAGACGCTGATGGTGTTCGACATCGACATCGTCGCCGACGGCGCCACCGTGGCGCATGCCACGGGAACCTACGCAATCCCGCCGAGGAAGCAGATTGCATAGGGGTAAAATAATACCCCACCCCCAACCCATTGTTATGGTTACATTTCCTGCGCACGGCAGGACATACACTTGATTGACGCGCACCTTGAGATGCCCTATACGCCTTTCCTGACGCAGCGGCCTCCGGGCCGCCGTTTCATTGTTGGTGCCTCGCGCGCCAACGCAAGCAACAAGAAACGCCCTACCCGGCTCGCCGGCAGGGTTCCAACTAAGGCAATGTCCATGTCCACATTTTCGCAGAAGCCTGCGGATGTGACGAAGAAGTGGGTGCTCATCGACGCCGAAGGTCTCGTCGTCGGCCGCCTCGCTTCAATCGTCGCCAACATCCTGCGCGGCAAGAACAAGCCAACCTTCACCCCCCACGTCGATGACGGCGACAACGTCATCATCGTCAACGCTGCCAAGGTGGCGCTTACCGGCAAGAAGTACACCGACAAGATGTACTACTGGCACACCGGCCATCCGGGCGGCATCAAGGAGCGCACCGCGCGCGACCTGCTTGAGGGTCGTTTCCCCGAGCGCGTGGTCGAGAAGGCCGTTGAACGCATGATCCCGCGCGGCCCGCTCGGCCGTCGCCAGATGAAGAATCTCAAGGTCTATGCCGGTGCCGAGCACCCGCATGAGGCCCAGCAGCCGGTCGTCCTCGACGTCGCGGCGATGAACCGCAAGAACAAGAGGGCCTAACGATGGCTGATCTCAGCTCTCTCTCCCAGCTCGGCACGGTCGCGGCTTCGGTCCAGCCGGCAGCTCCCGTCCATGTGCAGAAGCTCGACAAGCAGGGCCGCGCCTACGCGACCGGCAAGCGCAAGGACGCGATCGCCCGCGTGTGGGTCAAGCCCGGCTCGGGCAAGATCATCATCAACGACAAAGAGTTCAAGGCCTACTTCGCGCGGCCGGTGCTCCAGATGATCCTGCAGCAGCCGATCGTCGCCTCCAACCGCAACGGCCAGTACGACATCGTCGCCACGGTCCAGGGCGGCGGCCTTTCCGGCCAGGCAGGCGCGGTGCGCCACGGCATCTCGAAGGCGCTGACCTATTACGAGCCGGCCCTGCGCTCGGTGCTCAAGAAGGGCGGGTTCCTCACCCGCGACTCGCGCACGGTGGAACGCAAGAAGTACGGCAAGGCGAAGGCCCGTCGTTCGTTCCAGTTCTCGAAGCGCTAAACCCCTTCGATATCGCAGATGGAAGGCCGCCTCCGGGCGGCCTTTTCTTTTGGGCTGCTGTCAGGCGGTGCGTGACGGTGCAACTCTTTCGACCGACTCGCTCTTCCTGCTGAAGAGCCTATCCGCCTGCCGGCGGAACCAGTCACGACCCGGCTGTTCGATCGCCCGGTAGGTGACGAGGCTGACGGCGATCGTCAAGCCGACGATCGCCAGCACGAGCAGATCCCCGGCAAACGGATTGCCGAGATCGACCCCCTCCCCTCCATGTCCCATCGGCACGACCATGTTCGTGCCGGTCAGCTTGTCCGCCAGACGCGCGACATTGGTCACGCGCATGACGAGGAACATATGGACCATGTAGATCGAGAAGGAGACGAGGCCGACGGCGACAAACGGGCGCGTGCGCAGGATCGCGCTGACGCCCCCCCTCTCCGCGGCGAAGACAAGCACCACGAGCGCGAAGACGAAAGGCGCGGCGAAGGCCGCCGGAGTGCGATAGGCATAGCTCACGAAGCCGAGGGCCAGAAAGATTGCCGCGATTTCCAACAGCGTCGGATTCACGCCCCCCTGCCCGACCGCGGCCCGCGAATACGAACGGGCCGCGCCGCCGACCGCCAGCCGGTAGGCAAGCACTCCCACCGAAAGCCCGTAGATCGCGCGCAGGTCGCCGAAATCGTAGGTGGACTCCATGCCGTGCGGCGCGAACGCCCAGAGCGACCATCCGGACAGGACGGCGCCGGCAACTGCCGCCATCCACAGGAAGCGCCCCAGCAACAGGGCTGCCAGCCCGAAGGCGACATAGGCGACCATCTCGGCCGCGATGCTCCAGGCCGGTGTGTTCCAGGTGAGTTGGTCATGCGTGCCGACATGCAAGAGGATAACGTTGGTGGGAATGGCCAAGATGTCGTTCGTGCCGGTAAACGCCGCGTCTCCGGCCGCCCCCAGGCTGGGAGCGAGCGATTTGCCCGTCTCCATCAGGATGAACAGGATCAGCATGACGAGGTGCAACGGGAACACGCGCCCGACGCGCAACACCATGAAGCGGCCGAAATCCGCCCCGGTCGACAGTCGCCCGGAATAAGCATGAGCGATCACGAAGCCGGACAGCACGAAGAAGAAATCGACGAACATCTCGCCGGCCCGCACCAGCGAGGCGTCGCGCACATGGCTCGCGACCTGGGCATGGAACAGAATGATGAAAACCGCCGCCAGGCCGCGCCAACTGTCCAGTGCCTCGAATCGGACCGGGCCATCGGCCCGGACGGCGGCTGCCTGTTGTGCCGTAATGAGGTCCTTAGCCACCGTATCCCCCCGCTTTCGTTCACGCCTGTCGCATAGGGGGACAGGTGGACGTATCGTCACTTCCGTCCTCCGCCCGTCGCAAAATGCGGGCCAGACACAGAGGCGAGGCTGGGGATGGCGCTACCTTGCGGCGGCTTGCTGCGTACCGGCGGCATAGGGGCGCCGGTAGCCGTTCGCATCGAGCCAGCGGATAGCTTCGCCGGGCTCGTCGGTCTGGATGATGGTTGCGCCGCGGTCGACCCAGAATCCGAAAGCCTCGCCGGGCAGATCGGCCTCTACGGCAAGCTGATCGCCTCGGCCGCCGGCAAGCATCCCGGCGCTCTTGTTGACGATGCCATAGGTGTTAACCCAGAGATGCCAGCCGCCGCGCACGGCCACCGCCCGCGCCCTCGTTCCGAAAAGCGGGCCACCGTCGGGCGTCATCGGCTGGCCGTCTTTATGCCAGGCGATCAGTTCCACCGCATCGGCTGACACCGTGCTCGTCACGCGTTCCAGCAGACCCGGATCGCGCACCGCATCATCCGCCACGATGGGCATGAATATCACGCCGCGCGGCATCAGGCCGATCAGCCGATGCGCCTCGGCGATGCGTTCCTCGTTCCAGAGGTTGAGCTTCACCACGAGATGGTCGGCGAGACCGAGACGTTCGGCGAGTTGCGTCATGCCGACGAGGTCGTCGGGCGCGAGCTTGTTGTCGATGTTCACCATGATGCGGCCTCGCGCGGCCTCAAGATATTCGGCGAGGGTCGGGACGGCTTCGTCCGTAGGAATGCTGGTCCCCTCGACCACCAGTTGGCAGGTTCTCAGTTCGGCCAGCGTGCGGTCCGCAACCTCGCCGCGACAGTTGGTGGTACGATCGAGCCAAGTGTCGTGCACTACGACATACGTCCCGTCCGAGGATTTCTGTACGTCGATCTCGACCATCTCGGCGCCTATCGAGATCGCATCGGCCAGTGCGGCGCGCGAATTCTCCGGGAAGCGCGACTTGCGCGCCTGGAGACCGCCGGCGCGGTGTGCCACGACCATCACATGGTCGCGCCATTGATTGGCGCTGGACAGGCGCTCACGGATCTCACCGACGCGCCCAGCGTCCGCGAGAGCGAGCCCACATCCCAACAGGACTGACAGGAGGATGCCGCCGATTATGGCTCGCATGCGTTCGAATCGTTCCACCGCTATTCTGGAGCGGCTCGTACCGGCATCGGGTGACAGGCGCGTGAAACGAAGATGACGCTTTTTCCTGTTGCGATACCGTCGTGGACGCGGGATAGGTTCCGCCGCGACAGAGGAAGGACGTCCATGGCCGCGAACTCGATCGACAATGCCTTCGTCGCGCGCGGTTTTGCCGGCGCGTCCTACGAGCCGACCTATGCCGGCGCGCTGTCGTTCATGCGGCGCAAGTATTCGAAGAACGTGAAGGGCGCCGACGCGATCGTCTGGGGTATCCCGTTCGACGCCGCGGTGACGAACCGCCCGGGTGCGCGCTTCGGACCGCAAGGCATCCGGCGCGCCTCGGCGATCATGGACAATGACGCGCAGTATCCCTTCAACGACGAGTTCATCGACCGGCTCGCCGTGGTCGACTACGGCGATTGCCTGCTCGATTCGGGCAACCACCAGAAGACACCAGGCATCATCGAGCGTGAGGCGACGAAGCTGATCCGCAACGGCGCGTTCCTGCTCTCGCTCGGCGGCGACCATTTCGTCACTTGGCCGATCCTCAAAGCGCATGCGGCGAAATACGGCCCGCTGTCGCTCGTGCAGTTCGACGCCCATCAGGACACTTGGGACGACGACGGCAGGCGCATCGACCATGGTTCCTTTGTCCTGCGCGCGGTGCGCGAGGGCGTCATCGATCCGGCGACCTCGATCCAGATCGGCATCCGTACCCACGCGCCGACCGACTGCGGGATAAAAATTCTCTATGGCTACGATGTCGAGGAGATGCGCGCCGCTGAAATCGCGAACGCGATCCTCGACCGCACCCGTGGCCGCAAGACCTATGTCAGCTTTGACATCGATTGCCTGGACCCGGCCTTCGCACCCGGAACCGGCACGCCGGTTGCAGGAGGCCCGTCCTCTGCCAAGATGCTGTCGGTGCTGCGCCTGCTCGACCGACTGGATATGGTAGGTGCGGACGTGGTGGAGGTCGCGCCAGCCTACGATCATGCCGACATCACCTCGATCGCGGCGTCCAACATCGCAATGTACTACCTCGGCCTGCTTTCGGCGCGAAAGGCCCGCGGCTAACGCATCGATTCAACAGTTTGGCGGATTGATTCCGGCGGCTGGCGTAACCATCTGAACGACCTCACTTTCCGGACCACGGGCATGAAACCGAAAATCTTCATCGATGGCGAACACGGCACCACCGGCCTGCAGATCAGGCAGCGCCTTGCCGCGCGTCACGATCTCGACGTGCTGTCGATCCCGGAAGCCGAACGTCGCAACCGCGCCGCGCGGGAGGATTTCCTCAAGAGCGCCGACATCGCGATCCTTTGCTTGCCGGATGACGCCGCGAAGGAATCCGTCGCTATCCTTGAGGGGCAGAACTCGACCCGCATCATCGACACGTCGACTGCACATCGGGTCCATCCCGATTGGGCCTACGGCTTCGCGGAAATGGACAAGGCGCAGGCCGAGCGAATCGCGTCCGCGCGGCTCGTCGCCAATCCAGGCTGCTACCCAACCGGTGCGATCGGGCTGATCCGCCCGCTCGTTGCGGCCGGACTCCTGCCGGCGGACTATCCGGTCACGGTCAACGCCGTGTCCGGCTACACCGGCGGCGGCAAGCAGATGATCGCACAGATGGAGGATCCGTCGAATCCCGACTACATCGCCGCGCCGCATTTCCTCTACGGCTTGCCGCTGCAGCACAAGCACGTCGCGGAGATGAAGCAGCACGGGCTGGTCGAGCGTCGGCCCCTCTTCTCGCCCAGCGTCGGCCGCTTCGCGCAGGGCATGCTGGTGCAGGTACCGCTGTTCCTCGAAGAATTGAACGGTGCGCCGACGCTCGCCAAGCTGCACGACGCACTGGCTTCGCACTATGCGGGCCAGTCAATCGTCGAGGTCGTCCCGCTGGAGGAGAGCGCGAAGCTTGCGCGCCTCGACCCGACCGAGCTTGCCGGCACCGACCGTATGAAGCTCTTCGTCCTCGGCAGCGAGGGCAAGGGCCAGGCGAACCTGGTCGCCTCGCTGGACAATCTCGGCAAGGGCGCCTCAGGCGCGGCGGTGCAGAACATGGACCTGATGCTGGACGCCTAAGCTCCACGCGGCATGGGACGGGGGTATTCTCCTACCGTGCCGCGCCAGTGCGCCACTGCGAAGCCGAGGACCATGATCGCGAAGGCGTGGTGAAGCAGCGCCCAGCCGAAGGGCACTACCAGCAGCAGCGCCGTGATGCCGAGCGCGGCCTGCGCCACAATCATCAGGAGCAGCAGAACCGCGCGGCGCGCATGCGTCGTGCCGGGATCGGCGCGCCACGCCGCGACCGCATGGAGAACAGCAACCGCCAGCACGAGATAGGCGCCGAGCCTGTGTGCGAACTGCACGGTCTTCGGGTTCTCGAACAAGTTGATCCACCACGGCTGCTGAACGAACAGGTCGCCCGGCACAAGGCTTCCGTCCATCAGCGGCCAGGTATTGTAGGCCATGCCGGCATCAAGACCAGCAACCAGCGCGCCAAGGTAGATCTGGAAGAGGACGAGCAGCGCCATCGCGCCGGCCAACCGGCGGGTGCCGGACGACGCCGGTCCTTCGGAATGCGGCGCGAGCCCACGCGCGACCCACATCACGGCGGCGAAGATGATGCAAGCGAGGGTGAGGTGTACGGCCAGCCGGTACTGCGAGACGCTGACGCGCTCGCTGAGCCCCGAGGCGACCATCCACCAGCCGATGAAGCCCTGGAAGCCGCCCAGCGCGAAAAGGCCGAGCAGCCGCGGCTTCAACTGGCTCTCGAGTCGCCCGGTGAACCAGAAGAAAACAAGTGGCAGAGCCATCACCACACCGACCAGGCGCGCAATGAGCCGGTGCGCCCACTCCCACCAGAAGATCGACTTGAACTCGTCGAGGCTCATGCCCTTGTTGATCTGCTGGTATTGAGGGATTTGGCGATAGAGATCGAACTCTTCCTGCCATTCCGCCTCGCTGAGCGGTGGGATGACGCCGTGGATCGGCTTCCATTCGGTGATCGACAGGCCGGAATCGGTCAGGCGCGTTGCGCCGCCGACGATGAACAGCGCGAAAAGTACGACCAGCACGACATAGAGCCATATGCGCACGGCGCGGCGCGAGGCCGCCTCACGGCGGCGCGCGTCATATGTATCGATCGCAGCAGACGTTGCCATTCCTGTCGTCCCGACGGCACCCATGCCGCAGCCGATACCCTCTTTGGCCGGCCCTGTCGCGTGACAAGCGGTCGCGCGGCCTCGCTTTACGGCGGCCGGCTGACGGGACTATAGGGAGCGCGAAAGGAAACCCCATGCCCGTCCGCATCCGCAAGCTGATCGGAACCGTGCTCCTGATCGTGCTCGTCATCTTGTATGCCTGGATCGCCACGACGGTCGCCGTCGCTCGGCTCGGCGAGTCCGGGCCGCTGGTGCACCTGACCTACTTCCTGCTGACGGGGCTTTTGTGGATCCTGCCGGCGATGGGCATCATCAAGTGGATGGTGAAACAGCCGAAGGCCTGATCGTCACACTGTCACGAACGTCCTGCCCCGGTTGGCGAGGGGGGTGGTTACGCCGTTGACCATGGTCTTGATATGGCCGACCTGCTGGTAGCGACCGTTGATGGAAATGCGCGGCAGGGCGTGGAGATGGCCGGCATGGGCGGGATAGAGCACGCCGTGCCGGGTGGTGACGGCGGTCGCGAAGCCGAGTTCGGCCGCAATCCGTGCTTCGCGCGCCCCCACCGCGGTCTCGTAGCCATAGGGATAAGCGAGATGGCGCGGCGTCTGGCCAAGCTCGATCTCGAGATATTTCACGCCGTCGCTCATCTCGCGGCGAACCTGCTCTTCCGACAGGCGCTTGAGATTGAAGTGATGGAGGGTGTGGGCGCCAATGGTCAGAAGCGGGTGCCGGGAGGCGCGCCTCACCTCGTCCCACGTCATCAGCGTCTCGCGTGAAGGTCGAGCATGGTCTACTCCGCTCGCGGCCGCGAGCGCGCGGATGACGCGGCGCTGCTCCTCTTCCGGCAGCTCCGTCGTCAGGTAGTCGTGGATCGCGACATTGGCACGGACCTTTTCGACAGGGGTCGACGCATCGACGGCCATGCGCCCCTTGGCGGTGTCGATATAGAGCCTGTCGCTACGGTAGACGATCTCCTCCAGCACGTCCCACCAGAGGTCGATCGTTCCTTCGATCAAGGCCGGTGCGACATAGATCGTCATCGGCGCGCCGTGCTTTTCGAGCACAGGCAGAGCGCAGGTCACGTTGTCGCGGTAGCCGTCGTCGGCGGTGATGGCGATGAAGCGCTCCGAGCCGGCCGGTGCGGTCAGAAGGTCCGGCACCTCGTCCATCGACACGAAGCGGAAGCCGAGCGTCTTCATCTCGCAAAGTACCGCGTCAAGGAATTCGGGCGTGATCGCCAGATGCCGGTTGATGCCCGACGGCAAAGCTGGATCGCGCGTGACGCGGTGCAACATCAAGATCGCGCCGGAACCCGCGGTGAACCGCGCAGCCAATGCGCCGAGACCGCTGAATCTCGCCATGTTGAGGGCGAGCTTTCGCAGCAACTCCCCCCTGTCGATCATTGATTCACCTTTTCCGCGTAGTTTCATCGCGCCGGAAGACGCGACGAGGCACCGTACCGGGCAAGGATTGAAGTATGGTTGACGCGTCGACGCAATTCTCGCGCATGCAAATGAAATTAGCCGGACGCAAAAAAAGCGAAGATCTGGACACCTCTGACAGGAAGACGACTGTCGCGCCCGCGGACTATTCCGCGCTGGTCGACGGCCGGGTTGTAGCCCCGGCGCAGACCACAAACTGGGTCACGGCGTGGACGGAGGTCTCGGGCGAGGACACGTTTATCGTCTCGGCCGGTCCCGACACAGGTCCGATCGTGACGCTGCCGCTGGAAGTGGTGCAGAAAGGTCCGTTCCGGATCGCCCGCTTCATGGGAGGCAGCCACGCCGCCGGCAATTTCCCCGCTTTCCACGAAGGGGCGGGCACCCTGACCCGTGCGCATCTGGCCGCAGCGGTGAAGGCAATTCGTCCCGATGTGGACCTCCTTTATCTCGAACGGACGTTGAAAGAGCTCGGCGGCCTGACGTCTCCGCTTGTCGCGCTGCCCAGCAGCGAAAGCCCCAATGTCGCGCTCGCCGTCTGTCTCGATGGCGGGTTCGAGGCGCTGCTCGACCGCGCGAGCGGCAAACGCAAGCGCAAGAAGCATCGCTCCCAGACACGCAAGTTCGAAGCGGCGGGCGGCTTCCGCCGCATCGAAGCAAGCACGCCCGAGGAGATCGACACGCTCCTGGAACGCTTCTTCGAGATGAAGGCCAAACGCTTCCGCAAGATGGGAATCGCCGACGTTTTCGCGCCACCGGGCGTGCAGGCCTTTTTCCGCAAGCTGTTCGCAGACGCACTGTCCATGTCGCCGCCGCCCTTCGTGCTGCACGGGCTTGAGGTCGGCGGGACGTTACGGGCTATAACCGGGTCGAGCCGTTCGGGCGATCGACTTGTCTGCGAATTCGGGGGAATTGCCGAGGACGAGTTGGCCGTCGTCAGTCCGGGAGAATTCCTGTTCTACCAGAACATCCGCGAAGCCTGCGAACAGGGCTTCGACATCTACGACTTCTCAGTCGGGGACGAGCCCTACAAAAGGCTCTGGTGCAACATCGAAACGCGCCACATCGACATTGCCGTTCCCGTGACCGCGAAGGGCCATATCCTCGCCGCCGGCTTGGCGGGTGTCACCAAGTTGAAGCGCACCATCAAGCAGAACCGGACGGCATGGACGCTGGTGAAGCGGCTGCGCCGGCAAACGGCCGCACAGGCAGAGCCCGCCGAAGACGAGTGAAATCCGTCAGGCCGCCGACCGGTTCGGCACGTTGGGCGTCGGGTTCTCGAACGCCTCGGGCTTTACGAGCTCTATGTCGCCATAGCCGCCGGACCTGAGGTCGGCCGCCGTCGCATCGACGGCGCTGTCGCCCAGCTCGAGCGCGCTGACGAAAACCTGCGTCCCCTCGCCCACCAGCCTGCGGATGCCGGCGGCGTCGGCGGGACCGCATTCGACCACGACGAGGTCATAGGCGGAGCCCAGCGAATTGAGGATGATCGGCAGCCTCTCGGCGGCGCGCATCGCGCGCGCCGGATTGGCCGTCCCGACCGGGATGACGTGGCAGTCGGAATAGATGTCCGCGTGGATGACATGCGAGAACTGCGATTCGGCGGTGAGAAGGTTCGTGATGCCCGGCACCGCCGTCGTTTCAAGCATCGGCATCGATGCGGCCCCGGACGACGTGAGGTCGACCAGCGCGACACGCAGCCCGGAGTCCGACACTTCGCGCGCCACCAGCACGGCACTGGCCGCCCCTTCGTCACCCTCCGGCGAGACGAAGATCGCACGCACGGCTCCGCTGGAGATCAGCCGCTCGGCCGCAGCCGACACGCTGAGGCGATTGTCGTTCGGCGCTATACGCACCCGCGCCGGAACCGGCTTCTCGGCAACCACAGGCGCGGGAATCACAGGCGGAGGCTCCGGCGGAGATGCGGGCTGGACGGCCGGCTCGGGCACCACGGCCGCCTCGGGCTCGATCGCAGTGGCTGCAGGCATGGACACATGCTCGACCGGCTCTATCCTGCCTTCAGCGGCTGGACGCATGGCGCGACCGGAAAAGAGTTCCCGCAGCAGGGTGATGATGGCCATCACAAGCAATGAGCCCACGAACGCCGCACCGACGATCGGCACGATCTTCGGGAAATAAGGGTCGAACGGCACGGTCGCGCGCGAGAAGATACGCGCATCCGCCGGCAGGTAGGAGCGATCGCCGCGCGACGCTGCCTCGCGGTAACGCGTGAGATAGGATTCGAGCAGTTCCCGCTGGGCCGCCGCCTCGCGTTCGAGCGCGCGCAGCTCGACCTCCTTGTCGCCGACCCGGGCGGACTCGGCCTTCACATTGTTCAGGTTCGCGACCAGCTTAGCCTCGCGCAGCTTGGCGGTCTCGGCCTCTGTTTCCAGGCCCCGCAGGATGTTGCGCGCCTCATTCTTGATCTGACCGTCGAGATCGGCAAGCTGCGAACGCAGGGACTTGATGCGCGGATGGTTGCCGAGAAGCGTCGTCGACAGGTCTGCGATGTCGGTGTTGAGCTGCACCTGGCGCTCGCGCAACCGCTGGATCAGCGGCGAGGAAATCACGTCCGGCATCGTGTCGAGCGAGCGGCCGCTGTTGATCGCATCGCGCAGACTCTGCGCATTCGCTTCCGCGGTGGCGCGCGCGGCGCGGATACGGGAGAGTTCGGTCGACATCTCCGACAACTGCTGCGTGGCGAGCGCCGAATTGTTCTGCCCGACCAAGAGGTCGGATTGAGCGCGAAATTCCGCGACCTTGGTTTCGGCCTGCTTCACCCTTTCGCGCAAGTCCGCGATCTCGGGTTCGAGCCAGTCGGTCGCAGACGCGTTCGACTTGAGCTTCGCCTCCTGCTGCATGGCGAGATAGGCGTCGGCGATCGCATTGGGCACGGCAGCGGCGAGCTTCGGGTCCTCGGAGGAGAAATCCACCACGATGACGCGCGAGCGCTCGACGCGGTAGACACGCAGCTTTTCGCGCATTGTCTTCAGCACGCGATCCTCGGCCGCGATGCCGCCCGGATCGCTCTTGAGGCCGACCAGTACCATCAGGCGGCCGACCAGGCCCATATTCGCCTGCTCGTCGAATTCCTTCAGCTTGCCGAGCTCCAGCTTGGCAGCGACCTGCTTCAGCAGATCCGAGGAGGCGATCACCTCGACCTGGCTGGTGACGCCCTCCTCGTCGAGGATGGGCCGGTCGCTCTCGCCGGCTGGCGTCGGGCGCGTGAAGACGGATTCGGTCGTCTCGATCAGGATACGCGTCTCAGCCCGATAGTGCGGCGTGGACAGCCAGGCGAGGAGGAAGGCCAGGCCGGTGACCGCGATCGTCACCGCCAGGATCAGCTTCCAGTCCCTGACTATGCTGGCAAAGAGGGTGCCGAGGTCGACATCGACATCGCTGCCCCTGACTGCACTGCCCGACATGGCGTCACTCCGAACCAAACATAGCGAAAAGTAAACGTCTATGGTTTCCGTCGGGTTAAGAAATCGTGCGGCGGGAACGAAGCGGGGTCGCCGCGGCAATACCTCCCCTTTACCGGCCATTAACCCTAACGGGAGGATAACGTCCCGGTATCGCGCCGGTTCGCCGGTCCGTCCATGCAAAGGGTTCGTGTCCGCAGATGAAACGCCCCGCTCCGCCTCTTCTTGCCTTGCTCGCCGTGGCGCTCGCCGCCGGCTGCAGCAGCTACAGGCCCGCGCCCGCCGCGTTCAGCAAATCACTCCAGGCGCCCTATGTGCTCGACTCGGGGGACAGGATCCGCGTCACGGTCTTCGAACAAGAAGGCCTCACCAACACCTACAGCGTCGACCAGGCCGGCTATATCGCTTTTCCGCTCGTCGGCGCAGTCCCCGCGCGCGGCCAGTCGGCGGCGCAGCTCGAGGGCTTGATCGCAGCAAAGCTGCGCAACGGCTACCTGCGCGATCCCGACGTGTCAGTCGAGATCGACCGCTACCGTCCGATCTTCGTCATGGGTGAGGTCGGGGCTTCCGGCCAGTATTCCTACGTGCCCGGCATGACGGTGCAGAAGGCGATCGCGGTGGCCGGCGGCTTCTCGCCGCGCGGCAACCAATCGACTGTCGACATCACCCGTACCGTCAACGGCAAGGTCATGACCGGTCGAGTGCATACATCGGACCCGCTGCTTCCGGGCGACACGATCTACGTCCGCGAACGCCTGTTCTGACGGCGGCCGTGGTCGAGGTGGGGAGAAATCTGCGCATCGTGCACTGCTTCCGATCGCCCGTCGGCGGTATCTTCCGCCACGTGCGCGACCTCGCGCAGGCACAGTCGGCTGAAGGCCATCTCGTCGGTATCATCTGCGATTCCTCGACCGGCGGCGACTACGAGGACCGACTGTTCGAGCAGATCGCCGACACGCTGGCACTGGGCGCGCACCGAACGCCGATGCAGCGCCATGTCGGACCGGGCGATGTGACCGCCGCCTACAGAACCTACAGTCTCATCAAGCAATTGCAGCCGGACATCCTGCACGGGCACGGCGCCAAGGGTGGCGTCTATTCCCGCCTGTTCGGCTCGCTTCTGCGGGTATCCAGGTCTCGCGTAGCCCGCCTCTATTCGCCGCATGGCGGCAGCCTCCATTACGACGCCAATACGATGACGGGGAAACTGATCTTCGCCGCCGAGCGCGTGATGGACCGCTTCACCGATCATCTGTTCTTCGTCTCCGGCTACGAAGAGCGCGTCTTCCGCGAGAAGATCGGCCCGCCCCGCGCGCCGTCGAGCCTCGTCTACAACGGGCTCGGCGAGGCCGAGTTCATTCCGGTCACGCCAGAGTCCGGCGCTGCCCACTTTCTCTACATCGGCATGATGCGCGACCTCAAAGGTCCGGACATCTTCATCGATGCGCTGGCACGATCGGAAAAGTCGACCGGACGTGAACTCACCGCGGTGATGGTGGGGGACGGCGACGATCTGCCGGCATACCGGGAGCAGGTGACGCGGCTCGGACTTGGTGGGCGCGTGACGTTCCGTCCACCGATGCCCGCCCGGCAGGCCTTCGCGCTCGCCCGGGCCATCGTCGTGCCGTCGCGGGCCGAAGCGATGCCCTACATCGTGCTGGAGGCGCTGGCGGCGGGGCTGCCGATGATCGCGACCTCGGTCGGCGGCATTCCGGAGATCTTTCCGGCCGGCTCCCCTGCCCTTGCCCGCCCGGATGCCAGCGAGATCGCCGCGCGGATGGAGAACCTCGTCGCCGATCCGCCCGCCTGGCAGGCCCTGATGCCGACCACGGATGCGCTCAAGGGCAAGTTCGGCGTCGACGTCATGGCCCGCGCCATTGAGCGCGAATATTTCCGCGTGCTGGAAAGCTGACGACGGACGAGGGCTTAGCCCGCGGCTCGCTTGCCGCGCCGCTCAAACACGAATGCACGATATAAACCTTTCTTAGCAGAGAGGTGGTATATACCGGCATTGTTTTCCGCGGCATGGCGTCATGAACGAGATCGATCCGACAAACCGTTTCTCGCTGAACGCGGTGCGCAGCCATGAGGGCGAAGGCGCGGCCTCGCCGTCGAAGCCCCTCAATTCACTCGCCGAACAGGTCGCCAGCCAGTACCGGCGCGATACGATGTCGCCGGTGATGGTCACCGGCACGCTGCGTCTCGTCGAGTTTGCGCTTCTGGTGCTCAGCGGGCTGGTGCTGCACGGCTGGCTTATCGGCTACAACACCCATCTGGTCTGGTACTATCCGGCAATCGCGGTTGCGGCCTCTCTCCTGACGGTGATCCTGCTCGAGTTCACCGACTGCTACCAGATCACATCGCTGCGTAGTCCGCTCTCGAATGCCGGCAAGATCCTGCTCGTCTGGTCGGGCACGTTCGCTGTGCTCGCTATCGCCGGCTTCCTGTTCAAAGTCTCCTCTGACTTTTCGCGCCTCTGGTTCGGCGCATGGTACGCCACGGGCCTGACGCTGATGTTCGGCCTGCGCTTCATCATGGCGATGCAGATTCGCCGCTGGGCCCGCAACGGACGCATGGAGCGGCGCGCGGTGATTGTCGGCGGCGGCAAGAACGCAGAAGCCCTCATCCGCTCGATCGAGGCGCAGCCCTATAACGACATCCGCATCTGCGGCATCTTCGATGATCGTGACGATTCGCGCTCGCCGCCTGTCGTGGCCGGATATCCGAAGCTCGGCAATGTCGCGGAGCTGATCGAATTCGCCCGCATCGCGCGCATCGACATGCTGATCGTCTCGCTGCCGATCACCGCCGAGACGCGCGTCCTGTCGCTGCTCAAGAAGCTGTGGGTGCTGCCGGTCGACATCCGCCTGTCGGCACATTCGAACCAGCTCCGCTTCCGCCCCCGCTCCTACTCCTACATCGGCGCCGTGCCGATGCTCGACATTTTCGACAGGCCGATCAACGACTGGGATTCGGTCGCCAAGCGCGCGTTCGATATTGTCTTCAGCCTGCTGGGCATCATCGTCCTGTCTCCGATCATGCTGGCAACCGCAATCGCCATCAAGCTCGACTCCAAGGGGCCGGTGCTTTTCAAGCAGAAGCGACACGGCTTCAATAACGAGGTGATCGAGGTCTACAAGTTCCGCTCGATGTATGCGGACCGGTCCGACCCGAGCGCGAAGCAGGCCGTCACCAAGGGAGATCCGCGCGTCACGCGCGTCGGCCGCGTCATCCGCAAGACTTCGATCGACGAGTTGCCGCAGTTCTTCAACGCGCTGTTCGGCTCGCTATCGCTGGTCGGCCCGCGTCCGCACGCGGTCGCGGCGCAGACCCACAACCTACTCTACAACGAGGTCGTCGACGGCTACTTCGCACGCCACCGCGTCAAACCCGGCGTCACCGGCTGGGCGCAGATCAATGGCTGGCGCGGTGAGATGGACACCGACGAGAAAATCAAGATGCGCACCGAATACGACCTCTACTACATCGAGAACTGGTCGCTCTGGTTCGATCTCAAGATCCTGTTCCTGACGCCGGTCCGGCTGCTCAACACGGAAAACGCCTACTGATGGACACGGTGGCCGGTCAGCTTCCGCGCGCGGCGGTCAACGACAAGGCGATCGCGATCATCGTGTCCTGCGCGGTCTCGCTCGGCGTCTTCCTCGCCGGCTTCGTCATCCGCGAGCCCGCTCCCTATGAACTCTATATGGCAGGGCTCATTGCGGTCTGGGCGCTGTTCGGCCTGCGCATCTCGAAGGCCATCACGCCGCTCCTCGTGCTTCTGATCGCATTCAACATCGGCGGCATGATCTCCATGACACAGATGGCGGACCTGCAGGACACGCCGCTCTACATCGCCGTATCGCTCTTTCTCGCCTTCACAGCGGTGTTCTTCGCGGCCGTCATCGAATCGCGCCCGGATCTGTATGCCCTGATGTTTCGCGCCTGGGTGGCCTCGGCCGTCATCACCGGGCTGGCGGGCATCCTCGGCTATTTCCATGCCGTGCCCGGCTTCGAGATGTTCACCAAATACGAGCGCGCGGCCGGCGTGTTCCAGGATCCGAACGTGTTCGGACCGTTCCTGGCGCTGCCGGGCATCTGGCTGCTCTACCGCATCCTGACAGGCGGGCCGTCGGAATGGCTGCGCTGCGTGCCGCCGCTGCTCGTCATCATCATCGCGATCTTCCTGTCCTTCTCGCGCGGCGCATGGGGGCTGTTCGGCGTCAGCGCGGTCCTCGTGACGGGCATCCTTTTCCTGCGCAGCCAGAGTGGCCTGTTCAGGTTGCGGCTGGCGATGATGACGGTCGCCGCCTTCGCGCTTCTCGTGGTGGCGATCCTGGTGGCGCTGCAGATTCCGTCGGTTGCCGAACTCTTCACCACCCGCGCCCAACTCGTGCAGGACTACGATGGCGCGCGTCTCGGCCGCTTTGCCCGATATGTGATCGGCTTCCAGCTCGCGACGGAACATCCGTTTGGCATCGGCCCACTCGTCTTCGGCCAGCTCTATGGCGAAGACACCCACAACATCTGGCTGAAGGCGCTGATGGACTATGGCTGGCTCGGCTTCGCCTCCTGGCTGACCATGATCGTCTGGACGCTCGCGGCCGGCTTCCGCATCCTGTTTCGCGAGCGGCCGTGGCAGCCTTTTCTGCTGTGCGCCTGGGTGACGCTTATCGGCCACGTCGCGCTGGGCTCGGTGATCGACACCGACCACTGGCGTCACTTCTACATCCTGATCGGCATGGTCTGGGGCGCGATCGCGCTGGAACAGCGTTACGGCGCAAGCGCGAACGCTCCTGCCTGAGCGCGGCCTATCGCGTGCCGCCGTCGTCCTGGACCGCCTTCGGCAGCGGCAGCCAATGCGCCGTCAGATCGCCCGTCGCGTCTGCCTTGGCGGAACGGAGCAGTGCGAGGCCCGGGCTGCTTGCCTCGATCGCAGGGTAGAACTGCGGGTTCTGCCGCCCGGCCGACATGTGAAACACGTTCTGGTCGCCATAGGCGAAGAGTTCACGCTGTGTGATATAACCGTCGCCGTTCAGGTCGGCACTGCCGGTCATTCCGCGCGCGAAAACATAGCTGGCCAGCCCCTGCTGTTCTCCTTCGAAGTCCTGTTCCATCGCGAACTCGTCTTCCTGCGAAGCACCGAAGAAGGTCACGTTGGCGAATTCGCGGTCGAGTATGCCGCCGGCATGGCAGCCGTCGATCAGCACGATGACGTTGACGTTCTTGCGCGCAGCGGCGGCCATCCACTCCGTAAAGATATCGTCGGTCAGCTTCCTGTCGGCGCTGAAGTCGGCGAGGTCGGAATATTTGTCGAGCGGCTGGGGTCCCGGAAGAATGAGGAAGTCACGCAGTCCATCCTTCTCGTTCAGCTTGTCGGGCGCCGGCTCCTGCGTCCCCTGCCCCGAATAAGTGAAGACGATCGTATCGCCGGGATCTGCATCTTCGAGCAAATCGTTCCAGACGTAGTCGATGAACTTGAGGCGGGCGTCGTGGTCGAGGAGTGTGACGACCTTCTCCGCTCCGACGGCGGCGAGAGCGTCCGACATATGCCTTGCATCATTGACCGCGCCGCGCAGGTTGTGCCGGCCGCCATAGTCGTCGATGCCGATCACCAGGCCGTAGAGCTTGGGACGCGGCGCCTTGAGATAGAACTGCCCGACCACCTGGTCGTAATAAGCCGGATCCTGGTCGTGCGGCACGGTCGCGGCGAGCGCATGCACCTCGACCTGCGTGCGCTTGGCGATCTCGACCGCCGGCATTCCCGGCGTCGAGAGGATCGGCTTGAACGTGCGCGTGAAGACCGAATTCGGATCGGTGTCGTCGGGCCCGAGCCGGTCCAGCGCCTTCTGGCCGATGCCGGCGGAATAAAGGACGAAGGCGCCCTTCTGAGGCGTCATCCGTGCCAGGCCGCCATAGGCGCGCACTGCTCGCGTATCGGCGTCGGGCGGGAAAGGATTGTCGCGACAGGCGTCGAGCACGACGAAGGCGATCTCGACGCCGCGCTCGTAGATCCGGTCGACCAGATCCTGCGCATCGACCGAATAGCGCTCGAGCCGCGATTCGCGGATGGCATCGAGCGCGGGCATGTCGGCCGGCAGCAGGAAGTTGCGTTGCTCGTAGCTCACGCCGTGGCCGGCAAAGAAGAAGAAGGCGACATCTCCCCGCTTCAGGCTGTCGACGAACGCGTCCACCGCATCGTCGAAATCCCTGGCGGACACGTTCAGCTTCAGCGTGACGGAAAAGCCGAGTTCCTCCAGGGTCGACTTCAGGGAAACGGCGTCTCCCTCGGCCTTGTTAAGGTCGTTCAGCTCGTCATAGTCGTTGTTGCCGATCACCAGCGCGAGCCGCCGCTGTCCCCTCGAGACAGCCTCGCGCAGCGAGGGCATCGCCCGAAGGTCATCGACCACAGCGGCGATGTCGTCGGCGCGGCGGGCGAGGTCCGCCCTCACCTCCCCGTCGAGCGCGAGTCCCGCCTGTCCCGGTGCCGAAAACATGAAGGCGCAGAGGCCGCCTAGCCCCGCCAGCGCACTCGCCCAGAATCTCGACCGCCCGCGTGCGTCCACGCCGCCCAAACCTCTGATTGCTGACCTAAGGATAGTCCCGGCGTGCCGCGCTATCAACAAGGCGCGGACAATGGCCGGACGACGCAGGGCTTTCGTTCCCCGCCCCGATTTACCCCCTTGCCTCTTAACCCCGTGTTCTATAGGGCTTGCCGCGGTTCGGAGCGTAGCGCAGCCCGGTAGCGCACTTGACTGGGGGTCAAGGGGTCGTGGGTTCGAATCCCGCCGCTCCGACCATTGAAATACCGGCATGCGTGTCCCATTTCGGGTGCGTCTTCTTTGCCCTGCGCGGGCGTCTCTCGATATCGGCAAGGTCGTCCATGGAAATCTTCACCGCCGAAGGGTTCACCGCGCTTCTGCAAGTCCTTGCGATCGACCTGGTCCTGGCGGGCGACAATGCCATCGTCATCGGCCTCGCCGCGGCCGGCCTGCCGAAGGATCAGCGCGGCAAAGCGATCCTTATCGGTATCCTCGCGGCGACCGTGCTGCGCATCTGCTTCGCGCTCATCACCACCCAGTTGCTCGCGCTCGGACCGGGCTTGCTGGTGGCTGGCGGACTGCTGCTGCTCTGGGTCTGCTGGAAGATGTACCGCGAGATGACGGTCAGCCACGAGGAAGAGCAGGCCGCCGAGGAAGCGCTTCTCAATCAGGACACCAACGAGGACGGGACAATTGCCAAAGGCGCGCCGCGCAAGACCTTTGCGCAGGCCGCGTGGCAGATCGTCATCGCCGACGTGTCGATGTCGCTCGACAACGTCCTGGCGGTCGCAGGCGCGGCGCGCGAACATCCGACCGTCCTTATCATCGGCCTCGCTATGTCCATCGCGTTGATGGGCTTCGCGGCGTCCTTCATTGCGCAGCTTCTGCATCGCCACCGCTGGATCGCCTATGTCGGCCTGGTCATCATCCTCTACGTCGCGCTGAAGATGATGTACGACGGTGCGATCGGCATCTGGCCGGAATATTCGTTCACGGCGCTGATCGGCGGCGCATAAGCGCCGCCGAAGGCTTCTCCGCCCGTTCTTTTCAGTAAATCCGTCAGCGTACCTGGTCGAGCAGGCGCTTGCATTCGAGCAGGTCGAACAGCGCTTCCTGCAAGAGCGCGCGATTGTCCTTTGACAGGCGCGATTGACCAGGGGCCACCGGGCCGTCGTCGTCGGCCTTGCCCAGGCCGAAGAAACGCCGGCTGGGCTTCACCTTTGGCTCGCCTACCAGCATCTCGTCGTCCACGCCGCCGCGCGGGGCCGTGCTCGCCGCAGCCGCTTGCGCGGCCTCCTGCTTGCGCGCCGCGATCGCCGCGACCGCAGCCATATCGCCCGTGCCGACGGCGGCGATGAACTGGTTGCCGTTCTCCCGCAGCAGCTTCTGGACGCCCTTGATCGTGTAGCCCTGGTCGTAGAGCAGGTGGCGGATGCCCTTGATCAGGTCCACGTCCTGAGGCCGGTAATAGCGGCGGCCCCCGCCTCGCTTCATCGGCTTGATCTGGGTGAATCGCGTCTCCCAGAAGCGCAAGACGTGCTGGGGAAGGTCGAGGTCTTCTGCGACCTCGCTGATGGTGCGGAATGCGTCGGGGCTCTTGTCCATGCGGCTATGCCTCCCCCAATCGTGATTCGTCACACATTCCAGCGGTTTGCGTGGCGATATTCAAGGCGATGTGGAGACGCGGGCGAACCGCCCCCAGCTATTTTCCGCCTTTCGGCTTCGCCTGCTGGTGATTCCGGAGGATCTTGCTCTTCAGCACGTTCGACGCTTTGAAGGTCATGACCTTGCGCGGAAGGATCGGCACTTCCTCGCCGGTCTTCGGGTTGCGCCCGATTCTCTCATTCTTCGAGCGCACCTGGAAGGTCGCGAAAGAGGACAGCTTGACGGTCTCGCCACGCACGATCGCGTCGCAGATCTCGTCCAGCACCATCTCGACGAGCTGTGCGGATTCGGTTCGAGACAATCCCACCTTGCGGTAGACTGCCTCGGCGAGGTCGGCGCGCGTAAGTGTGTTTCCCCCCATGCGACCTTCCTGCAAACCAACAAATCCGACTAAACAGCGATAAAGCAACGTAAAAAATCGACCGGCCCTGGTCAAGAACCTACGGCATACGCCCCCCAGCGCCGCAAGCTCTGTTTGAAACCCGACCTTACCACCGTAGCAGAACGGCTCCCCACGTAAAGCCTCCACCCATCGCCTCGAGCAGGACGAGATCACCCTTCTTGATTCGGCCGTCGGCGACGGCGACAGAAAGCGCGAGGGGAACGGAGGCGGCCGACGTGTTGCCGTGATCGCTCACGGTCGCCACGACCTTGGACGGGGCAATACCCATCTTCTTCGCCGACGCATCGATGATGCGCAGATTGGCCTGGTGAGGGACAAACCAGTCAAGGTCGTCCGCCGTCGCGCCACCCGCGGCGAGCGCCGACGTCACCACGTCGGTGATCATGCCGACGGCGTGCTTGAAGACTTCCTTCCCTTCCATACGCAGATGGCCGACCGTGCCCGTGGTCGAGGGCCCGCCATCGACATAGAGCTTGTCCTTATGGGCGCCATCGGAGCGCAGCGCGGAGGAGAGGATGCCCGTGTCGGCGCCCGTTCCGTGCATCTCCACCGCTTCCAGCACGATCGCGCCGGCGCCGTCGCCGAACAGGACGCAGGTCGTCCGGTCAGACCAGTCGAGGATGCGCGAGAAGGTTTCCGCGCCAATGACCAGGACCCGCTTCGCCATGCCGCCGCGGATATGCAGATCAGCGACCGAGACGGCGTAGACGAAGCCGCTGCACACCGCCTGGAGATCGAAGGCGAAGCCGTGGTGCATGCCGAGCCGGTTCTGGATCTCCACCGCCGTTGCAGGAAAGGTATTGTTCGGCGTGGAGGTGGCAAGCACGATCAGGTCGATGTCGGCCGGTGTGAGACCTGCATTGGCGAGAGCGGCGCGCGCAGCCGCCTCGCCGAGCGAGGCCGTCGTCTCGTCGTCCGAAGCGATATGGCGCTGGCGGATGCCGGTGCGCTGCACGATCCACTCGTCGGACGTGTCGACCATCTGCGACAGTTCGGCGTTGGTGAGTACGCGCCGAGGCAGGGCGGACCCCACCCCCCTTACTTGCGAGCGGATCATCAGTCTTGCCCTTCCTCGGTGGGTTCGGCGGCCTTGCGGCGCGACAGTTCCGGCGCGCGGGCATGGAACTGGTCGAGGTCGGCGCGGATTTTCTCGATCAGCCCGTTGCGCGCCATGTCGTAGCCGAGCTCGACAGCAGCCGCGAATCCCTCGTCGTCGGTGCCGCCATGGCTCTTCACCACGATGCCGTTGAGGCCAAGAAAGACGCCGCCGTTGATCTTGCGCACGTCCATCTTCTCACGCAGCCTGTCGAACGCGCCCTTGGCGAAGAGATAGCCTATCCTGGCCATCAGCGTCCGGCTCATCGCCGCGCGCAGGTAGCCGGAGATCTGCTTGGCCGTGCCTTCCGCGGTCTTGAGCGCGATGTTGCCGGAGAATCCCTCGGTCACGACGACGTCGGTCGTGCCCTTGCCCAGGTCGTCGCCTTCCACAAAGCCACGGTAGTCCATCGAGGTGAGTTCGGCAGCGCGCAGCAGCGAGCCCGCTTCGCGAACGTCCTCTTGGCCCTTGATCTCCTCGACGCCGACATTGAGCAGGCCGACCGACGGCTTCGCGATGCCGAAGACGGCACGCGCCATCGCCGACCCCAGGATGGCGAAATCGATCAGCTGATGCGCGTCTGCGCCGATCGTGGCGCCGACATCCAGCACCACGCTTTCGCCGCGCGTCGTCGGCCAGATCGCGGCGATCGCGGGACGGTCGATCTGCGCCATCGTGCGCAGGCAGAACTTCGACATGGCCATCAGCGCGCCGGTGTTGCCGGCGGAGACGCAGACATCGGCGTCGCCGGCTTTCACGGCCTCGATCGCCTTCCACATCGAAGATTTCCAGCGGCCATGGCGTAGGGCCTGGCTCGGCTTGTCCTCCATTCGCACCGCCACTTCGCAATGGACGAACTGGCTGATCGCGCGCAGGCGCGGATGCTTTATGAAGTGCGGTGAGACCACATCCTCACGGCCGTAAATGAGGAAACGCACGTCGGGGCGGCGTTCCGCGACCCGCAGCAGGCCGGGCATGACGATTTCGGGCCCGTGGTCGCCCCCCATCGCATCAATCGAAATCCTGATCACGCGCGCCTAGTCTCTTTTTTGACGTTTCTATCCGCAGGATGCGGGACAGGCCAAGCCAGCGGCGAAAATAGCGGTTTTGCGTCGCCGCACAACCTCCATTTGGAGCCCGCTACCGCCTTTTCGAACTTTGCGAATTCGGGTCGCGAAGGGCCGCGAACGGCGAATCCTTGTCGCCCGCCGAGACGGCCCCAGGCAGCTCGGCCCCGGGCTTGCGCGGGTAGGGATCAATGCCGAGCGCGAAGAACTCCTCGGCCACCGCGCCGGCGTCGATCGTCACCCCGTCGAAGGTTTCGGGCGGGTCGGACGCGTCGGCCGAGAGCACGAGCTCTCCCTCGTCGATCGTGTCGCGCGCCAGCGGCGAACCCTCCGGCACGAAGACGATGTCGACCTGCTCGTCGATCTCCGCCTCGACCGGCTCGAGTGTGACCACGCATTCCTGGACGATCGAGGCGCGAACACGGCCGGTGACGCTTACGCCGCCACGCTTCCAGTCCTTCAGGAGAAGCTCGGCATGGAACGAGCCCACCGAAACCAGGTTTTGCGCGCGGGCAAGCTCGCCCAGCTCCTTTGCGTTCGGCTCGACAATAACCGGAAAGCCCTTCTGCGGCAGACGCCGCACGTCGATCGGATATGAAATCGGGCTCTTGTCCATCACTGCCCCTTCCCTTCTCCCGCTTGCGGGAACTGCACCTCGCCCGAAAGCAAAACGTCGAGCTGCTGGCCCGCGAGTTCATCCGACGCTTGCACGACATAGGCCGCGAGTTGCGCCGCCTGCGGCCAGTCTGCCGCGTCCGGTCGCACATTGCGTCGAAGCGCTGCCGTCAGCGCCCCCAGGTCGCCCGCGTCGAGCGCCTCGTCATAGCTCTTCGTGCGGCCGTAGAACATCCTCGCCAGCGTCTTCATCCGTTTCGGAATGCCCATGTCGCCGATGCCGAGCTCGCGCAGCGACTGGTCGACGTCAAGGAAAAAGGTGTCGGCGAGTTCCTGCCCCAGGGCATCGGCTGCCGCGCCCTCGCCCCGTATCCGGCGCAGGAACAGATAGATGTGCAATCCCACCATTTCGAAGCGGCCGAGCGGCGTGTCGGGGACGGCCCAATCCGAATAAGCGGCCGGCTGCCGCGCCGCCGCCACGATTCGGGCGTAGACGGCATCTGCTATGGCGCGGTTTCGCCGTCGCGCCGGGTTGAAGAATTGCTTGAACATACCGGAGGGCTCCAGCCGATTGCGCAGCTTCGGTTGCATCGGCCCGAAAGCTGGTTTACCGAGTCTCCCGCTTCGCGCAAGCCGCCGCGGGAGCCTGAGTGACATGGAGATGTCGTTGCGTGCATTGAAAATCAAGGCGGGAACTGCCCGGTTGGGCTCCGCGATGCTGGCCGTGGCCGCGGTGGCCGCGCTGTCAGGCTGCAATGCCGGTTCGGCTCTGTCGAGCAGCGAGACCCTGACCCAGGGCTATGTGATCGATCCGCAGGCGATCGACCTCGTACCGCCCGGATCGAGCCGCGAACAGGTGCTGCTCGCGCTCGGTTCGCCCTCGACGCGCGCGACCTTCGACAACGAGGTCTTCTACTATATCTCGCAGAAGCGCCATCGCTCGATGGCATGGCAGAATCCCCATATCGTGGACCAGCGCGTGCTCGCTGTCTATTTTGGCCCCGACGACCGCGTCGTGAACATCGCCAATTACGGCATGCAGGACGGCAAGGTGTTCGACTTCATCTCCCGCACCACCCCGACGGGCGGCAAGGACCAGAACTTCCTCGGCCAGATCCTGTCCGGCTTCGGCGGCAAGAAGGGGCAGGCACCGAACCTGTTCGGCAATCCCGGCGGCTGATCCCGTTCGCAGACGCGATCGCACGGCCGTCATCTCAATCACAGAATCAAGAACCCCGCGGAATTGCTCCCGCGGGGTTCCTTCTTGGGACTGTCTTCGCGCTCAGTGCGCGAGCACGGCGAGCAGCAGAAGCGCCACGATGTTGGTGATCTTGATCGCAGGGTTCACGGCCGGGCCGGCGGTATCCTTGTAGGGATCGCCGACCGTGTCGCCCGTGACCGAGGCCTTGTGCGCCTCGGAGCCCTTCAAATGCTTGACGCCGTCCTTGTCGACGAAACCGTCCTCGAAGGATTTCTTGGCGTTGTCCCACGCACCGCCGCCCGAGGTCATCGAGATGGCGACGAAGAGGCCGTTGACGATAACGCCGAGCAGCGAAGCCCCGAGCGCGGCGAAGGCCGAAGCCTTGGAGCCCGAGATCAGCAGCACACCGAAATAGACGACGAGCGGAGCCAGGACCGGCAGCAGCGACGGGATGATCATTTCCTTGATCGCAGCCCGGGTCAGGATGTCGACCGCGCGTGCATAGTTCGGCTTGGTCGTGCCCTGCATGATGCCCGGGTTCTCGCGGAACTGCTTGCGCACCTCCTCGACGATCGAACCCGCCGCGCGCCCGACGGCCGTCATAGCGATGCCGCCGAAGAGATAGGGGATCAGGCCGCCAAAGATCAGGCCGGCGACGACATACGGGTTCGACAGATCGAACGACACCGTTCCGATATCCGCAAAATACGGATACTGGGTCGCGTTCGCGGCGAAATACTGCAGGTCGTAGCTGTAGGCCGCGAACAGCACCAGCGCGCCGAGACCGGCAGAGCCGATCGCATAGCCCTTGGTGACCGCCTTGGTCGTGTTGCCGACCGCGTCGAGCGCGTCGGTGGAGTGGCGCACTTCCTTCGGCAGGCCCGACATCTCGGCGATACCGCCGGCATTGTCGGTGACCGGGCCAAAGGCGTCGAGCGCCACGATCATGCCGGCGAGGCCGAGCATGGTCGTCACCGCGATGCCCGTGCCGAACAGGCCGGCAAGCTGGTAGGTCGCGATGATGCCGCCAACGATGACGATCGCCGGCAGAGCCGTCGATTCGAGCGAGACGGCGAGGCCCTGGATGACGTTGGTGCCGTGACCAGTGACCGACGCCTGGGCGATCGAGTTCACCGGGCGCTTGTTGGTGCCGGTGTAGTATTCGGTGATCACGACGATCAGCCCTGTCACCAGGAGGCCGATCAGGCCGCAGATGAACAGGTTGGTGCCGGTGATCGGCATGCCGTTGGCCGTGCCCACTTCGCCCCAGCCGATGGTAAGCGAGGTCGCTGCGCCGAGGCCGACGACCGAGAGCACACCGGTGACGATGAGGCCCTTGTAGAGGGCGCCCATGATCGAACCGTTGGCACCGAGCTTGACGAAGAAGGTACCGACGATCGAGGTGAGGATGCAGGCGCCGCAGATGGCCAGCGGATAGAGCATGACGCTGGACAGCAGCGCGCTGCCGGCGAAGAAGATCGCGGCGAGGACCATGGTGGCCACGACCGTCACCGCGTAGGTCTCGAACAGGTCCGCGGCCATGCCGGCGCAGTCGCCGACATTGTCGCCTACATTGTCCGCAATGGTCGCAGGGTTGCGCGGATCATCCTCCGGAATGCCGGCCTCGACCTTGCCGACGAGATCGCCGCCGACATCCGCACCCTTGGTGAAGATGCCGCCGCCGAGACGGGCGAAGATGGAGATCAGCGAAGCGCCGAAGCCCAGCGCCACGAGAGAATCGATCACCGTGCGATCGGCGGGCGCGTAGCCCATCGGACCGATCAGGATCCAGTAGTAGACGGAGACGCCGAGCAGCGCGAGCCCGGCCACCAGCATGCCGGTGATGGCGCCCGACTTGAAGGCGATGTCGAGACCGGCGGCCAGGCTGTTCGAAGCGGCCTGCGCCGTACGCACGTTGGCGCGAACGGAAACGTGCATGCCGATGAAGCCAGCGGCACCCGACAGCACCGCGCCGATCAGGAAGCCGATCGCGGCCTGCCAGGACAGGAGCCAGAGTGCGAGGAGGAAGACGACCACGCCGACGATGGCGATGGTGGTGTACTGACGTGCGAGATAAGCCTGCGCACCCTCACGGATGGCGCCGGCGATTTCCTGCATGCGTGCATTTCCCTGGTCGGCCGCGAGGACCGACTGCGTTGCCCAGATGGCGTAGACGACGGAAAGCAGACCGCAGGCAATGACGACGTAAAGCATTGTCATGCCGATTTCCCTTGGTTTGGCCCGGCGAACCCCTCCCCGGGCCGTTTGACCAGACCGTTTCGCCGCTACACGGAAATCGGTCCTCCGCTGCGGCATATGCGGGTAGCGAAACGCTAGCGTCAAGGATTTGTTACGGTTTTGCCCGAGTTTCGCTGCAAAGCCACACGCAACGGCTGTGCAGTTTTACCTGTCACCCCGCGACGCGGGTCCTACGCAGCATCAGCATCCCTAACGCCATCAGACACAGCACCGCTACCGGGAAAATTACCCAGTTCAGCATGTCCCAGCCATAGGTGTTGTAGGTGACGCCGGACATCAGAGAGCCCACGGCAACGGACGAGAACAGCACGAAGTCGTGGAACCCTTGGGCACGCCCCTTCTCCGATGGTCGGTAGGCGTTCGTCACCATCGCGGTCGCGCCGATGAACCCGAAATTCCAGCCGAGCCCAAGCAAGATGAGCGCGGTCCAGAACTGCCAAAGCGCGATACCCGACAGCGCGACCACCCCACAGGCGATCAGCAGTACGAGACCGGTCGCAACAATCTTCTCAGCGCCGTAGCGCGTGATCAGGCGGCCGGTGAAGAAGCTTGGGGCGAACATGGCCATGACGTGCCAGGAAATGCCGAGCGTCGCCTCGTCCGGCGAAAAACCGCAGCCGACCATCGCGAGCGGAGCGCCGGTCATGACAAAGGTCATCAGCGCATAGGTCGAGACCGCGCAGAGCAACGCCACAGCGAATTGCGGTTGCCGCACGATCTCGGCCAAGGGCCTCGCCGGCTCCGCCGAGGCGCTGGCCGCGTGGCCGGAATGCGTGCCCGGCCGCAGGAAGGAAAGGATGATCGCCCCTACCGCTGCGAGCGCGATGATCGCGGCGAAGGAGCCCGCAAACATCACCGGAGCAAAGAGCTCGCGGGTGAAGATCACGATCTGCGGACCGAGGATCGCCGTTACCACGCCGCCGGCCATCACGAAGGAGATCGCACGCGCCTTGAAGGCGGCCGGCGCATTGTCGGCGGCCGCAAAACGAAGCTGCTGGACGAAAGCGCCGCCACCGCCCACCACGAGCAGGCCGAGCGCGAACAGCCAGAAATTGCCGGCGAAGATGGCGGCCGTTGCAATCGCACCGCCGAGCGCCGTGACGACGGTTCCGAACATGAAGCCGTTGCGCGTGCCAACCTTGCGCAGCACCGCTGCCGCGGGCAGTGCGCCCAGCGCCACACCGAGATTGAAACTGGTGACCGGGGCGCTGGCGAGCGACTTGTCCGCCTCGAGCAGGTAGTATCCGGTGAGCGCGCCCATGGAGATCGCGATCGGCGCGACCGATCCGACAATCGCCATCGCAGTCGCGTAGATCAGCGCAGTACGCCGGGCTTCCCCCTCGGATGCCAACATCTCAGGCGTCCTTCCCCCTGCCCTCTCCGCGCACGCGCCGTGACACGCGGTCGAGAACGGCGTTGACCAGCTTCGGTTCGTCCTCCGAATAGAACGCCTTTGCGATGTCGACATATTCGGAGACGATGACGGCCACCGGCACATCCTCGCGCTGCATCAGCTCGTACACGCCCGCGCGCAGGATCGCGCGCAGGGTCGAATCGAGACGCGACAGGGGCCAATCTTCCGTGAGCGACTGGCGGATGACCGGATCGACGACTTTCTGGTTTTCCACGACGCCGGCGAGGATCGCGCGGAACCATTGCGCGTCCGCCTCGCGGTAGACCTGGCCGTCGATCTCCTTGCCGAGGCGAAAAGCCTCGTATTCCGACGCGATCTCGAGCAGGCCGGTGCCGGCAACGTCCATCTGGTAGAGCGCCTGGACGGCGGCAAGCCGCGCCGCGCCGCGCTTGTTGGCGGCGCGCGGCGCGCTGGGCTGGGATCGGGCGTCGCTGCTCATCGTCAGGCTCCGAGCCGCTCGCGAATGGCGATCATGGTGAGTGCTGCCCGCGCCGCGAAACCGCCCTTGTCGCCCTCGCTCTTCTTCGCGCGCGTCCAGGCCTGCTCCTCGTTCTCGGTGGTGAGGATGCCATTGCCGATGGCAAGCGATTCCTCGACCGACAGGTCCATCAGCGCCCGGCTCGATTCGTTGGCGACGATGTCGAAGTGATAGGTGTCGCCACGGATGACGGTACCCAGCGCGACGAAGCCGTCATAGTCGGTTCCATCGTCGTCGGCCGCGTCCAGCGCCATGGAAATGACGGCGGGGATTTCGAGCGCGCCCGGAACAGTGATCACGTCCCAGGTGGCGCCCGCCTCTTCCAGCGCCGATGTCGCGCCGTCGAGCAGGGCGTCTGCCAAATCGTCGTGGAACCGCGCCTCGACAATGAGAACGTGAGCGCGTTCGGGTTTGGCGAACGCCTTGCCGTGCTCGGATATGCCTGCCATGTCTATCTCCGGATTGGCGGCTGACTTAGGCTGAACCGCACTCCTGGGCAAGTGAAACGTGATCGACGAGCGAAAGATGGACAGCGGCAAGCCAGGCAATCCGGGGCCGCGCAGCCTGGCACTCCGTGCCGACGCGCTCGGCATCACCGCCTACATGACAAGGCCAGCCATTGAAGAACTAATCCGGCAGCTGAGAATTATCTGTGACACCGATCCGGGCGAACTACGCGACGTGCATGTAGCAATGCATTTTTCAGGTTGGGACGAGGAGGGGAACTACGTCCCTCCCAGCTTTGGCCATCACGATGGCCTTGGCCCAATTCTTCGCAATGTACGGAACCGGACGTTCGCCGACGAGGTAACTGACCGTGAGCGAGCCCAGGGCGTGACACCGGACATGATGTACAGGGCCTTCGACATAACGATCATGCATGTGTCGGCCGATATCGTCGAGAAGGTCGTTACGGAGAACGACAAGATTGCAGGCGATCTCGGCTAGCTCAAGGGTCTAAAACCCTTCCACCGAAGCCTCCGTCAGCCGCGCCGCATATCTAGCCATCGTGTCGATCTCGAGGTTCACCCGGTCGCCAACCACCCGTTCGCCCCAGGTCGTCACCGTCAGCGAATGGTGAATCAGGAGCACGTCGAACTCGTCGCGGCTGACCTGGTTGATGGTGAGAGATGTGCCGTCGAGGCAGACCGATCCTTTCGGCGCGATGAAACGCGCCAGATGCGCCGGTGCGCGCAGGCGGAAGCGCACCGCCTCGCCCTCGTCCTCGCGCGCGATGATCTCAGCCATCCCGTCGACATGGCCCGAGACGATATGCCCGCCGAGCTCGTCGCCGATCTTCAGCGCCCGTTCGAGGTTGAGCCGCGTCCCCTCCTGCCAAGCGTCGGCCGTGGTCAGCCTCAGCGCCTCCTCCCAGGCCTCCACCTCGAACCAGCGGGCGTTCGAACCGGCGTCCGGCAGCGCGACGACCGTCAGGCAGGGGCCGGAGCAGGCGATGGAGGCGCCGATCTCGATCGAGGCCGGATCGTAGTTCGTCTCGATACGGAAGCGCTTGCCCTTCGGCAGCGGCTCGATCTTGGCCACGCGGCCGACATCCGTGACGATACCCGTGAACATCAGTCCCTCACCCATTCGGAATACTGGTCGAGGCCGTAGCGCGCCTCGCGGACGAGCCTGAAGCCGTCCGGTATCGTCTCCGGCGTCAGCGGCGAGCGGATGCCGTCCTCGCCGATCGGATTCGGACCGCGGAAGAGCGCGATGCGATCGACCATGCCGTCTTCCAGGAAGGTTCGCGCCGTCGCAGCCCCGCCTTCGACGAACACGGTGGAGAAGCCTTGTCCGGACAGGTCCTCCAGCAGCTCGGGCAGCGCGATACGGCCGTCATGCGTCTCGGTCGCGAGGAAGCGCACGCCCAACATCTCCAGCGACGAGCGCCTTACCGCACTCGCCTCTGGCCCTATCGCCAGATAGAGCGGCAACGAACGCGCCGACAAAGCAAGCTTCGACATCATCGGCAGCTTTACCTGCGGGTCGAGCACCACCCGCACCGGCGAACGCTCCTCGAGCCCCGGGAGGCGGCTGTTCAGTTCCGGATCGTCAGCCAGCACCGTGCCGATGCCGACCAGGATCACGTCCGATTCGGCGCGCATCAGGTGGACCTGCGCACGCGAAATGCCGCCGGTGATCTGCACTTGGCCGGCATCGCGCCTGCCGATCATGCCGTCCGATGAAATGGCAAGTTTGAGAGTCACTTCAGGGCGTTTTTTCGAGGATCGCGTGAGGTAGCCGGCGAGTTCGTCGCCAGCCTCGTCCGCCAGCACGCCTTCGACCACCTCAATGCCGGCCGCCCGCAGGATGGCATAGCCACGGCCGGACACGCGGTCATCCGGATCGGCGGCAGCGCCGACGACGCGCGCCACGCCAGCCGTGACCAGCGCCTCCGCGCAGGGCGGTGTGCGGCCGTGATGTGCGCATGGCTCCAGCGTTACATAGGCGGTCGCGCCACGCGCGGCCTCGCCAGCCTCTGCGAGCGCCTGCGGCTCCGCATGAGGGCGGCCGCCAAGTGCCGTGACGCCGCGGCCAACGATCATGCCGTCCTTGACGATCAGGGTTCCGACCGATGGATTTGTCGAGGTAAGGCCCAGATGCCGGCGCGACATCCGGATCGCAGCGGCCATGAAACGGCGGTCGATTTCGGAAACCCCAGAACCGTCGCCTTCCCCGGAATCGACGGTGCCCTCCGCCTCTTCCGCCGGAAGCGGATCTTCGGATGCTCCTGGAGCCTCAACGGCGTCTTCAGCCGAGGTGCCGGAAGCCGGCTTGTCCATCTCAACGTCAGCTTCGTCGGCGACCGCCGATACCTGGTCGCTCTGCGCCTCGGCCAGCTCTTCTGGCTTCGGCGTCTCATCGGGATCGGGCCGCTGCGTCATCCGTTCTCGTCGCCCTTCAGTTCGCCGAGAAGTTCGTGGAAGTCCTTGGCTTCGCGGAAATTGCGGTAGACCGAGGCGAAGCGGACATAGGCGACGTCGTCGAGCGACTTCAGCGCCTCCATGACCAGCCTGCCGATCTCCTCTGACGGGATCTCAGTCTCGCCGGAGCTTTCGAGCTGGCGCACGATGCCGCTCACCGCGCGGTCGATGCGGTCGGGATCGACATTGCGCTTGCGCAGCGCGATGTCGATCGACCGCTGCAGCTTGTCGCGGTCGAAGGGAACCTTGCGCCCGGTCTTCTTGACCACCACAAGGTCGCGCAACTGCACCCGCTCGAAGGTGGTGAAGCGGCCGCCGCAGTCCGGGCAGACGCGGCGGCGGCGGATGGCTGCTCCCTCCTCCGCAGGACGGGAGTCCTTCACCTGCGTGTCCATCGATTGGCAGTAAGGGCAGCGCATTCAGAACCTCGGAAAACCGGCGACTCGTGCGCGACCCTTAGCCGATTTTTGCGTCACCCCATATAGGGATACATCGGGAAGCGATCCGTGAGCGCGACGACCTTCTGTTTCACCGCTGCCTCGACCTCGGCGTTGCCCTCGTCGGAATTGGCCCTCTTCAGCCCATCGAGCACTTCCGTGATCAGTGCGCCAATCTCCCGGAATTCGGCCTCGCCGAAACCGCGCGTCGTGCCCGCCGGCGTACCGAGGCGCACGCCGGAGGTGACGAAGGGCTTTTCCGGATCGAAGGGGATGCCGTTCTTGTTGCAGGTGATGTTGGCGCGGCCGAGGGCCGCCTCCGCGCGCTTGCCGGTGGCGTTCTTCGGCCGGAGATCCACCAGCATCAGGTGGTTGTCCGTGCCACCCGAGACGATATCGAGGCCGCTCTCCTTCAGGCTCTCCGCGAGCGCCCTGGCGTTGGCCACGACGTTTGCCGCGTAGGTCTTGAACTCGGGCTGCAGCGCCTCGCCAAGCGCCACAGCCTTGGCGGCGATGACGTGCATCAACGGGCCGCCCTGCAGGCCAGGGAAGACGGCCGAGTTCATCTTCTTGGCGATGTCCTCGTCATTGGTGAGGATCATGCCGCCACGCGGGCCGCGCAGCGACTTGTGCGTGGTCGTCGTCACGACATGGGCATGCGGGATCGGCGACGGATGGACGCCGCCGGCAACGAGGCCAGCGATGTGCGCCATGTCGACCATCAGGTAGGCGCCCACCTCGTCGGCGATGTCGCGGAAGCGCTTCCAGTCCCAGATGCGCGAATAAGCCGTGCCGCCGCCGATAATCAGCTTCGGCTTCGCCTTGCGGGCGATCTCCGCCACCTCGTCGAGGTCGATCAGATGATCGTCGCGGCGCACGCCGTAGGAGACGACGTTGAACCACTTGCCCGACATATTCACCGGCGAGCCGTGCGTCAGATGGCCACCCGAATTGAGGTCGAGGCCCATGAATGTGTCGCCGGGCTGGAGCAGGCCCAGGAACACCGCCTGGTTCATCTGGCTGCCGGAATTCGGCTGGACGTTGGCGAACTTCGCACCGAACAGCTTTTTCGCGCGCTCGATGGCGAGCTCCTCGGCGACGTCGACGAACTGGCAGCCGCCGTAGTAGCGCTTGCCCGGGTAGCCTTCCGCATACTTGTTCGTCATCACCGAGCCCTGCGCCTCGAGAACGGCGCGGCTGACGATGTTTTCCGAAGCGATCAGCTCGATCTCGTGACGCTGGCGACCGAGCTCATTGCGAATCGCGCCGAAGATCTCCGGATCGCGCTCTTCCAGCGGCTCGGAAAAGAAAGCGGTCGTGACAGTCGCCATGTAGAAAATCCCCTGGTGCCTTGGTGAGACAGGCCGCGGCGTTAACACGTTTCGTGCCGCGCTGCCACCTCGCGGCGGCATACCGACGCATCGTTTGCGACATGGCTAGCGGCCGGCATCGCCGACCAGCAGGAAAGGCGCCCAATAGGCAGGATGTGCCGTCTCGGGCGAATAGGATTGGGCCAGCATTTTCCGCATCGTCAGGGTCACAGCCTCGCCCCTCGTCAGGGACGGCTGGTCCGACAGCAGGGCGAACATGGTCGTGGTGAAACGAGTCGCAGCTTGCGAATAGACCGGCCAGGACGAGACCAGCAGGCTGCGGGCGCCGGCATAGAAGAAGGAGCGCGCCAGCCCGGCCAGCGCCTCGGCGTCCGACCGGGAACCAGCCGCGGTATTGCAGGCCGACAGGATTACCCAGTCGGCACCGATGTCGAGCGCTGCGATCTCTTGCGCCGTCAGCACGCCGTCGTCGTCTTCGCTGGCGGCGGCGGGCGGGGTCAGCAGCAGGCCCGGTTCCGCCTGGCCCAATTCGCCTCCGACCAGGCCATGCGTAGCGAAATGCAGGATATCGTAGGCCTTGAGACCGCCCGTCGCGGAAATTGCCTTGATGCGGGCCTCCGTCGCCTCCCCGCCCAGCAGGAGGTCCGACAGTCCGCTGAGCGATTTCGACGTCGCCTCCACCTCGCAACGGCTATCAGCCAGCCGAGGCTGCCGACGCAGGGCGTCCACATCGGCCAGCGTCCCCGCCTCTGCGCCCGCCCGGGCTCCGACAGCGACGGGCTTTCCGCGCGTGAGGGCAACTGTCTCCGGCGAAGCGCAGTCGAGCGGCGCGGCATCGCGCTCGGCCGCGGTCGCCCCGATCACCGGATCGGCGACGCCGAGATAGCGCGGCTGTGTGCGGCCCGCCTCCTTACGGGAGCGCCGCGCGGCATCGAGCGCGGCGACGCCCGGCACGACGGTGATCGAAGGGTGCGACTGGAACAGCCAGGCAGCCTCGCGATAGGCTTCCGCCCGCTCCTTGCCGGGGGCGTCCCATCCCTCGGGTGGCGGTTGGGTGACCAGCAGGTGCCAGGGAAAGCCGAGAAGTTCAGGCGACGGGGCGATGATCAGCTTCTTACCCGCCATCATCTCCGGAAGATCACCTGGGAAGAGGAGCGAATAAGCCCTGTATGCCGCTCCGAGATCGAACTCGTCCGTATCCTGGGTTCGGCCGAACGCGACCACACCCCTCGCGGCATCGGATACCTGGCTCGACGTCGTTTCCGTCGTGCGGGCGCAGGAGGGATTGAGGCGGCGGGACGCCTGGCACAGCAGTGTCGCCGCGATGCGCGGAAGCTCCGCCGCCTCGTCCGGGTTGCGGCCCCAGGAATACACCCCGCCGTCCTTGCCATAAGCGAATGTGACGAGGCTGTTCTGCATGATCACCGGCAGAACCAGGACTTCATCGTCGGCCAGCATGCCGATGACCCGGTCGGCCGGAACGGGCGGACCGCCTGCGAGCTCTAAATATTGCGGAAAATTGGTGAGGAGCCGCGCGTCTATCGCGGAAAGGCGGGACTGTAGAGCCTCAAGCCGGGACCGCAGGTCGCCGAGCGCGACCCGGCGCGCATCAGGGTCCGACGTCGCGCCGGCGGCGCGCACGAAGGCTGCGTCAACCTCGCGAAGTCGGGCCAGCGCATGATCCTTCTCGCGCACGAGGTTCGACAGATCCGTGCCGCCGACCGCAGCGCGCGCGGCAGCAGCCACGGCCACGGCGCCGGTATCCGTAGCGGCATGCCGCTGGAGATTGAGAAAGGCGCTGCGCCGCGCTGCGACCGCATCGGCGATCAGACCCGCCGGATCTGCCGTCACCATCGCTTCCGAAGCGACGATCTCGACGATCGTGAGCACTTCCCAGTCGTTCTTGTCGCTCTTGCCGCTGTTGATGTCGGCCGAAAGGATGGCGGCCGCCTGTCGGGCAGCAGCCACGGCGTCGTTCCATTCGCCCTGCAGGAGCGTGGCTTGGGCGAGTGCCTCGTACCAGTCGGCGACCTCGAACTTCGTCGCGGGAAGCGACTGGCCGGCAATGGTGAGGGCTTCGCGCGCCAGTCTCTCCGCTTCGGCAAAGTCTCTCCGGTCGAAAGAGATCTGCGACAGGTTCTGCAGCGCATAGGCGCGCAGGGGGTGGTTGTCCGGAACGTTCTGCTGGAGCGCGTCCAGCATCCTGCCAAACGTGGCTGAGGCTGCGTCCGGGCGTCCCGTCTCATAATGGAGGCGGCCGAGATTGAGCAGCGCCGTCGCCCAGGCAATGACGACAGGTTCCGCCATCTTCTCCCACGACGCAACCGACCGCAGCAGCAGCTGCTCCGCCTCCGCGAAACGTCCTTGTCCCATCATCTGGACGGCAAGGTTGGCAGGCATCGCGGCCGCGAGGGCAGTATTGGCGACAGTCAGGCCCTCCGCCCGGCGATAGACGGCGTCGGCCTCATCGAACCGTCGCAGGGCGGTCAGAATATGACCCAGATTGTTGAGCGAGATCGCCAGCGTCGACGACTCCTCGATCCGCTCCCCGATCTCGATGGCTTCCCGTGTTGCCTTTTCGGCCTGGTCCAAGCGGCCGTCGTCGGAAAGGACGTTGGCCATTCGATTGAGGACATCGGCGAGAGTTTCGGCACCGGCATCGGGACGGCGGGCGAGGCCGAGCGCCCTGTTCAGGGTCCGCTCGGCATCCGCAAGACGTCCGGTCTGCTGGTAGATCATGGCGAGAGTGTTCAGGCCCGGAATGATGGCCGGATCGTCCGCGCCGAAGGCCGTCTCGGCCCTTGCGAGCATTTGACTTGCGCGTCGCTCGGCCACCTCGAATTCCCCCCGGTTTATCATCAGGAGGATCCGGTCGTTCGCCCGCGCGAAGGCGCTGGCGTCGCGCGACGGCTGCGACGAGGCGGTTTGACCGGCGTCCACACGCGGTGGGGGATGCGGAGGCTCCTCGCCCCCAGCCGGCCACGCCGGCAGGGGCGCGATCAGGGCGGCAGCGACGACCGCCAGACAAGGCATCAGGCGACGGGTGGCGTCGGCTGCTGCGTCATTCCTATTCCAGAACCGCATCGGCGCGCACCCGGCCCATCCCGATCACCGCCGATTGCCGTTCACAATTATGGCGCCACTAAGTCGGCATCGGCCAGAACCCCATGCAAAAAGGCGGGCCCGACGGACCCGCCCTGCCAAAAGGCACGTTCGAACGTCTCAGAGTGCGGTAGAGAGCTGCAGCTCGTCCACGCCGTCGCGCGCATAGATGTCGTCGCGGAAGTGGACGACGCCGTCGCCAGTCGACCAAGCGGTGACGTAGGTAAAGTAAACCGGCACCGGGTTGGTCAGCGCCACTGGGGTGTTCTCGCCGGAACGGATCGTCTCCTCGAAGCGCTGACGGTTCCAGCCGGGCGTGTCGCGCAGCAGCCAGGTCACGAGGTCACGCACGTTCTGGACGCGCACGCAGCCCGACGAATCAAAGCGCATCAGCTTGGAGAACAGGCTCTGCTGCGGCGTGTCGTGCATGTAGACCGCATGCGGATTCGGGAAATTGATCTTCACCGAGGCCATCGCGTTGATCTTGCCCGGATCCTGACGGAAGCGATATTTTACCGCGTCGTTGGTGTTCCAGTCGACCGAAGCCGGATCGACCTCGGTCCCGTCCGGCGCGATCAAGCGGATCGAGTTGTCGGTGAGATAGGTCGGGTTCTTCCGCATATGCGGAATGATGTCCTTGATGACGATCGATTCCGGCGCGTTCCAGTACGGATTGACGATCACCTCGTTGATCTTGGAATTGAGGATCGGCGTCTGGCGGTCGATCTTGCCGACGATGGCCGTGTGGCGCTGCACCACGCGGTTGCCTTCGACGGCCTCGATCTGCGCGGCCGGGATGTTCACCATCACATAGCGGTCGCCCAGGAAGCCCGACATGGAGCGCAGGCGCACCAGATTGGTCTCGAGCTGGCCAAGGCGCACCTGCGCGGTCACGTTCAGCGCTGCATAGGTGTATTTTCCTGTCACGCCGTCGGCCGGCAGGCCATGGCGGGCCTGGAAGCGCTTGAGCGCGGAATCGACATAGGAATCGAACGAGCGCGACATGCCAGCGGACGAAGCGAGATCGCCACTGATCATCAGCCGGCGACGCAGCACCTCGACATCCGGATCGACCACGCCGAGCTTGAGCTTCTTGGTCGCCGGCACGTCGGGCCAGCCACCCTGCGCCACGATGTTGGAATACTGGCCGATGGCCTGCTCCACATAGGCGATCGTCTCGGGGCTGAAGATCGGCAGATGCGAGGAGACCTTGGCCGCCTTGGAACTCGCGCGTGCGTCGAACTGGTCGTCCCAGGAACCGCGGCGGTTGGCGTTGAGGATGTCCTGGATCACGTCCTGCGCCTGCGCACCATAGGCGGTAGCGGCCAGTGCGCCTGCGCTCAGGAGAAACGTGCGGCGGCTCGTCTTCATCTTCATTCCAGCTATCCCGTCTGTCCGTGCGGCAATCGGCCTGAGGCTAGGTCGGCGCGGTTAACATATCGCCAACCATGACGACGACCGATCAAGCGTCTGCCCGGAGAACCTGTCACGGGCGATGCATACGGAAACCCTCTTCACCTTCTGCGATTTCACGCAAATATGGCGTTACGGTGGCCCCGCCAACTCACGATGGCGTTATTCGCCGGTGCCACCGAATGCGCGAAGGCCGGCGCGGGCGCCGGCCTAGGAAGTTCGTCTGTCGCTGATTTCGGCGTCAGGCTGCGGCCGTCACCGCCGGTCGGTCGAAGACGAAGTTCGCCTTGCGGTTCTGCGCAGCGGCTTCGCACAGCTCGCGATACTTGGCAAAACCGCCGATGAACATGGTTAGGCCTTGCGGCTTGCCCTTGACGTTGGCGCCGACCCACCAGGTGTTCGCCTTGCGAATGAGCGATTTCTCCGCCATCGTCAGCACCATCTTCATCCAGCCGTCTTCTGCCTCTGCCGTCGGCTCAACGGTCCTCACGCCGTTCGCCTCCATCCAGGAGATCATCTCGGCGATCCAGTCGACGTCGTGCTCGGCGATGGTGATCAGGTTGGCGAGCGCGGCGGGACCGTTGGGTCCGCTCGGCGCGAACATGTTCGGGAAGCCTTCCAGCATGAACCCGAGATAGGAACGCGGACCGCTCTTCCACTTGTCCTTCAGGTTGCGGCCGTCGCGGCCGACAACGTCGAAGGCAAGAAGCGCTCCGGTAAGCGCGTCATAGCCGGTGGCGAAGATCAGGATGTCGAGCTCGGTCTCGCCGCTCTCGGTGCGGATTCCCTTTTCGGTGATCTCGACGATCGGGTCTTCTTTGACGTTGACCAGATGCACGTTCGGCAGATTGTAGGTCTCGTAATAGTCGGTATCGAGGCATGGACGCCGGGCGAAGATCGGGTAGCCGCGCGGCTTCAGCGCTTCCGCCGTCTTCGGATCCTTGACGATCTGGCCGATCTTGTCGCGGACGAAGTCGGCGACCTGGCCGTTTGCCTCCTCGTTGGTCATCAGATCCGAGAACGAGCCGAGGAAGGTGTGGCCGCCGTTGATCCAGGCCTGCTCCATAACCTGCTGCCTCTGCTGCGGCGGCAGGCTGAAATAAGGCCGCGTCGTCGCCGGACGCGTGCCGCCGGTCGGATTGTTGCGCATCGCCTCGCGCATGGCGCGATAGTTACGCTTCATCTCGGCTGCATAATCCGCATCGATGACATGGTTGCGCATCGGGAGCGTAAAGCTCGGCGTGCGCTGGAAGACGAACAGTTCACCGGCCTTGCGCCCGACCTCCTGCACCACCTGGATGCCGGTCGAGCCGGTGCCGATCAACCCGACGCGTTTGCCTTCGAAGCTGACCGGCTCGTGCGGCCACTTTTGCGCACGCAGGAGCAGGCCCTTGAACTTGTCGATGCCCGGGATATCGGGATCCTTCGGGATCGACAGCGGCCCTGTCGTCATGATGCAATACGGCGCTTCCAGAACTTCGCCCTTGTCGGTGGTGGCCCGCCAGACCTTCGCCGCTTCGTTCCAGACCGCGCTCACGACGCGGGTGTTGAACAGGTAGTGCTTGCGCAGGTCGAGCTTGTCGGCGACGAAGTTGGCATAGGCGAGGATCTCGGGTTGACCGGCGAATTGCTCGCTCCAGGTCCACTCCTGCTCGACCTCGGGAGAGAAACCGTAGCTGTAGTCGACACTCATCAGATCGCAGCGCGCGCCCGGATAGCGGTTCCAGTACCAAACGCCGCCCACGTCGCCGCCGGCCTCGATCGAGACGACATTCTTGCCCATCTCGCGGAACTTGTAGGTGGCGTACATGCCGCCAAAGCCTGCCCCCACGACGATGACGTCGACGCGCTTCGCGGGCGAAACGCCGTTCCCACTCCGGTTCCGGTCAGTCATGTCATTACCTTCCCTAAACGAACAGCCGGTCGTCGGGAGAGATGACGGAGCCTCAAGAACCAACGCGCGACATAGGCCGCACACAGGTTCTCGGCACGTTCAGTGAACGGGCCTTCAGCGATGCCGATGCGTGACGCATCCTCCCAAGGACTGGCTTGAGCCAATCTTTCGGGAAGCATCCGACCGCCACGGGATCAAGTCAACGATTTCGCGGATGCGATAGAAACTTTCACAGCTGTGAACTTTTTGGCAATGGCCGGAGACGCGGCGGGATACCCGAGCGTCAGCCGCAGAACGGTAGCCGAAGATGCCAGCCGGATGCGCCCTCAGAGCCAGGGCGGGCGATATGTCTCGTTAATGTCTGAAGCTCACGCCGTCGGTGCGCTCGCAATCAAACGAGCGGCACCGTGGGTAAGCAAGAGGCAGCGCGGCGGCCTGTGTCCGGTGCGCGGCTGCCTTCGAGAGAAGACTATCGAAGGCCGATTTCCGCGTTGTGTCCGATCACATCCGATAGGCGATCGTGTCGTTCCAGAAGCGGTCGAGGCGCTGGAGGGCACGGTTCATCTGCTTGAACTCTTCCGAGTTGATGCCGCCGACCTGCTCGATCGATCCGACGTGGCGCTCGTAGAGCTTGCCGACGACGTCGGCCACGGCCGTCCCCTTCGGGGTCAAGCTGACGCGGACCGAGCGGCGGTCGATGCGCGAACGCTGATGGTTGATGAAGCCGAGATCAACCAGCTTCTTCAGGTTGTACGACACGTTCGAGCCGAGATAATAGCCGCGCGAGCGCAGCTCGCCAGCGGTCAGCTCGGCATTGCCGATGTTGAACAGCAGCAGCGCCTGGATCGCGTTGATGTCGGAACGGCCGTTGCGGTCGAATTCATCCTTGATCACGTCGAGAAGACGGCGGTGCAGCCGCTCAACGAGCTGGAGGGATTCCATGTAGAGGGTGCGGATGGCGTCCTTCCGGTCGTCCTGAACCGGGGCGGCCTTCTGCGTGGGTCGCGCGTTGATCATGGTCTTGCCTCTCGTTTGTCGCCCGGTGACTTTTTGTTTTCTCACCTTGGCCCAACCGTAGCATTGACCCATAAAATTCGACTTAAACGCCAGCCTTAACCGCTGCTTACCAGCCGCGAATCCGAACGAAGCCTAATTTGTGGTAAATGAATTGGTTAAGATGCCCGATTATGAAAAATTTAATCGTTGCGGCAGGCAGTCTCAGGTCGCGGGCCGGCGCTGCCGGAAATGCAGGATCACCCGAAACCCGAGATAGATGCACGCGACCAAGAGATGGGACGCGACGACGGAGTATTTGGCGCCGAAGAGTTCGGGAAAGCCGGCATACATCACGATCTCGGTCCCGGCGCACAGAACCCAGATGACGGGCCCCCACGATGTGATCATCCACAGGCCGATGCCGGCGAAGGGATAAAGCGCCGCGAGCGCGGTTGCAGCGATCTGCCAATGCACCGGCATGAGATCGAACCGCCACAGAGCCCCGTCATAGAAGCCGATCAACCGCACCCAGTAGAGCGTACCGAACATGATGCAGTATGCGGCGATGATGCGATGGAACCACCAGAACGCCTGCTGAACCGCGGTCGGCCGCAGCACTGCGGGACTTTCGCGATAGGCCATCAGAACAATCCCGGCAAACGTGCACAGCGATCCTGAGGCCGGAATTGCGTCGAAACAAAGAGAGAGTGCATCGCGGACGACTCCGTTCCCGGAGACGTTCTAGATAACCAGCTCGCCTCCGGGAAGAGGGGCAAAGTAGGCGTCGATCGCCTCGAGGTCTATCTCCGCCAGCGTCGCCGGCTTCCAATTCGGCGTGTCGCCCTTGTCGATGATCGCGGCGCGAATGCCCTCGTAGAAGTCGTGACCGACGAGCATGCGGTTCAGGATGCGGTACTCCATCTTCATGCATTCTTCCATGCTCAGCGCCGCGCCATCGGTGATCTGGCGGAAGGCGACATGGAGGCTCGTCGGCGAGCGCTTGGAGAGGGTGTCCAGCGTCGCTGCCGCGAACTCGTCCCGGCTGGCAGCCTGGGTGAGGCTCTCGATCACGTCGTTCAGCGTGCCAAGGGAGAAATGAAGCCCGACGGAAACTGCGTCGCCCTCGTCCAGCTTGCGCTCGGGCTTGATGCACAGGTCCCTCAGGACGCGGTTGGGATCGCCGGTCTCGACGATCCCTGCCTCGACTGCGGTGATATCCGCCGAGGCGACGGCGTGGGTGGCGAGGCCGGCATGGAGCGCATCGCCCGCGCCGATGCGCGCACCGGTCAGTCCGAGATAGAGGCCGTAGCCGCCTTTGATGCGCGACAGGAGATAACTCCCGCCGACATCCGGAAAGAAGCCGATGCCGACCTCGGGCATGGCGAACTGCGCCTTCTCCCCCAGCACGCGATGCGAGCCGTGGAAGGACACGCCGACACCGCCGCCCATGACGATGCCGTCGATCAGCGCGACATAGGGCTTGCGGAAATTGTGGATCGCCGCGTTGAGCCGGTATTCATCGGCGAAGAACTGCACCGCAGGCTTGCCGGCCTTGCCGGCCTGATAGATGTCCATGATGTCGCCGCCAGCCGAGAAGGCCCTGCCCTCCGCCTTGACGACCACCGCGTCGACGCTCGGATCGGCATCCCATTCCGGCAGCTTGGCAGCCAGCGCGAGCACCATGCCATGCGTGACCGCGTTCAGCGCCTTGGGCCGGTTGAGCGTGACGATCGCGGCGCGGCCGCGCCGCTCGAAGCGGATTTCATCCTCGGAAGCTGCGTCCATCCTGCTCTCTCCCTTGCAATGCCGCCGGCCCGCCCCCGCTCTAGTCCAACGCGCGGGTCACCATTACAGGCAGCTTCAATGCGTGCGCATCTCGGTCTAGGATCGTCAGCCAAAGCGCGTCAATGGCGCGCGAAGAGCATCGGCTTTGCAGAAGGCGTTCCAGTGATCCGCAGACTGCTTCTCGCATCGATCCTCGCCGGCGCCGCATCGGGTGCGGCCGCGGCCGAGGAGCTCAACCTTTACAGTTCCACGGTCGTCGTCACCGGCACGAGCGAGGAGAACCGGCTCATCGGCTTGCGCGAGTGCGTGCCGAAAATGCTGGTGCGCGTGTCCGGCGACCAGCGGCTGCTGCACAATGCGGCAATGGACGCGGTCATCGAACAGGCTCGGAGCCACGTGTCGTCCTTCCGCTACCGGGACCGACTAGAAGGCGTGCCGATCCACGACGAACAGGGCAGCTACGCCCGTCCGCATGACCTGACGTGTCTCTTCGATCCGGTGCATGTCGACGATCTTCTGGCTCAGCTCGGTTCCAATCCCTGGCCGCTGCCGCGGCCGCGCATCGCCGCCTTCGTGCATGTGGCACGCGGCGACGACGCCTTCGTCCTGTCGTCCGACGGTCCTGAAACACCCTATATGCGCGAGTCGCTCGAACTGGCGGCGAGCCCCCTGGCGCTCGATGTCTCACTGCCCCGCGCAACGGCCCGGCCCGAAATCGGCGGCGAGCTACCCTCACCCGAGCAGCTGGAGGCGCTGCGGGAGGCTGCCGCCGGGGACGTGCCGCTGGCGATCACGCTGCGATGGAGCGACGAGTCGCTGGGCTGGATCGCCAATTTCCGGATGCTCAACGAAAAGGGCGTGCAAGACTGGTCCGCCACCGGGGTGAGTTTCGATGAGGCGTTCCGCGTAGCGCTGCGGGGTGCGGCGCAGATACTGTCCGGCCACGGTGCGCCATGATGCCGGTTTGATGCCGACGCACGGCGCATGCTAGAGACGCGACACCAGAAAGGGGCGCGCGATGAACACGCACACCAGGACACTCTCCCCCGGTCACCGCAGCGTGGACGAGATCACCGGCTCGCGCCGCATGCGGCGGATGCGCAAGGCCGACTGGTCGCGCCGGCTGGTGCAGGAGAATCGCCTGACGGTCGACGACCTGATCTGGCCGATCTTCGTCATCGAAGGCACCAACCGCCGCGAGGAGATCGCGGCGATGCCCGGCGTCTACCGCATGTCCCTCGACCTCGCGGTGAAGGAAGCAGAGGGCGCTGCGAGGCTCGGCATCCCGGCCATTGCCACGTTCCCCAATGTCGAAATGTCGCTGCGCGATCAGACCGGTTCGCATATCCTCGACCCCGACAACATCATCAACAAGGCGTCCCGTGCCATCAAGGCGGCGGTGCCGGAAATCGGCATCATCACCGACGCGGCACTCGACCCATTCACCAGCCACGGCCATGACGGCATCCTGCGCGACGGCATCATCGTGAACGACGAGACGGTGGCGCAGGTCGCGGCGGCCGCCGTCGGCCAGGCCGCTGCTGGCGCCGACATCATCGCACCTTCCGACATGATGGACGGCCGCATCGGCGCGATCCGCCAGGCACTGGACGCCAACGGCTTCCAGGATGTCGCGATCATGTCCTACGCGACCAAATTCGCGTCCGCCTTCTACGGTCCCTATCGCGAGGCTGTCGGCACAGCCGGCCTGCTCAAGGGCGACAAGAAAACCTACTATATCGACCACGCCAATTCGGACGAGGCCGTCCGCGAGGCCGAGCAGGACCTCGCCGAAGGCGCGGACATGCTGATGGTCAAACCCGGCCTGCCCTATCTCGATATTATCCGCCGGCTGAAGGACGAGTTCCGTGTGCCGACCTTCGCCTACCAGGTGTCCGGCGAATACGCGATGATCCGGGCCGCGGCCGCCAATGGCTGGATCGACGGGGAGCGGGCGATGCTGGAATCGCTTCTGGCCTTCAAGCGCGCCGGCTGCGACGGCATCCTCACCTATTTCGCACCGCAGGTGGCGGCGCTGCTCAGGGGCTGAAGCTCAGAACTCGACCTCGAGCTCGATGATCTCGTCGGGCTCGGCGAGCGCACCCTCGGTCCATTCCTTCATCAGCGCCCAGGCGAACACCGTTTCGCAATAATTCTGCAGCGCCGGCTCCAGTTCGACCGCATAGGTGCGGAAGCGTGTGCAGACCGGTGCATACATCGCGTCCGCCACGGTGGGCTTTTCGCCGAACAGGAACGGTCCGCCATAAGTGTCGAGGCATTCCGTCCAGATCGCGCGGATCCGCTCGACGTCCGGCCTGGCGCCGGAAAAAATCTTGAATTTCTCGTGCCGCGCCTTGAGGTTCATCGGCAAGGCCGAGCGCAGGTTGTAGAAGCCCGAGTGCATCTCGCCCGACACCGAGCGACAATGCGCGCGCGCTACCTTGTCCTTGGGAAGGAGCCCGGCCTTCGGCTTCGTCTCGTTCAGGTATTCCGCGATCGCCAGCGTGTCCCAGACGGTCACCTCGCCGTCGGTCAGTCGCGGTACCAGCACAGAGGGGCTCAGCAGCAGCAGTTCCTGGCGCTGGTCGTCGTTGATCTCGACCAGCTTCTCCTCGAAATCGATCCCGGACATCTTGCACAGCAGCCAGCCGCGCAGCGACCAGGACGAATAGTTCTTCGAGGAAATCGTCAGTGTCGCCCGCGTCATGCCACCCGTCTTCCGCATCCGTCCATCCCGCAACAATCCTCTCGCAACGCAGCACAAATTGCACTAGCTTTTTTGCGCTGCGGTATCGGCGGGAGAAACAAGGCCTTGCTCTATCATGCCTACCAGTTCCAAGATGACCTGATCGCGCCTTTCCGGACGTGGGCGCGGATGATGCGCCGGTCGGCGCTGCCGAGCTTCTGGGCGGCAGGCGAAAGCTTCAAGTCGCGCTTCCTCGCCGGCCTGGAGATGGTGTCTCGCTTCGAGCTGTCGCATTCGCGGCCGGATTTTGGCATCGCCACGGTGCGCGTCGGCAATCGCGACGTGCCGGTCACGGAAGAAGTCGCGCTCGATCTTCCCTTTGGCAAGCTCCTTCACTTCGCCAAGGACATCGACACGGCGCAGCCGCGCGTGCTGGTCGTCGCGCCGCTCTCAGGCCACTTCCCCACCCTTCTACGCAATACGGTCGAGACGCTGTTGCGCGACCACGACGTCTATATCACCGACTGGGCCAATGCCCGTGACGTGCCGCTCTCGGACGGCAAGTTCGGTGTCGATGACTACATCGACTACCTGATCCGTTTCCTCGATGCGATCGGACCCGGCGGCCATGTGCTCGCCGTCTGCCAGCCCTGCGTCCAGACGCTCGCCGCCGTCTCGATCATGTCGGAGGACAAGCATCCGGCGACCCCGCGGTCCATGACGCTGATGGCCGGGCCGATCGATCCGCGCGAGAGCCCGACTGAGGTCAACGAGTTCGCGGTGGCGAAGTCACTCGCCTGGTTTCAGCATTCTGTGATTTCCACTGTGCCGTGGCGGCACAAGGGCGGCGGGCGACGGGTTTACCCAGGCTTCCTCCAACTCACCGCCTTCATGGCGATGAATATGGACCGCCACCGTGCGGCACACCGCAAACTTTACGACCACCTCGCCGCCGGCGAGATCGCCGAGGCCGAGAAGATCAAGACCTTCTACGACGAGTATTTCGCCGTGCTCGACCTGACGGAGGAGTTCTACATCGAAACGATCGACCGCGTGTTCCACAAGGCCGAGCTCGCCACGGGCGAGTTCACCTGGCGCGGGCGCAAGGTGGATCCGGCTGCCATCCGCAACACAGCGCTGCTGACCGTCGAAGGCGGGCGCGACGACATCTGCGCGCTCGGCCAGACGACGGCGGCGCACGATCTCTGCCGGTCGCTGCGGCCGCACTTGAAGCGCCATCACCTGCAGGCCAATGTCGGCCATTACGGCGTCTTCTCCGGCAAGCGCTGGGAGCGGGAGATATACCCGGTCGTGCGCAACATGATCCTGGCGATGGAGTAGCTTTTGAATCCCTTTCTTCTCGTCGGCGGCCTGGTTGGCGCCGCCGGCGTCGCGCTCTCGGCCGCGGCGGCGCATGCCGGTGGCGGCAATGTCGGGACCGCCGCGAACTTTCTGCTCTTCCACGCACCGTTGCTGGTGGCAGTCGGTCTGCCCGGGCTCACTGCCGGCAAGATGCTGCGCGTTGCCGCGCTCATTGTGCTGATCGGACTGCTCGTCTTTACCGGCGACCTTCTGGCCCGGGACTATCTCGGCGATCGCCTGTTCCCGATGGCCGCACCCACCGGTGGCACGCTGATGATTGCCGGCTGGCTGGCCGTCGCGCTCGCAGGCATTTTCCGCACCGGTGCTGACCGCTGAGAGCTACATGTTGTTCAGGTGAAGGATGTTGCCGTCCGGATCCTTGAACCAAACCATTCGCATGTCGCCTGCGACATGCACGTCGCCATCCAGAACCACGCCCGGCATATCCTCATAGTGCTCGAACGCGACACCTTCGCGCCGCAAGTCGGAAGTGATGTCGTCGATCTCGTCGCCGACGTCCCACACGACTGCGTTGGCGCGGTTCGACCCGGCCATCTCCGAGGCGTAGACGACCAGAGACGTTCCGCCCGTCCGGAAGACGACGACGCCGTCCATATCCTCCTGATCGACCTCGAGCCCCAGCACATCGCGGTAGAACTTCTTCGCGCGGTCGATGTCGTGCACTGCGACGATCGCGCTGGATGATTTGTCCTTCAGCATAACCGTATCCTCCGATGAATTGTTCATCGGGGACAACGCGGATAGTCAGCTGCGGTTCACTCCACGGCCGCCGACCGGACTTCAGCCCCGTCCCATCCGGTTCCAGGCGTCGAGGCCGGCGATCTTGTAGGCCTCGGCCAGCGTCGGGTAGTTGAAGGTGTTCTCGACGAAGAAGTCGACCGTGCCCTTGAGGTTGATCACCGCCTGACCGATGTGGATCAGTTCCGTCGCGCCCTCGCCGACGATGTGGGCACCGAGCAGGCGGCGGTTCTCGATCGAGAAGATCAGCTTCAGGAAGCCTGAATTGACGCCCATGATATGGCCACGCGAGGTCTCGCGGAAGCGCGCGACGCCGCATTCGTAGGCAATGCCCGAGGCGCGCACCTCCTCCTCCGACAGGCCGACCGTCGAGATTTCGGGGACAGCGTAGATGCCGTAGGGAAACGCCTCGGGCGCGGGCGGCAGCGGCAGGCCGAAGGCATGGCAGGCCGCGACGCGCCCCTGCTCCATCGAGGTGGAGGCCAGGCTTGGAAAGCCGATCACGTCGCCGGCGGCGTAAATGTGCGGTATCGCGGTCTGCAGCGTATGTGCGTCGACCTTCAGCCGGCCGCGATTGTCCGGTTCGATACCGATCGTCTCCAGGCCGAGGCTCGCGACGTTGCCGGTTCGTCCGGCGGCATAGAGCAGTATCTCGGACCGCACCATGCGCCCGTCCGCGAGCGTCACCTCGGCACAGTCGGGCTTGGACACGATATCCTTCACCGCGCTCCCCAGCCGCACCGTCATGCCGCGGTCGCGCATCTGGTGGATGAAGTCGTCGACGATCTCGCGGTCGACGAAGTCGAGGATCGAATTGCGCGGCTCGACCAGCGTCACCGGCACGTCGAGCGCGGAGAAGATGGTCGCATATTCGACGCCGATCACCCCTCCCCCGATCACGGTCAGGCTGCGCGGCAGGCGTTCGAGCTCAAGGATTTCGTCTGAGTCGAATATCCGCTTGCGGTCGAAGGGCACGCTCTCGGGCCGATACGGCTTTGTCCCTACGGCGATCAGCGCATAGTCGAAGCCCACTTCGCTGCGCTCTTCCTTGTCGGTCGTCAGTTCGATGCGGCGCGGGTCGAGAAAGCGAGCGGTGGCGGCCAGGCTGCGCACCATGTTGCGCATGAACTGGTGCTGCAGCACCTCGACCTCGTGGTCCAGCGTCTTGTGCAGCCGGTCGACGATATCGTGCACCGAGATGTCCTGCTTCACGCGGTAGCCACGGCCGTAGAAGCCGCGCTCCCGGAAGCCGGAAAGGTTCATCACCGTCTCGCGGATGGTCTTGGAGGGAATCGTGCCGGTGTGCACCGACACGCCGCCGAGCCGCCTTCCCTTGTCCACCACAAGTACGGACTTGCCGAGCTTGGCCGCCTGTACGGCCGCGCGGCGCCCCGACGGGCCGCTGCCGATGACCAGCATGTCGAATTGATCCATCGCCATCCCCGGAGCGAGAGTCGATTGCTGCAGCGCACAAGTTAGACAGGTTCGCCGAACCGACTCAAGCAGCTTCGCATGCAAACCTTGAATCCTGCGTGACATTTCCCACCTGACACTCACGTGGCGACCATGCCGCGCGAGAGAAGGACCACGATGAGCACCCGCATTCTCGACGGCGAGATTATCGGCAGCAGGCTGGACGATGTCCGCGCCTATGACGGCGTGCGCACCAAGCGCGTGCTGGCCTTCGTCATCGACTATGTCCTGATCGGACTTCTGATGATTCCGGTGGCGCTCGTGGTCGCCCTCTTCGGCGTCCTTACCCTCGGCCTCGGCTGGATGCTCTTCGGCATCCTCGGGCCGCTGGTTGCGCTCGGCTACGTGGCAATGACGCTCGGCGGGCGTAACCAGGCGACCGTGGGCATGCGGATGATGGGCGTCCATCTCGAACGACTGGACGGCCGCCCGATCGACGGCCTGCTTGCCATCGTCCACACTGTTCTGTTCTGGGCTGGCAACGCGATCCTTTCGCCGCTGATCCTGCTGGCGACGCTCTTCCTCGACCGCAAGCGCACGGTGCACGACCTGCTGCTCGGGACCGTTGTGGTTCGCGACGACGCCTGACCCGCCGCAGTGTTAACTGCGTCACGTTCCTAACAGGCCTTCCACGTTACCTTCCCTTGGGGCGGTGATACCGGCGCCGGATGCGGCGCCCGAGGAGGTCAGTCATGCCGGGAACGGCGATGCACCACATGATCGCCGAGCGCCTCAAGGCTCTCGTCGATCAAAAGCGCGGTCTCGGGGAACTCTCCGACGAAGACTACGAGAAGCTCCAGACGCTGCTCGCCAACCCGCTCAACCAGGCTTACCTTTTCCTGGGCGCGCAGGGGCCGGATTTCTTCTTCTTCAACACGCGCGACTGGCCGCCGACGCTGGATTTCATCGTCAACAAGGTCCTGGCCCTTTCCGACTTCATCGACGGCGTGAAGGAAGACCTGCTCGGCCTCGTGCCCGACCCGATCATCGAGGTGATCGACGCGCTCGGTGACGCAAAGGACCAGGTGATCCAGTCGTCCGCCACCCTCTCCTGGCTCGAGGGCACGATCGGCGAGATGAAGCAGATCCTGGAAGGGCTGAAGGCCTCGCTGCAGGAAGCGGCGAAGACCTACATCACCGACCTCATCAACCCATTCAACCAGTTGAGCCACCCCTACCGAGACGGCGTCCGGACAAAGAACATTCTCACCGGCGAGTGGGGCGACTTCGACGGGGAGGAATGGTGGTATTTCGACGCGCTGCACTACCGCAAGACAGGGCAATATGCGCAGGCCTTGCTCAATTCGAGCGCGCTCGATTCGCCGCTGCATCTCTATGCGATCGGACACCTCACCCATGTCGCCGCCGACACGGTTGGTCATGCCTATGTCAATCTGAACAGCGGCGGCCCCTACCGCTCGCACGGCCAGCGCCACCGCGTCGCGGAGAATTTCCAGGACGTCTTCAACTACCACCTCTACACCAACTCGGCTCTGAAGGATCTCGGCCGTTCCCAGATCCACGCGCTCTACAACTTCAAGTATGCCGGGATCATCACGCCGGTCGGCGACGAGAACCCGCTGCCGCCGCCCGACGGCGTGATCCCGGATGAGCTCGCCGAATTCATCGCCAACACGATCAACTCGACCCATGCGGTCGACGAAAGCGCGCCCGGCGGGCCGGATTTCGGCGGCGCGCTCACCGCCGACGACGTGAAGGTCTCGTTCCGCCTCTGGTACAAGTTCTGGAGAATGACGACAGAAAGCGGCACCATCCCCGCGCCGAAACCTTACTCGTTCTCCGGCGAAGTCGCCGATGTCTACGAGCAGGCGATGGAGAACGCCGAGGGCATCGCCGACTACCTGTCCGATGCGGCGGACGCGGCCGGCTCGGGCGGGATCCTGGGCATCCTTGCCTTCCTCGCTGCATTGCTGATCGCAGCCGTGGCCGCGGCTCTCACTCTGATCGACTTCGTTCTGGGCATGCTCACCGTCATCACCGGGGCGGGCATCAAATACCTGATCAGCCTCGTCTACGAGCAGGTCTACGCCGCCTACCAGTATTTCCGCCTCGGCGTGGCGCTGAACGGTCTGGCCCTGCCGCTGACCGAGAGCATCAACGAGCCGGTGTTCAACCAGTTCAAGGATCCGTCGATTCAGGATTCGACCTTCCGCAGCGCCGCGACGCTCAAGGCCGATATGCCGCTGCTGCGCTGGCACGAGAGCGCCACCTTTGCGACGCCTGAGATCCACCTCACCTACCCGCTCAAGCTGCAGTCGGCCGACGGCGCTGCCAAGCATGGCGAGCGCAACCCTGCGCCCGTCGCGCCCGACAGTTACCTCGGCAAGCACAGCGACTGGTACGCCTGGGGGCCACTGCAGACGGACTCGAACGTTGTCGACAACCTGCTGGAGGCCTACCAGAACGATCCCGCGCAGCATGAGGAGATCATGCAGAAGCTGATCTCGGGCGGTGTGCACGAGAAGAACGACGCGCCGCTCGGCAACGCGCTCACGCTGACCGAGGACCTCTATTCCCGCTGGCTGCGCGGCGGCCGGATACCGGACTTCAACCTCGATTCGGACCGCGGCTACGGCTACCTCGCCTGGAAGCAGCCCTGGGACGAGGACAACACGCCGGATCGCATCGTCGTGCAGCCCAAGGACGACGGGGACGTCGCCAACGCGCACGACCAAATCGTGAGACTTCAGATCGTCGGGAAAGGCGGAACGACATGAACAGCCAGATCATCGACGCCGAGAAGGCGATACGCGAGATCGACGCGCGTGGCAGGGAACTGCGCGAGCAGACCCGCAAGGTGTATGAAGAGGCCTTCAAGGGAGGCAAGGAGGAAGGAAAGCCGCCTCCGGACTTCGAGCCGAGTTCCTTCCTGCTCATCAAGTCCTATGGCGGCGACATCGGCGCAAGGCCGATGCCTGCGAACATCCCGTTCTGGATCTCGCCGGCGATCAAGGTGCGTCCCGTCGGCGGCGGGGACCCGAACACGATCAGCGCCGGCAGCCCTTACGAGATCGAATGCGAAATCCACAATCGCGGCGACCTGCCAGTCCCGTCGGCGAACGTCGAATATTTCCTCACCGATCCGACGATCGGCTTCGACACCCGCTACGCCACGCCGCTCGGCATCTCGTCCACCTGGGTCTCGGGGCTGGGCGTGGCGCGCACGCGGATTCCCTTCCTGCCTTCCTCCAGTCAGGCCGGACACAAATGCCTGATCGTGCGGGCCTTCTCCTTTCTGCCTTATGACATTCCCGTCGACGACACCAATCTCAGTCCCGTTGTCGACCGGCATGTCGCGCAGCTCAACATCAACATCGTCGCTCAGGCAGCCCCCTTCTCCTTCAACATCGTGCGGCAGCCCAATTTCGAGGGACGGCTGAGCTTCCGCGCCGCGACGCTGCGCGAGATCACCACGGCCGGACTGCCGCTGCTCGCCGAGAACGAGTTCATCGACGGCGAGAAGTTTGCCGCGACGCTCGGCAGGACGGCGGAGTTCGAGCGCATAGGCGGGGAGAGCGACCTCGTCCTCAAGCCTGGCGACGGGAGCGTGTCGCTGTTCGGTTCGGGCAAGGGTCCCGACCTCGGCCAGCAGAAGGAAATGACCGGCCGGCTTGCCGACGCGCTGAACCTGATCGCCGCCGGCAAGGCACATCGCCGCCAGTTCCGCGAGCTGTTCCGGGAACGGCGCCGGATGGGCGCCTTCGCCACCCGCGACACGCTGGTCTTCAAGACCGCCGAATTCGGCCTGAAGCCGGGCATGATGACGGCGGCGCACCTGTCGCTCACCTCGGCGCTTGGCGAGACCGTGGGCGGCGTGACGCTGGTGCTAAGAGGCTGAGGCGATCGAACGAATGAGATGCGCGCTGCCCTGATAGCTGGGCGGCGCGTTTTTCTGTTGCGTTCGGGGCGTTTGTCGCACAACTCTGTGTGCAAATGCTTTGCTTCCGATCGCCATGACGCAGCATCAGACACAGTCGCCGCAGTTCTTCCTCACCGCGCCGTCGCCCTGCCCCTATCTCGACGGACAGTACGAGCGGAAGGTATTCACGCATCTCGTCGGCGACAGGGCTCCGGAGATGAACGACCTGCTCACCCAGGGCGGCTTCCGCCGGTCGCAGAACATCGCCTACCGGCCGGCCTGTGAAAGCTGCCGCGCCTGCGTGTCGGTGCGCATCCTCGCCAACGAGTTCAAGCTTACCCGCAACATGCGCAAGGTGATTCAGCGCAACTCCGACCTGATCGGCGCCATGCACGACGCAGAGCCGTCCACCGAGCAGTATTCCCTGTTCCGCACCTATCTGGACTCACGGCACCGCCGCGGCGGCATGTCCGACATGACCGTGCTCGACTATGCGATGATGGTCGAGGACACGCATGTCGACACCAAGATCATCGAATACCGCAAGCGTGGCCCGGATTCCTTCATTACCGGAAAGGGCCACGGCGAGCTGATCGCCGTTGCGCTGACCGACAAGATGGCCGACGGCGTTTCGATGGTCTACTCCTACTACAATCCCGAGCTCGTCGACCGGTCGCTCGGCACCTTCATGATCCTCGACCATATCGCCCGCACCCGCGCCATGGGCCTGCCCCATGTCTATCTCGGCTACTGGGTCAACGGCTCGCGCAAGATGGACTATAAGGTCCGCTTCACGCCGCAGGAGCATCTGGGTCCCAAGGGCTGGGAACGCTACGTCGCCCCTTCCGACTGAGGCCTCTCCGGCCACCGACCGGAGCCTCCAGTGACCATCCATTCCGAGCAAGCAAAAGGCATCGCGCTCGCCGCCGTCGGCGGGCTGGCCCTCACCTCCGACATCCCGCTCATCCGATTGTCAGAAGGCGAGGCGTGGTCGGTCTTGGGCGTGCGTAGCGCAGTCACGTTTCTTTCAGCAATCACGATCTGGCTCATGTGGCGCGCCTTCACGCCCAAGGTACCCTCGCTCGTTCCGGGCCTGTCCGGCCTGGCGGTCGCCACGCTCTACGGCCTCGGTTCGATCACCTTCATCGCCTCCGTCTATTCCACCTCGACCGCGAATGTCGTCTTCATACTCGCCTTCAATCCGATGTTCTCAGCGCTTCTCGCCTGGGTGTTCCTCGGGGAGCGGATGCGCCCCGCCACCATGCTCGCCATGGCGGCGATGATCGTCGGCGTCGTCATCATCGTCTGGGATTCGATCGGCACCGGCAATCTGTTCGGCGACTTCATGGCGCTGTCCTCGGCCTTCTTCATCGCCTCGGCGATCACCGTCACGCGGGCAAGTGAACGCGAGATGGGATTCACGCCGCTGGTTGGCGTGTTGTTCCCGGCGATCATCGCTTTCGCTTTTGTCGCCGAAGGGGGCTACCGGATCGATGCGCCGTGGTGGATCATCCTCAACGGCGCCATCCTGATGCCGCTCGCCTTCTTTTGCCTCGGTACCGCGCCGCGCTACATTCCCGGCGGTGAGGCCGCTATGTTCTACCTGCTGGAGACCGTGCTGGCGCCCGTCTGGGTCTGGCTGATCTTCTCGGAACGGCCGACGACAAACAGCCTTATCGGCGGCGCGATTCTTGTCATCGCTCTGGTGCTACACTCGCTCTGGCAACTTCTTGACGGGCGGCGGCGGAGAGGCCTGCCAGAGCAGCTTCCGCTCTAGAAGCTGTCAGGCCCAGACGCGCCGCCGTCTCGCATCGATCAGCCGTCGGCATACCACGGACCGAGATCGGGACCGTTGAGGCGCGAGCCGGTGGGAGAGACATGCAGAAACGTCGCGAGTACGATGCTGGCGTTGGGCCGGCCGTGCTCCCAATCGGTTTTCGGCAGTCGATAGCGATGTTCCGAAATGCAAACGGATGGGGCAGAGATGTCTCTTGAGAATCGTCGCCGCAGCCCGCCAGCGACGATGCATGAAACGCTGCCGGAGGTCCGCATGCGCCGCACCATTATTCCCGAAGGTCTGAAGGGCGTCTACGAACAGTGGCGCTACGCGCCGGCCGTGGCCGCCAACGGTTTCATTCATGTCTGCGGCATCGTCGGCGTCAGTCCCGGCGGCGAAACCCCGTCATGGCTGGGAACCGAGTCATCACAGGCCTTTGCGGGAGCTTCCTCCACCACCGCGGCAGGCGACGCGGGCCTCGCGGCATTGGAAGCCGTGCGCGACCCGCAGGCCCAATTTGCCGTGGCTTTCGAGACGCTGCGCGACATTCTGCGCGAAGGCGGTGCGGACCTCGGCGACATCGTCGAGATCACCTCCTACCATGTCGGCATCTCGGCCCACATGGAAGCCTTCATGAAAGTCTGGGCCCGCTACCTGAAGGAGCCGTACCCGGCATGGACAGCGGTCGGGGTGGCTGAACTTATCGTCCCCGGCGGGCTGGTGGAGTTGAGGGCGGTGGCAGTGGATCCAACCGGGGGCTAGCCGAACTTCCCCGTCTTTGGAAATCCCTTCGGCACCATGCGCCCCGCGCTCGCGCGGTCGCCGATCCACTCGGTCAGTTCGTCCTTCGTCCGGCTGAACGTGCGGTCGGCAGAGTCCTGCCAGGAAAGCCCCGCGGCGAGCGCGAAGGTCTTCACGTCGGACACGCCGCCATCCTTGTAGCGCTGCAGGCGCACGCCCTTGCCGCGTGCCATTTCCGGCACCTGATCGAGCGGGAAGACCAGCATCTTGCGATTCTCGCCGATGATCGCAACGTGGTCGCCGTCGACGAAGACAAGGCGCGCGGCCTCGTCAGGCGTCTTGACGTTCATCACCTGCTTGCCCTTGCGGGTGTTGGCGATGACCTCGGCCTCGGGCACAACGAAGCCGTAGCCCTCATGGCTCGCCACCAGGAGCCTGCGCTGCGGGTCGTGAACGAAGGCGGTAACGATATCCTGGTCGTTCTCCATGTCGACGATGATGCGCACAGGCTCACCGTGCCCACGGCCGCCCGGCAGCCGGTCGGCGCCGATGGTGTAGAACTTGCCACCCGTGGTGAAGAGGATGACCTTGTCGGTCGTCTGCGCATGGAAAGCGAGCTTGAGCTTGTCGCCTTCCTTGAAGGTGAGCGTCGAAAAGTCGGCGAGATGACCCTTCATCGCGCGCAGCCAGCCCTTCTCCGAGACGACCACCGTCACCGGCTCCTTCTCGATCATCGCCTGATGGATGTCGGCAACGTCGTGGTCGGGCGCGTCGGCAAAGGTTGTGCGGCGCGGCCCAAGCTCCGGGTTCTTCTCGGGAGAATATCGGTCGCGCGTCTGCTCGACCTGCCAGCGGACCGCCTTCCACTGCTTCGCCTCGGAGGCGAGCAGTTGCTCGATCTGCTCCTTCTCTGCGGTCAGCCCGTCGAACTCCTTGCGGATCTCGAACTCTTCCAGCTTGCGCAGGGCACGCAGGCGCAGGTTGAGGATAGCCTCGGCCTGGGCGTCGGTGAGGCTCCACCGCGCCATCATCACGGCCTTCGGCTCATCCTCCTCGCGGATGATGCGGATCACCTCGTCGATGTTCAGATAGGCGATGAGATAGCCGCCCAGAATCTCCAGCCGCCGCTCGATCTCGCCGAGGCGATATCTGGAGCGGCGCACCAGCACTTCCTTGCGGTGCTCCAGCCATTCCTGCAGCGCGCTCTTGAGCGACAGTACGTTCGGCACCTTGCCGCGCGTCAGCACGTTCATGTTGAGCGGGATGCGCACCTCGAGCTCGCTGAGCTTGAAGAGCGATTCCATCAAAAGCGCCGGATCGACTGTCCGGCTCTTCGGTACCAGCACGACGCGGACGTCCTCCGTGCTTTCGTCGCGCACGTCGTCCAGCAGCGGCAGCTTGCGGTTGATCAGCAGGTCGGCGATCTTCTCGATCAGCTTCGACTTCTGCACCTGATAGGGGATCTCGGTGACGACGATCACCCAGGTTCCCCTGCCCTGATCCTCCTGCGTCCAGCGCGCGCGGACGCGGAATCCACCGCGCCCGGTCTCATATGCGTCGAGGATCGAGGCGCGGTTGTCGACGATGACGCCGCCGGTCGGGAAATCCGGTCCCTGGATCAGCCCGTCCTCCGGGCTCTTCGACATCAGGTCGGCGACGGAGGTGCTCGGCTGCGAGATCAGCAGGAGCGCCGCGTTGCAGAGTTCGTAGGCGTTGTGCGGCGGGATCGAGGTGGCCATGCCGACAGCGATGCCGGACGAGCCGTTGGCAAGCAGGTTCGGGAACGCGCCCGGCAGGACGACCGGCTCCTCATTCTCCTCGTTGTAGGTCGGGCGGAAGTCGACCGCGTCCTCTGTGATACCTTCCAGCAGCTCGGTCGCTGCCTCGGTCATGCGCGCCTCGGTGTAACGCATGGCAGCGGCGCTATCGCCGTCGATATTGCCGAAGTTGCCCTGCCCGTCGACCAGCGGGTAACGGACAGCGAAATCCTGTGCGAGGCGCACCAGCGCGTCGTAGATCGACTGGTCGCCGTGCGGATGGAACTTGCCCATCACGTCGCCGACGATCGCGGCGGACTTCGAGAAGCGCTGGCCGGGCTCCAGCCGCAAGAGCCGCATTGCGTGCATGATCCGGCGATGCACCGGCTTCAGCCCGTCACGCACGTCCGGCAGGGCGCGATGCATGATCGTGGAGAGCGCATAAGCGAGATAGCGCTCTTCCAGCGCCTTCTTCAGGTCCACGCTCTCGATATTGTCGTCGCCGCCGTCTGATCCGGGCGGATTCACGCTTTTTCCCATGGTTTCGGACTAAGTGAGCCGTTGATTCGCTTCAAGACCCGCTCTCGACAAAGACGGGGCGGTGCGATTATGAGTTCCGCTTCGTCAGGGCCTGCTGCGGGAGCGGCGCGCCACAATTTCGACCCGCTCCGCCGCGACTGTCCCGCGTCCCTATCCGGCTCGACCATCCTGTCTGCGAGCCATCACGGAGGTTTTCCATGCTTGCCCGGTCGTTTGCCACGTTCCTTCTGGCTTCCTCGGTTTCCCTTACGGCACTTTCGGCCGCGCAGGCGGTTGAACCGCAGGATGTCGCCAACCGGTTCAAGGAACTGGTCGCCGGCCAGGGCGCGACGCTGTCGTGGTCGTCCGTCGAAGAGACGGGCGGTGCGATCGTGATGCGGGGTGCGACTGTGAAGGGCAACGCCGAGATCCCGCCGGCCAATCTGGGCGATATCACCTTCGAAGGCGTCGAGGAGGCCGACAATGGCGACTACGTCGTCGAAACATTGTCCATGCCGACCTATTCGACGGTCAGTGAAGGAGCCACCGTGACGCTCGACGGCCTGTCGATCTCGGGCGCGGTGCTGCCATCGCCCACCTCGACCGACATCGTCAGCCAGTCGGGCTTTTTCGATTCGCTCGATGTCGACTCGGTCAAGGTCGAAAAGGACGGCAAGCAGCTCTTCACCATGTCGGGTCTCAATTATTCGCTGGAGCGCGCCGACGACGGCAGGTCCTACGAGTTCACGGGTACGGCCGACGCGTTCAGCGCCGATTTGAGCGGCACTGGCGATCCGCAGACGCTGGCCATGCTCACAGCGCTCGGCCTCACCCAGCCCAAGGGCACGTTCGAGATGGCGGGATCCTGGACGCTCGACGACGGCAACATGTCGCTTGAACAGATGGACTTCACGGTCGACAACGCCGGCACGATCGGTTTCACGATCGATGTCTCCGGCTACACCGAGGAGTTCCTCAAGGCCGCCCGCGAGATGCAGAAGAACCTCGCCAACGCAACCGAGGAGCAGAAGGCCTCCGCCAGCATGGCGGCGATGGGCCTCATGCAGCAGCTCTCCTTCGGCGGCGCCTCGATCCGCTACGACGACAACACGCTCGCAGGTCGCGCGCTCGATCTCGCCGGCGGCATGCAGCAGATGAAAAGGACAGATCTCGCCAAGATGGCGGAGGCGATGATTCCGGCTGCTATCGGTCAGTATGTGAAGCCGGAGTTCGCCAAGCAGATAGCAGGCGAGGTGGCGAAGTTCATCCAGGATCCGAAAAGTATCGAGATCAGCGCCGACCCCGCCCAGCCGGTGCCGTTCATGTCGGTCGGCATGAGCGCGATGTCGGCGCCGCAGAACATTCCCGACGAGCTCGGCATCACCGTTACGGCCAACGAAGACGCCGAGGAAGAATAGACGTCAGTCCGCCTGCGCGGCGCAACCGCGAAGGCACCCTCATCCGGCCGCTTCGCGGCCACCATCTCCCCGAGGAGAGAAGACGAACGGCGGCCCCTCCCCACCTTGGGGAAGGGCGCCGGGCGGAGCGGGCGACGAGCAGCGGCCTATGCCGACTGCTCGTCCGCCTTCGCCCGTTACGCCACAGTGAACTCGACGTCGACATTGCCGCGCGTCGCGTTGGAATACGGGCAGACCTGGTGAGCCTTTGCGACCAGTTCGACCGCCTTGTCGTGCTCGAAGCCCGGCAATGTGACCGTCATGGCAACCGCTATGCCGTAGCCCGGACCCTCGGTCCGCTCGCCGATGCTCACAGATGCGTCGATGGTGGTATCGTCCGGGATCTTCACCTTCTCGCCACGCCCGACCGCCTTGAGGGCGCCGAGGAAGCAGGCGGAGTATCCGGCCGCGAAAAGCTGTTCGGGATTGGTGCCCGGACCATCATTGCCGCCCAGTGCCTTTGGCGTGTCGAGCGTGATGGAGAGGCGGCCGTCATCGGTCGCGCTGGTTCCGGTGCGTCCGCCGGTGGTGCTGGCATGGGCAGTGTAGAGGGCTTGCTTGATCATTGTCGTTCTCCTTGGTGACGTCACATCAATATCGCACAATTAAATTGTGCACAATCTATTTTTGCGCTATATGCTTCACGACGACGTGAGGGAGTTTTCCATGAGCACCGAACCGATCCGGCTCGATTCCATGCTGTGCTTCGCCATTTACGCGACCGGCCATGCCTTCACGCGCTTCTATAAGCCCCGGCTCGACGCGCTCAGCCTCACCTATCCGCAATATCTCGTGCTGATCGTGCTGTGGGAGGGCGACGACATCACCGTCAATACGCTTGGCAGCCGCCTCTTCCTCGACTCGGGTACGATCACGCCGCTGCTCAAGCGGCTCGAGGCGCGCGGGCTGGTGAAGCGCCGGCGCGACGAGGACGACGAGCGGCAGGTGCGCATCCTGCTGACCCCCGAAGGCCGCGCGCTGCGCGAGAAAGCGATGTCGATCCCGCTCAGCGTCGCGACGGGCACCGGCCTCACCCGTGAGACAGCGGACCGTCTGCGGGCCGAACTGCTCAACCTGCGCGACAGGCTGGATGCTTCGGCTGGCGACGCCTGATCCGGCTGCCTGTCAGGAAGAAAACGACAACAAGCCGTCGATTGGCGCGAGATAGACCGCGAAGCCGGCGGCCGCCGCAACGAGCGTCGCGACCAGATAGGGAAGCCAGAAGGAGACCGGTCCGGCGGCGACCGCGAGGCCCAGCCTGGCCATCGCATTGGCCGCGAGGGCGGCCAGCACCGCCTGGCCGATCGTCGCGGACGTGATCCCCTGGTCGAGAAGCCGCAGCGCGCTTAGCACCGACACGTCAACATCGAACGTTCCCGACAGCGCCGACGTCGCAACGAGGCTGCTGGAACCGAACTGTCCGACCACGGCCGCGCTCGCGGTCGAGACCACGGCGAACAGGAGCGCGAACAGCAGCAGCGCCGTCAGGTCGAACGGGTTCTTCGGTGTCTCGGCAGGTGCCGCATCGCCATTGCCGCGGAAGAGGAAGACCAAGCCGAAGGCTGCGAAGCAGGCAGCGGCGGCGACGGCCTCCGGCAGCATCGCGGCCAGCACGCGCGGCTCGACGATGGTCACGATGCCGCCCACCCGCAGGATCGAGATCATTGCCGCGAGGCAGGACGCGCCGACGAGGGGCCTGGCGCTTGCCGCGCTCCTCGCGGTCCGGGCCATCGCGACGGTTACGGCGGTCGAGGAGACTACGGCGCCGGCGAGCCCGCTCACCAACAGGCCGCGCGCCGATCCGAGCAGGCGCACGGCGACGTAGCCCATGAAGGAGATCGCCGCCGTCAGTACCGTGAAGAACCAGACTTCCCACGGATTGAACCCGCCCCAAGGATCGACAGCGCGGTCGGGCAGCACAGGCAGGATGACGGCGGTCATCACCGCGAGCACGATCGCCGAGCGCAGTTCCAGCCAGGTGAGCTTCTTCAACGCGCCATGCAGCGTCTCGCGGCTCGCCAGCAACCCGGCAAGAATCGCGCCGCCGGCCGCCGCAACGCGATAGTCGCCAACGACTGCGAGCGCACCGAGCACAAAGACAAGAAGTGCCGCGACGACGCCGGTGACGCTGAAATTGTGATCGTGCTGACCTTCCTTGTATTTGAACCAGCCGAAGATCGCGCCGAAGCCGATGAATCCTGCAACGAGGATCGATGGTGCGGAGAGTGCAGAGGCGAGCGCAGCCATGGCCCCACCCAGCAGACCACTCGCCCCATAGGTGCGAATACCGGCCGTGCGGCTACCGGCGGGCTCCTCGCGCTCACGCCAGCCGCGCTCCAGCCCGACGAGCAGGCCGATGGCAAGCGCAAGCGCCAGCCTCGCGATCGTCGTATCGGCACTGAACATTGCAAGCACGGTCGGGCCTCCCCTGCCCCGATTACGCCCTTCACTGCGCTCGCGCCAGCGCCATACCTTGGCGCGGCCGGCTGCCGCGCCCGCGCAGGCTGGCTTGTGCGCGCCGGACTGCCTAGTGTCGCGGTCCCGACACGCCAACCCAGGAGGCAGGCGACGTGCAAAGCCAGATTCTCAAGGATCTTTCGGCCTGGCTGACAGCTCTGACGGTGCTTGGCCTTCTGGTCGCGATGGCGGGAGAATGGCTTGTCGCTGGTGAAACCGGCGAGGTGCTTCTGATGGCAGGATGCGCCCTCGCCTTTGCAGCCGGTGGCATTCCGTCCGCATGGCGCGCCTTGGTCGAGCTGGTCCGTGAGCGCGTCCTCGATATCGACCTTTTGATGGTCGTCGCGGCCGTCGCCGCGGCGGTCGTCGGCGCACCGCTTGAAGGCGCCGTGCTCCTGACGCTGTTCAGCATTTCCTCGACGCTTGAGGAACGAGCGCTCGGGCGCGCGAGGCGCGCAATCGAGGCGCTGATGGCGCTGCGTCCGGAGACGGCGCTGCGCAAGCACCCGGACGGCACGGTAGAAGAGATTCCGTCGGAGGCGCTCGCCGTCGGCGACGTGGTGGTGCTGCGTCCCGGCGCTCGGGTCCCCGCGGACGGCGTCATCCTCGCGGGCCGCGGCACGCTGGACGAATCCAACATCACCGGCGAATCCATGCCGGTGGCCAAGCAGGCTGGGGCGCAGGTGTTCGAGGCGACGGTCAATCTCGACGGCGTGCTCGATGTCACCGTGGCGAAGACCATCGCCGACAGCACGGTCGCGCGCATGATCGCACTTGTGACGGAGGCGCAGGCGGCCAAGGCGCCGTCCGAGCGCTTTAGCGCCTGGTTCGGACAGCGCTACACGGTAGCGGTGCTCGTCGGCTCCATCCTCGCCTTCCTGACGTTCCTCTGGCTGGGTTACGGCCGCTACGACGCGCTCTACCGCGCCGCGACGCTGCTGGTTGCAGCAAGCCCCTGCGCGATCGTCATCTCGGTGCCCGCCGCGATCCTGTCCGCGCTGTCGGCCGCCGCGCGCGGCGGCGTGCTGTTCAAGGGCGGCGCCGCGCTGGAAACACTCGCGGCCGTTGACACCTTCGCCTTCGACAAGACCGGCACGCTGACCACGGGTCGCGCCGCCGTTACCGGCGTGGTCGCGCTGGACGGCTCTCAGGAGGAATTCCTGCGCCTGCTGGGCGGGCTGGAAGCGCAGTCCGAACATCACATCGCCGCGGCCCTGCGCCGCGATCTCGCCGAACGAGGGCTCGACCCCGTGCCTGTCGCCGACGTCACGACGCATCCGAGCGCCGGTATTGTCGGTTGCTACGACGACCAAAAGGTATGGGCCGGCAATCCTCGGATGGTGGAGCGCATGGGAGCGAGCATCGGCTATCCCGCCCTGCAGGCGCTCGCCGACGGCACGCAGACCGTGATCTATGTCGGGCGCGGTGCGACCACGTTGGGAGCTGTCACCATCGCCGACGAGGTGCGCGACAGCTCGCGCGCGGCCGTGGATGCGCTGCGCAGTGACGGCGTGCGGACGATCGTGATGATGACCGGCGACAGGCGCCCGGTTGCGCTGCGGATCGGTGCCGAACTCGGCTTTAGGCCGGAGGAAATCCACGCCGAGATGCTGCCCGAGCACAAGGTAAGCGAGGTCGCGCAGCTTTCGGCTTCCGGCAAGGTCGCCTTCGTCGGCGATGGCGTCAACGACGCCGCCGCCCTTGCCCGTGCCGATGTCGGTATCGCCATGGGCGCGGCCGGCTCGGACGTGGCACTGCAGGCGGCCGACGTGGCATTGCTCGCCGAGGACATGGAGCGGCTGGCCGACGCCCACCGGCTCGCCCGCCGCGCTGCGCGCATCATCCGCCAGAACCTGACCTTCGCCATGGGCGCTATGGCAGTGCTCGTCACCGGCGCCCTGTTCTTCGAGCTTCCGCTGCCGATCGCCGTGATCGGCCACGAGGGCGGCACCGTGCTCGTGGTGCTGAACGGGCTCAGGCTGCTCACCGACCCGATCCGGCGCGATGCATCCTGAGCAAGCTCTCTCCCGACATCCGGGAGAGAGGCCCTGGCCTCAGTCCTTCTTCTTGGGCATCACCCGCAGGCCGAGCTCGTTGAGCTGGCCAGGCGAAACCTCGGACGGCGCGTTCATCAACAGGTCGTAGGCCTGCTGGTTCATCGGGAACATGGTGATCTCGCGCAGGTTCGTCGCCCCCACGAGCAGCATCACGACGCGGTCGACGCCGGCCGCCATGCCGCCATGCGGCGGCGCGCCATACTGGAAGGCGCGGTACAGACCGCCGAAGCGCTCCTCGACGGTCTCCCGTGACAGGCCGACCATCTCGAATGCCTTGACCATCGTCTCCGGCAGGTGGTTGCGGATACCGCCGGACGCGATCTCGTAGCCGTTGCAGACCATGTCGTACTGGAACGCCTTGATCCCGAGCGGCTCGGAGCCGTTCAGCGCGTCGATACCACCCTGCGGCATCGAGAACGGGTTGTGGGCGAAGTCGATCTTCTTCTCGTCCTCGTTCCACTCGAAAAACGGAAAATCTACGATCCAGCAGAGTTCGAAGCGGTCGCGGTCGACAAGGTTCAGTTCCTCGCCGGCCCGGGTGCGAGCGGCGCCAGCGAACTTGACGAACTTCGAAGGATCGCCGGCGACGAAGAAGGCCGCGTCGCCATCTTCCAGCCCGAGCTGGGTGCGAATGGCATCCGTTCGTTCCTCGCCGATGTTCTTGGCGATCGGACCGGCGCCTTCCAGCTTGTCGCCTTCCTTGCGCCAGAAGATATAGCCGAGCCCCGGCTGACCCTCCTGCTGCGCCCAGGAGTTCATGCGATCGCAGAAGGCTCTGCTGCCGCCGGTCTTGGCCGGGATCGCCCAGACCTGCGCCCTCGGGTCGTTGGCAAGTATGCCGGCGAACACCTTGAAGCCCGAGCCGCGAAAATGCTCTGACACGTCCTGCATCTCGATCGGGTTGCGCAGGTCCGGCTTGTCGGAGCCGTATTTGCGCATTGCCTCGTCATAGGCGATGCGGCGGAATTTCTGCGTCACCGGCTTGCCGTCGGCGAAGGTCTCGAAGACCCCGCGCATGACCGGCTCCATCGTCTCGAACACGTCGTCTTGGGTGACGAAGCTCATCTCCAGGTCGAGCTGGTAGAACTCGCCCGGCAGCCGGTCGGCGCGCGGGTCCTCATCGCGGAAGCAGGGTGCGATCTGGAAGTAGCGGTCGAAGCCGCTCATCATGATCAGCTGCTTATACTGCTGCGGCGCCTGCGGCAGCGCATAGAAGGTGCCGGGATGGATGCGGCTCGGCACGAGGAAGTCGCGCGCGCCTTCCGGCGACGAAGCAGTAAGGATCGGCGTCGAATACTCGGTGAAGCCCGCCTCACCCATACGCTTGCGCATCTCGGCGATGATCTTGGTGCGCTGCACGATGTTCCGGTGCAGCGTGTCGCGGCGCAGGTCGAGGAAGCGATACTTGAGACGGATGTCCTCCGGATAGTCCGGCTCGCCGAACACCGGCAGCGGCAATTCCTTCGCGGCCGAAAGGACCTCGATCTCACGTGCGAACACTTCGATCTCGCCGGTTGGCAGATTCTTGTTCACCACCTCGTCGGCGCGGGCCTTCACCTCGCCGTCGACGCGGATTACCCATTCGCCGCGCACGGTCTCGGCCGTCTTGAAGGCCGGCGAATCCGGATCGGCGACGATCTGCGTCATGCCGTAATGGTCGCGCAGGTCGATGAACAGCAGCCCACCATGATCACGTACGCGATGCACCCAGCCCGAAAGGCGGACATTGCCGCCGACATCCGACTTGCGGAGGGCGGCGCAGGTGTGGCTGCGGTAGCGATGCATGGCGAAAATCCAGTCCAGGAAATGAGGCTCGGACCCGCCGAAGCGGCCCGAAAAGTCGCGGGAAAAGCGCATCAAAGGCGCATTTTGTCAAGCCGAAGCCGCTTCGGGGCGGACTGCACCCGCCGCGAAGGAGACAAGCGAGCAACAGTTGGAACCGGACGATGACCAACTATTCCCGCCATGCGTATGAGCCCCCGGCCTCTCACCACGGAACCCGGGTCTCGCGCCTTCGGAACGACACCGACGAGCAAGGGATAAACTGGGCATGCCCTGCCCTATGTGATAGGCCCCGCTGGGACTTCATCACGGCAATACGATTGATGAGAGAGAGCGTAGAATGGCGCTTGCCCAGGTTTTCAAAGGCATCGTTCTTACTGAACCTCATAATATCTTCCCGAAGATCGAACGTTACCATCGCCCCCTCTCCAGCCTGACCGGCGCGGAGGCACGCGCATGAAGACGCTCGGTTTCATCGGGACGGGCGCGATCACCGCGGCGTTTATCGAAGGGTTGGTTGCCGGCGGCCATCGCAACCCGATCCTGGTCTCGCCCAGGTCCGAGCACCTGTCCGAAGCGCTTGCAGCGCGCTTCGAGACGGTCAGCCGTGCGGCCTCGAATGCGGAGGTAACTCGCGACAGCGACATCGTCTTTTTGGCGATCCGCCCGGCTCAGGTCGAGGAAGCCCTGCGCGGGATCGAATTCCGTCCCGGCCAGATCGTCTGCTCCTTCGTGACCGGCCTGCCGGTTCCGGAACTCGAAGCGATCGCGCCCACCGCGACCGTCTGCCGGGTGCTGCCGCTGCCTGCCATCGCCATACGCAAAGGACCGGTGATCCATTATCCGCGCGTACCTGAAATCCTCGACCTGATCGAAGGGATGGGGGATGTCGTCGTGCCGGCGACGGAAGCGGATCTCGTCGCCATGGGCGGCGTCAGCGGCTTCATGTCTTCGTTCCTCGACCTCCAGGCCGCGCTGGCGGGATGGCTCGAGGGCCGCGGCGTCGCGCCGGAGGCTGCCAATCTCTATACCCGCTCCATCTTCTCCGGCCTCTCGGAGACGGCGCTGCGTTCGCCGAAGACGCTGGCCGAGCTGGCTGGCGAGCATGAAACCAAGGGCGGCCTCAACGAGCGCACACGCAACTATCTCGCCGGGCGCAATTGGTTCGCCGAACCGGGCCTTGCGCTCGATGCGGTGCAGCAGCTCTCTCGCACCCAACTGAAATAGCGGCTGCGACGACGCTTCTGGACCATGTCCCGGCCGCCGCTGAGCATGGCCTGCCGATGCTACGCAACCTATAGAGGGACGTTACGTCACCGCGAGTCGCCTTGTCCTCCATCCGGCCCCTGATCCCGCTTCTGCTCGCCGCCGGCATTCTGCTCGGCGGCAACGGGCTGCAAGGCACGCTGATCGCGCTGCGCGGAGCGCAAGAGGGTTTTTCGCCCGCCACGATCGGCTTCATCGGCACGACCTATTTCGCAGGCTTCCTCATCGGCTGCTTCACGATCACGCCGATGATGAAGGAGATCGGCCACGTGCGCTCCTTCGCCACGCTGGCCGCGATCGCATCGGTTGGCGCCCTGGTTCTCATCCTGTTCATCAATCCGTTCGTCTGGGCGGGCGTACGCTTCGTCAACGGCTTCGCCTTCGCCGGCCTGTTTACGGTGATGGAGGCCTGGCTGCATGCCGGCGTGTCGAACGAGAACCGGGCCCGCGTGCTGGCGATCTATCGGGTCGTCGACATCGGCTCGGTCACCGGCGCGCAGTTCCTGATCCCGGTGATCGGCATCGAGGGATTCGCGATCTTCGCGCTGATGTCGATCATGACAACCTTGTCGCTGGTGCCCGTCTGCCTTGGCGACCGCTCCAACCCCAAGCCGCCGGAGAACGTGAAGCTCGATCTCCGGCGGTCATGGGCGATCTCGCCGCTCGCCGCGATTGGCTGCATTGCGGTGGGCGTTACCAACAGCTCCTTCCGAACGCTGTCCCCGGTTTATGCCGAGCAGATCGGCATGTCGGTGGCAGACGTTGTCACTTTCGTCAGCGCCGGCATCATCGGCGGCGCGCTGGTCCAGTATCCGCTCGGCTATCTTTCCGACCGCTGGGACCGCCGATCGGTCATCCTGACGACCTCTGCGGGCGCAATGGTCGCGGCGCTGGCGCTCGCATTCCTCGCCGGAACGACGCCATTGGCGAACTTCGTCTACGTCTTCGTCTTCGGCTCGTTCGCCATGCCGATGTTCTCGCTCTGCGCCGCCCATGCCAACGACCGCGCCGGCCCGTCGGAATATGTGATGCTCAACGCGGCGCTGATGCTGTTCTACTCCGTCGGCGCCATCGGCGGTCCGGTCGCCGCCTCCTGGACGATGGAGAGCTTCGGGCCGAACGCGCTCTTCATGTTCAACGCCTCGGTCTATCTGGTCTTCATTTTCATCGTGCTCTACCGCATGCAGGCCAGGTCTGGCGTGCCGGCCGAGCGCCGCGGCCGCTTCATCGCGCTGCTGCGCACCTCGACCATCTTCGCGCGCCTTGCCGGCCGGCCGCAGCGGCGCAAAAGGGACGAGGACTGACCGCCATGCTTGACGAAACGGCCTCGGGCTGAAAGGACGGGTACCGTCCTTCCAGAGCCTGTCCATGCATCTCATCACCAAGCAGAGCGAACTCGAAACCGCCATCGCGCAGCTGGCGAAGTCCGAGTTCGTCACCGTCGACACCGAATTCATCCGCGAGACGACCTTCTGGCCTGAACTCTGCCTCATCCAGATCGCCTCGCCAGACACCACAGCGCTGATCGACCCGCTGGCGCCCGGGATCGACCTCAAGCCGTTCTTCGAGCTGATGTCGGACGAGAAGGTGCTGAAGGTCTTCCATGCGGCGCGCCAGGACATAGAAATCATCTTCCACCTCGGCGACCTGATCCCGCATCCGGTCTTCGACACGCAGATCGCGGCCATGGTCTGCGGCTTTGGCGACAGCGTCTCCTACGACCAGCTTGTGCAGCGCATCACCGGCACGCAGCTCGACAAGTCCTCGCGCTTCACCGATTGGCGCCACAGGCCGCTGTCCGACAAGCAGCTCGAATATGCGCTGGCCGACGTTACCTGGCTGCGCGACGTCTATCTTGACCTGCAGAGCCGGCTCGACTCTCGCCAGCGTTCGAACTGGGTCAAGGAAGAGATGGACGTGCTGACGTCGCGCGACACCTATGACCTGCATCCGGAAAACGCCTGGACACGACTGAAGATGCGCGTGCGCAAGCCGATCGAGCTCGCCGTGCTGCAGCACGTCGCCGCCTGGCGCGAACGCGAGGCACGCGAGCGCAACGTGCCGCGCGGGCGCGTGCTCAAGGACGACGCGATTTACGAGATCGCCCAGCAGCAGCCGCGCGACGCCACCGCGCTCGGACGGCTGCGCACCACGCCCAAGGGCTGGGAGCGTTCGTCGAGCGCAGCCGCTCTTCTGGCGGCTGTCAACGCGGCGCTCGCGATCCCGAAGGAGGAGCTACCCAAGGTTCCCCGTCAGGCGCAGCCAAGCGAGGGCGCCAATGCGGCGGCCGAGATCCTCAAGGTTCTGCTGCGCATCATCGCCGAGAAGGAAGGTGTCGCGCCCAAGATCATCGCCAGCGGCGACGACATCGACCGCATCGCCGCCGAGGGCGAGAAGGCCGAGGTCGAGGCATTGAGCGGCTGGCGGCGCGAAGTCTTCGGCGAGAAGGCGCTGCGGCTGATCCGCGGCGAGCTCGGCATCCGCTTCCAGAACCGGCGCATCAACGTCTTCGAGATCGGCGACTGACGCTCAACCGTCCGCGACCATCCGCAGGCTCTTGTTCGTGATGCGGGCGAGTTGCGCCAGCCGGCCCATCGGCCGTTCGCCGATCAGGTCGGCGTGCGACTTCGGCACCACCAGCGTCAGCGAGCCGTCCTCGCCTTTCTCCCAGCGCAGCCGCGGAATGATACCCGGCATTGAGGCCGACAGCAGGTAGACCACGCGCAGCATGGCACCGAGGAACCGCGCTCGCTCGACATAGCGCGGCGGAGCGAGCTGGATGATCTCGGGCGCAGCCCCATCGTCTATCAGCCCCTCGTGGCGGTAGAGATTGGTCAGCGCGATGAAGACGCGGCCCGGATGGTCGACGCCGATGAAGGAGGCGTGCGCGATGATGTTGAGCGACTGCACGCCGCGATATTCGGGATGCGCACGCCAGCCGATGTCGGCGAGCAAGCAAGCCGCGCGGCGGTAGCGCGCCTCGTCCTCGGTCTCGTCAATGCCGAAGGCGGCGAAGGAATGGCCGGTCCATTCCGCAAGCTCGTGCGCATGAGTCACCGAGCGCGCCCGCAACAGCGCCAGCTCTTCCGATGCCGAAATCAGCGGGTCGGTCCGCTGATCGTTCGGAGACAGCAGCGAATAGAGGAAGCCCTCGCGCACGCCGAGTGCCGAGACGACAATCCGGCCGGGCTTCATCACCCGGATGATCTCCTGTAACACGACCGCGCCGTAGGCAAGCAGGGCACGGCGGCTCTTGGAGACCCGCTCGATGCCCTTCATCTTCTCGATCTCGCCGCGCGCGACCTGTTTTAGGAAGTTGGCCGAACCCTCGACGCTCATCTCGTAGTGGTGCATCACGGCGAGCGGATAGTTCGTCGCCGCCATGTGCAGGCGGGCCAGGTTTCGCCAGGTGCCGCCGACGCAGTAGAAGGTGCGTCCCTCCCCGCTCTTCAGCACCTCCGCCCTCTTCAGCTCGTTGCGAATGATCTTGGTCGCCGCCTCGATAGAGCCCTTCGACATGTCGTCGAGCCGCAGGCCGCCGAGCGGCAGGGTGATGCCACCGCCGATCTCCTCGCCCTTGACGTCGACCACTTCGAGGCTGCCGCCGCCAAGGTCGCCGGCGATGCCGTCGGCGGGGTGGAAACCGGATATCACGCCGAGGGCGGAGTAATAGGCTTCTTCCTTGCCGGTCAGCACCCGGATGTCGACGCCGAGAATGCCTTCCGCGCGCTCGATGAATTCGGGCCCGTTGACGGCCTCGCGCGCGGCCGCCGTGGCTATGACGTAGAGCTGCTCCGCACCGGCCTGTTCGGAAAGCGCTCGGAACCGGCGGAACTCCTCCATCGCGCGCAGCATCGCGTCCGGATCGAGACGTCCGGTCGACACGATCCCCCGGCCAAGGCCGGCGAGCATCTTTTCGTTGAAAAGGACCGTCGGCGAGCGCGCGATCCCCTCATAGATGACGAGGCGGATGGAGTTCGAACCGATGTCGATGATCGACACCGGGCGGCGGTCCTGCAACCGCCCCTGGGAAGCGCCTATCATGCGGGCGCGGACGCTTTCGTCTTCGAGCGACGCTTGTGCTGCGCGATCCGCTTCGGAGCGTGCGATTTCAGGGCGTCACCTCGGCCGGACAGGCTCGGATTCGTCATGAAATATTCCTGCGCGTTGAAGGGTTCCTCGCCCTCCTCGAGCAGGGCCCGCCGGGAGGTGCCGTCAGCCAATACTTCGAAACTTTGCTGGTTGTCCATGATGTTTCCGAGCATGATCTGGCCGAGCACCTGTTCATGCACAGTCTGGTTGGTCAGCGGCACGATCAGCTCGACGCGCCGGTCGAGGTTGCGCGGCATCATGTCGGCCGAGCCGATGTAGATGATCGCCTCGTCCGACGGCAGGCCCTTGCCGTTGCCGAAGCAGTAGATTCGGCTGTGCTCCAGGAAGCGGCCGATGATCGATTTGGCGCGGATGTTGTCCGACAGGCCCGGCACCTGCGGGCGCAGGCAGCAGATGCCGCGCACGATTAGGTCGATGTCGACACCGGCCTGGCTCGCCTCGTAGAGCGCGTCGATCACCTGCGGATCGACCAGCGAGTTCATTTTCATCCAGATCTGCGCCGGACGGCCGGCCCTGGCATGCGCGATCTCGTCGGCGATGTGCTTGAGGATACGCTTGCGCAGCGTGAACGGCGAGACCGCGATGGTCATCTCCTCGGCCGGCTCGGCATAACCGGTGATGAAGTTGAAAAGCTGCGCCACGTCGCGCGCGATCGCCGGATCGACGGTGAAATAGGACAGATCGGTGTAAATGCGCGCCGTGATCGGGTGGTAGTTGCCCGTGCCGAGATGGACGTAGCTGCGCAGCTTGTTGTCCTCGCGGCGAACCACCAGCGACATCTTGGCGTGGGTCTTGAGCTCCATGAAGCCGAACACGACCTGCACGCCGGCGCGCTCCAAGTCGCGCGCCCAGCGGATGTTTGCCTCCTCGTCGAAGCGGGCCTTCAGCTCTACCAACGCCGTCACCGACTTGCCGGCCTCAGCCGCGTCGATCAGCGCCCGCACGATCGGGCTGTCGTTCGAGGTGCGGTAGAGCGTCTGCTTGATCGCGACGACTTCCGGATCGAACGCCGCCTGGCGCAGGAACTGCACCACGACGTCGAAGGATTCGTACGGATGGTGAACGACGATGTCCTTCTCGCGGATCGCCGCGAAGCAGTCGCCGCCGTGCTCGCGGATGCGTTCGGGGAAGCGAGGATTGTACGGCTTGAACTTCAGGTCGTCTCGGGCGACCGACACGATCTCCGAGATCTGATTGACCGCCAGCAGCCCATCGATGATCGATACGCGGTTCGCCGGCACGCCGAGCTCCGTCGAGACGAAGTCGCGCAGTGTCTCCGGCATCTCGTGGTCGAACTCGATGCGGATCACAGAGCCGCGGCGGCGGCGCTTCAGCGCGCTTTCGAAGAAGCGGACGAGATCCTCTGCCTCTTCCTCGATCTCGATGTCGGAATCACGAATGAGGCGGAACGTCCCCGACCCCTGCACCTCGTAGCCCGGGAAAAGCTGGCCGATGAACATCGACACCGCGTCCTCCAGCCGCACGAAGCGGACGCAATCGCGATAGTCCGGCAGACGGATGAAGCGGCGCAGTGCCGTGGGCAGGCGCAGGAGCGCGATCATCGTCTCAGGTTCGCGCTTGTGCTTGAGCTGCAGCGCGATGGAGAAGCCGAGATTCGGGATGAACGGGAACGGATGCGCCGGATCGATCGACAGCGGTGTCAGAACCGGGAAGATCGTCTCCAGGAAATGGGTCTCAAGCCAGACGCGCTCTTCCTTGTTGAGGTTTTCGCCGCGCACCACCTCGATGCGGGCGTTTTCGAGCAGGCCGAAAAGCAGCGAAAGGCTCACCTGCTGGTCATGCTGCAGGCGGCTCACCTCTCGCAAGAGCTGCTCGAGCTGCTGCTCGGGCGTGCGTCCGTCCGCGCTCTTGGTCGTGATCCCCTCGCGGACCTGCCCCGCGAGACCAGCCACGCGCACCATGAAGAACTCGTCAAGGTTGGCAGCCGAGATCGACAGGAAGCGCACCCGCTCCAGCAGCGGATGGCTGGTGTTCTGCGATTCCTCCAGCACGCGGCGATTGAACTGGAGCCAGGAGAATTCGCGATTGACGTAGCGGTCGGGATCTCCGGCGTCCGTCGCCGCAGCCACCTCCGGCGCGATTGTGAATTCGTGTGAAACCGCGGTGATCTCGTTCATCATCCTGCCTTTGACGCGTGCCTCTCCAGCGCCGTCCACACAGTAGACGGCTTTGTTCTTTCCTGACAGGCATTTGCGACACTTTGATTGCACGCGCCTTGCAAAGCGCAAAGAGTTGCGCCAAAGGCTTTCGGAACCGAACGGAGATCGCGATGGCTGGCCACGGCATCCCTCATTTCCAGAACGACGCCGGATACCCGACGATCGCAATCGGCGTCACCGAGTTCATGTGCGTCGGCGCCAATCCGCCCTTCGATCATCCGCATGTCTTCCTCGACATGGGGGACGACGTCGAGAAGGTCTGCCCCTACTGCTCGACACTCTACCGGCTCGATCCGACGCTGAAAGAGACCGAAACGAGCCCGGCCGGCTGCCTCTACGTGCCGCGCGCGGCCTGATCCCACGGCAATGGCCCACGGCGCGACGCCGCGCTCGCGGCAGGTCGTCATCGCAGGCGGCGGCATCGCCGGCCTGACCGCGGCGATCGCCTTCGCGTCCAAAGGATTTGCGGTACGGCTCTTCGAGCGCGCGGCCGAGCTGCAGGAGGTTGGCGCCGGGCTGCAGCTTTCGCCGAACGCGACGCGCATCCTCTCCCGCTTCGGCGTGCTGGACCGGCTGCGCGGCGCCTCCATCCGGCCGGAAGCTGTCATCTTGCGGCGCGCGGCGGATCTGCGCGAGATCGCGCGTGTCCCGCTCGGCGAACGGGCGACGGCGCGCTGGAAAAGCCCTTATCTCGTGCTCCACCGGGCCGATCTCCATGCCGCCCTCCTCGCCGTCGCCTCGCACATGCCGGACGTGGAGATCGCCACGGGCGCGCCCGTCACCGACGCCGCGATCCATGCGCGGGGCGTGACGGTCGCCGTCGAACAAGCGCGCGGCCTGCGTGAGGTTGACGCGCTTCTGCTGGTCGCGGCGGATGGCGTCTGGTCCGGCCTGCGTCGTCTCGTCGGCAGCGCCGGCGTTAGCGCCTTTTCGGGTAGGATCGCGTGGCGCGCGACGGTCCGCGCCGATGGCGACGCTGTCGCCATGCTGTCGGAGCATCTGCGGCGCGACAGCGTCAGTGCTTTTCTCCACCCGCGCGCGCATCTGATCGCTTATCCGGTCCGCGGCGGCAGCGCGATCAATCTCGCCGCCTTCACGCGAGGCGCGAGCCCAGACATGTCCTGGTCTCGGTCGCGCGACGCCCGGCCCCTTGTCGCGGCCCTGCAGGGGGCCTCCGGATCGCTCACAGCTTTCCTCCAGGCGATCGCTTCCTGGACGGTCTGGCCGATCCACACGGTCGATCCGGGCTCCCCCTGGGCGAATCCCGGCGGCGCGGTGCTGATCGGCGACGCGGCGCATGCGATGACGCCGTTCGCGGCCCAAGGTGCGGCCGCCGCGATCGAGGACGCCTATGTGCTCGCGGCAACGGTCGCCGACCAACCCGACGACATCGGCGCCGCACTCCGACGCTACGAGAAAATCCGCCGCCCGCGCGTCGCCGCGGTTGCCCGGCGCGGCGCGTTCAACGCCTTCACTTGGCATGCCGGCGGTCCGATCGGCCTCGGTCGCGATCTCGTGCTCGGCCTGTTGCCGTCCGCAAAGCTCGCTGCCGACCTCGACTGGCTCTATGGCTGGGATGCGGACAAGGCACTGGACGCCACTCCGCCCTCCGCGGTCCGTTCGGCTTTCCGCTGAGAAAAGTTCGGGGGCACTCGGTCGAAGCGATCAGCCGACAGCCTGCAGGTCCGCGATCTTTCCCTCACCACGGCGGGAATCCGCCATTTTCGCGTCAAGTGAGCGTCACAATCCAGTCTCAGGCTTGATCCCGGCTTGGGAGACCTGTCGGACATGGGCATACGCAACTTCTCGTGGCGCGTCCCGGTTGCGCTAATCCTGCTACTTCTTGGTCTCGCGATTGGCACTGCCCCATCGCACGCGGATCCGCCGCCGGCCAAAGCGAGAATCGGCGATCTCACCTTCTACTACGATCCCTTCAACTGGCGCTTCGAACTGGCGGGCACAGGGCTGACAGTGACCTGTCTGCAGGTCGACTGCCGGGGCGCGGTGTTCGACTTCTCCGTGCGTGACGCGTCCGGCGAATGCGGCGAGGAAGCCGTTCGACGCACAGCGGAACTGTTGTTTCCAGCCGCCGACCGCCATCCCGTCAACATCGTACCCGCCGGGCGCTTCGGTCTCGTCAAGGCGGAGAGCCGCTACGGACCGGATCTGCAGTCGCCGACCTATGTCTATGCCTGCCTCGACTGGCAAGACCGCGAATACCGCTTTGCCACGCGACCCGAAACGGTCGGCCGAATGTCCTGGGCCGGCGGCGCCCTGCACTATCTCGTAAGTCGCGCGACCGCTCCGCCGGCCCGTATCGCCACCGTCAGGCTTCGCGATCTCGAAATCCCCTATTCGACGGAGATCTGGCGGGCGACGGAATTCGTTCCGAGAGAGAGCCACAGGCTGCTGTTCTGCCTGCCGCCCACCTGCGACGGACACGGGGGTTTCGTCACCGTCTCGGCGAAGCCGGCCGCCGGCTGCGAGCCAGATCCTGCTGGTCTGTCTCTCCCCCAGGCGATCCTGACGCCTCTGCACGCGGGGTCCGACGGGCCGCAATTCACCGTCACGACGATCCACTCGCCTTGTCGCAATTACGTCCCACCGATACGCAGGGCCTGCCTGTGGCACAACGGCGTCGCCTACCGTATCGTGACTGGCGGGCTTGGGGGGTGCCGCTCGGACCTCGGCGTTCCGGCCGGTGCATTTACCGAGCTCGTCAACGCCGCCCGTCTCGCGCCGTAGCCGCCATTCCTGGGAGATCGTTGAACGTCCGCAGCGACCAAGCGAGGCTCTGCGGCAACGGATTCCACCAACCGGTTCGAAGCCCCGCCCGCCTGAGCACCGCGCCGGTCCAGGTGTTGCAGCCGACGACGGCGTTAAAGGTGCCTATGCCTTCGTAGAAGCGATCATAAGGGCCGTAGGAGCGGCCCTCGATCAGGATGGGTTCGCCGTCCGCGTCGCGCGCAAAACCATCCAGGGACGCGCTTACCATGTCAGCGAACGCCGCCTCGCTCAGATCGATCGGGATGACGCCCTCTATCGTCTGGTCGATCTCGCCCGCGATCGCGACATGCATCGCCGAGCTGTCCGCCGTGAGTGCGCGCAGCACAGGGCCGGGCTTCAGATCAGACCAGGTCGGGGTCTCAAGATAGAAGGAACGACCGCCCCATCCTACGACGAGCCATTTGACGGCCGGATCCGACAGGGGAAGCCCGGAAGAGGAGAGAAAGCCCAGTCTCTCGATGACGTCCGGATCGGCAGGAAGCGCGATGTCGGTGTGGATCGGGTTGGAGAGCACGAGGATGCGCCTCGGAGCTTCGCGGCCCGCCGCTGCCGAAGTGAGCAGCGGTCGCGGCACGATCGCTCCCGCGAATGGCGCCAACACCACCAGCACGAGCGCGACGACCAGGCGCCGACGCATTTGCCAGCCGTCAGTGAAGAATCTGGCTCAAGAACAGCTTCGTCCGCTCATGGCGCGGATGGTCGAAGAATTCGGCGGGCGTATTCTGCTCGACGATCTGGCCCTGGTCCATGAAGATCACCCGGTTGGCGACTTTTCGCGCGAAACCCATCTCGTGGGTGACGCACAGCATCGTCATGCCTTCCTCGGCCAAGCCCACCATCGTCTCCAGCACTTCCTTGATCATTTCCGGATCGAGCGCCGAGGTCGGCTCATCAAACAGCATGATGCGCGGGTTCATGCAGAGAGAGCGGGCGATCGCCACGCGCTGCTGCTGGCCGCCCGACAGCTGTCCCGGATACTTGTTGGCCTGCTCGGGAATTTTCACTCGGCGCAGGAAGTGCATGGCCGTCTCCTCGGCCTGCTTCTTCGGGATTTTCCGCACCCAGATCGGCGCCAGCGTGCAGTTCTCCAGGATCGTCAGGTGCGGGAAAAGGTTGAAGTGCTGGAACACCATTCCGACCTCGCGACGCACCTCGTCGATCTTCTTCAGGTCGTTGGTCAGTTCCTTGCCGTCGACGACGATCTTGCCTTTCTGGTGCTCCTCCAGCCGGTTGATGCAGCGGATCAGCGTCGACTTGCCCGAGCCGGACGGACCGCAGATGACGATGCGCTCGCCACGCATGACCTTGAGGTTGATGTCCTTGAGCACGTGGAAGTCGCCATACCATTTGTGCATGCCGACGATCTCGACGGCGACCTCCGTCGAGGAGACCTGCATCTTGGAGCGGTCGACCTCGAGCTCTTCTGCCGAAACGGCGTTCTCGCTGGCCATGGTGGTTCCCCTATCTTCTGTAGCCGGTGTCGAGCCGGCGTTCCATGTAGATCGAATAGCGCGACATGCCGAAGCAGAAGATCCAGAACACGAAGCCCGCGAAGATGAGGCCCGTGAGCGGCGTCTGCGGCGTGATCCAGTTCGCGTCCGAGAAGTTACGGCGTACCGCGCCCAGAAGGTCGAACATGTTGACGATGTAGACCAGGCTGGTGTCCTTGAAGAGGCCGATGAAGGTGTTGACGATGCCCGGGATCACCAGCTTCAGTGCCTGAGGCAGGATGATCAGCCGCATCTTCTGCGGATAGGACAGCCCGAGCGAATCCGCGCCCTCGAACTGGCCCTTCGGGATCGCCTGCAGGCCGCCGCGGATCACCTCCGCCATATAGGCAGACGCGAAGACCGCCACGCCGATCAACACGCACAGGAAGTCGTCGATCTTGGCGTTGTTCGGCATGAAGAGCGGCAGCATCTTCGTCGCCATGAACAGAACCGTGATCAGCGGCACGCCGCGCACCACCTCGATGAAGACGACGCACAACGCCTTGATGACCGGCAGGGTGGACCGTCGGCCGAGCGCAAGCAGCACGCCGACCGGCAGCGACACCACGATGCCGACATAGGACAGGATGATCGTCACCATGAATCCGCCCCACTCGCGGGTCGGCACGTAGCGCAGGCCGAACCAGCCGCCGGGCAAGAGGATGTATCCGATGATCGGCAGCACGACGAACAGGCCGATGGCGTTGGCCGTCTTGTAGGGCGCGCGCGGGGTCAGGAACGGCACCAGCAGCGCCACCAGGAGCACGGCGCACAGTGTCGGCCGCCAGCGTTCGTCGATCGGGTAGGTGTTGAACATGAACTGCCCGAACTTGTTCATCACGAAGTTCCAGCACGCGCCCGACCAGCCATCGGGCTGGATGCCTCCCTGCGAGACCGTGGCACAGAAGGTCCGGTTGTCGCCCGTCCACTGCGCGTCGATGAACAGCCAGCGAACCACTGGCGGCACAAACCAGGCAAGGACCGCGAGCGCGATCAGCGTCAGTACGGTGTCGCTGGGCGTGGCGAACAGATTGGTACGTGCCCAGTGTACAATACCCTTCTGGCCGGCGGGAGCAGCCTGGGGCAGTTCCATGTCCTGCCGCACATAGGCGATCTGGTTTTCCTGCATGACGGCCTCCTCAGCGCTCGACCAGCCGCACGCGGGCGTTGAACCAGTTCATGAAGAACGACATGGCAAGGCTTATGGTGAGGTAGACCACCATCCAGATCGCAACGATCTGGATCGAGTTGCCGCTCTTGTTCAGGATCGTTCCACCGACCGAGACGAGGTCCGGATAGCCAACGGCGATCGCCAGCGACGAGTTCTTCGTCAGGTTGAGGTACTGGCTGGTCAGCGGGGGAACGATGATGCGCAGCGCCTGTGGGATGACGACGAGGCGGGTCGTGGTGCCGGACCGCAGGCCGAGCGCATGCGCTGCCTCCGTCTGGCCGCGTCCGACCCCCTTGATGCCCGCACGCACGATCTCGGCGATGAACGAGGCGGTATAGAGCGACAGCGACAGATAGAGCGCAAGAAACTCCGGCCCGATCATCATGCCGCCACGCGCCTGAAAGGCCCCCAGCACGGGCACGTCGAAGGAGATCGGAAAGCCTGCCGCGGCGAGCGCGATGAGCGGCAGACCGATCAGCAGTCCGACAGAGGTCCAGAACACCGGGAAGCGCTGGCCGGTCGCCATCTGCCGCGCCTTCGCGCGGTTGGCGACGAAGAAGCACATGGCGATCGCGACCAGGAAGGCAACACCGACGAGCCATGCGCCCTGCCCCCAGACGACTGTCGGGATGGTAAGGCCGCGATTGGAGAGCAGCGCGCCGAAGGGAAGGTTAAACGCGTCGCGCGGCTGCGGCAGGATCGCCAGCACGCCGAGATACCAGAAGAAGATGACGAGCAGCGGCGGTATGTTGCGGAACACCTCGACATAGACCGTGCACAGGCTGCGGATCAGCCAGTTGCGCGACAGGCGGCCGATGCCGATGACGAACCCCACGATCGTCGCCGTCACGATGCCGACGAGCGCGATGAGGATTGTGTTCAGGAAGCCGACGACAAGCGCGGTCGAGTAGCTGGAGTCCGCCGTGTAGGCGATGAGCGACTGGCCGATGTCGAAACCGGCGCGCTCGTTCAGGAAATCGAACGAGATGGTGCGGCCGATGCGGCGCAGGTTTTCCTGCGTGTTGTTGACGATCCACACGATCAGCGCGAACAGCGCGACGAAGGCGAAGATCTGGAAGGCGATCCCGCGGACGACGGGATTGTAGATTAAAGGAACCCGTGGCGCACCGTCGCTGCGCAATACCTGTTCGTTCGCCATACCGGCCTCCTGTTGCGACGTTCCGGGGGCGGCGGGTGCCGTCCCCGGTCTGCCTGCCAGAAGGTCAGCGAATGGGCGGTGCGTACTGGAGGCCGCCCTTCGACCAGAGAGCGTTCAGGCCGCGCTGGATCTTGAGCGGGCTTTCGGTGCCGATGTTCTTCTCGAAGATCTCGCCGTAATTGCCGACGCCCTTGACGATGTTGACGACCCAGTCCTCGCCGAGGCCGAGATCGGCGCCGAACTTGGCGTTGGCTTCCATGCCCAGCACGCGCTTGATCTCGGGGTTGTCGGAGCCCTTCATCTCCTCGACGTTCGCCTGGGTGATGCCGAGCTCCTCGGTGATAACCAGGGCGTTCGAGACCCACTTCACGAGGTCGAACCATTGGTCGTCGCCTTGACGCACCAGCGGTCCGAGCGGCTCCTTCGAGATGATCTCGGGCAGCACCATGTGGTCGCCAGGCGCGCTCAGCTGCAGGCGGATGGCATAGAGGCCGGACTGGTCGGTGGTGTAGACATCGCAGCGGCCGGAATCGTACGCCGCGTTGACCTCTTCGAGCTTCTCGAAGACGACCGGATTGTATTCCATCTTGTTGGCGCGGAAGTAGTCGGCGAGGTTCAGCTCCGTCGTCGTGCCGGTCTGCACGCAGACCGCGGCGCCCGAGAGCTGCAGCGCCGAGTTCACGCCCGGTACCTTCTTCGTGTTGATCATGAAGCCCTGGCCGTCATAGTAGTTGACGCCCGCGAAGTTGAACTTCAGCGAGGTGTCGCGGCTCAGCGTCCAGGTGGTGTTGCGTACCAGGACGTCGACGGTGCCGTTCGCCAGCACTTCGAAACGGTCCTTTGCGCTCGTCCCGGTATATTCGACCTTAGAGGTATCGTTGAAGATCGCCGCGGCGATCGCCTTGCAGTAGTCGACGTCGAAGCCGGAATACTCGCCCTTGTCGTTCGGCGCGGCGAAGCCGGCGAGGCCGGTGTTGACACCGCATTTCAGCACACCGCGGGCCTTAACGTCATCGAGCGTGGCGGCGGATGCACCGGCTGCCGACAGCGCGAAAACGGCCGCGCCGGCGAGTCCCAGGAGAATCTTGCTAGTCATCGTACTGAACCCCTTTTTGTTATAGCTGCAGGGCTGTTCCACCCCGTACGCCTACCCATGGATAGGATGCGCAGCGTTCCCCACGCTTTCGGAAACGCCATTTTCTGTCCGTTTCCCGCACCTTCCCGTTCACGGAGTTTATCGAAGGCGATTATTCCAGCGAGGTCAAGTCTCCTATGACAGAGCGCATGTTCCGCAAGACTTTTTCATCGAAGATACCTTGAGACTTATGCCTTTTTCGCAGCTACGCGCTGCCGCCTGATCGTCCGTGCGCCACATTGCCATGTAATTGCGCTCGCGCTGCGCAGCTTATATGCAGCGGGTTTCGCATCGGGAACCGCATGGACATGGCAGGCAAGACGGACGGATTCGGGGTCAACACGAGGCTTGCGCATATCGGCAACGACCCGCGCGACTTCCACGGCTTCGTCAACCCGCCGGTGGTCCACGCTTCCACGGTCCTGTTTCCGGACGCCCGCACGATGGCGACGCGCGGGCAGAAATACACCTACGGCACCCGCGGCACTCCGACAACGGACGCGCTCGCGACGGCGATCGACCACCTCGAAGGCTCGGCCGGCACGATCGTCGTGCCCTCGGGCCTCGCGGCGGTCACCGTGCCGCTGCTGGGCTTCGTCGCGGCGGGCGACCACGTGCTCATCACCGATTCCGTCTACCGTCCGACCCGGCATTTCGCCGATACGATGCTCAAGCGCCTTGGCGTCGAGGTGGAATATTACGACCCGCTGGTCGGAGCCGGTCTCGCGGCCCTGATGAAGCCGAACACAAGGGTTGTCTTCACCGAATCTCCCGGCTCGAATACGTTCGAGATCCAGGACATCCCCGCCATCGCCAAGGCCGCGCATGCGGGCGGTGCCGTCGTGATGATGGACAACACCTGGGCGACCCCGCTCTACCTGCGCCCACTAGACCATGGTGTCGACATCTCAATCCACGCCGCCACGAAATATCCCGCCGGCCATTCCGACGTGCTGCTCGGGACAGTGTCGGCGAACGCAGCCTGCTGGCCGAAGCTTTCCGAGGCCTTCAACACGCTCGGCTGCTGCGCCGGCCCCGACGACGTCTACCAGGTGCTGCGCGGCTTGCGCACGATGGGGGTCAGGCTTGCGCATCACCAGCAGAGCGCGCTCGACATCGCCCGCTGGCTTGAAGGGCAGAACGGCGTCGCGCGTGTATTGCACCCCGCACTCGAGAGCTTCCCCGGCCATGCGCTCTGGAAGCGCGATTTCTCCGGCGCGAGCGGTATCTTCTCGGTCGTGCTCGCGGGCGGCGGCGAGAAACAGGCGCATGCCTTCCTCGACGCGCTCCAGATCTTCGGCCTCGGCTATTCCTGGGGCGGTTACGAAAGCCTCGCCGTGCCGGTCTTCCTCGGCGATCGAGTCATCGCCAAGGGTCCCTACGAAGGCCCGGTCATGCGCCTGCAGATCGGCCTTGAAGACGTCAAGGATCTTAAGGCCGACATTTCCCGCGGCCTCTCGGCGGCAGCGGCCGCCTGAGCGACGCAACATCGGCGGAAAGGTCGCTTCCCGCCGATGCCGCGTCCGTTCCGATTTGATCGCTAGAGCGGGAAGCGCTGCCCCTGGAAGCGCATCCGCACATTGCAGGTCGGCGCGTCCGAATCGAAGCCGTTGATGTCGATCGTCGCGTTGAGGTAGATCGTCGCCGCTACCGGCGAGGCGGGAACTTGGGCCGGGATACGCGCCTTGGCCGTGTAGAGCGTCGCGCTCTGGCCGACCTGCGTGACGTTCACGTTTTTGAGCGTCGCCCCCACGAGCGAGCCGGTCGGCAGGGTGAAATTCTGCGCATAATAGGGATTGAACAGCGAAAGCCGGCTGCTGTTGCCCTGCCCGTTGTAGTTCGCCGGCCGGTAGCGCGCCGTCGAACAGTTGCCTACCGTCACGCCGATTGCCGCACACCCAGCCGAAACGGTCTGGATGCAGGCATTCCCCCGAAAATGATTGGACTGCGCCGTCGCAGCGGTCGCGCCCGCACAAAACACTGCGCCGACGAAGAACAGTCGGCCCACGATGCTTCTCATCAAACCCTCCAGCCTTATTCCCACCCCACTAACTGATTGATCTGCTGGATCTTACGCAAAGTCAATTTGCCCGGAGAGATAATTCACTCTCGTCCGGCCTGTTCGGAAAGCTTAGGATCGTCGCGATCCAGAAACGAACAAGCATAGAGAGGTTCGTCTAAGCCGCAGAATTCGCGGCATGCCTGCTTCACACATCAGGCGAATGGCCGTTTTCAGGCTGCTAGAGAAAAATGGCGATCCCGACAGGATTCGAACCTGTGACCATCGGCTTAGAAGGCCGGTGCTCTATCCAGCTGAGCTACGGGACCGGGTAGCGTGCGAGAGCTAGTGCGTCCACGGCACCTTGCGGTCATAGCGGAAATTGTCGGAATAGGAAATCTGCCGGCGCTTGGCGTCCTTCGGCTCCTGTACGCGGTAGTCGATGCCGTGCTTCTCGGCATAGGCGATCGCCTCTTCCTTCGTCTCGAAGGTCAGCCGGATCTGGCTCTTCATGTCGCCGGATGTGGTGTAACCCATCAAGGGGTCGATCTTGCGCGGCTGTTCGGGGTCGAAGTCCAGTACCCAATGGCCGGTCTTGGCCTTGCCGGACTGCATCGCGGTTTTCGCGGGGCTATAGATTCTCGCGGACATGGGCGCCTCGTCTTCACGTAACGCTGCTGCATCGCGCACAGCCGCCGTCCCGTCAAGAGCAGATGCCCTTGCCCTTGCCGGCGTGATCCACTAGGGGAGTGGCCGTCCGGAGTGTAGCGCAGCCTGGTAGCGCACCTGATTTGGGATCAGGGGGTCGCAGGTTCGAATCCTGCCACTCCGACCAGCGGCCGGACGGCATGCCATCATGCTGACAAAGGTTGTGCCCAAAGCTTTCGCGTGCCGGGAGCGAGACATGTTTGCGCGCAAGAGCCAGATCACGGAACCTGGGTGGAAAGGTCGCAGGCTGCACACGGGCGCGGCACTGCCTGCCGCGGCCGCGCTGCTCCTTGCGGGCAGCCTGGATGCTTCGGCCGAGATGGCGATCAATGGCGACGCCAAGGCCATGACTGTCACGATCTCCGAGATGCAACGGGGCGAGGTCATGGCCGAGATGGCGCAGCGCTTCGGCTTCAAGGTCGCCGGCCAGGTCGGCGACGACCAGCCGATCAACGGCCGTTTCCGCGGCGACCTCGGCGACGTTCTGGCGGCGATCCTGCCCGCGAACGGCTTTCTCATCGTCTATGAAGGTGGCCGTCCCACGAAACTTGTGCTCTCCGACCGCAGCCAGGAGGGAGCGGCACCGGTGGATCCGAGCATGACCTCAATGCAGCCGAACGGCGACGCCACCTGGATGGAGACGGGCGAAGGCGGCCACGGAGCAGCCGGGCTCGGCGGCGGACAGGTGATCGATCCTACCCAGACCGCGCCGCCACCATCGCAAGAAATGCCTCCGCCCGAAGACGTGGGGCCACCGCCGGAACCCGAGCTCTAGGCCTGGCGACGGTGTAGGTCGTCGCCCCTCGTACATTGTTGGAAAATGCTTTCGCCGGAACACTCGAGCCGACGCGCTATTACGTCCTGATGGAGGCTCGCTTTTACTCCGGGATTATAAATCCAGCTTCTCCTGCCCGCTCTCGGCGGCACCGATGATGTCGGCCGCCAAGGCGCGCGTGATCCGGGTCTTGCGGGACAGCGCGGCCTGATCGAGCCGCTCCACCACGACCATCGCGGTCGACAGCGACCGCTCGATGCGGTTGACGATATAGGTCACGACATGCGGCTCGACCTGTACCTGCCGGTCGGCGAAAAGCTTGGTCACCACTGCCGTCAGCAGCAGGTCGTCCGGCTCCTCGATCTCGACGATCGTCGCCGCTTTCAGCCGCGATGCAAGGTCGGCCAAGCGCACGCCCCAGGCGGCGGGAAACCGGCGCGAGGTCAGGAGAACGTGCCCTCCCCCTTCCCGCGCCGCGTTGATCAGATGGAAGAGGCCGGTCTCGTCGACGTCCCCCTCGACGCCATCGATCAGCACCGCGCCACCGGAGGCAGCGAAGGAGACGACATCGGGATCGATCAGGCCGGGTTCGGTTGAACGCGCGGCCGCAGCCTCCGACCAGATTGACGCGAGATGCGACTTTCCGGCCCCCGCGGGACCTGCCAGCACCACAACGGGCGTCGGCCAGTCCGGCCAACGGTCGACCAGCGTCGTCGCCGCGGTGTTCGCGCCGGTGACGACGAGTTCGTCGCGCGACAGGCCGGGGCCGCTCGTCAGGTCGAGCGGAAGCTGCGCGGGGGGCCGCTGGTCCTGCATCGGTGTCGCCTCAGGCCAGCGGTGCGTCCGGCCCGTGTCCCCGGTAGAGAGGAGACTCGAGGTAGCGGCCGAGCGCGAAGCGGACGAGGACAGCAACGGCGGCGGCGGCCGGAACGGCGATCAGCAGGCCGACGAAGCCGAACAGCGAGCCGAAGGCGAGCAGGGCGAACATCAGCCATACAGGATGCAGCCCGACGCTGTTGCCCACGAGCTTTGGCTGCAGGATGTTGCCTTCTATGAACTGGCCGAGGAAGAAGATGCCGGCCACCGCCGCAACCATGATCCAGTCCGGCCAGAACTGCACCAGCGCCACGCCGACCGCCAGCACCAGCCCGACGAGCGAGCCGACATAGGGGATGAACGAGATCAATCCGGCGAACAGGCCGATCAGCAGGCCGAAGTTCAATCCGGCGATGGTCAGCCCCACAGCATACATGATGCCCAGAACCAGGCAGAGCGTGCCCTGCCCGCGCACGAAGCCGGCGGTCGACGCGTTGATGTCGTTGGCGATGGCACGAACGGTCGCGACATGGTCGCGCGGCACCCAGCCGTCCACCGTTGCGACCATGCGGTCCCAGTCGACCAGCATATAGAAGGCAACGACGGGGGTGATGACCACCAGCCCGGCCACGTTCACCAGCGCCAGACCCGAGCTCAGGATCGATTCGAAGATGGTGGTGACGAAGCCCGCGCCTTGCGAAACGAGCGAGGACAGCGCACTGCGCAGGTTGCCCGCGTCGACCCCGAAGCGCTCCTTCAGCCATTCCGGGTCGATGCTGGTGATCAGTGTCTGGAGCCGCGCCAGATATTCCGGCATCTTGGCGATCAGGTCCGCGCCCTGCGTCGCCAAGATCGGCACGATCACCATCAGCGCCAGCACGAGCGCGACGATGAAGCCAAGCAGGATGACGATGGCCGCCACCAGCCGGGAGCCGAACCAGGCCTCCAGCCGGTCCGCGACCGGATCGAGGAAATAGGCCAACACCATTCCGGCCGCAAACGGCAGCAAGATCGACGAGAACATGTAGAGGAAGGCGACGAGCAGCGCGAAGGCGCCGGCCCAAAAGGCGATCTGGCGCCGGAACGCGCCGGCCAGCACCGCGTCCGCGATCTCCTCGTTCACTGCGAGCTGCGCCGCGGCCGGCATCTGCGGCGTCGAATGCGCGTTCGCAGCCGGGTGCTCAGCCTGTTTTGTCCGTTTCGGCATAACCACCCATATGCGTGAGCCAAGCGACGAGATAGGCCGCCGCCGAAGCCACGGTCAAGAGCCCGGACAGGATCACGAAGCCGTCGCGCACCGTGCCCAGCCCGAGGCTGAAGGCGAGATCGGCCAGCACCAGCGCCGCCAGTAGAATCTGCACCGCCGTGTTCGCCTTCGACACGTAGAGCGGTTTCACCTCCACCGGATGCCCCATCACCGTCGACAGCATCACCGCCGAGATGATCAGCGCGTCGCGCGACACGGCCGCGATCACCAGCCACAGCGGCAATTCGCCCATGTAGCCGAGCACCACGAACACGGAGACCAGGAGCAGCTTGTCCGCGACTGGGTCTAGGTAAGCGCCGAGCTTGGAACGCTGGTTGAAATGCCGCGCGATGAAGCCATCGACCCCGTCCGAGACGCCGGCCAGCACGAACAGGCCGAGCGCCCAGCCGACCTGCCGGTCCATGAGCGCCCAGATGACAGCCGGCACCAGGAAGAGCCGCAGGATCGTTATGATGTTCGGGATCGTCAATGTGTCGAGCCTCCTCCATCGCCCACCCGCCCGATAGATGGCCTGTCGCGGCGGTCGCTGCAAGGCGTCGCGGCCGCGAGGTCGCGGCGCGCTTTCCCAAAGGCGGGTCCGGCACGCTGCTTGCGACGCGGCGGGGTTCATGCGAAGAGCCGCTTCGGAAGTCGACGGGAGACCCCATGACCGCGGGCAGCAACAGCCTCACCTATGCGCAGGCCGGCGTGGACATCGATGCCGGCAATGCAATGGTCGAGAAGATCAAGCCGATCGTGCGCACGACCAGGCGCGTCGGCGCCGACGGCGAGATCGGCGGCTTCGGCGGCCTGTTCGACCTCAAGGCCGCCGGCTTCACCGACCCGATCCTCGTCGCCGCCAATGACGGCGTCGGCACCAAGCTCCGTATCGCGATCGAGGCGGGCAAGCACGACACGATCGGCATCGACCTTGTCGCCATGTGCGTCAACGATCTCGTCGTCCAGGGCGCAGAGCCCCTGTTCTTCCTCGACTATTTCGCCACCGGCAAGCTCGACCCCGACCAGGGCGCAGCGATCGTCTCCGGCATTGCAGCCGGCTGCCGCATGGCCGGCTGCGCGCTGATCGGCGGCGAGACGGCCGAGATGCCCGGCATGTATCACGGCGACGACTACGACCTTGCCGGATTCGCGGTGGGCGCCGCGGAGCGCGGCGCGCTGCTGCCGACCGACGACATCATGGAAGGCGACGTGCTGCTTGGCCTCGCCTCATCCGGCGTCCACTCGAACGGCTATTCCCTGGTGCGCAGGATCGTTGGGCTGTCGGGCCTGAAATGGACCGACCCCGCGCCCTTCGACCCCGCCCGCAGCCTTGGCGAGGCGCTGCTGGAGCCGACACGGATTTATGTGAAGCCGGTCCTGGCCGCAATCCGCGGCACGCACGGCATCAAGGCGCTGGCTCACATCACCGGCGGCGGCTATCCCGATAACATCCCGCGCGTGCTGCCGAAGGACTGGGCGGCCGAACTCGACCTCGGCGCAATCGACGTGCAGCCGGTGTTTGACTGGCTGTCGAAGACGGGCGGCGTCGAGGCCAGCGAGATGATGCGCACCTTCAATTGCGGCATCGGCATGGTGATTGTGGTTGCCGCCGGCCAGGCCGCGCAGGTCGCCGCCGTGCTTCAGAGCGAGGGGGAGACGGTCACGCCAATCGGCCGCATCGTGCCGCGGCGCGACGAGCCCGTCATCTATCGCGGGAGGATTGCGCTGTAATGAAGAAGAAGCGCGTCGCCATCCTGATCTCCGGCCGTGGCTCCAACATGGCCGCGCTGATCGACGCCGCCGCCTCGCCCGACTTTCCGGGCGAGATCGTCGGCGTGATCTCGAACCGCCCCGACGCCAAGGGCCTGGCAATCGCCGCCGCCAAGGGCGTGTCGACCTCGGTCATCCCGTCAAAAGGCGTCTCGCGCGAGGATCATGACGCAGCGCTCGACAAAGCGCTCGCCGGCATGAAGGCCGAGATCGTCTGCCTCGCCGGCTATCTTCGCCTCTTGACCGACGGTTTCGTCGCCAGATGGAGCGGCCGGCTGATCAACATCCACCCGGCACTCCTGCCGCTGTTCAAGGGTCTCAATACTCACGAGCAGGCACTCGCGGCCGGCATGCGCATCCACGGCTGCACGGTGCATTTCGTCACCCCCGAGATGGATGACGGACCGATCATCGCACAGGCGGCCGTGCCCGTGCTCGCTTCCGACGATGCCGAGATGCTCGGCGCCCGCGTGCTCGCCGCCGAGCACCACATCTATCCGCTCGGTCTCGCGCTCGTCGCCGAGGGCAAGGCCAGGATGGAGGGCGGACGCACGGTCTTTGCCGATTTCAGCGAGGAAACCGGTGCCGGCCGCCTCGTCTCCGCTCCCGCCCCACGCCCGAAGACGGCCGACATCGAGAGCCTGGCGCGATTCACGCCGTAGCGTTTCTTGCGTATTGGTGGCAACATTTGCCACCGAATGGAGCGCAAGATGGGTCGCATCGAGAAGATCAGCATCGCCCTGCCAGAGGAGATGCTCCAGTCCGTCAAGGAAGCCGTCGACAGCGGGCAGTATGCGTCCACCAGCGAGGTGATCCGCGACGCCCTGCGCGGCTGGCAGTTGCGCGAACCGTTGCGCAAGGCCGAGATCGAACGCTTGCGCAAGGCATGGGAAGAAGGGTTGGCGAGCGGGGCGGCGAGGGAATACGACCTCGAGGAGATCCTCTCCGGCGCAAGACGACGGCTGGAGGAGATGCAGCGCAAGAGTGCGTAAGTTTCCGATCAACCGCACCGAACTCGCCAAGCGCGACATTCAGGACATTTGGCTTGGCATTGCCGTTCACAACCCTGATGCGGCTACACGCATCGTACAGCGCATCGACGCACGGATCAGACTGCTCTCCGAATTTCCCGAACCTGGCCCCGAGCGGCCGGAAGTTGCGATTGGTCCGCCCGCGCTTGTCGAAGGGAACTATTTGATCCTCTATCGCGTCGAAACAGATACCGTGCTGATCGTCCGCGTCGTCCACGGCGCGCGTGATCTGGCTGCCCTGCTATAGCGCCCTCACCCACACCTTGTTGTCGTGAAAAGCCGCTCCGCCATAGGGCGGGCCGGCGTCGGCGCCGGTCAGCACGTTGATCCCCTCGCCGCGCTCATGCGCCGAGTTCGGCCAGATGCCTTCCGCAATGACGACGCCGCGCTTGACGCCGTCGAACAGCTTTGCGTGCAGCACCACTTCGCCGCGCGCGTTGCCCACTTCGACACGTCCGCCGTCCGCGATGCCGAGCGCCTCGGCGTCTTCCGGGTTGAGCAACAGTTCCGGGCGACCCTCCTTCTGACGCGATACAGGCGTTTCGGCGAAGGTCGAGTTGAGGAAGTTGCGCGCCGGCGAGGTCGCCAGCCGGAACGGATGCGCCTCGTCCGCGACCTCAATCAGGTCGACATGATCTGGAAACACCGGCAGCCGCGCCACGTCGCCGAACACACCCATCGATTTCGGCGGCTTGTTCGGCGCGGCATAGGTCGTCCAGTCCGGCCGGAAATGGAACTTGCCGTCGCGATGGCCGAAACCGTCGAGATAGTGCGCACGCTCGAAGGGCGGCTGCATGTCGGCCCAGCGTGCTTCCTTCAGCGCATCGAAGCCGCCCAGCCCGCGTTTGCCCAGGATGATGTCGATATGCTCGCGTTCGGTAAGCCCGAAGCCCGGCATGTGCGACACGCCCAGGCGCTTGGCCAGTTCCTCGATGACGAAATGGTTGGTGCGCACCGTTTCCGGCGGCTCGATCGCCTTGGGACCCAGCGTGATGTGCTGATTGCCGCCGCCGGTATAGATGTCGTCGTGCTCCAGGAACATCGTCGCCGGCAGCACGACGTCGGCGAGCTTCGCCGTGTCGGTCATGAACTGCTCGTGCACACAGGTGAACAGGTCGTCGCGCAAGAAGCCCCGCACCACCTTGCGCTGCTCCGGGGCCACGTTCACCGGATTGGTGTTCTGGATCAGCAAGGCCGTCACCGGCGGACCGCCGAACAGCGCGTCCGGCTCGCCGACCAGGATCGGGCCGATGCGCGAGTGGTCGAGATGCCGGATCTTCGGGTCGATGAACTTCAGCCCCTCCAGCACCGTCTTGTCGAACTTGAAGATGCCCGAGTTGGAGTGGAACGCACCGCCGCCCTCGTATTGCCAGTGGCCGGCGACGACGGAGACCGACAGCGCGGCATGCATGTTCGCCGCGCCGTTGCGCTGGCGCGCGAAGCCGTAGCCGAGGCGGAAGAAGGTGCGCTTCGTCGTGCCGACAAGCTTCGCGAAGGCCTCGATCTCCTCCGCCGACAGTCCTGTGATCGCAGCCGCCCATTCCGGTGTCCGGGTCCGCAGATGCTCTTCCAGGCCTTTCGGGTCGTCGGAATATTTTTCGAGATAAGCTCGGTCGGCGAGGTTGTCGCGGAACAGCACATGCATCACCGCGCAGGCCAACGCGCCGTCGGTGCCCGGCTTCAGCACCAGCCCCATATCGGCCTGTTTCACCGTCGCGTTCTCGTAGATGTCGATCGCGACGATCTTGGCACCGCGCTCCTTGCGGGCCTTGACCGCATGCGTCATCACATTGACCTGCGTGACGACCGCGTTGGTGCCCCAGATCACGACACAGTCGGATTTGGCGATCTCGCGCGGATCGGCACCCGCCAGCCGGCCGGTGCCCATCGTGTAGCCGGTCCAGGCGAGATTGGTGCAGATCGAATCGAAGAAGCCCGAATATTTCTTGGCATTGCGCAACCGGTCGATGCCGTCGCGCTGCACATGACCCATCGTGCCGGCGTAGAAATAAGGCCAGACCGTCTCGCTGCCGTGCTTGGCCTCCGCCTTCAGGAATTCGTCCGCCACGAGGTCGAGCGCAGCCTCCCACGAGGCGTCCTTCCAAACGCCTTCGCCTTTGGCGCCGGCGCGGATCAGCGGCTTCATCAGCCGGTCGGGATGGTGGATCCGGTCGGCATAGCGCGCGACCTTCGCGCAGATGACGCCGGCCGTGTAGGTGTTGTCCTTCGCGCCGTGCACGCGACCGATCCGGTTCGGACCGACGATCTCGACGTCGAGCGCGCAGGTTGAGGGACAGTCGTGCGGGCAGACCGAATGGGCGATGCCCGTCTTCGATGTGGCCGTGCGGCCGAACGTGGCGTGGGTGTTCATGCCCCTTCCCTAGCGGTTTTTCGAAGGCGGGTGTAGAGGCCGTCCATGCTCCGGACCGCACATCCATGAACTACGACCACGCCTATCATGCCGGCAATTTCGCGGACGTGGTCAAGCATGTCCTGGTCGTGCGCATCGTCGAATACCTGAAGCGCAAGGACAAGCCGTTCCGCGTCATCGACACGCATGCCGGCAGCGGCCTCTACGATCTCACGGCCGAGCGGGCGCAGAAGACCGGCGAGTGGCGGACGGGCATCGGCAGGCTGATCGAACAGCGGGGCGACCTGCCGGCTACCGTCCGCAGCCTCCTCGCGCCCTATCTCGACTGCATCACCGATCTCAATCCCGGCGGCGGAATCACGGTCTATCCGGGCTCGCCAGTGCTCGTGCGCCGCCTGCTGCGCGGCCGGGACAGGTTGACGGCGATCGAGCTCCATCCCGACGCGGCCTTCGAACTGAAGAATCGTTTCGCCGGCGATTTCGCCACGCGCGTCATCGAACTCGATGGCTGGCTGGCGCTCGGCGCGCACGTGCCACCGAAGGAGAAGCGCGGCCTGGTGCTGGTCGACCCTCCCTTCGAGATCGACGACGAGTTCGGCCGTATCCTCGACGGCCTGCGGACGGCGCACCGGCGCTGGCCGGGCGGGGTCTACGCCTTCTGGTATCCGGTGAAGGACCGCGAGGAGGTGGGGCGATTCCGGGGGGAGCTCGCCACGCTTGGAATCCCGCGTGTCCTCGACGCGACGCTGACCATCCGCGCGCCTCTCCATTACCCGCGCCTCGACGGCACCGGCATGGTCATCGTCAATCCGCCTTACCTGATCGAGGACGAGCTCAGGCTACTTCTGCCCGTGCTTGCCGACGTGCTGGCACAGGACGAAGGCGCTGCCTGGTCGGTCGATTGGCTCGCCGGAGAGGCCGGACCCGGTTGACGGCGACGGCAAGTTGCAGGAGTGTCCGACCCTGACGAAACGGCGGAGTTCGGGTGCCATGGTGCGATTCGGTTTGCTTCTCTCGACGGTCTTGGCGCTCGCCTCGCTGTCCGGAACCGCCAAGGCTGCGGACATGGTGCGCGACTATGCCGATCCCGGCGTCTGCGCCGATCAGCGTTTCCTCGGCAAGATCTCGCATCGCTTCCGGCATCAGGTGACACATGTGCCGAATCTGCCCGATGTCGACATCGTCGCGTTCCACGACATTCACCAGCATCGCTACAATCAGGCTTCGGAAGATTGGCCGATCGGCCGTCGCTACTGCGGCGCCACCGTCGAGCTGTCCGACGGCAAGTCTCGCTCGATCTGGTATCTCATCGAAGAAGGCATGGGCTTCGCCTCGATCGGCGACAATGTCGAGTTCTGCGTCTCGGGCTTCGATCGCTGGAACGTCTATAACGGCCGCTGCCGGGTGCTGAGGTAACCATCCTGCTTCCGCTTCGCCGGGCGGGTCTTCCCACCCTGCTCCTGTCTCTGTTTCTCGCTGCCTGCGGCGAAGAACAGGCGGCCACTCCGAACACGCCTATCGGTGGTCCCGCCCCAACGGCTCCCGCATCGAATCCACAGACGCCGGTAAAATCCGGAAAAGGCTTCGATTTCTATGTCCTGTCGCTGTCGTGGTCGCCGAGCTATTGCGAGGCAGAGGGGGCGGACGCCAATCGCCAGCAATGCGCGTCGGGCCGTCCCTACGCGTTCGTCGTTCACGGTCTGTGGCCGCAGCTCGAGCGCGGCTACCCTGCCGACTGCCCGGTGGGCGAGAGCGACGTAGACCCCGGCATCGTCTCCGGTATGCTGCCGCTGATGCCGTCCGCCGGACTGATCCGTCACCAGTGGCGCAAGCATGGCTCCTGTGCCGGGCTGTCGCAGCGCGACTATTTCGATGTGGTGCGTGCCGCCCGCGCGCGAATCGAGATCCCGACGGAGTTCGAGCGGCTCTCCGCCTATCGCACGGTGCGGCCCGACGAGGTCGAGGCATCGTTTCTGTCAGCCAACGATAGCTGAAGCCGGACGGCGTCGCCGTCACCTGCGACCGGCGCTACCTGCGCGAGGTCCGGATCTGCTTCACCAAGGGCCTCGAATTCCGTGCCTGTCCCGAAATCGATCGCCGCGACTGCCGGCTCGACAAGGCCGTGATGCCACCCGTCCGGGGTGGCTGAACCAAGGCGCTGCGGGGCTTCCGTGACAACCCGAGGATGGATAGTGTCGCGCCGCCCTCAACCTCACCCGGGAACAACGATGCCGCGCATCCTCTACTCCTCCGCCTCTCCCTACAGCGCCAAGGTCCGGATGGCGGCCGCTCATGCTGGCATCGCCTGCGAGGCGGTGACGGTCGACACCAATGTCGATCCGGCCGTGCTCATCGACGCAAATCCGCTCGGCAAGATCCCGGTGCTCATCACCGACGATGGCGAAGCCGTTTTCGACAGCCGTGTCATCACGCAATACCTCAACCGGATCTCCGGCAACGCGATGTTCCCGCGCAACGCCGCGAAGCGGCTGGAGGCCGAGCGGCTCGAAGCCCTTGCCGACGGCGTCGCCGACTGCCTGCTCGCTCACGTCTACGAACGCCGCTTCCGCCCGGAAGACAAGATCCACCAGCCCTGGCTCGAACGACAGTGGTCGAAGGTCGAGCGCTCGCTCGATTATCTGGTCGCGAACACGCCGAAAATCCCGGCCAAGATCACGGCAGGCCATATCGCGCTGCGCGCCCTCATCGGCTACCTCGCACTGCGCTTCGCCGGCAAGTGGGAAAAGGGTCGCTCGAAGCTGGTCCGCTGGGCGAAGAAGTTCGACGAGAAGTTCCCCCAACTCGCCACCTGCCTTCCGAATTAGCGACGGCTCGACACCAAACAGAAAGGCCGGGGAGTCGCCTCCCCGGCCTTTGCTGTTACGCGGTTACGCGCTGGTCTCAGAACTTCACGCCGAGGCCGAGCTGAACCTTGTTGGAGTGGGTATCGACCTCCTGGGCGACGCCGCCGAGGTTGAACGTCTCCTTGCCGTAGTCCGTGAAGCGATACTCGCCGCGGACGAACACCTGCTCGGTGACCTTCACATCGGCGCCCGCGCCGACCGTGTAGCCGAGCATGGTCTTGCGGTCGGAACCGAACGCGTCGCTGGCCTTCAGGTTCTCAGCGGCGCCACCGCCGGTGCCGTAGAGCAGCACGCGGTCGTTGACCGCATAGCCGAGACGGGCGCGCAGCGAGCCCTCGACGCCGGACTTGGTTTCGATGCCGGCGTTCGAGCCCTTGGCGCCATTGTAGCCGACGTCACCCTCGACGCCGTAGACGATGCTACCGTTCTGGCCCTGGATACCGGCGAACGCGCCGCCGTTGAAGCCGTCATGGTCGTGACGGCCCACGCCCGGAAGGTCTGCACGGCCAAAGGTGTAACCAGCCTGCACACCGGCGTAAGGCCCGGCCCAGCCGGTCGAAGCCGACGGCACGATGTCGACGGGCGCCGGCTCGGGAGCCTGCTCCATGATCGCGTCGGCGGCGAACGCCGGAGCCGATGCGAGGATGGCGAGAGCCGCTGCCGCGGCGAGCGGGCGGGCGAATTTGAGATTGGCTTTCATGGGTGTCTCCTTAGCCTCAGGAACTCGAAACGCTGGCCGAGGGTCGACGTTCCATCTGGGAGGAGACGGAGCGCGCTTCGGTCTGAGCCGGAAGATGGGAGCCAAATGCGGCGCGACCGCACCGCCAATCGGGTCATTGGCGGGCGACGGTGCGGCGAGAAAAAGGCGTTGCACGATGGCAACACGCCCCCGTACGAGGGCTGTCCGCCCTGAGGCAGGCCGTCCGGTACAATGATATCGGAAGCCACCAAGATATTGAAATTTTTAGGTTAATTTTCCGGATTTTCCGGCCGGCTTACGTTATGCTATCCGACAGCCTCCATCCACGTCAGGAATTGGCCGCAACCCCGACCGGGCAGACTGGCGGCCTCCGTTTCGCCCCATATATTTCGAAAAGGTAGCCGCGGGGGACCGTCCTTCATGATTCATCAACCAAGAGCAGCGCTGGTCACCGGAGGCGCGCGCAGGATCGGCGCCGCGATCGTGCGCGACCTGGCGAAGAACGGCTTCGCCGTGGCGATCCATTGCAACCGCTCGCGCGCGGAAGCCGAGGCGCTCGCCGCCGACATCGTCCGCGAGGGCGGCAATGCGGCCGTGGTCACCGCCGACCTCACGAAGACCGACCAGGCCGACGACGTCGTGGCGCGCGCTACAGAGCAGGTTGGGCCGCTGGGCCTCCTCGTCAACAGCGCCTCCATCTTCGAGCCCGACGAGATCGGCAATTTCGACTGGGATCTGTGGGACGCGCATTTCGCCGTGCACGTAAAGGCTCCCGTGCTTCTGGCGCGAAGGCTCGCCGAGTCGTTGCCACAGGATATGGGTGGCCTGGTGGTCAACATCATCGACGAGCGCGTCTGGCGCCCCAATCCGCAGTTCTTCTCCTACGCGCTGTCGAAGTCGGCATTATGGGACGCGACGCGCACCATGGCGCAGGCGCTCGCACCGCGGATCCGCGTCAATGCCATCGGCCCCGGCCCAACGCTGCCCAACATCCGCCAGCAGCCCGGCGATTTCGAGCGGCAGGTCGCCGGCCTGCTGCTCAAGCGTGGGCCGAAGCTACCTGAATTCGGCGCGACGGTGCGCTACCTGTTCGAGACGATGTCAGTAACCGGCCAAATGATCGCCATCGACGGCGGTCAGCATCTTGCGTGGGAAACGCCGGATGTGACAGGCATGAGGGAATGAGTCCCCGTAAAGCCCAGATCGACGACCCGACCGCGCCCGACGCGGACGACGAGACCGCCCTGCTCCCCGCCGATGAGCAGGAGGACGACGATGCCGACATCGTCGAAGATACCGCTGCGCCTGAAATGGCGGCGCTTTGGGATCGCGGCGGCCGCGATACGGAAGGCCTCGCCGGCGCTGAACTGATCCAGGCGCTGGTGAAGCGCCTGCCCAATTCGCCCGGCGTCTACCGGATGATGAACGAGGCCGGCGACGTGCTCTATGTCGGCAAGGCGCGCAGCCTGAAGAAGCGCGTCACCAACTACGCGCAGGGTCGCTTCCACACCAACCGCATTGGCCGGATGGTGCGCGAGACGGCGGCGATGGAGTTCGTCGTCACCCGCACCGAGATCGAGGCGCTCCTGCTGGAAGCGAATCTGATCAAGCGCTTGCGGCCGCGCTTCAATGTGTTGATGCGGGACGACAAGTCGTTCCCCTACATCCTGATCACCAATGACGGGCTGGCGCCCGGCATCTTCAAGCATCGGGGCGCGCGCTCGCGCAAAGGCGACTATTTCGGCCCCTTTGCGTCGGCCGGTGCGGTCGGGCGTACTATCAATGCGCTGCAGCGCGCCTTCCTGCTCCGCAGTTGCACCGATTCCATGTTCGAGAGCCGCACGCGCCCTTGCCTGCTCTACCAGATCAAGCGCTGCTCCGGCCCATGCACCGGCGAGATTTCCGCCGAGGGCTACGCTGAGCTTGTCTCCGAGGCGAAGGATTTCCTCTCCGGCCGCAGCCAGAAGGTGAAGGGCGAAATCTCGGCTGCCATGCAGGACGCATCCGAGCAGCTCGACTTCGAGCGCGCCGCGATCTACCGCGACCGCCTCGCCGCCCTTTCCCATGTCCAGTCGCACCAGGGCATCAATCCGCAATCGGTCGAGGAAGCCGACGTCTTCGCCATCCACCAGGACGGCGGCCAGAGCTGCATCGAGGTGTTCTTCTTCCGCACCGGCCAGAACTGGGGCAACCGCGCCTATTTCCCCAAGGCCGACCCGGCGCTGGAGCCTGCCGAGGTGCTGGGCGCCTTCCTCGCCCAGTTCTACGACGACAAGCCCTGCCCGCGTCTGCTCCTCCTGTCGCACGCCGTCGAGGACCAGGAGCTTCTCGCCGAGGCGCTCGCCACCCGCGCCGGGCGCAAGGTGACTATCTCCGTGCCGTCGCGCGGCGAGAAGAAGGACTTGGTGGCGCACGCCGTTCAGAACGCCCGCGAGGCGCTCGGCCGCCGGCTGGCCGAGACCTCCACCCAGGCCGTCCTGCTCGAAGGCCTCGCCAAGACCTTCGGCCTCGCCACTACGCCGCGCCGCATCGAGGTCTACGACAACTCGCATATCATGGGCACCAACGCGGTCGGCGCCATGATCGTCGCCGGGCCGGAGGGCTTCGCCAAGAATCAGTACCGCAAGTTCAACATCCGTTCCGAGACGATCACGCCCGGCGACGACTTCGGCATGATGCGCGAGGTGATGGAGCGGCGCTTCTCGCGGCTGGTGAAGGAGCATGGCGAGGAGCCGACGCCACAGGCCGAGCACGACGATGCCATGCCCGCCTGGCCGGACCTGATCCTGATCGACGGCGGCCAGGGCCAGATGTCGGCGGTGCGCTCGATCTTGGACGAGCTCGGCATCTCCGACAAAGTGGCGGCGGTGGGCGTCGCCAAGGGCGTCGACCGCGACGCCGGGCGCGAGCGCTTCTTCGCCAAGGGACGCGATCCGTTCATGCTGCCGCCGCGCGATCCGGTGCTCTATTTCATCCAACGGCTGCGCGACGAGGCGCACCGCTTTGCGATCGGCTCGCACCGCGCGCGCCGGAAGAAGGAGATGACGCGCAACCCGCTCGACGAGATCGCCGGCATCGGCCCGACGCGCAAACGAGCGCTGCTGCATCACTTCGGCACTGCCAAGGCCGTCAGCCGCGCAGCACTCGCCGATCTGAGGGCGGTCGAGGGCGTCTCAGAATCGCTTGCGAAACAGATTTATGACCACTTCCACGACAATGGCTGATTCATCCCATTAGTGAGCCGGGAGGGCGAATCGGCTCTGGCGCAACCGATAGTTCGGCGCGCCGGCGGAACCGGCCCTTGCGGTTGACCGGAAGAGGCCGCATCTGTTGACAGTCAGAGATGAGAAGCGAAAAGACGGCGGATGGCTAGCAAGGCGTACAATATCCCGAATCTGCTGACTTACGGGCGCATTCTCGCGGTGCCGCTGATCGTCGTCTGCTTCTATCTGGAGGGACGGCTCGAATCGAGCGACTTCGCCCGCTGGCTGGCCCTGTTCCTCTTCGTGCTGGCGAGCGTCACCGACTATCTCGACGGCTATCTCGCGCGCATCTGGAAGCAGACCTCGAACATCGGCCGGATGCTCGACCCGATCGCCGACAAGCTTCTGGTCTCCACCTGCCTCATGCTGCTCGCCGCCGATCCCGTCGAGACCATCCACGGTTGGTCGCTGTGGGCGGCCATCGTAATCCTGTGCCGCGAGATCCTCGTCTCGGGCCTGCGCGAATATCTCGCCGAGCTGAAGGTCAGCCTGCCGGTCACCCGGCTCGCCAAGTGGAAGACGACCATCCAGATGGTCGCCATAGCCTTCCTGCTGGCAGGCCCCGCCGGCGACAAGATCTTCCCCTACACGACGCACGTCGGCATCACCCTTCTCTGGGTGTCGGCGATCGTGACGCTCTACACCGGCTACGACTATTTCCGCGCCGGCTTGAAGCACGTGGTGGACGAGTGAGGCGGCCGTGAAGCTCATCTACTTCGCCTGGGTCAGGGAACGGATCGGCCTTCCGGAAGAAGACGTCGAGCTTCCCGCCGAGGTGAGGACGGTACGCGACCTCCTCCTGTGGCTGCGCGAGCGCGGCGAAGGATACGAGGAAGCGCTGCGTCATCCCGAAGCGATCCGCGTCGCGATCAACCAGGAGCATTCGCGCCACGACGAGCCGATCGCCGGCGCGCGCGAGATCGCGCTCTTCCCCCCGATGACCGGCGGCTAGCCATGACGGCCCGCATCGAGATCAGGATCCAGACGGAGGATTTCGATCTCTCCGCCGAGGTCTCGGTGCTCGTCGGCGGCCTGCCCGACACCGGCGCGGTCGTCACCTTCAGCGGCCTGTGCCGCAGCGAGGACGGAGCGCTCGCCGCGCTCGAACTCGAACACTATCCCGGCATGGCCGAGGCCGAGATCCGGCGGATCGCCGAGGAAGCGGCCGCACGCTGGCCGGTGAGCGCGCTCGCGGCGATCCATCGCGTCGGGCGCATTGCGCCGGGCGGGAACATCGTGCTGGTGGTCGCGGCCTCCGCCCACAGGCAGGCCGCCTTCGACGCGGCATCCTTTCTGATGGATTTCCTCAAGTCGCGCGCGCCCTTCTGGAAGAAGGAACATCTCGCCGACGGCACAGAGGGCGGGTGGGTCGACGCCAAGGAATCGGACGAAGAAGTGCTCGATCGCTGGTCCTAGCCGCCCGCGCGCACAGCGTCGGGAATCTCCTGCATAAAATCCGAGCCGAGCCGGCCCTTTGCTTCCAGATCCTCCATCGAGGGTTGATCTTCCGCGCCGCGGCCGGTCAAAGTAAATGTCGCCAGAGCAATGCCGGGCATCGCTCAAGCCATCCCCGTAACACGGCTTCCGAGGCATCGACGTCCGGACGCCATACCGCATGAGGCCGCGGCGGGTCGTGGGACCGCGCAAGAAACGAATGAACATGATCGATCGACTTCGACGCGCCCGACCGTGGTGTCTCCTTCTCGCCCTCCTCGCTCTCGCAACCGTCGCCTCCGCGCAGGACGCGCCCTCCCCTTCGTCGTCGCCCGCCGCGACGCTGAAGGTCGGCGTATACGAGCATCCGCCCTTCGTCATGGCCAGAGACGGCGGCTATACCGGCATGGCCGTCGATCTGTGGAACAAGCTCGCCACGACGCTGGACTTCAAGGTCGAGTATATCCCTTACGGCACGCTGCGCGATCTGGTCGAAGCCGTGTCCCGCAACGAGGTGGACGCGGCCGTTACCAATCTCACGATCACGCGCGACCGGGCCGAGAGGATCGATTTCACCCATCCGTGGTTCGACGCTGGCCTGCGCGTCATGACGCGCGACGCTCAGGGAGCCGGCTTCTGGGGCCTTGTGGACGGCCTGCAGCAGTCGGGCCACCTGCGCGCCTACGGCTGGATCGCGCTGGTCATCGTCGCGGCGACCATCATGCTCACCCTGTTCGACCGCCGCTTCGACCAGGATTTCCCGCGTCGCTGGCGCGACGGCATCGCCGAGAGCTTCTATACCGTCATGTCGATCGCCACCTCAGGCAAGCCGCCCGCCCGCCAGAACCTGTTCGGCTGGGTGGGCCGCCTCTGGCAGGGCCTCTGGCTGGTCTGCGGCATTGCCGTCCTGGCTTACGTCACCTCGTCGGTGACCAGCGTCATGACCACGCTCTCGCTGACGGGGCAGATCAACAGCGTGGCAGACCTACCCGGCCGGCCGATTGGCGTGTTCACGGGCAGCGTCTCGGAAGAGTATGCACGCAGCAATGGTCTGAACCTGCGCTCCTTCCCCAACATCGATGAGGCGGCGGAGGCTCTCGCGGACCAGCGCATCGACGCGATCATCGGCGATGCTCCGGTCCTCGAATATTATGCGACTTCGCATCCCGACCAGGCCGTCTCGGTCGTCGGCGCGATCTTCGAACCGGACAAATACGGCTTCGCGCTGCCCCTTCATCACCCCCTCACGCGGCAGCTCAGCGTCGAAATCATCGGCGCGCATGAAAGGGGGCAGATCGCGGAGATCCGGCAACGCTATTTCGGCGAGAGTCCCTAGGTGGAAAGCGTTGAACTCCTCAGCCGGCGGCATTTCCCATTGTTTGTCTGCATATAAATTCTGCATTAACCCTGCCTGCTGTTTTTCACGTCAGTTAGAGCTTTGGGAAATGCCCTGACGTAAGCTCCGCCTACTCGAGCTATCCTCAGGGGCAATGCTGGACGCGCTGGCGAACCTTTTCGGACTGGGAGCGGGGACAGGCTGGCTTGCCATGTCCATCCCGCTGGTCATCGGCGTTCTCGTCTCGACCACCCTCACCTACCGCCGCCGCTGGATCGAGGCCTGCTACGAACATCAGAACAGCCGCGACCTTATCGAGCACCTGTCAGAAGGCATCTACCGCTCTTCGATTGATGGCCAGCAACTCTCCGCCAATAAGGCTCTGGTGAAGCTGAACGGCTATTCGAGCGAGGCCGAGATGCTGGCGAGCGTCCACGACATTGGCGGCGAATGGTATGTCGAGCCCGGCCGTCGCGACGAGTTCCGCCGCGTCCTTCACTCGCAGGGCCATGTCGAGGACTTCGTGTCCGAGATCTACCGGCACAAGACGCGCGAGCGCATCTGGATCTCGGAATCGGCCCGCATCGTGCGTCATAACCGGACGGGCAAGCCCCTGTTCTATGAAGGATCGGTCCGCGAGATCACCGAGACGATCAAGCGCCTCAAGCTTGAGGAACACTACAAGAAGCTGATCACGCAGATCCCCGGCGGCCTGTTCCAGTATCGCAGGAATGCCGACGGCTCGTTCCGAGTCCTCTACTACAGCGAGGGCTTCCACCGTCTGACCGGCATCCCCAACGCCCCGCAGGCGCAGATCCCCGAGACGTTCACCAAGCTCATCGTCCCCGAGGACCTTGACGCCTACTATCAGTCGCTCAGGGAATGCCACCGGGCGTTCAAATATTGGGACCACGAGTTTCGCATCCGCACTCCCGACGGCGTCGAGAAATGGCTGCGCGCGTCGGCGGCGCCCGAAAGGGTTGGCGGCGCCATCGTCTGGCACGGCTACGCCTGCGACATCTCCCCCCGCAAGCGGCAAGAGCTCGAGATCAAGGAGCTCGCCTACTTCGACCCGCTCACGCACCTGCCGAACCGCCGCGCGCTGCTCGACCGGCTGCGCGAGACGCTGGAGCGGACGCGCCATGGCGCGCGACGCGGCGCGCTGCTCTTCATCGACCTCGACAACTTCAAGACACTCAACGACAGCGAGGGCCACGACACCGGCGACGCCTATCTCGTGCAGGTCGCCGGACGGCTATTGTCCTGCGTCGAGCCGGGCGATCTCGTGGCACGCATAGGCGGCGACGAATTCGTCGTCTGCATCGAGGACGCGGGCGCGACCGACGCGGACGCCTCCGCGCGCGCGAACCATACCGCCGAGGCCGTGTTGCGCGAGCTCGCGCAGCCGCACCTGATCGGCGCCGTCGAGCACCAGGCCTCCGCCAGCGTCGGCATCGTCGTCTTCGACGGCAACGAACCGCGCGTCGACGAGGTGCTGAAGCGCGCCGACATCGCGATGTACCGGGCCAAGGCGTCCGGTCGCAACGCGATGGCCCTGTTCGATCCGTCCGACATCGCAGACGAGAACGAGCAGTTCCGCCTCGTCGCCGACCTGCGTACCGCGCTCGCGGAGGACCGCCTGTGCCTGCATTTCCAGCCGCAGGTCGACCAGTTCGGCCGCATCATCTCGGCCGAGGCGCTGCTGCGCTGGACCCATCCGGAGCTCGGCCCCGTCGGGCCCGACCGCTTTATCCCGCTCGCCGAGAAGTCCGGGCTGATTCACGATCTCTGCCGCATGGTCCTCTCCAAGGGCGTGCGCACGCTGGCCGGCTGGCAGGCCAATCCCGACACCGCGCATCTGCGCCTCTCGATCAACGTGTCGCCGAAGTCGTTCAGCAATCCAGGCTTCGTCGCCTATGTCCGGCAGCTGATCGAGGAGCACGCGGTCGACGCCTCGCGCCTGATGCTCGAATTCACCGAGCAGATGATGGCCGAGAACCAGAAGGTCACGGCCGAACGGATGCATGCGCTGCGCCGGCTCGGCATCCGATTCTCGCTCGACGATTTCGGCACCGGCTACTCCTCGCTCGCCGACCTGCGGCAGATGCCGTTCGACGAGCTCAAGATCGACGGTTCCTTCGTGGCCGACATCGAGACGAGGGAGAGCGACCGGGCGCTGGTGCGCACCATCCTCGCCATGGCCGACACGCTGGGACTGGCAGCGGTGGCGGAGCATGTCGAGACGGCGCAGCAGGAGACACTGTTGCGCGCCTTCGGCTGCCGCATGTTCCAGGGCTACCTCTACGCGCCGCCGCTTGCGGCCGACGAGTTCCTCGCCCGCGCCAGAGTGGTGCCGTCGCTCACGCCGACTGCCGAGGCGCTGCGGCTGCGCGCATGAAAAAGGCCGGGCGCGAGGCCCGGCCTTTGGAACTGTTCCATATCGGCTGGGGTCAGCCGACGATCTCGGTGCCCGAGAACCAGTAGGCGATCTCTTCCTTCGCGGTCTCCGGCGCGTCCGAGCCGTGCACCGAGTTCTCGCCGATCGACAGAGCGTGCACCTTGCGGATGGTGCCTTCGGCGGCGTTGGCCGGGTTGGTCGCGCCCATCACCTCACGGTTCTTGGCGATCGCGTTCTCGCCTTCGAGCACCTGCACCACCGTCGGGCCGGACGACATGAACTCGACCAGTTCGCCGAAGAAGGGGCGCTCCTTGTGCACGGCATAGAAGCCCTCGGCCTCGCGGCGGCTCATCCACACGCGCTTGGAGGCGACGACGCGCAGGCCGGCATCCTCGAGCATCTTGGTGATCGCGCCCGTCAGATTGCGCTTGGTGGCGTCCGGCTTGATCATGGAAAAGGTGCGTTCGACGGCCATTTTTCGTCCTTGTCAGATGTGGTTTCGCGTGGGTGGCGCTCCATACACGCCGCCCCCGCGATTGCCAAGGGGCGCGGCCGCGTCACGCCGCCGCCGGCACCTTGCGCATCAGCCCGCCGTGCAGGTCGAGGCAGCGCTCGAACCAGGCGGCCACAGGGTCGGCCGGGTCGAGGAAGCGGAAGGGCGAGACCACTCTCATCCATTGCAGGAAACCGGCGACGATGTAGTCGGCATAGAGCGGTCCGTCGCCACCGATGAACGGCTGGTACGAGAGCATGTCGCGCAGCGGCTCCAGTCCGGCCCGCCAGGCGTGGAGTCCAGCCTCCCGCTCGCCCGACACCTCCTCCAGCGACCGGTCTCCGAACCGCGCCTGGCGCGACGGGCGGAAATAGGCCTGGTCCGCCGGAGCGAGGCGCCCGTAGATGTCCATCAGCGCAGCGCCGCCGAGATAGGGTCGCACCACCGCCTGCGACCAGCGCTCGACGAAACGCGCGGCCGCCTTGCCGCCCTCGCCCTTGAACAGGCTCGGCCGGTCCGGATAGGTCTCCTCGAGATAGACGGCAATGTCGAAGGACTCCTTCATCAACGTTCCGCCGTCGCGGATCACCGGCACGGTCTTGGAGAAGCCGCCCTCGATCTTCGGCACACCGGTGAACGGCACCGGTACTGTCTCGAAGGGAAGGCCCTTGTGCGCCAGCGCAAGCGCGATCTTCCACACATGTGGGCTGAACGGGCGCGAAGGATCCGCGCCCACGAGTTCGTAGAGGAGAATGGTCATTGGCGTCCGCTAGGCTGGGGTCTATGAGGCCAGTGTGAACGGTCGCGCTGGAAAGGAAAAGATGTGAAGCAGCATTTCCGCATGTTCGCCGCCTACAACAGATGGGCGAACGGGCAGCTTTACGACGCGGCCGCAGACCTCACGCCAGACGAGCTCGACCGTGACATGGGGGCCTTCTTCCGCTCGCTCCTCGGCACGCTCAACCATCTTCTGGTGGCGGACCGGATCTGGATGAAGCGCTTCACCGGCGAGGGGCAGGCCCCGAGCAAGCTCGACACCATCCTCTTTATCGATTTCGGCAAGCTGCGCGCTACGCGCGAGGCAGAGGACAAGCGGATCGCCGACTATATCGAGGGACTGACCGAAAAAGCGTTCGCCGGACGCTTCACCTACATGACCGTCACCGACATGCGCACCGTCTCGCAGCGGCTGGCGCCGGCGCTGGCGCATCTCTTCAACCACCAGACCCATCATCGCGGCCAGGCGCACGCGATCCTGACCAGTCTGGGCAGGCCGTCGGTGGAACTCGATCTGATCCAGTTCCAGCGAACGGAAAACGGGCGGTAATTCGCATAGCCGCCCGCACGTCTGGATCTTCAGGAATGCTCAGGTCGTCGGACGCGGCCCGCGGTCCGGACCCTTGCGCTCGATGACCTTCTTCTTCGGCGCGGGCAGCAGGCCCTCGCGCTGCATCTGCTTGCGGGCGGCCTTGCGGGACCGGCGGACGGCCTCGGCCTTTTCTCGCGCGCGCTTCTCCGACGGCTTCTCATATGCCTGACGCGCCTTCATCTCGCGGAAGATGCCTTCGCGCTGCATCTTCTTCTTCAGGACACGGAGAGCCTGGTCGACATTGTTTTCGCGAACGAGTACCTGCAATGGATATCCTAACCTCGGTCTGGAATTTCGGGATGCGAGCGCACCGGTCGGATGAAATCACGATCCGGCGATTTCTGCGTCGCGCATGTTAACAGCTTTCAGCCAGAATGCACCCCATCCGCGGAAAAAACCTTCGACGGCGGCAAGCTTGAAGCTCTGAAGCCACGGAACGCACGTTCCGCGGCGCGCCGGAAGCCCGGTTCCGCCGCCTTGCGAAGCCGCGCGCAGCGTGCAAAACGCTCGGGCCATGCTTACGATCAACGACCTTTCGCTCCGGATCGCCGGGCGGCTTCTCCTCGACCACGCTTCGCTCAGCCTGCCGGCGGGCGCGAAGGCGGGCCTGGTCGGCCGCAACGGCACCGGCAAGACCACGCTGTTCAAGGCGATCACCGGCGAGCTCGCCATGGAGACCGGCTCGATCTCGCTGCCGAAGGGCCTGCGCATCGGCCAGGTCGCGCAGGAAGCGCCCGGCACAGAGGACCCCCTGATCGAGATCGTGCTCGCCGCCGACAAGGAACGCGCCGCCCTGCTGGCAGAGGCGGAGACCGCGACCGACCCGAACCGCATCGGCGAGATCCACATGCGGCTGGCCGACATCGACGCGCATACGGCCGAGTCGCGCGCGGCCACCATCCTCGCCGGCCTGGGCTTCGACGAGGATGCGCAGAAGCGGCCCGCCTCGTCCTTCTCCGGCGGTTGGCGCATGCGCGTCGCACTTGCGGCCGTGCTGTTCTCCGAGCCAGACCTGCTGCTGCTCGACGAGCCCACCAACTATCTCGACCTCGAAGGCACGTTGTGGCTGGAGAACTATGTCGGGAAGTATCCGCACACGGTCCTGCTGATCAGCCACGACCGCGACCTGCTCAACCGTGCGGTCAACTCGATCGTCCATCTCGACCAGCAGAAGCTGACCTACTGGCGCGGCGGCTACGACCAGTTCGAGCGGCAGCGCGAAGAGGCGCTGGAGCATCAGGAAAAGGCGCGCGTGAAGCAGGAGGCGGCGCGCAAGCACATGGAGGCCTTCGTCGAGCGCTTCCGCGCCAAGGCGTCGAAGGCTCGCCAGGCCCAGTCGCGCATCAAGGCGCTGGAGCGGATGAAGCCGATCGCCGCGGTGATGAACGACAGCGTGCGGCCGTTCTCGTTCCCCAACCCCGCGCGCGAGGCCGCCTCCCCGATCATCGCCATCCAGTCGGCGACGGTCGGCTACCAGCCCGGCAAGCCGGTGCTGAAAAACCTGACGCTGCGCATCGACCACGACGACCGCATCGCGCTGCTGGGCGCCAACGGCAACGGCAAGTCGACCTTCGCGAAGTTCCTCGCCGGCCGGCTCGACAAGGAGAGCGGCGGCATCACGATCGCGCCGCAGCTCAAGGTGTCGATGTTCGCCCAGCACCAGCTCGACGACCTGCGCCCGGAGGAGAACGCGATCGAGCATGTGCGCCGGCTGATGCCGGAGGCGCCGGAGGCGAAGGTGCGCGCCCGTGTCGCCCAGATGGGCCTGTCGACCGAGAAGATGCAGACCCCTGCCAAGGACCTGTCGGGTGGCGAGAAGGCGCGGCTCCTGATGGGCCTCGCCTCGTTCGACGGGCCGAACCTGTTCATCCTCGACGAACCGACCAACCATCTCGACATCGATTCGCGCGAGCAGCTCGTCCATGCGCTCAACGAGTTTGACGGCGCGGTGATCCTCATCTCGCACGATCGCCACCTGATCGAGGCCACCGCCGACCGACTGTGGCTGGTCAGGGACGGCACGGTCGCGCCGTTCGACGGCGACATGGACGACTATCGCCAGATCGTCACAGGGGTCGCGGTGGACCGGCGCGAGAAGCGCGAGGCCGACAAGGCGTCGAAGGCCGACCGGCGGCGCGAGGCGGCGCAGCGGCGCGCGGCACTGGAGCCGCTGGCCAAGGAGATCAGGGCGACGGAAGCGCTGATGGAGCGCCTGCGCAAGCGTATCGACGCGATCGAGGAACAACTTGCCAATCCGGCCCTTTACGAGAAGGATCCGAAGGCCGCGACGCAGCTCGGCAAGGAACGCTCCGACCTGTCGCATCAGCTCGCCGCCCAGGAGGAGCGCTGGCTGGCGCTGTCCGCCGAATATGAGGAGGGCATAGCCGAATGACGATCGAGGTCACGCTTGACGAGGACGTCACGGTCGTGCGGATCAACCGTCCGGAGGCGCGCAACGCCGTCGATCCGGAGATGGCCGATGCGCTGTTCCAGGCGTTCACCGCCTTCGACCGCGACGCCAGCCAGAAGGTCGCGGTGCTGACCGGCATTCCCGGCGCCTTCTGCGCCGGCTTCGACCTGAAGCGCGCCGCCGGCGGCATGGACGACACGTGGTTCGCCGAGCACGATCTCGACGGCGAGTTCGACGGCCGCGACGACCGGCCGCGCAAGGGGCCGATGGGTCCGACCCGACTGGCGCTCACCAAGCCCGTCATCGCGGCGATCTCCGGTCCCGCCGTGGCAGGCGGGATGGAGCTCGCGCTCTGGTGCGACCTCAGGGTGATGGAGGAGAGCGCCTATATGGGCGTCTACTGCCGCCGGTGGGGCGTGCCGCTGATCGACGGCGGCACGGTGCGACTGCCGCGGATCGTCGGCCACGGACGGGCGATGGACCTGATCCTCACCGGCCGCAAGGTTGACGCCGCCGAATCGCTCGCCATCGGTCTCGCAACCCGAGTCTGCGCCGATGGGGCGGCACTCGACACCGCGCTGGATCTCGCGCGCGAGCTGACGAAATTCCCGCAGGCCTGCATGCGCGCCGACCGCGCTTCCGCGATCGCGCAATGGTCGCTCGATCCGGCCGATGCGCTGGTGCGCGAGTGGGAGAGTGCTGCAACCTTCCGCTCCGAAGGCAGCACCGGGGCTGCCCGCTTCGCCTCCGGCAAGGGCCGCTCGGGGGATTTCGGGGAGATTTGAGGCGGGCCTGTGCGTTGGCGGGCGCCTCTTCCTTCTCCCCGTTCACGGGGAGAAGGTGCCCGAAGGACGGATGAGGGGCATGGCGCGAACTTTCGAATGTCGGCGCTGCCCCTCATCTGGCTGCCGCCATCTTCTCCCCGTAAACGGGGAGAAGGACGCAGTTCGTACGGTCGCGCAAGATCGTCGACCGCAGCGCATTTTTTCGCGAACGAAAGCAGGATCGGTCTGGGGCGTTCACCTGTCCTGCATGGGTGCAGGACAGGTCTTTCTCAGGAGGTGTCACGCAGCTCGACCGGCGAGACGGCAGCATCGGCCAAGCGTCGGAGACCGGTGCAGTGTAGCCCACCCTGATTGCCCGCCTCATCTGACGCCTGCCCCCGATGCAGGAAGGACAGGCGGCACAGATGCGCCGCGATGGCTTGCATGTAGAGGCCGAATGCCCTGAGAGAGTCCGCGATGTCCTCGGCATCGAAGGGATGGCTGCCGAAGCCGACCGGCATCGGGACCGGCGTCCAGGGTCTGCGCGCGAAGCTCCGGAGCGTGCCTTCGACATAGGCGCTCAGCAGCGCATTCGCCTGCCACGCTGCCCACAGCACGCACCAGCGGACCCAGAACGAGCGGCCGGCGGCCTGTTCGGCCATGTCGGCGATCGAGAACAGGCGCATGACGATCCTCGCCATCTCCGCCTGTTCCCTCCCCGCCTTTGCCCTCCAGCCCATCACCGGCTCCCGTTTGACCGGACATAGTTTCGGGCATGCTGGCAGGGGTGGGGATGGAAAAAGTGTTGGCTGTGAGAATCTCCAAGCGGGACAAAGGGTTACGATAGGGCAGGCGAAAATCGATGCACCGGAAGGCTCGTTTTTGCTTCGTTCGGCCCTGTCTCGCGCGCCCCCTCCACCACGCTGCGCGTGGTCCCCCTCCCCCGTAAACGGGGGAGGATCCGCCCGCTCGGCCGTCGCGTTATTCTGACCCTCGATGAAGTCTGCCACGGGAGGGCGGTGAGGCACCTGATCCTCCCCCGTTTACGGGGGACGGGGACCACGTAGTGGTGGAGGGGGCGCGAGCTAACGAAGAGATCCCGAAGGTGGTGAGGGCGACTGCCCTGCTCCTACCGACCCCATTTCGGCGGCGGAGGGGCCTCGGGTGGTGTTTTCTTCCGCCGCTGGAGCGACACGAAGAAGCCGACGAAGCCGATCGCCATCAGCGTGTAGCCGATGGGAACGGCGCGGGGGTCCATGTCGGAGGCGCCTGCCCTGAGGATGATTTCGGCCGAGCGCATCTCGATCCGTTCGGCATCGCCGGGACCAAGGACGAAGCGGTAGCGGCCGGTCTCCACAGGGTCGATCAGGCCGGCATCGTCGCGGTAGATCATGCCGCCGGCCTGCGGATTGTCGCTGCGCGGCTGCTGGTGGGCGAACTTCAGCGTGGTGGCGAGAACGGTCCGGCCGCCGACCGTCGCGGTCAGCGTGAGGGCGGTCGTGGCGCCGTCGAGCGTGAGGCTGCCGAGCGAGGACATGTCGACCAGCACCCGCACCGGCGCGTCGGCGGCGGACAGGTCCGCCTCGACGACCCGGTAGCCGCTGCGCCGCTCATAGGCGGGATAGCGCCCGATCTCGCGGCCCGAGACGTTGGAGACGACGAACGGATAGCCGATGCCGACGGCGAGACCGGCGAGGAACAGGAGAAGGAAGAGGATACGCATGGGAGGGTTCGACCGTGACGGCCTTCCTGTCGCATGGCAAGCCGGCGCTGTCGAGACGCCAGCCGTTACTGCCGGAATCAGTCTCGGGAACCCCTGGCGCGCTGGCGAATTGTCGGAACATCGCAATGTAGGAGACGACAATGAGACGGATACTTCTGGCGCTCGCCGGCTATATGATCGCCGCCTGGTGGACGAGCCGGACCGAAGCCAAAGCCAAACGCGAGGCGCAGACCCAGCCGCCGCGCCGGCCGCGCAAGGCGGGCAGGCTGCAGGGCGACGCTGGCGAGCGCCGACCCGCCTAGGCTCAGGCCTTGCGCTCCCAGCGCCGGCCGTCGGTCTGCTGCCAGTAGGTGACGGCGTGGCCCGCCGCCTTCATCCGTTTCCACTGGTCGCGCGCAAGGTCGAGCTGCGCCTGGTCGTGGCCGTCGAAGATGAAGACGCCGCGCTTGTAGCCCTCGAGCGGCGGCGGCTCGGCGCCGTCGACGACGAAGCGCACCGAGGCTTCGTTGCCGTTGCCGGTCGACACGGTGAGCAGGATCGGCTGGTCTGCGGCGCTGGGATCACTGTCCAGCCCGTGGCCGAGAAAACTGTCGTCGCGGAAGGTCCACAGATGCGCGTCGAGCGCGTCGCGGCGCTCGACGCTTCCCGCCTGCACCACGACCCGCCAGCCGCGCTCAAGGCTCTTTTCGAGCAGCGGCGGCAGCGCCTCCTCGAGCGTCGACTCGGTCAGGTGGTAGAACAGGACGTCGGCCATCAGCCTTCGTAATTGTCCTTCACCAGCCGGTCCAGCAGCCGGACGCCGAAGCCAGAGCCCCAGGAGATCGAATATTCGCTGGGCGGCGCGTTCATCGCCGTGCCGGCAATGTCGAGATGTGCCCAGGGCGTGTCCTTGACGAAGCGGCGGAGGAACTGGGCCGCCGTGATCGCGCCGCCGAAGCGGCCGCCGATGTTCTTCATATCGGCATTCTTCGAGTCCAGCAGCTTGTCGTATTCCGGCCCCATCGGCATCCGCCAGAGCTTCTCGGCGGTGGCGAGACCCGCCTCGGTGAGCTGGCCCGCAAGCTCGTCGTCGTTCGAGAACAGGCCGGCGTGATACTGGCCGAGCGCCACCATGATGGCGCCCGTCAGCGTGGCGAGGTTGACCATGAACTTCGGCGCGAAGCGGCCGTTGCAGTACCAGAGCGCGTCGCAGAGCACGAGCCGGCCTTCGGCATCGGTGTTCAGCACCTCGATCGTCTGGCCAGACATCGAGGTGACGATGTCGCCGGGGCGCTGGGCATTGCCGTCGACCGAGTTCTCGACCAGGCCGACGATGCCGACGACGTTGGCCTTCGCCTTGCGCCGGGCCAGCACGTGCATGGCGCCGATGACGGCGGCGGCACCGCCCATATCGCCCTTCATGTCCTCCATGCCGGCGGCCGGCTTCATCGAATTGCCGCCGGTGTCGAACGACACGCCCTTGCCGATGAAGGCGACCGGCCGGTCCTTGGCCTTGCCGCCGCTCCATTGCATCACCACCAGGCGCGCACCGCGCGGGCTGCCCTGCGCCACTCCGAGCAGAGCGCCCATGCCGAGCTTCTTCATCTCCTTCTCGGCGAGGATCTCGACCTTGACACCGAGCGCCTCCAGCTCCCTGCATTGCGCGGCCATCTCGACCGGTCCCATCATGTTCGCCGGCTCGTTGACGAGGTCGCGGGCAAGCGCCACGCCGGAGGCGACCGCCTCGGAGCCGGCGAAGGCGGCCTTCGCCGCGGCGGCGCGGCGTGTGACGATCGTCACCTTCGGACGCTTCGGCTGCTCGTCGCTCTCGTCCTTCTTCGTCTTGTAGCGGTCGAAGCGGTAGGTGCGCAGCAGCGTGCCGAGCGCCAGGTCGGCGATGGCGGATGCATCAGTGTCGAAGCCGGGCATGTCGGCGTGGACGAACACCTTTGCCGCTTTCTTGAGGTTGGACGCGATCGCGCCGCCGACCTTCAGCCAGCCGTCCGTGGTGATTGCCCTCGGATCGCCAACCCCGACCAGGAGCACGCGGTCGACCTCCATGCCCGTCGGCACGATGATGTCGAGGGTCGAGAGCATCTTGGCCGTGAACGCGCCGGCCTTGATCGCCTTCTCCAGGAGCGGCCCGGCATCGCCCGCCACGTCGACCGACCCGCCCTCCCCGGCCGCGGCGAGGAAGACGTGCAGGTCGGCCGCTCCCTTCGAGGAGGTGGAAAAGCCGATGTCGAGAGCGAGTGTCATGATGTCTCCGGGATGCGAGTCGCGCGCAGGATAGCGGCAAAACCGCGGATCGTCTCTGCACCCGCGACGTTCGGCGCGTCCGTGCGCGCAGGCGGCGCAACATCTCTTAAATCTTTGGCGCTTCCTTCCCGCCACCGTTGTTGGTAGATAATCTTCGGGCGGCGCGATGCGCGGTGCCCGAACCCGGAGCACGGACCTTTGACGCCCTTCATCGAGGACGACTATCTCTGGCCCTGCGCCGGCCGGCGACCGATTCTGATCTTCGTCGCGCTGATCGCCGGAACGCTGCTGTTCTTCAACGTCTTTCCCTGGATCGACATCGCGGTCTCCGAACTGTTCTTCAAGCAACGCGTCTGCATCGCGACCGGCAAAATCTGCGGCACGTTTCCGCTGTCCTCGTCGCCGGTCTTCGGACCGATCCGCCAGCTTCTGCAGGTGACGCCGGTCACGCTTGCCGTGCTTCTGCTGCTGGCGATCACGTGGCGCGTCGTGGCGCGGCGGTCGCTGGCGCATCCGTTCGACCGCGCGGGCCTCGCAGCCGTGGCCACCATGGTCATCAGCGCCGGCGCAATCGTCAATCTGATACTCAAGGAGCACTGGGGCCGCCCGAGGCCCTATATGACCGACCTCTTCGGCGGCCCCTACCCGTTCGTTCCGGCGGGCCATATTACAGAGTATTGCGCGACCAACTGCTCCTTCGTGTCCGGCGAGGCCGCGAGTTCGTTCTGGCTGGTGGCGCTGGCGACGCTCACTCCGAGGGCCTACCGCACCTGGGCGCTGGCTGCCGCCTTCACCGTCGCGACCGGAACCTCGCTGCTGCGCGTCGCCTTCGGCGGGCACTATCTGTCCGACGTCATCCTGGGCGCGCTGCTTTCGCTGCTGATCTTCACGCTGCTGGCCACCGGGATCCGCATGCTTGCGCTACGTCATACCGCGCAGCAAAAAGCAGGTGAGCGGCTAATGAACTGATCCGGTTGCGCTTTTCGTAGGAAGGTTAACGATTTACCCAAAGTTAACCGCGTTCTTTCGCCTATTTTTAGCCAATCTGACGTTCCATCCCCGCACCGGATGCGTATGCTCCCCAACATCAGCGCGCGCGCTGTCAACAACCACGCCCCAGGCGCAAGGACGGCCCGCTCAAGACGATGAACCTGATCGAGCGCTACATATTCCGTCGCGCGGCCCGGCTGACGTTCATCACGCTGGCGGCGACGACCGTCGTCGTGATGATCACGCAGGTTCTGATCTATGTGAACGTGCTGACCGATTCCGGGCAGGCGATCAGCACCTTCCTGCACCTGGCGGTGATGCTCGTGCCGGCGATGGCAGTGGTCGTCGCCCCGTTCGCGGTGCTGATCGGAGCGTCGCAGACATTGTCGGCGATGAATGCCGATTCCGAGCTGGCGGTGATCGAGGGCGCCGGCGGGTCGCAGAAGCTCACCGCGAAGCCGATCCTCATTCTCGGCATGATCTTGACGCTCGCCACACTCGGCATCGCGCTGTTCGTCGAACCGTGGACGAACCGGCAGATCCGTACGATCGTCAGCGAGGCGGGCGCCGACCTCGTCCGGCTCGCCGTGCAGTCCGGCTCGTTCAAGCGGCTGGACGACGGGCTCTATATCCAGATCGCCGAACAGCATCCCGGCGGCGCCTTCGGCGGCATCTTCATCGCGGATGCCCGCGACGAGAAGACGGAGCTGATCTACTACGCCAAGCGCGGCGTGATCCTGCCGCAGGGCGAGCGCGAACTGCTGGTGATGAGCGAGGGCGAGATCCAGCGGCGCACGGTGGCGACGGGGGACGTGTCGATCATCCAGTTCGCCTCCTATGCGATCGATTTCTCGCAGTTCAGCTCGGCCGACAGCACGCCGACACTGCGCCCCAAGGACCAGCCGATCTCGTTCCTTCTCAATCCGGACCCGAATGACTTTTTCGCCAAGCAGCGACCGCAGCAGCTTCGGTCCGAACTCCACCGGCGCCTGTCGGAATGGCTCTTTCCCGTGGCGTTCGGCCTGATCGCGACCTATTTCGCCGGCGGTGCGCGCTCCAACCGCCAGGAGAGGCTGTGGAGCCTGGCGGCCGCGGCGACGCTCGCGCTCTGCATCCGCGGCCTCGGCTTCTTCTTCATGAACGCCTCGGGCGGCAGCGACACCATGATGGTGCTGACCTACGCGCTGCCGCTCGGGACCATTGCGATCTTCCTGATCCTGCTCGCTTCGGGACGCCAGCTCAGGATACCGGCCTGGCTGGACAGATGGGGCAGCGCGCTGCTGGCCTGGATCGAGCGGCAGAGGCTGGCGCTGCAGCTGAGGCTGGCGGGCTACCGCCAGCGGGCGGGAGGCGGCGCATGATCGGCCGCACGCTCTTCACCTATTTCTTCCGCCGCTATCTCGTGATCGTGGCGCAGTTCTTCGTCGGCGTCGTCGTCATCTCCTTCCTCGTCGACTTCACCGAGTTCTCGCGCCGCGCCAGCTCCCTGCCCGAATATTCGATGGGCGCCGGCATGATGGTCTCGGCGCTGCGCATCCCGATGATCATCCAGACGGCGATACCGTTCATCATCCTGTTCGCGGCGATGGCGACGCTGATGTCTCTCAACCGCAAATACGAATTGGTGATCGCGCGCTCGGCCGGCATTTCAGCCTGGCAGTTCCTCGCGCCGCTCTGCTTCGCGAGCTTCCTCATCGGGGCAGTCACCATCACCGCGCTCAACAGCCTGTCGGCCGCCGCCCTCTCCTATTCCGAAGAGATCGAGGCCTCGTTCAGCGGCAAGGCGCGCAGCGCGCCCGGCGGGCTCGGCCTTCCCTGGCTGCGCCAGCGCACCGAAGAGGGCGTCACGATCATCGGCGCGAAGAAGTCGGCGCAGCGCGGAAGGTTGCTCGGACAGGCGACGTTCATCCGCTTCGACAAGGACGGCTCGATCGTCGACAGGATCGACGCCAAGCGCGCCGCGCTGGCGACCGGTGCATGGATGCTGACCGGCGTACAGCGCATCGATGCCGACGGCCAGCGCACCGAGCGGCCGCGCATGGCGATCAAGACCGATCTGAAGCCGGATTTCGTCGAAGAGCAGTTCGCGAGGCCGGAAACGATCCCGCTTTTCGAGCTCGGCGCGAAGATCGATTCGGCCCGGTCGTTCGGCCTCAGCGCGAACCCGTTTGCCATGCAATATCATTCACTTCTGGCGATGCCGTTCCTGCTGGTGGCGATGACGCTGATCGCCGCGACAGTGTCGATGCGCTTCGCCCGGCTCGGCCAATCCGCACCGATGATTCTGGGTGGCGTCGCGGCCGGCTTTCTGCTTTATGTTGCGTCGGTTCTCGTGAAGGCATTCGGCAGTTCGGGATTCGTTCTGCCTGTGGTCGCTGCGTGGTTTCCAGTTGTCGTCGCGGGATTTTTCGGCGTGACGTTCCTGCTGCATAAGGAGGACGGCTAGTGGGGGTGAAGAGGGGTAGCGGGAGCATTCTGGCCCGCGCGGCGCGCCTTTCCGGCGCGACGGCGATAGCCTGCGTGCTTTCGCTCGCCGTCATTCCTGCGAATCTGGCGCTGTCACAGACCGCCGAGAGCCTCGTTCCGCAGCCGAGCGGCAACGAGCAGATGCTCCTGGAAGCCGACACACTGATCTACGACAACGACCAGCAGCGCGTGACGGCGGCCGGCTCGGTGCAGATCGAATACAGCGGCAACCGGATCGTGGCGCAGCGCGTGACCTACGACCGCAAGACCGGCCGCGTCATCGCCAGCGGCAATGTCGAGCTGGTGGACCGGCAGGGCACCAAGATTTATTCCGACGAGGTCGACATCACGGAGGACTTCCGCGACGGCTTCGTCAATGCGCTCAGGGTGGAGACGGCGGACAAGACATATTTCGCCGCCGAAAGCGCGGAGCGTCGCAACGGCATCCTCACCACCTTCAACAACGGCGTCTATACCGCCTGCGAGCCGTGCGAGGAAAAGCCGGGCAAGCCGCCGATCTGGCGGGTGAAGGCGCAGCGGATCATCTGGAACGGCGAAGCCAAGACGGTGCGCTTCGAGCGCGCCAAGTTCGAGCTGTTCGGCCTGCCGATCGCCTATGTTCCCTATTTCACGATCCCGGACCCGACGGTGAAGCGCAAGAGCGGCTTCCTGATCCCCGGCATCGGCTACGAGAGCGAGCTCGGCGCCAGCCTGACCGTGCCCTACTACCTCGCGCTGTCGCCGACCTACGACGCCCTGTTCAAGGGCACCTATTACGGCCGCCAGGGCTTCCTGGGCGATGTCCAGTGGCGGCAGCAGTTCAACAACGGCCAATACGAAGTCCGCATCGCCGGCATCCACCAGCGGAATCCGGACGCGTTCACCAAGAACACGGTCGACAGTTCTGAAACCAACCGCGGCATGATCGGCACGAAGGGCCAGTTCAAGATCAATCCGCGCTGGACGTTCGGCTGGGACGTGATGGTGCAGTCGGACAAGAACTTCAGCCGCACCTACGAGATCGAAGGCTACGACAAGATCGTGCGGCGCAACGAGGTCTACCTGACGGGACTGAACGACCGGAACTATTTCGACCTGCGCCTGATGAAGTTCAACGTGCAGGAAAATACTCTCGACGACAATCCCGCCAATGGCGTTCCGAACTCCCTGGCCCGCGACCCCAAACAGCCCTGGGTGCTGCCCTCGCTCGACTACACGAAGACGGTCGAGAACGTCGCCGGCGGCCAGATACGCTTCGACATGAACGTGACCGGCATTTCGCGCGATCGTGAAGATCTTACCGTTCCGCGCAGCCTACCCGCGGCTCTGCGGCCTCCGGGTGCGCGCGTCGGCGATTCTTACCGTATGAGCGGCATCGAAGGTGAGACCGGCCGCGTCACCGCGGAAGCCGAGTGGAAGCGCGAGATCGTCACCGGGAACGGCTTCATCGTAACGCCGTTGCTGAGCGTTCGTGGTGACGGCATCTACTCCAATCCGAGCGCGGCTTCCGTGGCCGCCGTCAATGCGATGGCGGGCGACCTGAACGGGCTGCAATATAGCCACGATCCCGCGCTCGCCTATTCCGGCGTCGAGGTGGACATCCGGTCCTCCTATTTCCGCCCGATGGCGACAGCCGGCCTTGAATTCCGTTGGCCGTGGCTGTTCGCCGGCGCCAATTCCAGCCACGTCTTCGAACCGATGGCACAGATTTTCGTGCGCCCGAACGAGGCCTACGGCAGCACGCTCGACATACCGAACGAGGATGCGCAGAGCTTCGTGTTCGACGCCGCCAGCCTGTTCGAACGCGACAAGTTCTCCGGCTACGATCGGGTCGAGGGCGGAACGCGAGCCAATCTCGGTGTCCGCTATACCGGCTCGTTCTGGAGCGGCTGGGGTGCCACCGGCATCTTCGGCCAGTCCTACCATCTCGCCGGCGACAACCCGTTCGCTTCGCCCGATCTCGTCAATGTCGGCGCGTATTCCGGCCTGGAGACAGACACGTCCGATTTCGTTGCGCTGTTTGGCGTGACCAGCCCGACGGGCTTCTCGATCTCCGCCAGCGGACGCTTCGATGAGCAGACCTTCGAGACACGCCGTGCAGAGCTCAAGACGGGCTTCACGATCGGCCAGCTGACCACGTCGACACGATTTGCCTATATCCAGAAGCAGCCGCTCTATGGCTTCGCCGAAGACCGGCAGGAACTGACCGTTTCCGGCAAGTTCGACTTCAACGAGAACTGGGCGGCCTTCGCGTCCGGGACGCATGATTTCGTGCAGAGCAGGCTCGTGCGCAACTCGATCGGGTTCCAGTACGACGACGAGTGCTTTACCTATTCGATGACGTTCACACAGGTTCGACCGACGGATCAGAAAGAATCCCTTTCGGTCGGCTTCAATATCGCCTTCCGGACGATCGGCGATTTCGGATCGAGCAGCAACGCGCTCGACCAGTAAGGGCGGCCGTGCCACGGTTTGGCCGCAGTAATCCGGCATTTTGCGCGAGTATCCAAAGGAAAACCGCGAAGTTCGGGACGGAGTGATGAATCCAGCTATGAAGCGCGCCAGATTCGCGACTGTTGCAGTCGTTCTTGCGGCATTGAGCGGAGCCGCCGTCTTTTCGGCGCCGCCCGCCGTTGCAAGCGAGATCAAATACATCGTCAACAACACCGCGGTGACCAGCTACGACATCCAGCGCCGAGTTGCCCTGAACAAGCTGTTCCGCCAGAAAGGCGGAACAGAAAAAGCCGCGCAGGACATGGTCGAGCAGGCGCTGAAGTCCGAGGAGATGGCGCGGAGGAACATCCGCATTTCCAAGCAGGCGGTGGACGACAGCTACAACCGTTTCGCTACCTCGAACAAGCTGAAGCCGGCGCAGCTCGACCAGATCCTTAGTCAGGCCGGGATCGGCCGCGAGCACATGAAGGAATTCATCCGTATCCAGATGGGCTGGAGCCAGTTGCTCGGCTCGCGCTACCGCTCGACCGAAATGATGACCGAGCAGCAGATGGTGCGCAAAGTGTTCGAGCTGGGCGGCAAGAAGCCGTCGGCGACGGAATATATGCTGCAGAAGATAACCTTCGTCGTGCCGCAGAAGGAGCGCGGCGCGATCCTGGGCAAGCGCAAGCGCGAGGCCGACGCCATGCGCCAGCGCTTCAACGGCTGCGAGACGACGCGGCAGTTCGCCAAGGGGCTGATCGACGTCAGCGTCCAGGACATCCCGCGCATCCTCGAGCCGGAACTGCCGCCGGACTGGGCGACCCAGATCAAGGCCGCGAAGCCGGGGACCGCCACGGCGGTGCGCGAGACGCCGGCCGGCGTCGAATTCATCGGCGTCTGCTCGTCGCGCGAGGTGAACGACGACCGCGCCGCGCAGATGATGCTGCAGACCGAGGGCAAGCTCGACGAGAAGGCCGAGGAGCTCAGCAAGAAATACGTCGACGAGCTGCGCAAGACCGCGCGAATCGTTCAGCGATAGGACGTCCGCCTCCATGCTGGCAGTGAGCATCGGCGATCCATCCGGGATCGGGCCGGACATCATCATTGCCGCATGGCAGATGCGCCGCGAGGCGCACATTCCGCCCTTCGCGCTGCTGGCGGACGCCGAACACCTCGCAGCCCGCGCCAGACGGCTCGGCATCCAGATGCGGATCGCCGAGACGACGATCGGCGCGGCAGGCTCGCTGTTCGACGGCGCCCTGCCCGTCCTTCCACTCGAAAGCCGCTTCGTCGACACGCCAGGCGCGTCGACCGTCGGCAACGCCGCCAGCATCATCGAGGCGATCGACCGAGCGGCCGGATATGTGCTCGACGGCGAGGCGGACGCGGTGGTGACGCTGCCGATCGCCAAGAAGACGCTTTACGAGGCGGGCTTCCGCCATCCCGGCCACACGGAGTATCTGGCGCATCTCGCCGGCGAGGCGACGGGCCGGGAAGAGACGGCCGTGATGATGCTGGCCGGTCCGGACCTGCGCACTGTTCCGGTGACCATCCATATCCCGATCGCCGACGTGCCCGCCGCGCTCACCACGCAAGGAATCCTGAAGAATGCGCGCATCGTCCATCGCGACCTGCGCGACCGGTTCGGCATCGCCAGGCCGCGGCTGGCGGTGCTGGGTCTCAACCCGCATGCCGGCGAAGGCGGAACAATCGGCACCGAGGACGAGGAGATCATCCTGCCGGCGGTCGAACAGTTGCGGCAAGAAGGGATCGACGCGTTCGGTCCCGCGCCCGCCGACACGATGTTCCATCCGCGCGCGCGGGCCGGCTATGACGCGGCGCTGTGCATGTATCACGACCAGGCGCTGATTCCGGCGAAGATGCTCGCCTTCGACGAGGCGGTGAACGTCACGCTCGGCCTGCCCTTCATCCGCACCTCTCCAGACCACGGAACCGCGTTCGACATCGCCGGAACAGGCAAGGCGCGGCCCGACAGCCTGATCGCGGCGCTGAAGCTCGCGCGCACGCTCGCGGACAACCAGGCGCGCGCCGCGTGAGCGCGATCGACGGGCTGCCGCCGCTGCGAGAGGTGATCGAGCGGCATGGGCTGGCGGCGAAAAAGTCGCTCGGCCAGAACTTCCTGCTCGACCTGAACCTGACCGGCAAGGTCGCGCGGGCGGCGGGCGACCTCTCAGGCGCGACGGTCATCGAGGTCGGGCCCGGACCCGGCGGCCTCACCCGGGCGCTTCTCATGCACAAGGCAGAAAAGGTGATCGCCATCGAGCGCGACGAGCGCTGCCTGCCGGCGCTGGCCGAGATCGCCGAGGCCTATCCCGGGCGGCTGGAGGTCATTTCCGGCGATGCGCTCGCCATCGACTATGCCGGTCTCGTGCCGGGCGTGGACGACGTGCGCATCGTCGCCAACCTGCCCTACAACATCGGCACGGAGCTTTTGGTGAAGTGGCTGACCGTGGGCGCCTGGCCGCCCTTCTACCGGTCGCTGACGCTGATGTTCCAGAAGGAAGTGGCGGAACGCGTGGTGGCACGGGCCGGCGACGAGGCCTACGGCCGGCTCGGCGTGCTGGCCGGCTGGCGGGCCGATTCGCGGATCGCCTTCGACATTTCGCCACAGGCCTTCTGGCCGCCGCCCAAGGTCACCTCCTCGGTGGTCCACCTCGTGCCGAAACCGGCCCCCCTGCCCGCGGAACTGCGCAAGCTCGAGCGTGTCACCCAGGCCGCCTTCGGCCAGCGCCGCAAGATGCTGCGGCAGAGCCTGAAGGCGGTCGGCGGCGAGGCGCTGCTGACGCAAGCCGGCATCGACGGGACGCGGCGGGCGGAGACGCTGAGCGTCGAGGAATTCGTCAGGCTGGCGAACGCGCTCGGATAGCCAGGTCAGCCGAGTTTCTCGTCCAGCAGCTTCGTCACGAAGTCGAACAGGCCCGGACGGCGGTCGCGGCGCAGGCGCTCGGCGGTGACGATCGACCTGACCTCCGAATAGGCGCGGTTGAGATCGTCGTTGACGACGACGTAGTCGTAGGCGCGCCAGTGCTCGATCTCGACGCGGGCATTGGCCAGGCGCTTCTCGATCACCGCGTCGGTGTCTTCGGCGCGCCGGCGCAGCCGCGTCTTCAGCTCGCCCATCGAGGGCGGCAGGATGAAGATCGAGACGATGTCGGCGCGCATCTTCTCGTCGAGCTGTTCGGCGCCCTGCCAGTCGATGTCGAACAGCATGTCGCGGCCATCCGCCATGGCGGCCTCGGCCGGCTCGCGCGGCGTGCCGTAGCAATTGCCGTGCACCTCGGCCCATTCGAGCAGCGCGTCGGTGTCGCGCAGCCGGTCGAACTCGCGCTGCGAGATGAAGTGGTAGTGCACGCCGTCGATCTCGCTGGGGCGGCGCGGGCGCGTGGTGACGCTGACCGACAGTTCCAGCCCCGGATCGTTCTCCAGGAGATTGCGCGCGATCGTCGACTTGCCGGCCCCCGAGGGGGACGACAGAACGAGCATCAGGCCGCGGCGCCTGATGCCGGATGAGGCTCTCTCGCCCGTCATGTCCTACTCCAGATTCTGGACCTGCTCGCGGAACTGGTCGACGACCGCCTTCAGTTCGAGGCCGATCGCCGTCACCGAGGCTGCGTTCGATTTAGAGCAAAGCGTGTTCGATTCGCGATTGAATTCCTGCGCCAGGAAATCGAGCTTGCGGCCGGCCGCCGTGCCGGAACCAAGCAGCGCGCGGCCGGAAGCGACATGCGTCTTCAGACGGTCGATCTCCTCGCGGATGTCGGCCTTCGTCGCCAGGAACGCCGCTTCGGTGTGCAGGCGCTGCTCGTCGAGCGAGGGGGCGGCGTCGATCAGCAGCCTGACCTGCTGGGCGATGCGCTCACGGATGGCGGCCGGCTCGCGCGAGCCGTCGGCCTCGGCGCGCAGCGTCAGCTGTTCGATCGTGTCGAGGTGGCCAAGGAGAAGCTGCCTGAGTGCCGTGCCCTCATGCTCGCGCGCGGCCACAAGCCCGTCCAGCGCACGATCCAGCACGGCGAGGATCTCCGCGTCGATCTGCGCGGTCTCCTCCTCGGACACGACGGGCTCCGGCGTTTCGAGCACGCCGCGCAGAGCGAGCAGCCCGTCGGCTGTCGGGGGGGCGCAGCCGAACTGGCTTTCCAGGCGCTTGGCGAGCGAGGCGACGTCCTTGAGGAACTCCTCGTTGACCACCGGCTGCGCCGTCAGGCCAATGCGCGTCAAGGTGAGCGTCGCCTGGACATTGCCGCGCGAGAACCGCTTCTGCGCCGCCTGGCGGGCCGGCATTTCCAGCCGGTCGAAGCCCGGCGGCAGGCGCAGGCGCACGTCGAGCCCCTTGCCGTTCACCGAGCGCGCCTCCCAGGCGATGGTCGCGCCGGCAAGGCTTCCGCCCGCCCGCGCGAAGCCGGTCATGCTCTGAAGCGCCATGTCGTCCCCCACCATCCTCCAGGCCGCCGGCCGGCGGCGGCCGTCACTGGCTCGTGCCGGTCGAGCCTGTCGTTCCGGCCTTGGCCGCCTCGGCGGCGGCCTTGGCTGCCTCCTCGGCCTGCTTCTTCTCGAACTGCCGCCAGCGGGCGACGTTCTCGTTGTGCTCCTCCAGCGTCTCGGCGAAGACGTGACCGCCCGTGCCGTCGGCGACGAAGTAGAGATCCTTCGTCTTCGACGGATTGGCAACGGCCTCCAACGCCGCGCGGCCGGGATTGGCGATCGGACCGGGCGGCAGGCCGTTGATGGCGTAGGTGTTGTAGGGCGTCGGCTTGTCGATGTCGGAGCGGGTGATCGGCTTGTCCGCCGGCTTACCCTTGCCGCCGTAGATGCCGTAGACGATGGTCGGATCGGATTGCAGCCGCATGCCCTTGTTGAGGCGGTTGATGAAGACCGCCGCCACGCGCGAGCGCTCGTCGGCGATGCCGGTCTCCTTCTCGACGATCGAGGCGAGCGTGACGAACTCGTTGATGTCCTTCAGCGGCAGGTCGGGAGCGCGGCGCGCCCAGATGCTCTCGACCAGTTCCTTCTGGTCCTCGATCATCTTGGCGATGACTTCCTTGCGCGTGGTGCCGCGGGTGACGCGCTGCGTGTCGGCGATCAGGCCTCCTTCCGGCGGCATCTCGGCCGGCATCTCGCCGGTCAGCGCCTCGTTGGTGGCGATCCGCGAAAAGGCCTGCTCGACGGTCAGCCCTTCCGGCAAGGTCAGCGAGTAGAGCAGCGATTTGCCGCTCTTCAGGAGTTCCATGATGTCGTGCATGGAGGCGCCGGCCTTCACCTCGTATTCGCCGGCCTTCAGCGCCGAATCATTGCCGTAGGCGCGGACGCCGAGGCGGAAGATGTTGGCGTCGCTGATCAGCCTGTTGCGCTCCAGCAGAAGAGCGATGTCGTTGACGCCCGTGTTCGGCTTGATGAGCACGGTGTCGTTCTGGGTCGATGGGCCGGGCCCTTCGAACACGTATTTGCCGTACCAGACGGCGACGCCGGCGCCGATCGTGACCAGCACGATCGCCGACATGACGAAGTTCATGAAGATGACGAACTGGCTGCGCGCCCGGCGCGAGCGCCGTGGCGGCGGGGTGCCGGGCGTCGGGCGCAGCGCCTCGCTCGCAGACTTTGGGACGATGGGGTTCGGAGCATCGGATCGAGTGCCGAAGCTGCCGGTGTCCGATGGGTTCGTGCTCATCGTTCCGCGCTCTTGGTCAGGTGCAACAGGGCCTCGACACTAGTGTCGAATATGGCGAAATTGACGCAACAAACGGGTCGCCAGCCGGACCTTGGGAGCAGTCCGGCTCAACCCGCATAACGCTGGAAGATCAGCGATGCGTTGGTTCCGCCGAAGCCGAAGGAGTTCGACAGGACGGTGTTGATCTCGCGCTTGCGCGGCGTGTTCGGAACGAGGTCGATCGGCGTCTCGGCGGACGGATTTTCCAGGTTGATGGTCGCAGGCGCGATGTTGTCGCGAATCGCCAGGATCGAGAAGATCGCCTCGGCCGAACCGGCCGCGCCGAGAAGATGGCCGATCGACGACTTCGTCGACGACATCGACACCCGGGAGGCGGCATTGCCGAGCAGGCGCTCGACCGCGCCAAGCTCGATCGTGTCGGCCATCGTGGAGGTGCCGTGCGCGTTGATGTAGTCGAGGTCGCCGGCGGAAATCTTGGCGCGCTTCAACGCAGCGCTCATCGAGCGGAACGCGCCGTCGCCGTCCTCCGCCGGGGCGGTGATGTGGTAGGCGTCGCCGGACATGCCGTAGCCGGTCCATTCGGCGTAGATCTTGGCGCCGCGCGCCTTGGCGTGCTCGAGTTCCTCGAGCACGACGATGCCGGCGCCCTCGCCCATGACGAAACCGTCGCGGTCGCGGTCGTAGGGGCGCGAGGCCTTCTCGGGCGTGTCGTTCCATGCGGTCGACAGCGCGCGGCAGGCGGAGAAGCCGGCGATCGAGAGGCGGGTGATCGGCGATTCGGTACCGCCTGCGACCATGACGTCGGCGTCGCCGAGCATGACGAGGCGCGCGGCGTCGCCGATCGCATGCGCCCCCGTCGAGCAGGCGGTGACCACGGCGTGGTTCGGCCCCTTGAGCTTGTGGCGGATCGAGACCTGGCCGGAGACCAGGTTGATGATGTTGCCGGGAATGAAGAATGGGGTGACGCGGCGCGGGCCGCGCTGTTCCAGAACCAGGGTCTGCTCGGAGATTCCCTCGATGCCGCCGATGCCGCAGCCGATCATCACGCCGGTGGAATTCTGATCCTCGGTGGTCTGCGGCGACCAGCCGGCATCCTTCAGCGCCTCGTCGGCGGCGGCGATGCCATAGATGATGAAATCGCCGATCTTGCGCTGTTCCTTGGGCTCGAGGAACTGATCGGGATTGAAGGTATTGTCGCTGCCGTCGCCGCGGGGAATGCTGCAGGCGATCTTGCAGGGCAGGTCCGAGACGTCGAACTTTTCGATCGTGCGGGCCGCGCTCCTGCCGGAGAGAAGTTGCTGCCAGCCGTGTTCGACGCCGACCCCATAGGGCGACACCAGACCCATGCCGGTTACGACGACGCGCCTCATTCAGGTCTCTCTTGTCTCAAGGAATCTGATGCGGCCCGAAAGGGCGCGCCGAAGCGCGCCCGAGCCGAACTCAGGCCGAGGCCTTTTCGATATACTTCACAGCGTCGCCGACCGTGAGGATGGTCTCGGCCGCGTCGTCCGGGATCTCGACGCCGAACTCTTCCTCGAACGCCATGACCAGTTCGACCGTATCCAGGCTGTCAGCGCCCAGATCGTCGATGAAGCTCGCGCCTTCGGTGACCTTCTCGGCATCGACGCCGAGATGCTCGACGACGATCTTCTTCACGCGTTCTGCGGTGTCGCTCATTGGGGCATCCCTCGTATTCACGTTTGTTTGAACCTCGTTAGCGACCGGATTGCCGCTAATCAAGCTGAAAAGACTTACCGTCCACGACGGTACCTGCAGCGTCGAAACATGCTTCGCCGATGGGGTCGAGCGCGGAATTACACGAAAACACCACCGCGTCCAAGGCGAAAAGCGGCATTTCCAACGTGCTCAGATCATCGCCATGCCGCCATTGACGTGCAGCGTCTGGCCGGTGACGTAGGCGGCTTCCGAAGAGGCAAGATAGAGCACGGCGGCCGCGATGTCGGCGCCCACGCCCATACGTTTCATCGGTACGGAGCCGAGGATCGCCTCTTTCTGCTTCTCGTTGAGCTTCTCGGTCATCGCGGATTCGATGAAGCCGGGCGCGACGCAATTCACCGTGATGTTGCGGCTGGCGATCTCCTGCGCCAGCGATTTGGTGAAGCCGATCATGCCGGCCTTGGAGGCGCAGTAATTCGCCTGGCCGGGATTGCCGGTGACGCCGACGACCGAGGTGATGTTGACGATGCGGCCGTAGCGGCGGCGCATCATCGGATGCGTGAGTTCGCGCGTCAGCCGGAAGACCGAGCCGAGATTGACCTCCAGCACCTTGTCCCAGTCGTCGTCCGACATGCGCACGAACAGGCCGTCGCGGGTGATGCCGGCATTGTTGACGAGGATGTCGACGCCGCCGAGTTCAGCCTCGGCCTTCTGGCCGAGCTGCTTCACCTCTTCGCGGTTGCCGAGATCGGCGGGGAAGAGCTTGACGCGATCGCCGAGCTCGGCTGCCAGCGCCTCCAGCTTTTCCTGGCGCGTTCCGTGGATGCCCACGGTCGCGCCCTGCGCGTGCAGCGCGCGGGCGATCGCCTCGCCGAGGCCGCCGGTTGCGCCGGTCACCAGCGCCTTGCGCCCGGTCAGATCGAACATGGGGTAACTCCCATCGGTTGGCCATCCGGCAGACGCCGGAGGCTGAATGCCTAAGCGAGCTGGGCGACCGCCGCCTCGATGTCGGCGGGCGTGCCGACATTGGCGGTGGCGATGTCGCGGTTGATGCGGCGGGCAAGGCCCGAAAGCACCTTGCCGGAGCCGATCTCGTACAGCGTGGAGATGTTGTTGGCGGCGAACCACTCGACCGTCTCGCGCCAGCGCACCCGGCCGGTGACCTGCTCCACGAGGCGGCGCGCTATCTCTTCGGCGTCGGTCAGCGGCTGGACGACGACGTTGGAGACGACCGGCACGACCGGCGGGTTCTTCGCGACCTTGGCGAGCGCCTCGCGCATCGCGTCGGCAGCTGGCGCCATCAGGGCGGAATGGAAGGGGGCGGAAACCGAGAGCATCAGCGCCCGCTTGGCGCCCTTCTCGGTGCACAGTTTCGCCGCCTGCTCCACGGCGGCCTTGGCGCCGGAGATGACGAGCTGGCCGCCGCCATTGTCGTTGGCGATCTGGCAGACCGAGCCCTGGCCGGCTTCAGCACAGGCCGCCTCGACGTCGACGGGCTCCAGGCCGATGATCGCCGCCATCGCCCCCTCGCCCACCGGAACTGCCGCCTGCATGGCGTTGCCGCGGATGCGCAGCAGCCTGGCCGTGTCGGAGAGCGACAGCATGCCGGCGGCGCAGAGCGCGGAATATTCGCCGAGCGAATGGCCGGCGACATAGGCGACATGGTCAAGCACGGTGACGCCGCGGGCCTCGAGAACGCGGATCGCGGCCATCGAGACGGCCATCAGCGCAGGCTGCGCGTTGGCCGTCAGTGTCAGCGTTTCCTCCGGCCCTTCCCACATAAGAGAAGAGAGTTTTTCGCCCAGAGCGTCGTCGACCTCGCGGAAGACCTCACGCGCCTCGGGAAATGCGTCGGCCAGATCCTTGCCCATTCCGACGGCCTGGCTGCCCTGGCCCGGAAATGTGAACGCGATCGACATGGATTTCTCCGGTTTCGTCTCGACGCCCGTGTGGCGCAGCGCGGTGCGCGGAGTCAAGCCCGGCGCTCCCGCCCGCCCGAGCCCGAAAATGACGCGTTGCAACAATTCTTTATTGCGCCGGCTGTGGAACGCCTTCCTTTTGTGACAGTTGCATGACAACCGCAAGATATCGTTTGGCGCCACTGTCGGGCCGAGGATAGCGAATTGTCTGAGTATGCATCTACCGATCGGACGGCTCCCGCGTCCGAACACCGCCGCCGGGGCCATCTTTCGCGCCGCGCCGCGCATTGGCTCGGAACCGCCCGCAACCTCGCCACAACGGTGCTGATCGCAACGCTGCTGACCCTGGCGGTCGAATCAGTGGCGCGCGGATCGATCGGGGAAGCGTTCCTGTTCTTCTTCGAGCCCTACCGCCCGGCCTGGGCGACTGTCGCTCTGTTCACGCTGCTGCTGCTCGCGCTGGACGCCCTGCTCGGACGTCTGCACATGGGCGCGCTGGTGCTGGCACCGGTGGTGCTGGGCCTGGCGGCGACCGGCCTGCAGAAGTCATATTATCTCGGCGATCCGCTGTATCCGACCGACTTCCTCTACAGCCGGCAGATCCTCGAACTGCTGCCGCTGCTCGTGCGCGAGCGCATCGGAACGGCGATCCTGATGGCGCTGGGCCTCCTCGCCCTCGCGGCTCTCGTGCCGATCGCCTGGATCGGATGGCGCCGGCGCGGCCGGACGATCCTGATGTCGGACCGGATCGTGCGCCTCGCCGTCGCCGTGCCGCTAGTGGCGCTCTATGCGTCGATCCTCGACTATTCCAGCTTCTCCTGGACCCGCGACCGCCTGCGCATCAGCCCGATGATGTGGGACCAGAAGGCCAACTACCAGCACAACGGCTTCACGCTCGCCTTCGCACTGAACGTGCCGATGGCGAAGGTCGCAGCCCCCAAGGACTATTCCGAAGAGGCCATCCAGGCGATCGGCAGGCCGGAACTGCAGCCGATCTCGATGCCGCGCGAGCGGCCCGACATCATCATGGTGATGAGCGAATCGTTCTGGGACCCCACGCGCCTGCCCGGCGTGACGCTCGCGCCCGATCCACTCGCCTTCACCCGCGAGCACAAGTCCGGCCATATCTTCTCGCCGGAGTTCGGCGGCATGACCGCCAATGTGGAGTTCGAGGCGCTGACAGGCTTCTCGAACGCCTTCCTGCCTTATGGCAGCATTCCGTACCAGCAATATGTGCGCAACAGCGCGCCGACGCTCGCCTCGTTCCTCGCCAGCGAGGGCTACGAGACGCAGGCGATGCATCCGTTCGAAGGGTGGTTCTGGAACCGCGCCCAGGTCTACAAGGCGTTCGGCTTCGAGGATTTCCGTTCGGTCGAGAACCTGCCCGCGATGGAGAAGCGCGGCACGCTGGTCTCCGACGCAGCTCTCGTCGATCAGATCATCGCGCGCGCCGATCAGGCGGCCGATCCGCTGTTCCTGTTCGCAGTCACGCTGCAGAGCCACGGCCCCTACGAGCCGGGACGCTATCCGGAAGAGTCCATTCGCGTCTCGGGCGGCAAGGACGACTGGACCCGCGGCTCCATCGCCACCTTCTCCGAAGGCATGCACGATGCGGACAAGTCGTTCCGGCGGCTGGTCGAGTGGGCAGAGCAGCGCGACCGCCCGACGGTGATCGCCTATTTCGGCGACCACCTGCCGCCGCTAGGGCCTGCCTACGTCAACACCGGCTTCCTGAAAGACAATGTCGCGCCGCGGAACGGTTCGGCGGACGAGATGAAGCGCGTGCGCGAGACGCCGCTGGTCGTCTGGTCGAACCGCAAGGGCGTGGCCACGGATGTCGGCACGGTGAGCCCCTCCTTCATGCCGCTCCTGGTGCTGCGGCAGGCAGGCATTGAGCATCCCTACTATACCGGCGTGCTCGGCGAACTGCACGAGCGCTACAGCGTGGTCGACCGGCACATCCTGATCGACCCGCAGGGCAAGGACGTGCGCGACTGGTCGCGCAACGAGAAGGTCGATCCGCTGATCTCGGACATGCGTCTGCTGCAATACGACGTGCTGTTCGGCGACAGGTTCGGCGCCAAGCGCTTCTTCCCGAAGCGTTCGCCGGTCGGGCCGCTGATCGCAGGCCCCTCCGGCTTGCCATTCGCCCGAAACCCTGTATAAGCGCGCGCAATCTGCCGGTCCCAGCTGGGGGCTGAACGGAGGGCCGGAGGTTTGAAGCCTCCGTCGTGAAGGAAAAGTCCTTCCGCCTCCCGTGTCTCCGCTCTCGACCGTCTCGTCATGCTCCTTTCTTCCCCAAAAGGCGATTGCCCCGAGGGTCAAAGAGAAGTTGCAGAGGCTTTTGCCGCCGGGACCGACAGGGAAACGAAGAAAGGCAAAGAACGAATGGCACTTTACGAGCACGTGTTCCTTGCCCGGCAGGACCTCTCGCCGCAGCAGGTCGATGCACTTGTCGAACAGTACAAGGGCGTCATCTCCGCTGGTGGTGGTTCGGTGGGCCGGGTCGAGAACTGGGGACTGAAGTCCCTCACCTACCGCGTCAACAAGAACCGCAAGGCGTATTACACGCTGATGGACATCACCGCGCCGGCAGCCGCCGTCAAGGAGATGGAGCGTCAGATGGGCCTGTCGGAAGACGTCCTCCGCTTCATGACCATCAAGGTCGACAAGCACGAGGAAGGCCAATCCGCGATGCTGCAGAAGCGCGACCGCGACGACCGCGGCGATCGTGGCGACCGTCCGTCCCGCTTCGGCGACCGCGAACGCGGCGACCGTCCGCCGCGCAGCTTCGGCGGCGACCGTGACGGTGGTGACCGTGGTCCGCGCCGTCCGCGCGAGAACTTTGAAGGAGCCGAATGATGGCCGAGACCGTTTCCGCCCCGCAGCGGCGCCCCTTCCACCGCCGTCGCAAGACCTGCCCGTTCTCGGGCGCCAATGCGCCGCGCATCGACTACAAGGACGTGCGTCTCCTGCAGCGCTACATTTCCGAGCGCGGCAAGATCGTCCCGTCCCGCATTACGGCCGTCAGCCAGAAGAAGCAGCGCGAACTCGCCCAGGCGATCAAGCGCGCGCGCTTCCTGGCACTTCTGCCCTACGTAGTCCGCTGATAGACTGTTTGGAAATTCTACTCTGGCGAGTCAGCTGATGGCGGTTTCTGCGCTTCCGGTGCTCACGGACCAAAATGTCCGCTCCGCTCCGGTTCTCGAAACCACCACCAGCTGACTCGCCAGAGCGAATTTCGAAACAGTCTTTGACTGACGAAGCGGGCGGTTCTTCCGCCCGCCTCCCCCTCCCGTGACGGGCACGGCAGGGTGCGATCCAAATCCCGGGTTGGGCACATGCCCTAACTGCCAACCGGCAGGACAGCGACACGGACGCGGCCCGCGTCCCACTTGCTCCCTGCCTTTCAGATTCTCACTCAACCGCTTGCGGTTCTGAAAGGACAAGACCATGGAAGTTATTCTCCTCGAACGCATTTCCCGCCTCGGCCAGATGGGCGAGACCGTCAAGGTCAAGGACGGGTTCGCCCGCAACTTCCTGCTGCCGCAGGGCAAGGCGCTGCGCGCCAACGACGCGAACAAGAAGAAGTTCGAAGGCCAGCGCGCCCAGCTCGAAGCCCGCAATCTCGAGCGCAAGTCCGAAGCCCAGAAGATCGCCGACCAGCTCGACGGCAAGTCGTTCGTGGCCGTGCGTTCCGCCGGCGAGACGGGCCAGCTCTACGGTTCGGTGTCGACCCGCGACATCGCCGACCTCCTGACCGCCGAGGGCTTCACCGTCTCGCGCAACCAGGTCGAGCTCAACCAGCCGATCAAGGAGATCGGCCTGCGCAACGTCGCGATCGCGCTCCATCCGGAGGTCGAGGTCACGATCACGCTCAACATCGCCCGCTCCGCCGACGAGGCCGAGCGCCAGGCCAAGGGCGAGACGCTGACGACCGCCGAGGCGATCTACGGCGACGACATCAACGAAAACGCCCGTCCGGACGCCTTCTTCGATCCGAACGCGGAAGAAGACGAAGAAGCCTGATCCGACACGATCAGCCGAGCATGAAAGGCCCGGGCGGCAACGCCTGGGCCTTATCGTTCCAGCGACTGGAACAATTGCCGAATTCGCAAGCCCCGCTATACTAAGGCTACCTTAGTATCGGGAATTGCATGATGAACAGGCTCCTGCAGAGTGTGGTCAACGGGCTGGTCCGGACGGGGAACCTCACCGTCACGGGGCCCAAGGGAAAATCGGTCCATTTCGGCGACGGCAGCGGCCAGCACGTGCATGTGGCGATCCACACGCGCCATGCCGAGATCGCGATCGCGCTGGACCCGACGCTGGCCCTGCCCGAAGCCTACATGGACGGCGAGATCGATATCGTCGAGGGCGACGTCTTCGAACTGGTGCGGATCGCGTTCCAGAACATGGGACCGGCCGGCGTCGAGGCGGTGTGGGCGCGCGCGATCGAGGGCATCCGCTACGGCCTGCGCCGGGTGCACCAGCTGAATAACGCCGCGCGGTCCCGCGCCAACGTCCACAGCCACTACGACCTGTCGGGCGAGCTCTACCGGCTCTTCCTCGACACGGACATGCAGTATTCCTGCGCCTATTTCGAGCGGCCCGACATGACGCTCGAAGAAGCGCAGGAGGCCAAGAAGCGGCACCTCGCGGCCAAGCTGCGGATGAGCCCGCAGCTCAGCGTGCTCGACATAGGCTCGGGCTGGGGCGGGCTCGGCCTCTATCTCGCCCGCCATTTCGACGCGAGCGTGCTGGGCGTGACGCTCTCCACCGAGCAGCATGCCGTCTCGACCCAGCGCGCCCAGTCCGAACATCTCGAAAATCACGTCCATTTCGAGCTGCGCGACTATCGCGATCTGCAGGAGCGGTTCGACCGCATCGTGTCGGTCGGCATGTTCGAGCATGTCGGCGTGAACCATTTCCAGACCTATTTCGACAAGGCGGCCTCGCTGCTCAAGCCGGATGGCGTCATGCTGATGCACACGATCGGACGCAGCGGCCGGCCGGTGGCGACGAACGCGTTCATCCGCAAATACATTTTCCCTGGCGGATACATCCCCTCGATGTCCGAGATCCTGCCGGCAATCGAGCGGTCGGGACTGGCGGTGACGGACGTCGAGGTGCTGCGGCTGCACTATGCCGAGACGCTCAAGGCCTGGCGCGAGCGCTTCCTCGCCAACCGCGACAAGGCCAAGGCGCTCTATGACGAACGTTTCTGCCGGATGTGGGAGTTCTATCTCGCGGCATCCGAAGCCTCGTTCCGGTGGCAGGACCTGGTGGTGTTCCAGATCCAGCTGACGAAGTCGAACGCGGTACTGCCGATCACGCGCGACTATATCGCCGAGGCGGAAGACGACCTGCGCGGCGAAAGCAGCGACGAGCCGTCGCCCAGGCGGCGCAACCGGCAGCGCGAAGACGGCTGATCAGCCGCCGAAGAAGCCGGCCAGGCCCTGCCCGGCTGCGAAGGCGAGCCAAGCGAGCACGCCGAAATAGATGAGCGTGGCAACGATCATCGCGTAGCCGGCGAGCACGACCAGCCCGTCGCGCTGCGACATGCCGACCGCGAGCAGCAGGATCGCGAAGGCCGGCAGCGTGTTGGAGAACGGCACCAGGCCGAGCGGCGCCATCAGGAGCACGCCGGCGAAGATCAGGGCGAGGCCGTTGATGCGGCTCGCAAGGCCGCTGCCGGTGATCGCCTGCGCGCGCGGACGGATGTAGGTCTCGACCTTGGCGACGACCTCGGCGCCGCGCCGTAGGATGCCGGAGAGTTTTACGGCATCCATCTCCTTGTCCATGATCCTGTCCGGCAGCCACGGCATCCGGTTGGTGGTGATGCCGACCGAGACCAGGATGATCGCCGCGCCGAAGACCGTGCTGACGCCGGGGATCGAGACAGGAATCAGAAAAGGGATGGTCAGCAGCGCGCAGAGGAAGAGCAGCCCGTGCTCGCCGACGAGCGCCAGCAGCTTGCGCAGCGTGATGGTCGAGCCCTCGATGGAATCGATCGCCCGCGTCAGCGCCTGGTAGAGCGATTCCCTGGTGTCGGCGAATTCGATGCTCAAGGCTGGCTCCTTCAACTGATGCCGCCAAGCTGTCCGACCCGGCTTGCGATCCGGTTAAGGCATGGAGATTGCGCCGGATTTTAGGACGCAATCGTGCCGCAGCAGCCCATATTCCTGTTTTGTTCCTAGAGTTGAGGCGCTATTCTGCGCGCTTGATTCGCGTCAACAGGAAATCCGCCATTTTGGCGACGCCTGTGAATCGTGGGCAGTTCCGAAGGAAAGTCGCCCCGCCGAGCGCGTCGTACTGTTAGCTCAATCCCGAGGAAGTGACGGGACATCATGGCTGAAGCACTGCGCAAGAACGCCCCAGCGGAGACGCCGCTCTATCGCGAGGCGCCGAACAATATCGAGGCCGAGCAGGCCCTGCTGGGCGCGATCCTGGTCAACAACGACGCCTACTACCGCGTCTCCGACTTCCTGAAGCCGTCGCATTTCTACGAACCGCTGCACCGCAAGATCTTCGAGGTGGCGGGCGAGCTGATCCGGATGGGCAAGATGGCCAGCCCGGTGACGATCAAGACCTTCCTGCCCACCGACGGCAAGATCGGCGACCTGACCGTGCCGCATTATCTCGCGCGCATCGCCGCGGAGGCGGTGACCGTCATCAACGCGTCGGACTATGGCCGGGCGATCTACGACCTGGCGACGCGGCGCGCGCTGATCACGGTCGGCGAGGACATGGTCAACATCGCCTATGACGCGCCCGTCGACATGTCGCCGTCGGAACAGATCGAGGATGCCGAGCGACGCCTGTTCGAACTCGCCGAGACCGGCCGCTACGACGGCGGCTTCGAGAGCTTCGGCGACGCGGTGCGCACGGCGATCGACATGGCCGCGGCGGCCTATCAGCGCGATGGGCACCTGTCCGGCATCGCGACCGGCCTGCGCGACCTCGACAACCGCATGGGCGGGCTGCAGGCCTCCGACCTGATCGTGCTCGCCGGCCGCCCCGGCATGGGCAAGACGTCGCTCGCGACCAACATCGCCTTCAACATCGCCGAGGCCTATGTGCCGGCGCAGCAGGCCGACGGCTCGTTCAAGGCAGCGAACGGCGGCGTTATCGGCTTCTTCTCGCTCGAAATGTCGTCCGAGCAGCTCGCCACCCGCATCATCTCCGAGCAGGCGGAAGTCCCCTCCTCCAAGATTCGCCGTGGCGACCTGACTGAGGCGGACTTCGAAAAGCTGGTCGCCTGCACGCAGACCCTGCAGAAGATCCCGCTCTATATCGACCAGACCGGCGGCATTTCGATCGCACAGCTCGCCGCGCGCGCCCGGCGGCTGAAGCGGCAGCGCGGCCTCGACGTCATCGTGATCGACTATATCCAGCTGATGCAGGGGTCGAGCGCCAAGGCATCCCAGAACCGCGTGCAGGAGATCACCGAGATCACCACCGGGCTCAAGGCGCTGGCGAAGGAACTCGGCGTTCCGATCATCGCGCTCTCGCAGCTCTCCCGCCAGGTGGAAAGCCGCGACGACAAGCGCCCGCAGCTGTCGGACCTGCGCGAATCCGGCTCGATCGAGCAGGACGCGGACGTGGTCATTTTCGTGTATCGCGAGGAATACTATCTGAAGAACAAGGAGCCAAAGTTCGGCACCGAGGAATATGTGAAGTGGGAGAACGAGATGAACGAGGCGCGCGGCAAGGCCGAGGTCATCATCGCCAAACAGCGCCACGGACCGACGGGGACCGTGTCGCTTGCCTTCCACGGCGAATTCACCCGCTTTTCGGACCTGGCCGAGGAGCATCACCTGCCCGAGCGGTTCGAGTAGGCACGGTGTCGGAAAGCCATCACGCAGCCGGCTCCGACATCCGCTTCGCCGGCGGGAGCCTGACGATCGATCTCGACGCGCTCAAGGCGAACTACGCCGCGCTGGCGAAGATCTGCGAGCCGGCGCTGACCGCCGGCGTCGTCAAGGGCGACGCGTACGGCCTCGGCATCGACCGCGTGGTGCCCGCGCTGGCCGAGGCCGGCTGCACGCGCTACTTCGTCGCCCTGCCGGAAGAAGGAGCCGCTGTGCGCGCCGCGGCGCCCGACGCGACCGTCTATGTTCTCAACGGACTGTTTTCGGAGGAGTCCGGCAGCCTTTATGTCGAGAACCGCCTCATCCCGGTGTTGAACTCGCCGGTCGACGTGCGCCTGTGGGAGGTGATCTCGGGCGTCAGCGGCGAAAGGCTGCCCTGCGCGGTCCATGTCGACACCGGCATGAACAGGCTCGGCCTGACCGTGGCGGAAGCGCTGTCCTTTGCCGAGGAGAACAGCCTGACACGGGCGGTGGAGCCCATTCTGGTGATGAGCCACCTCGCCTGCGCCGACCAGCCCGCCCATCCACTGAACCGGCGACAGCTCGAATCATACCAGACGGTTGCGGCGGCTTTTCCAGGCATCGAATCAAGCCTGGCCAACTCGCCCGGCGTGCTTCTGGGCGCCGAGTACCACTTCTCCCTGACGCGACCGGGCATCGCCGTCTATGGCGGTGCGTTGGTGTCGGGCTCTGCCAGCCCGATGCGCCCCGTGGTGACGGCGGAGGCACGGATCGTGCAGGTGCGCCACGCGCGGGCCGGCGAAACGGTCGGCTACGGCGCGAGCCAGACGCTGGCGCGCGACACGACCATCGCGATCGCGGCGATCGGCTACGCCGACGGCTATCCGCGCTCCTCCTCGGCCGCGGGCATCCCGCTGCGCCAGAACGGGGGGCCTGGCGGCCATGGCTTCATCCAAGGGCGGCGCGTGCCGATCCTCGGGCGGGTGACGATGGACCTGACGATGTTCGATGTGACCGATCTCGGCCCGGATATGGTCGCGAAGGGCGACTTCATCGAACTGTTCGGACCGAACCTGCCGATCGACGAGGCGGCCGAGGCGGCCGGCACGATCTCCTACGAACTGCTGACCTCGCTCGGACGGCGCTATCACCGGCGATATGTGGGCGGGTAACTGTCCAAGAGTGGCATTTATATGCATTTCATGCATAATATGGATGGTGCATGAAATGCATGAGGCTTCGTGATGATCAAAGTCAGCTCAGCGGAATTCCAGCGCAACATCGGCCGCTATCAGGACATGGCGCTCAAGGAACCCATCGCCGTCACCCGCAACGGGCGCGAGCGGACCGTCATGCTCTCGATCGAGGAATATCAGCGCCTGAAGCGGCGGGACCGTCGGGTCATGGGGCTTGAGGATTTTACCGACGAGGATATCGCGGCGATCGAGCGAGCGCGCGCGCCGGAGCACACCAAGGCATTCGACCATGAGGTCGAAGATTAGCAATTGGCGCCGCTCCCGCACCCAACCGAAGGTCTGGTCATCAGGTACAGCTACTTGTGGCGGGCAGACCATCTCGCGGGCCTTGAAGAGGGATCGAAGGACAGACCTTGCGCAATCGTGCTCGCTATCGTCACGGACGATGACTCCCGACCGCTTGTGACCGTTCTGCCGATAACCCACTCACCACCCAGCCATCCGCAAGACGCGATCGAAATTCCGGCCGTGACCAAAAGACGTCTTTCCCTTGACGACCAGCGATCCTGGATCGTCCTGACAGAGGCCAACGAATTCCGCTGGCCCGGCCCCGACCTGCGCCGGACCGGAAGACCTGGCCTCGACGACTTCGCCTACGGCTATCTGCCCAATGCGCTCTACGAGCGGGTGCGGCTGGCCTTTCTTGCCGCGATTCGCCGGTCTCCGCAGCGGATGGTCCCGAGGACAGAGTAGCTGCATCATGGCCCGCGCCCGGACCCAATTCATCTGCCAGAACTGCGGCGCTGTGCACCAGCGCTGGGCGGGCAAGTGCGACGCCTGCGGCGAGTGGAACACGCTGGTCGAGGAAGGCACGGCCGGCGGCATCGGCTCTGGCCCGCAGACGCTGAAGAGTGCGCGCAAGGGGCGCGCGGTGGCGCTGACCAGCCTGTCCGGCGACATCGAGGACGCGCCGCGCATCATTTCGGGGATCGGCGAGCTGGATCGCGTGACCGGCGGCGGCTTCGTGCGCGGTTCCGCACTTCTGGTCGGCGGCGATCCGGGCATCGGCAAGTCCACCCTGCTGACGCAGGCGGCCGCCGCGCTGGCGCGGCGCGGGCACCGCGTCGTCTACGTTTCGGGCGAGGAGGCGGTGGCGCAGATCAGGCTGCGCGCCCAACGCCTGACGGTGGCCGATTCGACGGTGGAGCTCGCCGCGGAGACCAATGTCGAAGACATTCTTGCCACGCTCGCCGACGGCAAGCGGCCAGACATGGTCATCCTCGATTCGATCCAGACGCTGTGGACGGACCTCGCCGAATCGGCACCGGGCACGGTGACGCAGGTGCGCGCTTCCGCGCAGGCGATGATCCGCTATGCCAAATCGACGGGTGCCGCCATCGTGCTCGTCGGCCATGTCACCAAGGAAGGCCAGATCGCGGGCCCCCGCGTCGTCGAGCACATGGTCGACGCGGTGCTCTATTTCGAGGGCGAAGGCGGCCACCACTACCGCATCCTGCGCACGATCAAGAACCGTTTCGGCCCGACCGACGAGATCGGCGTGTTCGAGATGTCGGACAAGGGCCTGCGCGACGTGGCGAACCCGTCCGAGCTGTTCCTCGGCGAGCGCAGCGGAAAGGCGCCCGGCGCCGCCGTTTTCGCCGGGATGGAAGGCACCAGGCCCGTCCTGGTCGAGATCCAGGCGCTGGTCGCCCCCTCCCCGCTCGGCACGCCGCGCCGCTCGCTGGTCGGCTGGGACAGCGCGCGGCTGTCCATGGTGCTGGCGGTGCTGGAGGCGCATTGTGGCGTGCGCTTTGCCACGCATGACGTCTATCTCAACGTTGCGGGCGGTTACCGGATCTCGGAGCCGGCTGCCGATCTTGCTGTCGCGGCTGCATTGGTTTCGTCCCTGACCGGCCTTGCCCTTCCAGCCGATTGCGTCTATTTCGGCGAAATCAGCCTATCGGGAGCCATCAGGCCAGTGGCGCACGCGGCGCAGCGTCTCAAAGAAGCGGAAAAACTCGGGTTCCGGCAGGCGGTGATGCCCGCTTCGTCGGGCGAGCTTCCGACCGCGCTGACCATCGGTTCGACCCAGCCTGAGCACCTTGCCGACCTCGTTGCCCGGATTGCCGGATCGAAGCGCCGCCGCGACGACGACTGACACGAAACGGGAGACACGATGCCGATCACATTGCTGGACGGAATTCTCGTCGGCTTTACGCTCGTCTCGGCGATGCTGGCGATGGTCCGCGGACTGTCGCGCGAGGTCCTGTCGATCGCCTCCTGGGTCGCGGCTGCGGCTGCGGCATTCTTCTTCTACCCCATGGTGCTGCCTTATGTGACGCCCTATGTGGACCAGAAGCAGCTCGCGCTTGCCATCTCCGCAGCGATCGTCTTCTTCATCGCGCTGATCGTGGTGACGGTGATCACGATGAAGATCGCCGATTTCATCATCGACAGCCGGGTCGGGGCGCTCGACCGTACGCTCGGCTTCCTCTACGGCGCGGCGCGCGGCATTCTGGTTGTCGCCGTCGGTCTGCTGTTCTTCAACTGGCTCGTCGGCACGAACCAGCCTGGCTGGATCGCCAACGCGAAGTCTCGGCCGCTGCTGGAGACGATCGGCCAGCGGCTGCAGGCGCTGCTGCCGGACGATCCGGACAAATCGATCCTCGGCAAACTGCCGATCGGGTCGAACGACGCGCCCGCGGCAGACGACACCGCCCCCGCGACCGAGACGCCGGCGGAACCGGAGCCCGAGGGCGAAACGAGCAACTGATCATGGAACCGCGGCCTGCCGCGGTTCTTACCTTTAGGGAGCACGACATATGGCTGACGTGCATGACACGCCTTTTTCGTCGGACGGCGACGGCTTTCACGACGAGTGCGGCGTCTTCGGCATCTTCGGACGCCACGACGCGGCCGCGATCGTCACGCTCGGCCTGCACGCGCTGCAGCATCGCGGCCAGGAGGCCGCGGGCATCGTCTCCTTCGACGGCAGCCAGTTCCATGTCGAGCGCCATGTCGGCCTGATCGGCGACACCTTCACCAAGCAGGCGGTGATCGATAGCCTGAAGGGCAGCCGCGCCATCGGCCATACGCGCTATGCCACCACAGGCGGCGCGGGCGTGCGCAACATCCAGCCTTTTTTCGCCGAGCTCGCCGACGGCGGCTTCGCCGTGGCGCATAACGGCAACCTGACCAATGCGATGACCTTGCAGCGCACGCTGCAGAAGCAGGGCGCGATCTTCTCGTCCACGTCCGACACCGAGACGATCCTGCACCTCGTGGCGATGAGCAAGGAGCGCGACCTCAATGCGCGCTTCATCGACGCGGTGCGCCAGATCGAGGGCGCGTTCTCGCTGGTCGCGCTGTCGTCGAAGAAGATGATCGGCTGCCGCGACCCGCTCGGCATCCGGCCGCTGGTGCTGGGCGACCTCGACGGCGCCTGGATCCTCGCCTCCGAGACCTGCGCGCTGGACATCATCGGCGCGCGGTTCGTCCGTGACCTGAAGCCCGGCGAGATGGTGGTGATCACCTCGAAGGGCATCGAGAGCCTGTTCCCGTTCGAGCCGCAGAAGTCGCGCTTCTGCATTTTCGAATATGTCTACTTCTCGCGGCCGGACTCGTCGGTCGAGGGCCGCAACGTCTATGACGTGCGCAAGCGCATCGGTATGGAACTGGCCAAGGAAAGCCCGGTCGACGCCGACATCATCGTGCCGGTGCCGGATTCCGGCACACCGGCGGCCATCGGCTTCTCGCAGGAAGCGAAGCTGCCGTTCGAGCTCGGCATCATCCGCAACCACTATGTCGGCCGCACCTTCATCCAGCCGGGCGATTCGATCCGCCATATGGGCGTGAAGCTGAAGCACAACGCCAATCGCTCGATGATCGAGGGCAAGCGCGTGGTGCTCGTCGACGATTCGATCGTGCGCGGCACGACCTCGCAGAAGATCGTGCAGATGGTGCGTGACGCGGGCGCCAGAGAGGTGCATATGCGCATCGCCTCGCCGCCCACCCGCGCTTCCTGCTTCTACGGCGTCGACACGCCCGAGACCTCGAAGCTCCTGGCGTCGCGCATGTCGGTCAAGGAGATGGCCGACTTCATCCGCGTGGATTCGCTCGGCTTCCTGTCGATCGACGGGCTCTACCGCGCCGTCGGCGAGGCCGCGCGCGACAACGAGACGCCGCAGTTCTGCGACGCCTGCTTCACGACGCAATATCCGACCCGCCTGACGGACCACGAAGGCGCGGACAATGTCCGCCAGCTCTCGGTTCTCGCCACGCGAGCCTGACGGAAGACGACATGACCAGCATTCCCGACCTCTCAGGGCGCGTCGCGCTCGTCACCGGCGCGTCGCGCGGCATCGGCTACCATCTGGCAAAGCAACTGGCGGCGGCGGGTGCACATGTGATCGCGGTTGCTCGCACCGTCGGCGGGTTGGAAGAGCTCGACGACGAGATCAAGGCGGCGGGCGGCTCCGCGACGCTGGTGCCGCTCGACCTGACCGACATGGCCGGCATCGACCGTCTCGGCGGCTCGATCCACCAGCGCTGGGGCAAGCTCGACATTCTGGTGGCGAACGCCGGCGTGCTCGGCGTGATCGCACCGATCGGCCATGTCGAGGCAAAGGTGTTCGACAAGGTGATGGCGGTCAACGTCACCGGCACATGGCGGCTGATCCGCTCGGTCGACCCGCTGCTGCGGCTTTCGGATGCGGGCCGGGCGATCGTGATCTCGTCGGGCGCGGCGCACTCCGCCCGCGCCTTCTGGGCGCCCTATGCCGCCTCCAAGGCCGCCGTCGAGGCGCTGGCCCGCTCCTGGGCCGACGAGACGAAGAACATGGCGCTCAGGGTCAACATTGTCGATCCGGGCGCGACCCGCACCGCGATGCGGGCACAGGCGATGCCGGGGGAGAACCCGGACACCCTGCCCACTCCGGCCGACGTCGCCGCGAGCATCCTGCGCCTGGCATCCCCGTCGCTGACCGACACCGGCCGCATCTGGAACGTCCGCAAGGGCGGATGGACGGATTACCGGCAACCGGAATAGGATTTACTCCGCCCGGCTTGCGCCTTTTTTCGATCGCAGCCTGCGGCGGAATCATCGAAATTCGGAGACCCCGCATGTCCGCCGCAGCCGTCTATATCTGGTATCTGGTCGTCGCCGGCCCGGGCGGCGGCATGGCGGTGATGCCGAGCGCGTTCGAGACGCGGGACGAATGCGTGGCGGCGATCGAGGAATACAAGAAGACGCCTGTGGAGACGGGCTGGTCGCTGCAGTGCATCCCGACCGCCTCCTCCTTCATGGGCGGCGAGCCCTATGGCGACGACGCGCCGGCGCCGCCGGCAGAGGAATAGACCCTAGTCCGCCGCGCGCCGCGCCGTCTCGCGCGGCAGTTCGCCGAAGGCGCGCCGGTAATCGCCGGCGAAGCGGCCTAGGTGAGCAAAACCCCATTTCATCGCCGTCTCGGTGACGTTGGCCCGACCGCCGCTCGCCAGCAGTTCGAAGCGCACGCGTTTCAACCGCTCCCTTTGCAGAGCCTGCATCGGCGACACGCCGTAGGTCGACTTGTAGGCAAGCTGGAGGGTCCGCGCGTTGACGCCGGCCGCATCGGCGATGTCGAGCAGCGAGATCGGCATGGCGGCATGTTCGCGGATATATTCGTCGGCGCGGCGCAAATGCCTGGGCGACGGACCCTTCGCCTCACCGTCCATGAACAGCGACATGTTGTTCGGCTGTTCGCGCAGGAAAATCTCCATCAGCCGCTGCTCGTTGAAGGCCATGTGGATTTCCGCGCCGCGCGGCGCGTTGGCCAGCGCTTCCGCCGAATAGAACAGGCCGTTGGCGAAGCCTCTCCACGACTGCATCTGAGGCCGCGAGAAATCGACCAGCGGGTCGAAGATCACCGGGCCCGGCAGTTCCCGGTCGAGCACGCGCTCGGCAAAATCGAGGAACGGCGCCTTGCGGATCTGGATCAGGATCTGCGCGCAGCCCTGCCACCAGCGCATGCGCGTGGCGAGGTCGGCGTTGAGGATCGACGCCGTCGAGCGGTCGGTCAGGAACTCCTTGTGGCCGTTGCGGATCGTCGCCGAGCCGGCAACCGGCATCTGGATCAGATAGAAATCGGTGAGCTCGCCCGGATCGATCAACACGTCGGCGCCGTAGCTGATGTAGTTGAGCGAGATCATGTCGCCCGGCAGATGATGATGCGCCGCGCGGAAGAACCGCTTGTCGCCGATGATGTCGAGGCGATGGCGGCAGAACTTCTGCGCGACCCGTTCCCTGGCGCAGTCGAGATCATCCGACTGGAACAGGACGTGACTGGACAGCGGGACCGCAGGCGGAGAACCGGCTTCAGCGTGCATTCCGTTACGTTAGCATCGCTTTGCCGGTTTCCAAACGGTTTTCGCGGCCTTCGGCCGCAGCGGCAAATCGGATTCGTTTTCCGGATAGTCGGTGCGCATCGCGGATAGAGGACGCCCGGCCGCCGTGGCATTGTCGCCGGAACATGAAAGGCGTCGCCAGAACGCTTTCTGTCAAACGCAATGGGATCCGCATATGACCAAGCAACTCGACAAAGGCATCACCGCGAACGGCTCCGGCATCGCCGGGACGACGTGGAACATCCTCGGCCAGGTCTATTTCCCGAAGGCCGTGTGCGACAGCACCTTCGCCTTCGAGACCAACAGCGACCCCGGCCAGTTCGTGCCGGTGCACATCCACCCGACGCAGGACGAATTCATTCTCGTGCAGGAAGGCGAACTCGACCTGAAGCTCGACGGACAGTGGGTCAAGGCGAAGGCCGGCGACCTGGTGCGCATGCCGCGCGGCATTCCGCATGGCTATTTCAACAAGTCCGACAAGCCGACGCGCGCGCTGTTCTGGGTCTCGCCCGCCGGCATGCTGGAGGACCTGTTCAAGAAGCTCGACAATATGACGGACACCGACGAGGTGGTGAAGGTCTCGGCCGCGCATGAGGTCGACTTCCTGCCGCCCGAGGCCAACGCCTGAGCTAGCCCCACACCTATCGCGGCCGCGCGACGGCCCCGGAAGCGCAGCATCCGGCTGCGCCCGGCGGAGCCATGCCTGCCGCCCAAGGAGCAACGAACATGGTCCAGAAGAAGACGGTCTGCGTCATCGGCGCGGGCGTGAGCGGGCTCGCCGCCGCGAAGGCGTTTCGGGAACGCGGTCATAACGTGACGGTGGTCGAGCGCAGCCACGATCTCGGCGGCGTCTGGGAGCCGTCGCGCTCATATCCCGACGTGCAGACGCAGAGCCCGAAGGAGCTCTACCGCTACACGTCGAAGCCGATGCCGGACGCCTATCCAGAATGGCCCAAAGGCCCGCAGGTGCATGCCTATCTCGCTGACTACGCCAGGGAGAACGGCGTCACCGGCCTTGTCCGGTTCGACACGTCCGTCACCGGCATGGCGCGTCGCGCCGACGGCAAGCCGGGGTGGACCCTGACGCTGGCGCCCAAGGAAGGGCCGGAGACGACGGAGAGCTACGACTTCGTCGCGGTGTGTACCGGCCAGTTCAGCGACAAGAACATGCTCTCCCATCCGGGCCAGGACGGCTTCACCGCCGCCGGGGGGCAGGTGATGCACTCGTCCGACTACACCGATCCGTCGATGGTGAAGGGCAAGCGCGTCGTCGTGCTGGGCTTCTCGAAATCGGCGACCGACATCGCCGTCAACGCGGTGAAGTCGGGCGCGTCGCAGGTGACGATCGTCTATCGCGAAGCCGTGTGGCGCATCCCCTACTTCATCGGCGGCCTGATCAACTTCAAGCGCATCCTCTACATCCGTGCCCAGGAGAAAATGTTCCCGGGCTGGGGCCAGACGGCCATGGCGCGGATCAACCACGCGATCGCCAAACCTTTTGTCTGGGCGAACTGGCGAGCGCTGGAAAGCCTGCTGTCGATGCAGCTCAAGCTGAAGAAGACCGGCCTGAAGCCCAAGACGCCGATCGAGACCGGCATCAACTGTTCAGTGCCGATCGTCACGCCCGGCCTCTACGACATGGTGGCGGACGGGCGGATCAAGGCGATCCAGGGCACGTTCGACCACTACGACGGCACAACCGTCGTACTCTCGGGCGGCGAGCGGGTCGGGGCCGACATCGCGGTGCTCGCGATCGGCTGGAAGCTTGGCGTGCCGTTCCTGCCCGAGGAGTATCGCAGGAAGCTGGTGGAGCCGGACGGCCAGTACCGCCTCTACCGCATCATCGCCAATCCGGACCTGCCCGACATGGGGTTCGTCGGCTTCAACTCGTCATTCTGCACCGTGCTCTGCGCCGAGCTCGCCGCCAACTGGCTGGTGCGTTACGCCGACGGGCAGTTGGCCAAGCAGCCGACGCCCGCCGAGATGAACGACAATATCGAGATGATGCTGAACTGGAAGCGCAAGGAGCGGCCGGCGGCCGGCGTCTATGGCGGGCTCTGCGTCGCGCCCTACCATTTCAAGCACTTCGACGAGATCCTGGACGACATCGGCGCGAAGGAGCGCAAGCTCAATCCGCTGGCGGAGAACCTGTCACCGCCCAATGCCGACGCCTATGCGCGCTACCTGAAGTCGGCGCCGCAATATATGGCGGCGTGAAACGAAGGGCGGCGCGAGGCCGCCCTTCCCTCTCCTAGATCGCCGCGGAGACGATGATTTCGACGCGATGACCCGAGGTGGCGAGCGGAGCGCCGCCGGTTGCGCGCGCGGGTGTGTTGGCCTTGTCCACCCAGGCGTCCCATACGCCGTTCATCTCGGCGAAGTCGCGCATGTCGTCGAGCCAGATCTGAGCGGTCAGAAGCTTCGACTTGTCCGTACCGGCGAGTGCCAAAAGCCGGTCGATGCTCGCCAGAACCTCGGTCGTCTGCTCGGCCACGCTCTTGCCGGGAGTGCCGACCTGGCCTGCGAGATAGACCGTGTTTCCATGGACAACGGCCTGGCTCATGCGCGGCCCGGCTTCGATACGGCGAATGGTCATTTCAATCTCCATGCTTCTTGCGGTGCGCTTATCGGACAAGCCGAAAATGACCGCAAGGGGAAGTTCAATTCACAGGCCAGACCATCATGAGCAGAGGAACGGCGACCAGAACGACAATGATGGAAAGCGGCAGGCCGAGCCGGGGATAATCGGAGAATTTGTAGCCACCCGGGCCCATGACCAGCGTGTTGCACTGGTGGCCGATCGGGGTGAGGAAGTCGCATCCAGCGCCGATGGCGACCGCCATGAGGAACGCATCGGGCCGGTAGCCGAGGCCGCTTGCGAAGCCCGCGGCGATGGGCGCCATGACCAGCACCGTCGCCGCATTGTTGAGGAACGGCGTCACCGCCATGGCGGCGACAAGGATGAGGCCGAGGGCGCCCCAAGCCGGAAGCGTCTGCGCAACATCGGCCAGTCCGGCGGCTGCGAGGTCCGTGACCCCAGTGGAACGGAGCGTATCCGACACCGGGATGAGCGCGGCCAGCATGACCAGGATCGGGCCATCGATCGCGTTGTAGACTTCGCGCACCGGGATGGTCCTGAAAAGCACCATCGCAACGGCTGCGCCGAAGAAGGCGACGGGCACCGGCACGATGGAAAGCGCGGTCGCGCTCATGGCGGCGAGCAGGATGAGAAGCGGCACCAGCCCTCTCCGCACGCTGCCGAGCTTGATCGGGCGCTCGGCCAGCGGAAGGCAGCCGAGTTCGCGCAAGATCTCGGGAAGACGTTCGCGGTCTCCCTGCAGAACGACGACATCACCGACGCGGAGCATCGTTTCGCCGATCCGATCGGTGATGCGCTCGCCCATGCGGCTCAGGGCCAGAAGGTTGACGCCGAAGCGGTCGTGAAGTTCCAGCCGCTGTGCGGACAGGCCGACGAGAAACGAACTCTCGGTGACGACGGCCTCGACCGCGCCGATCTCGGCCATGCCTTTGTTACGCATTTCGCGGCGATCGCCGCTGAGCTTCAGCCTGCCTCGCGCCGTGAGCCGGTCGAGCGCCTCCGGATCGCCCTCCAGCAGCAGGATATCGCCATCCTTAAGGATCGCGTCGGGAAGCGGAGTCGTGCGCTGACCACGGCTGCGAATGATCGACGTCACCATCGCATTGCCGCCGGAGAGCTTGACGAGGTCGGCGACCGTTTTGCCCAGTACCGCTGAATCGGCGGCCACGCGGGCCTCCGAGATATAGTTCTTGATGTCGATCGCATCGTGCAGCGACGCGGTCGCGCGCGTACGGGACGGCAGCAGCCAATAGAACAGGGCAAGAAACGCCAGCCCGACCAGCGACAGCGCGGCACCCACCGGCGTGAAATCGAACATTCCGAACCCCTCGCCACCGATCTCGGCGCGCATGCGCGAGACGATGATGTTGGGGGAGGTGCCGATGAGGGTCATCAGGCCGCCGAGAAGCGAGCCGAACGCCATCGGCATGAGGAACACGGAGGGCGAGACCGATGAGCGCTTCGCGAACTGGAACGCGATCGGCATCATGATTGCCAGAGCGCCGATGTTCTTCACGAATGCGGAGAGCACCGTCACCACAGCGACAAGCAAGATCAATTGGCTGCGCACACCGACAAGATCAGGTGCGAATCGCTGGATTACCGCCTCCATGATCCCCGAGCGCGCGACAGCCGCGCTGACCAGCAAAGCGGAACCGACGATGATGACGATATCGTCGCTGAAGCCGGAAAAGGCCTTTTCATAGGGAACGATGCCGCAGGCGACCGCGGCAAGCAGCGCGCACGCGGCGACAACATCATACCGGAATCTGCCCCAGACGAAGGCTGCCATCATCAGTGTGACGACGGCGAGCGCGATAATCTGGTCCGTAGCCATGCAGATGTCCCTTGGATCGCCGAAAACGTCTCGCGCGAGACACAGTTGCACTGTGTCGGCTCTGGACCATCTGCGGCAGCTCGGTTGGCGTAGCGTATCCGGCACGCTTCCGCTACGGGTGAATGATCAACGTTTTTTGCAATGCAGCAAGAGGACCACAGACATTTTGGCGGCAGATGGCGTCGTCGCCAGGTAGACGCGGCCGGCTCCCCGGATAGGCGGATTGACGCCCGGCCCCATCGCGTTACCCTATCCCCTCACGTGCGGCATCGGCTCGCCGCGGCCAGCTTGGTGCTCGGAGAACGGCATGATCCTGACCGGAATGATCGTCGCCGCACTGGTTGCTGTCTACGTCCTCACGGCGCTCTGGCAGGGCTACCGACTTGGCGTGACCTTCCAGCAGGCCGTGCTTTACCTGCCGCTGAAGCTCGTCTTCCGTATATCCGATGGCCGGATCCGCATTGCGCGCCAGGCCGACGCGCCGGTGATCTACGCCATTTCCCATCAGTCGCGGCTCGATCCGGCGCTGATGCTGGCGCTGCTGCCCGACGATACGCTGCACATCCTGGACGAGGAATCGGCCACCTCATCGTGGCTCGAGCCGTTCCGCACACTCGCCCGCACCATCTCGTTCAACGCCTCGCACGTGTTCGTCAGCCGGCGGCTGGTGCGGCATCTCAAAGGCAAGGGACGGCTGGCGGTCTATTTCCCGCAGACGGTCGAGCCCGATCCCAAGTCGTTCCGGCTGTTTCGCGCCGTGGCGCGAATCGCCGTGACGGCGGGGGCCGACATCGTCGCGATCCATGTCGGCGGAAGCAGGCACCTGCCGATGTCGCTCGCGCCGGAAGCGGAGGCGCCGCGCCGCTGGCTGCCGAAGCTCACCATCGCTGCCCTCGAGCCGATCTCGCTCGACAGTTCCATCGTCCGGCCCGGCCGGGCGCCGACGACCTCGTCCAACGCGCTGTTCGACAGGGTCGCTGAGGCGCGTGTCGCAGCAAGCGTGCCGCGCAGCCTGTTCGCGGCGGTTTCGGGCGCGGCACGGCTATACGGTCCCGAGCGCACCGTCGTCGAGGACGGCCTCACGGGGCCGCTGAGCTATCGCGACATGCTGATCGCGGCGCGGGTGCTCGGCGCCCGATTCGCCTCTGTCAGCAGCGGCGGCGAGGCTGTGGGCCTGATGCTGCCGAACTCGGTCGGCCTGGTCACCTCGTTCGTCGGCCTGCAGTCGGCCGGCTGCGTCGCGACCATGATCAACTACACGGCAGGGCCTGCGAATGTGACCGCAGCGATCCGTTCAGGCGCGGTCCGCATCGTCGTGTCCTCGCGCGCCTTCGTCGACAAGGCGCAGCTTGCCGATATCGTCGCCGCGATCGAGGGGGCCGGGGCGCGCTTCCTGTGGCTGGAGGACGTAAGACCTTCGGTCACGGCGTTCGAGAAGGCATCGGCGGCCCTGCTGTGGCGCTGGCCGGTCACGCCGGTGAAGCCTTCGGCGCCCGGCGCCATCCTGTTCACCTCCGGCTCCGACAGCCGCCCGAAGGGCGTGGTGCTCACGCACGAGAACCTGCTTTCCAACACGGCGCAGATCGAGGCGCGCATCGTCTTCACGCCCGCCGACACGCTGCTGAACGTGCTGCCGGCCTTCCACTCTTATGGGCTGACCGGCGGGACGATCCTGCCGCTCGTCTACGGCGTGCGGCTCTACCTCTATCCGTCGCCGCTGCATTTCAAGCAGATCCCGGAGACGGCGGCGAAGGTCAAACCCACCATCACCTTTGCGACGGACACGTTCCTCTCGGCCTATGCGCGGACAGCGGACGACGGCGACTTCGCCAGCCTGCGGCTGGTGGTGGCGGGCGCGGAGCCGTTGCAGGCCGAGACGCGACGGATCTGGCGCGAGCGGTTCGGGGCCGACATCGTCGAGGGCTATGGCCTGACCGAAGCCTCGCCGGTGGTGGCGCTGAACACACGCACCCACTCGCGCCAGGGCAGCGTCGGGCGCCTGCTGCCCGGCATCCGCAGCCGGATCGAGCCGGTCGACGGCATCGAGGATGGCGGCCGGCTGTGGATCTCGGGGCCGAACGTGATGCGCGGCTATATCTCGACGCGCGGGGCGGAGAACGTCACCCCTCCCCCGGACGGCTGGCACGACACCGGCGACGTCGTCGCCTTCGACCGCGAGGGTTATCTCACGATCCGCGGCCGCGCCCGGCGCTTCGCCAAGATCGCCGGCGAGATGGTGTCCCTCGGCGCCGTGGAACTGCTGGTGCAGCGGCTGTGGCCGGAGGAGCGGCATGCGGCCGTCGCGGTGCCCGACCGCAAGCGCGGCGAGAAGGTCGTGGTGCTGACGACCAATACCGCAGCCGAGAAATCGGAATTGCGCGCCTTCGGCAAGGCTTCGGGCGTCGCCGAACTCATCGTACCGGACACGATCATCACCGTCGACGCGATCCCGCTGCTCGGCTCCGGCAAGGTCGACTACGTGACCGCGCGCCGGATCGCGATGGAGAGCCTCGGGATCGACAAGACTACCTAGGCTTCCTCAGCCGGCGCCTTGCCGGTCTTTGCGATGTCCGCCGCGCGCCTCTCCTTCTGCAGCCGCCGGGCATAGAGCTTCACGCTGAAGGGCAGGAAGAGGAGATAGGCGACGGCCGTCGCCGCCATCGTCTCCCAGGTGAAGCTCGACAGCATCAGCACGTAGAACACGGCGACCAGGATCAGCGGGAAGACGACGTCGCCGCGGACCTTGGAACCCGAGCTCTTGCCCGAGAAAACCGGCAAGGTCGAGACGAGCAGCACCGCGACGATCACGGTGTAGGCGCAGGAGAGATAGGCGACGAAAAGATTGGCCTCGAAGCCGAGGAAGCCGAGATAGACCGGCAGCATGACCAGCACCGCGCCGGCCGGGGCCGGAACGCCGGTGAAGTAGTCCGCCATCCAGGCCGGCCGGTCCGGATCGGCGATCTGGACGTTGAAGCGGGCAAGTCTGAGCCCGCAGGCGATGGCAAAGAGAAGGGCCGCCGTCCAGCCGATCGGCCCGGCACGGTCGAGAAGGTAGGCGTACAGCACGAGCGCGGGGGCCGCGCCGAAATTGACGATGTCGGCCAGCGAATCCATCTGCTCGCCGAACTTGGAGGTCGCCTTCAGCATCCGCGCAATGCGCCCGTCGATGCCGTCGAGGAAGGCGGCGAGCAGCACCATGATAACAGCGATCTCGAAGCGGCCCTCGAAGGCGAGCCTGATGCCGGACAGGCCGGCGCAGATCGCCAGGACGGTGATCAGGTTGGGCAGCATCATCCTGAGCGGGATGTCGCGGATCTTCGCGCCATGACGGGTCGGCGCGCCATGCGGGTCGAACGGGGGGAACGGCGTCTCCATCATGTCGTCACGACACCCGCACCAGCGGGAAACCCGCTTCGCCGCTGAAATCGGCGATCACGGTCTCGCCGGCGACCGAGGTCTGGCCGACCGCGACGCGCGGCCTGACACCGGTCGGAAGATAGACGTCGACGCGCGAGCCGAAGCGGATCAGGCCGAAGCGCTCGCCGACCGTGATCGGCGAGCCCTCGTCGGCCCAGCAGACGATGCGGCGGGCGACCAGGCCGGCGATCTGCACCACGCCGACGGTTCCGTGCGGCGCGTCGATGACGAGGCCGTTGCGCTCGTTCTCCTCGCTCGCCTTGTCGAGCTCGGCATTGAGGAAGCGGCCGGGACGGTGCTCGATGCGCGTGATGCGGCCGCGCACCGGCGAGCGGTTCACGTGGCAGGAGAAGACGTTCATGAAGACAGAGATGCGCAGCATCTCGTCGCCGCCGAGCCCCAGCTCGCGCGGGGGGACGGCGGGACCGACCGCCGACACGATGCCATCGGCGGGGCTGACGACCAGCGAATCATCAACCGGCGTGACGCGTTGCGGGTCGCGGAAGAAATAGGCGCACCAGCCGGTGAGGATCAGCCCGATCCAGAACAACGGCTGCCAGATCAGGCCGAGCACCAGCGTCGCGATGCCGAACGCCGCGATAAAGGGATAGCCTTCCCGGTGCACGGGCACCATGGCGCTCTTGATGCTGTCGACGAGGCTCATCGCGGCGGCCGGCTCCTGTTTGACCGGGGTTGATTAGACCAATCTACCCCCCGTCGCAACGCGACGGCAGCGGATGGGTTGCGGACAGGGGCGGAGGCGGCCAATGTGGCATCCTGTTTCGTGAGGCGGAGATATCAGGGATGAGCTTTGTCGATACGCCCAGCGAAGACGGCGCACAGGGTCGTGCGGCCGAGATGTTCGCCCAGTCGAAGGCGGCAAACGGCTATCTCCCGAACATGGTCAAGCTTTTCGCGCACCGGCCGGGCGTGTTTGAGACATGGGTCGCGCTCAACACCGCGATCAAGTCCAACATGGACCTGCGCCGCTACGAACTGGTCACGCTCGCCGCTGCTCAGGAGCTAAAGAGTTCCTACTGCATGCTGGCGCATGGCAAGGTGATGCTTGGCGGCATGCTTTCTCCGGAGCAACTGGCGTTGGTGGTGGGGGGCAGCGACGAGTCGCCGCTGGACGAAGCGGAACGCGCCATCATGCAATTCGCAAGCAAGGTCGTGCGTGACGCGACTTCCATTGACCAGTCGGACGTCGACGGGTTGCGCGCGTTCGGCCTCAGCGACGCCGAGATCTTCGACGTCACGACGGCGGCCTCTGTCAGGTGCTTCTTCTCGAAGACCCTGGACGCGCTGGGCGCGCTGCCGGACGCAGCCTATGCAGCGCTTCCGGAGACGGTTCGCGACGCTTTGGTGGTCGGGCGGCCGATCGAGACCAAAGGCGGCGGCGCGGTCTAGCCGGCCACCTCTGATGTCCTGCGTCTCACGATGACGCCCTCGTCGTCGGTCTCGCGCGCGCGGCGCAGCCGCTCCTCGGCCTCCGTCGCTTCGCGTTGGCGGTCCCACATCGTCGCGTAGAGGCCGCCCCTGGCGAGAAGATCGCGATGCGTGCCGCGCTCGGCGATCTGGCCGTCGCGCAGCACGATGATCTCGTCGGCGGAGATGACCGTCGACAGCCGGTGGGCGATGACGAGCGTGGTGCGGCCGCGGCTGACGAGGTCGAGCGCGTCCTGGATCTCCTGTTCGGTTTGTGTGTCGAGCGCCGAGGTCGCCTCGTCCAGCATCAGGATCGGCGGCGCCTTGAGGATGGTGCGGGCGATCGCCACGCGCTGCTTCTCACCGCCCGAGAGCTTGAGACCGCGCTCGCCGACCATCGAGCGGTAGCCGTCGGGCAAAATCTCGATGAATTTGGAGATCTGCGCCAGTTCGGCGGCCCGCTTCACCTCCTCCTCCGAGGCGCTCATGCGGCCGTAGCGGATGTTGTAGAGGATCGTGTCGTTGAACAGCACCGTGTCCTGCGGAACCATGCCGATCTGCCCCCGCAGGCTCTCCTGCGTGACATCGCGGATGTCCTGCCCGTCGATCGTGACGCGCCCCTGCTGGATGTCGTAGAAGCGGAAGAGAAGCCGCGAGATGGTCGACTTGCCGGCACCTGACGGGCCAACGATGGCGACCGTCTTGCCCGCCGGCACCTCGAAGGAGACGCCCTTGAGGATGGGGCGATTGGCGTCGTAGGCGAAATGCACATCCTCGAAGCGGATGGCGCCGGCCGACACCGCCAGCGGCTTTGCGCCCGGCCGGTCGGTCACCTCCTCCTTGACGTCGAGCAGGTCGAACATCTGTTCGATGTCGGTCAGGCCCTGGCGGATCTCGCGGTAGATGAAGCCGATGAAGTTGAGCGGCACCGAAAGCTGCATCAGCATGGCGTTGATGAAGACAAAATCGCCGATGGTCTGCGTGCCGGCCTGCACTTCAAGCGCCGAGAGCACCATGCAGGCGGTCATGCCGATGCCGAAGATGACGCCCTGGCCGAAGTTCAGCCAGCCGAGCGAGGTCCAGGTCTTGGTCGCCGCGTCCTCGTAACGCGCCATCGAGCGGTCGAAGCGGGAGGCCTCCATCTGCTCGTTGTTGAAATACTTCACCGTCTCGAAGTTGAGCAGCGAATCGATCGCCTTGGTGTTGGCGTCGGTGTCGCTGTCATTCATTTCGCGGCGGATGGCGATGCGCCAGTCGGACGCCCAGACGGTGAACCAGGTGTAGGCGACCACCGTGACGGCGACGATGACGACGTAGATCACGCCATAGGCGACCGCGAAGATGACCGCCGTCATGGCGAATTCGAGTATGGTCGGCAGCGTGTTGAGGATCGTGAAGCGCACGATCGTCTCGATGCCCTTGGTACCGCGCTCGATGACGCGGGACAGGCCGCCCGTGCGGCGCTCAAGGTGGAAGCGCAGGGACAGGCGATGGAGGTGGACGAAGGTCTTGTAGGCGAGCTGCCGGACGGCATGCTGGCCCACGCGCGCGAACAGCGCGTCGCGCAGCTGGTTGAAGCCCCACTGGGCGATACGCACCACGTTGTAGGCGACGACAAGCATCACCGGCGCAAGCAGGAAAGCCGGCAGGTCCGGCATCGGTCCGCCGTCCTTGGCAAGCGCGTCGGTCGACCACTTGAAGAAATACGGCACGAGGATCAGCACGATCTTGGCGACGACCAGGAACAGCGTCGCCCAGAGCACGCGCATCTTCAGGTCCATGCGCCCCGCCGGCCACATATAGGGCCAGAGGTTGAGCAGCGTTTTCCAGAGCGAGCCGGACTCGGCGGAGACGGTCTTGGTGGCCACGGTGCGTTTCCTGGTCTTCTTGTTGTCTTCAGTCGCAGCAGCTGGTGGCGCCGCAATCGTCAAGGTAGCCCGACAGCGCCCGCGACAGGCGCGCCACTTCCTCGATGTTCACGGTGTAGCGGGAGCGCTGGCGCTCCGGGGAGAAGCGGACGAGACCGGCATCGACCAGCACCTTGAGGTGCTGCGAGACGGTCGACTGAGCCAGATCGAGCTGCTCGACCACTTCCTTGCAGCAGCATGCCCCGCGACCCGAGAGGTGGCGCAGGATCCGCAGCCGGGCGGGATGTGACAGGGCGGCCAGCCGGGACGCCATCTCGTCGAGAGCGCACGGCAGGGCAGCCGCTTCGGAAGACTGGAGTTCGATCAGATTCATCGTTCATCGGCGATAGACGATGAACGATCGGGACGCAACTGCCCGAACGGGCAATTGCGCAATGTCAGCGAATGGCGCTGGGCTTGCCGATGTCCTCTGGGCTGGCCTTCTGGTTGGCGACCGCCTCCATGTCGGCGGTCTCGCCCTCGTCCGTCTTGACAGGCACGGCGAAGACCTGGCCCGGCCAGATGCGGTCCGGATCGGCGATCTGGTTCTGGTTGGCGAGGTAGATCGTGGAGTAGCGCACGCCGCGGCCATAGACCCGGCGCGAAATGCGCCACAGCGTGTCGCCGCGACGGATGATGACGGCGCCGTCGACCGACCGCAGCGGCTCGGCCGTCACCGAAGGCGGCTGTGCAGCGGCCTGCTGCTCCGGCTTCGCGGCCGGCTCGGCGGTGGGCTTTGCATCCGCCGCAGGCGCGGAAGGGGCATCCGTTGAGGTGGCGGGTGCCGCGGGCTGCGACGATTCGGCGGCGGGCTTGGGCTCGGGCGCGACCGCGGCGACCGATTCGCCTGCTTCGCGGCGGAACGGCACCTGGGCGCGCATCAGCACCTTCTGGCCGTCGTCCGCCAGGAGGTCGGCACGGACGATGTAGTCGCCGACCGGCAGGTCGCGCAGCGTCTCGATCAGGAACTCGCCCGATTCAGACGAGCGGGTCTCGCCGAGCATCAGCTCGTTGGCATAGGCGCGCACCGGCTTCTTCGGCGTCGCGACACCCGCGACGAACACCTTGTTGCCCTCGATCTCGATTGCCTTGACCTCGACATGCAGGCCGTTCGGCGCGGGCTGCGTCGGCTCCGGCTTGGCCACCGCGACTTCGGCGGGTGCGGGCTTGGCTTCGGCTGGCTGCGTGGTCGGGGCCGGCGCGGCGCTCTGGTTCGCCTGCGGCGCCGCAGCGGGCTGGTCCGGCTTGGCCGGTGCGGGAGCCGCCGGTGCCGCGGGCTTCGCCACCATCGGCTCCGGAACGGTGATCAGCTTGCTCGGCTGGCCGGGCTGCTCCACAAGGGCGAGCACCTGGCCGTCGGGCTTTTGCGGGATCGACACGACCGCGGTCTCCGTCGACATGGCGGTGCCGTTGGCGTCGTCGGTGGCGCGCAGCACGAGCTGGTAGCTGCCGGGAGCCAGCGGATTGTCGACCACGACGGCGAAATCGCCCTCCGGACCGGCGACGGCCTGGCCGATGACCTTGGAGCCGGCAAGAACCTCGACCTTCGATCCGCCCGGCGCCTTGCCGGCGATGACGATCGAGCCGTTCGGCTCGACGCGCAGGATGTCGAAGCTCGGCGGCACGATGCCGGCCTTCACCGGATCAGGGCTGCCGGGCATGGCGGCGGCGGGCTTGTCCTGTGCCTGCGGCTTCGCCTCGGTCGGCGTCGTGACCGACGCTGGCTGCCCGGGCTTGCCATCGGTCGCGGCCTGCGGCGGCAGCGCCGCCAGCTGCGCCGGAGGGGCGGCGATGAAGCGGTCGAACGCACCGCCCAGATAGGCGCCTCCGCCGACCACGACGATGGATCCCAGAACGCCCAGCAATGCCTTCAACGGTGTCGACAGCATCTTCCCGCGATTTCCTTAGCCAATTGCGCCGGGTCTAGACTGTTTTCGCACCTGCGACAAGGAAAACGCGGCATTTCCCGGTCGTCCGAAGGCGGCCAGCGACAACGCCGAGCCTTGACCTTGGCGGCCTGTCGTGGCGGCTATCGGCGTCATGAGCACGATTCGATCCATCTGCGTCTATTGCGGTTCCTCGCCCGGCCGGGGCGAGACCTATCTCGAAGCCGGCCGGGCGCTCGGCCGCTCCATCGCCTCGCACGGTCTGCGCCTCGTCTATGGCGGCGGCACCAAGGGCATCATGGGCGCGGTCGCCTCCGGCACGCGTGAGGCCGGCGGCAAGGTGATGGGCATCATCCCGCGCTTCCTGATGAACAAGGAGGCCACCGAGAGCGCGCTGGAACGGCTCGACGAGCTCGTCATCACCGACGACATGCACCAGCGCAAGCACAGGATGTTCGAGGAATCCGACGCGTTCGTGGCGTTGCCGGGCGGCATCGGCACGGTCGAGGAGATCGTCGAGATCATGACCTGGGCGCAGCTCGGCCGGCATCGCAAGCCGATCGTCTACGGCAATATCGGCGGCTTCTGGAACCCGATGCTGACGCTGATCGACCACATGCGCGCCGAGGGCTTCGTCCACACCGCCCATCTGGTCCAGCCGCTGGTCGTCGACACGGCCGACGGCATCGTGCCGGCGATCCTGGACGCTGCCGAGCCGGGGCGCACGGCAGGCGACGAGGCTGTCATCGAACGGTTGTAAATCTGTGATTGAGCTGCGGAATGCCCGATTCCGCAGCCGCGCAAGGTCGCGCCCCGTTCAGCCCGAACGATGAGGACGGCCTCGTCTTCGCCTTCGATTTCGACGCCGAGGGAGCGCTGTCGAGCGGAGATGCCCCGGCAGAATGGAGCTGGCGCAGCTATTCGCTGACCGATGCCCGCGCCCGGCGCGCGATCGAAACCGATCCGCGCCTGCCGGACGCCGCCCGCGCCACGCTGCTCGCCGGCCAGGCAAGCTGCCACATCGACTTCGAGGACGGCTGGCTGCACGGCGAATTGCCGGACCTGCGCCACGAGCACTACAGCGCCGGCCGCGAGGTCGGGAGGCTGCGCTTCGCGGTCTGCGAAACGGCGCTGGTGAGCGGGCGGCGCCAGCCGCTGCGCTCCGTCGAGGCAGCGCGGACGGCCGTCGAGCGCGGCAAGCGGTTCCGCTCGCCCTATGAGCTTGTCGAGGCGGTGGTATCGCAGACCCTGTCCCACCTCGACGCCGAGATCCGCAAGCTCGCCGAGGCGCTGGACACGATCGAGGACCGCATCGTCACCGACAGCTGGCACGGCGAGCGCGAGGCGCTCACCGCCACGCGGCGCGACGCGGTGCTGCTGCACCGGCAGGTCGCCACGGTGACGACGCTGTTCCGCGACCTTAACCACGCGCATGAGGCCGACCTGCCCTCGCCCGCGGCGGCGATGGCGGCGCGGCTGGCGGCCAGGGCCACCGCGCTCCACCACGATTGCGAACAGATCCAGGCCCGCGCGCGGTTGCTGCAGGACGAACTGCTGGCGAAGCTGACCGCGCAATCGAACCGGCTGCTCTATCTGCTGTCGGTGCTGACCGCCGTGCTGATGCCGATGACGATCATCTCCGGCCTGTTCGGCATGAATGTCGAGGGCATTCCGCTTGCGAGCGGGTCGGCGGGGTTCTGGCTGGTGACGGCGATCGCGGTGGCGGTCGCCGGCGCGGTGTTCATGGGCGTGCGTCGCCTGGGCGGGCCCGGCTGAGGGTCAGCGGGCCGCTCCGCGCCTGCTCAGGAACGACCAGGTGTAGATGGCCAGACCGATCCAGATCAGCACGAAGGCAAAGAGCTTCACCTGGCTGAAAGGCTCGTGGAAGACGAACACCGCCATGAGGAAGATGAGCGTCGGGGCAATGTACTGCATGATGCCGATGGTGGAGAGCGTCAGCAGCTTCGCGCCGGTCGCATAGACGATCAGCGGCACGGCCGTGACGAGGCCGCAACCGATGAAGAGCGCGGCCTCGTAGCCGCCATTGTCGAAGAAATGCCCCCGCCCGCTTGCCTGGAACCAGGCTGCGACGGCGAGCGCGGGGACGAGCAGGATAAGAACTTCGAGGAAGAAGCCCTGCGCCGGGCCGACCGGCAGCGTGCGCTTGAAGAAGGCGTAGGCCGCCCAGGTGCCTGCGAGCGCCAGCGAGACCCAGGGCACGCCTCCCGCATCCCAGGTGAGCACCGCGACGGCTGCGACGGCAAAGCCGATCGCCACCATCTGCGCCGCGCTCATGCGCTCGCCAAGCAGCAGCGCGCCGACCAGCACCGTCAGGAGCGGGTTGATGTAGTAGCCGAGCGCGGTCTCGAGCACGCGGTCGACCGAGATCGCCCAGACATAGATGCCCCAGTTGCACGAGACGAAGGCGGCGGCGACCGCGGCCTGCAGCATGGTCCGCGGCGAGCGCAGGGCGCGGCGGATGTCGGCGGTGCGGCCGAGCCAGACGAGCAGGACCAGCGCAACGGGAACCGACCAGATGGCGCGATGCGCCAGCACCTCGAGGGTCGGCAGATGCGCCACGAGCTTCATGTACAGCGGCTGGACGCCCCAGAAGAGATAGGCCGCCAGCGCGTAGAAGAAGCCTTTCAGCGTGTCTCCGGAAGGAGCCGGTTCGGCGGAGGGCGCTCCTGCGCCGGAATCGGTGACCGTGGCCATGGGCCGGGCTTATGCACATTTGCGAGGCAACGCGCCATTTCAAAACGCTGATGGCTCAGGTGAAAGCCGTTGATGGATCAAGCCCCTTGCCGGCGGCCAAGGGGCAAGACGCAAGCCGGAGGTTCATCCTGCCTGCGGGACGGGCGCAGCGGTTCCCGGACGTCTCAGCAGCAGGACCGAGACGGAGGCCAGCAGGCACATGAGGCCGGCGATCTGGAGCGCGGGCATGTAGGTGTCGAAGTCGCTGCGGAGATAGCCGGCGCCGAAGGCCGCCGTCGCGGCGCCGAGCTGGTGGCCGGCGAAGACCCAGCCGAAGACGAGTCCGGCCTTTTCGCGGCCGAAATTCTCCGCCGCCAGCTTGACTGTCGGCGGCACGGTCGCGACCCAGTCCAGCCCGTAGAATACGGCGAAGATCGACAGTTCGAGCGCGCCGAAGCCCGACATGGAGAGGTAGATGAGCGACAGGCCGCGCAGGCCGTAGAACCAGAACAGCAGGAAGCGGTTGTCGTAGCGGTCGGAGAGCCAGCCGGCGAAGATGGTGCCGACGAAGTCGAAAATGCCGATGACGGCCAGCGTGCCGGCGGCCGTGACCGCCGCCATGCCGAAGTCGCCGCAGATCGAGATCCAGTGGGTCTGGATCAGGCCGTTGGTCGACAGGCCGCAGACGAAGAAGGTGCCGAACAGGACCCAGAACACCGGACTTGCTGTCGCCTCGCGCAGGACCAGAAGCGGCGAGGCGAGCGTGGCGAGCAGGCTGTGGTCCCGCCGCGGCGGAGCCGACACCACGGTATCGCCATAGGCCGGCAGGCCGACATCGGCCGGGTGGTCGCGCATGAGGGCGAGGACCAGCACCATGGCGAGCGCAATGACCGCCACAGTGAAGCTGAGCGCCGTGCGCCAGCCATAGGCTTCGGTCAGGGCTGCGAGCAGCGGCAGGAAGACGAGCTGGCCGGTGGCGTTGCTGGCGGTCATCAGGCCGACGACGAGGCCGCGGCGCTGCGTGAACCAGCGCGCGGCGACCGTGGCGCCGAGCACCAGCGCGGTCATGCCCGTACCGATGCCCAGCACGACGCCCCAGAGCAGGAGCAATTGCCAGACCTCGGTCATGAAGAAGGAGGCGACGATGCCGAAGACGATCAGCGCGAGCGCGGTCGCGACGACCTGCCGGACGCCGAAATGGTTCATGAAGGCGGCCGCGAAGGGACCGAACAGGCCGAACAGCACCAGGCGCACCGCCATCGCCGAGGAGATGTCGGCAATGTCCCAGCCGAATTCCTGGTGCAGCGGCTGGATCATCACGCCCGCCGAGCCCATTGCGCCGGCGGTCGCCAGCATGGTGAGAAAGGTGGTCGCGGCAACAACCCAGCCATAGTGCAGGTTGCGCGCGGCCATCCAGCGGGCCAGGCTTGCGGAGAACATGTCGAGTGGTTCCTTTCCGTTCGCCGGATCGGCGGATTTGCGGGTATATACCTATAAAACTCTCTGTCGGGCGCACCTGGCGCTTCGGTCAGAGGGCGGCAAGCAGGTGGTGCAGCTGTTCGAGCTTCCCCTCCCCCAACCGCGCCTCGATGTCGTCCTGCACGCCATCCCACAACGGCGCGCCGTCGCGCAGCACCGTCCTGCCGGCCTCGGTCACCGAGAGCACGGCTTCACGCTGGTCCTCGCCGGCCGAGCTCGCGACAAGCCCCATCCGCTCGAGCACCTTGGCGTTGCGCCCGACCGTCGAGCGATCGAGCTCGACCCGGGCCGCAAGATCCGTCAGCGACACCGGCGCCATCCGCCGGATGTGCCGCAACAGGCTGAACTGCGCGATGTTGACGCCCAGCGGCGCCAGCGCCTCATCGTAGCGCGCCGAAACACGCCGCGCCGCCTTGCGCAGGACCATGCAGTGGCAGGGGTCGATGGACATAACGCGGGTATATACCCGTGATGGTATGGAAGCAAGAGGTCGAACGCCCGTTTTCCCTGCCGACCTCCTCATGTTCGATAGTTGAAGCGATCCGTCGTCTGCGGCGAACCAGCCCGCCGTTCGCTATGGCTCCGGGCGTCCGTCGCTCGAATCGATCCACTGGATCGGTTTGCCGGCTACCCCGGCTCCATGGGCGGGTCCCGCTGCTTCGCAGCTCCCGCCCGCTCGAAACCTTTCGTCATGCCACCGGCATGACGAATTCGCCTGCGGCGAACCGCTTTCTCTCACTCCGCCGCCACCAGCCCCGCCATCTCGCGGTTCTTCATCAGCTTGTAGACGATCGAATCCATCAGCGCCTGGAACGAAGCGTCGATGATGTTGTCGGAGACGCCGACCGTCCACCAGCGGGCGCCGGTGGAATCGTGGCTTTCGATCAGGACGCGGGTGATGGCCTCGGTGCCGCCATTGAGGATACGCACCTTGAAGTCGACCAGCGTCATGTCGGCGATCTCGTTCTGGAAGCGGCCGAGATCCTTGCGCAGCGCGATGTCGAGCGCGTTGACCGGGCCGTGGCCCTCCGCCACCGACATACGCTCCTCGCCGTCGATCTGAATCTTCACAATGGCTTCCGAGACGGTCTTGATGCTGCCCTTGGCGTCGTAGCGGCGCTCGACCATGCAGCGGAAGCTCTCGACGCGGAAGAACTCCGGCACGGAGCCGAGCGTTCGGCGCGCGAGCAGCTCGAACGAGGCATCGGCGCCCTCATAGGCATAGCCCATCGCCTCGCGCTCCTTGACCAGCGAAATCAGCGTGTCGAGACGGCGGTCGGATTTGCCCACCTCTATGCCGCGGCGCTTGAGCTCAGCGATGAAGTTCGACTTGCCGCCCTGGTCCGACACCATGACGCGGCGGCGGTTGCCGACGGATTCGGGCGGCACGTGTTCGTAGGTCGCCGGCTCCTTCACCAGCGCCGAGGCGTGGATGCCGGCCTTGGTGGCGAAGGCAGAGGAGCCGACATAGGGGGCCTGCGGCTCGGGCGCGCGGTTGAGCAACTCGTCGAAATTGCGCGACAGGCGCGAGATGCCGGCAAGGGACGCGGCCGGGATGCCGGTGTCGAAGCGCTGCGCATAAGCGGGCTTGAGCATCAGCGTCGGGATCAGGGTGACGAGATTGGCGTTGCCGCAGCGCTCGCCGATGCCGTTCAGCGTGCCCTGGATCTGACGCGCGCCGGCCTCGACGGCGGCCAGCGAATTCGCCACTGCCTGGCCCGTGTCGTCGTGCGCGTGGATGCCGAGGTTGCGGCCCGGGATGCCGGCCGCGATGACCTTGCTAACGATCTCGCGCACCTCCGACGGCTGCGTGCCGCCATTGGTGTCGCACAGCACCACCCAGCGGGCGCCGGCCTCGAAGGCGGTCTTCGCGCAGGCGAGCGCATAGTCCGGGTTCGCCTTGAAGCCGTCGAAGAAATGCTCGCAGTCGACCATCGCCTCGCGACCGGCGGAGACCGCGGCCTTGACCGAGTCCGCGATCGATTCGAGATTCTCCTCGTTGGTGCAGCCGAGCGCGACGCGGACGTGATAGTCCCAGCTCTTGGCGACGAAGCAGATCGCATCGGACTTCGCCTGCAAGAGGGCCGCCAGCCCCGGATCGTTGGAGGCCGAGACGCCGGCGCGCTTGGTCATGCCGAAGGCGACGAAGGTTGCGCGGTGCGTGCGCTTTTTCTCGAAGAAGGCAGTGTCGGTCGGGTTCGCCCCCGGATAGCCGCCCTCGACATAGGCCATGCCGAACTCGTCCAGCATCCTAGCGATCGCGACCTTGTCCTCGACGGAGAAGTCGATGCCCGGCGTCTGCTGGCCATCGCGAAGGGTGGTGTCGAAGAGGTAGAGGCGTTCGCGGGTCATAATGCGGAACTCCGGGAGGTCCGCGCTCTACGGCGCCCCACCAACACCGCGTCGAAGGGCTGATCAATCACAGGCGAAGTCCTTCGACCGGCCAGTTGTCGGTGTCGTGGTCGGGGTGCTGGAAGGAGATCATTCCTTCCTCGCGGTTGGCGGAGTCGCCGTCGGCCGAGCGCTTCGGCGCGTCGAATATCTCCGTCACCCAGGGAAGGGCCGAGCCGGTGTGGACCTGGATCAGCGGCTTCAGGTCGGAGCGGTCGTCGAAGGCACCGATGGCGATCTCCAGGCCTTCCGGGTGGCGATAGGTGAGCGGCGTGCCGCAACGCTGGCAGAAGCCGCGCGAGATGTTGACCGACGACTGGAAATAGGCCGGCTCGTTGCGGGTCCATTCGACGCCGTCGTTCGGCACCGTCACCAGCGGGCCGAAGAAGGAGCCGAACGCCTTCTGGCACATGCGGCAATGGCAGATCGAGGGGCGGCCGAGCGCGCCGTGGATGCGGAAGCGGACCGCGCCGCACTGGCAGCCGCCCGTCCTGATGGTCTCCGTCATGGCTTGTCCTCCGCTGGCCATTGGTCCGTATCGTAGTCCGGATGCTGGTAGGAGACGAGATCGGCGAGAAAGGGCGCGTCGGCGATGTCCGCCATCGTCTCCTCCTCGGGCAGATCAGGCACCTCGTCGACATAGGGCAGCTTGGCCTCGACGCCCCATTGGATGATGGGGCGAATGGTCGACGGGTCGTCGAACGCGGCGATCGCAAGCGCCACCCCGTCCGGCGCCTCATAGGTCAGCGGCGTGCCGCAGTCGCCGCAGAAGCCGCGCCAGGCATAGTTTGAGGACTGGAAGCGCTTGCGCTCGCCGCGAGTCCATTCGAGCTTCGCATGCCGCACCGAGACCAGCGGCAGGTAGAAATTGCCCGACGCCTTCTGGCACATGCGGCAATGGCAGACGGACGCATCGCCGAGCGCGCCCTCGACGCGAAAGCGCACCGCGCCGCACTGGCAGCCGCCGGAGTAGACGGGACGGTTGTCGAGGCTCATGGCTCACTCCGGCCTGTGGCAGACGGCTTCGACATTGTTGCCGTCGGGATCGAGAACAAAGGCGCCGTAATAGTCGGGATGATAGTGGGCGCGGATGCCCGGCGCGCCGTTGTCGCGGCCGCCGGCTCTCATCGCCGCCGCGTAGAAGGCGTCGACCTCGGCGCGGGAGGACGCCGTGAAGGCGTAGTGGCGGCCGGGGCCGATCGCATCGGACTCGGTCAGCCAGAAATCAGGCTTCGCGCGGCCGTAGCCGGCGACCCATTTGCCGCCGGTGAACTCCTTCGGCACGGTCATCAAAAGCTTCGCGCCGATGGCGCCCATCGCCGCGTCGTAGAAGGTTTTTGCCTTGTCGGGATTGGAGACGGGAATGCCGGTGTGGTCGATCATGGGCGATGCTCCTCCGGGGTGGCTGCGGACGAGCGAGCGTAGCGCGCGGCGTCCTCCGCGGCGAGGCCGGCCGCGGTGACAATGTGCTGGCACACACCGTCGATGTCGCGCAGCACGTCGTCGTTCCAGAAGCGGAGGACGGTCCAGCCGAGCAAGCCAAGACGTGTGTCGCTTCTGCGGTCAGCCTGAACATGCCCAGCTTCGGCATGCTGGGCGCCGTCGATTTCGATGATCAGTCGTTTCGCCGGACATGCGAAATCGGCAATCTTGCCGGCAATAGGCATCGGGCGCTTGAAGGACAAACCCATCAGCCGATGTGCGCGGATTTCATTCCAGAGTTTCAGTTCCGCCGGCGTCATGTCACGGCGCATCTTCCTGGCGAATTGGCGGTTGGGGTGGGGTACGGGGATATGTGTCATCGACGCGATCCCTGATCGCTCGCACGACTGCGCGACACACCCCCCTCTGGCCTGCCGGCCATCTCCCCCTCAAGGGGGGAGATTGGCAGCTTCAGCGCCGAGGCTTCTCCTGCAACGCTGGCGATTTGCGAAACGCTGCGCGACAGCCGATCTCTCTCCTTGAGGGGGAGATGGCCGGCAGGCCAGAGGGGGGTGCTTTCGCTCGCCCTCACCGCTTCACCTCCCATGTCGTGACGCGCTCGCCGGTGGCGGGGTCCTTGCCGTCCTTGAGCTGGATGCCCTGCGCCAGGAGTTCGTCGCGGATGCGGTCGGCCTCGGCCCAGTTCTTGTCGCGAATGAAGGCGAGGCGGCGATCTACGGCAGCTCTCGTAGCAGTCAGATCAGTTTCCCGCTGCGCCAAGAGACCATATGGTGTGAAGCCAAGCCACACTAGTGCATGCGCAAGTTGGTGGCCGGCAATGGTGTCTCCGCGATTTGCACGACGAGCCAAATTATCGAGCTCAATCGCAGCCTTGGCAAAACTTAAGTCATCTGAGATTTCGTTTACCAGCGCGTCCGGCAAATCTGCGTCCACTCCTGCGTCGGCAGCACGCTGCCAACCGGTCAGGCGATGCTCCGCCTCCTCCAACCGCCTCACGCTAAAATCGATCGGCTCCCGATAATGCGTCATCAGCATCGCCAACCGCAGCACTTCGCCCGGCCATGTCCGCCCACCGAACTTCTCCGTCTCCAGCAGCTCGTGGATCGTGACGAAATTCCCATCGCTCTTCGACATCTTCTTCCCCTCGACCTGGAGGAAGCCGTTGTGGAGCCAATAGTTGGCCATCACCTCGGTGCCGTGGGCGCAGCGGGACTGGGCGATCTCGTTTTCGTGGTGGGGGAAGATCAGGTCGAGGCCGCCGCCGTGGATGTCGAACACCTCGCCGAGATAAGCCGCCGACATGGCCGAGCATTCGATGTGCCAGCCCGGCCGGCCGCGGATGGCGACGGTGTTCGAGGGCAGGTCCAGGGCGCGGCGGTTGTCGTCCGAGATGCGGAACGACGCCTCCCAGCCGGGCTCGTCGGCGGAGCTCTCCTTCCACAGCACGAAATCGGCCGGGTTCTTCTTGTGCGCGTCGACGGCGATGCGCGCGCCGGCCTGCTGCTCGTCCAGCGGGCGCTTGGAGAGCTGGCCGTAATCGGCCATGGAAGCGACATCGAACAGGACTTCGCCATTGGAAACATAGGCATGGCCGCGATCGATGAGGGACTGAATCAGCGTCGCCATGTCGGACTTGCCGTCCGCGCGGGGCAGCACGAACTCGGTCGCGCGCGGCTGGAAGGTCGGCGGCAGGCAGCCGAGCGCGGTGACGTCCTTCTGGTACTGCTCATAGGTCGGCTCGGTGACCTTGCGGATCGTCTCGTTCAGGGTGAGCCGCCCGGTCTCGATCTCGGCGCCGTAGTCGCGCAGCGCACGCGCGTTGATCTTGTCGTCCACGTCGGTGATGTTGCGGACATAGGTGACGTGGTCCGCGCCGTAGAGATGGCGCAGCAGCCGGTAGAGCACGTCGAAGACGATCGCCGGGCGCGCATTGCCGATATGGGCGTAGTCGTAGACGGTGGGGCCGCAAACATACATGCGTACGCGCGCCGCATCGATCGGGACGAAGTCCTCCTTCGTCCGCGTCAGCGTGTTGTAGAGCCGCAGGCCCTTGAACCCTTCAGACATCCGTCCACCCAATCATGCGCGCGAATGCGCGGGCCTGCTGGCCGGGGCGTTTGCTGTCTTTTGAGAGAAGGCGAAAACGACCGGACCAGCGAAAGCGCTAGCCGATAATGCAAATCCCGCAAATGGCGAAGATCGTTTTCATCGCGCGCTTTATGCGGCGCGGGCGGGCGTTGCGTCAAGAGGAGACGATGTCGAGCCCGCGCGACACGGTCCCGATACAGAGCGCAGCCAGACAGGAGCGACCGGCGAGGCGATTGCACCTGTATGAGGTGTGTCGTTTCGACATCACTGCGTTGACAAACGATCAACCATGAATCGGTAAAAGGCGGCCATCCGGGAAATGCCCATTCCGGAACAGAATTCGGTCCCATTCGAACGTCATCCGGCTGCCTGCACGTCGAAACAACGGGACCAGAGGGAAGAAGATGACCCGTACGATCAGCGAAACCGAACGCGCCCGGCAGCAATATGCGGCGCTCGTCAGCCACTACCGCGCCATCGGTCCGGCTGCGATCATGGCCGCGCTGCTGTGCTCCCGCAAGAAGAGCGTGAAGAGCCAGTTCGCTCTGAAGCGCGCCAGCTGACGCGCCTCAGAACAGTTCGATCTGACGGTCGTCCTTCGGCGGAGCTTTTGTTACGGGCGTAGGCTCCGCGCCGACCGTCGCCGGCGCCTGGATGTCCGGGCCTGTATTGGCGACCTTGTTGACCTTGTCCGAGATCGGGATCGCCTCGAAATAGTCGGGCGAGACAGGCCTGATCAGGTCGGCCACGTCGCGCGGCTCACTGAAACGGCAGTCGAGCCAGCGCGCAAAATCCTCCGGACGGATGACGACCGGCATGCGGTCGTGGATCGCGGCAATCGCCCCGTTGGCCGAGGTGGTCAGGATCGCACCGGTGTCGATCTCCGAACCGCCGGGTTCCGACCATGTCTCCATCAGGCCACCGAACATCACGATGCCGCCGCCGCGCGGGCGGATGAAATAAGGCTGGCTCTTCTTCGAGCCGTCGCGCTTCCACTCATAGAAGCCTGTGGCCGGCACCAGCGTGCGGCGATGGCGCATGGCGGCACGGAAGGAGGCCTTCTCGGCCGCGGTCTCGGACCGGGCGTTGATCAAGAGCGGCATGTCCTTCGGATCTTTCGCCCAGCCCGGGATCAGGCCCCAGCGCACCAGGAGCGCGCGGCGGTCCGGCAGGTTGGAGCCGGGCTCGTTGCGCGGGCCGGCGATGACCATCAGGATCGGCTGGGTCGGCGCGATGTTGTAGCGGGACGGGAAATCCTCGAGATCGAGGAGCGCCGTCAGCGCCTCGAGTTCCGCGGGCGTCGCGGTCAATGTGAAACGTCCGCACATGGGGTGAGATGTGACGATGGCGGCGCGCTCCGTCAAGGACCGGGCGCATTGCCCATCCGTCCCGACGCGCCTAGGTTCGCGCCATGATTGCGCCCCACGCTCCCCTCCCCGCCGTCTCGATCGCGCTGGTCGACCGCGACCGCGTTCTGCTGGTGAGGCGCGGACGGGCGCCGGCGAAGGGGCTTTATGCATTTCCGGGCGGGCGCGTGGAGGACGGCGAGAGCCTGGAGACGGCGGTGCGACGCGAGCTGTTCGAAGAGACAGGGCTTTCGGCGGACGCGGTCGAGCCGGTCGAGACCCTGTTGATCGAGCGCGAGGGCGAAGGCTCCGCGTTCGTGCTCAACGTGTTCCGGGGCGTCCATGTGGGCGGCGAACCGGTTGCCGGCGACGACGCGGAGACCGCCGGCTGGTTCACGCTGGCCGACATGGCTGGCCTGCCGGTCATCCCGTCCGTGCTTGCGGTCGCACGAAGGCTGCTTTCGCCATGATACGACGCCTTGCGGCGGCCCAAATCTTTGGCCAGAAGTGGCGCATGGTGCGTGGGGCTCTTCTCTCGGTTGCGATCCTGTCGGCGATGCTGGCCGCACCAGCATCGACGCGCGCGGCCGAGGCGCCGTTCGAGAGCCGACTGCTGCGGCTCTCGGAGATCCTCGGCTCGCTGCACTATCTGCGCAACCTGTGCGGCGAGACCTCGAACCAGTGGCGCGAGGAGATGGAAACCCTGCTGCGGACGGAGAACCCCGAGCCGGCGCTGCGCGCCCGCTACGTGTCGAGCTTCAACAACGGCTACCGCTCCTTCGCAGCCGGCTATTCCACCTGCACCGAATCCGCCTACACGGCGATCTCGCGCTACATGAAGGAAGGCAAGGAACTGTCGCGCGACATCGCGGTCAGGTTCGGCAATTAACCTTGCGCTTACTTTTCGCTCAAAGGCGGGGGTGCGTGTCGATTCAAATGTGCTAAAACTTTTAATCGTGCGTTGAGGATGGTTGCCGGCCGGTGAATCAGGCACACTGGCCTCGACAACGAGTGGATTGAGTCGATGGGTCAAGGTTTAGGCGAGCTCGACGCGCTGATGCGCGAGGAAAAGCGTCTGACGGCGCTGGAGAGCCAGACGGAAGCCTGGGCGGATGGCCTGTCCGCCGGGATCGAGCCGGAACTGATCGCCGAAGTGGCCCTTTCGACCGCCTTCACCGAATTGCTGCGAACCTGCGGCGAAGACGCCGCGGTGGCGCTTGTCGATCGCATGCGGGAGAGAATCATCGCCGGCGAATTCACCGCGGGCATCTGCCGCCATTGACGTCGCGCCGCTCCGGCGCTTTCATCGACCCGAGCAGGCAGGCAGGACGACATGGTTCACGCTTCGCGGATATTTCGCGCGACCACGATCGCTTTGCGGGCGGTATTTTTCGCCTCTTCGCTTCTTTGCGCCGTGCAGGCCTTCGCGCTGAGCGAGATCAAGCCGGACGAGACGGCGCCGCCTGAGGTCACCGACCCCACGCCGCTGCCCGACCTGACGCCTGACAGGTCCGGCGAGGTGCCGATGCCGAACCCGGCAACCCCGCCGCAGAATGCCACGCCGCCTGAGAGCGCGCCGCCCGCCGACGGCGAGCCGGCGGAAACCGAGCCGTCGGAAGACGAGACGGCCGATCCGGCGCGGCCGCATGTCGATCCCGACGCCGTCGTGCCGGAGATCATCTACGACCTGTCGCGGCTGCCGGGGCCGACGCGGCGGATGCGCGAGCTGATCCTCGAGGCGACCAAGAGCGGCGACATCGAGAAACTGCGGCCGCTGCTCGGCATGGGCGACGGAGCAACCACTCTGTCCTTCGGCGGCGTCGAGGGCGACCTGATCGAATTCCTCAAGCAGCAGTCGGGCGACGGCGAGGGTCACGAGATCCTGGCCATCCTGGAAGAAGTGCTGGAGGCGGGCTTCGTACATGTCGACGCCGGCAAGCCGGAAGAGCTCTATGTCTGGCCGTATTTCTTCGCCGTCCCGATCGAAAAGCTGACGCCGCCTCAGCGCGTTGAACTGTTCCGGATCGTCACGGCGGGCGACTACGAGGACATGAAAAACTACGGCGCCTATATCTTCTACCGCGTCGGCATAACGCCGGAGGGACGGTGGATGTTCTTTGTGGCGGGGGATTGAGGGGCAGTAGGCAGTAGGCAGTAGGCAGTAGGCAGTAGGCAGTAGGCAGTAGGCAGTAGGCAGTAGGCAGTAGGCAGTAGGCAGTAGGCAGTAGGCAGTAGGCAGTAGGCAGTAGGCAGTAGGCAGTAGGCAGTAGGCAGTAGGAAAGTGGACTCGGCGAAAATTGATTCGTACAGAGACCTTCTCGTCTGGCAACGCGCCATGGACCTGTCAGTCGAGACCTATGGCCTTACTCAAAACTGGCCGAAATCCGAGCAATACGGCCTGACAAATCAAATCCGCCGCGCAGCGACTTCAATTGCGGCAAACATTGCGGAAGGCTATGGCCGCGATAGCAAGGGCTCTTACCAACAGTTTCTGCGCATTGCGCAGGGCTCTCTAAAGGAGTTCGAGACGCATCTTCTTCTCGCGGTTCGTCTCGGTTTCAGCTCGAAAGACGAAGCAGATCGTCGGCTGCTCGAATGCGATCAGCTAGGCAAGATGTTGCGAGCCCTGATCCGCAAAATCGAAGCAAGCTAGGAAGGCAATCCCTACTGCCTACTGCCTACTGCCTACTCACTAAACTCCACCGCCCTGCCCCGTCCCGCCGTCACGATCTCGCCGTCCCACATGACGCGCATGCCGCGCACGATGGTGCCGACGGGCCAGCCGGTAACCTCGCGGCCGTGATGCGGGGTCCAGCCGGCTTTCGAGCCCTGCTGTTCGTTGGTGATCGTTTCGCGGCGCTTCAGATCGACGATGGTGAAGTCGGCGTCGTAGCCGGCGGCGATGCGGCCTTTGCGGGCCATGCCGAAAATGCGGTTCGGGCCGTGGCTGGAGAGATCGACGAAGCGCTGCAAGGTCAGGCGGCCGGCATTGACGTGGTCGAGCATCACCGGAACGAGCGTCTGCACGCCCGTCATGCCGGAAGGTGAATCCGGATAGGGTTTTGCTTTCTCTTCCAGCGTGTGCGGCGCGTGGTCGGAGCCGAGCACGTCGACGATGCCGTCCGAGATGCCGCGCCAGACGCCGTCGCGATGGCGGCCGGCTCGCACCGGCGGATTCATCTGCAGCAGCGTGCCGAGGCGGGCGTAGTCGTCGGCGGTCAGCGTCAGGTGGTGCGGTGTCGCCTCGCAGGTGGCGACATCCTTGTGGTGCTCGAGGAACTCGATCTCTTCCGCGGTCGAAATGTGCAGGACATGGATGCGGGCGCGGGCGCGGCGGGCGACTGCGACGAGGCGCTCAGTGCACTGGAGCGCGGCGATCTCGTCGCGCCAGACGGGGTGGGAAGCCGGATCGCCGGGCACGCGCTCGCCGAGGCGCTGGCGCAGGCGGAACTCGTCCTCCGAATGGAAGGCGGCGCGGCGGCGGGTGTTCTTGAGGATCGAATAGACGCCATCGTCGTCCTCGACCAGGAGATCGCCTGTGGACGAGCCCATGAAGACCTTGATGCCGGCAGCACCCGGCAGGCGCTCCAGCTCGGCCACATCCTTGGCGTTGTCGCGCGTGCCGCCGACCCAGAAAGCGAAGTCGCAGTGCATGCGGCCGGTGGCGCGGGCGACCTTGTCGGCGAGTGCGGCCTCGCTGGTCGTCAGCGGCTTGGTGTTGGGCATTTCGAAGACCGCGGTGACACCGCCCAGCACGGCCGCGCGCGAACCGGTCTCCAGGTCTTCCTTGTGCTCCAGGCCGGGCTCGCGGAAATGCACCTGGCTGTCGACCACGCCCGGCAGGACATGCAGGCCTGTGCAGTCGATCGTTTCGCCGGCGCTGGCGCGGGAAAGATCGCCCAGCGCATGGGTGCGGCCGGCGACGATGCCGACATCGCGCACGCCCTCGCCATCATGGTTGACGACCGTGCCGCCCTTGAGGATCAGGTCGAAAGTCGTTGACATGGCGTTTCCCTGGCAGCTGCCCCTGGCCGGCGCCCTTGCCGGAGAGATCGACGCGGCTTACGTAATGGCCCCTGCCAATGCAAGACGGGATTCACGATGCCGAGCGTATCCCTCGCCGACCGTGCGCTGATCCGGGTGTCGGGACCCGACGCCGAACATTTCCTGCAGAACATCGTAACGGCGGACCTGTCGGACCTGCCGGAACGCGCGGCGAAACCGTGCGCGCTGCTGACCCCGCAGGGCAAGATCCTGTTCGACTTCCTGATCGCCCGTGACGGGGCGGATACTTTCCTGATCGACTGCCGGGCGGACGTCGCGGACGACCTGTCGCGCCGCCTGATGCTCTACCGGCTGCGGGCGAAAGCGGAGATTTCGAAGCTGGATCAAACACCTGTCACGATCGAGTGGGACAGCGATTCAAGCCGCTCAGGAACAGATTCAAGTCCTTCAGAAAGTGATTCAACCCAAGCCTTCCGCGATCTGCGCTTCGTGGAGCCGGCGGTCTGGCGCCGCCATGGCGGCGCGGCGGGCGCGGACACGCCTGAGGACTGGGACCTGTTGCGGATTGAAAACGGCGTCGTGGAGAGCGGGAGCGACTATCAACTGTCCGACGCCTTCCCGCACGACGTGCTGCTCGACCAGAACGGCGGCGTCGGCTTCAGGAAGGGCTGCTATGTCGGCCAGGAGGTCGTCTCGCGCATGCAGCATCGTGGCACGGCGCGGCGGCGCGTGCTGGTGACCCACGGCGATAAGCCACTGCCGGCGCCCGGCACCGAAATCACCGCCAACGGACGGGCGATCGGCTCGCTGGGCACCGTCGCGGGTGAGCGGGCACTGGCGATCGTCAGGATCGATCGGGTGAAGGATGCCATTGACGCAGGTGTGCCGATCCTGGCCGGTGAGACGGAGGTGACGCTGACGATCCCGCCGCATGCGCGCTTCACCTTCCCGCAGGATGCGAGCACCGGAGCAGACTGATGGCGGACCGTCCCGGCGCTCCCGCGCGTGCCTGGCAGCGCATGCTGTCGGGCCGCCGGCTCGACCTGCTCGACCCCTCGCCGCTCGACGTCGAGATCGGCGACGTCGCACACGGTCTGGCGCGCGTGGCGCGCTGGAACGGCCAGACGCGCGGCGACCACGCCTTTTCGGTCGGTCAGCATTCCCTGGTCGTCGAGGCGATCTTCCATGCGATGCGGCCGGAGGCGAGCCTCGCGCAGCGGCTCGCCGCCCTGCTGCACGACGCACCGGAATATGTGATCGGCGACATGATCTCGCCGTTCAAGGCGGTGGTCGGCGGCGGCTACAAGGAGGTCGAGGCGCGGCTACAGGCGGCGATCCACCTGCGCTTCGGCCTGCCGGCGAAGCTGTCCGAGGCCCTGAAGAAGGACATCAAGCGCGCCGACCAGGTGGCCGCCTATTTCGAGGCGACCGAACTGGCCGGCTTCACGACCTCCGAGGCGGCGCAATATTTCGGGCGGCCGCGCTGGATCTCGCCGGAAAAGCTCGACCTCGCGCCGAAGCCCGCGAAGACGGTGGAGCGGGAGTTCCTGAAGCGGCACGAGGCCTTGGCCAGGCCGTAGCGGCTACCGTCCCGTCCGCTCCAGACGGTCGAGGAACCATTGGGTGAGCTTCACCCAGACCTCGTCCTTCTCGCCCGAATCCTCGTAGCCGTGGTCGAGGTCCGGATTGTCGTTGACCTCGATGACATAGACGCCATCGGCGGTTTCCTTGAGGTCGACGCCGTAGAGGCCGTCGCCGATGCAGCGGGCGGCCTTGACCGCCGTGTCGATGACGATCTTGGGAGTCTCCTTGAGCGTGAAGGCCTTGACGCCGCCCTGGTCGGGCTTGCCGCCGCGGTCGTGGTTGACGATCTGCCAGTGTTTCTTGGCCATCAGATACTGCACGGCGAAGAGCGGCTCGCCGCCGAGCACGCCGACGCGCCAGTCGAACTGGGTGGGGATGTATTTCTGCGCGATGATCAGGTCGGAATCCTCCAGCCATGCCGTCGCCAGCGCCTTCAACTCCTCCAGGTTCGAGGCCTTCTTGACCCCGCGCGAGAAGGCGCTGTCGGGGATCTTCAGGACCAGCGGAAAGCCGAGCGCCTGGGCCGCCGGTTCCAGGTCGGCGATGCCGGCGATGGTCACCGTCGGCGGCACCGGCACCTTGTTGAAGGTCATCAGCTCGTTCAGGTAGACCTTGTTCGTGCAGCGGATCATCGACAGCGGGTCGTCGATGACCGGCATGCCCTCCTGCTGGGCGCGGCGTGCGAAGCGGTAGGTGTGGTTCGAGATCGACGTCGTCTCGCGGATGAACAGCGCGTCGTAGTTGGCGAGCTTCGCCAGGTCCTTCCGGGTGATCGGCTCGACCTCCACGCCCATCTTCTCGGCGATGCGCGCCCAGTATTTCAGCGACGAGATCGAGGACGGGGACAGCTCTTCCTGCGGGTTGATCAGCGTCGCGAAGGTGTAGCGGGCCGGGGTCCGCTCCTTCGAATCGCGCCATTCGCGGCTGGTGTAGCGTTCGAGGCTTTCGAGGAAGGCCTTCTCCTCCTCGTCGCTCATGCGCGCCAGCGGCAGGAAGCCGATCTTGCGGATCGAGGCCCATTCGCCGCCGTCCTTGATCGACACTTCGAGCGCGGGGGCGCGGAACCAGTCGAACAGGAGCCTCGCGAACCCGTTCCATGCCTTGGAGGGGCCGATCCCGAAGAAGACGGCCACGCGCGAGGGGAATTCGCCGCCGATGTCCTTGCGGCAGCGGTTCAGCGCCACTTCGAGCTCGGGAAGCGCGTGCTCGTAGAGCTTCTTCTCGGACAAGTCGATCATGGTCTCGACCGTCGGAATAACCTTGTGCCCCCGCGAGCCGGCGAGCAGCGAGGCGTAGTAGCCTCGGCTCTGGTAGCCGACATTGTTGGACAGGTTGATGATCTTCGGCCGCACGCCGCGGAACAGCGAGGGATGGGTGAGGTAATCGCGGGTGGTGATGATCTTGTGCGGCGAGGCGTAGGGATCGATGTCGCTCTGCCGGCCGGTCAGGATAACCCAGGTCATCTATCGCTTTCCGAGAATGACTGCGGCGCGCAGCCTCTTGCCGAACTGCGCCATCCGCATGAAGACGTCGTAGGGGATCGGGATGTTGGCTGCGTCCGCCGTCGTCTCGGCATGCGCGCCCTCGATCCATGGGTCGTGGATGACGATGTGCTCGCCGTCGTCGCCGATCGCCAGCACCCAGTGCGGCACCTTCTTGCCGAACATGACGAACCCGCTGATCAGCACCACGGCCAGCTTTCCCTGCGCGATCGCTTCGCGGATGTCATCCAGCGTAAAGGAGCGCGTCGCGACGGGAATGCCGTAGTCCTCGGCCCGGTTCCTGAAATCGACCTGTGCAAGCTCCATGACGCGCTTCTTCTCGTCGCTGCGCACAGATTGCAGGAAAAGCGCGCCATAGAAGGAGACGATGATCTCGGCCGACAGGCCGTTCTCATGCGCGGCGACGGCGAGGCCGAACGGCTCGCAGCCGCCAGGTCCGGACATCATGAAGACGGTGGTTGCCTCGCGCCACAGGCGCACCTCCATGACGGGCGACGGGGTGAACCCCGGCAGGAAATGCGCCATCGCCATCATCAGGCAGGATGGGCCGCAGGTGAAATCGGCGGTCTGCTCGTAGAACGGCACCGTGGTGACGAAGCTCGCGTCGCCGCGCAGCACCTTCTCGTAGCGCAGCGCCGGCGCATGGTCCTCGTAGTAGTCCGGCTCCATGCCGATGCGCCGGTATCCCGCCTTCTCGTAGATGCGGATGGCACGGGCATTGTCGTCGCGCACTTCTAGGCGCAGAACGAGCCGGTCGTGGTCGAAGGCGATCTTCTCGGCAGCATCGAGCAGCAGGCGCCCGACACCCGAACCGCCCTGCTCGGCCGCGACCGCGATGGAATAGAGCCGCGCAACGCCGCTGCCCCTACGGAACAGGACCATGCAGTAGCCGGCGATCTGGCCCTCGACCTCGGCGACCAAGGTCTCGGCGGTCTCGCGTTCGATCAGCTGGCGGAAGGAGCGGCGGGAGATGCGATCGGTCGGGAAAACGGCGTTCTCGATCCGCACGAGCGCGTCGATGTCGGAAGCGCGGGCCGGGCGTATCGCGGCGGGCATGCGGAGAGGATGACCTCGTCTGCGAGAAGGTGTTACGCCGATATCAGGCGCTTCCACGCCTGTCGACGGCTCGCGCTTTCGCGCCGCGATTCAGGCCGAATTGTGACAGTTTCCGTCGCCATCCGCTAGCCTTTCGCGGCGCTGGGAAGGAGCTGCCTGTAGGCAGCGCGCGCCACCGCCTCCATGGTCGCTTCGGGAACCGCGCCGGCGATCGCATAGCCGAAACCGCCGTCCAGCCAGTAGAACGCGCGGGCGTCCGCATTCTCGAACAGGCGGAAGCCGGTTTCGTTCGTTCCGGCGGACTGCGTCACGTAGAGCGAGATGCGGTTGCCGGAATAGTCCTGGTACATAAACTGCGCGGCGACCTTCTCCCCGGAGGGCAGGAGCCGCCCGCCGACGAGGCTGAAACCCTCCGGCGCGAGATCCGGCGCGGTGAGCGCGGTTCCGACGCGCTTGGAGAGCCAGCCGACGAGATGGTCCTTCTGGTCGGCGCCGACCTCGACGACGTGCAGCTTCTCGGCCGAATAGATGCGATGCGCCGTCACCGCGCGCTCGGCGACCGGGTCGGGCAAGCCTGCAATCCGCGACGGGCCGCCAGCGATGCCTAGCGCGTATCCGCCGGCCGCGGCCGCGACGAGGAGGCCAGCCGCGACCGCACCGCGCCACCAGTTCCGCATGCCGAACAGGTCCGAGCCGTCGCCGAGGATCGCCTGCGTCAGCTTGGCGGGCACGGGCTCGTAGGCGACGGCGCCGAGCGCGGTCTGGAGGCGCTGACGGTCGGCGTCGAAGCGGGCCGCCTTGGTCTTCATGTCCGGATTAGCGCCCAGCCAGGCATCGAAGTCGCGCAAGCGCTCGGCCGGCAGCTCGCCGTCCAGCGCGAGGTGGATGTCGCGTTCGGTGAATTCCGAGGTCATCGTTCGACTACCTTCATCGTCCGTCGGCGCGAGGCGTCCTCCAGTTCCTTGCGCAGCTCTTCCCTTCCCCTTGCGATACGCGACATGACCGTGCCGGCGGGGATGCCGAGGACGGTGGCGGCCTCGGCATAGGTCAACCCCTCGACGGCCACGAGCACCAGCGCCGAACGGCGGTCGGGCGCGATCGCCTGCAGGGCCTGCAGCACCTCGCGCGCCGCGATGTTGTCGAGCTGCGCCGGCTCCGTGACCAGAGCCGGTCCGCTCGCATCCTCGTAGTTTACGGTCTCGCCCCGCCGCCTCAGTCTGCGTACCTGGTCGACGAAGAGGTTGTGCATGATCGTGAACAGCCATCGCCGCGGGTTTTCGCCGCTCTGCCAGCCGTCGATACGGGCCAGCGCCTTCTCGATGCAGTCCTGCACAAGGTCGTCCGCGAGGTCGCGGTCGCGCACCAGCGCGCGCGCATAGCGGCGCAGGCGCGGCAGCTCGGCAAGGATCGCACCCCGTTTCTCGTCCATGTCCTGCCCGACGCGGCGACCGGCCGATTCCGGCTCGCCGGCGCCATTGATACGCCGGACTGCCCGCCGCACAAGCGTCGCGTAAGGGCAGCCTGTCCCATGAACGCCGCAGGGCGCGCCGCTATTCCCGACGCCGCGATCTATCAACGGAATTGAACAACCGGTCTCCGCAACTCATTGGACGCGACCGCCAACTCCTCCTATCGTGCATATACACAATAGATGCCTCCGCAGGAGATTTACGTGCCCGTTTCCATCGCGCAAGCACGCCCGGCTCCCTCGATGCCGTGGCTGGTCATCATCTGCGGCTGCCTGATCGCGGCGCTGACCTTCGGCCCCCGCTCGGCAATGGGGTTCTTCCAGCTTCCCATGCTGGCCGACAAGGGGTGGGACCGAACCACGTTCGGCCTCGCCATGGCGATCCAGAACCTCGCCTGGGGGCTGGGCACGCCGTTCTTCGGCGCGATCGCCGACAAGTTCGGCACCTGGCGGGTGCTGGCGCTGTCAGGCATCCTCTACGCCAGTGGCCTGATCCTGATGGCGGTGGCCGACAGTCCGGCCCTGCTGCACATCGGCGGCGGCGTGCTGGTCGGCCTCGGCATCGCGTCCGGCTCGTTCGGTATCGTGCTGGCCGCCTTCGCACGCAACGTCGCGCCGGAGAAGCGCAGCCTTGCCTTCGGCATCGGCACCGCCGCCGGCTCGGCCGGCATGTTCGTGTTCGCGCCGCTGTCACAAGGACTGATCGACGCCTATGGCTGGTTCAACTCGCTGGTGGCGATGAGCGCGATGATGCTGATCGTCCCGGTGCTTGCCATTCCGCTGCGCGGCAATGCGCAGACCGGGCTTGCAAGCAAGGCCGAGATCGACCAGTCGATGAAAGCAGCGCTCAGGGAAGCGTTCGGCCACCAGAGCTATCTCCTGCTGGTCTCCGGCTTCTTCGTCTGCGGTTTTCAGGTCGCCTTCATCACCGCCCACTTCCCGGCCTACATCTCCGACATCGGTATCGAGGCGCGCTATGCGGTGATCTCGCTGGCGCTGATCGGCTTCTTCAACATCATCGGCTCGCTCGCCTCCGGCTTCATCGGCCAGCGCTATTCAAAGCCGATCTTCCTGTCGCTGATCTATCTCGGCCGCTCGATCCTGATCACCTGGTTCCTGCTGGTGCCGCAGACGCCGTTTGTGGTGGTCGTGTTCGCGGTGCTGATGGGCCTCCTGTGGCTGTCGACCGTGCCGCCGACCAACAGCCTGGTCGCAATCATGTTCGGCACGCGTCATCTCGGCCTGCTGGGCGGCATCGTCTTCCTGTCGCACCAGGTGGGCTCGTTCCTCGGCGTCTGGCTCGGCGGCTACCTCTACGACATCTACGGCAGCTACGACATCGTCTGGTGGCTCGGCGTGGCACTCGGCCTGTTCGCGGCCGTGGTGCACTGGCCGATCAAGGAACGGCCGGTCGATCGCCCGGTGCTGGCGCCGGCGGAGTGACCTCCGCGCTTGCGGCATCGGTTGTCCTCGAGCGGACGAGGAGCCGCTGGTAGAACAGGCCGATGCCGATCAGCACCGCGCCGAGGCCGATGAAGGAGAGCGCGCGCAGCACGCCTTCCAGCTCGGACATGTCGAACAGGAACACCTTGCCTACGGCGACCGCGATCACCACCGCCGAGGCAATGCGCAGCACCTGCGAGCGCAGGCGCACGCCCACCACCAGCACCAGCACGCCGATGGCGAGCCAGAGCGCCGAATAGGCATAGGTCTCGACCTGCCCCATGCCGTTGACGAGGCCGAGATATTCGCCGTGGAACAGGCGGCGCAGCGCCAACGTCGCCCAGGCGAAGATGAGCGTCGCCGAGAGCAGCGCAAGCATCGCGACATACCAGGCTGGCCTGCGGTTCCGCGCGAAAGCTGCGACGGCAGCCGCCGCCAGACCCGGCAGCAGGTAGCCGAGCAGGATCAGGTCGATGAAGGGAATGGGCCCGACGGACTCGTTGGTGAAGAGCGGGTTCTGGAAGCCGAAATGCTGCGCGACGATCAGGAGAACCGACACCACGCCGGCCGCCATCGAGCCGTAGCGGAAGACCGGGCTCGGCGAACGCAGGTCGAGCGCGATCAGGATGGCGCCGGCGCCGAGCGCGATCAGCGTGTAGATCGCCTGTTCGGCAAGCCGCGGCTCCGCGCCGTCGATGATGCCGGCGTTCATGGCATGGCGGACCAGCATGGCGACCGTCAGCAGCGCGAAGAGGGCCGCCGCAGCCTCCATCACGATGCGCGGCGCGCCGCCGGTGGTGCGGCCGAGCTGCCATGCGGCGGCGATGAAGGCGAGCGCCGGCAGGCCGTAGCCGGGCAGGAGCGCGTTGAAGACCGGCATCGTGCCGAGCCGGGACGCGCCGATGATGGTGGGATCGGGCAGGATGCGCGCGATCGTCACCGCCACGGCCGCGACGCAAAGCCAGCCGAGCGCCGGCCATGAACGCAGGCGGGTCGCGAAGGCCGGCGCCAGCGCCAGCAGGCCGCACAGGATGGTGGTGAGAAGAGTGCCGAAGGCGGCGTGGACGAAGACGACCGCTGCGGCGAACGCGCCGGCCAGCGCAAAGGACACCGCCCAGCCGCCGGCAAGCGCAGGCGTCTCGCGGCGAGAAATCATCTCGGCGCCGGCCATAAGCACGCCGGCAAGCGCCAGCATGGCGAAGGCGTAGCGATAGTCGCGATCGACATAGCCGAAGGCGAACCACAGCGCCGCAACGATGGTGACGGAAACGGCCGCGGCCCAGAGCGACCACGAGGCGGAGCGCAGGGCGTCGCCCGAGGCCGCGCGGAACGCGGTCCAGAGACCGAGGGCGAGGAACAGAAGGGACAGCAGGATGCCGACGAGCATCGCCGTCGACTGCGGCATGGACGGCATACCGCCGTCGAAGATCAGGATGCCGTCGAAGGCGTAGACGGAGAAGTCAGCCGCGAGCGCGACGCGGGCAAACGCAACAACAGCGACGAGGCCAGCGGCGTGCAGGATCGTCACGGCACGGCTGCGCAGCCATGCCGCCGCGACCATCGCGGCGACAAGGGCCGCACCCCAGGGCGCGGAGCCGGTAAAGACCAGTTCGTCCACCACCAGCAGCGCGCAGGCGGAGAGACCGGTGGTGAGCGCAGCCGCGATCGACGGCGTATCGCGCCAGTTCGTCGGCTCGTCGGCTGTCCGGCCGCGGAACCACAGAAGTACGAGTGCTGCGAGCACGACGAGCTGGATGAAAAGCACCGGCGCGGGATCAACCGGAAACGCCTCCGCCAGATAGACCATCGACCAGACGCCCGCGCCCAGGATGCCGGCGGAAGCCAACAGCGACCAGGAGCGGATGCGCGCAACGGCGGTGTTCGCGGCAAGTACTATGGCGAGATAGCCGAACAGCGACCAGGGGCTCGGCGCCTGCGAGGCGACCAGCATGGGCGTCAGCAGCGAGCCGAGCAGGCCGACGCCGGCCAGCGCCTGGCCGTGGACGAGAGCGGCCGCGATCGTGCCGACGCCGATCACGCCGAGAAGGATGAAGGAGGCTGCCGGGCCGATGAAACCATAGATGCCATGCGCGGCATAGACGGTGCCGAACAGGGCGAATGCGCCCGCGGCGGTGAGGATGCCGGGGACATAGGCGCCGGCAGCGCCCTGCACCGGCACGCGGAAGCCTGTGCGGCGCACGAATTCGCCGGCGCCGACGAGCAGGATGCCGAGGAGGGCCGCGAGCGAAAGACGCACGCGCGGGCCGAAGATTCCTGCCTCGATCGAGTAGCGGATGAGGAAGACCGCGCCGAAGGCGAGCGCAAGGCCACCGACCCAGACCGCCCAGCGGGTGCCGAGCGCGGTCTCGATGTCGGGCTTGGCCGGCTTGGACGCCTCCGAAGTCGCTGCGGGCTCGGCCTCGGGCTCCGCAGCCTCGCGCGCAGCCCGCGCCCAGGGACCGGCCGGCTCCTCGGCGTCTTCGTCGGACGGCAGGTCGTCGACGCGCGCGGCGACGGCTTCGTCCTCGGCCTGATCGGCGAGCTCCGGCGCATAGGCGGCGATCTCGGACGGCAGCGGATCGGCCGCACTGTCGCGCCCCTGCTGGCGCGCAACCGCGCGCAGCTTGCCGACCTCCGTTTCCAGCGCACCGACGCGCGAATAGAGCCGGAAGACGAAATAGATCAGCGCGACAATCGCGATCGTGCCTATGAAGCCGTCGAACATGGGCGGTCCTCCCGTTTGGCCGGCGGAGTACAGAGGCGGAGTATCAGGACTGTGTTGCCCGGAGGCTCAGCCTGCAAGATTGGCGACAGGAAAGATCGTGCAGGTCTCGGTTCCGAAGGCGAGCAGCTTGCCGTCCTTGTCCTTCAGCGTCGCCTCCGAGACGGCGATGGTGCGTCCCTTGCTCACCACCCTGCCCTCGCACACGACCTCGCCCGTGCGGCTGGTAATCGGGCGCGTCAGGTTCACCTTGAACTCGACTGTCGTGTACGCCTCGCCCTTCGCCAGCAGCGTCTGGACGGCACAGGCGAGCGCGGAATCCATGATCGTACCGGTCCAGCCGCCATGGACGGAACCGAGCGGATTGAGATGGCGCTCGCCCGGAAGACCGCGGAAGACCGCCCTGCCTTCCGAGACTTCAGTCAGGCCGAAATTGAGCCGCTCGCCGATCGGCGGGGCGGGGTAATGGCCGTCGATGAGCCGCTGCAGCAATTCGAGCCCCGAATAGAGCCCGACATCCTCGCGAGGGATCGTTCCGATCCCCTTCTGCACGACATAGCCGGGGAAAAGCTCGACTGCGGTCATTCGGCTGCTGCTCCTGCATTGCTCGGGAAGGCGCGGCGCACCGCGGCGATGAAACTTGCCCGCGCCTCGGGCTGGCCGATGCCGCGCGGCTCGTAGACGTGTCGCTCGAAGAAATAGCCGGTCAGGCGGAAGGCCTGCTCGAAGGCCGAGGCGTCCGCCCGCATGCCGGAGCGGCGGTCGAGGAAGGCCGGCAGAGGCAGCATCGCGTCGCGCCAAGGTTCACCCGCCGCGCGCGACACCGCACGGCCGGATTTCGGCGAGACGTAGACGAGATCGTCGCGCGTCCCGGTCGCGGCGCATTCGGAGAGGTCGAGCCCGAACCCGAGTTCGTCGAGGACCAGAAGCTCGAAGCGGATGGCGAGCTCGCCGGCCGAGACCGCATCGTCGAGATGGGAAAGGATCAGCCCAAGCGTCTCGTAGAGCGCCGGATGCGGATCGCGCTCAGGCAGGAGGCGCAAATGCGCGGCTAGCATCTGCAGGCCGAACACGGCGGTGGCGGCATCGAACAGGCGCGCGGCGTTGAGCTCGATCGGCTCGGCCTGGAAGGTGCCGAGATGCTCGTCGAGACGCGCGCGCCAGGTGAGATCGACCCGGTTGCCGGGCTGCAGCATCGGCTGCATCTTGCGCGAGCGGCCACCGCGCACGAGGCCGAGATGGCGGCCGTGCGCGCGCGTCATCGCCTCGACGATGGCGCTCGTCTCGCCATGACGCCGCACACCGATTATGATTCCCTCGTCGCGCCACTCCATCGGCCGAGTCTGGCCGGATGGGCGGGCGAAAGCAAGGCGCGGACATACGCTGGCGATAACGCGCGGGCGTTGCATGCATGCCGCGTCGCACGTCTTCGGTTAAGGGATTGTTCTTGAGATTGTGATCTTTTCGACGCCGACAGTCACCGGGTGAACGAATGGCGAAAAAGGCCAGCAACCGCCGCGACGAAGCTTTCTGGGAACTCGCGCTCGACCGGGCTAAGCTCGGCGTCTGGGACTGGAACCTCAAGACCGACGAGTGCTTCTACTCGCCGACCTGGGAGAGGATGCTCGGCTACGAGCCGGGAGAACTGCCGCCCGTCAGCGATCTGTGGCTGAGGCTGACCCATCCCGACGACAAGGAGCGCGCGATCGCGAGCGGCGAGAAACATCTCGCCGGGCTCACCGAGATCATCGAGACCGAACTCAGGCTGCGGCATAAATCCGGCAAATGGATCTGGGTGCTCGACCGCGGCGGCGTGGTGGAGCGGGACAAGAACGGCAAGCCGACGCGCGTGGTCGGCGTGCAGACCGACATCACCCGACAGAAGGCGGCCGAACAGGCGCTGGAGCAGGTGAACGTGCGCTTCCGACTCGCGCTGGAGGCGAGCGGCACCGGCATCTGGCACCATGACATCGACAGAAAGCGCAGCTACTGGGACGAGCGGACGCAAGGGATTTTCGGCGTGTCGCTGGACGGCGAAGAGGTGCCGAGGGACTTCTGGTACGGCTTCCTCCATCCAGAGGACAAGGAGGCAGCCTCGGAGGCGCACGAGGTTCCCGTCGGCTCGACGCATGTGGTCACCAGCCGCTATCGCATCATCCGCGGCGACGGCGAGGTGCGCTATGTCGAATCGCTGATCCGATACATTCCGGAGCCCAATTCCTCGGGCTACGTGCTGGGGACCGTCCGGGACGTGACCGACGAGCAGAAGCGCGAGCAGGAGCTGGCCTATGCAGCCAGGCACGATCCCCTCACCGGCCTGCTCAACCGGACGGCCTTCGACGACGCGCTGACGCAGATCCGCGACGAGGGCGGAAATTTCCCGCTGGCGGTGTTCTACATCGACCTCGACTACTTCAAGGCACTTAACGACTTTGCGGGGCACGCGGCCGGCGACGTGGCGCTGCGGCGGATAGCGGACGACATCCGCGCCGTCCTGCCGCCCGGAGCGCAGGCGGCGCGCCTCGGCGGCGACGAATTCGCGCTGGTAGTGCCGACCTGCGATGTGGCGCCTGCCGAAAGACTCGCCGACGACATTCTGGCCGCGATCCGCGACGCGGACCTCGGCCCGAGCTCCGGCTCGCGGCGGCTGGCAGCCAGCATCGGCATCGCCTTCATGGCGGACGCCACGGTCACCGTGTCAGACGCGCTCGCCTCAGCCGATGACGCCTGCTATGCCGCCAAGGCGACGGGTCGGAACCGCCACGCGCTGTTCTCCGCGCAGGGGAACGCGGCGACGGTGGGCCTCAACGCGGCGCGGATGGCATCGGACACGATGGACGCGCTTGAGAGCGATCGCATCGCCCTGTTCGGGCAGCAGATCCATCCGATCGGCCACCCCTGGGAAGCCTGCGGCCATGTCGAGGTGCTGGTCCGCCTCATCGCCAAGGACGGTCGGCTGATCCCGCCCGGCGAGTTCATTCCCGCGGCGGAGCGCTTCGGCGTCGCAGCGAAGCTCGACCGCTGGATCTTCCAGACGACGCTGAAGCGCTACGGCGCGGCGGCCGCCCGCGGTGGCATCATGCTCGCCTTCAACCTGTCGGCGCAGACGCTCAGCGATCCGCTGCTGTGGGAGTTCGTCGACACCGTCATGGTCGAGACCGGAACCTCGCCGTGCAGCATCATGTTCGAGATCACCGAAACCGCCGCGGTTACCAATTTCGACGCGGCGGAACAATTCATCCTCAACGCGCGGCAACGCAAATGCCGAGTCAGCCTCGACGATTTCGGGGCCGGTATGAGCTCGTTCGAATACCTTCGCCGCTTTCCGATCGATGCGATCAAGATCAACGGCTCCTTCGTGGAGCACATGACGGAGAGCCGCTACGACCGCGAGATCGTCTCGGCGATCATCGGCATCGCGCGCAGCCTCGGCTATTCGGTCGTGGCCGAGAAGATCGAGAAGCAGGAGACGCTGGAGATGCTGGCCGAGATGGGCGTCGACTACGGCCAGGGCTTCCTGCTGCACAGGCCGGAACCGATCGGCGACCTCATCGAGCGTTGCGCGCCCCCAGTCACGAAGGCGGTGTGACCGCCAGAGCGGGCTTTATCCCGGGAATTCCAGGCCCATCTCGCGATAACGCTCTGGATCGTCGCCCCAGTTCTCGCGCACCTTGACGAACAGGAAGAGGTGCACCTTCTGTTCGAGGATCTCGGCGATCTCCTTGCGTGCGGCCTGGCCGATCGCCTTGATGGTCTGGCCCTTCTCGCCGAGCACGATCTTCTTCTGGCTGTCGCGCTCGACGAAGATCACCTGCTCGATACGAACCGATCCATTGGGCATCTCCTCCCACTTCTCGGTCTCGACCGTGGAGGAATAGGGCAGCTCCTGGTGCAGGCGCAGATAGAGCTTCTCGCGCGTGATCTCTGCGGCGAGCTGGCGCATCGGCAGGTCGGAAATCTGGTCCTCGGGATAGTACCACGGCCCCTCCGGCAGCGCCTCGGCCAGCCAGGCGAGGAGATCGCTGCAGCCCGAGCCGGTGAGCGCCGAGACCATGAAGGTGCGCTCGAATGTGGCGCGCTCGTTGCATTCGGCGGTGAGCGCCAGCAGCGTCTCGCGCTTGACGCGGTCCACCTTGTTGAGGATCAGCGCTTTCGGCTGCCTCACATCGGCGACCCGTTCGAGGATCGCAGCCGCGTCGCCCTTGAGGCCGCGTTCGGCGTCGATCAGGACCAGCACGATGTCCGCGTCCTTCGCCCCGCCCCAGGCGGTCGTGACCATGGCGGTGTCCAGCCGGCGCTTAGGCTTGAAGATGCCCGGCGTGTCGACGAAGACGATCTGAGCGGCGCCATGGACCGCGATGCCGCGCACGATGGCGCGCGTCGTCTGCACCTTGTGGGTGACGATCGACACCTTGGTGCCGACGAGCTGGTTGACCAGCGTCGACTTGCCGGCATTCGGCGCGCCGATGAGCGCGACAAAGCCCGAATGGGTCGCGGGCGCGCCTTCGACAGCGTTGTTCTTCACGTCGCTCACGACACAGTCTCCTTCGCCGCGCCGATGCCCTCGCGCGCCAGGAACGCCTCGGCGGCGGCGCGTTCCGCCGCCTGCTTGGAGCGGCCGGTCGCCCTCGCTCCGGAATAGCCCGGCAGCTCGACCACGACCGTGAACACCGGCGCGTGGTCGGGCCCTTCGCGTTTCTCGACCGAATAGGCTGGGCGGGCGCCGGACTGCTGGGCGGCCCACTCCTGCAGCTCCGTCTTGGCGTCGCGCGGCGGCGTCTCGATCGCGCGCGAGCGCTTCTCCCAGTAGCGCAGGACGAAGGCGCGGGCCGCATCGATGCCGCCGTCAAGATAGATAGCCGCGATCAGGGCTTCGGTGGCGTCGGCCAGCACGTTCTTCGCCTTGGCGCCGACGCCGGCGCGAACCGCGGAATCGGCCCTGATGATCGTCTCAAGCCCAATCTCGAGTGCAACGTCGGCGCAGGTCTCGGCGCGAACGAGCGCGTTGAGCCGGACCGCCAGTTCCCCCTCTTTGGCGTCGGGGAACGAGGAGAACAGCATGTCGGAGACGACGAGCGCGAGGACGCGGTCGCCGAGGAATTCGAGGCGCTCGTTGTTCGTGGCCCCGCCCGTGCTCGAATGGGTGAGCGCGGTCTGGAGCAAGCCGAGATTTCCAAAGGCGTGGCCGGTTCGTTCGCAGACGATCCGCGCCAGATCTTCTCCCGTCGGCCGCTTCAGCGCCATCAGTGGACGAAGTTGAACAGCCGGCCCGGACGCATGTCCGTCGGCCACTTCCAGATCTCGAGCGGGCTCGAGCCGTCGGAGATCGAGAAGAAGATGATGTTGGCGCGGCCGACGAGGTTTTCCGCCGGCACGAAACCGAAGACGCGGCTGTCGGCCGAGTTGTCGCGGTTGTCGCCCATCATGAAATAATGGCCCGCCGGCACCGTGAACTCGCGCGTGTTGTCGCTGATGCCGTTCGGCGTCAGGTCGAGCGTGTCGTAGGAGACGCCGTTCGGCAGCGTCTCGCGATAGACGTCGACCGGGCGGTTCTCCTCGGTGATGTCGGGATTGTTGATCTCGCCGGTCTTCACGCGCTGTACCGGCGTGCCGTTGATGTTGAGCACGCCGTCGATCATCTGGATGCGGTCGCCAGGCAGGCCGATGACGCGCTTGATGTAGTCGAGCGACGGGTTCGGCGGATATTTGAACACGGCCACGTCACCGCGCTCCGGATCGGAGCCGAAGATGCGGCCAGAGAAGAGGTTCGGCGAGAACGGCAGCGAATGGCGCGAATAACCGTAGGCCCACTTGGTCACGAACAGGTAGTCGCCCTCGAGCAGCGTCGGACGCATCGAGCCGGACGGAATCGAAAACGGCTGGAACAGGAAGGTGCGGATGACGAGCGCGAGGATCAGCGCCTGGACGATGACGCTGACGGTTTCGCCAAGCCCGCCGGACTTCTTGCCTGTCTTCTCTGCCACGCTCATCGCTTCCTCGGTTTCCGGTCACGTCTTTAGCCACTTGCCTCGCGTGGGGCAACGCAAATGCGGCGAAACTCCGGTCGCTCAGGCCGCCGGCAGGGCTTCGATGATCACGAATGCCTGAGCGAGCGGGAAGTCGTCCGTGATCGTCAGGTGGATCACGGCGCGGTGTCCGGGCGGCGTCATCGCCTCCAGCCGCTTCGCCGCGCCGTTGGTCAGGTGCATGGTGGGCTTGCCGCCGGGCAGGTTGACCACGCCCATGTCGCGCCAGAAGACACCACGCGAAAGCCCGGTGCCGAGCGCCTTCGAACAGGCTTCCTTGGCAGCGAAGCGCTTGGCGTAGGAGGCCGCGCGCTCCTTGCGGCGGTCCGACTTCGCCTGCTCGATCTCGGTGAAGATGCGTTGCGTGAAGCGCTCGCCGAAGCGGTCGAGCGATTTCTGCACGCGGCGGATGTCGATCAGGTCGCTGCCGAGGCCGATGATCATGTCAGATGTTCCGGCTGCCGGGCTTGACCGGCGGGATCGCGGCAAGCTCGGGCGGCAGGCGGTCTGCCGGATAGGCCGGCACTTCGTACTGCGCCAGCGAGACCAGCGGGACGCCGACATTCGTCTTGCCGGCGGAGCGGTCGACGATGCAGGCGGCGGCGGCCACCTCGACGCCGATGTCGCGCAGGCAGGTGATCGTCTCGCGGATCGACAGGCCAGTGGTGACGATGTCCTCCACGATCACGACGCGGGCCCCCTTCTCGATCTCGAAACGGCGGAGACGGAATTCGCCGCCCTCGCGCTCCACCCAGATCGCAGGCACGCCGAGATGGCGCGAGGTCTCGTAGGCGGGGATGATGCCGCCGACGGCAGGGCCGACGACATAGTCGATCGTGCCGGGCACTTCCCGGCGGATCTTCTCCGCCAGCGCCTTGCACAGGATCGCCGTCTTGTCGGCATGCATGAAGACGCGCGCCTTCTGCAGGAATACGGGGCTGCGCAGGCCCGACGTCAGGATGAAGTGCCCTTCGAGCACCGCTCCCGTGTCGCGGAAAATCTGGATGACCTCGTCCGTCGTCATGAGCCCCTCTATCCGTTCACGCGCTTGGCCAGCCTGACCGCCTCGTTCGCCTTGAGTTGCGAGAGCAGCCGGTTCAGGTGCTTCAGGTCCCACACCTCTAGGTCGACGACCATCTCGGTGAAATCGGGCGCCGGCCGCACCATGGACAGCGTATGGATGTTGGCGTCGTTCGCGGCAATGATCTGCGCGATCTCGGCGAGCGATCCGGGCGCGTTCAGCGCCGTCACGCTGATGCGGGCCGGGAAGCGCTCTTTCTTGTCCTCGGAAATGTCCCAGCGGACGTCGATCCAGCGCTCCGGCTGGTCGTCGAAGGCGGTGAGCGAGGGCGACTGGATCGGATAGATGGTGATCCCAGCGCCGGGCTGGAGGATGCCGACGATGCGGTCGCCGGGCACCGCCCCTTCCGGCGCGAAGCGCACCGGCAGGTCGCCGCGCACGCCGCGGATCGGCAGCGCCGCGCGGCTGTCGCCCTTGGCGCCCGTCTTGCGCGAGGAAAGCCCCGGAACCTGGAACAGCATGCCCGCCGCGTTGCGCAGCTTGGACCAGCCCTCTTCCTTCACCTTCGGCACCGGCGCCGACTTGATCTCCTTGATGTCGGGATTGACCGCCCGCATCACGTCGATCGAAGAGAGCTCCCCTCGCCCGACGGCGGCCAGAACGTCCTCGACATCTTTGCGCGCAAGGCGCGGCAGAACCTGCTTCAGCTCGGCCTTGGAGAAGGTGCGGCCCGATCGCTCGAAGGCGCGTTCGAGGATGCGGGTGCCGAGGCCCGAATACTGTTTGCGGATGGCGGTGCGGGTGGCGCGGCGGATCGCCGAGCGCGCCTTGCCGGTGACGACGACGGCCTCCCAGGCGGCGGGCGGGACTTGCGACTTCGAGCGAATGATCTCGACCTCATCGCCGTTCTGAAGCTCGGTCATCAGCGGCATGACCCGGCCGTTGACCTTGGCGCCGACGCAGGTGTCGCCGACATCGGTGTGCACCGCATAGGCGAAGTCGATCGGCGTCGCGCCACGCGGCAGGGCGATCAGCATGCCCTTGGGCGTGAAGCAGAAGACCTGGTCCTGGAACAGTTCGAGCTTGGTATTCTCCAGGAAGTCCTCGGGATTGTCGCCGTCGGCGAGCGACTCGATGGTGCGGCGCAGCCACGCATAGGCGTTGGTCTCGCTCGACACCTTGTAGGTGGCGCCATTCGGCTTTTTCGGGCCGTCCTTGTAGATGGAGTGCGCGGCGACACCATATTCGGCGACGCGGTCCATCTCCTGTGTCCGGATCTGCAGCTCGACGCGCTGGCGCGACGGGCCGACGATCGTCGTATGCAGCGAGCGGTAGTCGTTCTGCTTCGGGATCGAGATGTAGTCCTTGAAGCGGCCCGGCACCATCTGCCAGGTCGTGTGGATGGCGCCGAGCGCACGGTAGCAGTCGTCTACCGTCTCGACGATGACGCGGAAACCGATGATGTCGGACAGCTGCTCAAAGGAGAGCGCCTTGGCCTCCATCTTGCGGAAGACCGACCACGGCTTCTTCTGACGGCTCTTGACCGAGGCCTTGAGGCCGGTCGTGGCGAACATGTCCGACAGGGCCTTCTCGATGCCCTGGATCACGCCACGGCTCTTGTCCATGAAGGCGGCGAGCCGCGCCGTCACGGTGCGGTAGGCCTCCGGATTAACATAGCGGAAGGCGAGTTCCTCCAGCTCCTCGCGCATGTCCTGCATGCCCATGCGGCCGGCGAGCGGAGCATAGATCTCCATCGTCTCCTCGGCGATGCGCAGCCGCTTCGCCTCGGGCACGTGATGGAGGGTGCGCATGTTGTGCAGCCGGTCCGCCAGCTTGACGAGCAGGACGCGCACGTCCTCCGAGATGGCGATCAGGAGCTTGCGCAGGTTTTCCGCCTGCTCGGCACGCTTGGAGACGAGGTCGAGGCGCTTGAGCTTGGTCAGGCCCTCAACCAGCTTGCCGATGTCGGGTCCGAACAGTTCGTCGATCTCCGCGCGCGTGGCGGTCGTGTCCTCGATCGTGTCATGCAGGAGAGCGACGGCGATGGTCGACTCGTCCAGATGCATGTCGGTCAGGATCGCGGCGACTTCGAGCGGATGCGAGAAATAGGGATCTCCCGATGCCCGGCGCTGATGGCCATGCTTCTGCATCGCATAGACATAGGCCTTGTTGAGCAGCGCCTCGTTCACGTCGGGCTTGTAGCGCTGAACGCGCTCGACAAGCTCGTATTGACGCATCATCGGATATGACCAAACCTAAAAAATGAAACATGCGCCGCGCGTTCGCGCGGCGCATGGATTAAATAGCTGCGATTGTGGCGGCACGGAAGCGCCGCGGGCCGGAAGCGGCTCAGAAGTCGTCGTTTTTCTCCGGCGCAACCAGCCCCTCGATGCCGGCGAGCAGTTCTTCCTCGCTCATCCGGTCGAAGGCGACCTGGTCGTCGCCGTCTTCCTCGACGCTGGCGACTTCACCGGCAGCGCCCTGACGGTCGACCAGCTCTGCGGCGTCCGCCTCCGGCTCGTCAACTTCCACATGCTTTTGCAGCGAGTGGATCAGGTCTTCCTTCAGGTCGTCGGGAGACAGCGTCTCGTCGGCGATTTCGCGCAGCGCGACCACCGGGTTCTTGTCGTTGTCGCGGTCGACCGTGATCGGGGCGCCCTGGCTGATCTGGCGGGCCCGGTGGCCTGCGAGCAGAACGAGTTCGAAACGGTTCTCGACCTTGTCGATGCAGTCTTCAACTGTGACGCGGGCCATCGATGCCCCTTTCCTGCTTGAATGTCGGGAATATTGGCGCGCTGCATATCGCCTTCAAGCCCAAATTACAAGCTTGAGGCATCGCGAACCCGGCGGCATACCAGCGGAACGTCGACCGCGGCAGAAGATCACATACGGTCACATTTTGTTGCCGAGCCGCAGCCTGCCCTTGATTAGCCCAATCATAGCGCTAAGTGGGTTGCAGGTGGGATTGGGAACTATTTACTGTTTCCGATTTTGATTGTCTGCACTTCGTTTTTTGGGATGTTTTGAGATGTTCGATTCCCGGGAAAAGATTGCCCTCTTCATCGACGGCGCTAATCTATATGCAACCTCTAGATCCCTCGGATTTGATATAGACTACCGTAAGCTTCTGGTCTTCTTCCAGAAGAAGGGGTACCTTCTTCGGGCGAATTATTATACGGCGATCATCGAAGACCAGGAATATTCATCTATTCGTCCGCTGATCGACTGGCTCGACTACAACGGATACAAGGTTGTCACGAAGCCGGCGAAGGAATTCACCGATGCGAGCGGCCGGCGTAAGATCAAGGGCAACATGGACATCGAGCTCGCGATCGACGCGCTGGAGCTCACGGAATTCGTCGACCACTATGTAATCTTCTCCGGTGACGGCGATTTCCGCTCACTCGTCGAGGCTTTGCAGCGCCGCGGCCGCAAGGTGACGGTGGTCTCGACCATGTCCTCGCAGCCGCCGATGATCGCCGACGACCTGCGCCGGCAGGCCGACCATTTCGTCGACCTGATGACGCTGCGCGCCGATGTGGGACGCGAGCTTTCCGAACGACCGCCGCGACGCCTCGAGACTCAGGAACCGGCTGACGACGATCTCTGATCCGGGCATGATCGCCGGATGATCGATGCGATTCCCCGCGGGGCTGCGGAGCCTCCCTACGACTGTCCGTTGTGCCCTCGCCTGCACGATTTCGTCGCCGAATGGCGGATGAAGGAGCCGGGCTGGTTCAACGGTCCCGTGCCGACCTTCCTGCCCCCGTCCGATGATGCCACGGTGAAGCTGCTCATCGTCGGGCTGGCGCCCGGTCTGCGCGGCGCAAACCGCACCGGGCGGCCTTTCACCGGGGATTACGCGGGCGACCTGCTCTACAGGACGCTGAAAACCTTCGGCTTCGCGCACGGCGAGTTTCTCGCGCGACCCGACGACAGCCTGGAACTGATCGGCACGGCAATCACCAACGCAGTGCGCTGCGTGCCGCCGGCCAACAAGCCGGAGAGCAGCGAGATCAACACCTGCCGAGGGTTTCTTTCGGCGACAGTCGGGCGTTTTCCGAACCTCCGCGCTGTTGTGACCTTGGGAGCGATCGCGCATCAGTCGACGATACGGGCGCTCGGCGGCCGCGTCGCCGCGCATCCGTTCAAGCACGGCGCGGCCACCGAAATCGGCGGCCTCAGCGTGTTCTCCAGCTACCACTGCTCGCGCTACAACACGAATACCGGCGTGCTGACCGAAGAGATGTTCGCCGACGTCTTCGCGAATGTGGCAAAGTTCCTAGATCAGATCCCGCAGCCGGCGGATTGACTTTTGTCAACCATGGTTTACACCTTTCTATATGAATATTCGCCGTACGACCATTTTTGCGAACTGGTTGGCGCAATTGCGGGATCGGTCGGCCAAGGCGAGAATCTCTCGGCGAATTGAGCGACTTAGGGATGGAAATCCAGGCGATGTGCGTCCTGTCGGCGAAGGAGTAAGCGAGCTTCGGATCGATCACGGTCCAGGATATCGCATCTACTTCGTTCAGATCGGCGATACGATTCTGGTCCTCCTATGCGGGGGCGACAAGGATACCCAGCGTCGAGACATTGAACGTGCCAAGCAGTTGGCAAGAGAATGGAAGGAAAGCTGACATGGCGCTCGAAACCCTGCCTTTTGATGCAGCAGAGTATATAGACGACGATCTCACCGCAGCGGAGTATCTCAAGGCAACCTGCGAGGATGGAAACCCGAATGAGATCGCGCTTGCGCTCGGCACGATCGCTCGCGCACGCAACATGACGAAGCTGGCCGAGCAGACGGGCCTGTCACGCCAGGCGCTCTACAAGGCGCTGAGCGGCGAGGGAAATCCGGAATTTGCGACGATCATGAAGGTGGCCGACGCGCTCGGATTGCGGCTTACCTTCGTCAGCGCGGACAAGAATCGCGACGCAGCATAACGAAGACGCCTCGGCCTTCCGCTTCTACCCTCGCTCCTTGAGCAGGCGACCCTTCTCGCGGTTCCAGTCGCGCTCTTTTTCCGTCTGCCGCTTGTCGTGCAGCTTCTTGCCGCGCGCCACCGCCAGCAGCAGCTTGGCGCGGCCGCGGTCGTTGAAATAGATCTTTAGCGGCACAAGCGTCATGCCCTCACGCTCAACCGCCTGGGCGAGGCGCGCGCGTTCGCGCTTGCTGGTGAGCAGCTTGCGGCGCCGGCGCGGCTCGTGGTTGAAGCGGTTCGCCTGCAGGTATTCCGGCAGGTAGGAGTTGATCAGCCACAGTTCCCCGCCCTCGACGGAGGCGTAGGATTCCTGGATGTTCGCCTGACCTTGGCGCAGAGATTTCACCTCGGTGCCGGACAGAACCAGCCCCGTCTCGAGCGTGTCCAGCACCTCGTAGGAGAACCGCGCCTTGCGGTTCTCTGCCACGGTCCGGTTGTTGGGGTCGTCACGTCCTGTGGCCATGCTGCTAATTCAGGAGACCGACGCTTCGCATCGCCGCGTCGATCTTCTCCGCTGTCGAAGGTTCCACGGTGACGAGCGGCGAGCGCACGACATTGGCAACGCGGCCGAGCTTCGACAGCGCGTATTTGGAGCCCGTCACGCCGGCCTCGATGAAGATCGTCTTGTGCAGCGGCATCAACTGGTCCTGCAGTTCCAGCGCGCGCTTCTTGTCGTTGGCGAGCGTCGCGGCCTGGAATTCGGCGCACAGCCGCGGCGCAACGTTGGACGTGACCGAGATGCAGCCGACGCCGCCATGGGCGTTGAAGCCAAGAGCGGACGCATCCTCGCCCGAGAGCTGGATGAAGTCCTTGCCGCAGGTCATGCGCTGCTCGGAGACGCGCTCGACCTTGCCGGTCGCGTCCTTGACGCCGACGATGTTCTTGAAATCGTTGCGCAACCTGCCCATCGTCTCCGGCGTCATGTCGATGACGGAACGCGGCGGGATGTTGTAGATGAAGATCGGCAGCTTCGTCGCCCGCGCGACAGCGGCGAAATGCTCGTAGAGCCCGCGCTGGGTCGGCCTGTTGTAATAGGGCGTGACGACCAGCACCGCATCAGCGCCGGACTTTTCCGCCTCGGTGGCAAGGCTGATGGCTTCGGCCGTGTTGTTGGAACCGGCGCCGGCCATGACCGGAACCCTGCCCTTCGCCG